>NZ_NKFG01000004.1:0-1076981 GCF_002223155.1 Burkholderia sp. AU31652 | reverse complement strand
CCCATCCCGAACAGGACCGTGAAACGACTCTACGCCGATGATAGTGCGGATTCCCGTGTGAAAGTAGGTAATCGTCAGGCTCCCTAAGCCGAAAACCCCCGCCCGAAAGGCGGGGGTTTTTGCATTTGGGCGAAGGAAATGCTTCGCGGGAGCGGGATGGTGGCGGTATTCTTTAGCCCGGGATCCCGTGGAAGATACGCTTCGACGGACTCCCCATTCAAGAAACGACGACCGTAAATTCAACCCCCGATTCAAAGTCCAGGGTTGATTTGCTGCGTCGATATATCAACGCAGAACTTAAGTGATCGCGCTCAATTGATGCGGTCATTGACAACTCCCCGAACAGCAATCGACAGAATGTCGCGGAGTTCAGCTCGAACAACCTTCGCTTCTAGCGCCAGATCCACTGTAGCGAATGCGACGGCATGTCCTTGAATCGTAAATGACTCGTGGAGGCAAACATCAACCGCCGGGTGCAAAAACAGCCCTGATGCTTGATCCCACATTAGATCGACCCCTTCTTGTGATCGCAAATACGTATACATTTGATATAGGTAAGGACTCTTCAGACTCGCGTCACGAAAGCGGCTAGCAGCAAGAACCGATGTGAACTTAGTGTCAATGACAAGTCTGCGACTAGCGCGAGGATCATCAATGATGATGTCCGTGATCATGCTAGGCAAGATCTCAGCAACCCCAGCGGACGCCGCCGATGTCTGCCAGTTCATACGAGTGCCTCCACGGATGCGGCACCCTATTGGCTCCAGCTCAATGCGCGCGAACCCGAGTACAGCTCTTTCAAATAAGCGGCGTACCCATACATCACCCCGCTCAGGTGAAACTAACGACGTAGGTCCGGCCTCTTCAGTCGGAAGAGCCAGGTCAAATGCAAATTTTGCCAGTTCAACCATGAGGCGGTCATCGCGATCATTTCGTCCGATCTGATCCAGCGCTAGTTCGGCACGAGAAGGGCGAACAGCAGCCACGCCGGAACGACCAAGGGTCGTCGCGAGGAAGCGGCATTGCCGACTCAAGCCGTGATCACGCACTAGGCGCGCCAGCACGTCCAATCCTGCTCGAACAAGACAGTTTCGCGGTGTATTGGTTGTCAGCTCCTCAAAACGGCAATGCACCTCGCCTCGAGATAACAGCTGTTGCGCTTCAGTCTTCAGGATATCGATCCGGCCTCGGACCCGGGTAAGGTTCTGCGCGCGCTGTCGATATCCACGCGAAACGTTCCGTCGCAGGCGCTGCTCGACCGCATGAACTAGTAGTTTCGCGATTAGATCGGGAATTTCCTCAAGGTCGTCCTCGACGAGTCCGTCGAATACATTCCTGATACGTACCAGATCCGACGCATACAACATCAGGAGCCACAGGTTTCGCACGGGAATTCGGCCAATCTTCCGACTTGCGATGGAGAGACCTTGTTCAGCAAACTCGTTCAATCCAACCCCGCGAGCAGTTTTTGTTTTGCTTCGCGAGCCGTTTCTGGAGAGTCGTACCAGTACTCATCGAGCAACGGGCCGATTTCCGTCTCGATCTTGCCTCGAAACCATGCTGCTCCATCGTCAACCGTGCCATCTGGCGTCAGATACGAATGACCGATGCGAAATTGCGGTCCCAGCGAAGCAGCGGTTTCGATCTGGCCATTCAAATCGCCAATCCGGCGTTTGATTTCAGCAATCAACTGATCTTGGAGGCCGTGGTCAACGCACCACATGCGCCATAGCGCGTTAAATCGTGGCTGCAAGTCGACGAAGGCAAACCGACGCCGAAGCGCCAAGTCAACAATTGCGAGGGAACGGTCAGCAACGTTCATTGTGCCAATAATGTACAGATTCTCCGGCACGTGAATACGTTCGCCCGGCTCCTTACGGTAGGCCAACTCCATCGCCTCGGAGCGATGTCGTTTTGAGGTTTCCAACAATGTCAGCATTTCGCCGAAAATCTGCGCAGGGTTGCCTCGATTGACCTCCTCAATCACTAGTACAAACGGCAGGTCTGGTTCGCTTAAAGCAGCCTGAATGGCCTGCATGAAGACGCCGTCGACCAATGCAAGTTGACCGTTTCCAGCAGGCCGCCAACCACGAATAAAATCTTCATACGCCAATGACGGATGGAACTGCACGATACGTAAGCGGGAGCGCGTCGCATCGCGGTCATCGGACCCTACTAACGCGAAGCCAAGACGTTTTGCGAGCCAGGTTTTTCCAGACCCGGGCGGCCCCTGAAGGATCAAATTCTTCTTTGCTCGCCACCGTTCCAGTATTGTGCCCAACTCACCAGCCGACAGAAAGCATCCGTCAGCAACGATTTGATCAACTGTATAGGATGGGGGCACCTCTTCCGCAACGTCCTCCTCAGTCGGGTCGCCCTCCCCACTAACGTCATTACCCATGGCTGCAAAGCGAGCAGGTTCACCGTACTTTTCTTTCCAATAAGGCTGGCTCAAGAACCATGCGAACTCCTGTGACGCACCCTTGAAAGCGAATTCGATCAGACGACGCCCATCTTCGGCGTCTGGATCGACCTTGGCAATCGTGTTGCGGTATGTGTAAAAGAACCAGTCACGCGGCGCGCTCACCGGGTCCCACGCCACGCGGACCGTACGACCGTCGCTCATATTTTCAAGAACAGTGCCCGTAGCCTTGATCCGCATTGCAGATACGGACTTGCCTCCCACATCGAATGGTAAGTGTCGCTTCTGGACAAAGGCGGCCTTGATAGCGATCTGATCACCTGGTTTAATGCTTCGAACCTGGTCGAGAAACTGGTCCGTGTATCCGTTTTGCCAGACTCCTTCTCTAAGGAAACGTTCTAGCTGATCGTCCGATTCCCACTGCGCACCAACGAACCAGTATGCCTTCTCATCATCCGCGTCCGTCGCAATGCCGGGTGCAATAGTTTCATCCTCGGATGCAACACTGCGTGGACGGTTGGAGTCTCGGACACGAATGTACAGGTCCCATGTCTGCTCCGGCGTCAGATGTGTACGGCGACCCTCTGGCGTTAAACTCCAGAATCCACGCTTTGCATTGCTAATCAATCCTGTTTTAACAAGATAGAAGCGGGTCCAATGCACATCGTTTTCAAAGATTGACTGGCCACCGCCCTGAATATGGCGAACAAGGTCGTCGGCCGTAATCGAAGCGTTTGCCCGAATCCACGCCATCGCTTCGGCTGGACGCATTGGATTCGGATCGACGGACCGCAAAGCGTCCAGCAACAGTGGAAAGTATTTCGTGAAGCGATTTGTTCTTTCGTCTGTAGTGGTCGTCACAAATTACCCTATACGTTTGTATTCTTTCGGTGACCAATCTTCAGTCCTGTGCGATGGGTGCAAAGCTGCAATCGTCGTACATCAATACGCCCAGGATTTCACGATCTTCATCGCACCAAGGCTAACATCACGTCAGCACTTTCTTAAACCAACCGCGCATCAAAGGTTCCATTCCTGTGGTGTAGATCGTTTGTAGTCGAAGATCCCAATTGCTTTGAAATGGAGTTCGGCCGACTTGATCTTGGCAAGCTCGATCGGACGGAGCTTCGTGTCGTCCTGCGTGCTCTTGGTTTCCCGAATCATGTAAATTCGATCCTCGCCATCCTCCTGCTTGATGATGGCCCAGTCGGGGTTGTAGTCGCCAACAGGCGTCGGAACCTTGAACTTGGCTGGCAGTTTCATGAACAGTTTGATGTCCTCGCGGCTGTCAAGCAACTCGGCAAATTTCTGCTCAACGTTCGACTCGAAAACCACGTAGTCGAAGTCGGTCTTCTGTTGATTCTGGACAAGGTACATCTGATCAAGGAAGCGCTCCTTTTCTTCTTCCCCATCAGCTTGAAGCTCGCGCATTTCGTATACCGATCCATCCATTTTTTCATATTGGATGCCCTTCATGATGATGCTCGCCAACTCGCCTTTCAACACTTTTCGAATCATCGCAATGAAGTCGTTCGGGTTCTGGATGAATTCACCCAATCGTCCACTACCAACGAGAACGTCTACCAGTGTCTTGCGCGTCAACGAAGTGGCATGCTGCAATTCACCGATGATATCTGGCAGATCATAGCTACCCTGGAGTTCAGCTCTACGTGTACCAAGCTCCTGGCCTTGCGTCCCCCCACGCAACACCTTCACCCCGGCCCGAGTTACCTGAATGCGCAGCGCGTCAATTTTCGGTGCCTGCTTGATTGCCTTGATCGCGGACGAGATAAGTTCATCACGATTAACACTTACACGATACGAAGTCTTCTGGCTAATTGCACGCCAAAATGCCGCGAACTCCGGCGTGGTATACAACGCCTTATTGAGATGGCGGACTTGGCGCTTGCTCGCGGGCTTGACGTATTTTTCAATACTCGCACGCTTAATCAGACCGATGATAGCTTCTTCATAGGGCAAGAAGCTGTCAGATAAATGCAAAGAAAACCCGACAGTGTCTGGCAGAAATTTCGAGGTGGCCTTGCCGTCATCGATAAAGCCATTGGCTTCAAGATGGTTGAATACGTTCAGCGACCATTGGTATCCGCAGAAATCGTCAGTGACTGCACCATTTGCATCGAGACGAGGGATTCGGGCAAATTCGTTTGGGCGTACTTTGCCGATAGAAACACCATCTCTTTGATACTCTATTTGCAGTTTTTCGGCAAAAACCTGATACGACTCGTTAGCGATTACCGTGAGTGTAGCAATACCACGGTCCGCGATACGCTCATATCCTTTGTCCGTCTTGGCGACCGGCAAACGTAGGCCTCGACCCAAAGTCTGTCGGCGCTCGACTTCTTTTCCGACTTCGCGAAGAGTGCAAATTTGGAACACGTTCGGGTTGTCCCAGCCCTCGCGCAAAGCGGAATGGCTAAAAATGAAGCGTACAGGCTCGATTTCATCGAGAAGGCGCTGTTTGTCGCGCATGATGAGCTCGTAGGCATCGTCATCGGCTTTCGTTACACCGGTGGAGTCCTGAAATTCGACTTTTCCACCCTTTTTCTTCAGTTGCGAAAAGTATGCCCGACGCAGTTCGCGTGGTTCGTAAGGCAACAATTCCATATAACGCTTATTCTTGCTGCGCTCCTCGATAAATACTTCATCGAACCACTGGACGAATTCTCCATTTGCGGACTCGTTATTCGTACCGTCGCCAAGGAAGCTAGCGACCTTATCGACAAAAAATAGGCTCAACACCTTGATACCTCTGGCGCGTAGCCTGACTTCCTTCTGCAAATGTTCGCGAATGGTCTCGCGGATCATCTCCTTGTAAATCGCACCACTGGCACCGCCGATGGCTTCCCCTTCAGACAGCATGCCATGATTGGTTAATTCGATGGAAGCCGGCTCATCCCCATCGGCCAGCCGCATTTCGTTGATCCATAAGCCGTCGTAAGCGGAGTTTCCACTCACATCAGCGAGCTCACGGTGCGGCTTCACCGTCTTGATTGCGCGGACCAGTGAGCCGTCAGCTTTGCGGCAAGCCAATTCGAGCTTTGCTTGCCAGCTTGACGTGTGTTTTACCTCAACCAACCTGATGTACGGCATGGCGTCCGCGCCCTGCTGAGCGACGTCCGCCACAACGATTTGCTTCACCAGCCCCAAATCATGAGCATCCACCGGATCGAGCCGGTAAATGACATTGCGCTGTTTTTTGTGCGTGGCTGAATAGCGCAATGTAAACGCTGGTTCCAGCTCGCCCACAGCAGACCGCGACAGTTCCGATTCCATGTTCTGCGGTTCGTCCATTACGATTATGGGACGCGTGGCCCTCAAATAATCAATCGGACGCAGACCGTTAAGTTTGTCGCGATACTGGTGGATGATCCTGCTGTTGGCGTCACCGCGAACCGAATCGATTGTCATCACCAAAATCTGCACATTGGTCGAGGTGGCAAACCCCTGTACCTCCTCAGCGTTTTTTCCGCTATAAACCGAAGCATCAAAGGGATGTGCCGGATACAAGTCGCGAAAATGTTCGCGCATCAGACGGAGGCTGGTATTGACACCTTCCCGAATGGCTACGGATGGTACGAGGATGATAAACTTAGTGAAGCCGTATTTCTCTGCCAACTCGAATATCGTTCGCAGATACACATACGTTTTTCCAGTGCCCGTTTCCATCTCAATATCGAAATCGAGCTTTTCATCGGCGAGTTGATCACGGACTTCTAGCCCGTTGCGGTCTTGTACCTGCTGTAGATTGGCTAGAATTGTCGCCTGATCCAGCACAAGAGCATTACCAATCGCGCCAACTTCCTGCATGACGTCCATATCGAGCGAAGACTGGACACCTCGGTCTTTAACACGCGCCTCTATATGCAAAGTAGTGATTAGAGCGTCCACGCTTTTCGGCTGGCCGTCGAATAGGTCGACTACGGCATTGATAGCGTCAAGTTGGTATTGCTGGTGTGAGTCGAACTGGAAGCTGGAACTCCGGAATACGCTGCTCATCACGCGGTCCACATTTCTATGCCTTTGCTCTTGCAAAGCTGGGCGAGGTTAGTCTTCAGTTCGTCGTCACCGCGAAAGGCGTCCTCCAACATGATCAGACGTTTCGGGGCAGTTGCCACCAATGCACGCAACTGTTCCAACGTCGGCTTGGTACGCTCGTCGAGGTATGCGAGCAACTGATTGTCCCCGATTCGGCGCACGTTCAACCCAGCAATTTCGAGCGGTGTGATTACTGCTGTGAGCGAAAAACCGAGCTTGAGCAAGATTTCGATGAGGAGATCGTCCGCACTAGCGCCATCCGCTGCACTGTCGCGCAGGTCAAGCAAATGCTGTTCAAGCACGCTCGCGGCGATGTCGCTGCTCACTCGCCATTTGGCAAAGTTGGTGTCGGAAAGTTTGTATGCGCGAAAACCTGTATCCACAGCGTTGTTAGCTAGATCGCTCTTGATTTTCTCGCCAGCTAGTTCGATGCGTTTGCGCGAGATTTCCGCGATGGTCTTGAATCCAGCTTTACGCGCCTCTGAAGATTCTGGCGTGGGTTCGGGCAACTGCACTTGGATGAAACGCCGTTTGCCGTCGTCCTCTCCGTTCAACGCCATGACGGCATGCGCAGTAGAGGATGAGCCGGCAAAAAAGTCCAAAATAATCGCGTTGACGTCGCCAACAGTTACATAGTTGATGAGTCTGCCAATTTCTTCATAATCTTTAGGGTTGTCGAAGACCTTTGCTCCCATGAGAGTTCGTAAGGCTTTCACGGAAACCTGAGACTGCTTGTAGAAATAAGAACCTCGTACCTGATTCGCGAATTCTTCCTCACTTCCAGTTTCAGCGTCGTCACTATTACTCTCATCGGAAGCATTTACTCCATCAACTTCTCCAGGAATTGGACGGATGTGGGCTTTTCGAAATGGCGGCTCAGTATGATCCTTGCGGAATTCTACCAACCCCAATTTAATCTGACGCTGCATTTCTTCTGGCGTGGCGTAGATCCACCCACGCTCTGGGACTTTGCATGGTTTTTTCGTTATTTCGTGAAGTACATCATAGCGGGGTCCGCTTCCGCCCGGCCAAGAAATATCGCGATCCCGCCATGGGCCGTGAACGTCCACACGCTTATATCGGCTCCATTTTTTTGATGGGTGAGATTTGGGCAATCCCGCGTACCATGCTTGCAAATCAGCTTCAATGGCGCGGTTATTTTGGCCGTGCAGAGTGCGGAGGCGCAGATACTGCTCCCAAATTTCCCTTGCACCGGGCTTTTCCTCGCGCCAACGAACACCCAACTCTTTCAGTCGAGCGGCGGACTTCGCGTAAACGAGAATGTATTCATGACCAACGGATAGAAGTTTGGCGTCGTTCTTGCGCCCTTTTTCCCAAATCATACTTGCGATGAAGTTCCCTTCGCCGAATACCTCGTTGCAGAGTTTTTTCAGGTTATCTTGCTCGTGATCGTCAATTGAAATCAGAATTACACCATCGTCGGTGAGGAGGTTCCGCGCCAACTTCAGGCGTGGGTACATCATGCTCAACCAATTCGAGTGATAGCGTCCTTCAGTCTCGCTGTTACTGGACAGCTTCTTGCCTTCCTCATTTACCTGATTTGTCCACTCGAGGTATGTTTTCAAGCCTTCTGCATAATTGTCCGGATACACGAAATCCTTGCCCGTGTTGTATGGCGGATCGATGTAAATCAGCTTGATCTTGTTGTGGTAGTGCTTTTGCAGGATCTTCAGTACTTCGAGATTGTCACCTTCGATAAATACGTTTTGCGTCGTATTCCAGTTCTTCGAGTTCATGAAGTCCGGTTTCAGCGTCGCGGTGGTCGGTTCCTGCGCCGCACGCAGTGCGCGTCGCTTACCCGGCCAGAACAGGCCAAAGCGCTCACCTTCCTCAGCTGCATCGCCGTCGAGCAGTTCTTTCAGTTTCTCAACATCGACCTTGCCATCAGCAATGGCTTCGGGTACCAGCTCGGCAAGTTGTGCGGCAAGCTCAGTGCGAAAGTTTGGCGTTGCTCCAGAGACCTCGAAGACTTCGTCAGAAGTTACGAAGCTCTTTGGCTGGCTATTGGTCATTTTTGACGGGTTCTATGAAAGTCAAACGGATTGGTAACGGCAATTTCCACTAGTGCGCGGATCGAGCCAGATTTTCCGGGCAATCAAGCTGCTACGCAAGCAGTGGGTATTTCAGGCATATATGTCAATGCACGAGTCGAATGCGCTGAAATTTACAAGTTTTGTGAAATTTTACTCAAATAATGTTGATTTTGTAGCAATAAATGAATGCAATAGGGCCTTGTCCAACAAGGAGGTTTCTTGACCGCTTCCCGCCACCGTAACCATTACCGCGAACGGAAAGCCTCGACTGTGCTACGAAGTTCATCGCTGCCACTGGCGCGATTGCAGGTATCGCTTTAGGCGCGGTTATGGCCCTGACCGGTGCCAAAACGTGCTCGGCCATCGGCGTAGCCGTCGACGCGCATGGGTAGAGCGAACCAAGTACAGAGCTAGGTGCTTTCGTGCGCGGTGTACCTGAAGCCGGCCCCGGTGCTGGCTGATCGTGGGCGTACTTATCTGGATAAGTCGCCATCGGGGCGGGCGTCGATCTCGTTTGGGAGGGCGATCCGCAACTTTACAACGATGTGCGTATTGCTCCCTTGCATTGTTTAGGTGCTCCGGAAGGTTCAGAACATTGAGTTCGCGAGTCTTACAAAAGCCATGCGAGGACGAATCGGCGGCGCTGCCCAAACAGCAACCGCTGCTGCATCTGAGCTTGCTGATCTAACAGATCGTGTCATGCGCGTTGGGCAATTCGATCCGATACCCTCGTGGGTACGGCCGTCGTGCATGTGGCGAGGTCATCAAGACGCGCCAACCAGGTAAGTCAAGTTCTTGGCACCAGCGGTGTGGTTACGAATCGTCGGAAATCCAAATGATGGGAGTAGATTGACGTTTCTCTCCGCGAGTTGTCATTTTTCGCAATTCGCGGTGCCAGTGTACGGCCGCACCGATTGGCGAGGGGCTTGCCCGCAATGATCCCGCGATGCCGGTTATTAGGAGGCAACTTGGTTGTTGTGTTGCTATGGACGGTCCCCATCAGCATCAAGTATGCAAGAGAGGGTTCTCTGCGATCTTCGCGACGCGAATTGCAGCGTCGGTAAGAGGCGCCATGGGGGCAACTCCATTTTGCAATTTGTGGTTGCCCCTAACCTGGTCCCCAGTTACCCCGAACGTCAATGAGTCTCATCGGACGAAAAGGGAAATAAAAAACCCGCGGAGCCTTGAAGCTACGCGGGTTACAGGATTTTGTTGAGCTTCTTAAAATATATCCTCGGTGGAGCGGAGAAGGGACAAGTTCTCGCCCTTCGCATTGCGAGCGCGACGCTAAGCTATTCGGAGTATTCGTATGTCAACCTCCAGCTTTTGGCGCACTACGCCACCTAAGGCTACGTTAAACGTCGATATTCCCCGCCCGCAACGCATTCGACTCGATAAACGCCCGCCGCGGCTCCACATCATCCCCCATGAGGGTAGTAAAGATCCCATCCGCCGCAATCGCGTCTTCGATCTGCACACGCAGCAGACGCCGCACGGCCGGATCCATCGTCGTTTCCCACAGCTGCTCGGGGTTCATCTCGCCGAGCCCCTTATAGCGTTGTTTGGAGACGTTGCGCTCAGCATCCGCCAGCAGCCACTTCATCGCGCTCTTGAAGTCCGCCACTGCCATGCTGCGCTCACCGCGCTTGATGACCGCACCTTCCCCAATAAGCCCCTTGAACGTATTCGCCGTCGTCACGAGCTGTTGATAATCCGCCGTGTGCTGGAATTCCTGGTCGATGACCGAAACCCGCACGTTGCCGTGATGCGTACGCTCGACATGCAGCGACCGCTGTTCGCGAACCGGGTCATACGAAGGCACCACACGCACTTCGTTCTTCAGCGCTTCATCATGCAACGCAGCGTGCAGCGCCTTAGCCGAAGCCTCCGTCGAAGCCTCATTGGAAAGATCGATCACCACCCCGTCCATGACCGCTTCCAGCGCGGCCGGGTCATACAACCGGCTCAACCGCTCGATCACGCTCTGCGACAGCAGATACGACCGCGCCAGCTCCCCAAGCGCATCGCCGGAAATCGCCGCCGCATTCTCACCCGGCACCAGCTCCGACCCTTGCAGCGCCAACCGCAGCATATGCGCGTTGAGCTCCACGTCATCCTTCAGATACCGCTCGTCCTTGCCCGCCTTGATCTTGTAAAGCGGCGGCTGCGCGATATACACATAGCCGCGCTCGATCATGTCCGGCATCTGGCGATACAGGAACGTGAGCAGCAGCGTCCGGATGTGCGCACCGTCGACGTCCGCGTCGGTCATGATGATGATGCGGTGGTAGCGGAGCTTGTCGAGGTTGTAGTCTTCCTTGCCGATCCCGCACCCAAGCGCGGTCACGAGCGTGACGATCTGTTCCGACGACAGCAGCTTGTCGTAGCGCGCCTTCTCGACGTTCAGCACCTTGCCGCGCAGCGGCAGGATCGCCTGGAACTTCCGGTCACGCCCTTGCTTCGCCGAGCCACCTGCCGAGTCACCCTCGACGATGTAGATTTCGCACTTCGCCGGGTCTTTCTCCTGGCAGTCCGCGAGCTTGCCGGGCAGGCCGACGCCGTCGAGCACGCCCTTGCGGCGCGTCATCTCACGCGCCTTCCGTGCCGCATCACGCGCACGAGCAGCCTCGACGATCTTCCCGCAGATGATCTTCGCGTCGATCGGCGTTTCCAGCAGGAACTCTTCCAGCGCCTTCGCGACGACTTCTTCAACCGGCGCACGAACCTCGGAAGAAACCAGCTTGTCCTTAGTCTGCGAGCTGAACTTTGGCTCCGGCACCTTCACGGAAAGCACGCACGACAGCCCTTCGCGCATGTCGTCGCCGGTCGTCTCGACCTTCGCCTTCTTCGCGATTTCGTTGTCGGTGATGTACTTGTTGATGACGCGCGTCATCGCGGCGCGCAGGCCGGTCAAGTGCGTGCCGCCGTCGCGCTGCGGAATGTTGTTCGTGAAGCACAGCACGTTCTCGTTGTAGCTGTCGTTCCACTGCATCGCGACTTCGACGCCCACGCCATCCTTCTCGCCGTTGGCGAAGAATACGGTCGGGTGCAGGTTGGTCTTCGTCTTGTTGATGTACTCGACGAAGCCCTTCACACCGCCGGCGAACGCGAAATCGTCCTCCTTGCCCGAACGCAGATCGGTGAGGCGAATCCGCACACCGTTGTTCAGGAACGAGAGTTCACGCATCCGCTTCGCGAGGATGTCGTAGTGATACTCGACCGTACCGAAAATCGTCGGATCGGCCATGAAGTGCACTTCGGTGCCGCGGTTCTCGGTGTCACCCGTCACGAGCATCGGCGACACTTCGACACCATCGACCACCTCGAGCACGCGATCCTGCGCAACGCCGCGATGGAACTCCATGAACCGCTTCTTGCCGTCACGGCGCACCGTGAGGCGCAGCCAGCTCGACAGTGCGTTCACGCACGACACACCCACGCCGTGCAGGCCACCGGACACCTTGTAGCTGTTCTGGTCGAACTTGCCGCCGGCATGCAGCTCGGTCATCACGATTTCCGCCGCGCTACGCTTCGGCTCGTGCTTGTCGTTCATCTTCACGTCGGTCGGAATCCCGCGGCCGTTGTCGGTCACGGAAATCGAGTTGTCGGCGTGAATCGTCACGTGGATGTCGTTGCAGTACCCGGCCAGCGCTTCGTCGATCGAGTTGTCGAGCACCTCGAACACGAGGTGGTGCAGACCGGTGCCGTCCGACGTGTCGCCGATGTACATCCCGGGGCGCTTGCGCACCGCTTCCAGACCTTCGAGGATCTGGATCGACGAGGCGCCGTAGCTGCTGTTATCGGGTTGCGAATTGTGCTGTTCACTCATGGATATCTTCCGGTTCTGCGGGGCCACTCTCGTGGCGGCGCGGTGCGTTTCAGCGAGAAATCGCCGGGCCGCTCCAGTTTCCTGGCCCGCCCTAAGTGCCGAAAAGGCACCAAAAGGGCGGGTTGTCGGTTCGCCATAAAAACGCCAAAGGGGCTTGCCGCCCCCTGGTGTGTGTCGTGATGTCGCGCGCGTCAGATGCGCATCGGCATCACGACATACTTGAACTCGTCGTTCTCGGGCACGGTAATCAGCGCGCTCGAGCTGGCGTCGCCGAGGCTCACCTGCACGGTGTCGACCTTCAGGTTCGCGAGCACGTCGAGCAGATACGTGACGTTGAAGCCGATGTCGACGGTATCGCCCTGGTAGGCGATTTCCAGTTCTTCCTGCGCCTCTTCCTGATCGGCGTTGGTCGACATGATCTTCAGCTGGCCCGGCGCGATGATGCAGCGCACGCCCTTGAACTTGTCCGAGGTCAGGATCGCCGCGCGTTGCAGCGAACGCTGCAGCTCTTCACGGCCGATCTCGAACGTGTTCTTGTGCGCCTTCGGGATCACGCGCTGGAAGTCGGGGAACTTGCCCTCGACGAGTTTCGACACGAGCTCGACCTGGCCGAACGTGAACTTGGCCTGGGTTTGCGCGATGTCGATGGTGACGGTGTCGTCGATGTCTTCGAGCAGGCGTTGCAGCTCGAGAATCGTCTTGCGCGGCACGATGACTTCCTGGCGGCCGAACGTGCCGCCTTCGAGCTTCATCGACGAGAACGCGAGGCGGTGGCCGTCGGTGGCCACGGCCATCAGCTGGTCGCCGTCGACGACGAGCAGCATGCCGTTCAGGTAGTAGCGGATGTCCTGCTGCGCCATCGCGAAGTGCACCATGCCGAGCAGCTGGCGGAACGACTTCTGCGGGACGGTCAGCGTGGCGCCGAAATCCTTCGCCTGCGCGACGGTCGGGAACTCGTCGGCCGCCAGCGTCTGGAGTGCGAAACGGCTCTTGCCGGATTGAACGGTGAGGCGCTTGTCGGCGAGCGACAGCGTGACCTGGCCGTCAGGCATCGCGCGCAGGATGTCGAGCAGCTTGCGCGCGGCGACGGTGGTCGCGACCTGGTCGCCGCCGACGCCGAAATCGGCGCGCGTGGTGATCTGCAGCTCCAGGTCGGTCGACAGGAACGAAACGTCCGAGCCGTTCTTGGTGATCAGCAGGTTGGCGAGGATCGGCAACGTATGGCGGCGTTCGACGATGCCGCTGACCGTTTGCAGCGGCCTGAGGAGGGTGTCTCGTTCGGTCTTGACCAGTTGCATAGAGTTCCTTCGTTGAGTAACGGCCTGCAGCGCAGCAGCCTCGCAGCGCCCCGCCGGCCGGGCTCTTGGCCCGCCACCACCGGGGCGGTCAAACCAGTATTGTGCCTCAAAACCGAACCGCCCCCCTTAAATTGGGGCGGAGGCCGAATTATCAAGCGCGCGTCGCGCTCAGCCCTTCAGCGTCTGTTCCAGCACGTGCAGCTCGTGGTTGAGCTGCGCGTCCTTGCTGCGCTCGTCGGCGATCTTGCGCACCGCGTGCAGCACGGTGGTGTGATCGCGCCCGCCGAACAGCTCGCCGATTTCCGGCAGGCTCTTCTGCGTGAGTTCCTTCGCGAGATACATCGCGATCTGCCGCGGCCGCGCGATGTTCGCGGGACGCTTCTTCGAGTACATGTCCGCGACCTTGATGTTGTAGAAGTCGGCGACGGTCTTCTGGATGTTCTCGACCGAAATCTGCCGGTTCTGCACGGTCAGCAGGTCCTTCAGCGCTTCCTTGGTCAGCTCGATCGAGATCTCGCGGCCGTGGAACTTCGAATACGCGAGGATCTTGCGCAGCGCGCCTTCGAGTTCGCGCACGTTCGAGCGCAGGTGCTTCGCGACGAAGAACGCGACGTCTTCCGACAGGTTCACGCCTTCCGACTGCGCCTTGCGCATCAGGATCGCGACGCGCATTTCCAGCTCGGGCGGCTCGATCGCGACGGTGAGGCCCGAGTCGAAGCGCGAAATCAGGCGATCGTCGATACCCGAAATCTCCTTCGGATACGTGTCGCTGGTGATGATCACCTGCGCCTTGTTCGCGACCAGCGCCTCGAACGCGTAGAAGAATTCCTCTTGCGTGCGCGACTTGCCGGAGAAGAACTGAATATCGTCGATCAGCAGCAGGTCGAGCGAGTGGTAGTAGCGCTTGAAGTCGTCGAATGCCTTGCGCTGGTACGCCTTCACCACATCCGACACGTATTGCTCGGCGTGGATGTAGCGGATCCGTGCGCCGGCCTTGTCGAGCAGCAGCTGGTTGCCGATCGCGTGGATCAGGTGGGTCTTGCCGAGGCCGACGCCGCCGTACAGGAACAGCGGGTTGTACGAGATGCCGGGGTTGTCCGCGACCTGGATCGCGGCGGCGCGTGCGAGCTGGTTCGCCTTACCGGTCACGAAGTTGTCGAACGTGAGCACGGGGTTCAGCTTCGAACGCTCGTACATCGAATCGGCTTCACCGCCGGCGGCGGGCGCGGCACCGGGGCCCGGGCGCCATGTGCGGCGGCCGGCAGCCGCTTCGTGCGCGGGCAGGCTCGGCAGGTCGATGTCGGCGTCGTCGGCGTTCAGGTGGTGCGCGGCGGCGGCCGACGGCGTCATCGGCACGTCGGCCGGTGCGCTGGGCGCAGTGCCGGCATTCGCGGCCAGGTTGGCGGCGATCGCAGCCACCGTCGCGGCGGGGCCGCTCGGTGCCAGCGGCGCGCGCGGGGCGGCCGGTGCCGCACCGGTGGGGGTGCTGCGCATGCCTGCCTTGGGATCGAGGACGAACTGGACTTCGATCGGCGCGCTCCAGAATTCGCGGGCCAGATCGGAGATCCGTCCCGAAAACTGGCTCTTGACCCAGTCCAGCTTGAAGCGGTTCGGCGCGGCGATGGACAGCGTGTTCGCCGACGCATCGAAGGCCACCGGGGCCAAGGGTTTGATCCACGTCACGTACTGCTGGGGCGTCAGCTCGCGCTCCAGCAGTGCGGAACAGTGTTGCCAGAAATCGTTCATCAAGTAACTGTCGTTTTTTGCATGCACAGCGCGGCTCGCCGGCGCCCTTGTCGCGGTGGCGCAACAAGGCCCGAAGCGGTCGTGCGAGCGTGCCTCGGACGCCTGCGTCACAGTCTTGGAGGGGCAGGCGCGAGCCGAAGCGGCGTGCGGGATTCTTGGAGATAAGGCGAGATTCTACCGCCAAACGCGGCCACAGCGTGAGTTATCCACAGGCCGGTTGTGTGGGGCGCGGGGCCGGATCGCTCGGGGTCGGCACAGGCGATCGACTCCTAAAGTATTGACCGTCAACGGAAAAACGGTTTAAATAGCGGGTTCCGCGAAAACCAATCCTGTATTCCCGGCGATTGCGTTCGCCCGAATGCCTCCGGTTAAGGGCACGCGGTCCCCTGAATTTCGACATTCTCGAACAAGTGAGAACATCATGAAACGTACTTACCAACCGTCCGTGACGCGCCGCAAGCGCACCCATGGCTTCCGTGTCCGCATGAAGACGGCAGGTGGCCGCAAGGTCATCAACGCTCGCCGCGCGAAGGGCCGCAAGCGCCTCGCCATCTAAGGCAGGTTGCGCGCTGTGTCCGCCGTCCGCAGTCCTGCGGAAGGTGCCGTCGAGCCGGGTGCGAATCCGTCGCAGACGAAAGCCGCCTTCCCGAAAGCTGCGCGACTTCTGAAAACGGATGAATTTTCATCCGTTTTTCGTTTGCGTCCCTGGCGGCGCTCCGCGCACTTCGTGATTTACGGCAAGCCGACCGGTCAGCCCGCGCGTCTGGGGCTCGTCGTCGGCAAGAAGTATGCGCCGCGTGCGGTGACCCGCAACCTCGTGAAGCGGCTGGCGCGCGATCAGTTTCGCCTGCGCCGGGCCGAATTCGCCGGTTACGACCTGCTGCTGCGGCAGCACACGCGCTTCGACAAGAAAGCGCTGCCGAGCGCGGCTTCCGCCCCGCTCGCGGCGATGTGCGCGGCCGAGATTCGCGAACTGCTCGACAGGGCAGTCCGGGAGATCGCCCGCCGTGCGTCGAAGCCCGCGTCCGAGTGACGCATCCGTGCCCGGTGCGGCGTTCGCGCCTGCCCGGCCGGTTTTGACGCGGCGCCGAACGGCGTCGCCCAAGGTATGGAAACGGTATTGATCGCCTTGCTGCGCTTCTACAAGGTTGCCGTGAGCCCGATGCTCGGCAACCGTTGCCGTTTTTATCCTTCCTGTTCGGATTACGCGCGCGAGGCAATCCAGTATCATGGCGCCGCGCGCGGCACGTATCTCGCCGTCAGGCGCGTGTGCCGATGCCATCCGTTTTCCGCGGGCGGCATCGACCTCGTCCCGCCGCCCAACTCCGACACTCGCGCTCGCGGCGAAGCCGACGCGCGGTCCCATCGACTCTGAGACAACGCATGGATATCAAACGCACCGTCCTATGGGTGATCTTCTTCATGTCAGCTGTCATGCTGTACGACAACTGGCAGCGGGACCATGGACGCCCGTCGATGTTCTTCCCGAGTGCCACGCAGACGGCCCCCGCGGCCGCTGCCGGCGGTGCATCGGGCACGGGCGCGACGACGACGACCGCAGGTGAAGTGCCTGCCGCCGCAGCCGGCGCCGCACCGTCGACGACGGCACCGGCCGCCCAGGCGCAGCTCGTGAAGTTCTCGACCGACGTGTATGACGGCGAAATCGACACGCGCGGCGGCACGCTCGCGAAGCTGACGCTGAAGAAGCAGGGCGACGGCAAGCAGCCCGACCTGTACATCACGCTGTTCGACCACACGGCCGGCCACACGTATCTCGCACGCTCGGGCCTGCTCGGCGGCGATTTCCCGAACCACAACGACGTCTACACGCAGCTGAACCCGGGCACGACGTCGCTGACGGGTGACCAGAACGCGCTGAAGCTGTCGTTCGAATCGCCGGTGAAGGGCGGCGTGAAGGTCGTGAAGACCTACACGTTCACGCGCGGCAGCTACGTGATCGGCGTCGACACCAAGATCGACAACGTCGGCACGGCACCGGTCACGCCGACGGTCTATATGGAACTGGTGCGCGACAACACGGCCGTCGAAACGCCGATGTTCTCGCACACGTTCCTTGGGCCGGCGGTCTACACGGATGCGAAGCACTTCCAGAAGATCGACTTCAGCGACCTCGACAAGAACAAGGCGAACTTCGAGAAGTCTGCCGACAACGGCTGGGTCGCGATGGTGCAGCACTACTTCGCGTCGGCCTGGATTCCGCAGCAGGGCGTGAAGCGCGACATCTACGCTGAAAAGATCGATCCGGCGCTGTACCGCGTCGGCGTGAAGCAGCCGGTTGCCGCGATTGCGCCGGGCCAGTCGGCCGACGTGCAGGCCCGCCTGTTCGCCGGTCCGGAAGAAGAGCGCATGCTCGAAGGCATCGCGCCGGGCCTGGAACTCGTGAAGGACTACGGCTGGGTGACGATCATCGCGAAGCCGCTGTTCTGGCTGCTCGAGAAGATTCACGGCTACATCGGCAACTGGGGCTGGTCGATCGTGCTGCTGACGATCCTGATCAAGGCCGTGTTCTTCCCGCTGTCGGCGGCGAGCTACAAGTCGATGGCGCGCATGAAGGAAATCACGCCGCGCATGCAGGCGCTGCGCGAACGCTTCAAGAGCGATCCGCAGAAGATGAACGCCGCGCTGATGGAGCTGTACAAGACCGAGAAGGTCAATCCGTTCGGCGGCTGCCTGCCGGTCGTGATCCAGATCCCGGTGTTCATCTCGCTGTACTGGGTGCTGCTCGCGTCGGTCGAAATGCGTGGCGCGCCGTGGGTGCTGTGGATTCACGACCTGTCGCAACGCGATCCGTTCTTCATCCTGCCGGTGCTGATGGCTGTCTCGATGTACGTGCAGACGAGCCTGAACCCGACGCCGCCGGACCCGGTCCAGGCGAAGATGATGAAGTTCATGCCGATCGCGTTCTCGGTGATGTTCTTCTTCTTCCCGGCCGGCCTCGTGCTGTACTACGTCGTGAACAACGTGCTGTCGATCGCACAGCAGTACTACATCACGCGCAAGCTCGGCGGGGCCAAGAAGAAACCGGCCTGACGCCCGTGGCACACGCGGGGCGGCGCGTTCGCCCCGCGATGCACGAAAAAAAGCCGCATGGTTCGCCCATGCGGCTTTTTGCTTTGTGCGGGTCCGGTAGCGGGGGTTCAGCCCTTCTTTGCTTCACCCGAGTCGCCGTAGAACTGCTCGACCAGTTCCTGTACGAGGTAGCGGTGGTGCGGCGACAGCGCTTCGATCTTCGACGCGAGTTCGATCGTCTCGGGCGTCGGCGGATAGCGCTCGTCGCGCGGCAGCGGTTGCGGCGTCGGGTGTTCGATCACGCTCGGCGACGGGCCGTAATGCAGCCAGTGGACTTCGACGCGCAGCCATTCGGCGAGCGTGACGAGTTTGTCCGACGTCGGGATCGTGCGGCCCGTCAGCCACTTGTGCGCGGTTTGCGGCGAAACGGGCTGTGCTCCGCGGTGACGCAGATTGAATCGGTTCGCCAGCTCAGTCGCACCGGTGACCTTCTCCGGGCTGCGCCGCAGGGCGAATTTCAGGCGTTCCGAGAACGCGGCTTTTTCTTCGGATGTCGGCATGGGGGAGATTGTGCAATTCCACCGTCGTGTCCCAGACAACCATTTGAGCTAAACATAGCTCGTTCAGACGAATCCCGGTCTTGATCGGGGTGGGTGGTGGAATTGAGGGCCGCAGCGTTAGGCCGCTCCAGCAGGCATACTCGTCCGAAACGGTGGCTGCGACATGGCGCCGGGCTGATACCCGGCTTATCCCCGGCGGGATAAATTCGAGCGTGTCCGAATCCTGCGCGGCGGCCGGTGACGTGTGTGCCGGCACGCTACAATGCCGGCGTTCCGATTCCCGAAGTGTTGCGCGGGCGCACCATATTCGCTGATTACCCGATTCATCCCATCTATCCGATTCCCATGCTCGCTACCGATTCCGATCCGATCGTCGCCATTGCCACTGCTGCCGGCCGGGGTGGCATCGGGGTCGTCCGCGTGTCGTTCGGGCGCGGCGGCGAGGCGGCCGCGTTGCCGCTGATCGACGCGTTGTGCGGGCAGAAGCTCGCCCCGCGCCACGCGAGCTACGTGCCGTTCCTCGACGAGCACGGCGCGCCGCTCGACCGCGGGATCGCGCTGTACTTCCCGGCGCCGCATTCGTACACCGGCGAGCATGTGCTCGAGCTGCAGGGGCACGGCGGGCCGATCGTGATGCAGCTGCTGCTGCAGCGCTGCCTCGATGCGGGGCGCGGTTTCGGGCTGCGGCTCGCGGAGCCCGGCGAATTCACGCGGCGTGCGTTCCTGAACGACAAGCTCGACCTCGCGCAGGCCGAGGCCGTTGCCGACCTGATCGAGGCGAGCACCGAAGCCGCCGCGCGTTCGGCCGGGCGTTCGCTCGACGGCGCGTTCTCGCGGCAGATCCATGCGCTCGTCGACGACGTGATCACGCTGCGGATGCTGGTCGAGGCGACGCTCGATTTTCCGGAAGAGGAGATCGATTTCCTGGAAGCGGCCGACGCGCGCGGCAAGCTCGCGAAGATCCGCGCGCAGCTCGTGCACGTGCTGGGTGATGCGCGGCAGGGAGCGCTGCTGCGCGAAGGGCTGTCGGTCGTGCTGGCGGGGCAGCCGAACGTCGGCAAGTCGTCGTTGCTGAATGCGCTGGCTGGCGCGGAGCTGGCGATCGTCACGCCGATCGCAGGCACGACGCGCGACAAGGTCGCGCAGACGATCCAGGTCGAAGGGATCCCGCTGCACATCATCGACACGGCCGGGTTGCGCGAGACGGAGGACGAGGTCGAGCGCATCGGCATTGCGCGCACGTGGAGCGAGATCGAGCGGGCGGATGTCGTGCTGCATCTGCTGGATTCGCGCACGGGAATGACGGCGGATGACGAGACGATCGCGGCGCGGTTTCCCGGCGGCGTGCCGGTGGTGCGTGTGCTGAACAAGACGGACTTGACCGGTGTGCCGGCGTGCGTCGAGCATCCGGCGGCGGAAGGTGATCTGACCGAGGTGCATCTGTCGGCGAAGCGCGGCGACGGGATCGACATGCTGCGCGCGGAGTTGCTGCGGATTGCTGGGTGGCAGGCCGGGGCGGAAGGGGTGTATCTCGCGCGCGAGCGGCATCTGATTGCGCTGCGGGCCGCGCAGGAGCATCTGGCGCAGGCGGCGGATCATGCGGAGCAGAGGGCGCAGTCGCTCGATTTGTTTGCCGAAGAGCTTCGACTCGCGCAGGAACAGCTCAATGCGATTACCGGGGAATTCACTTCGGACGATCTGCTGGGGGTTATTTTCAGCAGGTTTTGTATCGGGAAATAAAGGGCCGTATTATTTTTAAAAATAAAACACCTGAGAGGCGACGCCCTTGTGCCGATCATGAAGCGTGCTCGCGTGTGCCGATGATAAAAATATACGGTTTATGACATTTTCCGATGCAATCGACTGATTGCCTATTTGTCGTCATCCTTCATGAGACAAAAATCAATATCTTGGGTTGCGTGTCAGCCGCTCGATGTGCTCGGCATGCTTTGACTGGCAATACGCGCCGGGCGGCGACGGCGAAGATGACTTTTCGACGATGCAGATTGTTCTCAATGTATTTGTCCGATGATGCGGAATATGTATCAATTTAGGGTATCGATTTATTTGGATATCCGGCGCAGATTGGACAAATCCCGTGGCGGCTCTTGCGATATTGAATCGATGCTGTAATCCTCAAATGACGCCATTCGTGTCGGAGTGGCGGGAGTGCTCAACTTTGACGAGTTCTATTTTGAGGAAAGCATGTTCGATCACAACCACTACGTTCCAGTATTGAAATGGCGTCAAGGGGAATATCTTGCGCTGTCCAGATTGACGGCGACCGTCATGGATTGGGTGACACCGTTGTTCGAGGTGCCGACGGAGGCGTGGGACTTTGAAGCTGAAGCACCAGCCAAGAGCCTCGACGAGCACTTGAGCAAGTTTGGCACGCGACTCAAGCAAAAATGGGACACGCGACGGTGTTTTGTCGATTCTCCCTTTATCGACGGCGACGCATGTGTCGAGAGCGGCACACATCATCTTGCCCATATCTTCGATCTGGCGCGAGCCGCCGGAGCCATGCCGGCTCCGGTGTTTGGATTGGGGCGTTCCGAAGCTTACGTGGCCGCCGTCAGGGCGATTGTCGAGCGCGATGGACGGGGAGCCTGCCTTCGACTGACGCCGGACGACTTCGGTATTTCGATGTGTGCGGAGGTGAATGCGTTGCTGGACGGAATCGGAATAGGAGAAGACGCGTGCGATCTCGTACTCGATTGCGCGGCCGACATCGCAACCAGCCCGAAGATGCAGGCATTGGTGTGGAAGGGGTTGCTCGACCAACTGCCCAAGCTCGAAGATTGGCGATCCGTCACGATTGCCGGGACGTCGTTCCCGCAGACCTTGCCGTCGGCGTCGTATCGACCGTCCGGCCTGATCAAGCGTCATGACTGGCTTGGCTACAAAGCACTTGTCG
This sequence comes from Burkholderia sp. AU31652, assembly GCF_002223155.1. Taxonomy (NCBI): domain Bacteria; kingdom Pseudomonadati; phylum Pseudomonadota; class Betaproteobacteria; order Burkholderiales; family Burkholderiaceae; genus Burkholderia; species Burkholderia sp. AU31652. Next base: position 1,055,069 of record NZ_NKFG01000004.1, on the reverse strand, counting down.
GAATGCTGCCTGCCGGCACACGCGTGCCGACTTTCGGCGACTACGCCGTGGCGCATCCGGAGACCGAACTCATCGATCCACGCATGCTCGATCCGACTGCAAAGGTGAAGTACACCATCGACGATAAGTGGTTCATCGCGATGGGCGTGCAGGTCAAGAAACATGGGCGCGCACAGTACGCGGACATTTGCCGGAGCATCGTGTCCGCCAGCCCTCCGATTTTCATGGGAGGCGCTTACTCACACGGCGATCAATTCATCGAGCACTGCGCGAGCGGCACGGGAAGTACCGGCGGCGCATCAACCTGGCCGATGGTCGGGAGCAACCATCATGTCACGAAGGTGGTGAGGGATGTCGCCACCTTGTTCGGCGCTTCAACGCTTCCCTGACCTGCGCGCGGAGCGACGACGGAGAAAGGTGTTGCGTGAGCAGCGTATACAGCGCTTGTCTGCTGCCGCGCAGCGCCTTCTTGTCGGTTTCAAGGGCTTCCAGAATGGCCAGCGCTTCGTCACGCCACAGAAGGTGGGCGACATGGAAGGGAGAGATGTCGGGGTTCATTGACGCGGCGCGCTCGGTCTCGACGTGAACCGCTCCGCGCGGGCCGACATGCGACACCTTGATGCCCCACCACGGTGGAAGCAGGTTCGTCGCTTCGACGAAGTGCCGTTCGCTCACGACGAGCGTCGCCTTGTCGAGCGCGCGCGAGTAGGCGTCGATCTGCAGCGGGAGACGGTGCAGTGTATCGGTATCGCTTTTGAGCTCATACCCGTGAATGACGCCATTGATCACCGCGATGTCGACCCTGCATGCGCCGTGCTCGAGCCCCAGCTCTTCTACGACGAGCACGTTGGGATTCGACAGCGGCTGTGCAAGGACCTTTTTCATGACAGCGGTTCGAACGTCGCGATCGCGTGTCGCGATACGAGGCGTTGGATTGCCGGTTGAAAATTTCGCCACGATGGAGGCCCTTGAATCGATATGCAGCGGGGCATGTTAACACGGGCAGGGGGGGCCTTTGTTGTCGCTGTCATCAGGCCGATCCTGCGTCGGTATCAAGCCTGATGACGAAATGGGGATGCCCGTCGATGCGAGGCCGGACGTTCAATCCCAATGACGATGATGGTGGTAATACCCATCCCCGTAATACCCGCCACCATCTGGCACCACGATACAGCCGCTCAACAGCACGGCGACACCGGCAATCAGCAAAAGGGTCTTCTTCATCGCGTTCACCTGCATGGGTTCAATATGAAACCCAGCATAGCGAGCGGCTCCGGCCCAGGCTGTAAGCGATCGTTTCCCTGCTTCGCAATCCGTAACGGCGGATTATTCCGGTCACAATGACCGTAACAAATCCCCGAAGAATCCCTGAAACCGCAGACGTTTTCAGGCGGTGACGACTCTGTTTCGCCCCGTATCCTTCGCACGATACAGCGCGGCATCGGCGGCTTCGATCAATGCATCGGGCGTCGACAGATCGTCGGCCGACACGGTCGCGCAGCCGACGCTCACGCTCACGCGTCCGGCGGGTGCGGTCGGCATCGCGAGATCGAGCCGCAGCACCGCTTCGCGCGCTTCCTCGGCGACCAGCCGCGCCCCACGCGCCCCCGTGTTCGGCAGCACGATCGCGAACTCCTCGCCGCCGTAACGCGCGACCATGTCCGCCGGCCGCCGCACCGCGCCAGCCAGCGCATTCGCGACCGCGATCAGGCACGCGTCGCCCTTCACGTGGCCGAACGCGTCGTTGTACGCCTTGAAGCGGTCGACGTCGACCATCAGCAGCGACAGCGGTTCGCCTTGCCGTCGCGCCTGCAGGAACAGCGTGTGGAAATGATCGTTGAAATGCATGCGGTTGAAGGCGCCCGTCAGGCCGTCGCGTGCGGACGAACGGATCAGCGTCGCGTGCGCCTCGAACAGCCGCTGGTACAGCATCGTCACTTCCCACGCGAGCACGCACACGAGCACGCCGGGCGTGAACATGCTGAACACGCGCGCGAGATACCAGCCGACCGTGAAGCGATGGGTGCTCATCAGGTTCAGCGTCGTGTCGGTGAGGCACGCGAGTACCGCGATCGCGAGCCACAGGTCGAGCGTCGTACGCAGCCGGCCGGTGGCCAGCACGGCCACGAGCGCCAGCGCATTGAGCAGCCACACGATCAGCGCGACGGCGTTGACGGGCAGCACGGCCGCGTCGCCCGGCGGATGAAACGCGGGCGGCAGCGACACGTTCAGTGCAAACAGGCACAGTAGCCCGGCGACGACAGCCGGCCCGCCGATCAGCGCGACCGTCCACCTGCGTGTCTGCTGCGCGCCGATCGGGGCGCGCGCCAGCCGCTCGCGCGCGAGCAGCGCGACCATCACGAAACCGGGGAAGCCGGCATGCCAGAAGATCCACATCCACGCGGCGCTTTGCGGTTGCGCGCCGAACAGCCCGTGCGGCGCGAACACGCCTGGAAAGGTGAGCAGCTGCAATGCGACGGCGAGTGCGGTGAACGCGTAGGCGCCGCCGAGCGCGCCGAGCACCGGCTGGCGCGTCACGGTGAACTGCGCGCCGAGAAAGAACGCCGCGATGCTCGCGGTGGTGAACACGGTGAGCGCGCACATCGGCATGAACGGCTCGACGGCCGGCAGCTCGACGTTAGTGTGCGGCGCGGCGATCCCGAGCGCGAGCACGATGACGAGCGCCGTCAGGGCGCCGAACCAGAGCTGACGGCGTGTCGTGTGCTGGATCAGGATGCCTTCCATGGAGTTCCCCGGGCACGTAGGCGGAAACACCCGGTCTTGCGCCGGGCGACAGGCAACCGGCCGCTGCGCGACCGGTGCGGCCTGATCCTATCGCGTTATGGGTGCGCGCTCAAACCCCGAGGCCGGGACCGAAGTTACCGGCGACCCACTGGGTGACGGCGTTGACGTCCGCGTAGTCCTGTTCGGGCAGGCCGTCGAGCATCGACAGCACCTCGTTGCTGGCGCCGGCGTCGCGCGCGGCATCGACGATCGCATCCTTGTTGGCCGGGTAGCGGACGGCCGCCAGCACGTCGGCGATCTGCAGGTCGATCGTTTCGCTGGGAATGTCGTGCGGAGGTTGGGCGGGCAGGTCGTTCACGGCGGCGTCTCGCGGGGTGAGCGGATCAAGTGGGAATCGGATCGAGGCGAAATTCGAGGGCTTGACAGGGCACGTCACGCATTCACATGCCAGGGCGGCCGGGCCGGCACGCCTCGCGGATGAACGGCAATCGACTCAATGCCCGCGTCGCACGCGGCGCCACGGATGCTTCCAGTCGATGTGCGGTGCGTTTTCGTCGCGCGGATGCTGGCGCCGATGTTCCTGCCAAAGTTCGTCGGAAAACAGCGCCGCGACGATCACGAGCGGCAGCACGAGGAATATTCCGAGTATGACTTGCTCGAACACGATAGCCTCCTTGCGGTGGCAGGAACCCTTGCTCCCATTCTAGGCTCTGAACTTCGCCCGCGTTCAACTTCTTACAGTGCGAAACAGGCCCGGATGCGGCCTTGCCGCACGTGCGCCGGCATCAAAAAGGACATGAACATGCAACTCCAGAACGATACCAACACGCTCGCATTGCGGCCGCTTGAGCGCCAGGACCTGCGCTTCGTCCACGAGCTGAACAACGACGCCAAGATCATGCGCTACTGGTTCGAGGAGCCGTACGAAACCTTCTCGGAACTGTCACAACTGTACGACCGCCACGTGCACGACCAGCGCGAGCGCCGTTTCGTCGCGGTCGATGCGCAAGACGAACTGGTCGGCCTCGTCGAGCTGATCGAGCTCGACTACATCCATCGACGCGGCGAGTTCCAGATCATCATCGCGCCGCAACGCCAGGGGCGCGGCTATGCGGGCCAGGCGACGCGTCTTGCGATCGAATATGCGTTCAAGGTGCTGAACATGCGCAAGCTGTACCTGATCGTCGATACGTCGAATGCGGCGGCGATTCACGTGTACGAGAAATGCGGATTCCAGCACGAGGCCGAATTGAAGGAAGAATTTTTCGGAAACGGCGCGTATCACAACGCTTATCGCATGTGCATTTTTCAGCGCGATTATTTCGAACGCCAGCAAGCTACCCAGAATAAGGCAGGGTAAACACGCTGGCGAAAGGCGCTTGCGGCGGGCTTTCGCGGGCGCTGAAACCATGGGGCGAAGTACGGATAAATACGGATGCGCTTATACCTGGCATTTTTCTTGTATCAGGTAAATGCGATTCCGCGTTGCGGTAAAGTCGAATCGTTTCGGATGACTTTATGTGCAGCGCATCAAAATGATCCGGATAGCGAAATGGATTATCCAAACCGTTCAATCGCCGCATTGTAACTTTGATGAAAGTCTTGCTGAGTAACGCTTTCCGTCCGGCGGCGCGAGCCTGTGCGTCGGGCAGTGCGCGTCGGCATGTCTGCGCGGGGTGAGAAAAACAGGCTGCGCACGGGGTGCGACAATCCGCCGCTATTGCGGTCGCACAACAAATGTGCTTGCTATCGCTTGCCGGTCTTCTAAAGTGAAAAACGCGGGTTCACGATCACCTTTAAACACATAGCTAACCCAAGCCTGGTGCCCGCAAGCCTGGAGACAGAACATGATGAAACGTACCGGTATCCTTTTTGCCCTCGTCGGCGCATTTTGCGCGGTGTCGATTGCCCAAGCCGGCGGCGATTCGGCCGTCAAGCCGAAGCAGGAAATCCAGTTGACGAAGAACGCATGGGGCTGCCTGTCGAAAGACAATCTGGACTCCGTACTGAGTCACGAACGTGACGGCAAGTCGCAGGCGAAGCAGCAATACTTCGACGATTACCGGTGCCTGTCGGTGCCGGAAGGCCAGCGCTTCCGCGTGGTGTCGGTCGACCAGGGCGACGTGCAGTTCGTCAGCGCCGACAACAGCGACCAGCAGGGTCTCTGGACCGATTCGCGCTTCGTCAAGCAGTAACCGTCCATTCACCGCGCCGTCACACGACGCGCGAGCGCGCCGGCCCGATGAGCCGGCGGCGCGAACCGAACACGGCCCGGCCCACGCCGGGCCGTTGCGCTGTGGGTGGCGCATGACACGCGCCGCACGGCCCGCATTCGGTATCATCACGGCCCGACCGAACCGAATGCCCGCCCGGGCCGACTCCGCATGGCGCTGAAATCCACGATCTACAAAGCCGAACTGCAAATCGCCGACATGGATCGGCATTACTACGCCGATCACGCGCTGACGGTGGCGCGCCATCCGTCCGAAACCGACGACCGGATGATGGTGCGCATCGTCGCGTTCGCGCTGTTCGCGCACGAGCGGCTCGAATTCTGCAAGGGGCTGTCGGACGTCGACGAGCCCGATCTGTGGCAGAAAGACCTGACCGGCGCGATCGACGTCTGGATCGAAGCCGGCCAGCCCGACGAGCGGCGCATCTCGAAGGCGGCCGGCCGTGCCGGGCAGGTCACGGTGATCGCATATGGCGGCAAGACGTCGGATATCTGGTGGCAGGGCGTGCGCAGCAAGGTCGAGCGGCTGCGCAACGTGCAGGTGCTGTCGCTGAACGACGGTGTCGCGGCCGCGCTCGGGAAACTCGCGGAGCGCACGATGCGCCTGCAATGCACGGTGCAGGACGGCGCCGCGTGGATCTCGAGCGCCGACCACGATCCGGTGGCGGTCGAGTGGACGGTGCTGAAGGCGCGCGCGGACGCGTGACGGCCCGCGTGCCGGCCGCGTTCAGCCGATCGCGGCCGGCGGCCCCTTGAATTCGAGCATGTTGCCTTCGGGGTCGAACAGGTAGATCGACGGCCCGTAGCCGCCGGCGCCGTAGCGCTCCGCAGGCGCGCCCGGCCGCGCGCCATGCGCGGCGAAATGGGCGGTCAACGCGTCGGGATCGAACGGCTCGACGCGCAGGCACAGGTGATCGAGATTGCGTCCCGTGCCGGGCGGGCCGCTGTCGGGACGGTCGATCGGGCCGCCGACCGTCAGCAGGTCGATCAGCGCGTCGCCGGCGCGCAGTTGCACGAGGCCCAGATCGGGCTGTTCCTTCTCCACATGGCAGCCGACGGCGTCGCAGTAAAAACGCGTCATCGCGGCCATGTCGGTCACGCGTAGCACGATGTGATCGATCGCGCGGATGGTCGGTTTCATGGGCAAGGCTCTCCTTCGCAGTCCACGAGCATCGAGTGTAGACGCATCGCGCCTGCGCCGCCGGCCGGAACGCGGCACAATCGACGGACGAAAAAAAGCCCGTTCACGCAGAGCGGAACGGGCTTAATCCATATCAGGAGGAGACATGGAGGAGACAGTTCCAACTATACACACGGCGATGGTGCGACGCAATATTCCGAATGCAAAAAAACGTCAGGACGGCGATTTGTCGCATCCGCACTGCAGCAAAATGGTGACGGGACAATGACGAAAACCGCGCCGGAACAGCCGGCGCGCGCGTTTTGTCGGATTTATTTTCAGTTGATGCGACCCGATTATCCGGAGCGAATCACAGAGCAAGATTCAGGGCGCGACGGCACGTGCCGATGTCTAGAGTAGGCACCATCTACACTAGAGAGTGCGAGGTTCAGATGAAAACCGCCTATCCGACCGATGATGCCCGCTGGGGCGCCGTCACCGAGCGCGATCCGCATGCGGACGGCGCGTTCTTCTACGCCGTGAGCACGACCGGCGTGTTCTGCCGCCCGACCTGCGCGTCGCGGCTGCCGCGTCGCGAAAATGTGTCCTTCTTCGCCGATACGGCCGCTGCGCGTGCGGCCGGCTTCCGGCCCTGCAAGCGTTGCCAGCCGGAGGGGCTGCCGCGCGAGCTCGAGATCGTCAACCGCGCGTGCGCGGTGCTCGACGCGCATGCCGAACGGCTCACGCTGCAGCAGTTGAGCGATGCCGTGCACGTGAGCCCGTTTCACCTTCAGCGGCTCTTCAAGCGCGTGGTCGGCGTGTCACCGCGGCAGTACCAGGCCGCGCAGCGCGGCGCGGCGCTGCGGCAGGCGCTGCAAAGCGGGCAGCCGGTCACGCAGGCGGCCGTCGACGCGGGCTTCAACTCCCCGTCGCGGCTTTATGCGTCGGTGCCGCGCGAGCTCGGGATGGCGCCGTCGGCGTTTCGCCGGCAGGGCGCGGGGTTGCGGATCGACTATGCGACCGCATCGACGTCACTCGGCACCGTGCTCGTCGCCGCGACCGAGCAGGGCATCTGCCGGATCGCGTTCGGCGACGAGCCGGCCGCGCTCGTCGGCGAGTTGAAGGATGCGTTCGCGCGTGCCGAGCTGGTCGAAGCGTCGGCACGGCTCGCGCCGTTCGTCACGCAGATCCGCGCGTATCTGGATGGCACACGGCACGCGTTCGACCTGCCGCTCGACATCGCGCCGACCGCATTCCAGCAGCGCGTGTGGGAGGCGCTGACGCATATTCCGTACGGCGAAACGCGCAGCTACTCGGAGATCGCCGAGGCGCTCGGTGCGCCGCGCGCGGTGCGCGCTGTTGCATCCGCGTGCGCATCGAACCCGGTCGCGCTCGCGATCCCGTGCCACCGCGTCGTACAGAAGGGCGGCGCGCTTTCCGGGTATCGTTGGGGCGTGCGCCGCAAGGCGACGCTGCTCGCATCCGAAGCGCGTCATGTGCACGACGATCAAACCGAATCCGTTGCGGAGGGCAGCGCAGTTTGAGCATCGCAAAAACAACCATCACCTCCATCGTGAACGGCGGCCATGTGCCGCCGTCCGCGCAAATGGAACTGCGCTTCAATGCGCCTTACGACTGGGCGCGCGTGCTGCGCTTCTTCAGCGGGCGCGCGATTCCGGGTGTCGAGCAGGTGGCGGACGGTGTGTATCGCCGCATCGTCGACCTGCACGGCGATGCCGGCCGGCTCACGGTCGCGAAACATCCGCGCAAGCATTGCCTGGTCGCGACGGTCGAAGGCGCGGTCGCGCGCCATGTCGATGATGCGTTCGCCATGCGCGTCGCGACGATGTTCGATCTCGGCGCCGATCCGGCCGCCATCGGCAACGGGCTCGCGCGCGATCCGTGGTTTGCACCGCTCGTCGAGGCCGCGCCGGGGCTGCGTGTGCCGGGCGCATGGTCGGGGTTCGAGCTGGCCGTGCGCGCGATCGTCGGCCAGCAGGTGAGCGTGAAGGCCGCGACGACGATCGTCGGCCGGCTCGTCGAACGGGCCGGCGAACGAGTGGTTCAGGAGGACGACGGCATGCCCGCGTGGCGTTTCCCGACGCCCGATGCGCTGGCCGCGTGCGATCTCGACAAGATCGGGATGCCCGGCAAGCGGGTGGCGGCACTGACGGGCGTGGCGCGCGCGGTGGCGGCCGGCGACGTGCCGGTCGATCGCGAGCACGCCGATCTCGCGACGCTGCGCAGTGCGTGGCTCGATCTGCCCGGCATCGGCCCGTGGACCGTCGAATACATCGCGATGCGCGCATGGCGCGATCCGGACGCGTGGCCGGCCTCCGATCTTGTGCTGATGCAGTCGATCGCCGCACGCGATCCGGCGCTCGACCGGCTCGCGACCCAGAAGCACCGCACCGAAGGCTGGCGGCCGTGGCGCGCGTACGCGGCGCTGCATTTGTGGAATGAGGTGGCCGACCGGGCGGGCGGCGCGCGCGGCGGGTGATCGCTGTGGCCCGCGGCCGGGTGCGACCTGGCGAGGCCGCGATGCAACCCGTTGCGCAGGTCATGCCGACCTGCGTAGGCTAACCACCGGACACCGGACACCGGACACCGGACACCGGACACCGGACACCGGACACCGGACACCGGACACCGGACACCGGACACCGGACACCGCACCGGCCGTCACGGCAATTCAGCGCATCCGTCGTCGGCCGGATGCCGTACGCGCGATGCCCACTCACCCCGCTTTCCGCGATCGGTTCAGCGGCAGGGTTGCACCTGCCGCCACCCGTTCGCGCATCACGTTCCGTCCGACGAATTCGCATAACCGGCGTGCCCGTTGCCGCCGCATGGAACCGGTCGCAGATGCGGCGACCGCCGTGACCGGCCCGCCCGGCGGCCCGCTCCGGCCCGCACACCGTGCCCCGCGCCACCTCAAGCGCGTGTTTCGGCGAGATGTTAAAGTGCCCGCTACCAACGAAGCGACCAACAATCCAGCCGGCCGCGCGCGGCGTTCTGCGCGCGGCCGTCACGCACTTGCGTCTCCATGTCGAACACCATGACTCACCGCCAGTCCGAACTGCTGCTGAATCGCCTCGACGCGCTGAGCTCGGGCCCGACGCGGCAGCATCTGCCCGACGGCCTGCGCGGCATCGAAAAGGAAAGCCTGCGCGTGACGCGCGACGGGATGATCGCGTTCACGCCGCATCCGCGCGCGCTCGGTTCGGCGCTCACGCATCCGGCGCTGACGACCGACTATTCCGAGGCGCTGATCGAGCTGATCACGCCCGCGGAAGGCGACGCCGCGATCACGCTCGAGCGTCTCGACGATCTGCATCGCTACGTCTATGCGTCGCTCGGCGACGAGATGCTGTGGAACGACTCGATGCCCGGCCTGCTGCCGGCCGATGACCAGATCCCGATCGCTAACTACGGCACGTCGAACATCGGCCGTCTGAAGACGGTGTACCGGCGCGGTCTCGCGTATCGCTACGGCCGCACGATGCAGTGCATCGCCGGCATCCACTACAACTACTCGCTGCACGAGGAAGTGTGGCGGCGCCTGCACGCGGAAGAGGGCTCGACGGCCACGCTCGTCGATTACCAGTCGGAGCGCTATCTCGCGCAGATCCGCAACTTCCGCCGCCGCAGCTGGCTGTTGATGTACCTGTTCGGCGCGTCGCCCGCGCTCGACACGAAGTTCCTGCGCGGCAAGCCGCACAAGCTCGACACGTTCGATGCCGATACGCTGTACCTGCCGTATGCAACGAGCCTGCGGATGAGCGATCTCGGCTACTCGAACACGACTGCCCAGGCCGCGCTGCACGTCGACTACAACACGCTGCCCGGCTATCTCGACGCGCTGTCGAAGGCCGTGAGCGAGCCGTATCCGGCGTATGAGGCGATCGGCACGCATCGCGACGGCGAGTGGATCCAGATCAACACGAACGTGCTGCAGATCGAGAACGAGTTCTACTCGACGATCCGGCCGAAGCGCGTCACGTATTCGGGCGAGCGGCCGCTGCATGCGCTCGCGTCGCGCGGCGTGCAGTACATCGAGGTGCGCTGTCTCGACATCGATCCGTTCGAGCCGACCGGCATCGCACTGGAAACCGCGCGCTTCATCGACGCGTTCCTGCTCGCGTGCGCGCTCGACGAGAGCCCGGCGCTCGACTGCCCCGCGTACAAGGAAGCGAACGCGAACTTCGGCAGCGTGACGATGGAAGGGCGCAAGCCGGGGCTCACGCTGCAGCGCGACGGCCAGCCGGTCACGCTGCAGGCATGGGCGGACGACCTGATGGCCGATATCGAAACCGCCGGTCGTCGTCTCGACGAGATCCGCGGCGGCGACGAGCATGTGCGCGCAATCGCCGCGCAACGCGAGAAGCTCGCCGATCCGGAGCGCACGCCGTCCGCGCGCGTGCTGCGCACGATGCGTGAACGCGGCCAGTCGTTCCTCGGGTTCGCGCTGGCGCAGAGCGAAGCGCATGCCGCGCATTTCCGTGCGCGTCCGCCGTCGGCGGAGACGCTGCGCACCGAGCAGGCGCTCGCCGCGAAATCGCTGGCCGAGCAGGCCGAGCTCGAAGCGAAGGAGGCCGGATCGTTCGACGCGTTCGTCGCCGCCTATCGCGCTTATACGCTGAACCGCTTCAGCGTGTGATGTCTGCGCACGTGCATCGCGTCGGTCGGCGCGGTGCGCGATGCGTCTCTCCGTCGCTGGTCACGGCGCACCGTTGTGCGCGCGGTCCGGTCGAATCTGCCGTCAGTGATGCGCGTAGGTGCCGCGGTCGATCGCGTGCGGCAGCGCCGGTTTGCCCGATTCCACGTTTGCCCCGCCTTCGCTGCCGTAGCCGGTGTCCTCGCCGCGTGCCTGTGCGGCACGGCGCATGATCGCCTGCATGTGGTCGGGAAAGTCGGGACTGCTCGCGAGGCTCGTCCGGTAGCCGGCGGCCTGCAACTCCACGAGTTCCTGGCGGACCTGGGCACGCGTCAGCGTCGACGCGGCCTGCGCGTGAGCGGCGAAGGCCGCGCCGATCAGCACCGAGGCGCATGCCGCCCGTTTCATCGTCTTCATCGTGTTCACTCCGTGAGGTTCCGGCGCCGTGCCTGCCGTGGCCGGCGCGGGCGGAATCGATGCGACCAGTCTAGGCTTCGGACGCCAAACGAAACATCCCGCGCGTCGTCAGGCACCTTTGCCGCATGTGCAACATTGCGCGGGGGAGCCGCTCGCGGCGGGCTTTCTGTCGAATACGACAGCGGGTTGCCCGCTGCCGGTCAGCATGCGGCGGCTGGCCCATATCGGGTCGGCACGGATCGGGCTTGTCCCCCTTGTACAAGCGCCGCGCGCCTCCTAACCTCTTTTAAGCGACTGATCGGTTGGCCGTGCAACGTCGTTGCGTGCGCAAGCGCCTGATTGTTGTCGTGACCGCAGGACATCGCCTTGTACCGAACCCGGGGCATCCCGTTGCGAGCTCGGGTCGACTCTGGAGACACGATGAACCCCACCGACGCCCTACCGCCCGGCATCGTCTTCGCACAGCCGTTGACGCCGGTCGCCCACTCGCTGCTGCTGTCCTTCCTCGTCGCCGCGATCCCGATCGCGGTCGCGCTGATCGCGCTCGGCGTGCTGCGCCGCCCCGCTTGGCAGGCGTCGCTCGCCGGGCTCGTCGCGGGCCTCGCGGTCGCGATCGGCGCATGGGGGATGCCGGCGGGGCTCGCGTTCAACGCGGTCGGCGCGGGCATGGCGCTCGCGGTCGTGCCGGTGATGTGGATCGTCTTCAACGCGCTGCTGCTGTATAACATCGCGGTGAAGTCGGGCCGCTTCGACCAGTTCCGGCAGTGGATGCTCGACAACCTGCCCGACGACCGCCGCCTCGTGCTGCTCGTCGTCGCGTTCTCGTTCGGCTGCCTGCTCGAAGGGATCTCGGGGTTCGGCACGCCGGTCGCGATCACGAGCGCCCTCTTGATCGCGCTCGGCTTCCCCGCGCTCGAAGCGCTCACCTACACGCTGCTGTTCAACACGGCGCCGGTTGCGTTCGGCGCACTCGGCGTGCCGATCACCGTGCTCGGCGCGGTCACGTCGCTGCCGCCCGCGACCCTCGCGCAGATGGTCGGCCGCCAGCTGCCGTTCTTCGCGCTGCTGCTGCCGTTCTACGTGGTCGGCGCGTACGGCGGGCTGCGCTCGATCTCGAAGCTGTGGCCCGCGCTGCTCGTGTCGGGCGGCAGCTTCGCGATCGCGCAGTTCGTCACGTCGAACTTCCTCGGCTACCAGCTCACCGACGTGCTGTCGTCGCTCACGTCGCTGATCGTCACGATCGGTTTCCTGCAGCTGTGGAAGCCGCAGCCCGATCCGCAATACGCGCTCGCGCGCAGCGTGCCGGCAACGGCCGGCGCCGCGCGCGCGGGCTTCGGCGGCTGGTTGCCGTGGCTCGTCGTGTCGGTGGTCGTGATCGTATGGGTGCACGCGAACATCGCGGCAATCGGCGACGTGAAGATCAAGTGGCCGGGCCTGCACAACGCGGTGTTCGTGTCGCTGTATCACAAGCCGTATGCGGCGATCTGGGACTTCCAGCCGCTCGGCACGGGCACCGCGATCCTGCTCTCGGCGATCATCACGGCCGCGCTGACACGCACCGGCGTGGGCGATTTCTTCGATTGCGTGGTCAAGACCTGGCGGCAAACGTGGATCGCGATCGTCACGGTGATGATGATCGTCGGGCTCGCGTACCTGCTGAACTACTCGGGGATCAGCTACACGCTCGGCACCGGGGTCGCGTCGACCGGTGCGCTGTTCCCGCTGGTGTCCGCATCGCTCGGCTGGATTGCGGTGTTCCTGTCCGGCAGCGACACGTCGGGCAATGCGCTGTTCGGCAACCTGCAGGTCGTCGCCGCGCGGCAGCTCGGCCTCGATCCGGTGCTGATGGCCGCGACCAACTCGTCGGGCGGCGTGATGGGCAAGATGATCTCGCCGCAGAACATCGCAACGGGGGTATCGACGACGGACCTGAAAGGACAGGAAGGTGTCGTGTTCGCGCGCACCTTCTGGCACAGCGTGATTCTCACGCTGTTGCTCGGTGTGCTGGTGTTCCTGCAGCAGCACGTGCTGACGTGGATGATTCCGGCACTGCCGAAGTGAGGTGAGCGCGACGACAGAAGGAAGGCACGAGGAAAAGCGAGGGAAGGCGCGGGAGAAGCGCCAGTCACGTGCGGAACCGGCGAACGCGCGGCAGTTCAGCGTGCGTTCGCCCGCCGCGCCGTTCGTCCTGCTTCATCCGTCCCGGCAGTGCCGCTGCCGGCCGGCAGGATGCAGGCGAGGAACGCGTCGATCGCGGGGCTCTGGCGGCGCGCCTTCAGGTAGTACACGTATTCGTCGATCGTCGTGTCGACGCCGCGCAGCGCGATCACGCGCAAATCCGGATGCCGTTCGGCCTCGCCGAGCGGAAACAGGCTGCCGCCCACGCCGTGCAGGATCGCTTCGCGAATTGCTTCACGGCTGCCGATCTCGGCCACCGAGACGGCTGCGACACCGGCCGCCTCGAGAATCGTCTCCGTGCAGCGGCGCGTGACCGAGCCTTCCTCGCGAATCAGCAGCCGCACGTCGGCGAGTTGCGCCGGCTCGATCGCGTCGAAGCGCGCGAGCGGATGGTTGCGATGCACGACGAGCACGAGCGGGTCGGTCGAGATCACCTTGCGTTCGAGGCCGTCGGCATCGTTGCGCTGCGACGAGACGGCGAGATCGATGCGGAATTCCTGCAGCGCCTGCAGGATCTCCTCGGAGTTGCCGATCCGGCACGTGAGCGCGATCGACGGATGCGCGCTCGAGAAGCGGCCGACCGCGTCCATGATGTAGTACGGCCCCGTCGCGCCGATCCGCAGGTGGCCTTCGAACAGGCCGCCGACGTTGCGCAGCATGATGTCGGCCTGCGCCTCGAGCGCGATCATCTTCTCGACGAGCGGCAGCAGCTCGATGCCCGTCTCGGTGACTTCGAGCTTGCGGCCGCTGCGGTAGAACAGCTCGACGCCGTACACCTGCTCGACCTGCCGGATCTGCGCGGCGATCGTCGGCTGGCTCACGCCCAGGTGGCGCGCGGCGCGCGTGATGCTGCCCTGCCGGACGGTCGCGTGGAACGCCTTCAGCTGATCGAACACGACTCGGCTTCTCCCCTCTGTATCGCGCGTCAGCGTAGCGCACGCGTATGTCGGCCGGATGAAAGGCGCGTCGTGCGCCGCTTCGAAAAAATTCCTGTGGGTAACCCAAAGAAACCTGCGGTAACCGGTCACGGGCGGGACACGCCGATGCGGGGTAATAACGGCGACGCAAACCGCCGGCCCCGCTCGACTGGCGCCCCCATTTCTACCGACAACAGGGTTCTCTTCATGTCCTCGAACAATCGACGCGATTTCCTGCGCCTCGCCGCGCAGTCGGCCGGCGCGATGGCCGCCTACGCGGGCTTCCCGCCCGCGATCCGCAATGCGCTGGCGATGCCGGCCGCCTATCGCACGGGCACGATCCGCGACGTCGAACACGTCGTGATCTTCATGCAGGAAAACCGTTCGTTCGACCATTATTTCGGCGGGCTGCGCGGCGTGCGCGGCTTCAACGACCCGCGCCCGCACCTGCTGCCGAGCGGTGCACCGGTGTGGCAGCAGCCGCCGGCGTCGGTGTTCACGAAGAACTACCATTCGCGCGGCCTCGATCCGTCGGCGCCGTACGTGCTGCCGTTCTACCTCGATCCGAAGCAGACGACCGAATTCCAGCCGGGCACCAACCACGGCTGGAGCAGCGGCCACCTGTCCTGGAACAACGGCCAGTGGGACCAGTGGGTGAACCAGAAGCAGGACGTGCTGACGATGGGCTACCTGAAGCGCCAGGATCTCACGTACCACTACGCACTGGCCGACGCGTTCACGATCTGTGATTCGTACTTCTGCTCCGCGCACGCCGACACCGCACCGAACCGCATCTACCTGTGGACCGGCACGGTCGACCCGCGCAACATCTACGGCAACCCGCCGAACGGCCCGGGCATCGGCGAGCGCGACGACGTGAACGGCTACACGTGGACGACCTACGCGGAACGCCTCGAGAACGCGAAGATCAGCTGGAAGGTGTACCAGGGCGGCACGGGCATCCCGGGCGACCCGACCGACAACTACACCGACAACTCGCTGATGTTCTTCAAGCGCTTCCAGGTGAAGGAAGGCGCGAGCGGCCCGCTGGTCGACAAGGGCGCGTCGGACCATACGCTCGCCGAGCTGAAGGCCGACGTGCAGGCGAACCGGCTGCCGCAGGTGTCGTGGATCGTGTCGCCGTACAAGTACAGCGAGCACCCGCAGGCGTCGCCGACCGACGGCGCGTTCTACATCAACATGGTGCTCGAGGCGCTCACGTCGAACCCGGAAGTGTGGGCGAAGACGGTGTTCATCCTGAACTACGACGAGAACGACGGGCTGTTCGACCACGTCGTGCCGCCGGTGCCGCCGGTCACGAGCGGCGTGGGCGGCCAGGGCATCGTGTCGTCGAACCTGCTGTCGAATCTCGGCGACGAGCTGCTCGACCTGAACAAGTACCCGGGCGAAATGAGCCCGCTCGTGCCGGGCGCCGACCCGGGCGGCATCCAGCCGATCGGCCTCGGGCCGCGCGTGCCGCTGATCATCATCTCGCCGTGGACGAAGGGCGGCTGGGTGTGCTCGGAGACGTTCGACCATACGTCGGTGCTGCGTTTCCTCGAAGCGCGTTTCGGCGTGAAGGAGCCGAACATCAGCGCATGGCGCCGGTCGATCTGCGGCGACCTGACGTCGGCCTTCGACTTTTCCGCGCGCCCCGACACGCGCACGGTCAGCTTCACGGTGCCGCAGCACATCGCGACGGCCGGCCAGGCGTACCAGGTGCCCGCGCAGCAGTCGATGCCGACGCAGGAGCCCGGCACGCGTCCGGCACGTGCGCTGCCGTACGAGCTGTTCGTGCACAGCCGCGTGAGCGGGCACGACGACAGCGTGTCGCTCGACTTCGCGAACACCGGTGACGCAGGGGCCGCGTTCTACGTGTACGACCGCCGCAACCCGACGACGCCGCCGCGCCGCTATGCGGTGTCCGCGCACGACCGCTTCGTCGACACGTGGAACACGTCAGCCGCGCGCGGCGACTACCATCTCGCGGCCTACGGCCCGAACGGCTATCTGTGCGAGTTCCAGGGCAACACGCGGCTCGCGGCGGACGGCCGCCACGCGAACCCCGAAGCGCGGATCGGCTACGACGTGCGCAACCGCCACGTGTACCTGCAACTGCGCAACAGCGGGCGCGCGACGTGCCGCGTGACGGTCGACAACGCATACAGCCACAAGCATGCGCGGACCTACACGCTGGAGCCGGGCGAGCGCATCGAGGATCACTTCGAGCTGTCGTCGAGCCACGGCTGGTACGATCTGACGATCACCGCGACGACGCTGCGCGGCGGCGACGACAAGGTCGTGCGCCGCTTCGCGGGCCACGTCGAGACGGGGCGGCCGAGCCAAAGCGATCCGGGGCCGGTGAAGCACCCGACGGCCTGACGGCTGCCGCGCGTCGCGCGAGGCGGGTGAGGTCAGCCCGCCGCGCGGCCGCGGCCTGCCGGTTGCACGTCGGTTGCATTCCGGCAGGCGGAATTGGCTTTTGGAAACTGAAAACTGTTGACAATGTGACGGGCCGAGGGTATACAAGGATCATTCGCCGATATGGCGCCCTCGTTCTCTACCGCAGCCTTGCTGCCTGCCCGACCATGACAGCCCCGAACGCGCTCAGCGCTATCGAACTCCTGCAAAGCCAGTCGCTCGCGATGATCGTCCAGGACATGCTCGAGCGCGCGATCGTCTCCGGCGAATATGCGCCCGGCGAGAAGCTCAACGAAGTCGAGATCGCGACCAAGCTGAACGTGTCGCGCGGCCCCGTGCGCGAAGCATTCCGCGCGCTCGAGCAGGCCGGCCTGCTGCGCAACGAGAAGAACCGCGGCGTGACGGTGCGCGTCGTGCCGCTGCGCGAAGCCGAGGAGATCTACGAAGTGCGCGCGATGCTCGACGAGTCGGTCGCGCGCGCGCTCGCGAAGCGTATCTCGCCCGACACGCTGAAGGTGCTGAAGGGCATCATCCAGTCGATGAAGGACGCCGCGAAGACGCACGACGTCACGCGCTATACCGAGCTGAACGTGCAGTTCCACGATGCGATGGTCGTCGGCGTCGGCAATACGCATCTCACCGATACCTACCGCCGGCTCGTGCGCCAGCTCGGCCTGCTGCGCCAGGCGGCAATCGAGGCCGAAGAGGATGCAATCGCCGTGTCCGCGGCCGAGCACGACAAGATCGTGCAGGCGCTCGCGGGTGGCGACGAGGAGCAGGCGGTGGCACTCGTGCGCGAGCACGTCACGCACGGCCTCGCACGTATGCGCCGCACGCACGAGCAGGGGCTGCCGGCGGCGGGGAAGGCGGCGCGGGAGAAGACCGTGCGCGCGTAAGCGCCCGGCAAGGCCCGCGCGGGGTGCCGCGCACGGCACAACGCAAAGGGACGCTTCGCCGCGTCCCTTTTTTCATTGCGTCTTCAGGTCATGCAGGTCCCGCAGGTCGACGCATCGTCACGCCTTGTCGGCTTTCCCCGCCGCGCTCGCGAATTTCGCGAGCCACGCGTCGACAACTGCCGGCGGCCGGCTCTCGTCCTCCGCGCGCTCCTTGCGGCGGATCGCATTGCGCACGACGTGCGCACCGACATAGCGGATCGGCTCCGGCGGGAAATGGCCCAGCGGGCCGCGCACGATCGGGCTGCGCGTCCATGCGTTGTCGAGGCCGAGCACGAGCGACGACAGGATCTGCCCGCCCATGTAGGTCGGCCCCACGCCGTTGCCCGAGTAGCCGAAGCCGTAGAACACGTTCCGCGCGTCGTCGAGGCGGCCGAAGAACGGGAAGCCGGTGACGGAGCGATCCGACGGCCCGTTCCAGCTCGCGGTGACCGGCACGCCCGCGAGCGACGGAAAGAACTCGCGCAGGCTTTGCGTGAGTTGCGCCTCGTACGGCGAGCGCTGGTCGAACACGGGCGCGATGCGGCTGCGCCACGAGAACGTGTTGCCGCCCTTGCCGAGCATCAGCCGCCCGTCGGCGGTGGTGCGGTAGTAGTAGACGAAGATCCGCGAATCGAGCACCGACACGCCGTCCACGAGCCCGGTTTTCTCGAGCAGCTCGGGGCATTTCTCGGTGATGACCATGTCGCTCGACACGACCGCGATCGTGCGCTCGAACTGCGGGAAGCGGCTTGCCATCCACGCGTTGATCGCGAACACGAGCTTGCCCGCGCGCACGCTGCCGGACGGCGTGCGCACGACGGCCGGCTGCCCGGGCGTGAAGTCGAGCATCGGCGTACGTTCGTAGATCCGGATGCCCATCGCGAGCGCCACGCGCCGCAGCCCGCGCACGAGCTTGCCGGGATGCACCGTCGCGGCGATCGGCGAGTAGACACCGTTGAGATTGCGTGCGGACCCCGAGCGGCGCGCGACCTCGGCAGGCGGCAGCGGCTCGTAGCTATGGATGCCGCACGCGGCGAGCGCGTCGAGCACCGGCGCGAGCGTGCCGACCTGCGCACGCGACGTCGCGGTGTACAGCGTGCCGTCGAGCCGCAGCTCGGCATCGATGTCGTGCGCGCGGCAGAAATCGGCGATGTGCTGCACGGCCGCTTCGGATGCTTTCACGAGCCGGATTGCCTCGGCTTCGCCGAACAGCCGCCGCAGCGTCAGGAATTTCGCGGACCATGTGAGCAGGCAGCCGCCGTTGCGACCGCTCGCACCGGCGCCGCACAGGTCGGCCTCGACGATCGCGATGTCGAGCGCGGGGTTCTGCTGCTTCGCCTGGATCGCGGTCCAGAGCCCGGTGAAGCCGCCGCCGACGATGCACACGTCGGCCTGCGTCGCACCTTGCAGTGCGGGGGCGAGATCGCCGTCGTTGAACAGCGCTTGTTCGATCCAGAAGGGTCGCATGGGAGGGTTCGTCGAAAAGGGGCCGTGCCGTGCACGGCCCGAAAAAAGACGGCCGCCGCATGCGAACGTGCATGCGGCGGGTTACATCACGTCACGTCAGGCGGCCGCTTCCGCCGACACGCGACGCACGCCCATTGCCCGCAACGTGTCGGCGATCGCGGCGACCGCGCCCGGGATGCCGGCTTCGCCGAAGTGGCCAATGCAGCCGACCCGGAACGTCTCGACCTCGGTCAGCTTGCCCGGATACAGGATGTAGCCGCGCTGCTTGACCTCCTGATAGAACCGCTTGAAGTCGTAGTTCGGATCGTCCGGTGCATGGAACGTGACGATGATCGGCGCCTGGATCGCCGGATCGAGGAACGGCCGGAAGCCGAGCGCGAGCATCCCGTCGATCAGCGCGCGATAGTTGCGCTGGTAGCGGCCGCCGCGTGCCGCGAGCCCGCCTTCGTCGACGTATTGCGCGACGGCGGCGTCGAGTGCCGCGACCACGTGCGTCGGCGGCGTGAAGCGCCACTGCGTCGTGCGCTGCATGTAGACCCACTGGTCGTACAGGTCCATCGCGAGCGAGTGGCTGTTGCCTTCGCAGCGTTCGAGCGCGCTGCGCTTCGCGATCACGAAGCCGAGCCCCGGCACGCCTTCGAGGCATTTGCCGGATGCAGCGATCACCGCGTCGAACGGCGTCGTGCGCGCATCGATGTCGATCGCGCCGAACGAGCTCATCGCGTCGACGATCAGCGCGCGGCCGTGCTTCGCGACGACCTGCGCGATGTCGTGCAGCGGGTTCAGCACGCCGGCGCCCGTTTCGCAGTGCACGAGCGCGACGTGCGTGATGGTCGGATCGGCGGCGAGCGCGCGCTCGACGTCGGCCGGATCGACGCGGCGATCCTCGCTGTAGTCGATCGTCGTCAGCTGGCGGCCGAGCACGCGGCAGATCTTTGCGATGCGCTGGCAGTACGCGCCGTTGTTCGGCACGAGCACGTGGCCGTCGCGCGGCACGAGCGTGCCGAGGGCCGCTTCGACCGAGAACGTGCCGCTGCCTTGCAGCGGCACGCATTCGTGCGTGCCTTCGCCGTGCACGATCTGCAGCAGGCGTTCGCGCAAGCGCGCGGTGATCGCGTTGAAGTCGCTGTCCCACGACCCCCAGTCGCGCAGCATCGCGTCGCGCGTGGTGTCGGAGGTCGTCAGGGGGCCAGGGGTGAGCAGGATGGGCTGGGCGGCGAGCGTCATGGTGTCTCCTTGATGAAGTCGGGACGTCACGTGAATACGGTCAAAGAATCAACGGCGATGCGGATTGCGCCAGGCCTGCGTGCGGCGCAACAGTCGATGCGAGATGCACGCGAACAGCACGCACGCGAACGACGACGTCGCGAGCACGAGCGTGGCCATCGCGGCGGCCGGGCCCATCTGGCCCGCGTCGTCGAGGTTCAGGATCGCGACCGAGGCGGGCTGCGTGTCGGGCGAGTAGAGGAACGCGACGGCCGAGACCGTCGTCATCCCGTTCACGAACAGATAGCGCGCGATCAGCAGGATCGCCGGCAGGCATACCGGCACGGTCACGCGCAGGAAGGTCTTGTAGAACGGCACCTTCAGCGACGCGGACACGGCCTCGAACTCGCTGTCGATCTGCCGGAGCGCGGTGACGGCGGTCAGGTGGCTCGATGCGTAGTAGTGCACCACCGTGACGATCGCGAGCAGCCACAGCGACCCGTACAGCCCGTTCAGCGGATTGCCGGGCGCGTTGAACAGGAAGATGTAGCTGATGCCGAGCACGAGCCCCGGCACGCCCATCGGCAGGATCGCGCACAGCGCGATGAAGCCGCGCAGCCAGCGCGCGCCGCGGGTCTTCTCGATCAGGTAGGCGCCGCCGAACACGACGATCGTGCCGCCGAGCGCCACGGTCGCGGCCATCCGCAGGCTGTTCTTGTACGCGTCGAAGATGCCGGCGCCGATCAGCCCCATCTCGTAGTGCTGCAGCCCGACGCTCATCTGGTACGGCCAGAACTTCACGAACGACGCGAACACCGAGATGCCGACCACCGCGATGAAGAACGCGCACACGATGCCGCAGTACGCGAGCATCGCGGCGTCGAAGCCGCGCGACGGCTTCGGCTGGTACGGCGTCGAGCGTGCGCCGAGCTGCGACTGCTGGCGGCGGCGGATGAAGAAGTCGACGCCGAACGCGACGAGGGCCGGACACAGCAGCATCAGGCTCACGACCGCGCTGCGGTTGAAATCCTGCAGGCCGATGATCAGCTTGTAGATGTCGGTCGACAGTACGTTGTACGAACCGCCGATCACCACCGGCACGCCGAAGTCGTTGATGCACATCGTGAACGCCACCATCGTCGCGCTGATCAAGCCGTACTTCGCACCGGGCAGCGTGATCGTGAAGAACTTGCGGATGCGACTCGTGCCCATCGCGTCGGCGGCCTCGTAGAGCCGGCCGTCGGCCAGCGACAGCGCGGTGACGAGGATCATCAGCACGTGCGGGAACGACGCATACACCATGCTCAGCACGATGCCCGGCAGCCCGTAGATCGAATGGCCGTGCAGCAGCGGCTTGAGCAGCCCCGCGTTGCCGAACCCGTAGATGAACGACACCGCGGACAGCAACGTCGGCGCGAGCAGCGGCAGCAGCGCGATCGTGCGCGCCGCGTTCTTCAGCGGCATGCACGAGCGCGTCAGCGCGTAAGCGAACGTGAACGCCATCGGCACGACGATCGACGTGACGAGCGCGCCGACCGTCAGTGAATGCAGCATCGAGCGCAGCACGCCGCTGTCCTCGAGATACTCGACGAAGTTGTGCGCGCCGACGAAGCGCCCGTCCGCATCGACGAAGCATTTCTGCACGACGAGCGCGAGCGGCAGCAGCAGGAACATCGACATCAGCGCGGCCATCGCGACGAGCGCGAGCTGCGCGATGCGGTCGTGCCAGTGCGTGATCTGCCGCACGTCGGCGGGGGCGGAGGCGCCGCGGCGGCGCTCGGTCAGGACGGTGCTCATTGCAGTCGCTCCTTCGCGCTCGGGAACACGCGGACATGCTCGCGATCGAGCGCGAGGTCGATGCGCGCGCCGGCCTGCACGCCGGTGCGGTCGACGTCGTGATACGACAGGT
This sequence comes from Burkholderia sp. AU31652, assembly GCF_002223155.1. Taxonomy (NCBI): domain Bacteria; kingdom Pseudomonadati; phylum Pseudomonadota; class Betaproteobacteria; order Burkholderiales; family Burkholderiaceae; genus Burkholderia; species Burkholderia sp. AU31652. The sequence continues at coordinate 1,032,864 of NZ_NKFG01000004.1, read as the reverse complement.
CGGCGACGATCTCCTGGCCGTCGAGCCCGTCGATCCGGAAGCTCACGCGGCAGAACGCGCCGAGGAATTCGAGCTTCTCGACGCGGCCGGCCAGCACGTTGTCGGCCGTCTCGCCCGGCACGCGGATGCGCAGGTCCTCGGGCCGCACGTAGACCGACACCGCCGCGCCTTGCGCCGGCCGTGCCGTGCCATGGCGGCAGTCGAGGCCGACCGCGCCCGCGCGCAGCGAGCCGTCCTGCGCGACTTCGGCGGGAATCGTGTTGACGCGGCCGATGAAGTCCGCGACGAACGGCGACGCGGGCTGCCGGTAGATTTCGAGCGGCGTGCCGATCTGCTCGATCACGCCGTGGTTCATCACGACGATGCGATCGGCCATCGACAGCGCTTCTTCCTGGTCGTGCGTGACCATGATCGTCGTCACGCCGAGCCGCTGCTGCAGCGCGCGGATCTCCTGGCGCAGCCGCACGCGCACCCGCGCGTCGAGCGCCGACAGCGGCTCGTCGAGCAGCAGCAGGCCAGGGGAGGTGGCGAGTGCGCGCGCCAGTGCGATGCGCTGCTGCTGGCCGCCGGACAGCTGGCCCGGATGCTTGCGATGGCTGTCGGGCAGGCCGACCAGCGCGAGCAGCGTGTGCACGCGCTCGTGGATCGCGTCGCGCTTCATCTTGCGGTTCACGAGCCCGTACGCGACGTTGTCGTACACGGTGAGGTTGGGGAACAGCGCGTACGACTGGAACACGATCCCGTAGTCGCGCAGTTGCGGCGGCAGCCGCGAGATGTCGCGGCCGTCCTGCATGATGTGGCCGGCGTTCTGCGTCTCGAGCCCCGCGATGATCCGCAGCAGCGTAGTCTTGCCGCAGCCGGACGGCCCCAGGAAGCAGATCATTTCGCCCTTCATCACGCTCAGGTTGATGTCGGTCAGGACCTGCGTGTCGTTGTACCGCTTCTCGATGCGTTCTACGCTCAGATAAGGTGCCATGCGCGCCTCCATGCTGGGGCGGCCCGGGGGCCGGATTCGACGATGGAAAGGGTGGCGCGGGGCGGCGCGCGGCGCGGCCCCGCGGCGGGTCGCGGTATTACTGCTGCGCTTTCGCGCCGTAGCGCTTCTGCCACGTATCGAGAATCGACTGGCGGTTCTTCGCCGACCACACGAAATCGTTCTTCACGAGCAGATCCGAGTAGTTGTCGGGGATGCCGGCCAGCTTGCGCGCGACGCCCGGGTACGCGACGATCGCCCACCAGCGCGCGGTGATCTGGTTCGCCTCCTTGCTCGCCATGAAGTCGGCCAGCTTCTTAGCGGCGTCGGGCTGCTTCGTCGTCTTCATGATCGCGGTGCCTTCCATGTCCCAGCCGAGCCCTTCCTTCGGGAACACGAGATCGATCGGCGCGCCCTGCGACTGCAGTTCGTGGCCGCGGAACTCGAACGAGATGCCGATCGGGAATTCGCCGGTGCCGGCGAGCGTGCACGGCTTCGAGCCCGAGTGCACGTATTGCGCGACGTTCTTGTCGAGCGCGTCCATGAATTTCCAGCCTTTGTCGTCGCCGAAGGTCTGCAGCCACGCGGTCACGTCGAGGTAGCCGGTGCCGGACGAAACCGGGCTCGGCATCACGATCGCGCCTTTATAGACAGGCTTCGTCAGGTCTTCCCACGACGTCGGCTTCGGGATGCCCTTCGCCTGCGCGGCGACGCGGTTGTAGCAGATCGTCGCGCCCCACACGTCCATGCCGACCCAGTGCGGCGGCGTGTTCGCGTCGCTGTACTTGCGCGTGAGCTGGTCGAAGCCCTTCGGCGCGTACGGCATCAGCATCCCCTGTAGGTCGAGCAGCGTCAGGCTCGACGCGGCGAGGCCGAGCACGACGTCCGCGCGCGGGTTGTTCTTCTCGGCGAGCAGCTTCGCGGTGACCGAGCCGGTCGAGTCGCGAACCCAGCGGATCTCGATATCGGGGTTCGCTTTCTCGAACGCGTCCTTGTAGGGCTTCATCGCCTCGTCTTCCAGCGCGGTATAGACGAGCAGCGACGTCTTCGCGTGCGCCGCCTGCACCGCGCCGAGCGCGACCGCCGCGGCCAGCGCGAAACGGGCCGCGCCCGCCGCCCATGCGTTCAAACGCTTGTTTACCGGCACTTCGTTCATCTTCAGACCCCTTGACTGTGGCGCCGCGGCACGCGGCGGATGAGTGGAGACCAGCCCTCTTGCTGCACCGTTGTTTTGCTTTCTGTTCTCTGCATGTTGTTGACAATCTACAAATCATCAATTTTAATGTCAAGCATGGAAAACACCTCCCTTCGGCGCGGCGCGGGCGCCGACGGCTCACCCCTTCGACCTGAAAGGAATGAACGTCATGAATGAAACGCCTGTATCCGTGGAAGTGAACGGCCGCCGCTACAACTGGATGAGCCGGCCCGTGGTGGTCGTCTGCGTCGATGGCTGCGCATACGAATATCTGGAAGAAGCGGCCGAGGCCGGCGTCGCGCCGTTCCTGCGCACGCTGCTGAAGCCGGGCACGGCGCTCAAGGGCGAGTGCGTGGTGCCGAGCTTCACGAACCCGAACAACCTGTCGATCGTGACAGGCGTGCCGCCGGCGGTGCATGGGATAAGCGGCAACTACTTCTACGATCGCGACACCGGCGCCGAAGTGCTGATGAACGATCCGAAGTACCTGGTCGCACCGACCGTGCTCGCGACCTTCGCGGAGCAGGGTGCGAAAGTCGCGGTCGTCACCGCGAAGGACAAGCTGCGCCGCCTGCTCGGCAAGGGGCTGAAGGGCATCTGCTTCTCGTCGGAAAAGGCCGATGAGGCGAGCATCGAGGAAAACGGCATCGACAACGTGCTCGAGCTGGTTGGCAAGCCGGTGCCGAGCGTGTACAGCGCGGACCTGTCGGAATTCGTGTTCGCGGCCGGCGTGCGCCTGCTCGAGACGCGCCCGATCGACCTGATGTACCTGTCGACCACCGACTACGTGCAGCACAAGTGCGCGCCCGGCACGGAAGGCGCGAACGCGTTCTACGCAATGATGGACACCTACCTGCAGCGTCTCGACGCGCTCGGCGCGATCGTCGCGATCACGGCCGACCACGGGATGAACGCGAAGCACGACGACGAAACCGGCGAGCCGAACGTGATCTACCTGCAGGAGCTGTTCGACGAGTGGCTCGGCGAGGATGCGGCGCGCGTGATCCTGCCGATCACCGATCCGTACGTCGTGCACCACGGCGCGCTCGGCTCGTTCGCGACCGTCTACGTGCCGGCGACGGCCGACGCCGAAGCGCTGCGCGCACGGCTCGCCGCGGTCGACGGCATCGAGGTCGTGCTGACGGGCGCCGAGGGTTGCGCGCGCTTCGAGCTGCCGCCGGCACGGATGGGCGACCTGATCGTGATCTCGAAGCAGGACGTCGTGCTCGGCACGCGGCGCATCAAGCACGACCTGTCGGGTCTCGACGTGCCGCTGCGCTCGCACGGCGGGATCTCCGAGCAGATCGTGCCGCTGATCTTCAGCAAGCCGGTCGCCGGCGACGTCTCGGGCCGCGCGCGGCTGCGCAACTTCGACATCATCGACATCGCGCTCAACCATCTGCAGTGATGCGCACGCATCCGTAAGGGGACACACTCATGAACGCCATTGCAGCATCGACGGACGTCCGCGAGATTCGTCGCGAAGCACTGCGAATCGACGGAGAACGGATTCATCGGGACGCGGTAATCGAAGTGCGCAACCCGTACGACGGCGAGCTCGTCGGCACCGTGCCGAAGGCGACGCTGGACGACGTGCGGCGCGCGTTTGCCGCCGCACGTGCGTACCGGCCGACACTGACGCGCCACGATCGTGCGGCGATCCTGCGCCGTGCGGCCGACATCGTGCGCTCGCGCACTGCCGAGATTGCAGCGCTGATCACGGCCGAGGCCGGCTTGTGCATCAAGGATTCGACGTACGAAGCGGGCCGCGTGGCCGACGTGCTGACGTTCGGTGCCGGGGAAGTGCTGAAGGACGACGGGCAGATCTTCTCGTGCGACCTGACTCCGCACGGCAAGAAGCGCCGCGTGTACACGCAGCGCGATCCGCTGCTCGGCGTGATCTCGGCGATCACGCCGTTCAATCACCCGATGAACCAGGTCGCGCACAAGATCGTGCCGTCGGTGGCCACCAACAACCGGATCGTGGTGAAGCCGTCGGAGAAGGTGCCGCTGTCGTGCTACCTGTTCGCGGACATCCTGTACGAAGCCGGCCTGCCGCCGCAGATGCTGCAAGTGCTCACCGGTGATCCGCAGGAGATTGCCGACGAGCTGATCACGAACCCGGCGATCGATCTCATCACGTTCACGGGCGGCGTATCGATCGGCAAGTCGATTGCGTCGCGGATGGGCTACCGGCGCGCGGTGCTCGAACTCGGCGGCAACGATCCGATCATCGTGATGGAAGATGCCGACCTCGACGAAGCGAGCACGCTTGCGGTATCGGGCTCGTATAAAAACTCGGGCCAGCGCTGCACCGCGATCAAGCGGATGCTCGTGCACGAGTCGGTGGCCGATCGCTTCACGGAGCTGGTGGTCGAGAAAACCAGGGCGTGGTCGTACGGCAACCCGGCCGATCCGTCGGTGGACATGGGCACGGTGATCGACGAAGCGGCCGCGAAGTTCTGCGAGCAGCAGGTGAATGACGCAATCGCACGCGGTGCGCGGCTGCTGGTCGGCAACGTGCGCAACGGCGCGCTGTATTCGCCGACGGTGATCGATCGCGTGACGCCCGACATGCCGCTCGTGAAGTACGAAACCTTCGGCCCCGTGTCGCCGATCATGCGCTTTCGCGACATCGACGACGCGATCCGGATGTCGAACAGCACCGACTATGCGCTGTCGTCATCGGTCTGCACGAACCGCTTCGACCACATCACGCGCTTCATCACCGAGCTGGAAGTCGGCAGCGTGAACGTGCGCGAGGTGCCGGGCTACCGGCTCGAGCTGACGCCGTTCGGCGGCGTGAAGGATTCGGGGCTCGGGTACAAGGAGGGCGTGCAGGAAGCAATGAAGAGCTTCACGAATACGAAGACGTATTCGCTGCCGTGGTAAGCGACGCGCGATGCGCGCGCGCCGGCTCGAAGGCCGGCGCGCGGAGATTCCCCGGGCGGATGCGCCCGCGATGGCCGCCAGGCGACGGTCAATCGTCGTCGTCGTGGTGGTGATGTCGCCAGCCGCGATGCCAGCCGTTGTCGTGACGGTAGCGGCGATAGCGATATTCGCCGTAGTACGGGCCGTAATAGGCGGGTGCCGGCTCGTACACGACGGGCGGCGGCGTGTAGTAGACAGGCGGCGGCGCCTCGATCACCGGCCCCGGCACGCCCAAGTACACGCCGACGTCGGCGTGCGCGAATGCGCCTGCCGACAGGCAGGCGGCCGCGAGTCCGACGGCACTGGAGAACAGGAAGCGTTTCATTTGCCGTTCACTCCGTTCGCGGGGCAAGGCCCGCGAGCAACAGGTTGACCTGCCTTCATGGTACGTAGCGCATGCCGAACGGGTGATACCACGGTGTCGCTTCTGTAACCGCCGGTAACGAATCGTCGGATCATTGCCGCGCTGCATCGCGACGGATTTCATCTGAGGGATGAGGGGGCTGGCCGGCGCGTTATTCGTCGCGCTCATATCGATAGCCGATTTGCGTTTTTGCCGGGCCTCGACGCGTCGGTAGAATTCGCGGACCTCTCGAACGGCATACATGTGCCGCGGGACCATTCCCTCCAATCATTCGGGGTCCGCACCATGAAATTCCTTCGCTCCATCCTGGTCGTCGCCATGCTGCAGGCCGTTTCGGTCACGAGCGCACTGGCTGCCGACGACCTGTCGCAGATCAAGTCGTCCGGCGTGTTCCGGGTCGGTACCGAAGGCACGTACGCGCCGTTCACGTACCACGACGAAACCGGCAAGCTGACGGGCTTCGACGTCGACATCGCGACCGCGATCGCGCAGCGCCTCGGCGTGAAGCCGCAGTTCGTAGAAGGCAAGTGGGACGGGCTGATCGCGGGCCTCGACGTGAACCGCTACGACGCGGTCGTCAACGAAGTGTCGATCACCGACGCGCGCAAGGCGAAATACGATTTCTCGACGCCGTACATCACGTCGCGCGCGGTGCTGATCGTGCGTGCGGACAACACGACGATCCGCTCGTTCGACGACCTCAAGGGCAAGAAATCGGCGAACACGCTGACCAGCAATTTCGGCAAGCTCGCGGCCGCGCACGGCGCGGACGTCGTGCCCGTGCAGGGCTTCAACGAATCGATCGACCTGCTGAGCTCGGGGCGCGTCGACGCGACGATCAACGATTCGCTGTCGTACCTCGATTTCCGCAAGCACAAGCCGGACGCGAAGCTGAAGATCGCGGCGACCGACACGGGCGGCGCGAGCGACGCATCGGGCGTGCTGCTGCGCAAGGGCAGCCCCGCGCTGGTGGCCGCGATCGACAAGGCGCTCGCGGACATCAAGGCCGACGGCACCTACGCGAAGATCTCGCAGAAGTATTTCGGCCGCGACGTGTCGCAGCCGTGACGCGAGGCTGAACGATGCCGGCCTGGCTTCACCTGATGGCGGAATCGCTGCGGCCCCTGCTCGTCGCGGGGCTCGTGTTCACGGTACCGCTCACGCTCGCGTCGTTCGCGATCGGCCTGTTGCTCGCCTTCGGCGCGGCGCTCACGCGGCTGTTCGGGCCGCGCTGGGCGCAGGCCGCCGTCCGTTTCTACATCTGGCTGTTTCGCGGTTCGCCGCTGCTCGTGCAGCTGTTCGTAATTTTCTACGGGCTGCCGAGCGTCGGCATCGTGCTCGATCCGCTGACGGCCGCGGTGATCGGCTTCTCGCTGAACGTCGGCGCGTACAACGCCGAGGTGATCCGCGGCGTGATCGAATCGATTCCGAAGGGGCAGTGGGAAGCCGCGTACTCGATGGCGATGACGCGCCCGCAGGCGCTGCGCCGCGCGATCCTGCCGCAGGCCGCGCGCGTCGCGCTGCCGGCGCTGTCGAATTCGTTCATTTCGCTCGTGAAGGACACGTCGCTCGCGGCCGTGCTGACCGTGCCGGAAATCTTCCAGGCCGCGCAGCGGATCGCGGCCGTGACCTACGAGCCGATGATTCTCTATACGGAAGCCGCGCTGGTCTATCTGCTGCTCAGCTCGGTGCTGTCCACGCTGCAGCGTCGCCTCGAAATCCGCTTCGGCCGTCATGCGCTGTTCCAGGCGGAACTGCGATGATCAGGCTCGAACGCATCGACAAGTCGTTCGGCACGCACCGCGTGCTGCAAGGGATCGACCTCGCGTTGCAACCCGGCAGCGTGACGGCGCTGATCGGGCCGTCCGGCAGCGGCAAGAGCACGCTGCTGCGTTGCGTGAACCTGCTCGAAGTGCCCGAGGCGGGCACGCTGACGGTCGGCGACGCCCGCATCGACTTCTCGCCGGCGCAGCGGCCGGCGCGCGATGCCGTGTTCGCGGTGCGACGCCAGACCGGCATGGTGTTCCAGAACTTCCAGCTGTTTCCGCACCTGAGCGTCGTGCAGAACGTGATGGAAGGGCTCGTCACCGTGCAGCGCTGGCCGCGCGAGCGGGCCCGCGAACGTGCGCTCGCGCTGCTGGAAAAGGTCGGCATCGCCGACAAGGCCGACGCGTGGCCCGGCGCGCTGTCGGGCGGCCAGCAGCAACGCGTCGCGATCGCGCGTGCGCTCGCGCCGTCGCCGCAGGCGCTGTTGTGCGACGAGCCGACGTCCGCGCTCGATCCGGAACTGTCCGTCGAAGTGGTCGAGGTGCTGCGCCAGCTCGCACGGGAAGGCACGACGATGCTGATGGCCACCCACGACCTGCGCCTGGCCGCGTCGATTGCACACGACGCGGTGTTTCTCGCGGAAGGCCGCGTTGTCGAAGCCGGTGCGTCGCGCGACCTGTTCGGCGATCCGCGCGATCCGCGTACCGCGAAATTCATCTCGACGCTCGCGCAGGGCGTGCCGGTGTTCTGACGCGGCACACGTGACATGCGACATGCGACATGCGCTTCGGCGGGCGTCAACCTTGCCCTGATGCGTCGAGCACCGCCGCGACGATCGCCTCCGGCGCATCTTCCTGCACCAGATGGCCTGCGCCCGGCACCCGAATCAGCTGGCCGTGTGCGATGCGATCGGCCAGCGCCTGCCCCTGTTCGAGCGGAATCCACGCGTCGTCCTCGCCCCACACGATGCGCACCGGAAAGTCCGGCGGCGCGTAACGGGCCTCGGCTTCCTCGATGTAGCGCTGGCGCATCTGCGCGATCTGGCGATAGAACGCGGCCTGCCCGTCGGGCGTGAGCCACGGCGCGCGGTAGATCGACAGCGCGTCGTCGCTCAGCGGCCGCGCGACCGCCTTGCCGAGATACGCCGACACGAGCGCGTGATGCGCATACGCGGGCAATCCGATGAAGGCGGCTTCGTGCTGCGCGACATGACGCACGAACGGCGAACCCTGCGGCGCGATCGCGACCGGATTCACGAGCGTGAGATCCGCATAGGCGACGCCGTCGAGAAAGTGCGCGCGCAGCACGGTTGCGCCGCCGTAGTCGTGCGCGAGTACGCAGGGGCGCGAGATGTTCCACTCGTCGAGCAGCGCGCCGAACAGCCTGTTCTGGCGGCCGAGCGACACGTCCGCGTCCGGCATGTCGGACTGACCGTAACCGAGCAGGTCGTAGAAGAACACGCGATGACGCCGCGCGAGCCACGGCGCGATCCGGCGCCACACCTGCGACGAAAACGGCGTGCCGTGCACGAGCACGAGCGGCGGGCCTTCGCCGATCGTTCCCCAGGCAATCCGGTGGCCTTCGAAAATGAAGCGGTTGGCGAGTTCGAGCATCGGCCTCTCCGTGCTAACCTGTTTTGGTTGTTAATAGGTTACTCCTGATTGCCCGGGTATGAAACCGATAGGTGAAAATAAATGGTTACTCGACACGAGTCCGCGCGGGCCGCGCACGCATGGGGTTCAGCCGATTTCGTCGGCGGCCATCCGGCGCTCGATTTCCTCAACACGGTGGCCGATACGGGCAAGACGCGCGACGCGGACAAGCTCGTCGACTGGCCGGCCGTGCATGCGTGGGCGGAACGATCGGGGCTGCTGGCGCCGGCCGATCTGGCGCGGCTGCTGCGTCATGCGCGGCAGGACGACGCGGACGCGCTGGCGGCGCTGCATCGCTTTCGCGAGGATGCCTACACGGCAATCTCGCACCTGACGGCCGGAGGCGGCGGCACGACCGGCGCGCGCGCGGCGGACCGGCTCGCCGTCGCGATTCGCGAGGCGATCGGGCGCAGCGCATTCGATGCGGTCGACGGCCGGTTCGCGTGGCGGCCCGACGCGCGTGCCGCGTCGCGCTGGGTCGACGCGGCCGCACTCGGCTTCGAGCAACTGCTGCGCAGCGACGATTTCGCGCGGGTGAGGCAGTGCGGCCGGTGCACGTGGTTCTTCGTCGATCGCGGCCGCGGCGTCGGGCGCCGCTGGTGCGACATGCGCACATGCGGGAACCGCGCGAAGGTGGAGGCGTTCAGGGAGCGGTGACGCGCGCGCCGTACCGCTTGTCGTGCCACGCGATGTGCGGCCGGCGCGCGAGCATCATGGGGCGACCTCGTGCGACCGATGCTCCGGCCACAGCGTCGCGGCGACGAACAGCCCGGCCGCGAGGAACGGCGCACCGATTGCGAGCAGGATGGCCGTGAGGCCCCAGCGATCCCAGAAGCGGTCGACGACCGCGCGCTCGGGGGTGACGGGGTCGTACAGCACGTTGACCGCTTCGCCTTCCTGCAGGCCCGGATGCGACGCCGCCGCGCCCTGGGCGAACGTGATCCGGCGTCCGCTGTCGGTCGTGAACGCGACGATCGCCGAATACAGCGACGTGCGCGAGCGGGCCGATCGCGCATTTTTTGCGATCTCGACGACGTGGCCGGTTGAGCGCGCGTAGTGGTGGGCGATCTGCCACTGACGCAGGCCGGCTGCGCCGGCACCGGCAATGAAGCCCGTGCCGATCGTGATCGGAATCAGCACGATCGCGATATCCCAGCGGCGTCGCGCCTGCTTGCGCTCGGCCCGGGCGGGCGGCGCATCGGATTGCATGCGGTGGCGCTTGCCGGCGATCAGCAGGGCGCCGATCGCGAACGACGCGACGGCGAGCAGCGCCGCCACCGCCGCCGGAAACCAGCGTTGCGCGAAATCGTCGATCAGCGCGGGGCGCTCGGGATGGACGGGATCGAGCAGGACCTCGACGTTCTCGCCGATGTCGTAGGCGGGGGTGGTCGACGCGGTATTGCCGGCGACCTCGCGGCGCTGACCGTCGTTCGCGAGATACGCGACGATCGGCCGGTACGCGCGCATCGCGTCGCTGTCCTGCACGATACGGACGACCGTGCCCGGCGTGCGGACCAGATGACCGGTCGCCTGGCCGGTCATGACGGCGAGCACGCCTGCCAGTACGAGCAGTACGACGCCGAGCGCCATGGCGACAAGTGCGTCCTTACCCGGCATGGCCGGATCCGGTTCGTGCGTCGCACTGCGGATGCCGGTGTGATCGGGGGAATGGCGTGTCCTCACGGACCGGCCGATATCGGCGCAACCAGGCTCTCTGAATGGTCGCGTCTCGGTTACATGCTTCCATGTCTGACGTCCCATGTTCTCTCAGTGCCGGCGGGCAAACGGCAGTGCCTGCGCCGGTCGTGTGATATTTGTCGGACGATTCTAGCGGAAACGATGTGGAACAGGCGTGCGATGGCGTACTGCGACAGGGCGCACGCCGCGCGTGCGGCGGCGGAAAAGGAAAAAGCCCGGTTAGCTTTCGCTAACCGGGCTTCGGAATTCCTGGTGGGGCGTGAGTGACTCGAACACTCGACCTACGGATTAAGAGTCCGCTGCTCTACCAACTGAGCTAACGCCCCCAACAGAAGAGAGATTATGCACGGGTATTTCGGGTCTTGCAAGCCCTTTCTGCAAATTTCCTGAAAATATTTCGTCACCACGACGGCAGTTGCCGGCCCGATCACGAGCGATCGCAGTTTTCGCGCTCCCGGTATGATGACGCCACACGTGTTGCGCGGCGGTCGCGCAACGCTTTCTGGGCTTCCCGAAGATGGACGAAAACGCAGTCCGCGAATTGCTGGATCGCCTGCTGGCCCCCTGGGTCCGCTCGCTCGGTCTGGTCCCCGTGTCGATCGGCGACGACAGCGTCACGCTGCGCCTGCCGTTTTCCGGCGAATTCCGCCATTCGGGCGGCATCATCTGCGGTCAGGTGTTCACGGCGGCCGCCGACACCGCGATGGTGGTCGCGATCTCGGTCGCGCTCGGCGAGTTCCGGCCGATGACCACCGTATCGCTGAACACGAACTTCATGCGGCCCGTGCGCAAGGGCGACGTGCTCGTCACCGCACGCGTGCTGCGGATGGGCCGCAATCTCGTATTCGGCGAAGTCGAACTGTTCGACGAGGACGGCAAGATGGCCGTTCACGCGACGTCGACCTACGCGCTCGTCAGCTGAGCGGCGCGATGTTCGACCAGATCGTCTTTGCGGGCGGCGGCAATCGCTGCTGGTGGCAGGCTGGCTTCTGGGACGTCGCCCAGCCGGCGCTCGGCCTGCGCCCGCGCGTGATCACCGGCATCTCGGCCGGCGCGGCGACCGCGTGCATGCTGTATACGCGCGACGCCGCCTGGGTGATGCGCTATTACGAAGAGGCGCTGCGCCACAACCGGAAGAACGCGTACTGGGGCAACCTGTTCGGGCGCGAGCCCGTGTTTCCGCATTACCGGATTTACTGCCAGGCGCTGCTCGACATCTACGGCGAGCCGTTCGCGAAGCTTGCCGCTGCGCCGGAGATCCGCATCGGCGTGTCGCACGTGCCGCGCTGGCTCGGCGCGCGCAGCGCGGTGGCCGCCGGGCTCGTCGCGTACAACATCGAGAAGTACGTGCGCAAGACGCTGCACCCGACGCTCGGGCGCTCGCTCGGCTTTCGGCCGGAATTCGTGCGCGCGCAGGCCTGCACGCGCGTCGACGATCTCGCCGACCTGATCCTGCAGTCGTCCTGCACGCCGCCGTTCACGCCGGTGCTGCGCCGCGGCGGCCGGCCCGTGCTGGATGGCGGGATGGTCGACAACGTGCCGGTCGACGCGCTCGACCCGACGCCCGGCGACGTGCTGGTGCTCGTCACGCGGCTGTACCCGCGCCCGCAGATGTTCACGGTCGCGCACGGCGAGCAGCGACGGCTGTACGTCCAGCCGTCGAGCAAGGTGCCGATTTCGAGTTGGGATTACACGAGCCCGTCGCAGATGCGGCATGCGTACGACCTCGGGCGGCGCGACGGCGAGCATTTCCTCACGCGCGTCGGCGCGATGACGGGCGGCCGCGTGGCCGCCTGAAGACGGGAAGCAGGAAGAGCAGGAAGCGGGGCCGCGCGGCAGGCGCGGCCCGCGGCGCTCAGCGCACGCGGCGCGGCGTCAGTGCTTCCGGGTTGACGACGCTCGACATGTCGCCCTGGTCGAACGCCAGGATGTTCCGGAATGCCGCGCTGAAGTAGAGCTCGTAGCTTTCGCGCTCGACGTAGCCGATGTGCGGCGTGCAGATCACGTTTTCCATCCGCAGCAGGCTGTAGCCCTGCAGGATCGGCTCGCTCTCGAACACGTCGATCGCGACCATCCCCGGGCGGTTGTGCGACAGCGCGTTGACCAGTGCATTTTCCTCGAGCAATTCGGCACGGCTCGTGTTGACGAGCAGCGACGTCGGCTTCATCCGCATCAGGTCTTCCTGCTTCACGATTCCGCGCGTGTCGTCATGCAGGCGCAGGTGCAGCGACAGCACGTCGCTCTGCTCGAACAGCGCTTCGCGGCTTTCGGCGGCCGTATAGCCGTCGGCGCGCGCGGCCTCGAGCGAATGCTCGCGGCCCCAGATCAGCACGTTCATCCCGAACGCCTTGCCGTAGCCGGCGACGAGCCGCCCGATCTTGCCGTAGCCCCAGATGCCGAGCGTCTGGCCGCGCAGCACCTGGCCGAGGCCGAAGTTCGGCGGCATCGCCGACGTCTTCAGGCCCGACTGTTGCCACGCGCCTTGCTTCAGGTTCGCGACGTATTGCGGAATGCGGCGCTGGGCGGCCATCACGAGCGCCCAGGTCAGTTCCGCGGGGGCAATCGGCGAGCCCGTGCCTTCGAGCACGGCGATGCCGCGGTCGGTACACGCCTCGAGATCGATGTGGCTCGAAATGCGGCCGGTCTGGCTGATCATGCGCAGGTTCGGCAGCTTGGCGAGCAGTTGTGACGAAATCGGGGTCCGTTCGCGAATCAGCACGAGCGCCTCGACTTCCGCCAGACGGCTGGCGAGCTGTCCCAATCCGCGCACCGTATTGTTGAAGACCTTCACGTCGTGGTCGGCAAGCATCTCGAAGCAGTTCAGCTTGCGGACGGCGTCCTGGTAGTCGTCGAGGATGGCAATTTTCATGGTGAGCGGGTGTCGCGCGTTGAAAGCGGCGGTGGCGGCGGCGCACGTCGCGCACCCGTCCCGCCCGGCCGGGGCCGACATGATGCTACGTCGGCCGCCTTCATGGGGTCTTTTTAACAGGTTGTTACGCTCCGCCGCAATTGGCGGCGGCCTGACCCGGCACCGCTTGCGCGGCGGGCGGAAGGGTGCGCTGTTGTGTCGCATCAAATACGTCCTTCCTGATTCGGCCACTTACTCGACGAGGTTCACCCAATTGTTGCTCCAATCAGAATAATTGGATCAACTATCCGCATAAGGCGAGGATTTTTGACTATTTTTATCGTCAACCGGGGCCTTGTTGAGCAACTCTGCATCATTTCCGCTGTCGTAGGAGAATTACGCATTTGCTTCATCTTTTTGAAGTTGTAACAGCGGCAGGAGTCGTTTATGGATCATTTGCAGTCGATGCGCGTGTTCGTCAAGGTTGCAGATCTCGGCAGTTTTGCGCGGGCCGCGAGTGCAATGGATATCTCCAACGCGGTCGCGACGCGTCACGTCGCCGATCTGGAAGGCCGGCTCGGCACGCGTTTGCTGAACCGCACCACGCGCAGCCTTTCCCTGACGGAGTCGGGCCAGGTCTATCTGGAGCGTGCTCGCCAGATCCTCGATGAGCTCGAGGACGTCGAGCAGATGGTCGTTGCGCGCAATCACGAGCCGGTCGGAACGTTGCGCATCGTTGCGCCTGTCGTGTTCGGCCTGCACAACCTCGCGCCCGTGTTGCAGTCGTACACGGAGAATTTCCCGAAAGTGGTGCCGGATCTCACGCTGGTCGACCGGCAGGTCGATCTCGTCGAGGAAGGCTTCGACGTCGGCATCGTCGTCACGCGCCAGATGCGCAGCGCGAGCATCGTCACGCGGCGCCTGACCACCGGCTGCATGACCGTGTGCGCGACGCCGAGCTACCTGGAGAAGCACGGCGTGCCGACCCATCCGGAGCATCTCGCCGAGCACCCGAGCCTGAGCCTGCCGACCGAATACTGGGGTGACGAGCGTGTGTTCACGGGGCCGGACGGCGAAGTGCGCGTGCGCCCGACCAATGTGATCGTCGCGAACAACACCGCGATGCTGCGCCAGTTCGCGCTGCTCGGAATGGGGGTCGCGATTCTGCCGAGCTACCTGATCGGCGGCGATATCGCGCGCGGCGCGCTCGTGCGGCTGCTGCCGGATTTCCGGCTGCCGCAGGTCGAGATCAACATCGCTTACCCGAGCCGGCGCCATCTGCCCGCGAAGGTGCGGACGTTCATCGACCACCTCGTCGAGCATTTCAGCCACTCGACCGACGCGACGATGGGCGAGCAGTGGGCCGCGCAGAGTTCGGCGCTCGCGCCGATCGGTGTCGAGACGCGTGCCGAGCAGCCGGAAGCGGCCGACCCGAACCTGTCGCCGCGTCTGCCGCGTTCGCCGCGCACGCGCGTTGCGGCGCCGTCGCCGCTGTAACGGCACGACGGCCTGGCGGCGGTTGCCGCCGGCACAAAGAAAAACGCGGATCGAGCAATCGATCCGCGTTTTTTTATGGCTGCCTGCCAGAGTTCGGCATGGCCGGGGAGCCCGGCCGCCAGGCCGTCACGAGCCCGTCTTGCGCGCCGTCGTCTTGCGGGCGGCGGTCTTGCGAGCCGGTGCCGGTTTCTCTTCGGCGCCTTCCGTCACGGTTTCGGCATCCTTCGTCGCCGATTTTGCCGTCTTCTTCGCGGCAGCGGCCTTCGGCTCCTTCTTCTCGAACTCGAAGCCGATCTTGCCGTCCGGCTGCTTCACGAGGAAGGCCTTGAAGTTGCGTCCCGTGCGCGACGACTTGAAGTTCGGCAGCAGATCCGTGCGGCCGTCGGCCAGCAGCTTGCCCATCTGCTCGCGCGTGATTTCCTGCTGCAGGATCACCTTGCCCGAGCGGAAATCGCAGGTCTTCGGGTTGGCCACCGAGTGCTCGCACACGTAGCTCATCCCGTGCTCGAACACGCGGCCCTTGCACTTCGGGCACGCGCCGACCGGCTCCTGTGCGGAAAAGTCGGGCGCTTCGCCTTCCTCACCGCCGGTGTCCTGGCCGAAATCGAACTCGAGCTTGTAGTTCTTCGTCTCGTCGTCGAAGGACAGCTTGAGGATCGCCGAGAACGGGCGGCCCATCTTGCTGCGGAAGCCGGACAGCGGGCCGATCGTCTTCTCGCGCAGCAGCTCCTCGACTTCCGCGATCTCGAACTGCCGGCTGCCCGGGATCTTCGAGATCGAGAACTCGCACTTCGTGCACGCGAAGCGGCGGTAGTTTTCCTTCACCTGGCCGCCGCAGTTCGGGCACGGCGTCTCGAGCGTCGCGTAATCGCCGGGGATCGTGTCCGAATCGTATTCCTTCGCGCGCTTCACGATCTGCTGCGTCATGCGGGCGATTTCCTGCATGAACGCTTCGCGCCCGAGGTTGCCGCGCTCCATCTGCGACAGCTTGTATTCCCATTCGCCGGTAAGCTCGGGCGCGGTGAGTTCCTTCACGCCGAGCCCGCGCAGCAGCGTCATCAGCTGGAATGCCTTCGCGGTCGGGATCAGTTCGCGGCCTTCGCGCACGAGGTATTTCTCGCCGAGCAGGCCTTCGATGATCGCCGCGCGCGTGGCCGGCGTGCCGAGGCCCTTCGCGGCCATCGCCTCGCGCAGTTCGTCGTCCTCGACGAGCTTGCCGGCACCTTCCATCGCGGACAGCAGCGTCGCTTCCGAGTAGCGTGCGGGCGGCTTCGTGACGAGCGCGACGGCGGCGATTTCGTCCGTCTTCACCTTCTCGTCCTTCTGCACCGGCACGAGGTTCGCATCCGCGCCTTCGGCGTCGCGGCCGTACACCTGCAGCCAGCCCGGCTCGACCAGCACCTTGCCTTCGGTCTTGAAGTGATGGCCGGCGACTTCGGTGATCCGCGTCGTGACGCGGAATTCGGCGGCCGGGAAGAACACGGCGAGGAAGCGCTTCACGACCATGTCGTACAGCTTCTGCTCCGGCTCGGACAGCGACTTCGGCGCCTGCAGCGTCGGGATGATTGCAAAGTGGTCGCTGATCTTCGAGTTGTCGAAGATCCGCTTGTTCGGCTTCACCCAGCCCTTGTCCAGCACCTGCTTCGCATGCGGCAGGTAGTTGTTGCTCTCCTTGAGCATCTCGAGCGTGGACTGGACCGTCGACAGGTAGTCTTCCGGCAGCGCGCGCGCGTCGGTACGCGGGTAGGTCAGCACCTTGTGCTTTTCATACAGCGCCTGCGCGAGGCCGAGCGTGTTCTTCGCGGAGAAGCCGAAGCGGCTGTTCGCTTCACGCTGCAGGCTCGTCAGGTCGAACAGCAGCGGCGACAGCTGCGTCGACGGCTTCGATTCCTCGGAGACCGTGCCGATCTGGTCGCGGCACGCGGCGACGATCGTTTCGGCCGCCGGCAGGCTCCACAGGCGGGAGTCGCGCTTCTCCGGATCGAATTCGTCGCGCTTGAATTTCGGGTCGTACCACTTGCCTTCGTAGAAGCCGCCCGCGCACGCGAATTCGGCCTTCACTTCCCAGTAGTCGCGCGGGACGAAGCGGCGGATTTTCTCTTCACGTTCGACGACGATCGACAACGTTGGCGTCTGAACGCGGCCCACTGTCGTCAGGAAGAAGCCGCCGCCCTTGCTGTTGAACGCGGTCATCGCGCGGGTGCCGTTGATCCCGACGAGCCAGTCGGCTTCCGAGCGGCAGCGTGCGGCGTCGGCGAGCGGCAGCATGTCCGCGTCGCTGCGCAGGTTCGCGAAGCCGTCGCGGATCGCCTGCGGGGTCATCGACTGCAGCCACAGGCGCTGGACCGGCTGCTTCGCCTTCGCATGCTGCGCGATCAGGCGGAAAATCAGCTCGCCCTCGCGCCCCGCGTCACATGCGTTGATCAGGCGGTCGACGTCCTTGCGCTTCAACAGCTTGGTGAGCACCTTGAGGCGCGACTCGCTTTTTGCGATCGGGTTCAGGTCGAAATGCGGGGGGATGACGGGCAGATGCGCGAAGCTCCATTTCCCGCGCTTGACCTCGTACTCTTCCGGGGCGGCGATTTCCAGCAGGTGGCCGACAGCGGACGAAAGGACGAAATCGTCGCTCTCGTAATACTCGTCATGCTTGGTAAAGCCGCCCAAAGCGCGTGCGATGTCGTTCGCGACAGAAGGCTTTTCCGCAATGATCAGTGCTTTGGACATGACAGGTGTGTGTTGGTAGACCGGGTTCGCCGGTTGTGGGTCCCTTTTACGACCGCTTTATAGCACACGCCGCAGCAATGGCGGCTCAGCGCGTAAAAAGCGGCTCATCATAGAGGGGGGGCGCAACGGCGGCAAGCGCCCGGCGCGGCGGGGCGCGCAAACGCGCGCTAAACCACCGGCCGGCTCGCGAATTCAGGCTTCGACGGCCAGGATGTTGCGCAATTTCGGTGCGTGCGGCGCACCGGGTACCGCGCTCAGGTCGGACAGCATCCGCTCGACGATCGCCGCATGCGGCAGCACCGTGCCGAAGAAGCGGGCGGTGTGGGTATCTTCGATCAGGATGGTCGGGAAGTTCTCGACGTCGAGATCGTCGAGCTGATCGGCATGCGTTTCGATGTCGATCCAGGCAAAGCAGGCATCCGGATGCGCGTCGGCGAGCTGGTCGAAGGCCGTCCGGTAGTCGCGGCACGTGCCGCACCACTCGGCGCACAGGCAGGCGACGAGCAACGTGCCGGGATCGGCGAGGCGCTCGGCGATCCGATCCGCATCGGTGTCGAGATTCAGCGCGGGCATGGGTTTCCTTGGGTATCGTCGGCGGCCTGGCCGCCCCTATGCGGGGGAATGTAGCACGCCGTCCACGGGCGAGGTGCGCGCTGCGTCAAGCCGCGTGAAGCGCCCGCCGGGGTGGCTGGCGACGCGGCCGGCCAGTTCCAGCGCCAGCAGCGCGCGGTGCAGTACGTCGTCAGGCAGGCCGCTGTGCTCGGCGAGCCATTCGTAGGTGACGGGGCCGTATCCCAATGCGGCAAGCACGGCCTGCTCGGCTGGGGTGGTGGCGGGCAGCGGTGGCGCCGGCGACGGTGCTTCGTCTGGGGCGGACGCGGTGGCCGGAACGGCATCGCCATTGTGGATAACATCGGCCGCGGCACGCTGAGTGGCGGTTTCGGTTTCGCGGAGGCTGCCGGTGCCCGCGCACGGATGCCCGGAACACGCCGCACCGCCCGCCGTGCCGGCCTTCGATTCACCCAGCCCGTATTCCTCGAGCACGTCGAGCGGCGCCGCCGTGAGCTTCGCACCGTCGCGAATCAATGCGTGGCAGCCCTGCGCCAGCGGCGCATGGATCGAGCCCGGCATCGCGAACACATCGCGCCCCAGTTCGTTCGCGAGCCGCGCGGTGATCAGCGAGCCGGAGCGCGGCGCGGCCTCGACGACGAGCGCGCCGATCGCGAGCGCGGCGATCAGCCGGTTGCGCTGCGGGAAGTGGGCGGCGCGGGCCGGCGTGCCGAGCGGCCATTCCGACACGATCGCGCCGTGCGCGGCGATCTCGTGGGCGAGCGCGCGGTGCCGCGCCGGGTAGACGAGATCGGCGCCGGTCGCGATCACCGCGACCGTGCCCGACCGGCCGTCGAGCCCGCCACGATGTGCGGCGGCGTCGATCCCGAGCGCGAGGCCCGATACGATCGGCAGCCCGGCATCGGACAGTTCGCGTGCGAAGTGCGTTGCGTCCGCGAGCCCTTGCGGCGTGGCGTGGCGGCTGCCGACCACGGCGAGACTGCGCGCATGCAGCAGGTCGAGCCGGCCCTTTACATATAGCAGCAGCGGCGGATCGTGCAGGTCGCGCAACCGCGGCGGGTAGGCCGGATCGTTGAGCGTGACGAGCGCATTGCCCGGCGCGTCGAGCCACGCGAGCGCGGCGTCGGTGCGCGCGTCGAGATCGCCGCGCTCGCTTGCGCGCACGGCCAGGGCGGCGGCGGCGCTGGTGACGGCGGTGATGGCGTGGTCGGGCGCACGCAGCAGCGCGTCCGGCGAGCTGAACGCATCGAGCAGTGCCTGCAGTGCGGCCGGGGCGAGGCCGGGCGCATGCGCAAGCTGCAGCCACGCGCGCACGGCGGAGGGGCTCAGCGCTTGCGGCGACATGAGGCGCCCCTCGAATGCGGTGGCCAGCGGACCGCGTGGCGCCATGATAAAATTTTCATCATCCGAAATACTCGACAGGGCCGCGCGCGCAGGCGCCCGGCCAATTGCAGGAGGCGTGATCCGCGGCATTGATTCGCCGCGCGTCCGCCTCATCTTCATTGCATCCCGGCGGCAGCGCCAGCCGGCCGGATGGCCGATGCGGCACGCCGCTCCACCGAATACCGAACGCCATGGCTTTACTCAATATTCTTCATTACCCCGACAAGCGGCTGCACAAGGTCGCGAAGCCCGTCGACAAGGTCGACGACCGGATCCGCAAGCTCGTCGCCGACATGGCCGAGACCATGTATGCGGCGCCGGGCATCGGCCTTGCCGCCACGCAGGTCGACGTGCACGAGCGCGTGATCGTGATCGACGTCTCCGAGGAGAAGAACGAGCTGCGCGCGTTCATCAACCCGGAGATCGTGTGGTCGAGCGATGCAAAGCAGATCTATGAAGAGGGCTGCCTGTCGGTGCCCGGCATCTACGACGAAGTCGAGCGTCCCGATCATGTGCGCGTGCGCGCGCTCAACGAGCAGGGCGAGACTTTCGAGCTCGACTGCGAGGGCCTGCTGGCCGTGTGCATCCAGCACGAGATGGATCACCTGATGGGGCGCGTGTTCGTCGAATACCTGTCGCCGCTCAAGCAGACGCGCATCAAGACGAAGATGAAGAAACTCGAACGCGCGATGTAACGCGCGTTCGCCTTGCCCGACCCCGAACGCTGTCATGACCCATACGTTGCGCGTAGTTTTTGCCGGCACGCCGGAATTCGCCGCGGCTGCCCTCGCCGCGATCCACGAGGCCGGTTTTCCGGTGCCGCTCGTGCTCACCCAGCCCGATCGCCCTGCCGGGCGCGGGATGAAACTGCAGGCGAGCGCGGTGAAGCGTTATGCCGTCGAGCACGGGATGCCCGTCGCGCAACCGCCGTCGCTGCGCCGCGCGGGCAAGTACCCGGCCGAGGCGGCCGACGCGATCGAGCTGCTGCGCTCGACGCCGCATGACGTGATGGTGGTCGCCGCCTACGGCCTGCTGCTGCCGCAGGAAGTGCTCGACATTCCGCGCGCCGGCTGCATCAACATTCACGCGTCGCTGCTGCCGCGCTGGCGCGGCGCCGCGCCGATCCACCGCGCGATCGAGGCCGGCGATGCCGAGACGGGCGTCACGCTGATGCAGATGGACATCGGCCTCGACACCGGCGCGATGATCGAGGAAGCGCGCATCGCGATCGCGCCCGACGAGACGACCGCGACGCTGCACGACCGGCTCGCCGCCGAAGGCGCGCGACTGATCGTCGACGCGCTCGTGCAGCTCGAGCGCGACGGCGTGCTGCCGGCGACACCGCAGCCGGCCGACGGCGTGACCTATGCGGAAAAGATCGGCAAGCACGAAGCGGCGCTCGACTGGCGCAAGCCGGCCGACGTGCTTGCGCGCCAGGTGCGTGCGTTCGATCCGTTCCCGGGCGGCGTCGCGACGCTCGACGGCGCGGCGATCAAGCTGTGGGCAGCCGAGCCGGTGGCGGCGCGCGGCGACGCGGCGCCCGGCACGATCGTCGAAGCCGCGCCGGAAGGCGTGGTCGTCGCGTGCGGCAGCGGTGCGCTGCGCGTCACGCAGTTGCAGAAGCCGGGCGGCAAGCGGCTGCCCGCGCGCGAATTCCTGGCCGGCTCGCCGCTCGCCGCGGGCCAGCGTTTCGCGCTGACCGACGTTGCCTGACGCTGCCTGACCGCCATTCGACACGGCCTGCCGGGCGTGCGCAATCGGCCGGATGGTCGAGTCGCGCGGCGCGGCAGGCGCGCGTAGAATTTCCCTGCGCTCCCCGGTTTCGAGGTTTTCATGTTCGGCATCACCCATTTCGGCTTCTTCGTGCTGGCAGTCTTCCTGCTGAACGTCACGCCCGGCCCCGATACGGCCTATATCGTCGGCCGCAGCGTCGCGCAGGGCAGCGGCGCGGGGCTGATGTCGGCGTTCGGCATTTCGGCCGGCTGCTGCGTTCACGCGCTCGCCTGCGCATTCGGCCTGACCGCGCTGCTCGCGGCGTCGGCTGCCGCATTCACGGTGATCAAGCTGGTCGGCGCCGCCTACCTGATCTACCTGGGCGTGCGGATGATCATCGCGAAGCAGGCGGCCGAGCCGTCGGGCACGGCGGCCACGCAAGCCGCGAAGCCGCTGCGCCAGCTGTTCATGCAGGGCTTCTGGACCAACGTGCTGAACCCGAAGGTCGTGCTGTTCTTCGTGTCGTTCTTCCCGCAGTTCGTGTCGGCCGACAGCCCGCACAAGGCATGGGCGTTCCTGACCCTCGGCGGTGTGTTCGTCGTGATGAGCACGGTGTGGACCAGCCTCGTCGCGTGGGTCGCGGGCAGTGTCACGGCACGCTTCTCCGGCAAGCCGGGCGTCAAGAAATGGCTTGACCGCACGGTCGGCAGCGCTTTCGTCGGCCTCGGTCTTCGTCTTGCAACATCGCAACGGTGAGATTGAATTTTTCCGGCAAGACCTTATCTAACAAAACGCTTACAATTTTACGCCGCGCCCTTTTGATGCGCGGCGGGTTCCCTGACGGATAAGGAGTGGGTATGTTCAATTGGGTCAAAACGGCGATGCTGATGGCCGCGATCACGGCCCTGTTCATCGTGATCGGCGGGATGATCGGCGGCTCGCGGGGCATGACGATCGCGCTGCTGTTCGCGCTCGGCATGAATTTCTTCTCTTACTGGTTCTCGGACAAGATGGTGCTGCGCATGTATAACGCGCAGGAAGTCGACGAGAACACGGCGCCGCAGTTCTACCGGATGGTGCGCGAGCTGGCCACGCGCGCGAACCTGCCGATGCCGCGCGTCTACCTGATCAACGAGGATGCGCCGAACGCGTTCGCAACGGGCCGCAACCCCGAGCACGCGGCCGTCGCCGCGACAACGGGCATCCTGCGCGTGCTGTCGGAGCGCGAGATGCGCGGCGTGATGGCGCACGAGCTTGCGCACGTGAAGCACCGCGACATCCTGATCTCGACGATCACCGCGACGATGGCGGGCGCGATCTCGGCCATCGCGAACTTCGCGATGTTCTTCGGCGGGCGCGACGAGAACGGCCGGCCGGCCAACCCGATCGCGGGTATCGCGGTCGCGCTGCTCGCACCGATCGCAGGCGCGTTGATCCAGATGGCGATTTCGCGGGCTCGCGAGTTCGAGGCCGACCGCGGCGGCGCGCAGATTTCCGGCGATCCGCAATCGCTCGCGACCGCGCTCGACAAGATCCATCGCTATGCGGCGGGCATCCCGTTCCAGGCGGCCGAGCAGCATCCGGCCACCGCGCAGATGATGATCATGAACCCGCTGCACGGTGGCGGCCTGCAGAATCTGTTCTCGACGCACCCGGCCACCGAGGAGCGCATCGCGCGCCTGATGGAGATGGCGCGTACCGGCCGCTTCGACTAAGCCACGGCACACCGTGCGGCAGTTGCCGCGCGGGGACCGTCACACCACCCCGCACGCTTCGCGCTGCGGGGTGTTTCATTTGCGCGTGCCGTAAAGGGGCCAAAGGGCCTGCAGCATCGCACGCTACAATGCCCGGTTTGGGATGGCAGAGCCCACGGGCGCCGCGATCCCGCCGTTTGCCGCATTGGCTTGCTGTGCCCGTTGGCCGCGCTTGTTTGCCGAATTTGCTCCGATGACACGAACCCGTTCTACCGCTCCGTCTTCTTCCGGCCGCCCGGCGCGCCTGTCCGCGCTGCATCTCGCGCCCGATTCGCTCGGCTTCGCACTCGACGCGGCCGCGCAGGCGGTCGATGCGGTGCGGCGCGGCACCGCGCTGCCGGCGGCGCTGTCGGCGGTATTCGCGCAGATGCCGTCCGGTGCGCAGGCGCTCGCGCGCGGGGCGACGCAGGACGTCGCTTACCGGACGATGCGCCGTCTCGGCAGTGCGGACTGGCTGATCGGCCGGCTCATCAGCAAGGCGCCGCCCGCCTACGTGCACGCGGTGCTCGCCGGTGCGTTCGCGCTGCTGCTCGACCCGGCGGACGAGGCCGCGTATCCGGCGTTCACGGTGGTCGACCAGGCTGTGACCGTGATCGGCGCGCGCCGCGAATGCGCGTTCGCGAAGGGGATGGTCAACGCGGTGCTGCGCCGTTTCCTGCGCGAGCGCGACACGCTCGTCGCGGCGCTGCAGGACGATGTCGTCGCGCGCTGGAACTACCGCGCGTGGTGGGTCGCGTCGGTGCAGCGCGCGTGGCCCGACGCATGGCAGGCGATCCTCGCGGCCGGCGAGCGGCAAGGGCCGCTGACGCTGCGCGTGAACGCGCGCCGCGCGAGCGTCGACGCGTATCTCGAGACGCTGCGCGAGAACGGGATCGACGCGACTGCGATCGGCCGGCATGCGGTGCGGCTCGCGTCGGCGCTGCCGGTCGATCGCATTCCGGGGTTTGCCGACGGTGTCGTGTCGGTGCAGGACGCCGGCGCGCAGCTCGCCGCCGAATGGCTCGGTGCGCGCGACGGCATGCGCGTGCTCGACGCATGCGCGGCGCCCGGCGGCAAGACCGGTCATATTCTCGAATTGGCCGATGCGGAAGTCGTCGCGCTGGAAAGCGACGCCGCGCGCGCGGCACGGATCGGCGAGAACCTCGTGCGACTGTCGCTCGAAGCGGACGTGCGTGTCGGCGATGCGGGTGCCCCCGACGCGTGGTACGACGGGCGCCCGTTCGACCGCATCCTTGCCGACGTGCCGTGCTCGGCGTCCGGCATCGTGCGTCGGCACCCTGACATTCGCTGGCTGCGCCGCGAGGCCGACATCCCCGCGCTCGTCGCGGAACAGCGCCGCATCCTGGCGGCGTTGTGGCCGCTCGTGAAGCCGGGCGGCGAACTGCTTTACGTGACCTGTTCGGTCTTCCCCGAGGAAGGCGAACTGCAGGCCCGCTGGTTTGAAGCGGCCTGTGAAGATGCGGTACGATTGGACGCCCCCGGCCAGCTGCTGCCGGGCGGAGTGCAGGGAGGGGCGGCCGCCGGCGCACTCGACCAGAACACCGATCACGACGGATTTTTCTACGCGCGGTTTCAGAAACGGTGACGATCAAACACCTTTTTCCACTTCGGCTCGCGGCCGTCCTGATGGTCGCGTTGACGCTGTGCCTGGCCGTCGTCCGGCCGGCGCATGCCGAGTCGATCGCCGTGCAGCGCGCGTCGCTCCAGTCCGACGGAAGCGGCTGGGCGCTCGA
Organism: Burkholderia sp. AU31652; assembly: GCF_002223155.1. Lineage (NCBI taxonomy): Bacteria > Pseudomonadati > Pseudomonadota > Betaproteobacteria > Burkholderiales > Burkholderiaceae > Burkholderia > Burkholderia sp. AU31652. The sequence continues at coordinate 1,008,062 of NZ_NKFG01000004.1, read as the reverse complement.
CGCACGCTTCGATTTCGAACTGAACCCGAACCTCGAGGATGCCGTCAACAAGGGCATTCCGCTTTATTTCACGACCGACTTCGAGTTGAGCCGTGCGCGCTGGTACTGGTTCGACGAGCAGCCGGTGGCGGTGACGCAGACGATCCGCCTGTCGTTCCAGCCGCTCACGCGCGAGTATCGCGTGTCGACGGGCGGCCTGCAGCTCGGTTTCCCGTCGCTGAAGGACGCGCTCGCGGTCGTCAGGCACATCACGTCGTGGCACGTGATCGACCGCAACCAGGTGCGCGCCGGTGAAACCTACACGGCGTCGGTGCGGATGCAGCTCGATACGGCGCTGATGCCGAAGCCGTTCCAGGTCGATGCCGTGAACAACCGCGACTGGACGCTCGGGTCCGACTGGAAGCGCTTCAACTTCACGGTGACCGAACGTGCTAAATAAAGTGCGCCGCGCGGCCAGCGGGAAGAGCCTCCTCATTCGCGTGATCGTCTCGACCGTCGCGCTGACCGCGCTGCTGCTGCTCGTGCTGCTCGCGGCCGCGAGCGCGAACACCGAATTCTTCGACCGCTACTACTCGTGGCTGTACGCGACGAACATCGTCGTCGCGCTCGTGTTCCTGCTCGTGGTGCTCGGGCTGATCGGGATGATCGTCGTGCGCCTGAGGAAGGGCAAGTTCGGCACGCGGCTGCTCGCGAAGCTCGCGGTGTTCTTCGCGCTCGTCGGCGTGGTGCCGGGCGGGATCATCTACATCGTGTCGTACCAGTTCGTGTCGCGCAGTATCGAGTCGTGGTTCGACGTGAACGTCGAGACGGCGCTGACGGCCGGCCTGAACCTCGGCCGCGGGATGCTCGATGCGTCGCTGTCCGATCTGCAGACGAAGGCGCGGCTGATGTCCGACCAGCTCGCGAGCGTCGATGCGAACACCAACGGCACGACGCTCACGCTGCTGCGCTTGCGCGACCAGTTCGGCGTGCAGGACGCGACGATCGTCGAGCCGAGCCGCGGCGGCTCGGGTGCGGCGCCCGACCTGCACATCGTCGCGCAGGCGTCGGGCAATTTCGCGGCACTGATTCCGGACGACCTGCCGACGCCGCTGATGCTGAACCAGGCGCGCGAACACGGCGCGTACGCGGCGATCGAGGGTGAAGTCGACGGCGACCCGCGCGCGCACGGCGCGAAGGGTGCGCTGCGGTTGCGCGTCGTGCGGCCAATTCCCGATGCATCGACGTCGTTGCTGCAGCCGGCGGAACGCTTCCTGCAGCTCACGCAGCCGGTGCCGCCGACGCTTGCCCACAACGCGGACGCCGTGCAGCGCGCGTATCGCGAGTACCAGGAAAAGTCGCTGGGCCGCACGGGGCTGCGCAAGATGTACATCGGCACGCTGACGCTTGCGCTGTTCCTCGCGACCTTCATCGCGATGATGCTCGCGCTCGCGCTCGGCCAGCAGCTCGCGCGGCCGCTGTTCCTGCTCGCGCAGGGCACGAAGGAGGTCACCGAAGGCGACTACACGCCGAAGCGCGAGATCAAGACGCGCGACGAGCTCGGCTTCCTCACGCAGTCGTTCAACGCGATGACGCGTCAGTTGTCCGAAGCGCGGCTCGCGGTCGAGAAGAACCGCGTCGCGCTCGAGCATTCGAAGACGTATCTCGAGAGCATCCTCGCGAACCTGACGGCCGGCGTGTTCGTGCTCGACCGGCAGTTCCGGCTGACGACGGCCAATCGCGGCGCCGAGCGGATCTTCCGGCAGCCGTTCAACACGCTGATCGGCACGACGCTCGACCGGATCGGCGTGGCCGCCGGGTTCGGCGCGATGGTGCGCAAGGCGTTTGCCGATCGCGAGGCGGCGTCCGACGGCGGCAGCGGCGATCGCGGCCACTGGCAGCAGCAGTTCGCGATCGAGGTGCCGGGCGAAGCCGATCCGCTGACGTTGCTCGTGCGCGGCACGCGCCTCGTATCGACGGTCGAGGGGCAGGCCGACGATCCGCAGACGTCCGGTTACGTCGTCGTGTTCGACGACATCTCCGACGTGATTTCCGCGCAGCGTTCAGTTGCATGGGGTGAGGTCGCGCGCCGGCTCGCGCACGAGATCAAGAATCCGCTGACGCCGATTCAGCTGTCGGCGGAGCGGCTGCAGATGAAGCTCTCCGACAAGCTCGCCCCGCCCGATGCCGATGTGCTCAAGCGCGGCGCGACGATGATCGTCAATCAGGTCGCCGCGATGAAGCGGATGGTCGACGATTTCCGCGAATACGCGCGCACGCCGCCGGCGGTGCTCTCGAACCTGCAGTTGAACGAACTGGCGAGCGAGGTGCTCGGGCTGTACGGTGTGGGCGAAGGCAAGAGCGCGATCGTCGCCGAGCTCGCGCCGTCGCTGCCGGTGATACGCGGTGACGCGACGCAACTGCGCCAGGTGATTCACAACCTGCTGCAGAATGCGCAGGATTCGGTCGCGGAGTCGGCGCATCCGCGTGTGTTGATCGAAACCAAGACAGTAGAATATGGCGATCCCGACGCCGAGGGCAAAACGCGCGTCGCGGTACGTCTTACCGTGTCCGACAACGGGCCCGGTTTTCCGGCGCGCATCCTGACTCGCGCGTTCGAGCCTTATGTGACGACGAAGGCGAAGGGCACGGGTCTGGGGTTGGCCACGGTCAAGAAGATCGTCGATGAGCACGGTGCGCGGATCGATCTGCGCAATCGCATGCACGGCGAGACCGTCGAGGGTGCGCAGGTGTCGATCCTGTTCCTGCAGATGGCGAGCGATGCGCCAGGCGCCGAATCGGGCGTGCAGGACGGGGCGGCCCCCGCCAAGACAAAAGCAAGTGAGCAGACAAAGGCAGCGTAAATGGCAACCATCCTGGTGGTAGATGATGAAATGGGCATCCGGGAATTGCTCTCGGAGATCCTCAGCGATGAAGGACACGTCGTCGAGGCGGCGGAGAACGCGCAGGCCGCGCGGGAATACCGGTTGAATCAGGCGCCCGATCTCGTGCTGCTCGATATCTGGATGCCCGATACCGACGGCGTGACGTTGCTCAAGGAGTGGGCGGCGCAGGGGCTGCTGACGATGCCCGTGATCATGATGTCCGGGCACGCGACGATCGATACGGCCGTCGAGGCGACGAAGATCGGCGCGCTCGATTTCCTCGAGAAACCCATCGCGCTGCAGAAGCTGCTGAAGTCCGTCGAGCACGGTCTCGCACGCGGTGCGGCACCGGTGTCCGCGAACGCGGCGGCGAAGGCCGGTGCGGGGCAGGCGGCGGGGCCCGCTGCGGTGGCGTCCGCGGCCGCGCTGCCGACGCTCGGCGACGACATGGCTTCGGCACTCGGCCTTGCGGGCCAGACGGCCGCGATCCCGTTCGACATCCCGTTGCGCGAAGCGCGAGATGCGTTCGAGCGCGCGTACTTCGAATATCACCTCGCGCGCGAAAACGGCAGCATGACGCGCGTCGCGGAGAAGACGGGCCTCGAGCGCACGCACCTGTATCGCAAGCTCAAGCAGCTCGGCGTCGAGCTCGGCAAGAAGCCGTCCGAAGGCGCCGTATAAAATATTTCGTGAAAGTACTTGATCAAGTAACGAAGGGTGGATATACTTTCTCTTCTTCGTTGGCCCGGTAGCTCAGTTGGTAGAGCAGCGGATTGAAAATCCGCGTGTCGTTGGTTCGATTCCGACCCAGGCCACCAGAATTAAAACCCCAAGAATCGGAAGGTTCTTGGGGTTTTTCGTTTGTGGTGGGGTTTGCGTGACCAGTGGCGTGGGATGGCGTGCCCGGCAGTGTTCATGAGGGCATGATAAAATCCGTGCCCGCTCAATAACTTAGCGCATCGCTTCATGCGCACGGCAGGCTGCCAGCGTGGCGCCGCCGTGGCGCGCGGCAACGATGCCGCGCGATGGGCGGTATAAGCGCTCCGCCGCGTTCGCGGCCGATTGCGCTGCCTATACTGGTCGAGCCGGCTCTGGCCGGCACGCGTCGGGCCGCCCGGCGGCAGCCGGCCCCGGGGCGCAGCGCGACGCGAGCCTACACATTCACGGAGTATCACGGTGATTCGGACAGACGCTAAAGACGGCGCGCTCGTGTTGTTTTCCGGCGGGCAGGACTCGGCCACGTGCGTGGCATGGGCCCTCGAACGCTACCAGACGGTCGAGACGCTCGGCTTCGATTACGGCCAGCGCCACCGCGTCGAGCTCGAATGTCGCGAAGGCGTGCGCGAAGCGCTGAAGCGTGACTTTCCCGCCTGGTCGGACCGGCTCGGCGACGATCACATGATCGACCTGTCGGTGCTCGGCGCGATCAGCGATACCGCGATGACGCGCACGATCGAGATCGAGACGACGGCCAACGGCCTGCCGAACACGTTCGTGCCGGGCCGCAACCTGATGTTCATGACGATCGCCGCGGCGATCGCCTATCGCCGCGGGCTGCGCGTGCTGGTCGGCGGGATGTGCGAGACGGATTTCTCGGGCTATCCCGACTGCCGCGACGACACGATGAAGGCGCTGCAGGTCGCGCTGAACCTCGGGATGGATACGCGCATGGTGCTCGAGACGCCGCTGATGTGGCTCGACAAGGCGCAAACCTGGCAGCTCGCCGAACAGCTCGGCGGCGAAGCGCTCGTCGAACTGATCCGCGTCGAGACGCACACGTGCTACGTGGGCGAGCGCGCGGAACTGCACGACTGGGGCTTCGGCTGCGGCGAATGCCCGGCCTGCAAGCTGCGCAAGCGCGGCTACGAGGCCTACCTGAAGGGCGAGCGGGTGACCGAAGCGCCGCTGTGATGCAGCGGCAACGGCAGCGCCTGGTGATTAACGGATTCTGATCGACAACGAGCGGCGCGAGCCGGACGAAGGACGATGACTTACGCGGTCAAGGAAATTTTCTACACGTTGCAGGGCGAGGGCGCGAACGCGGGCCGGCCGGCCGTGTTCTGCCGGTTCGCCGGCTGCAACCTGTGGTCGGGCCGCGAAGAGGATCGTGCGGAGGCCGTGTGCCGCTTCTGCGATACCGACTTCGTCGGCACCGACGGCGAGAACGGCGGCAAGTTCAAGGATGCCGAAGCGCTCGTCGCGACGATCGCCGGCCTGTGGCCGGAGGGCGAGGCGCACCGCTTCGTCGTCTGCACGGGCGGCGAGCCGATGCTGCAGCTCGACCAGCCGCTCGTCGACGCGCTGCACGCGGCCGGCTTCGAGATCGCGATCGAGACCAACGGCTCGCTGCCGGTGCTCGAATCGATCGACTGGATCTGCGTGAGCCCGAAGGCCGACGCGCCGCTCGTCGTCACGAAGGGCAACGAGCTGAAGGTCGTGATCCCGCAGGACAACCAGCGGCTGGCCGACTACGCGAAGCTCGACTTCGAGTATTACCTCGTCCAGCCGATGGACGGCCCGTCGCGCGACCTCAATACGAAGCTCGCGATCGACTGGTGCAAGCGTCATCCGCAGTGGCGGCTGTCGATGCAGACCCACAAATATCTGAACATTCCCTGAGCCCCGGCTTTTGACATCGTGCTGATTACCCGAAAACTCGAATTCGACGCGGGCCACCGCATTCCCGACCACCGCAGCCAGTGCCGGAACCTGCATGGCCATCGCTATGTGCTCGAAGTCACGCTGCGCGGCGATCTCGTCGATACCGAGGGGGCGCCCGACCGCGGCATGGTGATGGATTTCGCCGACGTGAAGGCGCTCGCGATGGAGCACCTGGTCGGCAAGTGGGACCACGCGTTCCTGGTCTATGCGCGAGACGACGTCGTGCGCTCGTTCCTCGAGCAGATGGCCGACCACAAGACGGTCGTGATCGACCGGATTCCGACCGTCGAGAACCTCGCGGCGATCGCGTTCGACATCCTCGCGAACGTGTACGACGCGCACTACGGCGTGAACCTGCGGCTCGAGCGCGTGCGCCTGTACGAAACGCCGAACTGCTGGGCCGACGTCGAGCGCCAGCCCGGCCGCTAATCCCGCCTTCCCGGCCGCCCCGCCACCCGGCGCGGGCTGCCTGACGCCGCACCCCGCGGCCCCGTCCCGCCTCGCTCCCCGTCCGTTCCCACATTTCGCGTAACGCCGCGCTATGATCGTTGCGTGGCGCCGAAAAACGCCGCCGTGCGCGGGTCGTGCGGTCGGCGCTGTCAGATCGGCCGCCCATGGCCGACCAACGTTCCAGGGCCCGGTCCTGGCGCCGCCGTGCTTCGCTGCCCGGTGTGTCGCGCTCCGCTTTGCCCGTTGCTTGTCCCGTTCGCTTGCCGTTCCGTCCAGGAGGCCGTATCGATGAGCACGCTCACCAATTCCCTCAAACAACGCCTGCGCGACGGCGACGAGCCGCTGTACGGCCTGTGGCTGTCGCTCGGCAGCGAGTCGGTCGCGGAAGCGCTCGCACATGCCGGCTACGACTGGCTCTGCATCGACATGGAGCACGCGCCGAACGACAGCCGCGATGTTGCATCGCAGTTGCGCGCGATCGCCGCCGCCCATCTGCCGAGCGAGCCCGTCGTGCGCGTGCCGGCGCGTGAGCCGTGGCTCGTGAAGCGTGCGCTCGATGCGGGCGCGCGCACGCTGATGTTTCCCTGCATCGAGACGCTCGACGACGCCACGCACGCGGTGCGGCTCACGCGCTATCCGTCGCCCGATTCGCCGGACGGGCTGCGCGGCGTCGCGGGCATGGTGCGCGCGGCGGCGTTCGGCATGCGTCGCGACTACGTGCAGACGGCGAATGCGCAGGTCGCGGTGATCGTGCAGATCGAATCGGCGCGCGGCGTCGATGAAGTCGAGCGGATTGCGGCGCTGCCCGGCATCGATTGCCTGTTCGTCGGCCCGGCCGATCTCGCGGCGAGCCTCGGGCACCTTGGCGACATCCGTCACCCGGACGTCGAAACCGCGATGGCGCGCGTGCTCGCGGCCGGCCGGCAGGCCGGCGTCGCGGTCGGGATCTTCGCGGGCGATACGGCGGCCGCGCGCCAGTATCGCGAGGCCGGCTACCGGATGATCACGGTGTCGGCCGACGTCAGCTGGTTGTTGCGGGCAACGCGGCAGGCGCTGCAGGAGGTGCGGTCATGAACGGTGGCGATGGCGCGTGCCGTGGGCGCGCGCAGGGTGGGATCGGGAGGCGCCGGCAGGTCGGCGCGGTGCTCGGCCTGTGGGTCGTGTGGATCGCGGCTGCCGCGCAGGGCGCGCCGCAGGCGAAGCCCGATCCGTCGCACGAGACGCAGTCGGCGGTCGCCGACTACAACGCCGGCGACTTTCGTGCGGCGCTGGTGCAGTTCCACGACGCGGCCGAGCGCGGCGACCGTCTCGCGCAATTCAACTACGCGATGATGCTGCTGACGGGCGAAGGCGTGACCGCGAACGTCGACGAAGGGCTGCGCTGGCTGAAGCGCGCGGCCGACGCGAACATGTCGCATGCGCAGTATGTATACGGCCGGATGTTCGACGACGGCGAGTTCGTCGCGCGCGATCCGGCCGAAGCGCACCGCTGGTTCCTGCGGGCGGCGAAGCAGGGGCACGTGCAGGCCGAGTTGTCGCTCGCGAACCAGTTCCTCGACGGACGCGGCACGCCGCGCGACAACCGGCAGGCGTTCACGTGGTACAAGCAGGCCGCCGACGCGGGCGAGCCGACCGCGCAGTACGTGACCGCGTCGTTCTACGAGCGCGGTGGCGACGGTGTCGCGCAGAACCTCAACATCGCACGGGCGTATTACGCGGCGGCGGCCGCGCAGGGCGACGAGACGGCCGGGCTGAAATTCAAGGAGCTGAGTGCGCGGCTGAAGGCGCAGGGGCCGGCATCGGGCGCCGGCGCGGAGCCGGGCGGGGCGCACGCACCGCCGCCGTGAGCCGGGGCGCGCGCCGCGCGGCACTGCGTGGCCGCGCTTGTCATCCGCAGTCGAAAAAAAACGGCGCCGATGCGCCGTTTTTCTTTATGCGGTGCGTGCCGCGCGGTCAACTCTTCATCAACCGCCGCTGCCGCCCGACGCTCATGATCATCCCGATCGCGATGCCGAGCGTCGTGAGCGCGGTGCCGCCATAACTCATGAACGGCAGCGGCACGCCGACGACCGGCAGCACGCCGCTCACCATCCCGATGTTGACGAACGCATAGACGAAGAACGCGAGCGTGAGCGAGCCCGCGAGCAGGCGGCCGAACAGCGTCGCGCCCTGCGCGGCGATATAGAGCCCGCGTGCGATCAGCGCCATGTACAGCGTCAGCAGCACGAGCCCGCCGACGAGCCCCCATTCCTCGGAGAACACCGCGAAGATGAAGTCGGTGTGCTTCTCCGGAATGAATTCGAGGTGCGCCTGCGTGCCTTTCAGGTAGCCCTTGCCGAGCACGCCGCCCGAGCCGATCGCGATCACGGCCTGGATCGTGTGGAAGCCTTTGCCGAGTGGGTCGGAAGTCGGGTCGAGCAGCGTACATACGCGGTGCTTCTGGTAATCGTGCATCAGCGGCCACTGCACTTCGGGCTGGCAGATGCGCTCTTCGAACACGGCGATCGAGCCGACCGCGATCACGCCCGCGACGAGCACCGGCACGATCAGCTTGAACGACAGGCCGGCGAGATAGATCACGAAGAAGCCGGCCGCGAACACGAGCAGGCCCGTGCCGAGGTCGGGCTGTTTCGCGATCAGCCCGACCGGCACCAGCAGGATCCCGAACGCGACGATGAAGTCGTACCAGCGCAGCCCGCCTTCACGGCGCTGGTAGTACCACGCGAGCATCAGCGGTGTCGCGATCTTGAGGATTTCCGACGGCTGGATCACGACGCCGACGTTCAGCCAGCGCTTCGCCCCCTTCTTGGTCATCCCGAACAGCGCGACCGCAATCAATAGCGCGACCCCGAACGTATAGAGCGGAACCGCGAAGCGCATCAGCGTCGTGGGCGGGATGTTGGCGATCACCCACATCAGCACGAACGTCAGCAGGATGTTGCGCAACTGGTCCTCGACGCGGCCGGGCATGTCGATCGCCGCGCTGTACAGCGTGACGATGCCGACGCACAGCAGCAGGAACACGATGAGGGCGAGCGGGCGGTCGAAGCCCGCGAACATCTGCTTGATCTTGTCGAGCCAGGCGCGCTTGTCGAATTGCATGCCTTTCTCCGTTAATGAGCGGTGCCGGCGTCCGCCGCCTTCGCGGGGGCCGTTGCACGGTGATTGTCGTCGCGCGGCGTGGCGACGAGCGGCTGCGCATCGCTGGCGGGCCGGCGTGGCCGGTGCGGGCGCCTAATCGGCGGCAGGCTCGCGGCCCTCGGCGCAGCGGCACTGGCGCTGGCCGGTGTGGCAGCGCTGGCGCTGGCGGCAGCCGACGCTTCGGAGGCGGCCGCGGCCGATGCTGCTTCCGCCGCGCTGGCCGCGGTCGGCACGACCGGCTGCGGCAGCGCGGTGAAGCCGGCCGCGACGGCAGCCGGCTTGTTCGCGTCGCCGATCACCGGCGCATTGACGGGTTCGGTCGCCGACGCCGCGGCAGCCACGGCCGCGGCCTCGTTCTGCGGGTTCTGGCGGTCGACGAGGAAGAAGTCGAGCACGCGGCGCGCGATCGGGCCGGCGGCCTGCGCACCCCAGCCGCCGTTCTCGACGACCAGCGCGACGGCGATCTGCGGATGGTCGACCGGCGCGTACGCGATGAACAGCGCGTGGTCGCGCAGGTGCTCGGCGAGCAGGTGGCCCTTGTAGTTGGAGCCTTGCAGCGAGAACACCTGCGCGGTACCGGTCTTGCCGGCGGCGAGGTACGGCGCGCCGCGGAACACCTTGTACGCGGTGCCGGACGGGTTCTCGATCACGTTCTCCATCCCGCGCTTCACGACGTCGATGTCGGCCTGCTTGAGCGGGATCGTTTCGCTTTCCTTCGGCACGGTCAGGCGGCGCCCGCGCGTGATCGGATCCTCGACTTCCTTCACGAGGTGAGGCTTCATCACGACGCCGTTGTTCGCGAGCGTCGCGGTCGCGTGCGCGAGCTGCAGGATCGTGAACGAGTTGTAGCCCTGGCCGATCCCGAGGCTGATCGTCTCGCCGTCGAACCACTTCTGCTGCGCGGCCTTCTTGAACGCTTTCTTCTTCCAGTCGGTCGACGGCAGGATCCCGCGCGCCTCGCCCTGGATGTCGATCCCGGTAATCTGGCCGAAGCCGAACGGCTTCATGAAGTTCGCGATCGAGTTCACGCCGAGGTCGCGCGCGAGCATGTAGAAGTAGGTGTCGTTCGACACCATGATCGCCTTGTTCATGTCGACCCAGCCCTGGCCCGAGCGCACGTCGTTGCGGAACGTGTGGCCGCCGAACGTGAAGTAGCCGGGATCCTGGAAGCCCCAGCCCGGCGTGCGCTTGCCGAGCGTCAGGCCGGCGAGCGCCATGAACGGCTTGTACGTCGAGCCGGGCGGATAGGTGCCGTGCAGCGGGCGGTTCAGGAGCGGCTTGTCGGTCGAGTTGTTCAGCTCGTCCCAGGTCTGCTGGTCGATGCCGTCGACGAACGAGTTCGGGTCGAAGCTCGGCGACGACACGAACGCGAGCACGTCGCCCGTCTTCGGCTCGATCGCGACCAGCGCGCCGCGCTTGCCGGCGAACGCCTGCTCGGCCACCTGCTGCAGCCCGATGTCGAGCGACAGCACGAGGTTGTTGCCGGGCGTCGCCTGCGTGCGCGACAGCGTGCGCACCGGCCGGCCGCCGGCCGTCACCTCGACCTCCTCGAAGCCCGTCAGCCCGTGCAGCTCGGTCTCGTAGCTCTGCTCGACGCCGATCTTGCCGATGTAGTCGGTGCCCTTGTAGTTGTTCGCGTCGCGGCGCGGATCGTAGTTTTCCTGATCGCTGTCGTTGTCGTCGCTCATCGCGTCGATGCGATCCTGGTCGCGCTTCGAGATCCGGCCGATGTAGCCGATCACGTGCGCGGCCGTCGTGCCGAGCGGATATTGCCGGAACAGCCGTGCGCGCACGTCGACGCCGGGGAAGCGGAAGCGCTGCGCGGTGAAGCGCGCGACTTCGGCGTCGGTGAGGCGCGTGCGGATCGGCAGGCTCTCGAAGTTCTTCGAGTCTTCCTGCAGCTTCTTGAAGCGGCGGCGGTCGCGCGCGTCGATCGGGATGATCTCGGACAGCTTGTCGATCGTGTTGTCGAGCGTGTCGTCGAGCTTCGACGGCGTGATCTCGAGCGTGTACGCCGAATAGTTCTTCGCGAGGATCACGCCGTTGCGGTCGGTGATGATCCCGCGGTTCGGCACGATCGGCGCGACGGAGATGCGGTTTTCCTCGGCCTGCAGCGCGTATTTGCCGTGCTGCATCAGCTGCAGGTAGAAGAAGCGGCTCGCGAGCAGCCCGAAGCAGACGAACACGAACACGCCCGCCGCCGCGACGCGCAGGCGGAACTTCGAGAGCTGCTGTTGGGTGTCGTTGAATTCGGTCATGCGGTTAGGAGCGATCTGGCCCGCGCACGCAGTGCGGGCGCGGTGCCGCCCCGGAGCGCGGCGCGCGGCGGGCGTGGAGGCGGCGGGTATTCAAGGCAGGCCCCTGGCTCAGATGGGGCGCGTATCGTCCGGATCGACCGGGCGGCGTTGCGGCATCAGCAGCAGGTGGCTCGCGATCGGCCACAGCGCGGCTTCGACGAAGCCGTCGACCAGGTAGCGCCAGCCCGGGAACGCGGCGCCCATCACGAGGCGGATCACGAACGGCACGAGCTGCGCGACGACCAGGAGCGGCGTGACGTACAGCACCTGCACGCCGATCGGCATCCACAGCACGCGGCGGTGGATCGTGATCGCGCCGTACGACAGCAGCGTATAGGCGAGCGCATGCTCGCCGAGCAGCCCCGCGTCATGCACGTCCATCAGGATGCCGAGCGCGAACGCGACGCCCATCCCGACCTTGCGCGGCTGATGGATGTTCCAGAACAGCAGCACGAGCGCGACGAAGTCGGGCACGCCGGGCAGGCGGCCCCACGGCATCAGGTTCAGCAGGAACGCGGCGGCGAGGCTGAAGACGATGAAGTACGGATTGACCGGCTGCAGGATGTATTGCGGGCGATTCATCGCTGGGCTCCTGATTGCCCGGCCGCGGGCTTCGCGGGCGTGGCGGCGGGCTTGGCCGGGGCGGCCGGCGCCGCAGGCTTTGCGCCGGGCTGGGCCGCGGCGGCCGGCTTCGCGTTCGCGTCAGCCTTGTCGGCCTTCTCGCTCTTCTCGCCCTTCGCGGCGGCTTTCGCGCCTTTCTTGCCCTTCGCGTTCTTGTCTGCGGCCGGATCGGGCTCGGCCGGGCGCGGCGGGATGTCGTTCTGGTAATGCAGCACGAGCATCTGGCGCGCGCCGCGCACGGCGGCGATCGGCGCGCAGGTCACGCGCGCGAACGCCGTATCGGCGAGCTTGTCGACGCGCACGACCTTCGCGACCGGCAGGCCGGGCGGATAGACGCCGTCGAGGCCGCTCGTGACGAGCTCGTCGCCGACGACGAGATCCGCGCTGGTCGGCACGAAGCGCAAATCGAGCGAATCGCCCTTCGGCGTGCCGTAGATCACGCTGCGCAGGCCGGTGCGCAGCACCTGCACGGGAATCGCGAGATCGCGGTCGGTGACCAGCGTGACTTCGGACTGCAGCGGGAACACGCGCGTGACCTGGCCGACCACGCCGTTTTCGCTCACGACGGGTGCGCCGTTCTGGATGCCTTGCTGGGAGCCCTGGCCGATCACGATCTTCTGCGTGAACGGATCGCTCGTGTCGTACTGGATCTCGGCCGGCGTCGACTGTGTCGCGATGTGCTGGCGCAGTTCGAGCACCGCGCGCAGGTGCGCGTTCTCCTGCGTGAGCACGGCGGCCTGGTTGGCTTGCGTGGACAGCTGCAGGTTGCGTTTGCGGAGGTCGTCGTTCTCGTGGCGCAGCGACGCGCCGGTGACGGCGATGTCGGCCGCGCCCATGAACAGGTCGCGCGGCACGAGCGCGGCGCGCTGCAGCGGATAGAGCACGGTGCCGAGCGCGCCGCGGACGATTTCGAGCGTGCTGAAGCGCGCGTCCGAGACGAGGAGCGCGATGGCGAGGGCAACGAAGAAGATGAGCCGCGCGAGCGCGGGCGGACCTTGCTTGAAGAGGGGCGGCGGACTGTATTCCATGGTCGGCGCCGGGCGCGAATGATCGGTTAAATGATGCTCAGACGCGCAAACGGCGCGGCGGTTCGTTCTAAACGAGCGAGCCGGCCACGCCGCGGTTGCGTCATGTCAGGGAACTGCCTGGACGATCACTCGTACGAGAAGATGCTGCCCAGCTTGTCCATGCGCTCGAGCGCCATGCCCGAACCGCGTACGACGCAGGTGAGCGGATCTTCCGCGACGAGCACCGGCAGGCCGGTTTCTTCCGCGAGCAGGCGATCGAGGTCGCGCAGCAGCGCGCCGCCGCCCGTCAGCATCATCCCGCGTTCGGCGATGTCGGCGCCGAGTTCCGGCGGCGTCTGTTCGAGCGCGATCTTCACCGACGACACGATCTGGTTCAGCGGATCGGTCAGCGCTTCGAGGATTTCGTTGCTGGAGATCGTGAAGCTGCGCGGAATGCCTTCCGACAGGTTGCGGCCCTTCACTTCCATTTCCTTGACTTCGGAGCCCGGGAACGCGGAGCCGATTTCCTTCTTGATCGCCTCGGCGGTCTGTTCGCCGATCAGCATCCCGTAGTTGCGGCGGATGTAGTTGACGATCGCCTCGTCGAACTTGTCGCCGCCGACGCGCACCGAACCCTTGTACACGATGCCGCCGAGCGAGATCACGCCGACTTCCGTCGTGCCGCCGCCGATGTCGACGACCATCGAGCCGGTGGCTTCCGACACCGGCAGGCCCGCGCCGATCGCAGCGGCCATCGGCTCTTCGATCAGGTAGACCTGCGAGGCGCCGGCGCCGTGCGCGGCTTCCTTGATCGCGCGGCGCTCGACCTGGGTCGAGCCGCACGGCACGCAGATGATGATGCGCGGCGACGGCGAGAACATGCGCGACTCGTGGGCCGTCTTGATGAACTGCTTGATCATCTGCTCGGTGACGGTGAAGTCGGCGATCACGCCGTCCTTCATCGGGCGGATCGCCTCGATGTTGCCCGGCACCTTGCCGAGCATCTGCTTGGCTTCCTTGCCGACTGCCTGGATGGTCTTCTTGCCGTTGGGGCCGCCTTCCTGGCGGATCGACACGACGGAGGGCTCATCGAGCACGATGCCCTTGCCGCGCATGTAGATCAGGGTGTTTGCGGTGCCGAGGTCGATCGCGAGATCGTTGGAGAAGTAGCTGCGCAAAAAACCGAACATTCAGAATCCTGTTTCGCTCTGGGCCGGCCCTGCATAGCGAGCGCTGAGGGCGGCAGCGGAAAAAATAACAGCCTCGGGAAGCGTGGCGGAAGCGGCCGCCGCGGCGCACGAAGCTGCGAGTGATGTCTACCGGGGATCGCACGATGCACGCACGGCCTGCCGAAGCGGGGCGAAACGGTGCGGGAAAAGGCTGCCGGGTTTGGGTCGAACGCGTAATGATACCTTATAATTTCACGGTATTTGAATCGAAACGGGCGGTATTTTTGCCGCTTCGGCCCCGATTTTTGAGGGTGGGATCGCACCCTCCAACCCCCCGCCGCAGCGCTGCTTTTGATGCGCTGCGCAGCCTTGTTTTTCCGGTGATCGCATGGCCCTGACCCTGACCGATGTGAAACGCATCGCGCACCTGGCGCGACTCGAAATGGCCGACGCCGACGCCGAGCACATGCTCGGCCAGCTCAATGAACTCTTCGGCCTCGTCGAGCAGATGCAGGCGGTCGACACCGCCGGCATCGCGCCGCTCGCCCACCCGATCGAACAGATCCAGGCAGTCGCGCAGCGCCTGCGCGACGACGCCGTGACGGAAGTCGTCAATCGCGACGACAACCAGCGTCCGGCGCCGGCCGTCCAGGACGGCCTCTATCTCGTGCCGAAGGTGATCGAGTAAGCATTCGATGACAAGCGCGCCGCCGCCGCTGCGCCGCGCGCCACCCAGAATTCCCAGGAAAACCACTCAATGCACGCAAAAAGCCTGACCGAACTGCGCGCCGCGCTCGCCGCCAAGGAATGCTCGGCCGTCGAGCTCGCGCAGCTCTACCTGAAACGGATCGAAGCCGCGCGCGACCTGAACGCGTTCGTCCACGTCGACGCCGATCTCACCCTCGCGCAGGCCAAAGCCGCCGATGCCGAGCTCGCGCGCGGCGCGGGCGGCGCGCTCACCGGCCTGCCGATCGCGCACAAGGATGTCTTCGTCACGCGCGGCTGGCGCTCGACGGCCGGCTCGAAGATGCTCGCGAACTACGAGAGCCCGTTCGACGCGACCGTCGTCGCCCGCCTGCAGGCGGCCGGCATGGTCACGCTCGGCAAGACCAACATGGACGAGTTCGCGATGGGCTCGTCGAACGAGAATTCGGCGTTCGGCGCGGTGAAGAACCCGTGGGACACGAACGCGGTGCCGGGCGGCAGCTCGGGCGGCAGCTCGGCCGCCGTGGCCGCGCGCCTCGCGCCGGCCGCGACCGGCACCGACACCGGCGGCTCGATCCGCCAGCCCGCGTCGTTCGCGGGCGTGACCGGCATCAAGCCGACCTACGGCCGCGTGTCGCGCTACGGGATGATCGCGTTCGCGTCGTCGCTCGACCAGGGCGGCCCGATGGCGCAGAGCGCGTCCGACTGCGCGCTGCTGCTGAACGGAATGGCCGGCTTCGACGAGCGCGACTCGACGAGCCTCGAGCGCGACGAAGAGGATTTCACGCGCCACCTCGGCCAGCCGTGGGCCGCCGGCAACGATGCGGGCAAGCCGCTCGCCGGCCTGCGCATCGGCCTGCCGAACGAGTATTTCGGCGCGGGCCTCGCCGACGACGTGCGCGCGGCGATCGACGCGGCGCTCAAGCAATACGAAGCGCTCGGCGCGACGCTCGTGCCCGTGTCGCTGCCGAAGACGGAACTGTCGATCCCCGTGTACTACGTGATCGCGCCGGCGGAAGCGTCGTCGAACCTGTCGCGTTTCGACGGCGTGCGCTTCGGCCACCGCGCCGCGCAGTACGGCGACCTGCTCGACATGTACAAGAAGTCGCGCGCGGAAGGCTTCGGGCCTGAAGTGAAGCGCCGGATCCTGGTCGGCGCGTACGTGCTGTCGCACGGCTACTACGACGCGTACTACCTGCAGGCGCAGAAAATCCGCCGCATCATCGCGAACGATTTCCAGGAAGCGTTCAAGTCCTGCGACGTGATCATGGGCCCGGCGTCGCCGACGGTCGCATGGGATCTCGGCTCGAAGGGCGACGATCCGGTGCAGATGTATCTCGCGGATATCTACACGCTGTCGGTGAGCCTCGCCGGCCTGCCCGGCATGAGCGTGCCGTGCGGCTTCGGCGCGGGCGCGAATGCGAAGCGCCCGGTCGGCCTGCAGATCATCGGCAACTATTTCAACGAAGCCCGGATGCTGCAGGTCGCCGACGCGTTCCAGCGCGCGACCGACTGGCACAAGCAAGTTCCGGCGGGGGTATAAGCATGACTCAATGGGAAGTCGTCATCGGTCTCGAGACGCACGCGCAACTGTCGACCGTCTCGAAGATTTTCTCGGGCGCGTCGACGCAGTTCGGCGCCGAGCCGAACACGCAGGCCTGCCCGGTCGACCTGGCGCTGCCGGGCGTGCTGCCGGTGCTGAACCGCGGCGCGGTCGAACGCGCGATCCGCTTCGGCCTCGCGATCGGCTCGACCATCGCGCCGCGCAGCATCTTCGCGCGCAAGAATTATTTCTACCCCGATCTGCCGAAGGGCTATCAGATCAGCCAGTACGAGATTCCGGTCGTGCAGGGCGGCCAGATCACGATCCAGGTGCCCGCCAACGAAAAGGCCGGCAAGGAAGCGTACGAAAAAACGGTCAACCTGACCCGCGCGCACCTCGAGGAAGATGCCGGCAAGTCACTGCATGAAGACTTCGCCGGGATGACGGGGATCGACCTGAACCGCGCGGGCACGCCGCTGCTCGAGATCGTCACCGAGCCGGAAATGCGCAGCGCGGCCGAGGCGGTGGCCTACGCGAAGGCGCTGCACGGGCTCGTCGTGTGGCTCGGCATCTGCGACGGCAACATGCAGGAAGGCTCGTTCCGCTGCGACGCGAACGTGTCGGTGCGTCCGGTCGGCCAGGAGAAGTTCGGCACGCGCGCGGAAATCAAGAACCTGAACTCGTTCCGGTTCCTCGAGGAAGCGATCAACTACGAAGTGCGTCGCCAGATCGAGCTGATCGAGGACGGCGGCGAAGTCGTGCAGGAAACGCGCCTCTACGATCCGGACAAGCGCGAGACGCGTTCGATGCGCAGCAAGGAAGACGCGCACGACTACCGCTACTTCCCCGACCCCGACCTGATGCCGCTCGTGATCGGCCAGGACTGGATCGAGCGCGTGCAGTCCGGGATGCCCGAGCTGCCGGCCGCGATGCAGCAGCGCTTCGCCGACGAATACGGCGTGTCCGCGTACGACGCGGGCGTGCTGACGTCGAGCAAGGCGATGGCCGCGTACTTCGAGGCCGTGGTCGCGAAGGCCGGCACCGCGAACGCGAAGATCGCCGCGAACTGGCTGATGGGCGACGTTTCGTCGCAGCTGAACCGCGACGGCATCGAGATCGACGCGATTCCGGTCTCGGCCGCGCAGCTCGCGCTCGTGCTGCAGCGCATCGCCGACGGCACGATCTCGAACAAGATCGCGAAGGAAATCTTCGCGACGATCTGGGACGAGAAGGCGACCGACGAAGGCGCGGCCGACCGCATCATCGACGCGAAGGGGCTGAAGCAGATCTCCGACACCGGCGCGCTGGAAGCGATCATCGACGAAGTGCTCGCGGCGAACGCGAAGTCGGTCGAGGAATTCCGCGCGGGCAAGGAAAAGGCGTTCAACGCGCTGATCGGCCAGGCAATGAAGGCGACGAAGGGCAAGGCCAATCCGCAGCAGGTCAACGAGCTGCTGAAGAAGAAGCTCGGCTGAGCATGACCGCGCGCCTGAACCGCGCATGACGACGGGCCGCCCCGAACCGGATCGGGGCGGCCCGTTGCGTTTTGGTGGATGCGTTATCGTATGCACCACAGCGTCCAACGGAGGAACGAATGGCGAAACAACCGTCGCTCGACGATTTCCGCGTGCCGTACTGCACGCGCGAGAAGGAAGCCGCAGCATTCAAGCTCGATGCGTTCGACCCGGCCGCGAAGCCGTTCTCGTCCGGTTCGAAGGACGACGACCGCGCACGGCTGTCGGTCGTGTCGACCGAGCTCGACGTGCAGCAGGAGCGCCTGCACACGCAGCAGAAGAAGCGCGTGCTGCTCGTGCTGCAGGGGATGGACACCAGCGGCAAGGACGGCACCGTGCGCGCGGTGTTCCGCGAGGTCGATCCGCTCGGCCTGCGCGTCGTGTCGTTCAAGGCGCCCACGCCGATCGAGGCCGCGCACGACTTCTTGTGGCGCGTGCATGCGCAGGCGCCGGCCGCGGGCGAGCTCGCGATCTTCAACCGCAGCCACTATGAAGACGTGCTCGTGCCGCGCGTGCTCGACCTGATCGACACGAAGGAATGCGAGCGCCGCTATCGGCAGATCCGCGATTTCGAGACGATGCTGGTCGAGAACGGCACGACGATCATCAAGTGCTTCCTGCACATCTCGAAGGACGAGCAGCGCGCGCGGCTGCAGGCACGCATCGACGATCCGACCAAGCACTGGAAGTTCGACATCTCCGATCTCGACGCGCGCAAGCACTGGGACGCGTACCAGTCCGCCTACCGCGACGCGCTTGCCGCGACGTCCGCCGAGCATGCGCCGTGGTACGTGATCCCGGCGAACTCGAAGACGCACCGCAACGTGATGATCGCCGAGCTGCTGCTGCGCACGATGACCGACATGAAGCTGGAATTCCCGCCGCCGAAGCCCGAGCTCGAAGGCGTGAAGATCCGCTAAGCTGCCCCCCTGAAAAACATCGAACTGAACGGAATCCGACATGATGCGAGTGATTACCGCCAACCTGAACGGCATCCGCTCCGCCGCGAAGAAGGGCTTCTTCGAGTGGCTCGGCGAACAGAACGCCGATTGCGTGTGCGTGCAGGAAATCAAGGTCTCGGCCGATGATCTTCCGGCCGAATTCGTCGAGCCGCACGGCTTCAAGAGCTATTTTCACCATGCCGAGAAGAAGGGTTACAGCGGCGCGGGCGTGTACAGCCGCCGCGAGCCCGATGACGTGATCATCGGCTTCGGCAGCAGCGAATTCGATGCCGAAGGGCGCTATGTCGAGGCGCGCTACGGCAAGCTGTCGGTCGTGTCGGTGTACGTGCCGTCCGGCTCGAGCGGCGAAGAGCGCCAGCAGGCGAAGTACCGCTTCATGGACGAGTTCATGCCGCACCTCGCCGCGCTGAAGAAAAAGCGCGAGGTGATCCTGTGCGGCGACGTGAACATCGTCCACAAGGAAATCGACATCAAGAACTGGAAGAGCAACCAGAAGAATTCGGGCTGCCTGCCGGAAGAGCGCGAGTGGCTCACGAAGCTGTTCGACGATGTCGGCTATGTCGACGTGTTCCGCACGCTCGATCAGCGCCCGGAGCAGTACACGTGGTGGAGCAACCGCGGCCAGGCGTATGCGAAGAACGTCGGGTGGCGGATCGATTACCAGATCGCGACGCCGGGTATCGCCGGCACCGCGAAAAGCACGTCGATCTTCAAGGACATCAAGTTCAGCGACCATGCGCCGCTGACGGTGGACTACGACTACAAGAAGTGATGTTCCGCGAGTGACGTTCCGCGCTGCGCCGCGCGCGCAGCAGCCGGATGTAAAAACGGGCCGCATGTCGAACATGCGGCCCGTTTCGCTTGGGGCGGCGATCGTGCGTATCGCCTTCGGCGCTTACTGCTTGAGCGACGCCATGTCGATCACGAAGCGGTACTTCACGTCGCTCTTCAGCATCCGCTCGTAGGCCGCGTTGATCTGCTGCATCGGAATCGTTTCGATGTCCGACGTGATCCCGTGCTCCGCGCAGAAGTCGAGCATCTCCTGCGTTTCCGCGATCCCGCCGATCAGCGAGCCCGCGAGGCGGCGGCGCTTGAAGATCAGGTTGAACACCTGCGGCGACGGATGGTCGTGCTCCGGCGCGCCGACCAGCGTCATCGTGCCGTCGCGCTTGAGCAGGTGCAGGAACGGGTTCAGGTCGTGTTGCGCGGCGACCGTGTTCAGGATGAAGTCGAAGCTGTTCAGGTGCGCGTTCATCTGCGCTTCGTCCTTCGAGATCACGACTTCGTGCGCGCCGAGCCGCTTGCCGTCCTCGATCTTCGACGGCGACGTGGTGAACAGCACGACGTGCGCACCCATCGCGCGCGCCAGCTTCACGCCCATGTGGCCGAGGCCGCCGAGACCGACGATCCCGACCTTCTTGCCGGGGCCGACGTTCCACTGGCGCAGCGGCGAGTAGGTCGTGATCCCCGCGCACAGCAGCGGCGCGGCGCCGGCCGGATCGAGCGTCTCGGGCACGCGCAGCACGAACGCCTCGTCGACGACGAGCTGCGTCGAATAGCCGCCGAACGTGATGTCGCCCGTCACGCGATCCTGGCCGTTGTAGGTGCCGACGAAGCCGTTCTCGCAATACTGCTCGAGACCTTCGGCGCAGCTCGGGCAGGTGCGGCACGAATCGACGAGGCAACCGACGCCGACCAGCTGGCCGACCTTGAAGCGCGAGACTTGCGGGCCGGTCGCGGTCACGCGGCCGACGATTTCATGGCCCGGTACGACCGGGTAGATCGTGTTGCGCCATTCGTTGCGGGCCTGGTGCAGGTCCGAGTGGCAGACGCCGCAGTAGAGGACGTCGATCTGGACGTCGAGGTCGCGCAGCGCGCGACGCTGGAATTCGAACGGGGCGAGCGGCGACTGCGAATCGGTCGCTGCGTAGGCATAGGTAGTGCTCATGCAGGGGGCTCCTTGTCCGGGATGGATAACCGGCAAAACAGACTGCCGTCGCACCATGTGGCGATGCGGCGAGGCAGGACGTCATCGTAAGGAGCGCGGCGGCGCGGCGAAATACACGAAGGTCTGGAAGATTTGCCTATTCCTCTCGAATTGCGCGCCAACGGCCGCCAAAATGCTTTCAAGGTGCTACATTTCGAGCCAGATTTTCTTGCCGGACAGGACCGCGCCGATGAGCTTCCAGCCCCTTTTTGCCGACTCGGACGACCATGTGCGGCGCCGCATGATCGAGCTGCACACGCGTCTCGCGCCGAACGACGGCGACACGCCGGCGGCGCTCGACGGCGTGCGCTTCATTCGCGTGAGCCGTCCCGCGCCGCGCATGCCGGTGCTGTACGAGCCGAGCATCGTCGTCGTGTGCCAGGGGCGCAAGCTCGGCTATCTCGGCGATCGCTCGTTCGTCTACGACGCGCAGCAGTATCTGGTGCTGTCGGTGCCGCTGCCGTTCGAATGCGAGACCTTCGCGAGCATGGACGAGCCGTTTCTCGCGATCTCGATCCGCATCGACCTCGCGGTGATCGCCGAGCTCGCGATCCTGCTCGACGAGACGCTCGGCGCATCCGTCAGCGAGCCGCTCGGCGTCGATTCGACGCCGCTCGATGCACCGCTGGCCGACGCCGTGCTGCGGCTGCTCGAAACGCTCGCGTCGCCGCACGACACGCGCGTGCTGGGCCCCGCGATCATGCGCGAGATCGCGTACCGCGTGCTGACCGGCGCGCAGGGCGACGCGATCCGCGCGGCGCTCGTCCAGCAGCACCACTTCGGCCGTATCGCGAAGGCGCTGCGGCGTATCCATGCGGACCTGAAGGCCGACCTCGACGTCGAGACGCTCGCGCGCGAGGCCGGGATGAGCCTCGCGGTGTTCCATGCGCAGTTCAAGCACGTGACGGCGACGTCGCCGATGCAGTACGTGAAGGCCGCGCGGCTGCACCAGGCGCGGCTGATGATGGTGCAGGACGGGGTCGGCGCCGGCACGGCGGCCGCGCGTGTCGGCTATGCGAGCGCGTCGCAGTTCAGCCGCGAGTTCAAGCGGCTGTTCGGCCGCAGCCCGGGTGACGAGGTGCGCTGGATGCGCGAAAGCGGCACCCGGCCGGTCGCGGCGGACGTGGATGCATAGGGTGGCGTAGCGATCGGCCGCGCGTGGCGCTCAGCGCCGCACGACCTTGCGGCGCTGTGCGCTGATACCCGCGTAGTCGGGCAGCGTGTCGACGCGCTTGCCCACCGCCTTCGCGTACAGCGGCATGAGATCCGGCAGGCGGTTCAGCAGGTCCTGGCGGCGGGCGGTGCTGTACGGGTGCGTGTAGATGAAGCCCGTTGCCTTGTTGCCGCGTGTCGCGACCGCGAGCTTGTCCCACAGCGTGATCGCCGCGCGCGGATCGAAGCCCGCGCGTGCGGCGATGTCGCCGCCGATTACGTCGGCTTCGGTCTCGTCGGTCGGGTCGTAGTGGAGCGACTGCAGGCGTTCGCCGAGGTTCAGTGCCTGCGGCAGCGGTTCGCCGACGCCGAACAGCGGCGGCAACGCGGCCGCGCGCAGCGACGTCTGCGAAGTCGCGCTGAAGTTGCTGCGCGCGTGTTCGCGCAGCGCATGCGCGATGCCGTGCGCGAGCAGCACGCCGAGCTCGTCGTCGTTCAGGCGGACGCGGTCGAGCAGGCCGCCGTACACGAGCACCTTGCCGCCCGGCAGGCAGGTCAGGCGAATGTCGCGCGAGCGGATCGCGTTGACGTCCCACGCCCAGCTCTTCACGCGGTCGTTCCATTTCACCGAATACGGCGCGAGCTTCGCGACGATCGCGCGCAGGCGCTTCACGCGCGGCTGGTTCGCCGGCAGCAGGCGGTTGCTGTCGGCGGCGGCCTGCACGATCTGCGCGTATTCGTTCGCGGTGAGCTGCTCGAGCAGCGGCGACGGAATCAGCGTGCGAAAGGCAATGGTGTCGCCGTAGCGGATCTGCTGCGAGGTCTGCGCATACGCCTTCGTCGACGCGGCGGCGCCGGTCGGCTGCGCGGGTTCGGCGGTGGCCGGCTGGGCGGGGGCGGCGGGCGTTGAATTTGCCGGCGGTGAAGCCGCGGCCGGCGCGGAGCCCGCGGCGGTGTCGGTCGCATGGGCGAACCCCGCGGCGAGCGCCGCGGCGCCGACGCTCAACGAAGCCGCAACGCGCGCGAGGCGGTGCAGGGCGTTACTGCGCACGGCTGGCCTCGCCATTGCGTGCGGTCCCGTTCCACGGCGCGATCTTGAACAGCAGCAGCATGCCGGGAATCGCGAGCGCGGTGCACACGATGAAGTAGTCGAACCAGCCGATCTTCGCGACGATGAAGCCGCTCGCGGCCGACGCGAGCGTGCGCGGCACCGACGCGAGGCTCGTGAACAGCGCGAACTGCGTGGCCGTATAGCGCGGGTCGGTCGTGCTCGCGATGTACGCGACGAACGCGGCCATCGTCAGGCCGGTGGTGAAGGTTTCGACGCCGTAGACGAGCGCGAGCGCAACGGTCATCGGGCTGAATTGCGGGGTGACCGCGATGCCGAACACCGACAGCACTGACGCGATCGCATGGCTCGTCGATACGGTGAAGTCGTAGAGCACTGCGAGCACGGGCGAGCCGGGGCCGAGCTGCGCGAGCCACGCGAAGCCGAGCGTCGACACCATCTGCAGCGCGCCGAAGATCCACAGCCCGCGGCCGATGCCGATCTTCACGAGCCAGACGCCGCCGATGATCCCGCCGGCCACGCTCGCGACGAGCGCGGTGGTCTTCGCGACGATGCCGATCTCGGTGCGCGAGAAGCCGATGTCGAGGAAAAACGACGTCGACAGCGTGGTGGCCATCGTGTCGCCGATCTTGAACAGGAAGATGAACGCGATGACGAGCAGCGCGCCGGCCCAGCCGTCGCGCTGGATGAATTCGCGGAACGGCAGCACGATCGCGTCGCGCAGGTTGCGCGGCGGCGCGCCGATCACTTCGGGTTCGCGCACGACGAGCGTCATCAGGATGCCCGGCAGCATGAACGCGCCGGTGAGCGCGAACACGACGTCCCACGGCAGGTGGTCGGACAGGATCAGCGCCAGCGAGCCGGGGATTAGCGCGGCGAGCTTGTACGCGTTCACGTGGATCGCGTTGCCGAGGCCCTGCTCGGTGTCGCGCAGCAGCTCGCGGCGATAGGCGTCGATCACGATGTCGGCGCTTGCGCCAAAGAACGCGACGAGCGTGGTGAGCGCGGCGACCGTCCAGATCGAGTCGCGCGGCGACACGAAGCCGAGCGCGGCGATCGCGCCCGCGACCAGCAGCTGCGTGAGCAGCAGCCAGCCGCGCCGGCGGCCCGGCCGCCAGCCGGGCAGGCGCGGGACGTAGCGGTCCATCAGCGGCGCCCACAGGAACTTCCACGTGTACGGGAACTGGATCAGCGCGAACAGGCCGATTTCCTTCAGGTTCACGCCCTCGGAGCGCAACCAGGCCTGTACGAGGTAGACGAGCGTGAAGAGGGGCAGACCCGACGTGAAGCCCAGGAACACGCAGATCAGCATGTGCGTGTTCAGGTAGGCGCGCCAGCCGGGGTGATCCTCGTGAGCGGTGAGTGCGGGCGCCTCGTGTGGCGTTTTCGACATGGACTGGAACTGGATAGCGTTGACTGATTGCGGCGGCAGCGCAGGCGGCGGCGCGGGTCGCGCAGCGGCTCGGCCGCACGTGCGTGCGGGCCGACGGCGTCCGTCAACGGCTCCCCGGCTCAGCTGCGCTTGACGCGGTAGACAGCAAGACTACCACGCCAGTTCGCTCCCCATCGAATCGGTTGGCCTTCGTGCAGCACCACGCGGTCGAGGATCGTCACGCCGACTTCGGGCGCGAGCGCCTCGAAATCCTCGATCGTCAGCACCCGGACGTTCGGTGTGTTGTGCCATTGGTAAGGCAGCGACTTCGACACCGGCATCCGGCCGTTCAGCACCGACAGCCGATGCGGCCAGTAGCCGAAATTCGGGAACGACACGATGCATTCGCGCCCGACCCGCGCGGTTTCGCGCAGGATCGCGGCCGTCTGGTGAATCGTCTGCAACGTCTGCGACAGGATCGCGATGTCGAAGCTGTGGTCCTCGAACAGGCGCAGGCCGTCTTCCAGGTTCTGCTGGATCACGTTGATGCCGTTCTTCGCGCTCGCGAGCACGCCCGCGTCGTTCAGCTCGATCCCGTAGCCGGTCACGTCCAGTTCTTCCATCAGCAGTGCGAGCAGCGAGCCGTCGCCGCAGCCGAGGTCGAGCACCGTCGAGCGCGGTTCGACCCAGCGCGCGATCGTGCGGAAGTCCGCGCGTGCGGACAGGGAATTCAGCGCTTGCTGGTTCATGCACCCACCTCGGTGGCGATTCGTTCGTAATACGCGCGGATCAGGTTGTGATAGCGCGCGTCGTCGAGCAGGAACGCGTCGTGGCCGTGCGGCGCGTCGATTTCCGCGTAGCTGACCGTGCGCTTGTTGTCGAGCAGCGCCTTCACGATCTCGCGCGAGCGGGCCGGCGCGAAACGCCAGTCGGTCGAGAAGCTCGCGATCAGGTATTTCGCCTGCGTGTGCGCGAGCGCGGCCTTCAGGTTGCCGTCGAACGCCTTGGCCGGGTCGAAGTAGTCGAGCGCGCGCGTGATCAGCAGGTAGGTGTTCGCGTCGAAGTAGTCGGCGAACTTGTCGCCCTGGTAGCGCAGGTACGACTCGACCTCGAACTCGACGTCGAAGCTGAAGTTGTACGCGTCGAGCGCGCCGTCGGCGCGGCGCAGCGCACGGCCGAATTTCTCGGCCATGTCGTCGTCGGACAGGTACGTGATGTGGCCGATCATCCGCGCGACGCGCAGGCCGCGCTTCGGCTTCACGCCGTGCGCGTAGTAGTCGCCGCCGTGGAAATCGGGATCGGACAGGATCGCCGAGCGCGCGACCTCGTTGAACGCGATGTTCTGCGCGGACAGCTTCGGCGTCGACGCGATGTCGATGCAGTGCGCGACGCGCTCCGGATACATCAGGCTCCACGCGAGCGCCTGCATCCCGCCGAGGCTGCCGCCCATCACCGCGGCGAAGCGCTCGATGCCGAATGCATCCGCGACGCGCGCCTGCGCGTGCACCCAGTCCTCGACGGTGACGACCGGGAAGCTCGCGCCGTACGGCTTGCCGGACGACGGGTCGACGCTCATCGGGCCGGTCGAGCCGAAGCACGAGCCGAGGTTGTTCACGCCGATCACGAAGAAGCGGTTGGTGTCGAGCGGCTTGCCCGGGCCGACCATGTTGTCCCACCAGCCGGTGCTGCGCGGATCGTCCGCGTAGACGCCGGCGACGTGGTGCGACGCGTTGAGCGCGTGGCAGACGAGCACCGCGTTCGAGCGCGCGGCGTTGAGTTCGCCGTACGTCTCGACGACGAGCTGATAGTTGCCGAGCACGCTGCCGCTTTGCAAGCGCAGCGGTTCGGCGAAGTGCATGGTCTGTGGAGCGACGATGCCGATCGATTCCATTCGTTCCGCCTTATGACTGGGCAGCTAAATGGTGTCGGCGATGCGCGGAGTCGGAGATGCGCGGCTGACGACCTCTTTAGCCGCATTTGTAGTGAACCGCCGGGGCGAGGACGAATCAAGGCCCTGGCTGGTTCGCGCGCCCGCAATCGAGTCAGCAAATCGGCGCGTGTCTGGCTGCCGCCCGAGGGGCGACAGTCGGCAAAGTATAGCGGAAATCGCGGCGCGCGGATTCGGGGCGCGGGCGGAGCCGCCGCGCCCGCGTCATCTCACTGCAGGATCAGCCGCAGATGCGCATCGGCCTGTTCGCCGGGCGGTTTCTGGAACCCGCCCTTCGCGAAGCGGTGCCATCGGCCGATCACGTAGCTGACGAGCAGGCTCGCGCGGGCGGCCGGATCGTAGTCGGCCGGCAGTACGAACGGCGTCGCGCCGTCCTGCGGCGCGTTCGCCTCCGTGCGCGCGACGCGCAGGCACTGCTTGACGGTCGCCTCGATGCGGTCGAGCAACTGGTTCACGCGCTCGGTGAGCCGCTCGTCCTCGCCGACCAGCGCTTCGCCGGTCAGCACGCGTGTCATGCCGGGGTTCTTGGCGGCGAAGTTGAGCATCGTCAGCGCGATCGTGCGCGCCTGCTGCACGCCGTTCGGCTCCTTCGCGACGATCTGGTTCACGAGCCCGAACAGCGCCTGCTCGATGAACTCGATCAGCCCTTCGTACATCTTCGCCTTGCTGGTGAAGTGCCGGTACAGCGCGGCTTCCGACACGTCGAGCCGGGCTGCGAGCGCGGCCGTCGTGATTTTCTCGGGTTTCGGCGCCTCGAGCATCGCCGCGAGCGTCTGCAGGATCATCACGCGCCGCTCGCCCGGTTTCGGGCGCGCGCGGGACGATGTGGCCTGGTCTTCCTTTACGGCTTGGTCCTGCGGGTAAGTCGGCTGCATTTTTGTCGCCCCGATCGTGTGCCCAGTCGCAGCGATTTTAACGAACGAATGCGCTGGTCGACATAGTGCGGGCGTCCGGTAACCGGCAGATGGCCGGGCAGGTGGCCGGTGATCCACACCGTACCGATGCCGAGACGCTTGTAGCGCTTCAGGTGGCCGCGCGTATCCTCGACGAGGATCGCATCGGCCATGCGTGCGTTCGCGGCGCGCAGCGTCCGGCGCAGCATCGTGTGATCGGGCTTCGCGCGCCACGTGCGGCGGTCGCGCATGTGCTCGATCGCGATCACGCGCTCGAACAGCCGCTCGATGCGCAGCTCGCGCAGCACCGCGCGTGCATAGTTCTCCGGCGCGTTGGTCAGGATCAGCTTGCGGCCCGGCAGCGCGGCGACGATGCGCGCGAGGCCGCGCTCGGCGCGCACCATCGCCGGCAGGTCGGAAAACGTGTGGACGACGCGCAGGAAGTCGTGCGGGTCGATCGGATGATGGCGCGTGAGGCCGAGCAGCGCGGCGCCGTAGCGCTCGGTGTAGCCGGTGCGCAGGCGGTCGGCTTCGGCGCGCTCGACCTGCAGCGCATCGATGATGTACTGCGTCATCGCGCGGTTGATCTCGGGAAAGATCGCGTGCGATGCGTGGTGAAGGGTATTGTCGAGATCGAACAGCCACACCGGCGCGCCGGCGCGGGGCCGGCTGCGCGACACGCGCCGGCGCCGCAGCGGGGCCGGCAAGTCGGGTGTGGCGGTCTTGCTGCGCTTGCTCAATGCGAGCGGATCATCGTGCCGAACGGCTGCTCGGTCAGGATTTCCAGCAGTACCGAGTGCTCGATCCGGCCGTCGACGATGTGCACCGACTTCACGCCGCTCTTCGCGGCGTCGAGCGCCGACGAGATCTTCGGCAGCATGCCGCCGGAGATCGTGCCGTCTTCGAACAGCGCATCGATCTCGCGCGCGGACAGGTCGGTCAGCAGGTTGCCGTCCTTGTCCATCACGCCCGGGATGTTGGTCATCATCAGCAGCTTCTCGGCGTTCAGCACGGTGGCGAGCTTGCCCGCGACGAGGTCGGCGTTGATGTTGTACGACAGGCCGTCTTCACCGAAGCCGATCGGCGAGATCACCGGGATGAACGCGTCGTCCTGCAGCGCCTTCACGACTGCCGGGTTGATCGCCTCGACTTCGCCGACCTGGCCGATGTCGATGTACTGGCCCGGGTTGTCGCGGTCCGGCATCAGCAGCTTGCGCGCGTGGATCAGGCCGCCGTCCTTGCCCGTCAGGCCCACCGCGTGGCCGCCGAAGTGGTTGATCAGCATCACGATGTCCTGCTGCACTTCGCCGCCCAGCACCCATTCGACGACTTCCATCGTCTCTTCGTCGGTGACGCGCATGCCCTGGATGAAGGTGCCGGCCTTGCCGATCTTCTTCAGTGCGTGATCGATCTGCGGACCGCCGCCGTGGACGATCACCGGATTGATGCCGACCAGTTTCAGCAGGATCACGTCGCGCGCGAAGCCTTGCTTGAGCCGCTCTTCCGTCATCGCGTTGCCGCCGTATTTGATGACCACGGTCTTGCCGTGGTAACGGCGAATGTACGGCAGTGCCTCGGCGAGGATTTCTGCTTTCAGCGTGGGGGCGATCTGCGAGAGGTCGATGGGCTCGGACATGGCGGCGGCTCTGGCTGGGAACGGTTGAAACACGGCGAATTGTACAGGAGTGGCGCAGCGCAGCATCGGGTTTTTGGACGGGCCGGAACACCGGCGGCGCGGCCCGCGCACCGCGCGCGGCGGCCCGCCGGCTATGGCGCGGCGCGATGTGTGCCGCGCGACGGGCAGTGCTGCGCGGGCGGTGGCGGCGAGGTGGTTCGCGTGCATTGGAAATGGCCCTCGGCCGAACGGCCGGCGTGCAAAATCCGTTCGCCGCGCTATGCTTGTCGCGTAGGGCGGCTTCCCGCCCGCTCGAGCGCTTTAGCCATGACCGATTCCGCCGCCGCCGCCCGTTCCGCCCCGCGCCGCGCGCGCTGCCCGCACTGCGGGCGCAGCTTCGACTGCGGCGCCCGCACGCAGCCGTTCGAATGCTGGTGCGCGTCGATGCCGGTCTTGCCCGGCGGTACGCCGCCCGCGGCCGGCGCACGCTGCCGCTGCCCCGAGTGCCTGGCCGACGAGATCGCGCAGCGGATGGCCGGCGCGGCCGGCTGACCGCATCGGCCGCGCACGTGGGGCGTCCCGTTCGCCGCGTGCCGATCCGGCCCCGCTAGAGGCGCCGCCCGCTAAACGGGTAAACTGCGCGGATGCAACGAATCACCACCACCGGGCGCGTCAACCTCAGTCACCTGTTCTGGCTCCGCAATCTCGCGATCATCGGCCAGCTCGTGACGATCGGCGTCGTGCAGACCTATTTCGGCGTGCATCTGCCGTTGCCGGCGATGCTGATGGTCATCGCGCTCGAAATCGTTTTCAACGCGCTGACCTGGGTGCGCGTGCTGCGCGCGCGGCCCGAGACCAATTTCGAGCTGCTCGGCCAATTGTGGGTCGACCTCGGCGCGCTGTCCGCGCTGCTGTTCCTGTCGGGCGGCACGACCAATCCGTTCGTGTCGCTGTACCTGCCTTCGCTCGCGATCGCGGCGGCCGTGCTGCCGTGGCACCTGATGATCTGGCTCGCGGCGTTCGCGGTCGCGTGCTACGCGGCGCTCGGCTTCGACTCGGTGCCGCTCAACATGGACAATCCCGCGAACCTGTTCGACTACTACCGTACCGGGATGTGGGCGAACTTCATGGTCAGCGTCGGGCTGATCGCGTGGTTCGTCGCGCGCATGTCGAATGCGCTGCGCCAGCGCGATGCGGCGCTCGGCGAGGCGCAGCAGCACCTGCTGCGCGACGAGCGGGCGGTCGCGCTCGGCGTGCAGGCCGCCACCGTCGCGCATGAGATGGGCACGCCGCTGTCGACGATCGCGATGCTCGCCGAAGAGCTGCGCGACGCGGCCCGCGACGATCCGGGGCTGGCCCGCTACGAGGCCGACCTGAAGGTGCTCGAGGAGCAGATGACGCTCTGCACGTCGGCGCTGGCGCGCCTGCGCAGCCGCGCGAGCGCGCCCGCGAGCCGCCAGCCGGTGGACGACTGGCTCGACACGTTCGTCGAGCACTGGCGCCTGCGGCATCCGCACGTGCAGTTCGAATTGCTCGGCGCGCGCCCGGCGGGCGTCGCGCTCGACGACACGGTCGCGGCCGGCCAGATCCTGACGATCCTGCTCGACAACGCCGCGCGCGCGAGCCCGCAGCGCGTGACGCTGGCCGCGAAGGTCGCGCACGCCGGCGCGGCCGACAAGATCGAATTCGAGGTATGCGACGACGGGCCCGGCATTCCGGCCTCGCTGCGCGAGTCGCTTGGCGCGATGCCGGTCGACAGCACGCAGGGCGGGCACGGGGTCGGCCTGTATCTCGCGTTCAGCGCGGCCGCGCGGCTCGGCGGCGAGATCGAACTGTCCGATGTCGTGCCGCGCGCGGCGGGCGGCAACGGGCGGGCGGGCAGTGCGGCGAATGGTCACGCCGCGGCGGGATCGGCACAGCGCGCGGGCCAGCGCGGCGCCGAACGGACAACCGGCACGCCGGACAGCCGCCCGGCCGGTGCGACCGCCGCGCGCGGCACGCGGGCCGTGCTGCGGCTGCCGGTCGTGCGCGTCGCGGCAGCGGCCGCCTCAACCAACACGTAGACGGAGAAACCACATGAGCGAGAACAATTTCCTGGTGATCGACGACAACGAGGTGTTCGCGGGCACGCTCGCGCGCGGCCTCGAGCGGCGCGGTTACGCGGTCCAGCAGGCGCACGACAAGGAGGCGGCGCTGCGGCTCGCCGCGGGCGGCAAGTTCCAGTTCATCACCGTCGACCTGCATCTCGGCGAGGATTCGGGCCTGAGCCTGATCGCGCCGCTGTGCGACCTGCAGCCCGACGCGCGGATCCTGGTGCTGACCGGCTACGCGAGCATCGCGACCGCCGTGCAGGCGGTGAAGGAAGGCGCCGACAACTATCTCGCGAAGCCCGCGAACGTCGAGTCGATCCTGGCCGCGCTGCAGACCAACGCGACCGAAGTGCAGGCCGACGAAGCGCTCGAGAATCCGGTCGTGCTGTCGGTCGACCGGCTCGAATGGGAGCACATCCAGCGCGTGCTGGCCGAGAACAACAACAATATTTCAGCGACCGCGCGTGCGCTGAACATGCATCGCCGCACGCTGCAGCGCAAGCTCGCGAAGAAGCCTGTGCGGCAGTAAGCGGGGCGCCCCGCGCCGTGGTCGTCACGGCGGGGGCGATTCCGTACGACGCGTGCCGCGGGATACGGCGCGCGATCGCGCAGGCGGACGGGCGGCGCATGGCTGCCTGCCGCCCGGCGCACCAATGAAAACGGGCGGCCCGCCGGGCCACCCGTCTCGCATTCGACGCCGCGCGCGTTACAGCACGTAGCGCGACAGGTCTTCGTCCTGCGCCACTTCGCCGAGTGCGCGATCGACATACTTCGCGTCGATCGTCACGCATTCGCCCGCATGGTTGCCGGCCGAGAACGACACTTCCTCGAGCAGCTTCTCGATCACCGTGTACAGCCGGCGCGCACCGATGTTCTCGGTCTTCTCGTTGACCGAATAGGCAATCTCCGCGAGGCGGCGGATGCCGTCGTCGGCGAATTCGAGCTGCACGTCTTCGGTCGCGAGCAGCGCCTGGTACTGCTTGACGAGGCTTGCGTCGGTCGCGACGAGGATCGCCTCGAAATCGTTCACCGACAGCGAGTCGAGCTCGACGCGGATCGGGAAGCGGCCCTGCAGTTCCGGAATCAGGTCGCTCGGCTTCGCGAGGTGGAACGCGCCGCTCGCGATGAACAGGATGTGATCGGTCTTCACCATCCCGTACTTCGTGTTGACCGTCGTGCCTTCGACGAGCGGCAGCAGGTCGCGCTGCACGCCCTGGCGCGACACTTCACCGCCGCTGCCTTCGTTGTTGCGCGACGTGATCTTGTCGATCTCATCGAGGAACACGATGCCGTTCTGCTCGACGTTCTGTACGGCCTTCGTCTTCACTTCCTCGTCGTTGAGCATCTTCGCCGCTTCCTCGTCGGTCAGCAGCTTCAGCGCTTCCTTGATTTTCACCTTGCGGCGCTGCTTCTTGCCGCTGCCGAGGTTCGAGAACATCGAGCGGATCTGCTCGGTCATCTCTTCCATCCCCGGCGGCGCCATGATGTCCATGCCGGCCGACGGTTGCTCGAGATCGAGCTCGACTTCCTTGTCGTCGAGCTGGCCTTCGCGCAGGCGCTTGCGGAACGTCTGGCGCGTCACGTTGTTGTCGTCGTTCGCGTGCTCGGCGTTGCCGCCGAAGCCCACCGCGCGCGGTTGCGGCAGCAGGATATCGAGGATGCGGTCTTCCGCCTGGTCGGTCGCCTTGCTGCGCACCTTGCGCATCTCGGTTTCACGCGTCTGCTTGACCGAGATCTCGATCAGGTCGCGCACGATGCTGTCGACGTCGCGGCCGACGTAGCCGACTTCGGTGAACTTGGTCGCTTCGATCTTGATGAACGGCGCATCCGCGAGCTTCGCGAGGCGGCGTGCGATTTCGGTCTTGCCGACACCCGTCGGCCCGATCATCAGGATGTTCTTCGGCGTGATTTCCTGGCGCAGCGGGTCGGCGACCTGCTGGCGGCGCCAGCGGTTGCGCAGCGCGACCGCGACGGCCTTCTTCGCCTTCGCCTGGCCGATGATGTGCTTGTCGAGTTCCGAGACGATCTCGGCAGGGGTCATGGTGCTCATGGTGCGGTCCTTACTCGATCGTTTCGATGATGCGGTTGTGGTTCGTGTAGATGCACATGTCGCCGGCAATCTCGAGCGACTTCTCGACGATCTCGCGCGGCGACAGCTCGGTGTTCTCCGCGAGCGCGCGGGCTGCCGCCTGCGCATACGCACCGCCCGAGCCGATCGCGCAGATGCCTTCTTCGGGGTCGAGCACGTCGCCGTTGCCGGTGATGACGAGCGTGGTGGTGGCGTCGGCCGTGATCAGCATCGCCTCGAGGCGACGCAGCATCCGGTCGGTGCGCCAGTCCTTCGCGAGCTCGACGGCCGCACGGGTCAGGTTGCCCTGGTGCTTCTCGAGCTTCGCCTCGAAGCGGTCGAGCAGCGAGAACGCATCGGCGGTGCCGCCCGCGAATCCGACCAGCACCTGGTTGTTGTAGATCCGCCGCACTTTCCGCGCGCCACCCTTCATGACGATGTTGCCGAGGGTTACCTGGCCGTCGCCGCCGAGCGCGACCTTGTCGCCGCGCCGGACCGAAACGATGGTCGTGCCGTGAAATTGCTCCATCTGCGTTCCTTGAGAAAAACGGGGAAGAGTCGGGGGGCGCGAGGCGCCGCCGCGTAACTCGCAGTGCGCCGGGAAGCGGCCCGGCGCGCGTCCGTTTCATTTTAGGGCGGGCGCCGGGATATCAAGAGGCGGGGTGGGCAAATCGGCGGCCGGCGGCCGGCGGGGAACCGGTGCCGGAAAAACAAAAAGCGCGCGGCAGGCCGCGCGCTTTCGGGAAGCAGCGTGTCTGAGCGGAACGCCGCTCGATCAGTCGCCGAACAGCTTCTGGCGCAGCTCACGGCGCTCTTGCGCTTCGAGCGACAGCGTGGCGGTCGGACGCGCGAGCAGGCGCGGAATGCCGATCGGCTCGCCGGTTTCCTCGCACCAGCCGTAATCGCCGGAATCGATGCGGGCGAGCGACTGCTGAACCTTCTTGAGGAGCTTGCGTTCGCGATCGCGCGTACGCAGTTCGAGCGCGTGCTCTTCCTCGATCGTCGCGCGATCGGCGGGATCGGGCACGATCACCGTCTCGCGCAGGTTCTCGGTCGTCTGGCCTGCATTCTTGAGGATGTCCGCCTGCAACTGTTCGAGCCGATTTTTGAAGAAGGCGAGCTGATCCTCATTCATGTAATCCTTGTCGCTCATCTTCAGGATTTCGGCTTCGGTCAAGAGTTTCTTCGTCATCTGCTTGCTTCTTCAATGTGCGGCAAATCGATAGATATTGCCTGCACTTTGGGATTACCCGCAACCGCCCTTGCAATCATTTGCGATTTGCCGCCGCGGGGCCGAAAGCCTCTGGAAAACCGGTTCTCAAATACCAGGATAGGCCTGGCGCGGAGTTGCGCGCGCTGCGAACCGGTGTGCTGCGCGGCACATCGCATCGGCCGCGGCCGGGAGGCGGATTGGCGATCCGGCGCGGTTGCGATGCCCGGAAAACTGGTTCAGCAAGAACCGGGCCTGTTTGTTGCCGTACTCCAGCGGGCACGTATTGTAACTGAATCGCAAGCGGGCGCCGTATCGGGTCGATCCCCGTCGGCTGCGCCAATATCTAGAAAATATAACGCGCAAATCGCGAAAAAGCGATGACGGCGAAACCCTGCCCGAAAAGGGCGCCCCGCGGCCGCCGCAGCCGCCTGCGAGGCGGCCTCGCGGCGGCGTGTGCGGCGGTTGCCCGCGCGCGTCAGGCGAGGCAGGCGTCGAGGCCGTCGGTGATCAGGTCCTGCGGCAGGTCGACGCCGATGAACACCATCTTGTTGGTCTTCTTCTCGACCGGCAGCCACTTCGACGCGAGGTCGCTGCCCATCATCTGGTGCACGCCCTGGAACACGACCTTGCGGTCGACGCCCTTCATGTACAGCAC
Organism: Burkholderia sp. AU31652; assembly: GCF_002223155.1. NCBI lineage: Bacteria > Pseudomonadati > Pseudomonadota > Betaproteobacteria > Burkholderiales > Burkholderiaceae > Burkholderia > Burkholderia sp. AU31652. Next base: position 973,066 of record NZ_NKFG01000004.1, on the reverse strand, counting down.
GCCCTTGTAGCGCAGCATCCGCTCGCCGTAGATCTGCAGGATGCCGCCGAGGAAGTCTTCCAGCTTGTTCGGGTCGAACGGACGGTCGTTGCGGTACACGAACGACTTGATCTTGTCGTCGTGGTGCGCGTGGTGGTGATGGTGGTGGCCGTGGTCGTGATCGTGCGCGCATTGACCGTGATCGTGGTCGCAACTGGCGTGATCGTGATCATGGTCGTGATCGTGGTGGTGGTGCGCGTGATCGTCTTCGGCGAGGAAGTCGGGGTCGATCTCGAGCTTCGCGTTCAGGTTGAAGCCGCGCAGGTCGAAGATTTCCTTGATGTCCGCTTCGCCGAAGTTCACGACCTTGATCGCGGCCTTCGGGTTCATGTGCATCAGGCGATGCTTGAGGCCGGCCACCGTCTGGTCGTCGACCAGGTCCGACTTCGTGATGAACAGGCGATCGGCGAAACCGACCTGGCGCTGCACGACTTCGTGCTCGTCGAGCTGCGCGTTCGCGTGCTTCGCGTCGACCAGCGTGATGACCGCGTCGAGCAGGAAATCGTCGGCGATCTCGCTGTCGATGAAGAAGGTTTGCGCGACCGGGCCCGGGTTCGCGAGGCCGGTGGTTTCGATCACGATGCGGTCGAAGTCGAGCTTGCCTTCGCGCTTCTTCGCGGCGAGCTCGCCGAGCGTGCGCGCGAGGTCGCCGCGGATCGTGCAGCAGATGCAGCCGTTGCTCATCTGGATGATCTGCTCGTTCGAATCCTGGATGAGGATTTCGTTGTCGATGTTCTCTTCGCCGAACTCGTTCTCGATCACGGCGATCTTCATGCCGTGCTGTTCGTTCAGGATGCGCTTGAGCAGCGTCGTCTTGCCGCTGCCGAGGAAGCCGGTGAGGATGGTGACGGGAGTGGCCATGTCAATCGCCTGTGGTTCGTGAATCGGGGTCAAAACCAGGATGTGCGTCGCGCCCGGGGCTTTGCCAGCCGGGGCGCACAACCATCCATTGAAACATACCTGTCAAGCCCTCGCCCGTCGTCCGAACGACAGGCGGGAGCGCGGATCCGCCGGGCGCACGCGCGCGGCCGGCGGACGGTTACGCGCGTAGATCGGGGCGATCAGACGATTTGCAACAGCAGGCCCTTCAGATATTCGCCTTCCGGGAAGGCGGCGAGCAGCGGGTGATCGACGCCCGCGCCGAGCCGCTTCAGGATGCGCGCGTCGACCTTCGCGTCGGCGGCCGCACCCGCGACGATCTTCTGGAACAGGTCCATGTCGATCGCGCCCGAGCACGAGTACGTGAACAGCAGGCCGCCCGGACGCAGCAGCTTGAAGCCGCTCAGGTTGATGTCCTTGTATGCGCGCGCCGCGCGATCGACGCTGTCGCGCGTCGGCGCGAACTTCGGCGGATCGAGCACGATCAGGTCGAAACGCTCGCCTTCGTCGACGAGGCGGCGCAGCGTCTTGAAGGCGTCGGCGTCGAGCCAGGTCGCGCGTTCGGCGTCGAAGCCGTTGGCGACGACGTTCTGCTGCGCGAGCGCGAGCGCATCGCCCGACGAGTCGATCGATACGACACGCTTCGCGCCGCCCTTGAGCGCGGCGAGCGAGAAGCCGCCCGTGTAGCAGAAGCAGTTCAGCACGTCGCGATCGGCCGCGTACTGCGCCACCAGCGCGCGGTTGTCGCGCTGGTCGACGTAGAAGCCCGTCTTGTGGCCGTTCGGTACGTCGACGTGATAGCGCACGCCGTTTTCGGTCGAGATCAGCGTCGCGGGCGGCGCATCGCCGGCCAGCACGCCGGTCGTCTGTTCGAGCCCTTCCTTGTCGCGGATCGATACGTCCGAGCGCTCGTACACGTTCGGGCAGTCCGTCGCGCCGACGAGCGCCTTCACGATCGCGTCCTTCCACGCCTCGACGCCCGCGGCCATGAACTGGCAGACGAGCTGGCCGCGCGGCGCGGCGCCGGCTTCGGCGGTGTCCGCGACGTAATAGTCGACGATCAGCCCCGGCAGCCCGTCGGCTTCGCCGAACACGAGCCGCACCGCACCCGTGCCCGACACCATCGTCGTGCGGTGCGCGACCGCGCGCTGCACGCGGCGCTTGAAGAACGCGTGGTCGATCGGCTCGTTCTCGTCGAAGCTCCACACGCGCACGCGGATCTGCGATTGCGGGCTGTACGCGCCGCGCGCGAGGAAGCGGCCGTCGTGCGCGCGCACGATCACGGTCGCGCCGGGCGCGGGCTTGCCGTCGACGCGGTCGATCGCATTGGCGTAGATCCACGGATGGCGGCGCAGCAGCGATTTTTCCTTGGACGGCTTGAGGGTGACGGTTTGCATGATGAGATCGAAATGGGCCGTGCGCGAAGCCGGCCGTGGCCGGTCGCCGCGCGCGGCGGGTAACACGGGACGCGCGTCAGTCGCGCTTCTTCGCGCGCGGGTGCGCGCTGTCGTAAATCTTCGCGAGATGCTGGAAGTCGAGCGACGTGTAGACCTGCGTCGCGGAGACGCTCGCGTGGCCGAGCAGCTCCTGCACCGCGCGCAGGTCGCCGCTCGACTGCAGCACGTGCGTGGCGAACGAATGGCGCAGCACGTGCGGATGAACGTTGGCGGGGATGCCCGCGGTGAGTGCCGCGCGCTTCACGCGCTCGCGCACGACGCCCGGCGACATCCGGTTGCCGCGCACGGACACGAACAGCGGATGCGGATCGTGCTTCACGAATTCGCCGCGCACCGCGAGCCATGCATTCAGCGCATCGATCGCCTTGCGGCCGACCGGCACCTTGCGCTCCTTGTTGCCCTTGCCGCGCACGGTGACTTCGGCTTCGGCGAGGTCGAGCCAGCCGGTCGAGCGGTAGCCGTCGGCCTGCGTGTACATCACGTCGAGACCGATCAGCTCGGCAAGGCGCAGCCCCGACGAATAGAACAGCTCGAGAATCGCGTGATCGCGGATGCCTTCGGTCGTGTTGGCGAGCGGCGCGTCCATCAGCGCCGATGCATCGTCGACCGACAGCGCCTTCGGCAAGGTCTTCGCGCGTTTCGGTGCGCGCACCGCGGCGACCGGGTTCGCGGGCATCTCGACGCGCTGCGCGAGCCAGCGGTAGAACGCGCGCCACGCGGACAGCCGGTGCGAGATCGACCGGGCGGACAGCCCGCCCGAATGTGCGCGCGCGACTGCGCCGCGCATGTCGGCGGCCGTCAGCGCGTCGAGCGGCCGGCCGTTCGCGAGCTTCTTCAGCTCGTCGAGTTCGTGCGTGTAGCCGCGCAGCGTGTGTTCCGACAGCTGCCTGACGTGCTTCAGGTTCGACAGGTAGGCGGCGATCGGATCGTCTGTCATCGCGTGCGGCAGGATCAGTGCGGCAGCAGGCGCGTGAGCGCGGCGCTCGCGAGCGTCGCGATCTGCGCGAGGAAGTCGGTGGCCATCCCGTCGTGGAAGCGGCGCGGGTCGGGCGAGCCGAGCACGAGCAGGCCGAACGCGGGCGCATCGTTGCCGGCGAGCGGCGCACGCAGCGCGAGCAGCGCGACCGATGCGGCCGAGCCGTCGCCGGCGGAAGACGCGGCTTCCGCGCCTTCCGCCGCATTCGCGGCCGGGGCGGCGACCGCGGGCGCGAGCCACTGCGCGGCCTCGAAGCCCGTGTTCGCCCCGCAGTACGGCGTCGACAGCCCGTTCGTGAACAGGCGCACTTCCTCGCCGACCTGGCGCGCGAAGTCGGCTTGCGAGTAGGTGTCGGCGACATCCCACACGCGCAGCGCCGTCTGCGGCACGTCGAAGACTTCGGCGATGCCGTCGGCGATCGTGCGCGGCAGCGCGTACGGATCGCGTTCCGCGATCACGCGTGCGGTCCAGCGGCTGAACTTCGCGGACAGGCTGTCGTTCTCGTGGCCGTAGCGCACGAGTTCGGCGAGCCGGCGCTCGAGATGCTTGTTCTTGTCGCGCAGCATCTCCATCTGCCGCTCCTGCAGCGAGATCGCGGCCTTGCCGTGCGGGTTCGCGAGGCGGATCGTCGCGAGCAGCTCGGCGTGCTGCGCGAAGAATTCGGGATTGGCGAGCAGGTAGTCGGCGACTTCGCGATCGTTCATGTGGCGGGAGCGTTCAGTTATCAAGGACGTTGCAGGGTCAGGCGGGCAGGTCGATCTCGCCTTCGAACACGGTCGTGGCGGGCCCGGCCATCATCAGCGCGGCGGCTTCGTCGCGCGCGCCGTCCCAGCTGATCGTCAGCGTGCCGCCGTGCGTGTGCACGGTCACCGGCGAATCGAGCAGGCCGCGCCGGATGCCGGCCGCGACCGCCGCGCACGCGCCGGTGCCGCACGCGAGCGTCTCGCCCGCCGCGCGTTCGTACACGCGCAGCTTCACTTCGCTGCGCGACACGATCTGCATGAAGCCGGCGTTCACGCGCTCCGGGAAGCGCGCGTGGTGCTCGATCAGCGGGCCTTCTTCGAGCACCGGATACGCTTCGGCATCGTCGACGACCTGCACCGCGTGCGGGTTGCCCATCGTGACCGTCGAGATCCAGCGCGTCGCACCGCCGACGTCGAGCGGCCACAGCGTGTCGCGCCCCTCGGTGCGGCCGTCGAGGCCCGCTGCGTCGAACGGCACCTGCGCCGGCGTGAACACGGGCGCACCCATGTCGACGACGACTTCGCCGTTGTCCTGCATCGTCAGCGTGATCAGGCCCTTCATCACCTGCACGCGCACGCTGCGCTTGTCGGTCAGGCCGCGGTCGCTGACGAACTTCACGAAGCAGCGCGCACCGTTGCCGCAGTGTTCGACTTCGCCGCCGTCGCAATTGAAGATCCGGTACTTGAAATCGACGCCGTCGACGGTCGGTTTCTCGACGAGCAGCAGCTGGTCGGCGCCGATGCCGAAGTGGCGGTTGGCGAGCGCACGCACCTGCGCTTCGGTGAGCGGCGGCAACGCGCGCGAATAGCCGTCGAGCACGACGAAGTCGTTGCCCGCGCCGTGCATCTTGGTGAACGAGAGTTTCACTGGGTCCGGATTTCCATGGCGAACAAGCGGTCAGCGCGGCGCGCGCGACGCCGCGCCATGCCGGGCGGCCTCGTTCGTCGTGCTGATCTCAACCGCAAATGATACATGCAGCCGACAGGGGCGTCCTGCGCGGGCGGGGGCGGGTGGGGGCGAAATGGGGCGCATCTGTCGATCGGTCGACTGGTCGCGTGTGCGATAGACGGGCAGATTGATGCGGTGTGACGGGCCTGTCGTGGTGCCAGCAGGGTTTGGCGAAAACACGGGATGGCGTGGACGCGTACTTTCGTACAGGTCAAATTGACAAGGCAATCAAGCGATTCGTATAGTGTGGCTATACGCATGGGCCATGCTGTCGGCATCGCGACTCGAACGTGGGAGATCCATGATCAAGTCGTGGCAGCACAAGGGGCTGGAAGCGTTTTTCACGAGCGGGAACAAGGCCGGCATCCGGCCCGACCATGCGCCAAGGTTACGACGCCAGCTTGCACGTCTCGACGTCGCGAGCCGGCCGCTCGACATGAACGTGCCGGGCTGGCGGTTTCACGGCCTTGCCCGTGGACTGGACGGCCATTTCGCGGTGAGCGTGAGCAGCAACTGGCGTCTGACGTTCAGTTTCGACGGCGCCGATGCCGTCCTGGTCGATTACCAGGACTACCACTGAGGTGATTCAAGCGATGACTCGCATCTTCAATCCGCCGCATCCGGGCGAAGCGCTGCGCGACGACGTGCTGCCGGCATTCGGCCTGACCGTCACCGAGGCCGCGGCGCAACTCGGCGTCACGCGTGCGGCGTTGTCGCGCATTCTGCATGGTCATGCGGGGATCTCGCCGGAAATGGCGTTGCGCATCGAGGCGTGGCTTGGCGAGGAGAACGGCGGTCGCGCGGATCTGTGGCTCGCCCAGCAATCCGCTTACGACTTGTGGCAGGCGCGCGCGAAAGGCGTGCCCAAGATAGCGAGAGCGCGGGCACGCACGTGAACGCGCCCGCGAGCATGGCTCAGTACAGGCTCGGCTCGCCGTTCGGGCGCGTCTTGAAGCGCTTGTGGACCCAATAGTATTGCTCGGGCAGCAGCGGAATCTGTTCCTCGAGGAATGCATTCATCCGCCGCGCGTCGAGATCGTCGTCGCCGGTCGGGTAGTGATCCCACGGCTTGAATACCTTCAGACGGTAGCCCTTGTAGTTCGGCAGCACCTCGCCGATGAACGGCACGACCTGCGCGCGGCCCGTCTTCGCGAGCCGGCCGACCGCCGTCAGCGTGCACGCGGGCACGCCGAAGAACGGCACGAACGTCGAATTGCGCAGCCCGTAGTCCATGTCGGCGCCGAGCATCACCGGCTTGCGGTCGCGCAGCCAGCGCAGCACGACGCGCGCGCTGTCCGCGCGGCCGACCATCTCGGCGTCGAAACGCCCGCGCGCCTTCTTCGCCTCTTCCTCGAGCACCGCGTTCGAGAACGGCTGGTAGAGCGACCCGCAGCGGCGATGCAGCGAACGGTTCAGCCAGATCGAGCCGGCCTCGATGCCGACGAAATGCAGGCCGAGGAACAGCGTCGGCGGCAGGTCCGGATCGTCGAGGTCGACCGCGCTGTCGACCTGGATCAGCTTCGCGAGCTTTTTCTCCGAGCCGAACCACTGCACGCTGCGTTCGACGTAGCTGCGGATCGCATGGCGGAAATGCTGCCCGGCAATTTCCTCGCGGCGTTCGTCGCTCCAGTCAGGGAAGCAGAGTTTCAGATTGGTGTGTACGATGCGCTTTCGCCGGCTGGGGATCTTGTAGAGCAGCCAGCCGAGACCATCGCCGAACCGTGCGGTCAGGCCGTACGGCAACAGGGCGAGCAGTTTCAGCAAGCCAATGGCGAGGTGCGTGGCTAGACGACCTAGCATGCGAAACCTCCGTGGGACCGGCTGGCCGGCGCTTTGCAAACAGGGTGGTGAGACAGCGGAAGATGCAGCACGGGCGGCGCTCTGTGACAATTCAGGAAAGCCGCTATAATACGGGCTTCGCCGAGTTAACTGACAACTTGCGGGGCGAAGCCGGTTAGCGTGACACGCGCTGCCCGGTCCTGGTAATCCGCTAAAGCGTCGCCGCTTCAGGCCCAACGAAGCTGGCTACGTGAAACCAACCGTAACCACACAGGAGCCTGAAAAAGTGGCAAACGATTATCTCTTCACGTCCGAATCCGTCTCTGAAGGCCATCCGGACAAAGTCGCGGACCAAATCTCGGACGCGATCCTCGATGCCATCCTCGAGCAGGACAAGTATTCCCGCGTAGCGGCGGAAACGCTGTGCAACACGGGTCTCGTCGTGCTGGCCGGTGAAATCACCACGACGGCCAACATCGACTACATCCAGATCGCGCGCGACACGATCAAGCGCATCGGCTACGACAACACCGACTACGGCATCGACTACAAGGGTTGCGCGGTGCTCGTCGCGTACGACAAGCAGTCGCCGGACATCGCCCAGGGCGTCGATCGCGCACACGACGACAACCTCGACCAGGGCGCGGGCGACCAGGGTCTGATGTTCGGTTACGCGTGCGATGAAACGCCGGAACTGATGCCGCTGCCGATCTACCTGTCGCACCGCCTCGTCGAGCGCCAGGCCAGCCTGCGCCGCGACGGCCGCCTGCAATGGCTGCGCCCGGACGCGAAGTCGCAGGTGACGGTCCGCTACGTCGACGGCAAGCCCGATTCGATCGACACCGTCGTGCTGTCGACGCAGCACGCACCGGACATCGAGCTGCCGGCGCTGCGCGAAGCCGTGATCGAGGAAATCATCAAGCCGACGCTGCCGGCCGACCTGATCAAGGGCGACATCAAGTTCCTGGTGAACCCGACCGGCCGATTCGTGATCGGTGGCCCGCAGGGCGACTGCGGCCTGACCGGCCGCAAGATCATCGTCGACACGTACGGCGGTGCCGCCCCGCACGGCGGTGGCGCGTTCTCGGGCAAGGATCCGTCGAAGGTCGACCGTTCGGCTGCATACGCAGGCCGCTACGTCGCGAAGAACATCGTCGCCGCCGGCCTCGCGTCGCGCGCGCTGATCCAGGTGTCGTACGCGATCGGCGTGGCCGAGCCGACCTCGGTGATGGTCAACACGTTCGGCACGGGCCGCGTGTCGGATGCGGTGATCACGAAGCTCGTGCGCGAGCATTTCGACCTGCGTCCGAAGGGCATCATCAAGATGCTCGACCTGCTGCGCCCGATCTACGAGAAGACCGCGGCTTACGGTCACTTCGGCCGCGAAGAGCCGGAATTCTCGTGGGAAGCGACCGACAAGGCGCTCGCGCTGGCCGAAGCGGCCGGCGTCGAGCCGACGGCACGCGTCGCGTAAGCGTCGTTCGCCTCAAATGAAAAACCCCGGCATTGCCGGGGTTTTTTTATGCGTTCCGATCGCCGCGGCGATCGGGCAACGGCGCGGGCAGCGGCGCGACGGCGATCGTCGCGCGGCGGTGCCCGCCGGCGTGTGCTCAGCGTGCGCCGAACCCGAACCAGCCGTTGCTGGCCGCGAGGCGGCGCGGGCGGTTGACGCGGCGCTGCGGGCCGAGCGTGCGGCGCAGCGCGAGCGCGCGCAGCGACGACGGCTTCTGCAGCAGCGAGCGCAGGCCGGCACGGCGCGAGAACGCTTGCGTGCTCATCATCGAGAAAAATGCGTGGAACCACGCACGGATGCCGTCCAGCCGGCTATGGGCGGGCGTGCGCTCGGCCAGCGCCTGCGTGCGTGCGCGGTGATGGCGCAGCGAGCGGGCAGGAGCGGGCGGCACGACGCGCTTCGCAGCGCGGCTGAGACGGGAAGTCAGACGGAATGGCATGTGAACGATGCTTCGCTTGTATGGATGGCGCCCTTGGGAGCGCACTGGTATGAACGGCCTCGGATTGCGCAACGGATCTTACCGAAGCCCGCTGCGCGCCGCGCCCGCCAGAATTGACAGGCCGCGACAGGCTACAGGGGATTCATGACGGGCAAAAGTCGCGATAAACCCTTGTGCCACAAGGCGTGTGCCGCATACCGCCTGTCGCTGAGGCCGGCGCCGCGCCGCACAGTTCCCTTGAGCCGGATCAAATTCGCGATTGGCATGCCCCTGCGCACGACAATGGTGCTGTTCGCGGCATCCGGCGCCGATTTACAATCGTCACATTCACACAATAAGCGTCTGGCATCCCATGTCGTCTCCATTGCAGTCGGAATCGATCCGCGCGCAAGTCGCGGAATTGCGCGAGCGCGGCTTCGTCGTCGCGCGTGGCCTCGTCAGCGACGAGCAGTGCGCGGCGCTCAGGCAGGTCGCGGAGCGCCAGTTGCGGGAGGCGGCCGAGCCGATCGAGTTCGAGGCGGACCTGCGCTATCCGGGCGCGCCCGAGTCCAAGCATGCGCCGGGCGGGCATACGGTGCGGCGGCTGCTCGACGCGTACTCGCGTGATCCGGCCTTCGCCGAGCGCGCGATCGCACCCGAAATCGGCGCGTGGATGCGCGAGTATTTCGGCGAAGAACCGGTGCTGTCGCGCGCGCATCACAACTGCATGATGACCAAGCATCCCGCGTACGGCAGCCTGACCGGCTGGCATCGCGATTTCCGCTACTGGTCGTTCGAGCGTCCGGACATGGTGTCGGTGTGGCTCGCGCTCGGGCCGGAAACGAACGAGAACGGCGCCCTGTGGCTCGTACCGGGGTCGCATACGGCCGAATTCGGGCCCGAGGCGTTCGACGATGCGAAGTTCTTCCGCAGCGACCTGCCGGAGAACCGGAAGATGATCGATGCGGCCACGTGCCCGTCGCTGCAGACGGGCGACGTCGTGTTCTTCCACAGCAACACGCTGCATTCGGCCGGGCAGAACCGTTCCGACCAGGTGAAGTTCTCGCTCGTGTACACGTATCACGGCGCGAGCAACCGGCCGGTGCCCGGCACGCGCTCGGCAGCGAAATCGGAAGTGCCGTTCTAGGCGCGCAGCGGGCGGCCTTCAAGGCCGCGGTGATGACGCGATGCAGCGCATCGCGGATGCATGGAACAACGGGCGGCCTGGCCGCCCGTTGCGTTTGGCGCGGCCCGAGCGTATGACGGGGCCGTGCGTGCATCGCGCGGCTGCGCGCTCAGCGCTTGCCGCCCGGCATCGCGAGGCCGATCAGGCCGATGAACGATGCGACGGCGCCGCCCACGATCAGCAGGATCGTCTTCGTCGCGGGCGAACCGGTGAAGAAGCGCGACACGTTGTCGTTGATCGAATGGAACGACTGGCCGCCGAAATACAGCAGCACGACGCCGCCGACGAGCAGCGCAACCGAGATGACCCGGGACATACCAACCTCGCAGAAACGGTGATTCGAGACGCCGCAGTGTAGGCGACGGCCGCGGCCGCGTCCATCGTCGCGCCGGCGAGCGCGTTCCGGCCGCTTTCGCTACCATAGTCGTCGTATGACTCCTTCGCCGCCGCCGCGCCGCAAGCGCGGCCGGCGCGCGTCCCTTCTCCCGATGTCCTGACGGAACCGACTCATGGCCTACGAAGCAGCTTCCGAACGTTATGCCGACATGCAATACCGCACCTGCGGCAAATCCGGGCTCAAACTGCCCGCGCTGTCGCTCGGCCTGTGGCACAACTTCGGCGACTCGACGCCGATCTCGACGCAGCGCGACATCCTGCGCACCGCGTTCGACCTCGGCATCAACCACTTCGACCTCGCGAACAACTACGGGCCGCCGTACGGCAGCGCGGAAACCAACTTCGGCCGGTTGCTGAAGGAAGATTTCCGGCCGTATCGCGACGAGTTGCTGATCTCGACGAAGGCCGGCTGGGACATGTGGCCGGGGCCGTACGGCAGCGGCGGCGGCTCGCGCAAGTACGTGCTCGCGAGCCTCGACCAGAGCCTGCAGCGGATGGGGCTCGACTACGTCGACATCTTCTATTCGCACCGCTTCGACGCGCACACGCCGCTCGAGGAAACGGCGGGCGCGCTCGCATCCGCCGTGCAGCAGGGCAAGGCGCTCTACATCGGCATTTCGTCGTACTCGGCGGCGAAGACGCGCGAGATGGCCGGGCTGCTCGCGCAGTACAAGGTGCCGCTGCTGATCCACCAGCCGTCGTACAACCTGCTGAATCGCTGGGTCGAAACCGAACTGCTCGGCACGCTCGACGAGATCGGCACGGGCAGCATTGCGTTCACGCCGCTCGCGCAGGGGCTGCTCACGTCGAAGTACCTGAACGGCGTGCCGGCCGACGCGCGCGTTAACAAGCCGGGCGGCGGCTCGCTGAAGCAGGATCACCTGAGCGCGGACAACCTCGACCATGTGCGCAAGCTCAACGCGATCGCCGAACGGCGCGGGCAGAGCCTCGCGCAGATGGCGCTCGCCTGGGTATTGCGCAACGGCCGCGTGACGTCCGCGCTGATCGGCGCGAGCCGCGCGGAGCAGGTGCGTGAAAACGTCGGCGCATTGAAGAACCTCGAATTCTCGGCGGAAGAGCTCGCGGAGATCGATCGTTACGCGACGGAAGGCGGCATCAATCTGTGGGAAAAGCCGTCCACCGATCAGGCGATCTGACCGGGAGTCGATACGGCATGCGAAACATCGCCTGCCGTATCAATGGCTTGTGCGCAGCCCATCGCATCGCTGCAGTGCAGCGATGCACGTCACGCACGGATGGTGCGCCGCTAGATCAGCGCAGGCAGGCCTTCGACGAGCAATACCGCGACGCCGACGCCGAGAATGACACCCAGCACGCGCAGCAGGTTATGGCGGAATTCAGTTGCGCACGGCACCGCGCCGAGAAATAGCGCTCCGGCCAGCGCCATCGGAATCAACAGGATGAAGTCGCCGATCGTGAAGTAGGTCGTCATGCGTGTCTCCAAGGTCGACCGGAGCGGGCGCGTGCACGCTTGCTCCGGCCCCATGCCGGGTGTTTCTAGTATGGTTCCGGCCCGATTGCGAGCGGGGCGGTCAACTCGAGTATAGGCAACCGGCAGCGCTTTTCGCTATCCGAACCATTAAAAATCAGCGGAAAGCCCCGTGAATCGCGCACTTTTCCCGCAAGTTAGACGAACGCCTTGCGCGTATCTTTCTCGCGCCTTTCGATTTTTGCGGATTCGTCGTATGTGTCCGATGCGTGCCGCCGCCCCCGCGGGCGCGGCGGCACGCCCGCTCATGCGCGGTCGGGTTGCACGCGGGCGGCCGGCGCGCGGAACACGAGCGCGAGCCCCGCGATGATCGCGCCCATGCCGGCGAGCGCGAGCGGCTCGGGCCGGTTGCCGAGCCACGCGGCATCCATCAGCGTGGTGACGACGGGCACGAGATAGAACAGGCTCGTCACGTTGACGAGATCGCCGCGCTGCATCAACCGGTAGAACAGCAGTTGCGCGATCACCGAAATCACGATGCCGAGCCACAGCAGCGGGATCACGAAGGCCCAGCTCAGGTCGAACGACACCGGCCGGAACGGCACGATCGCCACGCACAGCGCGAGGCCGATCGCATTCTGCAGCGGCAGCACGTCGGCGGGCGCCGCACGTACGCGCTTTTGCAGCAACGAGCCGGCGGTCAGCGCGACGAGCGCGGTGAGCGCGCACGCGATGCCCGCGAGTGACAGGCCGCCGTCTCCTGTGCCGCGGAACACGACGAGCGCGAGACCGGCCAGCGACAGCGCGAGCCCCGCGATGCGCACGGGCTGCCAGCGCCGCTCGACGATCGCGAGCGTGAGGATCGGCTGTACGCCGAGGATCGTCGCGAGCACGCCCGGCGCGATCCCGCGTTCGAGCGCGAGCAGGTAGAAGATCGAATAGCCGCCCATCATCAGCAAGCCGCTCAGCGCGGCCATGCGCCGTTCGCCGCGCGGCGGCAGCCAGCGCTTGCGCAGGAGGGCCGGCCCGAGCAGCACGAGCGATGCCAGTGCGAAACGTGCGGTGAGAAAGACGAACGCGGAGGCGTGACGTAGCCCGAGTTCAGCGAAGATCGCGCCGCTGCTCCACAGCAGCACGAAGAGCGACGTTGCGCCGTGCGCGGCGAGCGCGCGTTTGAACGAAACCATGTGAATCCACCTGTCGAACGGATCGGAATGTTCCATCCGCGCGCGCAGCAACACGCCGTACGTCACGACGCACGAATGCGGGCCTGCGGGCGAATGGAAGACGAAACGAAAAGCCGGCTGGTCAGCCGGCGCGTGCCGCCGGAGGGGGCGGCGCGGCGCCGACGAGCGGCGGTGCGACAGGAGGAGGAAGGACCGACGGATGCGCGCACGCCTGCGGCCGCGAGTCGAACTGCGGCCGGGATTTTGCGAGGGCGGACGTGAGCGGATGCATCGTGTCGGAATGCGCTTGAACGCGAATGAGCATCAAAGGTACCGCAAGGCCTGCATCGGATGCAACACAAGTCGGTGGCGCATCGCATGGCGAAGGTCGGAGGGCGATGCGCAAGCAACCGTTGCTGTGCGGGCTGCGTTCGAGGCAGGGGGAAGGTGATGACGGCGTCGCGTGATTCGGCAATCGCAGTCGCGCGAAATTGCCGGGTGACCCGATACCGGATTCACGGTGCACCCGGCGCGTCCGCCACGTACGCGCCGCGGTGATGCCGGGGATTCGGCGGCCAGTCACATTCGACAGGGTATGATGGGGGTAACCGGGCGGGCAAGCGTCTACCCCGGCGCAGTGGTTGATTGGAGACATTCGACGAATTCGCGGCACTTCGCCTGCTTCTTCTTCTTTTCGTGCTTCGATAAACCGTGAACAATGGGATTACGCGCAACGCTCCGACGAGAGCGCGCGGATCGTGCATTTGCCGGCCCCCAGCGGGCCGGGTTTCAAGATTCAAGAGTGGGGAACCATCATGCATGTCGGGTCGATTGTCTGCACTACCCATATCGCGGTGCCGAAGGGCGCGCGCGGCATCGTCCAGCGCGTCCTGGGCGACATGGCCATGGTGACCTGGTACGCGGGCGTACCGGGCGAGTCCAAGGAACTCAACACCGAGCCGTTCTTTCTCGAGGACCTGATCGACACCGGCGAATCCGTGCTGCCGGCCGGCGCGGCGCTTCACTAAGCGCCACCATCGCACCGGGCGCTCGTCTTTCAGCCCGGCTGGCGGCACAATGCGGGGCATGAAAGACGTCACTTCCGCTCCCGCTTCTCCCGCCGGCCCGCCGTTCGCCGGACTCACGCCCGAGTGCGTGCTCGACGCGCTCGACAGCGTGCTGATACCGGCCGGCCTGCGCACCGACGGGCGCCTGCTCGCGCTCAACAGCTACGAAAACCGCGTCTATCAGGTCGGTATCGAAGACGGGCCGCCGGTCGTCGCGAAGTTCTACCGTCCGGCACGCTGGTCGGACGAAGCGATCCTCGAAGAGCACGCGTTCGTCGCCGAACTCGCCGCGCGCGAGATTCCGGCGGTGCCCGCGCGTACCTTCGACGGCCGCACGCTGCATGCGTTCGACGGCTTCCGCTTCTCGATCTTCGAGCGGCGCGGCGGCCGCGCGCCCGATCTCGATCGCAGTGACACGCTCGAATGGCTCGGCCGCTTCATCGGCCGGATCCATGCGGTCGGCGCGACGCAGCCGTATGTCGCGCGCCCCGTGCTCGACATCAGGACGTTCGGCTATGAGCCGCGCGACTACCTGCTCGCGCACGATTTCATTCCGGACGATGTGCGGCCCGCATACGAGACGGCCGTGAACCTCGCGCTCGAAGGCGTCGAGGCCGCGTTCGGGCGGGCGGGCGAGATCCGCCTGCTGCGCACGCACGGCGACTGTCATCCGAGCAACGTGCTGTGGACCGATGCCGGCCCGCACTTCGTCGACTTCGACGACAGCCGGATGGCGCCCGCGATCCAGGATCTGTGGCTGCTGCTGCCGGGCGATCGCGAAGGCGCGTCGCGCGCGCTGGCGGACCTGCTGGCCGGCTACGAGGATTTCTGCGAATTCGAGCCGCGCGAACTGCATCTCGTCGAAGCGCTGCGCACGCTGCGGTTGATCCACTACGCCGCATGGCTCGCGCGGCGCTGGGACGATCCCGCGTTTCCGGCCGCGTTCCCGTGGTTCAACACGCATCGTTACTGGGAAGCGCGCGTGCTCGAGTTGCGCGAGCAGATCGGCGCGATGCAGGAAGGGCCGCTCTGGCCCGTGTGACGGCGCGCGCGGCACCGTCGCCGCGCGGCATGCATGTGCGGGCCGCGGCGCGCTGCGCGCGGCCCGTTTCCCGTTTCGCCTAGAACCTCAACATCAGCTTGATCAGCGCGGCGAAGCGCTTGCCGTACGGCGGCGCGAGCAGGTTGCGCGTGTTCAGGCGCGCCTGCGTGAGCACCGGCTTCATCTTCGAGAACGTCACGAAGCCGTCGTAGCCGTGATAGGCGCCCATGCCGCTCGCCCCGACACCACCGAACGGCAAACTGCCGCACGCGATGTGCATCAGCGTTTCGTTGATCGACACGCCGCCCGAGATCGTTTCGCGCATCATGCGGTCGATCGTGCCGCCGTCCTCGTCGAACAGGTAGAGCGCGAGCGGACGCGGGCGTGCATTCACGTAGGCGATCGCTTCGTCGAGCCGTTCGTACGGCACGAGCGGCAGCAGCGGCCCGAAGATTTCCTCCTGCATCAGTTGCGACGCGGCCGGCACCTGCGTGACCGCGCACGGCACGAAGCGGCGCGATGCGGGATCGGACTGCGCGTCGGACAGCGGATGCAGTTGCGCGCCGGCCGCCTGCGCGTCGCTCGCGAGCTGCTGCAGCCGCGCGTAGTGGCGCGGCGACACGATCGTCGTGTAGTCGCCGTTGGCCGACAGGTCCGGATACAGCTTCGCGAACCGGGCGCGTGCGCGCTCGATGAACGCGGCTTCCATGCCGCGCGGCAGCAGCACGTAGTCGGGCGCGATGCAGGTCTGGCCCGCGTTCAGCGTCTTGCCCGCGACGATCGCGTCGACCGCTGCATCGAAGCGCGCGTTCGGGCCGACGATCGCCGGCGACTTGCCGCCGAGTTCGAGCGTGACGGGCGTGAGGTTGTCGGCGGCTGCGCGCATCACGTGGCGGCCGACGTGCGTCGAGCCGGTGAACAGCAGGTGATCGAACGGCAGCCCGCTGAACGCGGCGCCCACTTCCGCATCGCCGTTCACGACCGCGACGTGGTCGCGCGTGAAGGTCTTGGCAATGAGCTGCTCGAACAGCGCCGACGTGCGCGGCGTCAGTTCGGACATCTTGATGATCGCGCGGTTGCCGGCCGCAAGCGCGCAGATCAGCGGGCCGGCAGCGAGCAGCACCGGGTAGTTCCACGGCACGACGATGCCGACCACGCCGAGCGGCTGCGGCATCACCTTCGCGCGCGCCGGGCGCAGCCACTTGTTCATCGGCTTGCGCATCGGCTTCATCCAGCGCTTGCCGTGCTTGAGCGCGTCGTCGATCTCTTCCTTCGCCATCCAGATTTCCGACAGCAGCACTTCCTGCTTCGCGCGATGACCGAAATCGGCGCTGATCGCTTCGGCGAGGGCATCCGCATGGTCGATCAGCATCGTGCGCAGCGCGCGCAGGTGCTGCACGCGCGTTTCCCATGCCGGATACGGCGCGCGCAGGTAGGCCGCGCGCTGGTCGCGCAGCAGCGCCGTCAGCGCATCGACCGACGGCAGGGCTTGCGGGGCCAGTTCGGGCAAGTCGTTCTTCATGTCGTCTCCTCCAGTTGGGCCAGGCGGGTCGGCCGGCCGTCACGCCGCATGCGCACGCTCGGCGAGCGCGGCGACGCGGATCGGGGTGGTGCGGGTCGCGCGGCACGGGGCCGGATGCGACGTGTGCTCGAAAACCGGTTGAAGCGTGCAGCGGGCGTCGCATCCGCGCGACGGTGTGTGCATCCGGAAACTGCTTTGTGGCACATGCATGTGCGGCGCGATGTGACTGCCGACAGGCACGCGTCGCTGCGCCGTGAGCGCCTGCCGGCGCACCGAAGCGGGGCAGCGCGACAGGTCAGTCGAATCGTGCCGCAGTGCACCGTGCCGCTGCGGCGGCAAACCATCCAAACGGTCGGCGACGACACGTGCCGTTCGATTTCGACCGACTGCGCGCATGACGTTAAGCATCCCCGCGCGGGCAGCCGTTTGAAATGAAATACGGGCTGCGCGCATCGCATCCGGATCACCCGGTCGCCACGCGGCCTGCAGAACCTGGCGCTGCATCGTCGTCACTCCCGTTGCGCGACGGATCGGCTTCTCGTGGCCGGCGCGTCGCACCAAGCGAATCGATACATCTTAAATTTAGTTCACGCGAGCGTTTAGAGGAATCGCTCTTGAATCGGCGCGCCGCGCGCGCGACGGCCATTCCTACAATGCCCGAACATTACAAGAGGGGACGCGGTCGCGTGGCGGCCATTCCATGACACGACGGAGACGTGACATGCAATACGACTACATCATCGTCGGCGGCGGTTCGGGCGGGTCGAGCCTGGCAGGCCGTCTCGCCGATGCCTGCCCCGACGCGACGATCGCGCTGATCGAGGCCGGCTCGCATACGGAGCGCAACCTGCTCGTCAACATGCCCGTCGGCATCGCGGCGCTGGTGCCGTTCAAGCTCGGCACGAACTACGGCTACGAGACGGTGCCGCAGCCGGGCCTCGGCGGGCGGCGCGGCTACCAGCCGCGCGGGCGCGGGATGGGTGGCTCGAGCGCGATCAACGCGATGATCTACACGCGCGGCCACCCGGGCGACTACGACGAATGGGCGCAGCTCGGCGCGACCGGCTGGGGCTGGCAGGACGTGCTGCCGTATTTCCGCCGCGCGGAAGGCAACGCGCGCGGCGCCGATGCGTGGCACGGCGCGGACGGCCCGCTCACGGTGTCGGATCTGCGCTTTCGCAATCCGTTCTCCGAACGATTCATCCAGGCCGCGCACGCGGCCGGCTATCCGCTGAACGACGACTTCAACGGCGCGACGCAGGAAGGCGTCGGCTTCTACCAGGTCACGCACCGCGACGGCTCGCGCTGCAGCGTCGCCCGCGCGTATATCTACGGCCGCAACCGGCCGAACCTGCATGTGATCACCGATGCGACGGTGCTGCGCGTCACGTTCGACGGCAAGCGCGCGGCCGGCGTCGCGCTCGCGCGCAACGGGCGTGTCGAGACGCTCGACGCGCGTGCGGAAGTAATCGTGTCGGCCGGCGCGTTCAATTCGCCGCAACTGCTGATGTGCTCGGGGATCGGCCCGGCGGAGCAGCTGCGCCGGCACGGGATCGCGGTCGTGCAGGATGCGCCGGACGTCGGCACGAACCTGATCGACCATATCGATTTCATCATCAATACGCGCGTGAATTCATCGGAACTGGTCGGCGTGTGCCTGCGCGGGATCGCGAAGATGACGCCCGCGCTCGCGCGCTATTTCTCGAGCCGCACCGGGATGATGACGAGCAACGTCGCGGAGGCCGGCGGCTTCATCAAGAGCGATCCGTCGCTCGAGCGTCCCGACCTGCAACTGCACTTCTGCACGGCGCTCGTGGACGACCACAACCGCAAGATGCACTGGGGCTTCGGCTATTCGCTGCACGTGTGCGCACTGCGGCCGTTCAGCCGCGGCACGGTGGCGCTCGCGAGCGGCGATGCGCGCGACGCACCGTTGATCGATCCGCGCTTCTTCAGCGATGCGCGCGATCTCGACCTGCTCGTGCGCGGCACGCAGGCGATGCGCAGGATCCTGTCGCAGGCGCCGCTCGCGTCGCAGGGCGGGCGCGAGCTGTACACGCGGGCCGACCAGAGCGAAGCGGAACTGCGCAAGACGATCGTCGAGCATGCCGACACGATCTACCACCCGGTCGGCACCTGCCGGATGGGCTCGGACGCGCGCGCGGTCGTCGATCCGCAACTGCGGGTGCGCGGCGTCGACGGGTTGCGCGTGGTGGATGCGTCGGTGATGCCGACGCTGGTCGGCGGGAATACGAATGCGCCGTCGGTGATGATCGGCGAACGCGCGGCGGATTTCATCGTCGCCACGCGCAAGGGCGCGGCGCCGCGCGGCGAGGCAGCCGCGGCGGTGCACGGCCGCTGAGCGGCGCGCGCACGGCGGCGGCCATGCTCAGGCAAACGTATCGACGAGGCCGGCGCGGCTCACGCTCGCGGCGGCCGGTGCGGATTGCGCAGCGCCGACCGGTGCATCGCCGGCTGACGATCCGCCGCTGCCGCGCCGCGACGGCTGGCCGCCGGCGAAGGTCTGCTGCTGGTTTTGCTGTTGCGAGGCGAAGCCGCCGTCGCTGACGGTCGCGCTGCCGAGCCCGAGCCCGCCCGCTTCCATCGCCTCGCGCAGCTTCGGCAGCGCGGCTTCGACCGCTTCGCGCACCTGCGCGTGCTGCGACACGAACAGCGCGTGCGCGTTGTTGTCCGCGACGCGCAGCACGACCTGCAGCGGCCCGAGATCGGCCGGATTGAGCGTCAGTTCGGCGCTCTGCTGGTGTGCATTCGACAGGAACACGACCTTCTGGCTCAGCGCGTCCGTCCAGTCCGGCGTGCTGATGTGCGGCGCGAGCACGTGCGCGTTCGCGGCGGCGATCGCCCCCGCGGCCGGCGACAGCTGCAGGTTCGCCTGGGCCGCGGCCGCCGCCGTGGCGCCGGCCGCGAGTGTCGCGCTGGCGGCCGGGTCCGCCGCGTCGCTGGCTGCCGCGAGCGCGTGCTGCTCGCCCGACTGCGCGTTCGCGTTGGCCTGCAGCGCCTGCGCGGTCGCTTGCACCGGCGCTTGCTGGGTGGCGAGCGCGCCCTTCGCGTCGGCGAGCGTGCGGTCGAAGGTCGGCACCTTCGGTGTCAATGGCGCGGCGGTGCCGGTCGCCGCGGTCGAGGCGGGGGCGGACGCCGTCGTACCGGCTGCGGGCATCGCGATCGCGCCCGCGCCGCCCGTCAGCTTGGCGAGGGCCTCCTGCAGCACGTCGCGGCTCGTCGCCGGTGCGGCCTGGGTGGCCGCGGTAACGTCCTTGGCCGAGTGATCCGCCAGCGTGGCCGTGGCATCGGGTTGGCCGGACACGGCCGTCTTTTGCGCAGCGGCCGCGGCGGCAGCCGCATCGGCCGGCATCGCGTTGTCCGTGCGCGCCTGCAGTTGCGCCTGCACGGCCGCAGCCGCCGCGAGCGCGGCGGCGTCGGGGTTGGTGGCGGCGTTCGTGGTCGTATCGTCGGTCGTGTCGTCGTCTTCGGCGGCGGACGGCTTCGTGCCGGCGCCCGGCTTCGACGAAGCCTGTTGCGTCGACGCATCCGGCACGCCGGCATTCGACGCATCGCGACGCGTGGTAACACTTTGCTTCAGCGTCTGCGCGAACGGCACGGCGGTCGTCGCGGTCGCGGCATCGGTGCCGGCGGCGCTGGACGAACCCGCGCCGCGGGCGGCCTTGAGTGCGGTGCCGGCGGTGTCGAGCAGCGCGCCGAGCAGGGGCAGGGGAGGCATGTCGGTTCTCTCGTTCGAATGCGGTGGTCGGTTACGACGAACGGGCCGCGTCGGCCCGCATGCGCAGGATCTTCGCGGCGTGTTCGTCGGCGTCGCGCTGTTCGCGCCGGGCGTCGCGCTTCGCTTCCTGCGCGACGCCGCGCGCCTGCAGGATTTCGAACGAGCCGACGGTGCGTTTCTTGTTTTGCCAGTTCGGGCGGGCTTCGTCGATACGGACTTCGGCCGCGGCCAGCACGCTGCGCTGCTGCGCGATCGCGGCGTCGAGCGTATCGATGAACGCCTGGAAATTGCGCCAGTTGCCGGCCGGCATCCCGTGCTGCGCGGATTGCGAGAAGCGCGCGTGGTATTCGTCGCGGTAGCGCAGCAGCGCGTCGAGCTGCTCGGCGGCCGCGGTGCGGTCGCGCTGCGCGGTGCCGAGCTGCTTCGTGGCGGAGTCGAGATCTTCCTGCGCGCGGTCGAGCAGCAACTGAAGGGGAAAGCCGTGTGCCATCGGGATCAGCCTCCGTAAGCGTCGAACAGTGCATCGAGGCCGGCTAGGCTCGACGCGAACGGCGCGCATTCGCGAAAGCCCTGCTGCAGGAACGCCTCGATGCGCGGATAGAGCGCGATCGCGCGGTCGAGCTGCGCGTCGCGGCCGGGCGCGTATGCGCCGACCGCGATCAGGTCGCGATTGCGCTGGTAGCGCGACAGCATCTGCTTGAACTGCCGGACGTGGTCGAGATGCGTTTCGTCGATCAGTGCGGTCATTGCGCGGCTGATCGACGCCTCGATGTCGATCGCCGGATAGTGGCCGGCCTCGGCGAGCGCGCGTGACAGCACGACGTGGCCGTCGAGGATCGCGCGCGCCGAATCGGCGATCGGATCCTGCTGGTCGTCGCCTTCGGTCAGCACCGTGTAGAACGCGGTGATCGAGCCGCCGCCCTCCGGCCCGTTGCCGGTGCGCTCGACGAGCGCGGGCAGCTTCGCGAACACCGACGGCGGGTAGCCCTTCGTCGCGGGCGGCTCGCCGATCGCCAGCGCGATCTCGCGCTGCGCCATCGCATAGCGCGTGAGCGAATCCATCAGCAGCAGCACGTGCTTGCCCTGGTCGCGGAAATACTCGGCGAGCGACGTCGCGTAGGCCGCGCCCTGCATCCGCAGCAGCGGCGACACGTCGGCCGGCGCCGCGACGACGACCGAGCGCGCGAGCCCGTCCTCGCCGAGGATCTGTTCGATGAATTCCTTCACTTCGCGGCCGCGTTCGCCGATCAGCCCGAT
This sequence comes from Burkholderia sp. AU31652, assembly GCF_002223155.1. NCBI lineage: Bacteria > Pseudomonadati > Pseudomonadota > Betaproteobacteria > Burkholderiales > Burkholderiaceae > Burkholderia > Burkholderia sp. AU31652. The sequence goes on along the minus strand of NZ_NKFG01000004.1, from coordinate 951,488 downwards.
CACGATCACTTCCGCGCTCGTATAGCGCGCCATCGTGCCGAGCAGCACCGACTTGCCGACGCCGGAGCCTGCGAACAGGCCCATCCGCTGCCCGCGGCCGACGGTGAGCAGCGCGTTGATCGCGCGCACGCCGACGTCGAGCACGTGGTGGATCGGTTCGCGCTCGAGCGGGTTGATCGACGGCGCCGACAGCGGCGCGTCGACCTTCGACGCGAGCGGGCCGAGGCCGTCGAGCGGGCGGCCCGACGCGTCGACGACGCGCCCGAGCATTTCCCAGCCGACCGGCAGCCGCTTCGCGCCCGCGAGCGGATCGGCGACGGGCGCGCTTTCGCGCGGCCACACGCGTGCGCCGGGCAGCACGCCCGCGACGTCGGTGGTCGGCATCAGGAACAGGCGGTCGCCGGCGAAGCCGACGACTTCCGCTTCCGCGTGCGGCAGCGTGCTGCCGGGCGGCAGTTCGATCGTGCATTCGGCGCCGACCGACAGGCGCAGCCCGATCGCTTCCAGCACGAGGCCGGCTGCGCGCGTCAGGCGCCCGCACGGCCGCAGCGGCAGCGCGCGCTGGCTGCGCGCGGCGAGCCCGTTCAAATGGGTGCGCCAGTGTGCGAGATGCGGGTTGTGCGGGGCGCGCGGCGCGGCGTCGGACGTATCGGCCGCTGCAGCGGTGCCGTGCGGGGTGGTGGGTGCGGTGTCCAGCGCGGCGTTGTGCGCGTCCGGGCCGAACGACGCGAGCGCGAGTTCGCGCTCCAGCGGCGTCATGCCGTCGTGCGCGAGCGCCTCGGGCGGCCGCGTCACCACGTGCTCACCTTGCCGATCGCGGCGGCGACGCGCTGCCAGCGCGTGGGCAGCGTCGCGTCGACCTCGCCGGTCGCGGCGTGCGCACGGCAGCCGCCGCGCTCGATCGACGCGTCGGTGCGCACGTTCCAGCCGAGCGCATCGAGATCGTCCTGCAGATAGGCTTCGACGACGGGCAGGTCGGCCGGATTCACCGCGAGATGCGGCGCGCCGGACAGCGCGGGTTCGGCCGCGAGCACGTCGCGCACGGCGGCAACCAGCGCGGCCGGATCGTGCTTCACGTGCTGGCGCACGACCTGCTGCGCGATGTCGAGCGCGAGCTGCGCGATGTCGGCGGCCAGATCGTGCTCGATGGTCGACACGGCCTCGCGGAACGACGCGGCGAGCGCCGCGAGTTGCGCGGCCTGTTCGCGCGCGTCGGCCTGACCGGCTTCGAAACCCTGTTCGCGGCCCTGCTCGAAACCGGCCTGGTAGCCGAGCGCCTGGCCTTCGACGTGGCCGGCCGCATGGCCTTCGGCGTGCGCGGCGTCGCGCACGCGCTGCAGTTCCTCGGCGAGCGCGGCGGCGGCCGCTGCCGCGTCGTCGGGCGGCGGCGGGGGCGGCGGCGGGTCGAACGACGCCATCTCCCACCGCTGGTAGGCGGTGAGGGTGCCCGCGCGATCGCTCGCCGAATCAGACATACGCGTCTTCCGCCTTGCCGCCGATCGCGATCGCGCCGCTCTCGGCCAGGTTGCGCACGATCTGCAGGATGCGGCGCTGCTGCGTCTCGACGTCGGACACGCGCACCGGGCCGCGCGCGTCGAGATCCTCGGCGAGCAGTTCGGCCGCGCGCTGCGACATGTTCGCGAGGAACTTCTGGCGCAGTGCCGGCGGCGCGCCCTTCAGCGCAATGATCAGCGTTTCCGACTCGACTTCCTTGAGCACCATCTGGATCGCGCGATCCTCGAGGTCGAGCAGGTTCTCGAACACGAACATCTGGTCGATGATCTTCTGCGCGAGTTCGGCGTCGTACTGGCGCACGCTCTCGAGCACGCCTTCCTCATGCACGCTCGTCATGAAGTTCAGGATCTCGGCCGCGGTGCGGATGCCGCCCATCGGGCTGCGCTTCAGGTTGTCGCTGCCGGACAGCAGGCCCGTCAGCACGTCGTCAAGCTCGCGCAGCGCGGCCGGCTGGATGCCGTCGAGCGTCGCGATCCGCAGGATCACGTCGTTACGCAGCCGCTCGGTGAAGCACGACGCGATTTCCGATGCCTGGTCGCGGTCGAGGTGCACGAGGATCGTCGCGATGATCTGCGGATGCTCGTTCTTGATCAGTTCGGCCACGGCGGCCGAGTCCATCCACTTCAGGCCCTCGATGCCGCTCGTGTCGCTGCCCTGCAGGATGCGGTCGATCAGCACGCCGGCCTTGTCCTCGCCGAGCGCCTTGGTCAGCACCGAGCGGATGTAGTCGCTCGAATCGAGCGACAGCGCGGTGTGCTGCTCCGCTTCCTTCGCGAATTCGTGCAGCACGTCCTCGACCTGCTCGCGCGTGACGTTCTTCAGCGCGGCCATCGCGGCGCCGATCTTCTGGACCTCGCGCGGCGCGAGGAACTTGAATACCTGCGCGGCCTCTTCCTCGCCGATCGACATCAGCAGGAGCGCGCTCTTGGTCAAGCCTTCAGCGTTCATCGGACACCCAGTTCTTCACGACGGTGGCGACGATCTTCGGATCCTGGCGGGCGATCGTGCGCGCGTAGTCGAGGTTGCGTTCGTAACGGTTCTTCTCGCTCTCGAACCCGAGCAGCAGCGAATCGGGTTCCTCGGCCTTCTCCGGCGCCGGCAGGCCGTCGAGCGCGACCGGATCTTCCGGCGCGGCGAGCGCCGGCGCGGCCGGCTCGGGCGGCGGGAACGCACGGCGCATCGCCGGGCGCACGAACATGAAGTAGAGCGCCGCGGCGGCTGCCGCGATGCCGAGCCACTTCGCCGCTTCCTTCGCCATCGCGATCATGTCCGGCTGGCGCCACCACGGCAGGTCGGCGTACGGGTCGCTCGCGGTCGAGAACGCGCTGTTCACGACGTTCACCGAGTCGCCGCGCTTCGCGTCGTAGCCCATCGCATCCTTCACGAGCTGTTCGACCTGCGCGAGCTTCGCGGGCGGCAGCGGCTGCATCGTCACGTGGCCCTTCGCATCGGCGACCGGCTGGTAGTTGACGACGACCGCGACCGACAGCCGCTTCACGCTGCCCATCGGCTGCTCGAGATGGCGGATCGTCTTGTCGACTTCGTAGTTGGTCGTCTGGTCCTTGCGGTCGCTCACCGGCGTCGTCTGCGGCGCGTTCGCGCCGTTGCCGGCGACGATCGGCGCGGAAGCCGGCTGCGGCGGCGTGTTCGACAGCGCGCCGGGCACGCCCGACGCGCCGCCCTGCGCGAGTTCGGTCGAGCTGCTGGTCTGCTGGCTGCGGATCGCGGATTGCTGCGGATTGCCGTTCGGGCCGTAGCTTTCCGACGTCTGCTCGAGCTTCGAGAAATCGAGATCCGCGCTGACCTGCGAGCGCGCGTTGCCTGCGCCGAAGATCGGCGCGAGGATCGCGTCGATGCGCTTCTGCGTGTTGTGCTCGACCTGCTGCACGTACTTGAGCTGGCTCGCGTCGAGGCCCGATGCCGAAGCGGTCTGGGTCAGCAGGTTGCCGTCCTGGTCGACGATCGTCACGTTCTTCGCGGGCATGTCGGGCACGCCGGACGACACCATCCGCGTGATGGCCTGGACCTGGCCCTCGTCGAGCACGCGGCCCGGGTAGAGGTCGATGAACACCGACGCGCTCGGCGCTTCCTTGTCGCGCACGAACACCGACGGCTTCGGGATCGCGAGATGCACGCGCGCGCCGCGCACCGCGTTGATCGATTCGATGGTGCGCTGCAGCTCGCCTTCGAGCGCGCGCTGGTAGTTGATCTGCTCGGCGAACTGGCTGATGCCGAATTTCTGGTTGTCCATCAGCTCGAAGCCGACCGAGCCGCCCTTCGGCAGCCCCATCGCGGCGAGCTTCAGGCGCGTTTCATGCACCTGGTTCGACGGCACGAGGATCGCGCCGCCGGCATCGGCGAACTTGTAGGGAACGTTTGCCTGCTGGAGCGCGGCAATGATCGCACCGCCGTCGCGATCCGACAGGTTGCTGTACAGCACGCGGTAGTCGGGCGCGCGGCTCCACAGCACGAGCGCGGTGATGACGGCGACCGCGAATGCGACGGCGATCAGGAACGGCAGCTTCGGGTTGCCCTTCATCCGCGAGATGCCGGGGATGCGTTCCGCGAAGCCGCCAAGCCCGAAGTCCGCGCCTGCGCCACCCACGCCTGGCAACGCGGCGGCCGCGGCGGCGCCTGGCGCCGGGCTGGCGAGGCCCGCGCGGGCGTCTGGGTTGATCAGCGAGTTGGCCTGCGAATCCATGCGTCGAGTTTCTCCGGAGCGGGACGACTGAGCTCGCTCGGACGAGCGGGCGGACAATGACACGATGCGATTATCGTGACCCGGGCCGCACTCCGATCGACCGAAAAGAGCGGGGTTTCCCCCGTACTTTCGCGGCTTTGACGCGCGGCGCGCTGCTATCCTTTTTCGGAATCCGGCATGGCGCGCGTGGTGCGGCGCCGGCGGATCTCCCGGTGCGTCCGGGTCTCTCTCTCAGTTTTGGGGACAGCATGACTGCGAACGTCAGCGGAATCGGTTCGGTGTTGCAACAGATGCAGTCGATGGCCGCGCAGGCGTCAGGCGGCGTCGCGAGCCCGACGGCGGCACTGGCCGGCTCGGGCGCGGCGACGGCCAGCACGTTCGCCAGCGCGATGAAGGCGTCGCTCGACAAGATCAGCGGCGACCAGCAGCACGCGCTCGGCGAGGCGCAGGCGTTCGAGGTCGGCGCGCCGAACGTGTCGCTGAACGACGTGATGGTCGACATGCAGAAAGCCAACATCGGCTTCCAGTTCGGGCTCCAGGTCCGCAACAAGCTAGTGAGCGCTTACAACGACATCATGCAGATGGCGGTTTGACTCGGCGGCTATTCAGGGACAGCGATCCGTGGACGGCCATCCGGCCTGGGCTGCGGGCCGGCCTTGCTGCGCCAGGCGGCACGCGCCGCTTGCCTAAAGCTTTCCAAATCCCTTCCGATAACTCCGGTGAAGGCCGCGTCGTGCGATGCACGGCGGCGGTTCCCGTATAGCCAAGGCACAACAAGGAGAAGCGCATGTTTTCCCCAGGACACGCTGGAGCCAGTGCATACGCGCGTGTCGGCGTCGAGACCGGGGTGATGGGCGCTTCCCCGCACCGGTTGATCGCGATGCTGTACCAGGGTGCGCGGCAGGCGGTTGCGCTCGCGCGCATGCATTTGCAGCAAGGCAATGTGTCCGCGCGCGGCGAAGCGATCGGCAAGGCGATCCGGATCGTCGACAGCGGGCTGAAGGCGTCGCTGAATCTCGATGCGGGCGGCGAGATCGCGGCGCGGCTGGATGCGCTGTATGCGTATATCACCCGGCGTCTGCTCGAAGCCAATGCGCAGGCGAGCGACGCGATGCTGGTCGAAGTCGACGGGCTGCTCGCGACGCTCGAGGAAGCATGGACGGGGATCGCCCCGGAAGTCGCGCGGATGGCCGCACAACAGGCAGTGGAAGCATCACGATGAATCGCAAGGCCGAATACTTCGAACGTTACGAGGCGCTCGCCGCCGTGTCGGGCCGGATGCTGGGCGCTGCCCGCAGTGCCGACTGGAGCGCGTTGCCGGAGTTGCAGGCCGAATTCATGCAGCTGGTCGACGGGTTGAAGGAGGCCGATCCGGGCGTCGTGCTCGACGAATCGGATCTCGGCCGCAAGCTCGACCTGATCCGCCGCATCCTGGCCGACGACGCCGCGATTCGCGATCTCGCGAGCCCGGATCTTGCGCGGCTGTCCGCGTTGTTCGAGGCGCGGCGCTCGACCAAGGTATTGACCGATCTCTACCGCGCGCGCGGGTAGGGCCCGTTTCCGGGGAAACGGGCGCGGGGGCGCACAAGCCCGTTGCGGCAGGCGCGCAGTTCCCGCGGACGGCACCGGCGTGCCGTTACCGGATTCGCAACGATATGGCTGAGATGAGCAGGCTCCCATCATGACCGGTATCGACTCCGTTGCGGCGGCCCTGCTGGCGAGCCGCCTCGACAGCCTGCTGACCGGCACCGTGTCGGCGCCCGCCAGCGGCGGTGCGACCTCGCAGGTCGGCACGCCGGGCAACGGCGCGTCGTCCGCGCTGTCTGCCGGCAGTCCGCCTGCCGCGCCGCCGGCTTCCACCCAGACTGCCCTGTCCGATGTCGGGCGCGTGCTCGACGCGATCTCGCGCGCGGGCGGCGACGCGACGCCGGCCATTGTCGGGCGCGCGCCGCTGCTGGCTGACCCCACCGTGCTGCTGACCGACACGGCTGCGCCGGCCCGCGCGCCAGCCGCCGCCGATCCGGCGGCATCCTCCGCGCCGGCTTCAGCCGCAGCGTCGTCGGCTGCGGCGACGCGCGACGCGGCTGCGACGTTGCCTGTTGCTGCGCTGCGCGCGGCGCTCGTGCAGGCCGTGAGCGAAAGCGGCCTTTTCTACGAATCCCATCTCGCGCAGTGGCTGGCCGGCCAGCGTCCGCTCGCGGCGCTGATGCGCGAGCCGCAGGCGCGCCTCGCGGCCGCGCTCGCGCCGGCCGATCCGGATGTCGCCCAGCATGGCGCGACCGACCTGCTCGACGAGCTGCTCGCGCAGCGCCCGCCATTGCCTGCGCCCGCTCGCGCAACCGCGCAGCCGGGCGCGCCGGCCCAGGGCGGTGCGCCGGCTCGGGACCCCGCACCGGCCGTGCCGGCAGGCGCGCGGCAAGCGGCGTCGCTGCCGCACGATACGGCCGATCTGCTCGGCGACCGGCCCGATGCGCGCTGGACGCCCGCGCGGGCCGAGCTGGCCACCGCGTCGTCCGATTCGCAGGCGCAGACGCTCGCGACCGTGCATCCGGCCGCCGTGCCGCTCGTCAGGCAGCAGCTCGACGCGCTCGCAACCGACCAGTTCCGCTGGGCGGGCGAGGCGTGGCCCGGCGCGCGGCTCGACTGGACGATCGAGCCCGACGATCCGGGCAACCGTGCGCCGCGCGGTGACGGCGACACGGGCGACGGTATTGCCTGGCGCACGCGCCTCACGCTGACGTTGTCGTCGCTTGGCACGGTCGACGCGGAGCTGGTGCTGAACGGCACGCAGCTCGTCGCGCGGCTGCGTGCGAACCAGGCGGGTGCCGACCGCCTCACGCGGCACGAGGCGGCGCTGCGGCAGCGGCTCGAAGTGTCGGGGCTCAAGGTGAGCGGGCTGTCGATCCGTGCGGTCGACGACGGCCCGGACGGCTTCGACCTGTTCGCGGCCCAGGCGGCGGCCACCGCGTATGCGCGCGGCTCAGCCTCGACTTCGGCCAGCGGCCCGGCGACGCGTGCGCCGGATACCGACGACGAGGCGCTGTCATGAGCATGACGTCCCGCAAGCGCGCGGCCGCGCTCGTCTACGATCCGAAGGGCGGCGATGCCGCGCCGCGCGTGGTCGCAAAGGGCTACGGCGCGCTCGCCGAGATGATCGTCGCGCGCGCGCATGACGCCGGGTTGTACGTGCATACGGCGCCGGAGATGGTGTCGCTGCTGATGCAGGTCGATCTCGACGACCGGATTCCGCCGCAGCTCTACCAGGCGGTCGCCGATCTGCTCGCGTGGCTGTACTCGCTCGACCGTACCGAACCCGCGCCGGATGCCGCCGCATCGCGCTTTCCGCTGCCGCCGCTGCGCTGAACGGTGCTGCGCCGCGCGATTTCTTACGAAATGCCGCCTTGACCTTGCAAGGTCATTCTGTCGGTATTTTTCGCCTATCGGGCGGCATCGTGCCGCAACGGTCGCGCTTCGCCGGTATTTCCTCGCTCGACGGGCTTGCCGCCCCGTATCCGGCCGGATTGAGCGTGCAATAGATTTGTGTAATGATATCCATTCTCATTTTCATGCTGCCCGGGCGGCGCGCACGCTTTGCGCGCCGCCCGTTGTTTTGAACGAATGGAATCTCTCGCGTGAACGCGCCCGAAACGATCAATCCGCCCCGCACCGGTGCTTCCCGCGCCGGCGTCACCGTGCTGCACCCGACGGCCCGCCCGCTGAGCGACGACGAACTGGCCGCGCGCCGCCAGCGTTCGCGCCGCGCGACCTTCATCAAGTGGCTGCGCAAGGTGCATGGCTGGGTCGGGCTGTGGGGCGCGGTGCTCGGGCTGCTGTTCGGCGTGACGGGCGTGCTGCTCAACCACCGCGCGCCGCCGCTGAAGATTTCGACCGGCGAGCCGCAGGTCGAGGAGATGCAGATCGCGCTGCCGGATCCGGCGCCGAAGACGCCCGCCGCGATGACGAAGTGGCTGCAGCACGAACTGCATTTCGACGGCAAGCCGGGCCGCATGCGCAAGGAGCCGGCGCAGCCCGTCGCGTGGGGCGACAAGCGCGTGATGCAGCCGGAGCACTGGCAGATGGGCCTGTTCGGCCCGCACCAGAACCTGCAGGCCGAATACTGGGTCGGCAACGGCTACGTCGCGGTGAAACGCACGGGCAACACGTTCCTGACGACGCTGAACAACCTGCATCGCGGCGTCGGGATGAATCTCGGCTGGGTGCTGTTGATGGACACGATCGCGGGCTCGCTGATCCTGCTGTCGCTGACCGGCGTGCTGCTGTGGACCGAGCTGAACAAGCGCCGCACGGTCGGCGTCGTGCTGGTGGTCGGTTCGGTCGCCGCGGCGCTGGCCGCCGGCCTGACCTGATCGGCGGCTCGCGCCGGCCTGGCGCCGGCGCGTGCGCTTTCGCCTGTTTCGTCCGCTTCGCCCGTCGCGGACGCCCGCCGGGCGCGACCGCGCGCCGGCGTCACCAGTGATCAGAGGCCGCAGGCCGCGCCGCTGTTCGCCGCGATCTCGCGCGCGGCCTTCGCGCCCTCGACCTGCAGGATCGTCGGCAGCGATACGTTGTTCTTCGCGGCGGTGATCTCGGCGAGGATCGAGATCGCGATTTCCGGCGGCGTCCGGCTGCCGATGTAGATGCCGGCCGGCCCGTGCAGCCGGGCCAGTTCCGCTTCGTTCAGGTCGAATTCGCGCAGCCGCTCGCGCCGTGCCGCATTGTTGCGCCGCGAGCCGAGCGCGCCCACGTAGAACGCGGGCGTCTTCAGCGCCTCCATCAGCGCGAGATCGTCGAGCTTCGGGTCGTGCGTGAGCGCGATCACCGCCGAACGCGCATCGAGATTCATGTCGAGCACCGTATCGTCGGGCATCGTGTGCACGACGCGCGTACCCGGCACGTCCCACGCATCCGTGTATTCCTCGCGCGGATCGCACACCGTCACCTGGTAGTCGAGTCCGACCGCGATCTGGCACAGATAGCGCGACAACTGGCCGGCGCCGATCACGAGCATCCGGTAGCGCGGCCCGTGGATCGTCACGAGCCGCTCGCCGTCGAACGCGAGCCCGTCGGCCGCCTGCGCGGGCGACAGCGATGCGCGGCCGGTCGCGAGCGTCATCGTGCGCGTGACGAGGCGGCCGGCCTCGACTTCCGCGCACAGCGCGGCAATCCCGCTGTCGCGCGTGAGCGGCTCGAGCACGAGCTGGATCGTGCCGCCGCACGGCAGCCCGAAGCGGTGCGCTTCCTCGGCCGTCACGCCGTACTTGAGCGCTTCCGGGCGCGCGTCGGCCGCGATCCCGCTTGCGTGCACCCGGGCGATCAGGTCGTCCTCGATACACCCGCCGGACACGGAGCCGACCACGAGCCCGTCCTCGCGCACCGCGAGCATCGCGCCTTCGGGGCGGGGCGACGAGCCCCACGTCTTCACGACCGTCACGAGCAGCACGCGGCGCCCTTCTTCGAGCCAGCGCGCGCTGGATTTCAATACATCGAGATCGACGCTTTCCATCATCTTCTTCCTGTTGCCGGGCGACGCCGCCGATGCGGGCCGCCGTTCGATGGCGCGATTATGAACCGGCCGCGGCAAGCGTGCAGGCGACGGGGGAACGCGCAAAACAGGGAAGGGAGAAGCGCGGCAGCGAGGAAGGCGGGCAGGGCGGCCCGAGGCGGGCCGCCGGCAGGTCGCCGGGCGGACGCATCCGCCCGGCGGGTCGCTCCGTCAGAGCGAGCCCAGGTACTGCGTCAGGTTGCGGATGTTGTTGTCGTACGCGTTCGGCGAGCCGAGCTCGACGCCGCCGCTGCGCACGTAGTACTCGAACGGCACGGAGCGGGTGCCGAAGAACGGCAGGAAATTGTCCGGTTGCAACGTCGTGCCGTTCAGGCCGATCGCCCAGTTCCGCGACTTGTACAGCTCGAGCTCGCGGATGGTTGCCTGGACCTGATTCGTCTCCGACGCGCGAATCGCGGCGATGTGCTGCGTCAGCGTCTCGATGTTCGCCTGGTAGGCGCTCGGTTCGCCGACCGAGACGCCGCGCGCGCGGACGTAGTAGCTGAACGGCAGGTTGCGCTCGGTGAAGAACGTCAGGAAACCGTCCGGCGCCAGCGTATCCCCGTTCAGCCCGATCGCCCAGTTCTTGCTTTGATAATCCTTGAGCCCCGCGATCGTCTGGTTGGCCGCGCTGATTTCGACCTTCGCCGTGACGTTGACCAATGTATTGCTCATGACAGACCTCTCTGGTTCTTGTTGAACTTCGAACAGGTACAGCGACATGCCTCCGGACGGAGGCAATAAAATACCGTCGACCGGATTATCGGGCCGTGATTTTTAATTAAAAATATGCTGAAAATTCGTTTTTGAATGCGCGATGAATTTGGGTTTTATAAAAAGGCGCTTCGATGAAATCGATGGCTTCCCGCCGCGCTCATGCTGCGGCCTAGGCCCCGTCTGGTCTGGGTGGGGCGGGTATGCGACCGGCCGACCTGAATACTAGGTTGGCGAATGCAAGAGTTCAATGTCGGGCGCGTGATTATTTTCTTCTATTCATATTCAATTCAGTCGAATTACATTTCCAATCGATAAAAATGCCGATCCGAATCGAATATATCGGCATTCGAAAAATAACCAGTGGAAACGGGAATTGACGCGAGGATCGTTGCAGGAAAGGCAACGTGGCGGCGGGACGGGTGAAGGCAGGGCGGGGAGGGCGCGGAGCCGGCGTCCGGCTCCGCGGGTGCGCACCGTGCCGCGAGCGGCACGGCGGCGCTCAGTGCGCGTCGTGGTGACCGTGCGCGAGCTTCGAGTGATGGCGCGAGTACAGGAAGTAGATCGCGAGGCCGATCACGAGCCAGATGCCGAACGCGGCCCACGTGATGGGCTGCAGGTTCAGCATCAGGAACAGGCATGACGCGACCGCGAGGATCGGCACCACCGGCACGCCGGGGCAGCGGAACGCACGCGGCAGGTCGGGGTGCGTGCGGCGCAGCACGAGCACGGCGATCGACACCATCGAGAACGCGGCGAGCGTGCCGATGTTGATCAGCTCGGCGAGCACGTTGAGCGGCACGAGCGCGGCGATCAGGCCGAAGAACAGGCCGACGAGCCAGGTCGTCAGGAACGGCGTCGCGTAGCGCGGGTGCACGCGCGACAGCGCTGCCGGCAGCAACCCGTCGCGCGACATCGCGAAGATCACGCGCGTCTGGCCGTAGCTCATCACGAGGATCACGGTCAGCATGCCGAGCACGGCGCCGAGATCGATGAAGCCTGCGACCCACGTCTCGCCGGCCTTCTGCAGCGCGTACGAGATCGGGTGCGAGATGTTCGCGTACTGGGCCGACGGCACGATGCCGGTCGCGACCGCGGCGACCGTCACGTACAGCACCGCGCACACCGCGAGCGACGCGATGATGCCGATCGGCAGGTCGCGTTTCGGGTTCTTCACTTCCTCGGCCGCCGACGACACCGCGTCGAAGCCGATGAACGCGAAGAACATCACCGCCGCCGCGCCGAATACGCCGTTCCAGCCGTGCGGCATGAACGGCTTCCAGTTCGCGGGCGTCACGTGGAACACGCCGACCGCGATCACGAGCAGCACGACCGACACCTTGATGAACACCATGATGTTGTTGATGCGGGTCGACTCGCGGATGCCGATCGACAGCAGCGTCGTGATCACGATCATCACGAGGAACGCGGGCAGGTTGAACCACGTGACGACGCCCGGCACCGCACCGGGCGCGGCCGTCAGCACGGTGGGCAGCGTGAGCCCGAAGCCCTGCAGCAGCGACTGCAGGTAGCCCGACCAGCCGACCGACACGGCCGACGACGCGAGGCCGTATTCGAGCATCAGGTCCCAGCCGATGATCCACGCGACGAGCTCGCCGAGGGTGGCGTACGAGTACGTGTAGATCGAGCCGGCGACGGGGATCGTCGACGCGAACTCCGCGTACGACAGCGCGGCGAGGCCGCACGCGATCGCGGCGATCACGAACGACAGCATCAGGGCGGGGCCGGCCTGCACGGCGCCGGTACCGGTCAGCACGAAGATGCCGGTGCCGATGATCGCGCCGATGCCGAGGAAGGTGAGGTCGATCGCGCCGAGCGCTTTCTTGAGCCCGGCGGCATGCGCGCCGGCGATCATGCGATCGACGTTTTTCTTGCGGAAGAGAGACATTGCGGATGAATCGCCAGCGCGCGCGGGCGCGGTAGCGCTGACTGAGTGAAAACCCGCAATTTTAGCCGATTTGGCGCGCAAGACCCGCTGCAGCGCAGCGGTAAGTCACAAAATCGTCCGATAAAACAAGCGCTTGCGCTTCGGGCGGGCGACAGCGGGCGGCGGCGCGGCAGGTGCCGCGTCGCTGGGCCGGACGAATCGGGTGAAGCGGGGGAATCAGGCGCCGGCCGTGGGCGCCATGTCGACGAGCCGGTTGCTCATCACGTAGAACGTGAGCTCCGCGTTGTTCGACAGCCGCATCTTCTCGAGCAGCCGCGAGCGGTACACGCTCACCGTCTTCACGGACAGCGACAGCGTGTTCGCGATGTCGGTGAGCCGCTTGCCCGACGCGAGCATGCAGAGCGTCTGGTATTCGCGGTCGGACAGCTTCTCGTGCGGCAGCGGTTCGTTCTCGAACGACACGTATTCGGCGAGCGCCTCGGCCATCGCGGGGCTCACGTACTTGCGGCCGGCCGCGACCTGCTGGATCGCGCCGATCATCTGCGCGGCGTTGACCGTCTTCGACAGGTAGCCGGCCGCGCCGGCCTTCAGCGCGCGCACCGCGTACTGGTCCTCGCGATACATCGAGAACATCAGCACCGGCGTGCGCGACAGCTTGCGCTTGAGGCGCTTGAGCACCTCGATGCCGTTCGTGTCCGGCAGCGAAATGTCGAGCAGGATCACGTCGAATTCCTGTTTGTCGACGGCCGCCACCGCGTCGCTGCCGGTTTCGGCCTCGGTGACGTCGCGCGCGACGCCACGGTCGATCAGCAACTGGCGGATCCCTTGCCGGACGATCGCGTGATCGTCCACCAGCAGGATGTTCAGGCTCATGACGACCTCACGAAAGCGACGCGCGGCGGGCCGCGACGGGCACCGCGAGCAGCGAATCCCAAGCGAAGCGCGCGGTGACGCGCGTGCCGTGGCCGGTGGCCGGCGTGGCCGTCTCGAAGCTGCCGCCGAACGCCTCGCAGCGGGCGCGCATGCCGGCCAGTCCGTAGCCGGTGCGGCGGCTCCGCGAGAAACCGGTCCCATCGTCGGAGACGATCAGTGACAGGTGCGTGCCGTCGGTGGCGATTCGCACGTCGACCGACGTCGCGCGTGCGTGCTTCGCGACGTTCGACAACGCTTCCTGCGCGACGCGGAACACCGCGAGCGCGCTGGCCCCGGCGAGCTGCGTCAGGCGCGCGTCGGCCGCACAGACGAAGCTGGTGCGCAGGCCCGTGCGGGCCGCATGGGTGTCGGCCCACGACGACAGCGCGCCGACCAGGCCCGCGTCGAGCGCCGGCGTGTCGCGCTCGTCGATCAGCCGGCGATTCGCGTCGGTCGCGGCCTCGAGCGCCTGCTGCGCCAGCGCCAGTGCGCGCAGGCAACCCTCCGGCGCATCGGCCGGCAGCCACGTTTGAACGTTTGCGAGCGCGAAACGCGCAGCGGTCAGTTCGGCACCGAGCCCGTCATGCAGCTCGCCGGCCAGGTGGCGGCGGGCCGCTTCATCGGCGGCGAGCAACTGGGCAGACAGCGCTGCGATCCGCGCGGCGGAGGCGCCACGTTTCGGCGCGGCGTCGGCAATGGGCGGAGTCGCGACGCAGCCCGGCACGAGCTGTTGCGACGGGAACGGGGCGTGGGCGCCCAAAGGCGCGTTAAGCGACGTATCCATGACTCTCCCTGCTGTCAGAAAGCGGTTCAGACACCGGCTGGCTGCGTGGATCGGCTGCCGTTTCGATGACGGTCGCCGCCAGAGAATCGCCCCCTGCCGAGGTAACAAAAGTTACGTCTTGTAACACTTGCATCCGACCCTTCCACTCTCATCCGAACGGCAACCGCGCGCGGCGAATAATATCTCAAAATTTCCGAAAAGGTCATGTCAGGCGGACATTTAAGGGTAAATGTGAATAATCGGAATGAAGGTGTTGTAGGAAAAACACTGACACCCAAGCGCCGGACGATGACGTATCCAAATGTAACTATTTGAGATGGGATGATCCCAATTTGTTACGAATTCGCCAAGTAGGGACGAAAAAAAACCGGAGCTTTCGCTCCGGTCCTTGATGCTGCGCAAAATTTGGGGATCGATCAGTCCACGAACGCGCGCTCGATCACGTAGTGGCCCGGTGCGCTGTTCTTGCCTTCGACGAGGCCGGCCTGCTTCAGCAGCTCGGTCGTGTCCTTCAGCATCGCGGTGCTGCCGCACAGCATCACGCGGTCGTTTTCCGGCGAGAACGGCGGGACGTCGAGATCCGTGAACAGCTTGCCCGTCGCGATCAGGTCGGTGATCCGGCCTTCGTTGTCGAACGCTTCGCGCGTGACCGTCGGGTAGTAGACGAGCTTTTCCTTGATGATGTCGCCCAGGTACTCGTGGCCCGGCAGGTCGTGCTTGATGTAGTCCATGTACGCGAGCTCGCCCTTCAGGCGGCACGTGTGCGTCAGGATCACCTTGTCGAAGCGGTCGTAGATGTCCGGGTCGCGGATGATCGACATGAACGGCGCGAGGCCCGTGCCCGTCGACAGCATCCACAGCGTCTTGCCCGGCAGCAGGTTGTCGGCGACCAGCGTGCCCGTCGGCTTCTTGCCGATCAGCACGGTGTCGCCCACCTTCAGGTGCTGCAGGCGCGACGTCAGCGGGCCGTTCTGCACCTTGATGCTGAAGAATTCGAGATGCTCTTCGTAGTTCGGGCTGACGATCGAGTAGGCGCGCGCGAGCGGCTTGCCGTCGACCTCGAGGCCGACCATCGTGAATTCGCCGTTGTTGAAGCGCAGGCTCGCCTCACGGGTGCAGGTGAAGCTGAACAGCGTGTCGGTCCAGTGATGGACGGATTGGACGGTGGCGGTGTCGTATTTGCTCATGGCTTTGAAAACGGACGCGCGTAGCGAACGCGAGTAACGGGCCCAAAAACGGGCAAAAAACCGAGTGCGACGGCCCGATCACGGATCGGCCGGCCGGCGCGTCGGAC
Organism: Burkholderia sp. AU31652; assembly: GCF_002223155.1. Lineage (NCBI taxonomy): Bacteria > Pseudomonadati > Pseudomonadota > Betaproteobacteria > Burkholderiales > Burkholderiaceae > Burkholderia > Burkholderia sp. AU31652. The sequence continues at coordinate 936,117 of NZ_NKFG01000004.1, read as the reverse complement.
ACGCGCCTTCTCGATGACAGACGATTGAGGAACTCGTTATTTTACCCTGTTGACGCGGATCGCGGGCTTGACCCCCGTGGCCGCGCGGATTTGGCGCAACGAATTATTTCAATCCCCTTTCAGTTTTTTCAGCGCTCGGCCGCGAGTTTTGCACCGAGGCCGACGAGCGCCACGCCGCACAGCGCGTCGAGCGGGCGCCGCACGCGCCGGTAGCCGCGCTGCGCGCGCGGGCTCGCGAACAGGTACGCGACGCACGAATACCAGCCGGCCGACAGCACGCCGATCGTCACCAGCACCGCGCCGTTGAACCACAGCGGCACGTGCGCGGGCAGCATCGCCGCGAACACGCTGGTCCAGAACGCGCACGATTTCGGGTTCGTCAGGCACGTGAACAGGCCGCTGCGATACGCACGCAGATAGTCGCGCGCGTGCGGCGCGGCCAGCGGCGCGCGTTCGTCGGGCGCGTCGGCCGGCGTCGTATCGCGGCGCACGCCCGCGCGCAGCAGCTTGAAGCCGAAATACACGAGGTAGACGGCGCCGCCGATCCGGATTGCCTCATACAGCCATTCGACCTGGTGCAGCACGGCCGCGAGGCCGAGCATCGCGAGCGTCGCCCAGGCGATCGACGCGGTGCCGACGCCGAGCGCCGACGCGGCGCCGAGGCTGCGCCGGCCCGCGAGCGACAGTTGTGAAATCATGAAGAAATTCGGGCCGGGGGTGATTGCCGCGACGAGATAGACGACGGCGATTTGCAGCAGGATCGGCAGGTAGGTCATGGCGGCGCGGCCCGGCGGCGGGGCGTAGCGGAATGGGCAAGGCGTTAATGTAGCGCGCGCCGCGCAATCCGGCTGCGATCGGGCCGAGGTCGGGAGCGCTATTGCGGGTCGAGGCGCAGGCGCGCGATGTACGGCAGGTGGTCCGACAGCCACGCGGCCTCGCCGGACGGCGCGCGCCATTCGAGCGGCGTCAGCCCGCGCACGAACATCTTGTCGAGCGCGAGCGCCGGCGAGAACGCGGGGAACGTGCGGCCCGATTCGCCGAGCAGCGTCGCGACCTCGGACAGCCCGATCTCGCCGAACAGCGCGACCGAATCGTTGCGCCAGTCGTTGAAGTCGCCGGCGAGCATCAGCGGGCCGTCGCCTGCGTTGCGCACGATCCAGTGCGCGATCCAGTGCATCTGGCGCAGCCGTGCGGCGCGCGTGAGCGCGAGGTGCGCGCACAGCAGCGTGACCGGGCGGGCGCCCGCGAGCGTCGCGCGCGCGACCAGCAGGCCGCGCCGCTCGAAACGGTGCGCGGAGATGTCCCAGCGGCCGCCGAGGTCGAGCGGATGCGGTGACAGGATCGCATTGCCATGCCGCCACGACGGCTTGAACACGTTCGGCCCGAGCGCGATCTGCCAGTCGAGCGCATGCGCGATCTCGGTGGCCTGGCAGTGCCAGACGTCGTCGACCGCGTCGTCCATCGGTGCGCCGAAGCCGGGCGCGAGCACGGGGCGCGGCATGCGGCGCGCCATCGCTTCCTGCAGGAAATACACGTCGGCGTGCGTCGACTGCATCCAGTTGCGCATCGCGTTCCACGCGGTGAAGCCGAGCGGCGAGCGGCCCTTGTGCAGGTTCCAGCTCACGGCGGTGAGTTCGTCGGGTGCGGCGTGCGGTTCGGCGAACGGCAGGGACAGGGCGTCGGCGGACATGACGCTCAATCCTTCGCGACGTGCGCACGCACGCGGTACACGAGGTGCGGATGTTGCTCGACGAGCGTCCAGTCGGTCCACGCGTCGGCGCCGACCGTCAGGCCGGGGTGGCTCGCGACGATTTGCCGCGGCGACGCTGGCACGCACGGATCGGCCGGCTTCGCGCCTTCGTCGTCGATCGTTTCCTGCACGTCGAGCGCGAGCGACACCGTGTTCGCGCCGGCATCGACGGTGACCGGCGCGACCGTTACCGCGCGCGAACGCTCGGTCGGCACGACGCGCGCGGCATTGCCGCAGCCGACCGGCACGGCGGACGGATAGCGATGGGTATCGGTACGGGTCTGACCCACGGTGGTGCGCTGCTGGAACGTGTCGATGGTCTGACCGTCGCGTACCACCTGGATCTCCCACGCGACGGAGGCCGGTGCGGGGCTCTGCGCATGGGCGGCGAGCGCGATGCTCGCGAGCAGGACGGCCAGGCCGTGTTTCAGCATGAAACGTCTCCGGAAACGCGGAATAGCGGGGAACGGACGCACATCTTACGCCCGATCGATTTCGATCGCGATGTGACAGGATGCGTCGCGGCAGGTTCGCCGCACGATGCATGCCTGTTCGAAAGGTAGGGCCGCGTCATGCGTTTTCAAGCGAAAAAGCGCGTGAACTCGGCGACCGGCGCGCGCTCGGTGACGAGGCGGTTCTCGATCGCGTCGGGGTCCGCATGGCCGAGCGACATCCCGCACACCAGCTGTTCGTTGGCGGGAATGCCGAGGTGTTCGGTGACGATCCGGTGAAACGGCACGAACGCGGCCTGCGGGCAGGTATCGAGCCCGCGTGCACGCGCGGCCGTCATCACGCCCTGCAGGAACATCCCGCAGTCGAGCCAGGCGCCGTAGGTCATCACGCGGTCGAGCGTGAAGAACAATGCGACCGGCGCATCGAAGAAACGGAAGTTGCGGGCGTGCTGCGCATGCATGCGCGCCTTCTCGTCGCGGCCGATGTTCAACAGGCCGTACAGGTCCCAGCCGACCTTGCGGCGCCGGTCGATGTACGGCGACACCCATTCGCGCGGGTAGTAGTCGTACTCGGCGACGTATTTCTCGTCGCGCGCGGGATCGTCGTGGGCCGCGGTGAGTGCGGCGGCGAGCGCATCGCGCGTGGCGCCCGTCGCGACGTACACGCGCCACGGCTGGATGTTGGTGCCCGACGGCGCACGGCTCGCGGCTTCGAGGATCGCCTCGAGCGTGTCGCGCGGCACCGGCGTCGGCAGGAACGCGCGGACCGCACGGCGCGACGTGAGCGCCGCGTCGACGGCACCGATCGTATCGGCATCGACGCGCGGAAAAGCAGGGGGGACGGACATCGGCATACCTTTGGGGCGGGGGCCGACGCGCCGCGCGGGCGCGGTCGGACGGGCCGGTGCGGCAGGTGGGTGAATCGACGATCATACGCCGCGGCGCGCCGGCGTGCAGCGCGCGCGGGTGTTAGCAGCAGACTCGCGCGGCTGCTTGCTTGCGCGGGGATGCGGGATCGCTACACTGAAATCGTAAGGGTCTGATGATCGTGTAACGGTAAGCGGCAGCGAGGTTGGTATGACGACGGCGATGGTGAAACAGGAACTGGCGGTGGCATCCTTCAGCACGGTGTACGACCTCGAGCAGGTCGAGACGGCGCTGAGTGACCTGAACGAGAGCGCGAGCGACGCACTGCGCGCCACCTACGAGAGGATGCTCAAGACGGGCAATCTGCGCTTCTGCGTGAAGCCGAACCGGATGCCGTCGTTCGACGCGCTCGGCGAGGCATTGCCGAATTTCGCCGAGCCGCTCGAAGACGTGCGCAAGCAGGTCGCGCTGTGCCTCGAAACGGAGGACCGGCTCGAACTGATGCCGATCCTGCTGCTCGGGCCCCCGGGCATCGGCAAGACGCACTTCGCGAAGGCGCTCGCGCAACTGCTCGGCACCGCTTACCACTACGTGCCGATGAGCTCGCTGACGGCCGGCTGGATCCTGTCGGGTGCGTCGTCGCAATGGAAGAACGCGAAGCCCGGCAAGGTGTTCGATGCGCTCGTGAACGGCAGCTATGCGAACCCGGTGATCGCGGTCGACGAGATCGACAAGGCCGGCAGCGATGCGCAATACGATCCGCTCGGCGCGCTGTATGCGTTGCTCGAGCACGACACCGCGCGCGCATTCATCGACGAATTCGCGGAAGTGCCGATCGATGCGGGCAACGTGATCTGGATCGCGACCGCGAACGAGGCGCACGCGATCCCGGAGCCGCTGCTCAACCGGATGAACGTGTACGAGATCGAGCCGCCCGACGCGGCCGGCGCGCGCCGGATCGCGCAGACGATCTACGACGAGATCCGCACGTCGCATGCGTGGGGGCGGCGCTTCCCGGACACCCTCGGCGACGACGCGCTCGACGTGCTGGCCGCGACCCCGCCGCGCACGATGCGCCGCGCGCTGCTGCACGCGTTCGGCGCCGCACGGCTCGACGGGCGCGACGCGATCGGGCCGCGCGACATCCGGGCCGACGAAGGCGCGGCAAAGCGCCGGCCGATCGGCTTCTGAACGCGCGGCGCGCGCACGGCCCCGGCCCTGGCGGCGTGCGCGCCGCGCAGTGCCGCGAGTCGTGCCGTGCGGCGCGCATCATGCACGGCGGCGTCGCGAGACGCTGCACGACCTTCGGCAAGCGAATGAACCGGGACGTACAATTCTCTTCTCTCCCCTCGACGCGCTAGCGGCGCGAAACGTCATGGAGCAGATGGATTGTGTCGTGATCGGCGCGGGCGTCGTCGGTCTGGCGATTGCGCGCGAACTGGCCGCGCGCGGGCGTGAAACGCTCGTGCTCGAGGCCGCCGATGCGATCGGCACGGGTACGAGTTCGCGCAACAGCGAAGTGATCCACGCGGGGCTCTACTATCCGCGCGGGTCGCTGAAGGCGACGTCGTGCGTGCACGGGCGCGACCTGCTGTACGAATTCTGCGAGACCCATCACGTGCCGCACCGGCGCGCCGGCAAGCTGCTCGTCGCCACGAGCGCCGCGCAGGTGAAGCAGTTGAGGGCGATCGCCGCACGCGCGACCGAAAACGGCGTGCTCGACCTGATGCCGCTCACGCGCGCCGAGGCGCAGACGCTCGAGCCCGCGCTCGAATGCGTCGAGGCGCTGTTCTCGCCGTCCACCGGCATCGTCGACAGCCACCAGCTGATGCTCGCGCTGCTCGGCGACGCGGAGCGCGACGGCGCCGTGTGCGCGCTGAAATCCCCGGTCGAATCGATCGACGTGCTGCGCGGCGGGCGCTTCGTCGTGCGCACGGGCGGCGACGCGCCGACCGAGATCGAGGCCGCCTGCGTGATCAACAGCGCGGGCCTCGGCGCCCAGGCGCTGGCGCGCCGCACGCGCGGCCTCGACCCGCGCTGGGTGCCGCCGCTCTATCTCGCGCGCGGCAACTACTTCAGCCTGTCGGGGCGCGCACCGTTTTCCCACCTGATCTATCCGATGCCCGACCGCGCGGGGCTCGGCGTGCACCTGACGCTCGATCTCGGCGGGCAGGCGCGCTTCGGCCCGGACGTCGAATGGATCGATGCGCTGCGCTACGAAGTCGATCCGGCGCGCGCGACCGCGTTCTACGCGTCGATCCGCGCGTTCTGGCCGGGCCTGCCCGACGACGCGCTGCAGCCGGCGTACGCGGGCATCCGGCCCAAGCTCGCGGGCCCCGGCGAGCCGCCGGCAGACTTCATCGTGCAGGGCGCCGCGCAGCATGGCGTGCGCGGGCTCGTGAACCTGTTCGGCATCGAATCGCCGGGGCTCACCGCGTCGCTTGCGCTCGCGCAGCGGGTGGGCGACATGACGGCTTACCGCTGACGCGGCGCGCGCGTGGCGGGGAGGTCGCGAATGCGTATCGGCCGTGTGAAATTCCTTATCTCTGGAATTTCGGCGCGCACATTTATTCGCTTGAGCGTTATTCTGTCGAACGGCTGTCGCCAGAACAGCTTTCAAACCGATAACGTTGGAGCGAGTCCCCCATGAAAACATCCCGTCGGAGTTTCCTGATTACGAGCATTGGTGCCGTGTCCGCGCTGGCGCTGTCGCGTGAAGCGCTGGCCGATGCGCCGATGCTCGCGGAAAGCGACCCGACCGCGACGGCACTCGGCTACAAGGCCGATGCGACGAAGGTCGACAAGACGAAGTACCCGAAATACGCGGCAGGCCAGGATTGCGCGGCCTGCATGCTGTACCAGGGCAAGAAGGGCTCGGCCTCGGGCCCGTGCGGCGCCTTCCCCGGCAAGCAGGTGTCGGCGAAGGGCTGGTGCAGCGCCTTCTCGAAGATGGGTTGAGGCCCGTGCGGCATCGTGCGATGCCGCATTGTGGCGAAAACCGCACAACGCCCGCCGTCGAAAGATGGCGGGCGTTTTTTATTGCTTGAAAACGGTTCCGTCGCTTTCTACACTCGCTGCACACCGGCGCGCCGCGGGCACCCCGCGCGCCGCGCAGCCCGACACGGCGAACCGACGAGGACGAGGCACGCATGGCGACGATTGCGAATTCAACGAAAACGAGCCGGCCCGAGCGTGCACTGAACCGGCGTGCGGTCGCGGCCGCCGTGATCGGCAATGCGCTCGAGTGGTACGACTTCACGGTGTTCGGCTTCATGACGGTCGTGATCGCCGAGCTGTTCTTCCCGACCTCCAGCGAATACTCGTCGCTGCTGCTGACCACCGCGACGTTCGGCGTCGCGTTCTTCATGCGTCCGATCGGCGGCATCGTGTTCGGGCTGTACGCGGATCGCGCGGGCCGCAAGGCCGCGCTGTCGCTCGTGATCCTCCTGATGACGGCCGGCATCTTCCTGCTCGCGGTCGCGCCGCCGTATGCGGCGATCGGCATCGGCGGCCCGCTCCTGATCGTGCTCGGCCGTCTGCTGCAGGGCTTCTCTGCGGGCGGCGAATTCGGCAGCGCGACGGCGCTGCTGATCGAAGCCGCGCCATTCTCGAAACGCGGCTTCTACGGCAGCTGGCAGATGGCGAGCCAGGCGGCCGCGCTGCTGATCGGCGCGCTCGTCGGCGCGGCCGTCACGCGCGGGCTGTCGCACGAGGCGCTGCGCAGCTGGGGCTGGCGCGTGCCGTTCATCCTCGGGCTCGTGATCGGCCCGATCGGCTTCTACATCCGCCGCCATCTCGCCGATTCCGAGGCGTTCCTGCATGCGCAGCAAAGCGCGCGCCGCGTGACGCTCGGCGAAGTGTTCACGCGCTACCCGCGCGAGGTGCTGTGCGGGCTCGGCTCGGTGATCGCGCTGACGGTGACGATCTACGTGCTGATCAGCTATCTGCCGACCTTCGCGGTGAAGCAGCTGAAGCTGCCCTACGCGGAATCCTTCTATGCGGTGATCGTCGGCAACCTGCTGCTGATGGTGCTGTCGCCGATCGCGGGCGCATGGTCGGATCGCATCGGCCGCAAGGGGCTGTCGCTGTGGTCGCTCGCGCTCACGCTCGTGCTGCTGTATCCGCTGTTCGCCTGGCTCGACGCGGCGCCGAGCATCGCGCGGCTGATCGCGGTGCAGGCCGTGCTGTCGGTCACGCTCGCGGGCTACTACGGGCCGTTCGGCGCGATGATCGCCGAGCTGTTCCCGGCCAACGTGCGCTCGACCGGGCTGTCGATCGCGTACAACGTCGCGGTGATGCTGTTCGGCGGCTTCGGGCAGTTCATCGTCACATGGCTGATCAAGGTCACGGGCACGCCGCTCGCGCCGACCTACTACGTGATGGCCGGGATCGCGCTGTCGATCGTCGCGGTCGCGTTCGTGCCCGCGCGCAGCGCCGACCTCGACGCGCCGGCGTGACGACGCGGCGACGCGACAACATGACGATTTGACGACGATCACCGGATCGTTTCGCAAAACGCAATGATGTGCTGCGGAACACGGGAAAGCGGTGCGCCGGGCCTTCGTGTTCGCGCCCGAATTGTTTAGTCGTCGAACGAAACTTGCGCGAAATGAACGAAATGGGCGCTCGCGCGCGTTGTCGCATTTTTTACTCCCACTAAACATCGGCAAAAACCCGGCGGGACATCTAGAAGAGTTTTTTCTCCAGCTTGTTGCCACATCGTTAGCTCAAGTAATATCCGCGTACGCCGGCCCCTGGCGGGCCGGTTCCGATCTGGAGACCTGGAGGAAACATGGAATACAACCGTCTGTTGCACACCCTGCGTGTTACCGCCATTGCAGGCGTGGCAGCGGCATCGCTCGGCGTCGCGGGCTCTGCATTCGCACAGATTCCGAACAAAACGCTCGTCTACTGCTCAGAAGGCAGCCCGGCGGGTTTCGATTCCGCGCAATTTACGACCGGCGTCGATTTCACCGCCGCCACGTTCACCGTCTACAACCGCCTCGTCGAATTCGAGCGCGGCGGCACGAAGGTCGAGCCGGGCCTCGCAGAGAAGTGGGACGTGTCGCCGGACGGCAAGGTGTACACGTTCCATCTGCGCCACGGCGTGAAGTTCCACACGACCGACTTCTTCAAGCCGACGCGTGAATTCAACGCGGACGACGTGCTGTTCACGTTCCAGCGCATGCTCGACCCGAACCAGGCGTTCCGCAAGGCGTACCCGGTGTCGTTCCCGTACTTCACCGACATGGGTCTCGACAAGCTGATCACGAAGGTCGAGAAGGTCGATCCGTACACCGTGAAGTTCACGCTCGCCGAGCCGAATGCGCCGTTCATCCAGAACATGGCGATGGAATTCGCGTCGATCCTGTCGGCCGAATACGGCGACCAGCTGATGAAGGCAGGCAAGGCCGCCGACATCAACCAGAAGCCGGTCGGCACGGGCCCGTTCATCTTCCGCAGCTACACGAAGGACGCGACGATCCGATTCGACGGCAATCCTGATTACTGGAAGAAGGGCGAAGTGAAGATCTCGAAGCTGATCTTCTCGATCACGCCGGATCCGGGCGTGCGCGTGCAGAAGATCAAGCGCAACGAATGCCAGGTGATGAGCTATCCGCGTCCGGCCGACATCGCGACGCTGAAGGCCGATTCGGGCGTCGACATGCCGTCGCAGGCAGGCTTCAACCTCGGCTATCTCGCGTACAACGTCGAGCACAAGCCGGTCGACAAGCTCGAGGTGCGTCAGGCACTCGACATGGCGATCAACAAGAAGGCGATCCTCGAGTCCGTCTACCAGGGCGCAGGCCAGGCGGCGACCGCGCCGATGCCGCCGACCCAATGGTCGTACGACAAGAACCTGAAGATGGCGCCGAACGACACCGCGAAGGCGAAGGCGCTGCTCGCGAAGGCCGGCTTCCCGAACGGTTTCGAGATCACGCTGTGGGCGATGCCGGTGCAGCGCGCATACAACCCGAACGCCCGCCTGATGGCCGAGATGATCCAGGCCGACTGGGCGAAGATCGGCGTGAAGGCGAAGATCGTCACGTACGAGTGGGGCGAGTACATCAAGCGCGCGCACTCGGGTGAGCAGGACACGATGCTGATCGGCTGGACGGGCGACAACGGCGATCCGGACAACTGGCTCGGCACGCTGCTCGGCTGCGAAGCGATCAAGGGCAACAACTTCTCGCACTGGTGCTACAAGCCGTTCGACGAGCTGGTCCAGAAGGGCCGCACGACGACGGGCCAGGACGCGCGGACGAAGCTCTACATGCAGGCTCAGCAGATCTTCGCGCAACAGCTGCCGTTCTCGCCGATCGCGAACTCGACGGTCTATCAGCCGGTGCGCAAGACCGTGGTCGACATGCGTATCGAGCCGCTCGGCTATGCCCGCTTCGACGGTGTGAGCGTGAAGTAACGCACCCGGCGTAAGCTGTCTACGAAGACCGAGACCGGCTAATTCATCCGGCGGCGGGAGGCCAAAAGCTTCCCGTCGCCGGTCGCACATTTCCCACAAGAAAATACGAGACGCATCATGTTCACATTCGTGTTGCGCCGCGTGGGCATGGTGATCCCGACTTTCATCGGCATCACCATCCTGGCGTTTGCGCTGATTCACCTGATACCGGGCGACCCCATCGAAGTGATGATGGGCGAGCGCGGCGTCGATCCCGCGATGCATGCGGAGGCGATGAAACGCCTCGGGCTCGACCAGCCGCTGCCCATGCAGTACATCCACTACATCGGCCGGGCGCTGCATGGCGACCTGGGCATGTCGATCATCACCAACACGAGCGTCGCGGGCGAGTTCTTCGCGCGCTTCCCGGCGACCGTCGAGCTGTCGCTGTGCGCACTCGTGTTCGCGCTCGCGGTCGGGCTGCCGGCCGGCGTGATCGCCGCATTGCGGCGCGGCTCGGTCGTCGACCATGGCGTGATGGGCACCGCGCTTACCGGCTACTCGATGCCGATCTTCTGGTGGGGGCTGATCCTCATCATGGTGTTTTCGTCATATCTCGGCTGGACGCCGGTGTCGGGGCGCATCGCCGTCGAATACGATTTCCCGCACCCGACGGGCTTCATGCTGATCGACGCGCTGCTCGCGCCGGATGAAGGCGCGTTCAAGTCGGCGGTCAGCCACCTGATCCTGCCCGCGATCGTGCTCGGCACGATCCCGCTCGCGGTGATCGCGCGGATGACGCGCTCGTCGATGCTCGAAGTGCTGCGCGAGGACTACATCCGCACCGCCCGCGCGAAGGGGCTGTCGCCCGCGCGCGTGGTCGTCGTGCATGCGCTGCGCAATGCGCTGATCCCGGTCGTCACCGTGATCGGCCTACAGATCGGCACGCTGCTCGCGGGCGCCGTGCTGACCGAGACGCTCTTTTCGTGGCCCGGTGTCGGCAAGTGGCTGATCGATGCGATCGGCCGCCGCGACTATCCGGTCGTCCAGGGCGGCATCCTGCTGATCGCGACGCTCGTGATCGTCGTGAACCTGGTCGTCGACCTGCTGTACGGCGTGCTGAATCCGCGCATCCGCCACACGAGGTAATCCCATGAGCAATCTGCAAAATACCCTGCCGACCGAATCCGCGCCGGCCGGCGGCCGTGCGCTCGCGCTGCGCGAGTTCTGGGCCAACTTCTCGCGCAACCGGGGCGCCGTCGGCGCCGGCATCGTCGTGATCGTGCTGATCCTGGTCGCGCTGCTCGCGCCGCTGCTCGCGCCGCACAGCCCGGTCGAGCAATACCGCGACTTCGTGAAGATCCCGCCCGCATGGCTCGAAGGCGGCAACTGGAAATTCATCCTCGGCACCGACGAAGCAGGCCGCGACATTCTTTCGCGGCTGATGTTCGGCGCACGGATGTCGTTCTGGATCGGCTTCGTGTCGGTCGTGCTCGCGCTGATCCCCGGCATCGTGCTCGGGCTCGTCGCCGCGTTCTTCCAGAAGTGGGCGGACACGCCCGTGATGCGCATCATGGACGTGCTGCTCGCGCTGCCGTCGCTGCTGCTCGCGGTCGCGGTCGTCGCGATCATCGGCCCGGGCCTCACCAACACGATGTTCGCGATCGCGATCGTCGCGCTGCCTGCCTATGTGCGTCTCACGCGCGCATCGGCGCTCGGCGAGCTGCAGAAGGAGTACGTGACGGCGTCGCGCGTGGCCGGTGCCGGCACGCTGCGCCTGATGTTCTCGCAGGTGCTGCCGAACTGTACGGCGCCGCTGATCGTGCAGGCGACGCTCGGCTTCTCGTCGGCCATCCTCGACGCGGCCGCGCTCGGCTTCCTCGGCCTCGGCGTGCAACCGCCGACCGCCGAGTGGGGCGCGATGCTGGCCTCCGCGCGCGACTACATCGACAATGCGTGGTGGATCGTGACGATGCCGGGCCTGTCGATCCTGATTTCGGTGCTCGCGATCAACCTGCTCGGCGACGGGCTGCGCGACGCGCTCGATCCCAAACTGAAACGGATGGCGTGAACATGAGCCAAGATCTTCTGACCATCCGCAATCTCGCGGTGAACTTCAACGGCCTGCCTGCGGTCGACCGGATCAACCTGTCGATCGCGCCGGGCGAGGTGGTGGGCGTCGTCGGCGAATCGGGCTCGGGCAAGAGCGTGACGATGATGGCGCTGATGGGCCTGATCGACGCGCCGGGCAAGGTGACGGCGGACGAAGTCACGTTCAACGGCGTCGACCTGCTGAAGGCGTCGCCGAAGGCGCGCCGCAAGATCGTCGGCAAGGACATCGCGATGGTGTTCCAGGACGCGCTGACGAGCCTGAACCCGAGCTATACGGTCGGCTACCAGATCAAGGAAGTGCTGAAGCTGCACGAGGGCTTGCGCGGCGACGCGCTGCACCGGCGCGCGCTCGAACTGCTCGACCAGGTCGGCATTCCCGATGCGAAGAACCGCATCGCGTCGTTCCCGCACCAGATGTCGGGCGGGATGAACCAGCGCGTGATGATCGCGATGGCGGTGGCGTGCAACCCGAAGCTGCTGATCGCCGACGAGCCGACCACCGCGCTCGACGTGACGATCCAGGCGCAGATCATGGACCTGCTCGTGAAGCTGCAGAAGGAGCGCGGGATGGCGCTCGTGCTGATCTCGCACGACCTGGCCGTGGTGTCGGAAGTCGCGCAGCGCGTGGCGGTGATGTACGCGGGCGAGGTGATCGAGACCAATCGCGTGCCCGACATCTTCCGTGCGCCGCATCATCCGTACACCGAAGCGCTGCTCGCGGCGATTCCCGAGCACAATCAGGGGGCGCGTCGCCTTGCCGCATTGCCCGGCATGGTGCCGGGCCGCGATGATCGCCCGTCCGGGTGCCTGTTCGCGCCGCGCTGCAAGTACGTCGTCGACGATTGCCGCAAGGCGCGGCCGGCGCTCGACACGCTGGTGCCGGCCAACGATGCGATGCGCGCGCGCTGCATCAAGCCGCTCAACGTTTCCAACCTCGACCTGACGGGAGGTGCACGATGAATGCAGTCAATCAAACGCCTCGCGTGTCGCACGACGAGGAAGCCGTGCTGGTGGCCGACGGCCTCGCGAAACACTATTCGGTGAAGCGCGGGATGTTCGGGCAGGGCACGGTGAAGGCACTGAACGGCGTGTCGTTCTCGCTGAAGCGCGGCAAGACGCTCGCCGTCGTCGGCGAATCGGGCTGCGGGAAGTCGACGCTCGCCCGCCAGCTGACGATGATCGAGACGCCCACCTCGGGCAGCCTGACGATCGACGGCAAGAACGTCGCCGGCGCCAGCCGCGAGACGGTGGCCGACCTGCGCCGCCGCGTGCAGATGGTGTTCCAGAACCCGTTCGCGTCGCTGAATCCGCGCAAGACCGTCGAGCAGACGCTTTCCGAGCCGCTCGAGATCAACGCGAACCTGACCGCCGCCGAACGCGCGCAGCGCATCGCGCAGATCATGCGCACGGTCGGCCTGCGGCCCGAGCACGCGAAGCGTTATCCGCACATGTTCTCGGGCGGCCAGCGCCAGCGTGTCGCGATCGCGCGCGCGATGATTCTCGATCCGCGCATCGTCGTCGCCGACGAGCCGGTGTCCGCGCTCGACGTGTCGATCCAGGCGCAGATCCTGAACCTGTTCATGGATCTGCAGGAGCAGTTCAAGACCAGCTACGTGTTCATCTCGCACAACCTGTCGGTGGTCGAGCACGTCGCGGACGACGTGATGGTGATGTACTTCGGCAGCGTCGCGGAGCTGGGCGACAAGGCGACGATCTACGCACGGCCGCGCCATCCGTACACGCGCGCGCTGATGTCGGCGACGCCGGCGATCTTCGAGGAAGACCGCCGCGTGCAGATCAAGCTGCAGGGCGAACTGCCGTCGCCGCTCAATCCGCCGTCGGGCTGCGCGTTCCATCAGCGCTGCCCGTATGCGGTCGAGCGCTGCCGGCTGGAGGAGCCGCAGCTGCGCGAGGTCGACGGCCGGCGCGTGGCCTGCCATCGGGCCGAGGAAGTCGGGGAGGAGAATGCCTGAGGTGTTGGCGGCGCGCGCGTCCGGCGTGCGCCGTGCGGGGGCAAGCAGCGCGCGCGTGATGCGCGCGTGCCGCTACGCGCGGCGCTGGAGCGTGCGTACCGTCACGGGCGCGGCGCTGGCCGGCGCGTGCGTGGCGGCCAGCCTCGTGGTTCCCGTCGAATCCGCGCGCGCCGAAGGGCGCGCGCCGGCCACTTCACCGATCCATCCATCGCAAGTCCCGCCGCCCGGCATGAGCCTGCCGGGCTTCCACGCGCCTGCCGTGTCGAACGGCACGGTTTCAAGCGGCTCCGTGCGCGTGCAGCCCGCCCGCATGCCGTTCTACGTTGCAACCAAGGGCAAGGTCACGCTCTACGTGCTCGGCACGCTGCACACCGGCGACCCGTCCGACTACCCGAGCGTGCAGCCGTTCCGGCCGCGCATCCTCGCGGCGCTCGCCGCGTCGCCCACCCTGGCGCTCGAGCTGTCGCCCGACGACCTGCTCGAATCGCAGGACGACGTGTCGAAGTACGGCGTCTGCCGCTACCCGTGCCTGCAGCGCCTGCTGCCCGAGCCGCTGTGGCAGCGGCTCGCGGCGCGCCTGCGCGGCAACCCGGCCGCGCTCGTCGAGATCCGCAAGATGCGGCCGTGGCTCGCGGCGCTCGTCGTCGAGACCTACGATTCGCTGTCGGCCGGCCTGCAGACGGAATACGGCACCGAGGCGCAGCTGCAGAACGTGTTCCTGAAGAAGAAGGGCGGCCGCGTGATCGGGCTCGAGACGCTCGCCGAACAAATGCGCGCGTTCACCGGGCTGACGCTCGCCGAGCAGCGCGAGATGCTCGCGCAGGACATGGTGCAGACGCCCGCGCAGAACGCCGACGACATCAAGGCGCTGCATCGACTGTGGCGAATTGGCGACGCCGATGCGATCTCGGCATGGGCGGTCGCGAAGAGCGAACGGCTCGCGCGTTCGAAGGCGTTGTCGGACGCGATCGACAACAAGATCGTGTACGAGCGCAACCGGCGCTTCGTTGCACGGATGACGGCAATCGCCGCACCGAACCGGCCGCTGTTCGTCGCGATCGGCGCGCTGCACCTGGGCGGCCCGCGCGGCGTGCTCGAATTGTTGCGTCAACAAGGTTACAGCGTCGACGCGAACTGATCGCCGTCACCGCGCCCGAACCGATCCTCCCCTGTTTGATCGACGCCGTGCGAGCGGCTCAAACGCCTGGTTGGGCACGCGATTCGATAAGGAAAACCCTCGAATCATCAGAAAATAGCGTTTCAAACGATTGACATCCCGATCTGCCAATATCTATTCTTCGATCCACAAGTTGAAAAAATGAAAAGAATAGAAAAAGTTCTACGGGGTAGCAGAAAATAAAGCGCGGGGTTAGCGCGTTGCCGGCACGTGGTGCACGTGCCGGCCGCGGAAGTGTCTGCATGTACGGCGGGGCCAATCATCGTCGGACAACAACAATGCATGCAGGCCGACTTGCGGGATAAGCGACGTTCCGTCGTCCCACCGGGGAAAGGCAGTAATCGGGCGGCGGCGGACGTTTTTTAATCCGGAATAGTTTTCCGGTCACCGTCGCAAGACGGTTTCGGGGGGCGAATCGACAGACGGCGAAGCCGCAGCGATTGTGCCAACGGAAAAGCGCCACGAGGGCGCTTTTTTCTTTTGTGCGACGGATCGTGCGTCCGCCGGCGCGATCGGCCGGATCAGGCGCGTTCGTCGGCCTGCAGCATCCCGGGCGCGACCACGTCGACGCCCACCGCCTCGAGCGCGGCGCGAATCCGTTTCGCGAATGCCAGCGCGTGCGGCCCGTCGCCGTGCAGGCAGACGGTCTGCGCATTGAGCATCACCCATTCGCCGCCGATCGCCCGCACCTGCCGGCTGCGCACCATGTCCAGCGTGCGCGCGATCATCGTGTCCTCGTCGTCGATCAGCGCGCCGGGCTGGTTGCGCGGCACGAGCGAGCCGTCCGCGCGGTAGCCGCGATCGGCGAACACTTCCTCCACCGCGGCGAGCCCCGCGTGCCGCGCGGCCGCGACGAACACGCTGTTCGCGAGCCCGAACACCGCGAGCGACGGGTCGAAATCGCGGATCGCGGACACCACCGCATCGGCGATCAGCGGGTCGCGCGCGGCCTGGTTGTACAGCGCGCCGTGCGGTTTCACGTGCGCGATGCGCCCGCCCTCGGCCTGCGCGATCGCCGACAGCGCGCCGAGCTGGTACAGCACGCCCGCGTAGATGTCGCTGGCCGGCAGCTGCATTTCCTTGCGGCCGAAATTCTCCGGATCGTGAAAGCTCGGGTGCGCGCCGATCGCCACGCCTTTCTGCACGGCCCAGCGTACGCAGTCGCGCATCGCGTTCGCACCGCCCGCATGCCACCCGCATGCGATGTTCGCGGACGTCACGAGGTCGAGCAGCGCCTCGTCCGAACCGCATCCTTCGCCGAGATCGGCATTCAGATCGATTTGCATGATGTTCCTCGTCCACTGATTGCGTGGCCCGTTTTCTCTACTGCGACTGCCTTCGGTACCGCTACCGCCATTGTCACGCCGCGCGCGACTCGGCGCGGCGGCGCGCTTCCTCGCGCATGTCGATCGCCACGTCGATCTGCCGCAGATACGCACGTTCCGCGGCCAGCGCGGCGCGCGCGGCGTCGGGTGTCGTGCGCACGAAGCGGATCGGCAGGTTGAGCCGCGCCTGCGCGAGTTTCCACAGGTCCGCCCGGATCACCGTGCCGATCTTCGGGTAGCCGCCGGTGGTCTGCGCGTCGTGCATCAGCACGATCGGCTGGCCGTTCGGCGGCACCTGGATCGTGCCGGGCAGCACCGCGTGCGACAGCAGCTCGGCCGGCCGCTCGCGCACGAGTTCGACACCGGCCAGCCGGTAGCCCATGCGGTTGCTGTTCGCCGTGACCAGCCATTCCTCATCCCAGAACGCCTGCTGCGAATCGGCGGCGAACGACGCGTAGTCGGGGCCCGGCAGCACGCGCACCGGCATCGCCCACGGCGCATGCGCGGGGCGGTGACGGCGCGGCGGCTCGTCGACGCGCACGAACGCGCACCACGCCGGCGCCTTCACGCCGAATTCGGGCGCGTCGGCCGCGAGGCAACCCATCCCGACCGGAAGCACGCCGACCGGGAGGCGATCGCCGTCGCGCAGCGCGCGGCCGCCGAGGCCGCCGAAGCGCGACGCGAGATCGGTGCTGCGCGAGCCGAGCATCGGCAGTACGTCGATGCCGCCGGCGATGCACAGGTAGCCGCGCATCCCGCGTTTCGCGGCGGGCAGCACGAGCGTCTGCCCGGCCTCGACCGGCAGGCTCCACCATGAATATACGCGCTGGCCGTCGAGCGTCGCACCGAACTCGGTGCCGGTGATCGCGATGCGGGTCGCGCGCGTGAAGCGGAACGCGGCCGGGCCGATCGTGATCTCGACGGCCGCCGCATCGGCGCGGTTGCCGACCAGCCGGTTGCCGACTTCGAGCGCGAGGCCGTCGAGCGCGCCGCCCTGCGCGACGCCGAGATGGCGCGCGCCGCGGCGCCCGAGATCCTGCACGGTGGACAGCGGGCCGGCCCGCACCACTTCGATGGTGCCCGGTACGGTGCTCTGGGTCATCGTGCGTCGACTCCGGCAATGGTGAAGCGCACGCGGTCGCCGGGCAGCAGCAGCGTCGGCTGCGGCCGCGCCGGGTCGAACAGCACGTGCGACGTACGGCCGATCAGTTGCCAGCCGCCGGGCGACGTGGCCGGGTAGATGCCCGTCTGCGCGCCGCCGATGCCGACCGAGCCGGCCGGCACCTCGAGGCGCGGCGCCGCGCGGCGCGGCATGTGCAGCGCGGCGTCGAGCCCGCCGAGATACGCGAAGCCCGGCTGGAAGCCGACGAAGAACACGACGTAGGCGCCGGCCGCGTGGCGCGCGACGACTTCGTCGGCCGACAGGCCGGTATGCGCGGCGACGGCAGGCAGATCGGGGCCGGCGGCGCCGCCGTATTCGACCGGGATCTCGACCTCGCGGCCGTCCGCGTGCTCGACGTCGGCCGTCTCCCACGCGTCGCGCAGCGCGGGCGTGAGCGACTCGGCCGTCGTGGCGAGCGCGTCGAATACGATCGTCAGGTTATTCATGCCGGGCACGACGTCGATCACGTCGGGCCACGCGCGCGCGGCCTCGGCAACGGCCCAGACGCGGCGCTGGCAATCGAGCGTGGCGGGCGGCGGCACCTCGCAGACGAGGGCGGCATCGCCGAGCGGATAAAAGCGGGGTTGCGTCATCGGACTGGCACGGTTCGGACGGCAATGTTAGCGCACATTGTCAATAAAATATCGACAACTTCCCAATAAGCGTTTTCGCCTAGCCCGTATGTCGGGGCTTCTGGCGTACACTCGGCACACCCTGTCATCCGGCTTGCTCCGCCTTTCCATGAAGCGTCCTGCGACCAAGATCGTGTCATCCGAACACCTCGTTTCCGATTCGAGCGCGGAGCTGTCGGAACTCGAATACGGCCTCATCATGGCAGGCAATGCTTTCAATCGGTGGATGGTGCGCTGCATGTCGGCGGCCGGCGCGAAGGACATGACGGCGGTCGAGGTGTCGCTGCTGCATCACGTCAGCCATCGCGAACGCAAGAAGAAGCTCGCCGACATCTGTTTCGTGCTCAATATCGAGGATACGCACGTCGCGACCTATGCGCTGAAAAAACTGATCGCCCGCGGCTATGTGAAGAGCGAGAAGAACGGCAAGGAAGTGTTCTTCTTCGCGACCGACGCGGGCCGCGACCTGTGCCTGAAGTACCGCGAGGTGCGCGAGCACTGCCTGATCGAGACGCTGAAGGACAGCGGGCTCACCAACGAGCAGATCGGCGACGCGGCGCAGTTGCTGCGCAACGCATCGGGCCTGTACGACACGGCCGCGCGCGCGGCGTCGTCGCTGTAAACGGTTGCGCCGCGGCTGGCGCGCCGCGGTGCGCTGACGGGCGTGCGACGACGGATGCGGCGCCGCCCGCCGCCTCATCCGGCGGCCGGGTACAGCGCGCCGTCGGTCACGATCCAGTGCAGCGCGAGATCGTGCGCTTCGGCCGGCAGCGCATCGACGCGGCACGCTTCGTACGCGATGCCGACCGTCACGGGCAGTTCGCTGCCCGGCCATGCGGCGAGCGTACGGTCGTAGTAGCCGCCGCCGTAGCCGAGCCGGTAGCGCTGCAGATCGAATCCCACACAGGGAATCAGCAACAGGTCGGGCACGACGACGATTCCCGACGCCGGTTCCGGAATCCGGTGATGACCTTCGCGCATCGGCGTGTGCGTGTCCCACGCATGGAACTCGAGCGGCGTGTGCCGCTCGTCGATCACGGGTAGCGCAGCCTGCCTGCCGGCACCGGCCGCGCACCACGCGAGCACCGCCTCGCGCGCATCGAATTCGCCCGGCAGCGGCCAGTAGAACCCGACCGTGCGCGGCGCGAGCCGGTCGAGCAGCGTGCGCAGCCGCGCATCGAGCGCGGCGTTCGCGGCGGGTTGCGACGCGGCGTCGCGACGCGCGCCGGACAGCGTTTTGCGTAGCGCAACCTTCGGGTTCGGCACAGGGTTGCGTGCTATGCTTTCGCTCACTTCGTGCTCCATTCAAAACGATGTCGAACAGCCTTTTCCGAGTATATCGCGCGGTCGCGCTCACACTTTCGGCCGCCGCGCTCGTCGCGGGTACGGCTGCGTGCGCCGCACCGAACGACGATACGGTCGCCGGGGATGACCAGACCTTCGTGCAGCTTCGTGAAGCCGCGCGTCGCAACGACGCCGCGAAAGCCGCGCAGCTTGCGTCGATGATCCCGAACTATCCGGTACCGTCCTACGTCGAGTATTTCCAGATCAAGCCGCAGTTGTTCGATTCGACGGGCCGCGCGCGCGTGGACGCGCCGGACGCGCCCGTGCAGTCGTTCCTGCAGCGCTACGACGGCCAGGCGATCGCCGACCGCCTGCGCAACGACTACCTGCTCGTGCTCGGCGCGCGCCACGACTGGCGCAACTTCGACGAGCAATACAAGCGCTTCGTGCTCGACGACGACACGCAGGTCAAGTGCTATGCGCTCGAATCGCGCGCGGCGCGCGGCGAGAACGTCGCCGAAGCGGCGCGTGCGCTGCTCGTCGAGCCGAAGAATTACGG
This sequence comes from Burkholderia sp. AU31652, assembly GCF_002223155.1. NCBI lineage: Bacteria > Pseudomonadati > Pseudomonadota > Betaproteobacteria > Burkholderiales > Burkholderiaceae > Burkholderia > Burkholderia sp. AU31652. The sequence goes on along the minus strand of NZ_NKFG01000004.1, from coordinate 916,424 downwards.
CGACGCGTGCGTCGACCTGATCACCGCGCTCACGGTCAACCAGCAGTTCACGAGCGACGACGTGTGGCAGCAGGCGCGCCTCGCGTACGAGCAGAACTACACGACGCTCGGCGGCAAGATCGTCGACGCGCTCGGCCCGCGCCCGGTCGGCTTCGACCAGGCGACGAGCGCGCCGCCGCTGTACCTCGCGCGCGGCGTCGGCCCCGACGCGACGTCGCACCAGATCGCACTGATCGCGCTCGGCCGCATGGCGCGCAACGATCCGGACGCCGCCGCCGGGATGCTGACCACGGTCGCGCCGTCGCTGACCAAGCAGGAGCAGGCGATCGCGTGGGGCGCGATCGGCTACCAGGGCGCGATCAAGCGCTCGCCGCTCGCGTCGGTCTGGTACGCGAAATCGACGAATGCGCCGCTGTCGAACCCGGGCTACGAATGGCGCACGCGCGCCGCGCTGCTCGCCGGCAACTGGCCGATGGTGCGCTGGTCGATCGAGCAGATGCCGCCGTCGCTGCGCGACGATCCGGCGTGGATCTACTGGCATGCACGCGCGCTCAAGCAGAGCGGCGACACGCTGCAGGCGAACCAGGAATTCGAGCAGGTCGCGGGCCAGTTCAACTTCTACGGGCAACTCGCCGGCGAAGAGCTCGGCCAGCGCACGACGATCCCGCCGCGCACGAAGGTGAGCGACGCCGAGATCGACGCGATGAGCAAGATTCCGGGCTTCGCGCTTGCGCAGCGTTTCTATGCGCTGAACCTGCGCCTCGAAGGCAACCGCGAATGGAACTGGCCGCTGCGCGGGATGACCGATCGCCAGCTGCTGGCCGCGGCCGAATACGGCAAGCGCGTCGAGCTGCTCGACCGCACGGTCAATACGGCCGACCGCACGAAGGCCGAGCACGACTTCACGCTGCGCTACCCGTCGCCGTACCGCAACATCGTCGAGCGCTATGCGCAATCGACGGGCCTCGACACCGAATGGGCGTACGGGCTGATCCGCCAGGAATCGCGCTTCATCATCAGCGCGCGTTCGTCGGTGGGCGCGGGCGGCCTGATGCAGCTGATGCCGGCCACCGCGCAGATGGTCGCGAAGAAGCTCGGCATGGGCACGATCTCGCGCGCGCAGATGCACGACATCGATACCAACATCCAGCTCGGCACCTGGTATCTGGCGGACATCTACAACAACTTCGACAGCTCGCCGGTGCTCGCCACGGCCGGCTACAACGCGGGCCCGGGCCGGCCGCGCCAGTGGCGCCAGGTGTTGACGCAGCCGGTCGAAGGCGCGATCTTCGCAGAAACGATTCCGTTCAACGAGACGCGCGACTACGTGAAGAACGTGCTGTCGAACACCGTCTACTACGCGGCGCTCTTCGAGGGCAAACCGCAGTCGTTGAAGAAACGTCTAGGCATGATCTCGCCCTGATACGCAATCTTCACACTGCCGCGCGAGACGCGGCAGTGTTCTTTTGAGGCTCACGACATGGATCGCCAGACCGTCGCGCTGCTGGGCGGCACCGGCTTCATCGGCAGCCGGCTCGTCAATGCGCTGATCGAATCCGGCAAGCAGGTGCGGATCGGCACGCGCCGGCGCGACCACGCGCGCCACCTGCAGATGCTGCCGGTCGAAATCGTCGAGCTCGACGCGCTCGACACGCGCACGCTCGCGCGCTTCGTCGCCGGTGCGCACGCGGCGATCAACCTGGTCGGCGTGCTGCACGGCGGCCGCGGCACGCCGTACGGGCCTGGCTTCGAGCGCGCGCACGTCACGCTGCCGGCCGCGCTCGCGACCGCCTGCACCGAGGTGGGCGTGCAGCGCGTGCTGCACATGAGCGCGCTCGGCGCCGATTCGCAGGGCGCGAGCATGTACCAGCGCTCGAAGGGCGACGGCGAGGCCGCGCTGCATGCGATCGCGGCGACCGATTCGCTCGCGCTGACGATCTTCCGCCCGTCGGTCGTGTTCGGCCCCGGCGATGCGTTCCTCAACACGTTCGCGAACCTGCAGCGCTCGGTGCCCGTGCTGCCGCTCGCGATGCCCGACGCGCGCTTCCAGCCGGTGTTCGTCGGCGATGTCGTGCGCGCGTTCGTCAACACGCTCGATCTCGCAGCCGCACACGGCAAGACCTACGAACTCGGCGGCCCGACCGTCTACACGCTCGAGCAGCTGGTGCGCTATTGCGGCACGCTGGTCGGCCGCCAGGCCCGCATCGTGCGGCTGCCCGACGCGCTTGCGCGGCTGCAGGCGAGCGTGTTCGAATGCCTGCCCGGCGAGCCCGTGCTCACGCGCGACAATCTCGCGACGATGTCGGTGCCGAACGTGCTGTCGGGGCCGCTCGCGCCGGAGCTCGGGATCTCGCCCGCGAGTCTCGAAAGCATCGCGCCCGCGTATCTCGGCCAGGCCGCGCAGCGCTCCCGGTTCGACTGGTTCCGCTCGCGCCGCTAGGCCGGCAACGTCCTCCTTTCCACCTTCGCGTTTTCCGGAACACCGTCATGAAACTCGTCATTGGAGACAAGAACTACTCGTCGTGGTCGATGCGCCCGTGGCTGCTGCTCGCGCATTTCGGCATCCCGTTCGACGAGATCGCGATCGAGCTGCGCCACGATGACACGGCCGCGCGCATTCGCGAGTATTCGCCGTCCGGCAAGGTGCCGTGCCTGGTCGACGACCACGGCGTCGCGATCTGGGATTCGCTCGCGATCGCCGAGACGCTCGCCGAACGCTATCCGCAGTTTCCGATGTGGCCGGCCGATCCGCTCGAGCGCGCGCATGCGCGCTGCGTCGCGGCCGAGATGCATTCGGGCTTCGCGGCGCTGCGCACGCAGATGGGCATGAACGTGCGCGCGTCGATGCCGGGGCGCGGCGCGACCCCCGACGCGCTCGCCGATGTCGCGCGCATCGATGCGCTGTGGAGCGCGTGTCTCGAGGCGTCGGGCGGGCCGTTCCTGTTCGGCGAATTCGGCATTGCCGATGCGATGTACGCGCCCGTCGTGATGCGCTTCAACACGTACGCGCCGGGCCTGTCGCCGGAAGCGGCCGGCTATGCGGCGCGCGTGACGGCGCTGCCGGCCGTGCAGCGCTGGATCGATGCCGCGCGCCGCGAAACGAACGTGATCGCCGAATACGAGCCTCAGCCATGAACATCTACGCAGTAGGCGGCGCCATCCGCGACGAACTGCTCGGCGTGCCCGTGCAGGACCGCGACTACGTGGTGGTGGGCGCGACCCCCGAGCAGATGGCCGCGCAGGGGTTCCGGCCGGTCGGCAAGGATTTCCCGGTATTCCTGCATCCGCGCACGCAGGAGGAGTACGCGCTCGCGCGCACCGAGCGCAAGACGGCCGCCGGCTATCACGGCTTCCAGTTCCATTACGCGCCGGACGTGACGCTCGACGAGGATCTCGCGCGGCGTGACCTGACGATCAACGCGATGGCGCGCGAGGTGAGCCCGGAGGGCGAGCTCGTCGGGCCCGTGATCGATCCGTTCGACGGGCAGGCCGACCTGCGCGCGCGCGTGTTCCGGCACGTGAGCGACGCGTTCGTCGAGGATCCGGTGCGGATCCTGCGGATCGCGCGCTTCGCCGCGCGGTTCGCGGATTTCACGGTCGCGGACGAAACGCTCGCGCTGATGCGGCGGATGGTCGAGGCGGGCGAGGTCGACGCGCTCGTGCCCGAGCGCGTGTGGCAGGAAATCGCGCGCGGGCTGATGGAGGCGAAGCCGTCGCGGATGTTCGCGGTGCTGCGTGAGTGCGGCGCGCTCGCGCGCATCCTGCCCGAGGTCGATGCGTTGTGGGGCGTGCCGCAGCGCGCCGACTACCACCCGGAAGTCGACACGGGCGTGCACGTGATGATGGTCGTCGACTATGCGGCGAAGCAGGGCTATTCGCTGCCGGTGCGCTTCGCGGCGCTCACGCACGATCTCGGCAAGGCGACGACGCCCGCCGACGTGCTGCCGCGCCACGTCGGCCACGAGGGGCGCAGCGTCGACCTGCTCAAGCCGTTGTGCGAGCGGCTGCGCGTGCCGAACGAATGCCGCGATCTCGCGCTGGTCGTCGCGCGCGAGCACGGCAACCTGCATCGCGTGATGGAGATGGGCGCGGCCGCGCTGGTGCGGCTGTTCGAGCGCAGCGACGCGCTGCGCAAGCCGGCGCGGTTCGCCGAGATGCTGCAGGCGTGCGAATCGGATGCGCGCGGGCGGCTCGGGCTCGACACCCAGCCGTATCCGCAGGCCGAGCGGCTGCGCGTTGCGCTCGCGGCCGCGCGCAGCGTCGACGCCGGCGCAATCGCGCGCGGCATCGGCAACGATACGGAGAAGATCAAGGACGCCGTGCATCGCGCACGGATCGAGGCCGTCGCGCACGCGCTCGAGATCGGCGAATAGGGCCGGCGAATAGGGCCGGCGAATAGGGGCGGCGAATAGGGGCGGCGAATAGGGTCGGCGAATAGGGCCGGCGGGAAGGGCGCGCGCCTTGCGTCTGCCTCCCCGGCAACCGTTACGACTTCTTCTTGCGCGCCGGCTTCGCGGCCGCCGGGCGTTTGCCGGCGGATGCGCGCGGCTTGGCCACGGCCTTCTTTTCCTTTCCCGCCGCGCCGGCGTCGCGCTCGCGTTCCGCCCGCTTGGGCGCCGGCCCACGGCGGCTCACGCGCGGCTCGCCCGGCGTCGCACTTGCGGCGGGCGCCGGCTTACCGACGTCCATCGTCGCCGACACGAACCCGGCGCCACGGTCGTCGAACAGCGGCAGCGTGCCGACCGCGATCACCTCGGCCGGCCCGTCGCCCACGTTGGCGACCCGATGCCGCTTGCGCGCGTCGAAGTGCAGCGAGTCGCCGGGCGACAGCGGGTAATCCTTCTTGCCGACCGTGTAGCAGATCCGGCCGGCCAGCACGTACACGAATTCGTCGCCGCCGTGCGCGACCCATTCCGAGCGGTAGCCTTCCATCATCTGCACCTTGAGCGCGTTGATCTGGCTGCCGTCGAACGTGGTGGAGAGGCGTTCGTACCACTGCGACCTGGCGTCGAGCGCGTACGGCTTGCGGCGACCCTCGTACGAATCGGGCTGGGCCTGACGCGGCTGGTCGATCAGCGCGCCGAGCGGCACGCCGAGTGCCTTCGCGACGTTGACGAGCGACGACAGCGAGATGCCCGTGAGGTGGCGCTCGACCTGGGACAGGAACCCGACCGACAGCTTCGCCTCGGTCGCGACTTCCAGCAGCGTCTTCTTCGCTTCCCGGCGCAGGCGGCGAATGCGCTGGCCGATACGCATGATGTCTGAATCCATGAATCTCTTTCGTGACAACGAGTCGGGAGGCGAGCGGACGGGCGGTGCAGTCGCCGGACGGTGATTTCCGCGCCTCGCACGAAGCACGGCCGTCGGGACGGCGATGCCGGCGCATTGTACCGCGCCGTGTCGCCGGGCGAATTCATGTGGCGTTGTGCCGGGATGCGCAGGCGCCGCGCCGATTTTAGCCCTACGAAAATTTTAGCTTGACCTCAATTTCGGCGTGCTCTAGATTCTGTCGCGCGTATCAAAAAAAGTTAAGTGGGACGAAAATTTTTTCAAGGACTGCTGCCGGAACGGCACGGCGGTCCGGCGCCGTGCCGCGCCGGGCCGAACGTCCACCTGCAGCGGCGCCGTGCCGCATCAGGCCTGCCTCGGGCCTGCACCCCGCCGCGTCACCGCCGGCCGCCGACAACAATGCATAACGGGCTTCCGATGATCGATCGACTGAAATACAGCTTCTCCGGCCTTCCCCCGTACGACGCATCCGTCGTCGACACGCAGGCGGGCCTGTCGCGCCTGCTCGATGCGGCGCGGCTCGACGCGGTGCTGGTCACGTCGCAGGACGAATACGTGACCGAGTACCTGCCGCTCGCCAACAATCCGCGCTATGCGGTGTCGGGTTTCGACGGCTCGGCCGGCTGCGGGATCTTCCTGAGCGCGGCGACCGCGCAGGCACTCGATCTGCCCCCGTTCGTGCTGTTCGTCGACGGCCGCTATCACCTGCAGGCCGAGCAGCAGTGCGATCCGGCGCGCGTGCGCATCGAGAAGCTCGGGATGAACGTGACGATCTGGCAGGCGATGGCCGACTGGCTGGTCGCGCACGGCAGCCGGCTCGCGCGGGTCGGCTACGACGCGCGGCGGGTCAGCGTCGCGCAGCGCGATCGTCTGTTCGAACAGACGCAGGCCGCGTCGCTCGACTGGACGAGCCTCGTCGACCGGGAGATCGATCGCGCGATCGCGCTGCCGGGCTGGGGCGTCGAGCGGCCGATCTTCGAAGTGCCGGAATCGGCGACCGGCCTGAGCGTTGCGCAGAACCTCGACACGCTGAACCGCCGGCTCGCCGCGCATACCGGCGCGCCGGACGGCAAGACCGCGTTCTTCACCTGCGCGTCGGACGATCTCGCGTACCTGCTGAACAGCCGCGGCTATCACATCCCGAATGCGTCGTCGCACCTCGGCTTCCTGTTCGCGGTCGGCGGCCAGGTGGCGTTGTTCCTGCCGGAAGGCTGCGACCGCTGCGAGGTCACGCTCGCGTCGTATCCGGCGCTGCACGTGATCCGGCGCGATGTCGCGGCGCTCGAGCGCTTTCTCGCGCAGTTCGACGTCGAGCACGTGTGCTACGGCTTCGAGTCGGTGAACTGCGCGCTCGTCGACGCAGTGAAGCGGGTGTGGCCGCACGCGCGGCAGGCCGACTTCAACCCGGTCGAGGCGATGCGGGCCAGCAAGACGCCGGCGGTGCTCGACCAGTTCCGCGACGCGTTCGCGCGCAGCTCCGCGGCGATCGCCGAGACGATGCGCTGGGCGAAGGCCGGCGAGCCGGGCACCCGCCACACCGAATACGATCTGGCTCGCACGATCAACGACGCGTACGGCGCACGCTCGGCGGTGGCGCTGACGTTTCCGTCGATCGCGGCGAACGGCGCGAACAGCGCGTTCGCGCATTACACCGCGGCGAGCGCGGACGTCGAGCTGACGGAAGGCGAACTCGTGCTGCTCGACAGCGGCGCGTACTACGAAGCCGGCTTCGCGACGGACTGCACCCGTGTGGTGCTGCGCCGGACCCGGCCGGAAACGGTCGCGCAGCCGTGGCAGCGCGAGATCTACACGGTCGCGCTGAAGGCCTGCATCAAGGGGCTCGTCACGCGCTTTCCGAGCGACGCGACGGGCGGCGACGTCGATGCGCTCGTGCGGCAGGTGTGCCGCGACCACGGCCACGATTTCGGCCACGGCACCGGGCACGGCGTCGGGATCCACGTGCACGAGGGCGGCGTGCGGTTCGCGCCGGGCGCCAAGTACGGGCTCGTGCCGAATGCGGTGATCTCGGTCGAGCCGGGCATCTATGTGCCGGGCAAGGGCGGCGTGCGGATCGAGAACATCGTGATCATCCGCCAAGACGACGCGCAGCCGGACACCGTCACGTTCGAGAACATCGTGACGGTCGGCTACGACTGGGACCTGATCGATCTCGACCTGCTGGACGACGACGAGCGCGCGTACCTGCGCGACTACGAGCGGCTGTGCGTGGAGCGCGGCACGCAGGTCACCGCGTGTCCGCTGCTGTAGGCACGGCCGCCCGCGCCGGTCAGTTCAGCAGGCGTGCCCGCACGAACGGCGCGATCCGCTCGGCGAGCCACGCGTGCGTGCGCGTGGTCGGGTGCAGCGTGTCCCAGAACACGAAGCGCGCCGGGTCACGGCAGTCCGCACGCGGCGTCTGCGCGCCCAGGTAGGTGAGCGACGACGGTTTCGGGATGTCGAGGCACGAACGCTTCGCATCGTCGAAGCCATACTGGGCCGGGTGGCTCAGCAGGTCGTCGAACAACGCATACGCATCGAACACCTCGAGCCGCAACGTCGCGCCGTAGCGGGCGCGCAGCGCGGCGGCCGCGTCCGCGAGGCGCTGGTTGTAGTCCTTCACCTGCGCGGCAACGCTCGCGGTGTCGGTGCGGGTCGCGAACACCGGCGCGCGCGACACGTCCGGCAGCGTGACGAGCATGATCCGCGTCGCGCCGGCCGCGGCGAGCCGCTCGAGGCTGTCGCGCACCGCATTCGCCGCCTGTTCGGGCGAGCGCCCGTAGTTCACCAGGTCGTTGCCGCCCGCGAACACCGCGAACAGCGTGTTGGCGGGCCGGTACTCCGGCGCGCGATCCATGTATTCGCGCCACGAATCGATCTGCTGCACGAGGCCCGGCACGACGAGGTACTGGTCGGTCGCCGCGCCACCGATCGCCCAGTTGTAGAACGGCAGCCGCAACGCGTTCGCGAGATATTCGGCCCACACCGGGCCGTTGCTGAAGCGCCCCGCATTCCAGCTCGTGCCGTTCGGCAGCTTCCACTGGCTCGCGTTGAACATGTTCTGGGTGTCGGACAGGCTGTCGCCGAACACGATCAGCTTGTTGACGCGCGCGTCCTGCTGCGCGGCGTCGATGGTCCACACCGTGTAGTTGAACGACAGCGCGTTGTTCGCCGCGACCGCCTGCACGAGGTCGGTCTTGATGCCTTTCGCGGCCAGCGTCTTGCGGCACACGTCGGCGAGCGTGTCCTGCGGCGTCGTGCTGTAGAACATGTTCTTCCACTGCGTGATGCCGTCCGCCCACCAGTAGCCGGACACGCGATACCAGTCGCCGCCGGCCGGGTTGCGCGCCCATTCGTAGGTCGCGGCCGGCTTCAGCGGGTCCGCGTCGATCCGGTACCAGCAGCGCAGGTACGTGTAGGTGTCGGAGCCGCGGCGGGACGCGCGCGGCGTGGCGCCTGGCGGGCTCGATGCGGACGGCGGCACGACGTCGGGGCCGGCCGGCGACAGCGACATGTCGCCCGTCGGCGTGGGCAGCGGCGCGGGGCCGGCGGCCTGTGCGACGGGGAGCGTCAAGGCGGCGCCCAGCGTGGCGACAGCGGACACGGCGGCGACGCGGGATGAAAACGGAATGCGGAAATATGGCATGCGGCCCTCTTCTGATTGTTGTGACGGGACGGCGCGCGGCTGCGCGACCGTGTATCGGAAGGGACCGTGGGTGCCGGGCTCGGGCCCGGTCTGTCGAAACGTGGCGTGCCGCGAACGGCGGGGAGAGTACGGTGGCGGCGCTGCCGCCGATCAGTCAGTCAGTGCTTCAGCGCGTGAGGGCCGACACACGGCCGTCGGCGCCGTAGATGCCGGCCGGCGCGGGCGCCGAGCGCAGTACCGCGAGCGCGCGCTCGTTGTAGTCCATCCGGATCCGGATCAGCATCCCGTTGTTCGCATTGGCCTGGCGCGCGCGTTCGGCGGACTGCTGCAGCAACTGCCAGCGGCCGGCGAGGCGGGCATCGCGCTCGGCGGCCTGGTCCATCCCCTTCTTGCCGGCCGGAAAGCCGAGTGCGGAAAGCTGGGTGTCGCGCGTGCGTTCGAGCTGCGCGAGCCGGTCGATCAGCTCGCTTTTCTTCTCGACGATCCCGGGCAGCATCTCGAGCGGCTGCGCCATCGTCAGCGCCTTTTCCTCGTACGCAAGCAGGGACGCGAACGCTTCGACCGTCGCGTGTTCGTCGTTGACCGTGGCCAGCAGCTCTTCTCTCATCGCGTCATGCTCGTCGCGCCGGCGCGGGTAGCGCCGGCAAACCGGGGGGGGCGCGCCTCGCGAGGCCCGCTTCAGTTGCCCGGGCGCTGCTGCTGCAGCAGCTCTCGGGCGGTATTCAATACGCCGTCGGCGATCTTGTTCGCGTCGATCGTCAGCGTGCCGTTGTTCAGCGCGTCCTTGATCGACTGGACCAGGCCCGTGTCGATATCGCCGTTGCCGGACGCGGATACCGAGCGCAACTGGCCGGACAGACCCGACAGGTTCACGCTCCGGTCGCCGCCGGTCGACCCCGCATCGGCCGCCTGCGCGGACGAAGACGAGGCCGTGCCGGATTGCGCACGGGTCGCGCCGTTGCCGGTCGGCGCCAGGGGGCTCGGGTTCGGAGTGGAATCGATCTTCACGATGGGTTTCCTGTTCGGTTTGACCCAGATAACGGCCGGGTCGGCCCGAACTTTAGCATCGCGAGCCCGAAATGCTCCGAATAAACAATTCTTTACATTCTTGCCGTGAGATCCGTCCCTATAGCGGAATTTCCACGGTGCCGGCGTCCTTGACGATCGCCGTGACGATCTGCCCCGCCGCCATCCGTACCCGCACCGACTGGCCGGGCGCCGCATTCGCCAGCGCGCTGCCCTCGGCCGAAATCGTGAAACCGGGCCCGGCCGCGACCACCCGCACCGTCTGGCCGGCCGACACCGACGCCGCGCTCTTCAGCAGGTCCTGCCGCAGCGGCAGCCCGGCCGAGATGCGCGCGAGCGCGGTCGCGCCGATCGCCTGCGCCGGATCGGTGATCACCGCGAGCGGCAGCACCGTCAGGTCGCCGTCGCGGGCGACCAGGTCGGCCGCGGAAAGCGGCTCGCCGGGCGCGATCTGGCGCGCGGCGACGTAGTAGGTGGCCTGCACGGTGACTTTCGCCTGCAGGTAGACGGTCCACGGCCGCTCACCCGCGCAGCGCACGCCGACCGTCGTGCGGCCCCACAGGCGCGCGCCGGTCGGCATGAACGGCTCGAGCGTCGTGCACGCGGCGAGCCCGCGCGGAAACGCGGTCGTGACCGTCGTGGTGGTCTTGCCGGGCAGGCCCGCGACCTGCTGCTGCAGGAAGGCGAGGGCCGTGCGGCGGATCGACTCGGGATCCTGCTGGCTGGGCGGTGTCGCGGGCTGGGCCGCGGTGGCGGCATTGGCCGCCGGGGTGGGGTTCGCGGAAACCGGGACGGCGCGCGGCGCCGGCGCGGCGGACGCGGCGCGAGCCGCCGCCAGGCGCGCGGTCATCGCCGGCTGCGGGGCCGGCCGTACGGGATTCGATGCGGGTTCGGCCGTGCCGGCGACGACCGTCGCGATCGCGTTCGGATCGGCGGCGCGCCGCGCGCCATATCCGGTTCCGGCATTCATGCGGGCGGCTGCATAGACAGGGCGCGGCGCTGCGGCTGGCGCAGGAGCCGGCGGCGGGACGGTCGTCACGACCATCGTGCCGGCCGGTTGCGCCGCGTAGCCGGCGCCGGACGCGCCGGCGGCACCCGCACCCGCGCCGCTCGCGGCACGACCCGTGTCCGGCGCCAGGCCCGAACCCGGCGCCGTCGCCGCATTCCCGCCGAACTGCCCGCCGCTCGCCGCATTGGCGTGCGCGAGCGCGGTTTCGGCCGTCTCGCCGCGCCCCGGAATCACGATCATCGCGTCGTCCGCGTGCGCGGCCGGGGCGGCGATCCACAGCGCCGCGGCGAGCGCAAACGCACGCCGGACGTGCGTGAGCCGCCCGTTCCTTCCGCGAAGTGCGCTGCCAGTCATCGCCGTATCCCCGATCCGTTGCTCCGCTTCGCATTCTAGGGAGCGGGGCGGTCGCGCAAACGATGAATAGAGGGGGCCTTTGCCGCGTTATTCGCCCGATTGCCGGTTGCGTCCGACGCCTACCATCGCTGTCATGGAAAAAAGCCTCTCGAGTCGCCATCCGGCGCGAGGGGCGTGCAGCGCTTCATACGGAGAGACGCACACATGCTGGACAAACTCGATGCGGAATTCGCGTTCGGCCGACAGGCGCTGGACGTGCGCGCCTACCGGCAGGAGCTGCTGTCGTCGAACATCGCGAACTCCGACACGCCCGGCTACCAGGCCCGCGACGTCGATTTCGCGTCGACGCTCGCACGCTCGCTGAAGCAGGCGGGCGGCGGCCTCGCGCCGAGCAACGCGGCGCAACTGCCGATGGCGCAACCGGCCGGCGTGACGAACGGGATGTCGATGGTGTCGACGGCGGCGGGCCACATGGCCGGCACCGCGAAGCTGATCCCGACGGGCGGCCCGTCGGACGACTACGGCCGTGCGCAGTACCGGATGCCGCTGCAGCCGGCGCTCGACGGCAACACGGTCGATCTCGACGTCGAGCGCGTGCAGTTCGCGAACAACGCGCTGCACTACCAGACCGGGATGACCGTGATGACCCAGCAGATCAAGGCGATGATCGCCGCGATCACGTCGAACCAGTGATGGCGCGCACCGCCGCCGAATCCGAGCAAAAGGAGCTTCCATGCCTTCGTTGATGAACATCTTCGGCGTCGCCGGCTCGGCGCTGTCCGCGCAGTCGCAGCGCCTGAACGTCACCGCGTCGAACCTCGCGAACGCCGACAGCGCGACCGGCCCCGACGGCAAGCCGTACAAGGCCAAGCAGGTCGTGTTCGCGACCGACCCGATCGGCGGCGCGCGCACCGCGTCCGGCCAGGGCGTGGGCGGCGTGCGCGTGACGAAGGTGATGGACGACCCGTCGCCGATGAAGTCGACCTACGACCCGTCGAACCCGGCCGCCGATTCGAACGGCTACGTGCAGATGCCGAACGTCGATCCGGTGCAGGAGATGGTGAACATGATCTCGGCATCGCGCTCGTACCAGGCCAACGTCGAGACGCTGAACACCGCGAAGACGCTGATGCTCAAGACGCTGACGATCGGCTCGTAAGCCGCGCCGACCGACCTTACCGACCCGACAGTTCCGACAGTTCCGACAGAAGGCCACCCAGGATGACTTCCTCCAACACGACGATCGGCAGCAACGGCACCAACGTGTCGAACCTGCCGACCGACACGATGAACACCAACAAAGTGTCGTCGACCAACGGCACGTCGGCGAGCGACCTGCAGGCGACGTTCCTGAAGCTGCTCGTCACGCAGCTGCAGAACCAGGATCCGACCAGCCCGGTCGACAGCTCGCAGATGACGTCGCAGCTCGCGCAGATCAACACGGTGAGCGGCATCGCGCAGCTGAACACGTCGCTCACGTCGCTGTCTTCGCAGCTCACGGCCGGCCAGCAGACGCAGGCCGCGCTGCTGATCGGCACGAACGTGCTCGCGCCGGGCAACGCGGTCGCGGTGAAGAGCGGCGCGGCGTCGCCGTTCGGCGTGTCGCTCGCGAATTCGGTGTCGAACCTGACGATCACCGTGAAGAACGCGGCGGGCACCGTGGTGAACACGATCAACGCGGGCGCGCAGTCGGCCGGCACCGTGCCGTTCAACTGGACGCCGACCGACGCGGCGGGCAACGCCCTGCCGGACGGCAAGTACACCGTCAGCGCGTCGTACACCGACAGCAACGGCACGCCGCAGCCGGCCACGACGCTCGCGGCGTCGACCGTGCAGAGCGTGATCAAGCAGGCGGACGGCACGGCGGGGCTCGTGCTGTCGAACGGCACGACCGTGGGGCTGACCCAGGTCGCGTCGATTTTCCCGAACACCGCGTCGTCGCCATCCGGCAGCGGCACCACCTCCAACTGATACTGATCGAGCAATCTCGAAACGGAGACCGAAATGGGTTATCAACAGGGTCTGAGCGGCCTCGCGGGTGCATCGAACGCGCTCGACGTGATCGGCAACAACATCGCGAACGCGAACACGGTCGGCTTCAAGTCGAGCACCGCGCAGTTCGCCGACATGTATGCGAACTCGGTCGCGACGTCGACCAACACGCAGATCGGTATCGGCACGTCGCTGAACGCGGTGCAGCAGAACTTCGGCCAGGGCACGATCAACACGACGAGCTCGTCGCTCGACGTCGCGATCAACGGCAACGGCTTCTTCCAGATGTCGAACAACGGCGTGACGACCTACTCGCGCGACGGCACGTTCCAGCGCGACAAGAACGGCTTCATCGTCGACTCGCAGGGCCGTAACCTGATGGGCTACGCAGCCAACGGGGGCGGCGTGATCAACACCGCGCAGACCGTGCCGCTGCAGGCGCCGACGACCAACATCGCGCCGACCGCGACGACCAAGATCGCCGCGCAGTTCAACCTGAACTCGCAGGACACGGTGCCGGCCAAGACGCCGTTCAGCGCGACCGACAACACGACCTACAACTACTCGACGTCGATCCAGGTGTACGACTCGCTCGGCGGTTCGCAGGCGGTCAACATGTACTTCGTGAAGTCCGCGGCCGGCACGTGGGAAGCGTACGCGGGCGTGCAGGGCGGCGCCACGTCGGATCTCGGCACGGTCACGTTCGACGCGTCGGGCGCGATCAAGAGCACGACCACGGGCACGCCGCCCGCGCCGACCACGTCGGTCGGCCAGTTCCAGTTCACGGTGCCGAACACCGACGGCTCGGCGACGCCGCAGAGCCTCACGCTCGACCTGACCGGCACGACGCAGTACGGAGGCAAGAACGGCGTGAACAACCTCGCGCAGGACGGCTACGCGAGCGGCACGCTGACGACCTACACGATCGGCGCCGACGGCAAGCTGACCGGCAACTACTCGAACGGCCAGACCGCCGTGCTCGGCCAGATCGCGCTCGCGAACTTCAACAACCCGAACGGGCTGGTGAGCCTCGGCGGCAACCAGTACGCGGAAAGCTCCGCGTCGGGCGTGCCGCAGATCTCGGCGCCGGGCAGCACGAACCACGGCAAGCTGCAGGGCAGCGCGCTGGAAAACTCGAACGTCGACCTCACGTCGCAGCTCGTCAACCTGATCACCGCGCAGCGCAACTACCAGGCGAACGCGCAGACGATCAAGACGCAGCAGGCCGTCGACCAGACGATCATCAACCTGTAAGCGCGGACAACGGGCAGCCATGGACCGACTGATCTACACGGCGATGACGGGTGCGTCGCAGTCGCTCGACCAGCAGGCGGTGGTCGCGAACAACCTCGCGAACGCGTCGACGACGGGCTTTCGCGCGCAGCTCGCGACGTATCGCGCGGTGCCGATGAATTTCGGCGACGGCAGCACGAGCGACCCGACGACGACGCGCACCTACGTGCTCGCGTCGACGCCCGGCGCCGACTACACGCCCGGTCCGATCACGCGCACCGGCAACCCGCTCGACGTCGCCGTGCAGGGCGCGGGCTGGCTGGCGGTGCAGGCGGCCGACGGCAGCGAGGCGTACACGCGCGCCGGCAACCTGCACGTCGACGAGAACGGCCAGCTCGTCAACGCGAGCAACCTGCCGGTGGTCGGCAATGGCGGCCCGATTTCGGTGCCGCCGAACGCGGAAGTGACGATCGGCAAGGACGGCACGATTTCCGCGCTGATGCCGGGCGACCCGCCGACGGCGGTCGCGATCGTCGACCAGATGAAGCTCGTGAACCCCGACCCGGCCACGCTCACGCGCGGCAACGACGGGCTGTTCCGCACCGCCGACGGCAATCCGGCCGACGCCGACCCGAACGTGGTCGTCACGCCGAATTCGCTCGAAGGCAGCAACGTCAACCCGGTGACCGCGATGGTCGCGATGATCGACAACGCGCGCGCGTTCCAGCTTCAGTCGAAGCTGATCCAGACGGCCGACCAGAACGAGCAGACGGCGAACCAGCTGCTCAATTTCAGCTGAGCGCCCGCGCCAGCCTACGCAGGAGACCTGATAAATGAACCGTTCGCTCTACATCGCCGCCACCGGCATGAATGCGCAGCAAGCGCAGATGGACGTGATTTCGAACAACCTCGCGAACACCAGCACGAACGGCTTCAAGGCGTCGCGCGCGGTGTTCGAGGATCTGCTGTACCAGACCATCCGCCAGCCGGGCGCGAACTCGACGCAGCAGACGGAATTGCCGTCGGGCCTGCAGCTCGGCACCGGCGTGCAGCAGGTCGCGACCGAGCGCCGGTACACGCAGGGCGGCCTCACGCAGACCGGCAACGCGAAGGACGTCGCGATCAACGGCGCCGGCTTCTTCCAGGTGGTGATGCCGGACGGCACGAACGCCTACACACGCGACGGCGCGTTCCAGACCAACGCGCAGGGCCAGCTCGTCACGTCGAGCGGCTACCAGGTCCTGCCGGCGATCACGATCCCGCAGAACGCGACGTCGCTGACCATCGGCAAGGACGGCGTCGTGACGGTCACGCAGGCGGGCTCGACCAATTCGGTGCAGATCGGCTCGCTGCAGGTCGCGACCTTCATCAACCCGGCCGGCCTCGAGGCGCGCGGCGAGAACCTGTTCTCCGAGACGACGTCGTCGGGCGCGCCGAACGTATCGCAACCGGGGCTGAACGGCGCGGGCACGCTCAACCAGAACTATGTCGAAGCGTCGAACGTGAACGTCGTGCAGGAGCTCGTCAACATGATCCAGACGCAGCGTGCCTACGAGATCAACAGCAAGGCCGTGACGACGTCCGACCAGATGCTGCAGACCGTCACGCAGATGAAGAGCTAACCGGAACACCCGCCGTCGCCATGAAGCAGGTTCGCCTCCTCCCGTCAGCCACCTTCCGCGCCGCATGCGCGGTCGCGGTGGCGGCGTTCGCCGCCGGTTGCGCGCAGATTCCGCGCGATCCGATCATCCAGCAGCCGATGACGGCGCAGCCGCCGACGCCGATGTCGATGCAGGCGCCCGGCTCGATCTACAACCCCGGCTACGCGGGGCGGCCGCTCTTCGAGGATCAGCGTCCGCGCAACGTCGGCGACATCCTGACGATCATGATCGCGGAGAACATCAACGCGACCAAGTCGTCGGGCGCGAACACGAACCGGCAGGGCAACACCGACTTCAACGTGCCGACGGCCGGCTTCCTCGGCGGGCTGTTCGCGAAGGCGAACCTGTCGGCGGCCGGCAACAACAAGTTCGCGGCGACCGGCGGCGCCAGCGCGGCGAACACGTTCAACGGCACGATCACGGTGACCGTCACCAACGTGCTGCCGAACGGCAACCTCGTGGTCAGCGGCGAGAAGCAGATGCTGATCAACCAGGGCAACGAATTCGTGCGCTTCTCGGGTGTCGTGAACCCGAACACGATCTCGGGCGCGAACTCCGTCTACTCGACGCAGGTCGCCGACGCGAAGATCGAATACTCGTCGAAGGGCTACATCAACGAAGCCGAGACGATGGGCTGGCTGCAGCGTTTCTTCCTCAACATCGCGCCGTGGTGATGACGATGCAGAAGACGCTTCTCGACCGCCTCTCGGCCCGCGCGCATGCCGCCGCGCGGCTCGCCGTCGCGCTCGTGGCGATGGCCTGCGCATTCGGCGCGGCGCCCGCGCACGCGGAGCGCCTGAAGGATCTCGCGCAGATCCAGGGCGTGCGCGACAACCCGCTGATCGGCTATGGCCTCGTCGTCGGCCTCGACGGCACGGGCGACCAGACGATGCAGACGCCGTTCACCACGCAGACGCTCGCGAACATGCTCGCGAACCTCGGCATCTCGATCAACAACGGGTCGGCCAACGGCGGCGCGTCGCAGCTGAGCAACATGCAGCTGAAGAACGTCGCGGCCGTGATGGTGACCGCCACGCTGCCGCCGTTCGCGCGGCCGGGCGAGGCGCTCGACGTCACCGTGTCGTCGCTCGGCAACGCGAAGAGCCTGCGCGGCGGCACGCTGCTGCTGACGCCGCTGAAAGGCGCGGACGGCCAGGTCTACGCGCTCGCGCAGGGCAACATGGCGGTCGGCGGCGCCGGCGCCAGCGCGAACGGCAGCCGCGTGCAGGTGAACCAGCTCGCGGCCGGCCGGATCGTCGGCGGCGCGATCGTCGAGCGTTCGGTGCCGAACGCGATCGCGCAGATGAACGGCGTGCTGCAGCTGCAACTGAACGACATGGACTACGGCACCGCGCAGCGGATCGTGTCCGCGGTCAACTCGAGCTTCGGCCCGGGCACCGCGACGGCGCTCGACGGCCGCACGATCCAGCTCGCCGCGCCGGCCGATTCGGCGCAGCAGGTCGCGTTCATGGCGCGGCTGCAGAACCTCGACGTCAGCCCGGACAAGGCCGCGGCGAAGGTGATCCTGAACGCGCGCACCGGCTCGATCGTGATGAACCAGATGGTCACGCTGCAGAGCTGCGCGGTCGCGCACGGCAACCTGTCGGTCGTGGTCAACACGCAGCCGGTCGTGTCGCAGCCGGGGCCGTTCTCGAACGGGCAGACGGTGGTGGCGCAGCAGTCGCAGATCCAGCTGAAGCAGGACAACGGCGCGCTGAAAATGGTGACGGCCGGCGCGAATCTCGCCGACGTCGTGAAGGCGCTGAACACGCTCGGCGCGACGCCCGCGGACCTGATGTCGATCCTGCAGGCGATGAAGGCCGCCGGCGCGCTGCGCGCCGACCTGGAGATCATCTAAATGGCAGCCAGTCTCCCGAACGCGAACGACCTCACGCAGCGCTTTGCGCTCGACGTGCAGGGTTTCGACGCCCTGCGCGAGCAGGCGAAGCAATCGCCGCGGGCCGGCGCGAAGGCGGTCGCCGGCCAGTTCGACGCGATGTTTACGCAGATGATGCTCAAGAGCATGCGCGACGCATCGCCCGACGGCGGGCTGTTCGATTCGCATACGTCGAAGATGTACACGTCGATGCTCGACCAGCAGCTCGCGCAGCAGATGTCGACGCGCGGGATCGGCGTGGCCGACGCGCTGATGAAGCAGCTGCTGCGCAATGCGGGGCAGGGCGCGGGCAGCGATTCGGCGGCCGACGTCGGCGCGGCCGGGCTGGGCGCGGCCGGCTTCGGCGCGTCCGGCAACGAAGGTGGCCTCGCCGCGATGAACGCGATGGCGAAGGCCTACGCGAACTCGGCCAACAACGGCGGGCTCGCCGGCACGCGCGGCTATTCGGCCGGCAGCGCGCTGACGCCGCCGCTGAAGGGCGCGAGCGGCGTGCAGGACGCCGACGCGTTCGTCGACCGGCTCGCGGCCCCCGCGCAGGCGGCCAGCGCGTCGACCGGCATCCCGGCGCGCTTCATCGTCGGCCAGGCCGCGCTCGAATCGGGCTGGGGCAAGCGCGAGATCCGCGCGACCGACGGCTCGACGAGCTACAACGTGTTCGGCATCAAGGCGACCAAGGGCTGGACCGGCCGCACGGTGTCGGCGCTGACCACGGAATACGTGAACGGCACGCCGCGCCGCGTGGTCGCGAAATTCCGCGCGTACGATTCGTACGAGCACGCGATGACCGATTACGCGAACCTGCTGAAGAACAACCCGCGCTACTCGGGCGTGCTGAGCGCGAGCCGCAGCGTCGAAGGCTTCGCGCACGGGATGCAGAAGGCCGGCTACGCGACCGACCCGAACTACGCGAAAAAGCTGATCTCGATCATGCAGCAGATCGGCTGACGGCCCCCGTCGGCTCCCGCCTGTTGCACCCTCTGGACCGCGCCCGGCAGCCCGCCGCGCGCGGTTTCAACGTTTGCGCGAAAAAAATCCCCAATTCGATCTAAACTTTCGGTCAGCACTGCCGCTAAGTGTGAGAGACCTGCGACCGGGCCCCCGTTCTGGCCCGGTTTTATTGCGCACCGGTTGCCCGGGCGCCCATGACAAGAATGACCGGCTAGCCATGAATATCGAAACGTCGACGGACCCCAGCCTGGATGCAGGCCACTCCGGGCCCGACTATGCCCGCCGCAATCCGCTGGAAATCGGCGTGCAGCTGCGCAACCTCGTCAATCGCGGCGATTTCCTGACCGTCCAGTACCCGGGCGGCCAGCTCGTCACGCGCCTGCTCGAGGTGGATGTCGGTGCGCGGACGTTTACGTTCGACTGGGGTGCGTTGGCGGAGCAGAACGCCAGCATCCTCGGCGCGTCCCACTGTACGTTCGCGGCCGCGCCGGAGGGCGTGCGCGTCGAATTCTCCACGGGCACGCCGCGCGAGACGCGCTACGAGGGGCTGCCCGCGTTCGTCGCCGATTTCCCCGACGTCCTGATGTGCATCCAGCGCCGCGAATATTTCCGCGTCGATGCGCCGATCGTCGATCCGTTCCTGTGCCGCGGCAAGCTGCCGGACGGCGAAAGCTTCCTGTTCGAGGTGCATAACCTGTCGCTCGGCGGCGTGGGGCTGCGCACGGCCGACGAACGCGTCGAGGCGCTCGAGGTCGGCACGCTGCTGCCCGACGTCGAGCTCGAGCTGACCGGCCACGGCAAGCTGTCGCTCGACCTGCAGCTCGTGTCGCAGCGTTCGACGCAGATGCCGAACGGGTCGCGGCGCTACCAGCTCGGCTTCCGCTACATGTCGCTGCCGGGCAGCGCGGAGAACACGCTGCAGCGGCTGATCACGCAGCTCGAGATGAAGCGCCGCTCGCTCGCGCGGGCCTGACGCGCAAGCGGCGGCCGACCCCGCCCGGGGCGGCCCGCACGGCGTTTGCGGCACCCTCGGCCGCACGCCTGAACCGGCGACGCGCACGTGCGCGTCGCGCGTGCATTTTTTCCTCAATTTTTTCGATCGGCGGCCGTTATACCGGGAGTCACGCAACCCGGCGGCCGCGACGCGCGGCCGGCTCATCAGGATCGCGCATGTCCAACACACTCATGAACCTCGGCGTCAGCGGCCTGAATGCCGCGCTCTGGGGCCTCACGACGACCAGCAACAACATCAGCAACGCGGCGACGCCCGGCTATTCGGTCCAGCGGCCCGTGTATGCGGAAGCGAGCAGCCAATACTCGGGCAGCGGTTACATGCCGCAAGGCGTGAACACCGTCACCGTGCAGCGGCAGTACAGCCAGTACCTGAGCGACCAGCTGAACACCGCGCAGACGCAGGGCGGCGCGCTGTCGACGTGGTACACGCTCGTCGCGCAGCTGAACAACTACATCGGCAGCCCGACGGCGGGGGTCTCGACCGGGATCACGAACTACTTCACCGGGCTGCAGAACGTCGCGAACAACGCGTCCGACCCGTCGGTGCGGCAGACCGCGATCAGCAACGCGCAGACGCTGGCCAACCAGCTCAACGCGGCCGGCCAGCAGTACGACGCGCTGCGCCAGAGCGTGAACACGCAGCTCACCAGCACCGTGTCGCAGATCAACACGTACACCGCGCAGATCGCGCAGCTGAACCAGCAGATCGCGGCGGCGAGCAGCCAGGGGCAGCCGCCGAACCAGCTGCTGGACCAGCGCGACCTCGCGGTGTCGAACCTGTCGGGCCTGGCCGGTATCCAGGTCGTGCGCAACGACAGCGGTTACAGCGTGTTCATGTCGGGTGGCCAACCGCTCGTCGTCGCCGACAAGAGCTACCAGCTGGCGGCCGTCACGTCGCCGTCGGATCCGAGCGAACTGACCGTCGTGTCGCAGGGGATCGCCGGCGCGAAGCCGCAGGGGCCGAACCAGCCGTTGCCCGATTCGTCGCTGTCGGGCGGCACGCTCGGCGGCCTGCTCGCGTTCCGCAGCCAGACGCTCGACCCCGCCCAGGCCCAGCTCGGCGCGATCGCGACCAGCTTCGCCGCGCAGGTCAACGCGCAGAACGCGCTCGGCATCGACCTGTCGGGCAACAAGGGCGGCAACCTGTTCTCGACACCGTCGCCGACCGTGTACGCGAACCAGGGCAATACCGGCAACGCGTCGCTGTCCGTGTCGTTCGCGAACGCGTCGCAGCCGACGACGAGCGACTACACGCTGTCCTTCGACGGCGCGAACTACACGCTGACCGACCGCGCGAGCGGCGCGGTGGTCGACCAGAAGGCGGGGCCGATGCCGGTTTCGCTCGGCGGGCTGAATTTCTCGGTCCCGTCGGGCTCGATGAGTGCCGGTGACAAGTTCACCGTGCTGCCGACGCGCGGCGCGCTGAACGGCTTCGGCCTCGCCACGACGAGTGCGTTGGCGATCGCGGCGGCCTCGCCGGCCGTCACGTCGGCGGCGAGCACCAACACCGGCACGGGCAAGATCACGCTGGGCGGCGTCACCGCGGGCTATCAAGTGCCGACGACCAAGCTGACCTATGACGCGACGGCGAAGACGCTGACGGGTTTCCCGGTCGGCACCACGGTGACGATCGGCACCACGCCGCCGACGTCGGTCACGATCAACAACCCGACGGACACCGTCCCGTACGACCCGTCGGCCGGCGCGACGATGACGATGTCGGGGACGGCCGCGGGCGCACTCAACGGCGTGAGCGTCACGCTGTCCGGCGCACCGGCGACCGGCGACTCGTTCACGATCGGGCCGTATGCGGGCGGCACCAGCGACGGCTCCAACGCGCTCGCGCTGTCGAAGCTGGTCAACTCGAAGGCGTTCGGCAACGGCACGACGACGCTCACGGGCGCGTATGCGAGCTACGTGAACGGCATCGGCAACACGACGACCCAGCTGAAATCGTCGAGCGCCGCGCAGACCGGGCTGATCGGCCAGATCACCCAGGCGCAGCAGTCGGTGTCGGGCGTGAGCACGAACGAGGAAGCGGCCAACCTGATGCAGTACCAGCAGTTCTACCAGGCGAACGCGAAGGTGATCCAGACGGCGGCGACGCTGTTCCAGACCGTGCTCGGCCTGTTCAATTGACCGGATTCGAAGGATAGAAGCGATGCGGATTTCCAGCGCCCAGTTTTTCCAGCTGAACGTTTCACAAATGAACGATCAGCAGGCCCAGCTTGCGCAGCTGTATCAGCAGATCTCGAGCGGTGTGAGCCTGCAGACGGCGGCGGACAATCCGGCCGGCGCGGCGCAGGCCGTGCAGCTGTCGATGACGTCGGCGACGCTGTCGCAGTACGCGACCAACCAGAACGCGGCGCTCGCGTCACTGCAGGCCGAGGACCAGACGCTGCAGAACGTGAGCACCGTGCTGACGAACACGCAGTCGCTGCTCGTGCGCGCCGGCGACGGTTCGATGTCCGACAGCGACCGCTCGGCACTCGCCACGCAGCTGCAGGGTTACCGCGACCAGTTGATGACGCTCGCGAACACCAACGACGGCGCGGGCAACTACCTGTTCGCCGGCACGAAGAATTCGGCGGCGCCGTTTTCGACGACGGCGAGCGGCAGCGTCACCTATGTCGGCGACACCGGCACGCGCCAGGTGCAGATCGCCGATTCGAGCACCGTGTCGCAGGGCGACACGGGCGCGGCCGTCTTCATGTCGGTGCCGGCGATCGGCAGCTCGCCGGTGCCGTCGGCCGGCGCGGGCAACACGGGCACCGGCACGATCGGCGCGGTCACGGTGACGAACCCGTCGATCGCGACGAACGGCCATCAGTTCTCGATCAAATTTGGCGGCACGGCCGCTGCGCCGACCTACACCGTGACCGACAACTCGGTCAGCCCGCCCACCACCACGCCGGCGCAGGCTTATTCGTCGGGCTCGGCGATCTCGCTCGGCGGCGGAATGACGGTGGCGGTGTCGGGCACGCCGGCCGCCGGCGACACGTTTGCCGTTGCGCCGGCGCCGCAGGCGAGCGGTGGTTCGGACGTGTTCTCGACGCTCGACGCGATGATCGCGGCGCTGAAGACGCCCGTGACGGGCAACGCGGTGGCGGGTGCGGCGCTGAAGAACGCGCTGATGACCGGCTCGACCAAGCTGGGCAACACGATGCGCAACGTCACGACGATCCAGGCGTCGGTCGGTGGCCGCGAGCAGGAAGTCAAGGCGATGCAGGCCGTCAACCAGACCGCGTCGCTGCAGGTCACCAGCAACCTGTCCGACCTGACGAGCACCAACATGGTGACCACGATCAGCCAGTTCCTGCAGATGCAGAACGCGCTGACGGGCTCGCAGAAGGCGTACGCGCAGTTGCAGAACCTGTCGCTGTTCCAGTACATCAACCCCTGATGTCAGCCGCGCCGGCCGCGATGTGAGCGCCCGCTTGCGTCGCAGCCGGCGTCGGTCGCCGCCCGGTCGAGTGTCTGCTCGGGCGGCTGCTGTATCAGGTCGCGCGCTGGGACGTCGACAGCTCGCAACTTTCAGTGGCGTTGATTTCGGCCGCACGGACCTTGACCTTGCGCGTTGTCGTCACGGTGGCGATCGCCAGCATCGCGGCCGCCACGATGCAGACGGCGCGCGGCTGCGGACACGCCCAAAGCAGCGCTTGCGCGCCGGCCTCCCCGAACGCGCCTGCGACCCAGATGAAGCCAAAGTAGCGGCTGCGCGCATGCGCGGGTGCGTGTTCGGAAACCAGGTGGTAGAGCACCGGGATCGACAGGAGTTCGCCGATGCTCAACACGACTATGCCGGCGCCGACCATCCAGCCGGCGGGTGCCGCTCCCACCAGCGCGACGCCGACGGTGGTCAGCGCGAGTCCGGCCGTCACACTGGGCCAGGAGATACCGGTCCTTGCCGGGCGGCGCAGCGTCCACAGGTAAGCGAGTAGGACCGTGGCCGAATTCACGCCCAGCCAGACGTTGCCTTGCGTGCGTAACCCGAGTTCGGCTGCAATCAGGGGGGCGCTGGAAAAGATCATCGTGTAGCACGCCCAGATCGCGCTGAACAGGATGAACACCCTCAGGAAGATCGGGTCGTGCAGCGGTGCGAACCAGGACGCGGATCGATGCGGTGCCGGTATCGCGCGCGATTCTGCCGAGGACGCGAGTACGGTCACCAGTGCGACGCCAGCCGGGAGCAGGAGCCACAGGCATGCATTGCCGAAAGCAGGCCACAGGACAAGCGGGCCGGCCAGCGCCCCGACGTTGATCAACAAATAGTGCGTGGAAAAAGCGCGGCTGCCGGCCGGGCCTGATACCTGGCTCAGCATCGAATAAATGACCGGATTCAGGAGCCCTCCACCGATTCCGACCAGTCCGCCCGCGAAGAACAGCGCTTGCGACGAGGTGGCCTGACACAGTGCCGCCAGCCCGAGCGCCTGTAGCAGCGAGCCGAAGGCGAGCGTCGAGCGTTTCGAATACCGGTCCGCGAGGAATCCACCCAGTAAAGGGAAGAGCCGGTAGCAGAAGATCTGGATCACGAAGAACAGCGCGAGCCCCGAATCATCCAGCCAGCCTGCCTGCCAGGCGGAAATGGGTTGGTTCGGCGCGTCGAGAAGAACAGGAGCTTGTCGAGCGCGTGAAAGGCGAGCAGCGTAAGCAGCGGTCGATTCATCGCGCGATCCTGACGACGACATCGCCCAGCACCGCCTGTACCCGGTCGGCCGCGATATCGGCCGTGTCACCGGTCACGATAACGAATGCGATCCGGTCAGCGGAGCTTTCGGGTGGACGAATGCGGTCGCCCGGTTTCTTTTCCAGCCCGCAATGGACGACGTAGTCGCGCCGAGTGACGTCGTCCCAACCGTCGAGCGCTTCCAGCACGCCTTCGCGCGGGGCAACGACGAACCCCACGGCCGCCGCCGCGTTTCGAGCGGGGGGCGTTGTTTCGGCATCACCCAGCAGCGCTCGCAGGTGGAGCTTGAACAGATCGATGCCGGTTGCGAGCGGGACCAGGTGCGTTGTGATGTGATCGCCGCCGGGGCGCGGGTTGGTCTCGATAATGCGCGGGCCAGTCGAAGTCCAGCGCAACTCGATGTGAAATACCCCGGTATCCAGGCCGAGCGCCTGCGTCGCGGAGCGGGCCGCGTCGAGCAGTGCCTGGCGTTGCCGCGCGGGCAGGCGCGCGGGGAATACGTGACCGATCTCGACAAAAGACGGCGGTGACGTCACCCATTTCTCCGTTACGCCGGCAAACCGAACGGTTCCGTCGACTAGCGCCAGCTCGACGCTGAACTCGCGACCGTCCGCGAACGCCTCGAGCAGGTACTCCGTACGGCGTGCCAGGCCGAACATGCAGAAGTCCGTTTGCTGCAACTGCCGATATGCAGGTTCGAGCGCGCTCTCGTCTTGCAGCAGCGTGACCCCCTTGCTCGACGCGCTGCTGGTCGGCTTGATCACGAGCGGGTAACCGATTCGGGCTGCCGCGGCTTGCGCGTCGTCCAGGGTCGCGACCAGTGCGTAGTCGAGCGACGGCGCCCCCGCCTGCCGATACGCGTGCCTTGCGAGATCCTTGTGGACGCCGCATTCGGCCGCGAGCGCGGGGACGCCGCGCAGTCCCAGCAAGGCGACCAGTTTCGCGGCTGTCACGGTGACGAACTGATTGCCGGCGACCACGGCTGCGATGGTCGGCAGCAGGTCTGCTTCGTCCAGCGCGTGCTTGACGGCTTGCGCGTCGTTTACCGGGCACACCAGCACACCACGCACCTGATCGCGATAGTTGTACTGATCCGGACGCGTCGCGTCGCTGGTTACCGCCCGGCATTCCAGGCCTAGCGCACGGGCCGCCTGAATGTAACCGAGGCCGAAGAAGCACGGCTCGATGATGAGAACCTTCATGGGTTTGCTCCTCTCGTGGCGCGCGCGCCCTTTGCCGTTCACGCACGCTCTGGATTACCGGCGGTCAGGCGTTCCTGTCTCTCCAGTTTTTATTGGCATTCGGATGCGTCCGCTCTCCGCTGTTCCGGAATAAGCAGGCTGCACGCGCTGATGCAGGCTTTCTCGTGTTGAACTACTGTTTGAACTCGATGGATCCGTGCCGCCACGCTCGCAGCGGGGCAGTCCAGCTACTTTAGGGTGGGCGGCCCCGGCCGTGAATTGGACGAGTTCGAATCTGCATGGCTGCCGTTCGGCAGCCGCATGCGCGTCCGCCGCTTGCCAGCCCCATTTCCGCTCCGTAAACTCGCGCCAGATTCCAGACCGGCGCATCCTCCGCAGCCGGCGACCGACAGGAGCCCTTTTCCCCATGTCCGATTCCTACTTCCCGCGCTGGCGGGTGCAATCGACCGGCGCGGCCTCGCGCGTGGTCGGCCCCGACGAGCGCCTCGCGTGGCCGCAGATGGTCGCGATGGGCGTGCAGCACGTCGTCGCGATGTTCGGCTCGACCGTGCTCGCGCCGCTGCTGATGGGCTTCGACCCGAACCTGTGCATCTTCATGTCGGGCATCGGCACGCTGCTGTTCTTCGTGCTGGTCGGCGGCCGCGTGCCGAGCTACCTCGGCTCGAGCTTCGCGTTCATCGGCCTCGTGATCGCGGTGACCGGCTACGGCGGCAGCGGCCCGAACCCGAACATCCCGGTCGCGCTCGGCGGGATCGTCGCGTGCGGCGTCGTGTACGTCGCGCTCGGCCTGCTGGTGCAGGCGATCGGCACGCGCTGGATCGAGACGCTGATGCCGCCCGTCGTGACCGGCGCGGTGGTTGCGGTGATCGGGCTGAACCTCGCGCCGATCGCGGTCAAGGGCGTGTCCGGGTCGACCTTCGAATCGGTGATGGCGCTCGTCACGGTGCTGTGCGTCGGCGGCGTCGCGGTGTTCTCGCGCGGCATGGTGCAGCGCCTGCTGATCCTGGTCGGGCTGGTGATCGCCTACGCGATCTACGCGGTCGCGACCAACGGGATGGGGCTCGGCAAGCCGATCGATTTCTCGATCGTCGGGCAGGCGGCCTGGTTCGGGGTGCCGAGCTTCCGCGCGCCGGTGTTCGATCCGCACGCGATGCTGATGCTCGCGCCGATCGCGGTGATCCTGGTCGCGGAAAACCTCGGCCACATCAAGGCCGTCAGCGCGATGACGGGCGCGAGCCTCGATCGCTACGTGGGCCGCGCATTCATCGGCGACGGGCTCGCGACGATCGTGTCGGGCAGCGTCGGCGGCACGGGCGTGACGACCTACGCGGAGAACATCGGCGTGATGGCCGTCACGCGGATCTACTCGACGCTCGTGTTCGCGGTCGCCGCGGTGATCGCGATCGTGCTCGGCTTCTCGCCGAAGTTCGGCGCGGTGATCCAGACGATTCCGGGCCCGGTGCTCGGCGGCGTGTCGATCGTCGTGTTCGGGCTGATCGCGGTGACGGGCGCGCGGATCTGGGTCGTCAACAAGGTCGACTTCTCCGACAACCGCAACCTGATCGTCGCGGCCGTCACGCTGGTGCTCGGCGCCGGCGACTTCTCGCTGAGGATCGGCGGCTTCGGGCTCGGCGGGATCGGCACCGCGACGTTCGGCGCGATCATCCTGTACGCGATCCTGCGCAAGGAAAAGGAACCGGGCCCGGTGGTCTGAGCGTCCGGCGGGCGGTGCGCTGCCGCCCGCGTCATCTTGTGCGTCGACCGTCGACGCGCTACGCGCCGACGTTCGACTGCGTCTGCAGCCACGCGCAGAACTGCGCGACGAGCGGATCGTCCGCCGGCGCGCGCGGCGCGATCCACCAGTAGCTGCGCGTCGCGATGCGCGGCCCCTCCAGCGGCATCACCAGCCGGCCGCTCGCGAGCTCGTCGTCGATCAGTGGCAACGGGCCGAGCGCGACGCCCAGGCCGTCGACGGCCGCCTGCAGCGCCAGGTAGAAGTGGTCGAACGACTGCCGCTTGCGCCCCTTCATCGCCACGCCGGCCGCCGCGAACCAGTCGCGCCAGCCTTCCGGCCGCGTATCCGAATGCAGCAGCACGTGGCGCGCGAGATCGTCCGCGCGCGCGATCGGCGCGCGCTTGAGCAGCGCCGGGCTGCAGACGGGTATCACGCTTTCGTCGAGGAAGTGGCCGCTCGTGCAGTTCGGCCAGTGGCCGGGGCCGCGGCGGATCGCGACATCGAAGCCGTCGAGCGTATCGAGGGGCGCATTCGACGTCGACAGCTTCAGCTCGACGTTCGGCACGTCGCGCTGGAACCGCGACAGGCGCGGCAGCAGCCATTTCATCGCGAAGGTCGGCAGCGCATTGATGCGCAGCACGCGTGCCGCGCCCGTGTTGCGCAACTGCTCGGTCGCGAGCGCGATGCTGTCGAACGCCGCGCGCACGGTGTCGAGGTAGCGGCGGCCTTCGTCGGTGAGCTTCACGCGCTTGCCGTAGCGGTGGAACACCGGCTTGCCGAGCCAGGCCTCGAACCCGGCGATCTGCCGGCTGATGGCACCGTGAGTCACATGCAGCTCGTCGCCGGCAGCGCTGAAGCTTTCATGTCGTGCCGCGGCTTCAAAGGCCCGAAGCGCGGAAAAGGGCGGGAGATCGCGTGCCATGCTTGTGATTCTAGATCACAAAGGCGCGCCGATAAAATCGTTTTGCCGGCATGCCGAACGGCGGTAACCTCGGGTCACCGTTTGATAAGGAACCCCATGCAATCCGCTTCTCCGCCGGCCGCCCCGCCGCCGGCCGCCTCACCCCGCGGCGTCGGCCTCGCCGAGCTGTTCACCGGTTTCCTGTCGCTTGGCCTCATGTCGTTCGGCGGCGCGCTGCCGTTCGCGCGGCGCACCATCGTCGAAGAGCGCAAGTGGCTCTCCGCCGACGAGTTCACCGATCTGCTCGGGCTGTGCCAGTTCCTGCCGGGCGGCAACGTGATCAACCTGTCGGTGGCCGTCGGCATGCGCTTTCGCGGCGTCGCCGGCGCGTTCGCCGGCATGCTCGGGCTGATCGCGGGCCCGACGCTCGTCGTCGTCGCGCTCGGCGTGCTGTACGCGAAGACGCAGAACGATCCGCGCGTACAGCACCTGTTCGCGGGGCTCGCCGCGGCGGCGGCCGGGCTGCTCGTCGCGATGGCCGTGAAGGTCTTGAAGCCGCTGCGGCATGCGCGGGCGGCGGCCGGCATCGCGGTGCTCGCGTTCGTCGCGATCGCGGTGCTGCGCATTCCGCTGCTGACCACGATGCTCGTGCTGACGCCCGTCAGCGTGTGGTTCGCGTCGCGCCGCGACGCGCAGCGAGGAGAGCGGCCATGAACGACACGCTGATCGCCATCGCGACGATCTTCAGCCAGTTGTCGCTGCTCGCGTTCGGCGGCGGCAACACGATCCTGCCGGAGATGCAGCGGCAGGTCGTCGACGTCCATCACTGGATGAGCGCGCACGAGTTCACCGCGCTGTTCGCGCTGGCCCAGGCCGCGCCCGGGCCGAACATGATGATCGTGTCGCTGGTGGGCTGGCACGTGGCCGGCTGGAGCGGGCTCTTGGTCGCGTCGCTTGCGAAGTTCGGGCCGTCGTCGATCGTTACCGTGCTCGCGCTGCATGCGTGGGAGCGCTTTCGCGACCGGCCGTGGCGCCGCTACGTGCAGCAGGGGATGATGCCGGTCACCGCCGGGCTCGTCGCGGCCAGCGCGGTGCTGATCTCCGAGGCGTCGAACCGCACCGCGATCCAGTGGGGCATCACGGCCGCGTGCGCGGTGCTCGCGTGGCGCACGCGCATCCATCCGTTGTGGCTGCTCGCGGGCGGCGCGCTGATCGGGCTCACGGGCATCGGGCAATGACCGGCGCACTTTGACCGCCCGTGCGCCATACTGGCGCGAATCTTCACGGGAGGCTCGATGGATCTCGACGGCGCCAGCCGCAATCTCACTGTCGCCGCGTTGCTGACGCTGTCCGGCGGCTACCTCGACGCGTACACGTATGTCGGCCACGGCCACGTGTTCGCGAACACGATGACCGGCAACGTCGCGCTGCTCGGCATCAACCTGTCGGCCGGCGAATGGGTCGCCGCGCTGCATCACGTGCCGCCGCTCGTCGGCTTCACGATCGCGGTGTTCGTCGCGCACCTGCTCGGGCTTGCCGCGCAGCGCGGCTGGATGAAGCACACGGCGTTCGCGAGCCTGCTCGTCGAGATCGTCTTTCTCGGCGTCGCCGCGAGCGGCCTCGTCGGCGCGTCGAGCGCGTGGCTGATTCCGGGCATCTCGTTCGTCGCGACGCTGCAGACGCTGTCGTTCACCCATCTCGAGGAACTGTCGTACACGTCGGTGATGACCACCGGCAACCTGCGGCGCGCCGCGCAGAAGCTGTTCGTCGGGTTGATCCCGCGCTACGACGCGGGTGCGCTGCACGACTCGGCGCTGCTCGCGACGATCAGCTTCTGCTTCCTGGCCGGCGCGGTGGTCGGCGGCCTCGTCACGCGACTCGTGCCGGAGGTCGCGCTGTGGGGCGCCGTGCTGCTGCTCGTCGGCGCGTTCGCGGAAATCGTGCGGCGCGCGTGGCGCCGGCACACGGCCGACGGCGGGCCGGCGGCGGTGTGACCGCGCCTCCCGCGGGCGCACCCCTGCGTGTGCCCCCAGCGTGCGCCCCCGGGCGTGCCCGCGCGCGCCTGTTCCGCGGCACCTGCCGCGCGATCCTGACCGACCCGACGCACCGTCAGCCGCGCTCGCGGCCGCTGCCGTGCGGCGCCCGATGCCCGCCGGATGCGCGTTGCCGCGCGCAGCGTTGTGCGCGGGCGACAGTTCCGCCGTTACCGCGCATTTCAATTTCTTTCAGCGATGGCACTCGTCATATGATTCAGCCCACATCGCGCGCGCCAAGAACGTGAGCGATCGCCACCCGGCTGCGCACGCGGCCGGCCATGAATGGAGACACCTACAAAAAGGAAAGCTCATGAAGCAGACCACCCGACTCGCAGCCATCGCAGGGGGCGCCGCGCTCGCATTTGCCAGCCAGTATGCGGCCGCACAAAGCTCGGTCACGCTCTGGGGCGTCGCCGACGCCAGCATCCGTTACCTGACCAACGCCAACGCCAAGAACGACGGCCTGCTGTCGATGACCAACGGCGCGATCACGAACAGCCGCTTCGGCATCTACGGCACGGAAGACCTCGGCGGCGGCCTGAAGGCCGTGTTCAACCTCGAGAGCGGCGTGAACCTGCAGAACGGCGCCTTCGCCGACAGCGGCCGCCTGTTCAACCGCGCAGCGTACGTCGGCCTGCAGAGCCCGTACGGCACGGTGACCCTCGGCCGCCAGAAGACGCCGCTGTTCGACCTGCTGTCGGATACCTACGATCCGCTGACGGTCGGCAACTACCTCGAAAACGCATGGCTGCCGGTCGCACTCGGCGGCGGCCTGTATGCGGACAACCAGATCAAGTACACCGGCAAGTTCGAAGGCCTGACCGCGAAGGCGATGTACTCGACCGGCACCAACTACGAATCGACCGGCGCGGGCGGCTTCTCGGGCCAGATCCCGGGTTCGCTGGGCAAGGGCAATGCGTGGGGCGTGTCGCTGTCGTACGTGATGGGCCCGCTCAGCATCGCGGCCGGCGCGCAGCAGAACAGCGACAACTCGGCGCGCAAGCAGACGATCTACCACGCGAACGTCGTGTATGCGTTCAGCAAGGCGAAGATCTACGCGGGCTACCTGCGCTCGAAGGACGACACGGGCTTCGTCGACAGCCTGCTCGCACAGCAGACGATTCCGGTCGCGAAGGGCACCGGCCGGATCGACGACGGTCCGTTCGCGGGCGTGAGCTGGCAGGTCAGCGCGCCGCTGACGCTGACGGGCGCGTTCTACTACGACCACATGCGCAACGCGATGACCACCAACGGCACGCTCGCGAGCGGCAACCGCTACGCGATCGTCGGCATTGCCGAGTACGCGCTCAGCAAGCGCACGGAAGTCTACGGCACCGTCGACTTCAACAAGACGAACGGCGCGGCGAACGTCGAGCTGCCGGGTCGCAGCAACCAGACCGGCATCGCGATCGGCCTGCGCAATATCTTCTGACGAACGTCGGAACGCATCGGCCGGCAGTCGTCCGGCCTGCATCGAAGGGGCGCCGCGAGGCGCCTCTTTTTTTTCGTCACGCGACCTTCATACGCGCGCACGACTATTCGGCGAATGCTTCATCACGAGACCCCCGCGCCGTAAGGGTTTCGTCGGCAATCCAGAACATACTTTTACAGTGCGCGCGACGGCTTTCCGCTACGCTGCGTGCATCGCCCGTTGCGTGCCGCCTGGCACGCGCGTGCGTCGTTCCGGTTGCGCTCGGCGAGTGCGGCCGGCCTGGTGCGTAACTTGTGTATCCGGTGATGACAATCGCGGTCCGCCGGTTTTTTTCGTGGGACGATGCGCTCACGATTTTCTTGAAAGGGGATGACGATGGGTATCCTGAACACCGTGGGTGAAATCGCTGGCGCAGTCGCTGCTGTCGAAGGCGCGGAAAAGCTGGATCCGGATGCGGGCCTGCTGACCAAGGCGGCCGCCGCCGTCGCCGGCTTCAAGGGTGCGGAAGCGATCGAAGGCAT
Organism: Burkholderia sp. AU31652; assembly: GCF_002223155.1. Taxonomy (NCBI): domain Bacteria; kingdom Pseudomonadati; phylum Pseudomonadota; class Betaproteobacteria; order Burkholderiales; family Burkholderiaceae; genus Burkholderia; species Burkholderia sp. AU31652. The sequence continues at coordinate 883,844 of NZ_NKFG01000004.1, read as the reverse complement.
GCTCGAGAAGAAGGAAGAGCAGCCGCAGCAGGCAGACGACACGCAGGCGACGGACGGCAGCGACACGTCGCAGGCATGAGCATGGCGGCTGGTCCGGCCGTGGGCGCGCCCTTCGCGCGCCCGGGCGGACCGGTGCCGCGCAGCCGGCAGGTCGGGCATGCGGTCGATCGGTGACGCATGACACACCCGGCAGCTGGTTTGACCGGCGAGAGGCAACGTCTCTCGCCGTTTTTTATTGGGCGGGCGCCGGGCTGCACCGTGCGCCGCAAGAATGCCGGAATCTTGCTATCGTGCCGTCATCCGAACTGCGATGAGGGAATGCGATGGATTTCGACTACGACCTGTTCGTCATCGGCGCCGGCTCGGGCGGCGTGCGGCTCGCACGCATGTCCGCGTCATACGGCGCGCACGTCGGCATTGCGGAAGAAGAGCAGATCGGCGGCACCTGCGTGCTGCGCGGCTGCATTCCGAAGAAGCTGCTCGTCTACGCATCGCACTACCCGCATGAAGTCGAGGACGCGAAGGGCTTCGGCTGGAGCTTCGGCGCCGGCACGCTCGACTGGCCCGCGCTGATCGCCGCGAAGGATCGCGAGATCAACCGGCTCAGCGACATCTACATCAACCTGCTGCGGCAATCGGGCGTCGAGATGCACGCGGGGCGCGCGACGCTCGTCGATGCGCATACGGTCGCGATCGGCGAACGCACGATCCGTACGCGCCACATCGCGATCGCGACCGGCTCGCGCCCGTCGATGCCGGCGCGGCCCGGCATCGGGCATGCGATCACGTCGCGCGAGGCGCTGTCGCTTGCCGCGTGCCCCAAGCGCATCGCGGTGGTCGGCGGCGGCTATATCGCGGTCGAGTTCGCGGGCATCTTCAACGGCTTCGGCAGCCACGTCGACCTGTTCTATCGCGGCGAGAAGATCCTGCGCGGCTTCGACGACGACGTGCGCCAGTTCCTGACCGACGAGATGACGAAACAGGGTGTCACGATCCATGCACGCTCGGTGGTCGAGTCGATCGAGCGCGCGGACGACGGCACGCTGAGCGTGCGCGTCGGCGCGGCACGGCACGGGCCGTACGACCAGGTGCTGTATGCGACCGGCCGCGTGCCGAACGTCGACGGCCTCGGGCTCGAGCAGGCGGGCGTGATGCTCGACGCGCGTGGCGCGATCGCCGTCGATGCGTATTCGGCGACGTCGGTGCCGTCGATCCACGCGATCGGCGACGTCACGTCGCGGCCGCAGCTCACGCCGGTCGCGACGCGCGACGGCGGGTTGCTCGCCCGCACGCTGTTCGGCGGGTCGCGCGTCGCGGCCGACCACGAATGGGTGCCGTCGGCGGTGTTCAGCCAGCCCGAGGTCGCGACGGTCGGGCTCACCGAGTCGACCGCGCGCGACCTGTACGACGGCGACGTCGATATCTACCGCACGTCGTTCAAGGCGCTGCGTCACACGCTGTCGGGCCGCGACGAGCGCACGCTGATGAAGCTCGTCGTTGCGCGCGACAGCCAGCGCGTGGTCGGCGCGCACATGGTCGGCCGCGATGCGGGCGAGATCATCCAGGGCATCGCGATCGCGATTCGCGCGGGTGCGACGAAGGCGCAGTTCGACGACACGATCGGCATTCACCCGACCGCGGCCGAGGAGTTCGTGACGATGCGGCAGAAGGTGGCGGATTAGCGGGGGCGCGTCGGCGCACGGCAACAACGGAACGGCTGCGCTTCGACGCGGCCGTTTCTCGTTGATGTGACCCGGTCAATGCACGCCGAATGCGTCGAGCAGCCGGTACCAGCTCATCGCGAGCACCAGCGCCGGCGTGCGCAGCGCCTCGCCGCCGGGGAAGTCGCGATGGCGGATCTTGTCGAACAGGTCGAAGCGGCTCGCCTGTCCGTTGATCGCCTCGGCGATCAGCTTGCCCGCAAGCGCGGTCGTGTTCACGCCGTGCCCCGAGAACCCCTGCGCGAAATACATCGTCGGCGCGATGCGGCCGAAGTGCGGCGCGCGGTTCATCGTGATGTCGACGAAGCCGCCCCACGCGTAGTCGACCTTCACGTCCGCGAGTTGCGGGAACGTCTTCAGCATGTCCGCGCGCATCGCCGCCGCGAGATCGCGCGGCTCCCGCGTCGAATAGCTGACCTTGCCGCCCCACACGAGCCGCGTGTCGGGCGCCGGCCGGAAATAGTCGAGCACGAAGCGGCTGTCGCAGATCGCCGCGCGCGCGGGCATCAGCGCGGCGGCGCGCGCGTCGCCGAGCGGCTCGGTCGCGATCACGTAGGTGCCGACCGGCATGATCTTCCTCGACAGCGCGGGCGCGAGCGTGCCGACGAAGGTATTGCACGCGAGCACGACGAAACGCGCGCGCACGTTGCCGCCGCTCGTCTCGACGACATGGCCGCCCGCGACGTCGCGCACGCGCGTCACGCAGCTGTCCTCGTGGATGCGCACGCCCGCGTCGGTCGCCGCGCGAGCGAGGCCGAGCGTGTAGTTGAGCGGATGGAGGTGGCCGCTGTCCGGGTCGTACAGGCCGCCGCAATAGCGCTCGGACTGCACGTAGTCGCCGAGTTCGTCGGCTTCGACGAAGTGGAAGCGGTCGTAGCCGAAGCGCTTCGCGGCTTCGTCGCGCCAGCGTTTCAGGCCGTCGGCGTCGCGCTCGGTGTTCGCGGCGGTCAGGTAGCCGGGCACCAGCGCGCAGTCGATGTCGTGCTGCGCGATGCGCGACTTAACGAGCGACAGCGTTTCGAGCCCCATGTCCCAGATGCGCTTCACGTCGCCTTCCGGCATGAACTGCCCGAACGTGTCGATGTCGCACGCGAACCCGCCGATCAGCTGGCCGCCGTTGCGGCCGCTCGCTGCCCATCCGACCCGCGACGCCTCGAGCACGGTCACCGAATGGCCGCGCTCGGCGAGATTGAGCGCGGCGGACAGGCCCGTGAGGCCCGCGCCGATCACGCACACGTCGGCATCGATCGTGCCGGCGAGCGGCGCGTGGCGGGTCGTATCGTTGGCGGTCGCCGCGTAGTAGGACGCGACGTGCGGCTGGTTGGCGAATGTCTGCATGGTCAGGATAACGGAGGAGTTTGACTCAGAATAGCTCGCGCACGCGGTGGTACAGCATCCCGAGTTCGAGCGCGGGTTGCCGCCATGCGTCGCCGCCGGGGAAGCGCCGGTGACGCATGCGCGCGAACAGGTCGAACGCGCGTGTGTCGCCCGCGATCGCGCCGGCGACCGCGCGTCCGGCGATGCCGGTGAGCGCGACGCCATGGCCGCTGAAGCCCTGGACGTAGAAGAAGTTCGGATCGAGCGCGCCGAAATCCGGTGCGCGGTTGCGCGTGACGTCGACGAAGCCGCCCCAAGCGTGGTCGACGCGCACGTCGCCGAGCTGCGGGAACACGCCGACCATGCGGCGCCGGATCGTTTCGGCGAGCGTGGCGGGCGACGCGCCGGCCGAATTCGCGCGGCCGCCGAACAGCATCCGGTGGTCGGCCGACAGCCGGAAATAGTCGAGGAAGAAGTTGTTGTCGCATACGGCTTCGCGCTGCGCGATCAGCGCGTCGGCGCGCGCCAGGCCGAGCGGCTCGGTCGCGATGATGTACGACGCGATCGGCGCGATGCGGGCGGCCGTCGCGGCCGGCAGCACGCCGCCGGGGCCCGCGTTGCAGCACGACACGACGAAGCGGCAGCGCACGTCGCCGGTTGGCGTGCGCACGACGGGCCGCTCGCCGCGCACGACGTCGAGCGCGGGCGTATGCGCGTACAGCGCGACGCCTTCGCGGCGCGCGGCATCGGCCAGGCCGAGGCAGTACTTGAGCGGATGCAGGTGGCCCGACAGCGGATCGTAGACGCCCGCGAGATAGCGTGTCGATGCGATGCGCGCGCGGATCTCGCCGGTGTCGAGCCATGACAGCGACGGATGGCCCCAGCGCTGCGTTGCGGCGTCCATCCACGCGTGCAGGTCGTCGATGCGGCGCGGTTTCGTCGCGACCGTCAGGTAGCCGCGCGTGAAGTCGCAGTCGATCCCGTAGCGCGCGATCCGCTCGGCGATCAACGCGACGCCGTCGAGCGACAGCGACCACGCGGCGCGCGCGCCGTCGGCGCCGAGCTGCCGCTCGACTTCCTCGTCCTTCGCGAAGCCGGTGATCGCCTGGCCGCCGTTGCGGCCCGACGCACCCCAGCCGGGCCGGTGCGCGTCGATCACCGCGACGGACAGCCCGCGCGCACGGCAGTCGAGCGCCGTCGACAGGCCCGCGAAGCCGGCGCCGATCACGCAGACGTCGACGTCGATCGTCCCGTCGAGCGCCGGGTCGTCCACGGCGGGGCGCACGGCCGTCGCTTCGTAGTACGAGTCGCGCGCGAGCGCATCGGCGCGGCGGGTGAAAGACTGCGTCATGAATCCGGCTCCCTCGTTGCAGCCGGCGGCGGTGCATCGCGCACCGTCGTCCGGCCGGTAAAAACGGCGCGGGACGCCGTGCGTGCGGCACGGCGTCCCGCGCGGGCTGCGTCAGAACGAATAGATGAACTGCGTCGCGAGCAGGTCGTTGGACTTGCCATACGATCCGTCGTTGCGCAGGAACACCTTGTTGTTCGCCCAGTCGTGGCGGTATTCGACCTTCACGGTGATCTGCTGGGTCGGATAGAACAGCAGGTCGAGCGCGACATCCTGGCGCACGGCCCCCTTGCACTCGAAGCCCAGGCCGCCGCCGGCCTTCGACTGCGCGAGGCAGTCCGCGTCGACGCCGAAGCCGTTGCTCGGGTCCATCCCGTTGCCGTTCAGCGCGATGCCGCCGCCGCCGCCGCCGTTCTTCGAGTTGGCGAGCAGGTCGTAGCGCAGCGTCACGCCCATGCGGCCGACCACCGGCGCGTTGAACTTGCGGTGCGCGAGCAGCGACAGGCCGTACCACTGCGCGAGCCCGCCGTTGAACGCCGCATGCTGCTGACGGCCGTAGTCGACTTCCGCGTTGTACTGAATGTCGGCGAGCGTGTAGGTCGCGTCGAGTTCACCGAAGAAGAACGAGCCGTACGCGCTCGGTGCTGCACCACCCGGGCCGTAGTTGACGCCGATTTGTTGGCCGGTAACCGGATCTGTCACAGCTGCCGACGACAGCGTCTGGCGACCGATATTGAACGAACCGCCGATGTCGAGCGCACTCGACCACGTGTAGTCCGCGCGTGCGGTGAAGGTCGGCACCTTGTTGCTGGTGGTGATCGGGTCGCCGAGCGCATTCACGCCCTTCTGCGTGACCGAACCGTACGTGCGGTACTGCTCGTTGCCGAGGAAGAACTTCCACGCCCAGTTGCCCTTCGTGTAGTTCGCGCCGATCCCGACGTAGCTGCCCGGATCCGAGAAATCGTACAGCAGGTTGTGCGTGAGCGTGAGCATCTGGTTCGACTGCTGCACCTCGTAGCCGCCGAAGCTCGGGATCAGGCCGGCGACCAGCGTCGTTTCGGCGGTGATCGGCACGTTGATGACCGCGGTGTTCAGCAGGTTGTCGGTGATCGAGCCGCGCGAGTTCTGCAGCAGCGTGATGCCGTTGCCGCGGTTCGGCATCAGCGTGATTTCCGCCGACGGCGCCATCGGGCCGACGCCGAACGTCTTCTTGATGTCGAGGTAGAGATCGCCGAACGTGCTGTTGAAGTAGTTGTACGCGTTCTCGTGGTTCGCGAACAGGAACGACGACGTGCCGGCCGCGCGGTTGTACATGTAGGTCGGGTCGATGTAGCCCGTCACCGACAGGCCGGCGAGCGGGCCCGTGTTGGCCGCGTCCGTCAGCGAGTCGACCTTCAGCTGCTGGTTCGCGATCTGCTGCTTCATTTCGCCGACCTCATCGTTGGTCAGCGTGGCCTGCGCCTTGCCGTAGTCCGGCGAGCCCGAGTCGACGGCCACCGCGGCCGGCGCGACGCCCACCCCTGCCTTCGTGCCGGCCTGGGCGGTCGCGGGGCCGCCCTTCGCCGACAGTTGCGCCTGCATCGCCTTCATCTGTTTCTGCAGCGCCGCGACCTGCGCCTGCAGCGCCTTGATCTCGGCGGATGTCGAGTCGGCCAGCGCGATGCCCGGTAACGCGCCGGCCACCAGCAGGCAGATCAGTTTCTTCTTCATTGCGGATTCTCCTTGTCGTGTGCCTGTCAAATCGGAATCGAATCGCGCGCCCCCCCCTGGGGCGGCGCATCTTGCTTGTCTGCAGTGCTTGTTATCTTTGGAACAGGAGGCGATACGTCACGCCACCGCGAACGCCGCCTTCATGTCGGCGATACGGCGCCGCTCACGCGCGATCATCATCCGGTTCACGACGATCACGCCGATCGTCACCGCCGTGATGAACAGCGTCGCCAGCGCGTTCATCTCCGGGTTCAGCCCCAGCCGCACGCGCGAGAACACCACCAGCGGCAGCGTCGTCGAGCCCGGCCCGGACAGGAACGCCGACAGCACCAGGTCGTCGATCGACAGCGTGAACGACAGCAGCCACCCCGACAGCAGCGCCTGCGAGATCAGCGGCAGCGTCACCACGAAGAACACCTTCAGCGGCGTCGCACCCAAATCGAGCGCCGCCTCTTCCAGCGACTTGTTCATCTCCTTCACGCGCGACTGCACGATGATCGCCACGTACGACACGCACAGCATCACGTGGCCGATCCAGATCGTCACCATCCCGCGCCCCTTCGGCCAGCCGAACATCTGCTCCAGCGCAACGAACAGCAACAGCAGCGAGATGCCCTGGATCACTTCCGGAATCACCAGCGGCGCGTTGATCATCCCCGTGTACAGCGTGAAGCCCTTGAAGCGGCCGAAGCGCGCGAGCACGAAGCCCGCCCACGTGCCGATCACGACCGATGCAGTGGCCGTCAGCAGGCCGATCTTCAGCGACAGCCACGCGGCGCTCAGCAGCTCGTCGTCGTCCAGCAGCGCCGCGTACCACTTCAGCGAGAAGCCCGACCACACCGTCACCAGCTTCGACTCGTTGAACGAGTACACGGCCAGGCTGATGATCGGGATGTACAGGAACAGGAAGCCGAAGGCGAGGACGCCCGTCGACAGCGGTTTGCTCGGCTTGATCATTTCGCGTCCTCCAGTTCCTTGACCTGGTAGTACTGGAACAGCGCCATCGGCACCAGCAACAGCAGCACCATCGCGACCGTCACCGCGGACGCCATCGGCCAGTCCATGTTGTTGAAGAATTCATCCCACATCACGCGGCCGATCATCAGCGTGTCGGCGCCGCCGAGCAGCTCCGGAATCACGTACTCGCCGACTGCCGGGATGAACACCAGCAGGCTGCCGGCGATGATCCCGTTCTTCGACAGCGGCAGCGTGATCCGCGTGAACGCGACCCACGGTTTCGCGCCGAGGTCGTACGCGGCTTCGAGCAGCGTGAGGTCCATCTTCACGAGGTGCGCGTACAGCGGCATCACCATGAACGGCAGGTACGAATAGACCATCCCGATGTAGACGCCCGCATCGCTGTGATAGAGGCGCAGCGGCGTGTGGATGATGCCGAGCGCGATCAGCGTGTGGTTCAAGAGGCCATCGTCCTTCAGGATGCCGATCCATGCGTACACGCGGATCAGGAACGACGTCCAGAACGGCAGCATCACGGCCATCATCAGCACGTTGCGGCGGTTCGGTTCCGAGCGCGCGATGTAGTACGCCATCGGATAGCCGATCAGCAGGCACAGCACCGTCGACACGGCGGCCATCTTCAGTGAGCTGAGGTAGGTCGCGATGTACAGGTCGTCCTGCAGCAGGAACGCGTAGTGCGACAGCTGCAGCGCGAAGTGCACGACGCCGTCCTTGATCTCGACGAGCGACGTGTACGGCGGAATGCCCATCACCTGGTCGGCGAAGCTGATCTTCAGCACCAGCACGAACGGCAGCGCGAAGAACACGGCCAGCCATACGAACGGCACGCCGATCGCGACGCTGCGGCCCGACGGCAGGAAGCGCGACAGCGCGGCAAAGCGGCCTCGGCGCTTGTCAGCCTGGGGCGCGGCGGTCGTGCCGGTCGACACCGGAGTGGAGGACGTGGAAGCGGAGGTTCTCATCGTGGCGTCCTCACTGCGTCAGCACGACGCCGCTGGCCGGCGACCACGACACGAACACGTCGTCGTTCCACGCCGGTGCGTTGTCGTGCATCAGGTGCGAGCTCGACAGGTTCGACACGACCGTCTTGCCGCTCGGCAAGCGCACGTGGTACAGCGAGTAGCTGCCCATGTACGCGATGTCGGTCACGACGCCGCGCGCCCAGTTGTGTTTCGAGCCGGGCTTTTCGCGCGACACGTGAATGCGTTCCGGGCGCACCGAGATGCCGACCGGCATGCCGAGCGGGCCGGTGACGCCGTGGCTCACGTACATGCGCGCCTCGAGGTCGTCGCTTTCAACGAAGATGTGATCGGGTTCGTCCTCGACCACGCGCCCTTCGAACAGGTTGGTCGAGCCGATGAATTCGGCCGAGAAGCGGCTGTTCGGAAACTCGTACACCTCGCCCGGCGCGCCGATCTGCACGATCTTGCCTTCGCTCATCACCGCGAGGCGGCTGGCCATCGTCATCGCCTCTTCCTGGTCGTGCGTGACCATCACGCAGGTCACGTCGACCTTCTCGATGATGTTCACGAGTTCGAGCTGGGTCTTCTGGCGGATCTTCTTGTCGAGCGCGGACATCGGCTCGTCGAGCAGCAAGAGCTTCGGGCGCTTGACCAGCGAGCGCGCGAGCGCGACACGCTGCTGCTGGCCGCCGGAGAGCTGATGCGGCTTGCGCTGCGCGTACTTGCTCATCTGCACGAGCGCGAGCGCGTCGGCCACGCGCGCCTTGATCTCGTGCTTCGGCGTGCCTTCCTGCTTCAGGCCGAACGCGACGTTCGATTCGACCGTCATGTGCGGGAACAGCGCGTACGACTGGAACATCATGTTCACCGGGCGGCGATACGGCGGCAGCGACGCGAGGTCCTCGCCGTCGACGAAGATCTTGCCGGAGGTGGCCGTCTCGAGCCCGGCGAGCATGCGCAGCAACGTCGACTTGCCGCAGCCGGAGCTGCCGAGCAGCGCGAACAGCTCGTTCTTCGCGATCGTCAGGTTCACGTTGTCGACGGCGGTGCTGTCGCCGAATTTCTTCACGACGTTTTCGATGCGCACGAAGGCGTCGTTTTGCGTACGGGCCGCGGGGGCCGGCTGGGTGTGTCGTGCAGCAGCGGAAGAGGGTATCGATTGCATGGGATTCACCATTCGTTCTTCACGGATTGCAGGCGTGAGCGCCCCCGCGCGAGGCGCAAAACGCGACTCACGGGCGACGGCTCGTGCCGGATGGAACAGTGCGCGCGGCGCGCGCGGGCGGACGGAGGTCCGCGGATCTCAGGCGGGCAGGCGTGAAGCGCCGCCTGCGCCGCCGGAATTCAGGTCGATCAGTGGCCGGTCTTCAATTGGGCCCACAGACGGTTCTCGAGGCGCAGGATGTCGGCCGGCATCGGCTTCATCAGCACCATCTTCTTCAGCACGTCTTCAGGCGGGTAGACGGTCGGGTCCTGTGCGACGGCCGGCGTGACGAACTGGTGCGCGGCCTTGTTCGCGGTCGGGTAGAACACCGTGTTGGTGATCGCCGCGTTGACCTTCGGATCCGACACGTAGTTGATCCACTTCAGTGCGGCTTCGGCGTGCGGTGCATCCTTCGGGATCACCATCACGTCGAACCACAGCAGGCCGCCTTCCTTCGGATTCGAGAACTTGATGTCGTACGAACGCTTCGCTTCGGCCGAGCGGCGATGCGCGATGCCGACGTCGCCCGACCAGCCGAGCACGACGCACACGTCGTTGTTCGCGAGGTCGTTGATGTAGCCGGACGAGTTGAACTGGGTGATGTACGGGCGGACTTTCTTCAGGACTTCGAACGCAGCCTGGTAGTCGCCGGGATTCTTGCTGTTCGGATCCTTGCCCATGTATTGCAGCGTGGCGGCGAACACGTCGACGGCCTGGTCGAGGAACGACACGCCGCAGCTCTTCAGCTTTTCCATGTTGGCCGGATCGAACACCAGCGCCCAGCTGTCGACCGGCGCCTTGTCGCCGAGGGCCTTCTTCACCGCCTGCGCGTTGTAGCCGATGCCGTCCGTGCCGTAGGCCCAGGGCACGCCGTACTGGTTGCCCGGGTCGGCATCCGAGATCATCTTCATCAAGAGCGGGTCGAGGTTCGCGAGGTTCGGCAGCTTCGACTTGTCGAGCTTCTGGTACACGCCGGCCTGGATCTGCTTGGCCATGTAGTTCGACGTCGGCACGACGATGTCGTAACCCGAACTGCCGGCCAGCAGCTTCGCCTGAAGCGTGTCGTCGCTGTCGTAGTTGTCGTACTTGACGTGAATGCCCGTCTGCTTCTGGAAGTTCGGGATCGTGTCGGGTGCGATGTAGTCGGACCAGTTGTAGACGTTCAGCTCGTCGGCCGCGTGTGCCGTCGGGCTGGCGACCGACGTGAACGCGGCCGCGGCGGCAAGGGCGGCAACGGAACAGGCTTGGCGAAGAAAGCAGGCACGCATGGTGGAATTCCCCTGGTTATGGCGGCGTGCGGCGCCCGCCGCACGCCTGTAGGCAAAAACCGTTACGAAATACCCAGTTGCTGGGCGGTTGCATCGACTGCTTTTTTCGCCTTCGATACGAGTTCATCGATTTCCGGACGCGAGATCACGAGCGGCGGCGACAGCAGCATCCGGTCGCCGGTCGCGCGCATGATCAGGTTGCCGTTGAAGCAGAAGTCGCGGCAGATCGTGCCGACGTCGCCACCGTTCGCGAAGCGGCGGCGTTCGGCCGGCGCTTCGGCGAGCTGCAGGCTCGCGACGAGGCCGTGGCCATGCACCTCGCCGACGATCGGGTGGCGCGCGAAGGTTTCGCGCATCAGCGCCTGGAAGTACGGGCCCGTGTCGTTCTTCACGCGCTCGACGATCCCTTCATCGCGCAGCAGCTTCAGGTTCGCGACCGCGACGGCCGCCGCGACCGGGTGGCCCGAGTACGTGAGGCCGTGATTGAATTCGCCGTTGTCGATGATCGGCCGCGCCACGCGTTCGTGAATGCCGACCGCCCCCATCGGCACGTAGCCCGACGTGAGGCCCTTGGCCATCGTGATGAGATCGGGTTCGAAGCCGAAGTGTTGGTGTGCGAACCATTCGCCGGTGCGGCCGAAGCCGCCGATCACTTCGTCGGCCACCAGCAGGATGTCGTACTTGCGGCAGATCCGCTGGATTTCCGGCCAGTACGTCGACGGCGGGAAGATCACGCCGCCCGCGCCCTGGAACGGCTCGCCGATGAACGCGGCGACGTTCTCCGCGCCGAGTTCGAGGATCTTCGCTTCGAGCTGCTGCGCGCGTGCCAGGCCGAACGCTTCCGGCGTTTCGCCGGCCGCCGCTTCACCGAAGAAATACGGCTGGTCGATATGCACGATGTTCTCGACCTTCGACGGCATCTGCTCGTGCATGTAGCCCATCCCGCCGAGCGTGCCGCCGGCGATCGTCGAGCCGTGATAGCCGTTCTTGCGCGAGATCACGTATTTCTTCTGCGGCTGGCCCTGCACGCGCCAGTACTGGTGCACGAGGCGCAGCACGGTGTCGTTGCCTTCCGAGCCGCTGTTGCAATAGAAGAAGTGGTTGAAGCCGGCCGGCGTGACTTCCGCGAGCATCGCGGAGAGTTCGATCACCGGCGGGTGCGTGGTCTTGAAGAACGTGTTGTAGAACGGCAGTTCCTGGATCTGGCGATACGCGGCGTCGGCGAGTTCCTTGCGGCCGTAGCCGACGTTCACGCACCAGAGGCCGGCCATCCCGTCGATCACCTTGTTGCCGTCCGAGTCCCACAGGTAGACGCCGTCGGCCTTCACGATCACGCGGCTGCCGGCGCGGTTCAACGCGCCCATGTCCGAGAACGGGTGGATGTGGTGCGCGGCGTCGAGCGCGCGGTATTCGGCGGTCGTGCGCGCCTGCGTCGCGCGCGGTGCGGCGGCCGTGGCGCTCGGCGCGGCCGGCTGGATCCAGGCAGATTCGTTGCGGTACGTCATGTTTCCTCCGTGATTCCGTATTCGGTCGAGTGCACGCTCAGACGTGCAGCAGCAGATGGCGGCGTTCCCACGAGCTGATCACGCGGAAGAACGCTTCGTATTCGGTTTCCTTCAGCGCGAAATACGCCTTCAGGAACTTGTGGCCGAGGATCTCGCCGAGCGGCTCGCAGGCGGCCATCAGCGTCAGCCCTTCCTCGAGGTTGCGCGGCAGCTGGTACGGCAGGTCGTAGCCGTCGCTGACGAGCGGCTCGGTCGGCTCCAGGCGCTGCGTCATGCCGAGATAGCCGGCCGCGAGCGTCGCGGCGAGCGCGAGGTACGGGTTGCAGTCGACGCCGGGGATGCGGTTCTCGATGCGGCGTGCCGACGGGCCCGAGTGCGGGATGCGGAAGCCGACCGTGCGGTTGTCGTAGCCCCACTGCACGTTGATCGGCGCAGCCATGAAGCGCGACAGGCGGCGATACGAGTTGATGTACGGCGCGAAGATCGGCATCAGCGCCGGCGTGTACTTCTGCAGCCCCGCGAGGAAGTTGTAGAACATCGACGTCGCGCCGCCGGTTTCCGGCGACGTGAACAGGTTCTGGCCCGTTTCCTCGTCGACGATGCTCTGGTGCACGTGCATCGCCGAGCCCGGTTCGTCTTCCATCGGCTTGGCCATGAACGTCGCGTACATGTTGTGACGCAGCGCGGCCTCGCGCACCGTGCGCTTGAACAGGAACACCTGGTCGGCGAGCGACAGCGCGTCGCCGTGCATGAAGTTGATCTCCATCTGCGCGGCGCCGACTTCGTGGATCAGCGTGTCGATGTCGAGGTTCTGCGCTTCGCAGTACTCGTAGATGTCCTCGAACAGCGGGTCGAACTCGTTGACGGCCTCGATCGAATACGACTGGCGGCCCGTTTCGGGGCGGCCCGTGCGGCCGACCGGCGGGCGCAGCGGCAGGTCGGGGTCCTTGTTCATGTCGACCAGGTAGAACTCGAGTTCCGGCGCGACGACGGGCTTCCAGCCCTTCGCCTTGTACAGGTCGAGCACGCGGCGCAGCACGTAGCGCGGCGAGATCTCGACCGGCGAGCCGTCGAAGTGCACGCAGTCGTGGATCACCTGCGCGGTCGGGTCGACGGCCCACGGGATCAGGCGGATCGTCGACGTGTCGGGCACGCACACCATGTCGGGGTCGGTCACGCCGGTCAGCGAGCCGTCTTCCGGATATTCGCCGGTGACGGTCTGCACCATCACGGCCTGCGGCAGGCGCATCGACTCGCCGGACGTGAACTTGTTGCGCGGCGTGATCTTGCCGCGCGCGATACCGGCCATGTCGGGAATGATCGCTTCGATCTCGGTGATCCGGTGCTGCTTCAGAAAGTCTTCGATGTCTTGCATGTCTGTTCTCGTTGGTTGGGTCGGCGCTCAGGCGAGCGCGGCGGCGGCCATGGCGCGCGTGCGGGCAGCGCGGCGGACGCGGCAGGCATCGCCGAAGGCGCGGAAGATCGCGCTCGACAGCGGGTCCTGCGCATGGCGCCACTCCGGATGCCACTGCACGGCGAGGGCGAAAGCCGGCGCATCGACGACGCTCACGGCTTCGATCAGCCCGTCCGGCGCGACGGCCTCGACGGCGAGGCCGGAGCCGAGTTGCGCGATGCCCTGCTTGTGCAGCGAGTTCACGTGCACTTCGTCGCGGCCGCCGGCGAGCGCGTGCAGCGTGCCGCCGGGCGTCAGGCGCACGACGTGCGCGGGGCCGTACTGCGTCTCCATCGGCGCGTCGTCGTCCTCGCGGTGATCGGCGAGGCCCGGCACTTCGTGCACGCGCTGGTGCAGCGTGCCGCCGCAGACGACGTTCAGCTCCTGGAAGCCGCGGCAGACGGCCAGCACGGGCACGCCCGCGGCGATCGCCGCGCGCAGCAGCGGCAGCGTGGTCGCGTCGCGGGCCGGGTCGTGCTTCGTGCCCGGTGCGCTCGGTTCGCCGCCGTACCGGTGCGGCTCGACGTTCGAGTAACTGCCGGTAAACAGCAGGCCGTCGACCGTGTCGAGTACGTCGTCGACCGACTGGCGCTCGCCGAGCGCGGGCAGCACCATCGCGAACGCCTGCGCACCATCGACGATCGCGGCGACGTATTTGTCGCCGACCGTATGCGACGCATGCGCGCCGATTTGCGTGTGGTCGGCGGTGATGCCGACGAGGGGTTTCCTTCTATCCATGACGTCAATCAGTTATCCGGAGGGTTGTTGCGTCTTGCTTGCCGGATGTGGCGAAACGCCGGCGTGCAACAGCCCCGCAGCCTTGCGCGAGACGCAGGGCCGCTGGTGAATGGGCGCAACGGGATGGCGTGGCGATCCGCGCTGCGCGCGACGATCAGGCCGTCGTTCGTTTCATTGCGACACGCGACGCGGCAACGCATGCGCGAACGCGTTCCGTCACCGCACGGACGATGCGGTTGGCGAATCAGCAGATGAAACGAACGACGTAAAGAAAGGAGAGGCGCTACGGCAGCAGCGACGCCACTTCGTCGGTATCGACGGCGACGAATGCGCGTGCGGAAACGGCGTTGTGACGCCGAACGGAACGACGGGACAGGATGGTGTAGATCGACAGGTGAAGCAGGCGAGGACTATGCCAGCCGCAACTGCCGTCGTCGGAAGCGGACGCCGCGCTGCGCAAACTTCGCACATCGCCTCGATCCCACCTCACCAGAGGGCCACGGACTCTCACGATTACACTCGACTGGGTTGTTGAAAGTATTGAACACCTGACCGTTTCGACGCGCGGGGCGTTTAAAATAATCAAGGCGCCGGTTACGCGTTATTTACATTGATGGGCATCAATTTTTGCGTTGCAATAACGTTTTTTGCTGCCGATGAATGCTTGATGACGCTAACCTGAGAGCCAGCATATACGAGCCAAAAACGGCGTCAAATGTTTTTTAACGGTGCTGTATCAGGGCTTTCCCGAGCAGTGCGAACAAAAGATTCGCAAAAGGAATAATCGGCGGGGTGTTCATTATTTCGAACGCCTTTCAGGGTTTTCCCCGCTGATGTGCGGCATAAAGTGATTAGAATATTCAACGGCTGTCCACCGCGTCGTTTCACTTTGTCATCGCACTTATCGTGTCCGAAACCGAATCGATGTCCACCGAAGTCGCCGAGCGCCTGCGTTTCGTGCGCAACAAGCATGGCCTGTCGCAGCGCGAACTCGCGAAGCGGGCCGGCGTGACCAACGGCACGATCTCGCTGATCGAACAGGGCCGCGTGAGCCCGTCGGTCGGCTCGTTGAAGAAGCTGCTCGAATGCATCCCGATGAGTCTCGCGGAGTTCTTCACGTTCGAGCTCGTCGAATCGCGCTCGGTCGTGTCGCGTCGCGACGAGATGCCGAACCTCGGCAACGACACGCTCGCGTTTCATCTGGTCGGCGCGAGCATGAAGGATCGCAACATGTGCATCCTGCGCGAGATCTACCAGCCGCAGGCCGATACGGGGCCCGAGATGCTCGTGCACGCGGGGCACGAGGGCGGGGTCGTCGTGTCGGGCCGGCTCGAGCTGACCGTCGACGGCGCGACGTGGCTGCTCGACCCCGGAGACGGCTACTACTTCGAAAGCCGTTTGCCGCACCGTTTTCGCAATCCCAGCGCGGACCTGATCTGCGAGGTCGTCTCGGCCAATTCGCCGGCGACCTTCTGAGCTCCCCCGCGCGTCACTGCATTCGCTGCCGGCCGGCTGCGCGTCATGCGCAGCGGCGTGCCGCATCGCGAATGCCAAAAAACTGAGGCATCCTGATGAACAAGTTGACTTTGGCTGACTGGCAGGACAAGGCGGCGTCGCTCGAGATCGAAGGGCGCGCATTCATCGACGGCGCGTCGTGCGACGCGCACGGCGGCAAGACGTTCGACTGCGTGAGCCCGATCGACGGCCGCGTGCTCGTGAAGGTCGCCGATTGCGGCGAAGCCGACGTGAACGCGGCTGTTGCCGCCGCGCGCCGCGCGTTCGACGCGGGCGTGTGGGCCGGGCTGAACCCGCGTGCGCGCAAGGCCGTGCTGCTGCGCTGGGCCGCGCTGATGCGCGAGCATCTCGACGAGCTGTCACTGCTCGAAACGCTCGACGCCGGCAAGCCGATCGGCGACACGACGACGGTCGACGTGCCGGGCGCCGCGTACTGCGTCGAATGGTTTGCGGAAGCGATCGACAAGGTGGGCGGCGAGGTTGCGCCGGCCGATCATCATCTCGTCGGTCTCGTCACGCGTGAGCCGGTCGGCGTGGTGGCCGCCGTCGTGCCGTGGAACTTCCCGATCCTGATGGCCGCGTGGAAATTCGGTCCCGCGCTCGCGGCCGGCAACAGCGTCGTGCTGAAGCCGTCGGAGAAATCGCCGCTGACCGCGATCCGTGTCGCGCAACTCGCGGTTGAGGCCGGCATTCCCGCGGGCGTGTTCAACGTCGTGCCGGGCGCGGGCGAGCCGGGCAAGCTGCTCGCGCTGCATCGCGACGTCGACTGCATCGCGTTCACGGGCTCGACGGCGGTCGGCAAGCTGATCATGCAGTACGCCGCGCAGTCGAACCTGAAGCGCGCGTGGCTCGAACTCGGCGGCAAGTCGCCGAACATCGTGCTGCCCGATTGTCCCGATCTCGACCGCGCGGCGCAGGCGGCTGCCGGCGCGATCTTCTACAACATGGGCGAGATGTGCACGGCAGGCTCGCGCCTGCTCGTGCACCGCGACATCAAGGACGCGTTCATCGAGAAGCTCGTCGCGGCCGCGCGTGCGTACGTGCCCGGCAATCCGCTCGATCCGTCGGTGTCGATGGGCGCGATCGTCGACGGCATCCAGCTCGAGCGCGTGCTCGGCTATATCGAGGCCGGTCGCAGCGAAGGCAGGCTCGTCACGGGTGGTGCGCGCGTGAAGGCGGAAACGGGCGGCTTCTACGTGGAGCCGACGGTGTTCGAGGTGAAGCCCGACGCGAAGATCGCGCGCGAGGAGATCTTCGGGCCCGTGCTGTCGGTGATCGTGTTCGACGACGTCGACGAAGCGGTGCGGATCGCGAACGACACCGAATACGGGCTGGCCGCGGCCGTGTGGACGTCGAACCTGACGACCGCGCACGACGTGTCGCGCCGGCTGCGTGCGGGCACCGTCTGGGTGAACTGCTACGACGAGGGCGGCGACATGAACTTCCCGTTTGGCGGCTACAAGCAGTCGGGCAACGGCCGCGACAAGTCGCTGCATGCGCTCGAGAAATACACCGAGCTGAAGTCGACGCTGATCCGGCTGCGCTGACGCGCAATCGGGCGCGGGCGCAGCGCCGGTCGGCGGTGTGCCCGCGGTTCGCAGGGTGCGGACGTTATGCGGCGCGCAGCGCGGGGTGGAAGCCGGCGGCTTCGATGATCGACTGCACGCGCTCGGCGCCTTGCGCCGATTCGACCTTGACGATCTTCGCCGCGACGTCGATGTCGAGCTTCGCGGCGGGATCGGCGGCCGTCACCGCGCGCGTGATGGCGTTGGCGCAGCCGCCGCAGGTCATGTCCTGGACTTCGAATTCCATCGTGTTCTCCTGAGTTGACGATTGACAAGCATCGACAGCATGAAGCTTGCCACGGTGGGAAGGTCAAGCGTACGCGTGTTGCGGGAAATCCATGTCGCGGCGTCGCTGCAGCGACAGACGGTTGTAAGCGTGAAGTCTGACGAATTGCGGTCGCGCCTTTGACGTCATTCGGAATTTATCCCGATTGACGGCGAAGCATTCCGGGCACGGCGGGGCGGATGCCTTGCCGGGCAACGCGTGACGGCGATCCATGAAGCGTGATCACCATGTCGCCAGTAAGGGTACGCGAGTTGAAAATGCGAATCGATCTTAGTATCGGTTCCCTTCGATATTTCAATTCGTTACCCTCATGAACCGTTTTGCTTTCGGCTTCGCGCTGGCCCTGCTGGGCGCATCGGCCACGTCCGCATTCGCGGCCGACGATGTCGTCAACCTGACCCTGAAGGACCACAAGTTTTCGCCCGATGGCGTGACGATCCCGGCCGGCAAGAAGGTGAAGTTCGTCGTGAAGAACCTCGACGCGACGCCCGCCGAATTCGAGAGCGACGACTTCAAGGCGGAGAAGGTCGTGCCTGCGGGCAAGTCGGTGGAGATCCTGGTCGGGCCGCTGAAGGCCGGCACGTACGAATTCCACGACGAGTATCACGAAGCGCAGTCGAAGACGCACCTGACCGTCAAATAAGCCCCTATCGCCATGTTGTCTACTGCCCTGATCATCTTTCGTGAAGTGCTCGAGGCCGCGCTGGTGGTGTCGATCGTGATGGCCGCCACCAAGGGCGTGCCGCGGCGCGGCTGGTGGGTCGGCGGCGGGCTGGCGGGCGGCGTGATCGGCGCCGGCCTGATCGCCGCGTTCGCCGACGGGATCTCGCAGTGGGCGTCCGGCATGGGGCAGGAAGTCTTCAACGCGGGCGTGATGTTCGTCGCGACGCTGATGCTCGCGTGGCACAGCATCTGGATGAGCCGGCACGGCCGCGAGATGGCGATGCAGATGACCGCGGTCGGGCGCGCCGTCGCGGACGGCAGCAAGCCGCTGACGGGGCTGGCGATCGTGGTCGGCGTCGCGGTATTGCGCGAAGGCTCCGAGGCCGTGCTGTTCCTGTACGGCATCGCGGCGGGCGATCCGGGGCAGACGCCGCAGATGATCGTCGGCGGGCTGCTGGGTGTGCTGGGCGGCGCCGGGCTCGGCTACGGGATGTATGCGGGCCTGCTGCAGATTCCGCTGAAGCGCCTGTTCTCCGTCACCAACTGGCTGATCGTGCTGCTCGCGGCGGGGATGGCCAGCCAGTGCGTCGGCTTCCTGCTCTCGGCGGGCCTCGTGCCGTCGTGGGGCGATACGATCTGGGATACGTCGTGGCTGCTCAAGGATTCGAGCCTTGTCGGCAAGGCGCTGCATGCGCTGATCGGCTATACCGCGCGACCGGCGGGGATCCAGATCGTCGCGTACCTCGCGACACTGGCCACGATCGTCGGGCTGGCACGGCTCGTCGGCCGGCCGCAGACGGCCATGCGGCCGCCACGGCCTGCAGCCTGAGTTGTTCGGGGTCGACGAGGAAAGGGGCGTCCATGACGCCCCTTTTTTTCATTTGCGGTGTGCAGCCGGCCGATGCGTGGCGCCGGCTCAGCGGTGGCTGTCGATCCAGGCGCGAGCCCATTCGAGCCCTGCTTCGCGCGCATCGTCCTCGGTGTCGAACACACCGAGCACGCCCGACGCCTCGACCAGCTTGTTGTTCTGCGTGATCGTGCCGCTCGCCGCGAAGCGCTCGGGTTGCAGGATCTCGTCCTGCTGCAGGATCGCGTGGCCCCAGATCTGGTAGCCGTGGTAGGTTTGCGCTTCCATTATCGAGTCACCTCCGCGGAGCGGCCGTGCGTGCCGACCTGCAGCACGTTGCCGTCCGGCGTGTATTGACGCGGGATGTTGGAGTAACTCAGTGCGTGCGGCGCATCGGGCGCAGCCGGCTGCATCACCGTCAGGCGTCCCGGTGCGGGCTGCGCAACGGGGCGCGGAGCGGCCGGCGTCCCGGCCGCGGGCGGGCGATGCGAATCGGCTTTCACCGCCTGCGCGACGCGGCGCTTGTGCGGCTTCGCCGCGGCTTTCGGGGTGGCGTTCGCGTGCTTCTCCGCGCTCTTGCCGGTGCGCGCGTCGGCGCCCGTGTGCGTGGCCGGGGTACGGGCATCCGGCATACGGGCTTCCGGCGTACGGGCTTCCGGCGCATGGGCCGCCGGCTTCCGCGCCTCGGGCGGGTTCCAGACCTCGACGTAATGCTCGGCGGCCCAGCCCGTCGACGCGAACGTCAGCGCCAGCACACCGCATCCAATCAGTCTTACCATTGTCTCTCCGTCATATTCCTTGCGACCCGCGTTCGGCCGGCCGTGCATGCGCATTCGGGGCAGTGGCTCAGGAGAACACCTCGAGCCCGTGCTTCTCGACGATCTGCAGCATCCGGGCGGCGATGCCGCTCGGCCGCTTGTCGCCCTGTTCCCATTGGCGGATCGTCGAAGCCGTCGTGTTCAGGTAGAGCGCGAACACGCTCTGGCTGACGTTGACGGATTTGCGGATGCGGGCGATTGCCTCGGGGTCGAACTGCGGCGCGGCTTCGATGCAGAGATCGTCGTATTCGCGCATCGTCTTCTTGTCGATCAGCTTGGCGCGATAGAGGCCCGACGCGGCGCTGTGAATCGCCTCCGTCGCATCGCTCTTGAATCGACTCTTAGCCATTGCAAATCTCCACAAGCTCTTTAAGTGCGATCAGCGTCGCGACCTCGGTGTCGCTGCGGCGCCCGATATCCGCGGCGAGCTTTCTGAAGGCGCGCAGTTCGCGTTCGTCGATGTCGTCCCGATCGCGTTTCGCGAACAGGAACACGAACACCCACGCTCGCCCGACCTTGCTCAGCACGATCCCGCGCTGCCGATTGCCGTCCAGGCGCTTTTTCCAGACGTTGCCGCCGAGCTCGGTGCCCTGGCCGCGTGCCAGTTCCTGCGCGACGCGGCAGCGTTCGGCATCGGCGATACCTGATTTTCTCGCTGCCTTGTGAAACCACTTCGTCTTGAAGACGCGTCGTACGGAAGCAGGCATGTCGGGTCGGTCGAGTTTGCACAGGATTATATACCACCAAGTGGTATATATTTCGACCTGGCCGAATGGCCTGCTTCACGCCGGACCGCGCCCGGGACGGCCCGGCGGAGGCCATCCCGACTTCCCGCCTTATTCCACCGTCACCGACTTCGCGAGGTTCCGCGGCTTGTCGACGTCGGTGCCGCGCGCGCACGCGGTGTGATACGCGAGCAATTGCAGCGGCACGACGTGCAGGATCGGCGACAGTTGCCCGTAGTGCTCCGGCATCCGGATCACGTGCAGGCCGTCGTCGTTGACGATCTGCGTGTCGGCATCGGCGAACACGTACAGCTCGCCGCCGCGCGCACGCACTTCCTGCATGTTCGACTTCAGCTTCTCGAGCAGCGTGTCGTTCGGCGCGACCGTGACGACCGGCATCGCTTCCGTGACGAGCGCGAGCGGCCCGTGCTTCAGTTCGCCGGCCGGATAGGCCTCGGCGTGGATGTACGAGATTTCCTTCAGCTTCAGCGCGCCTTCGAGCGCGATCGGGTAGTGCAGCCCGCGGCCGAGGAACAGCGCGTTTTCCTTGCGCGCGAATTCCTCCGACCACGCGATGATCTGCGGCTCCAGCGCGAGCACGCTGTTCAGCGCGGCCGGCAGGTGGCGCAGCTGCTTCAGGAATTCGGCTTCCTGCGCGGCATCGACGTGCCCGCGCAGCTTGCCGAGCGTGGCCGCCAGCACAAACAGCGCGACGAGCTGCGTCGTGAACGCCTTCGTCGACGCGACGCCGATCTCGGTGCCCGCGTGCGTCAGGAACTGCATTTCGGTGAGGCGCACCATCGCGCTCGTCGCGACGTTGCAGACCGCGAGCGTATGCGTATGGCCGAGCGACTGCGCGTGCTTGAGCGCGGCGAGCGTGTCGGCGGTCTCGCCCGATTGCGAGATCACCAGCACGAGCTGGCGCGGGTTCGGCACCGATTCGCGGTAGCGGTATTCGCTCGCGATCTCGACCTGGGTCGGGATCTTCGCGATCGATTCGAGCCAGTACTTCGCGGTCAGGCCCGAGTAGTAGCTCGTACCGCACGCGAGGATCAGCAGGCTGTCGATCTCCGCGAACGCGGCGGGCGCGGCGTCGCCGAACAGCGTCGCGTCGAATGCATCCGTCTGCGGCACGGTATCGCTGAGCGCGCGCGGCTGCTCGAAGATTTCCTTCTGCATGAAGTGGCGATACGGCCCGAGTTCGACCGCGCCGCCGTAGGCGCTGACCACGCGGATCTCGCGCTGCACGGTGGCGCCGTTGCGGTCGACGATCTTCACGCCGTCGAGCGACAGCTCGCACACGTCGCCTTCCTCGAGGAACGTGAAGCGGTCGGTGCTGCCCGCGAGCGCGAGTGCGTCGGACGCGAGGAAGTTCTCGCCGTCGCCGTGGCCGACCACGAGCGGCGAACCCTGGCGCGCGCCGACGACGGTGTGCGGCTGGTCCTTGTGGATCACGGCGATCGCATACGCGCCGTGCAGCTGGCCCACCGCCTCGCGCACCGCGTCGAACAGGTTGCCGCGATACAGGCTGTGCACGAGGTGGGCGATCACTTCGGTGTCGGTCTGCGACACGAATTCGTAGCCCTTCGCGCGCAGCGCTTCGCGCAGCGCTTCGAAGTTCTCGATGATGCCGTTGTGGACGAGCGCGAGCGCGTTCGACGAGAAGATCGGATGCGCGTTGTGCGTGACGGGCGCGCCGTGCGTCGCCCAGCGCGTGTGCGCGACGCCGGTGGTGCCTTCGAGGTGCGATTCGCGCACCTGCGCGTCGAGATCGGCGACGCGTGCGACGCTGCGCGCGCGCTTCGGTGCGCCTGGCTCGAGCACGGCGACGCCGCACGAGTCGTAGCCACGGTATTCGAGGCGCCGCAATCCTTCGATCAGCACCGGAACGATATTACGCTGCGCAACTGCGCCGACAATGCCGCACATGAATGAGTGAGTCCTGTAAGTCGACGCGGACGCCGTCGGGGCGCCCGCAAAAGGTTCAGCTTTTCTTCTTGACCGGGCGGACGTAGCCGCTCTTCGCGGTCTGGGTCTTCTCGTTCAACGCGAGCAGGCCGTCGGCCACGTCCTTCCAGATCGTCGTGCCGGCGGCGATCGTCACGCCGCGGCCGACGCGCACGGGCGCGACGAGCTGCGTGTCGGAGCCGACGAACACGTCGTCCTCGATCACGGTGCGGAACTTGTTCGCGCCGTCGTAGTTGCAGGTGATCGTGCCCGCGCCGATGTTCACGCGCGCGCCGATGTCGGCGTCGCCGATGTACGTGAGGTGGTTCGCCTTCGAGCCGTGGCCGATCACCGCGTTCTTCACCTCGACGAAGTTGCCGACGTGCGCTTCGTCCGCGAGCTGCGCGCCGGGGCGCAGCCGCGCGTACGGGCCGATCACGGTGTGCGCGCCGAGCTCGGCGCCGTCGATGTGCGTGAACGCGTCGATGCGCGTGCCCGCGCCGACCGACGCGTTGCGGATCACGCAGTTCGCGCCGATCGTCACGTTGTCGGCGAGCGTCACGTTGCCTTCGAACACGCAGTTCACGTCGATCGACACGTCGCGGCCGCAGCGCAGCGTGCCGCGCACGTCGACGCGCGCCGGATCGGCGAGCGTGACGCCGTCGACGAGCAGTGCGTCGGCGATATTGCGCTGGTGGATGCGCTCGAGCTCGGCGAGCTGCGCCTTGCTGTTCACGCCGAGCGTTTCCCATTCCTCGTCGGGCTGCGCGGTGACGACCTCGAAACCGGCCTCGATCGCCAGTTCGACGACGTCGGTCAGGTAGTACTCGCCCTGCGCGTTCTCGTTCGTCAGCGCGCCGAGCCACATCGACAGCTGGGCCGTGGGCGTGACGATGATGCCGGTGTTGATCTCGGCGATCTTCAGCTGTTCGGGCGACGCGTCCTTCTGTTCGACAATGCGCGTGACGAAGCCGGCCGCGTCGCGCACGATGCGGCCGTAGCCGGTCGGATCGTCGAGCGTGACCGTCAGAATCCCGTAGCGGCCTTCGCGCGCGGCGTCGACGAGGCGCTGCAAGGTCGACGCGCGCGTGAGCGGCACGTCGCCGTACAGCACGAGCGTCGGTTGCGCGGGATCGAGGAGCGGCAGCGCCTGGCGCACCGCGTGGCCGGTGCCGAGCTGCTCGGCCTGCACCGCGAACTGGACGTCGGGCGCGGCGACGGCGGCCTGAACCTGCTCGGCGCCGTGACCGACGACGACGACGAGCCGGGACGGCTGCAGCGTGCGCGCGGTGTCGATGACGTGGGAGAGGAGCGGCCTGCCGGCCAGGGGATGAAGCACTTTCGGCAGCGCGGAACGCATGCGCTTGCCGGTGCCTGCCGCCAAAATCACGATATTCATGGCGCCAGCTGTAAGAGGAGTTCGAAGCCGCCTATTTTAGCATGCGGCCCCCGGCGTCCCGGGCCTGTCGCGGCGGGGCGACAGTGCCGGAAAGAGGACTTGCGGCCCCGTTCCGACAAGGGTTCCGGCCCCGCTTACAGGTCGTCGAACTGGACGATCGAGATCGGTTGGGCGCCGCCCGGCGCCGCGCTGTCGTCGCCCGACGCGCACGGTTCCTCGTCGAACGCGATGTCGCCCTGCGGATCGGCCTCGCCCGTCGCGCGCAGCGACTGGAACGGGTACAGCGTCGTGTCCATCAGGTGCGACGGCACGACCTTCGCGAGCGCGTTGAACATGTTCTCGACGCGGCCCGGGAAGCGCTTGTCCCATTCGCGGATCAGCGCCTTCATTTCCGCGCGCTTCAGGTTCGGCTGGCTGCCGCACAGGTTGCACGGGATGATCGGGAATTCGCGCAGTTCCGCGTATTTCTCCAGATCGGTTTCCTTCACGTACGCGAGCGGGCGGATCACGATGTTCTTGCCGTCGTCCGACTGCAGCTTCGGCGGCATCCCCTTCAGCTTGCCGCCGTAGAACATGTTGAGCAGCAGCGTCTGCACGATGTCGTCGCGGTGGTGGCCGAGCGCGATCTTGGTCGCGCCGAGCTCGCCGGCCACGCGGTACAGGATCCCGCGGCGCAGCCGCGAGCACAGCGAGCAGGTCGTCTTGCCCTCGGGCACGAGGCGCTTGACGATGCTGTAGGTGTCCTGGTTCTCGATGTGGAACGGCACGCCGACCTGCTTCAGGTATTCCGGCAGCACGTGCTCGGGGAAGCCCGGCTGCTTCTGGTCGAGGTTCACCGCGACGATGTCGAAATCGATCGGCGCGCGCTCGCGCAGGCGCAGCAGCACGTCGAGCATCGCATAGCTGTCCTTGCCGCCCGACAGGCACACCATCACCTTGTCGCCCTGCTCGATCATGTTGAAGTCGCCGATCGCCTGGCCGACCTGGCGCGCGATCCGCTTGAACAGCTTGTTGTTCTCGTACGCGTCCTTCTGTTCGCGGCGCGTGAGCGCCGGGCGGCCGGCCGGGGCCGCGGGCGTGTCGAGGGTGGCGGCATCGGCCGCCGTGTCATTCATGTGGGGGGCGTTCATGCGCGCTCCTCGTCCTTGATGCGAAAGACTTCGACGCCGACGGCGTCGCAGTCCGGATAAGCGTCCGGTTTCTCGGTACAGACGCGTACCGCGCGCACGGCATCGTGCGCCAGCAGGCGCGCGGCGATCGCGTCGCACAGCGTTTCCTGCAGGTGGATGTGGCCGCGCGCCAGGCATTGCGTGACGCTCTGCTTCATCAGATCGTAGTCGACGATTTCATGCAGCCGGTCGTCGACGGGGGTGGACAGCGCGAGCGGCACGAACAGGTCGATATTGATGACGACGCGCTGCTCGCCGCGCTTCTCGTGTTCGAAGGCACCGATGTTGATGTGCACTTCGTAGTCGCGCAGGTAGAGCCTGCGGCAGTCCGCGAGGCGGGGGTGCAGGAGAGCGGAAAACATGGTCGTCCCAGTCAAATTGGCGTGCGCACACGCAAAGCGGCGCGGGCGGCGGCGCTCAGGCCGCGCGTTTCCGCGCAGTTCATTCATTCGGGCCGACGGCGGGCGGCACGAGGTGCTCGCCGCCGTCGACGGTCAGCGTCGCGCCGGTGACGCCCGGCGCGCTCGCGAGATAGCAGGCGGCCGCCGCGATGTCGTCCGCGTGCGGCGCGTGGCCGCGCACGAGCGCCGCGACCCGCACCTTCGGCGCGAGCGCCAGCGCCAGCGCCGACGTCGCGCGATTCAGCGCGGCCTGCATCAGCGCGTGCGACATCTGCGCCGGCGCAGGGTGAAACAGGGCCTGATCCAGCACGTGGATCGCGCAGGCGCGCAGCGCCTCGTGCTCGCGCGCGGCGTCGGGCGTCGCATCGGCGAGCGCGCGGGCCAGCGCGAGCGGCGCCGTCACGTTGCGCGCGAGGGCGCCGGCGAGCGACGCGCCGTCCACCGTGTGCGCGTCGTCGGCGCCGGCGCTGGCGCTCACGAACACCGCGCACGCGGGCCGGCCGAGCGCCGCGCCGCACGCGGCGACGAGTCCGGCGGCGTCGGCTTCCAGGGCCAGATCGGCGTCGAGCACGACCGCGCGGCGGCCGAGCGCCGCGACTTCGGCGACGAGTGCGTCGGCTGCCGCATGCGGCGCGCCGTGGCTGCGCTGCAGCGCGACGTCCCAGCCGCGCCGGGCGAATCCGGTGGCGAGCGCACGACCGATCGACGCGGCGTCGGCCGCGCTGCCCAGGGCACCCGTGACGAGCGCCACGCGCTGGGTCGACATATCGGCTGAAACGGTCATTTACAATGCCGGGATGAACCCGAAAGCTCACGAACCCGCTAGTTTACCTGCTCCCGGCCCTGACGCGCTTGCGCAGTCCGAAACCCTCGCCGCGCAACTGCGCGACGAGATCGCGGCGGCCGGCGGCTGGCTGCCGTTCGACCGCTTCATGGAGCGCGCGCTGTATGCGCCCGGCCTCGGTTATTACAGCGGCGGCGCGCGCAAGTTCGGGCGCCGCGCCGACGACGGCAGTGACTTCGTCACCGCGCCCGAGCTGTCGCCGCTGTTCGCGCAGACGCTCGCGCAGCCGGTCGCGGAAGCGCTTGCGGCGAGCGGCACGCGCAGCGTGATGGAATTCGGCGCCGGCACGGGCAAGCTCGCGGCCGGGCTGCTCGCGGCGCTCGACGCGCAGGGCGTCGAACTCGACGCCTACCTGATCGTCGATCTCTCGGGCGAGCTGCGCGAGCGGCAGCGCGACACGATCACGGCCGCCGCGCCGGCGCTCGCCGCGAAGGTGCGCTGGCTCGACGCGCTGCCCGAGCGGTTCGACGGCGTCGTGGTCGGTAACGAGGTGCTCGATGCGATGCCGGTGCGCCTGTTCGCGAAGGCGGGCGGCGCATGGCAGGAGCGCGGCGTCGCGCTCGACGCGCGGCAGGCGTTCGTGTTCGAGGACCGCCCGGCCGCACCGGCCGGCTTGCCGCCGGTACTCGCGGGCCTCGACGATGCGGCGGACGGTTACGTGACCGAGACGCACGAGGCCGCGCTGGCGTTCACGCGCACCGTCTGCACGATGCTCGGGCGCGGCGCGGTGCTGCTGGTCGACTACGGCTTTCCCGCGCACGAGTACTACCACCCGCAGCGCGACCGCGGCACGCTGATGTGCCACTACCGTCACCATGCGCACGACGATCCGTTCCTGTACCCGGGGCTGCAGGACATCACCGCGCACGTCGAATTCACCGGCATCTACGACGCGGCCGTCGCGACCGGCGCCGATTTGCTCGGTTACACGTCGCAGGCGCGCTTCCTGCTGAACGCGGGCATCACCGACGCGTTGTCCGCGATCGATCCGTCGGACATCCACGCGTTCCTGCCGGCCGCGAACGCGGTGCAGAAGCTGATTTCCGAAGCCGAGATGGGCGAGCTGTTCAAGGTGATCGCGTTCTCGCGCGGCATCGACGGCACGCTCGACGCGTTCGCGCGCGGCGACCGCTCGCACGCACTCTGACGGGAGCCGACATGCTGCGCTGGCTGATGACGTCGTTCGTCGCGGTGATGATCCTGACGCGCTGCTGGCCGTGGCTCGGCAAGCTCGGCATCGGGCGGATGCCGGGCGACGTCACGCTGACGCTCGGCGGGCGGCGCTACCCGTTCCCGTTCATGTCGACGCTGGTGCTGACGATGCTGCTGTCGATGGTGGCGCGGCTGCTCTGAGCCGCGCCTGAATGGCGGCGCGCTACAGCTCGATTTCGCCGAGGATCCGGTGCGCGAGCGCCTTTGCCTCCTCGAATGCTTCCTCCTCGCTGGGGCTCGTCGAGTGGACGTCGTAGCGCGTGTTCTCGGTGTCGTCCCCGTCGTCCCGCGCGAGGATCACGTAACCCTGGAACTGCCCGTTGCCCGCATGCTGGGTATGCGCCTTGGCCGTGTAGATGCCCTTCGTGAACGTGTTGGTGTCCATGGTGCTCTCCCGCAAAAGGACACTTCATCGTAGCACTGCGGCGCAGCATGTACAGCGCGGCTTATCGGTGACCGAACGGAGTCCGGCCGCCATCCTGCCCGTCATCGTTCGATCAGCGCGACGACCTCGTCGAGCGTCGGCGCGTGCGCGCCCGTATGCCGGCAGGCCGCGGCGCCCGCCGCCAGCGCGAACACGAGGTGCTCGCGCCAGGTTCGCTGCGGCGCGGCCATCAGGCTGAACAGCATGCCGCCGATCGATGCGTCGCCCGCGCCGACGGTGTCGGCGACCTCGACGCGCGGCGGGCTCGCTTCATGCACGTCGCCGTCCGCGTAGAGCGTCGCCGCCTGCGCGCCGCGCGTGACGAGCACGGCCGCGTGCGGGTTCAGCGCGCGCACCGCGGCGATCGCGTCGGGGCCGTCGCCGCCGAACAGGTGCCGCAGGTCCTCGTCGGACACCTTGATCAGGTCGGCGAGCGCGGCCATCTTCTCGAGCGTCGGCCGGAATGCGGCCGTCATCAGGTTCCGGACGTTCGGGTCGAAGCTGATCTTCACGCCACGCGCGTGCAGGTCGGCCGCGAGCGCGGCCAGCGTGCCGGCGAGCGGTTCGCGCACGAGGCTGATGCAGCCGAAGTGCGCCCATTTCACGTGGTCGGTCCAGCCGGCCGGCAGCCGCGCCGGATCGAACGCGAGGTCGGCGCTCGCTTCGCCGATGAAGAAGTAAGCAGGCGGGCGCGTCTCGTGGACGATCGCGAGCAGCGGCGGCCGCGCGACGCGCTGCAGGAAGCGCAGGTCGAGCCCGGCCGCTTCGCTCGTGCGCCACAGCACGTCGGAGAAGCAGTCCTCGCCGATCGAGCCCGCGAGCGCGCTCGGCACGCCGAGCCGCGCAACCGCGCGTGCGACGTTCCAGCCGGCGCCGCCCGGCACCGAGGTCCATTGCGCGTCGCCCGCGCGCACCATGTCGGTCAGGATGTCGCCTGCCGACACGAAAGCCGGAAACGTGCCGCCGCTCATTGCGTCGGCTCGCTGCGTTGCGCGCGCGCGAGGGTCGCGAGCACGTCGTAGCACGCGCCCATCGTGTGATAGTCGGTCTTGCCGGCCGGGCTCTTCTCGTCGCTGTACTTGCGGTTGTCGCAGGTGAGGATGCGGTACCACGCGCCGTAGCGGTGATCGACGAAGTGGGCCCAGCTGTAGCGCCAGATCTCGTCGTACCAGTCCCAGAAGCGCTCGCTGCCGGTGCGCGCGCCGAGCATCGCGGCGGCCGCGAAGGTTTCCGCCTGCACCCAGAAATACTTGTTGTGGTCGCAGATCGTGAAGTCGGGGCCGAAGCCGTAATACAGGCCGCCGTGATCGGCGTCCCACGCATGCGTGAGCGCCGCGTCGAACAGCTCGGCCGCGCGCGGCACGAGCCAGTCGAGCGGGCGATGCCGCTCGAGGATCAGCAGCAGCTTCGCCCATTCGGTCTGATGCCCGGGCTGGAAGCCCCACGGGCGGAAGATGTTCGAGCTGTCTTCCTTGTTGTAATCCCAGTCGACCGACCAGTCCGCATGGTAGTGCTCCCACACGAGCCCGCCCGACAGCGCGGCCTGGCGCTGCGTGATGTGGGACGCGAGCTTTTCCGCGCGATCGAGGTACGTGAGGTGGCCGGTCGCCTCGTACGCCGCGAGCAGCGCCTCCGTCATGTGCATGTTCGCGTTCTGGCCGCGGTACGACGACACGATCCAGTTCGGCGTCGCATCGTCCGCATAGAGGCCCGCGGCCGCATCCCAGAAACGGTGCTCGGCGAGCTCGAAGGTGGCCGCGATCAGCGGGCGGGCCTCGTCGAGGCCGGCCATCGTCGCGTGCGCGGCCGCGAGCAGCACGAACGCGAGCCCGTAGCAGTGGCGCGTGCCGTCGAGCGTCGCGCGCTTCGCGCCGTCGCGCCAGTCGAGTTCCCAGTCGTAGCCCTGCAGTGCGTCGTCCCAGTGCGCGTCGCGCAGGAAGCGCAGCCCGTGGCGCGCGTATTCCAGGTGGCGCGGATCGCCGAAATGCCGGTACGCCATCGCGTAGTTGAAGACGAACCGGCAACTGCTGACGAGGTGGCGCGACGTGCGGTTGTAGATGCTGCCGTCGTCGCGGAAGTAGTGGTAGAAGCCGCCCGTCGGGTCGAACGCGTTCGTCGCGTAGAAGCGCAGCGTGTCCTCGATGTGCGACAGCAGGAACGACGGGTCGCGG
The DNA here is from genome assembly GCF_002223155.1 of Burkholderia sp. AU31652. NCBI lineage: Bacteria > Pseudomonadati > Pseudomonadota > Betaproteobacteria > Burkholderiales > Burkholderiaceae > Burkholderia > Burkholderia sp. AU31652. Next base: position 853,654 of record NZ_NKFG01000004.1, on the reverse strand, counting down.
AAACTCGCGACGAACGGCGCGGCTTGCGTGTGGGCGGCCGGCGCGGCCGTGCAGGGTTGGACCGGGGGCATGTTCATGATTCGGTGACCGTGGCGGTATCGAGTGCCGGGGAGCCGGCGGGCTGGCTGCTGGCCCGCACGATCAGCTCGACGGGCAGGGAGATCTCGGTGCGCTCGGGCGCCTCCGCGAGCAGCAGCTCGACGCCGCGGCGGCCGAGCGCCTCCTTGTCGACCGCGAGCGTCGTGAGCGGCGGGCTCGCGTGCGCGGCGGCCGGGATGTTGTCGAAGCCGACGATCGCGATGTCGTCGGGAATGCGCAGCCCGCGCGCGGTGCAGACGCGCTGCGCGGCGAGCGCGGCCGCGTCGTTGTACGCGAACACGGCTTCCGGGCGCGGGCCCGGCGCGTCGAGCAACTGCTCCATCGCGCGTGCTGCGCCGGTGTCGGGATCGAGCCCCGCATCGATCGTCACTTCGTACGCGGGATCGAACAGCCGCCCGGCCTCGAAGAATGCGCGCCGGTAGCCGATCGCGCGCTGCGCGATGCTGTAGTGCGCGGGCGAGCCGCCGATGAACGCGATCCGCGTGCGGCCGGTGGCGAGCAGGTGGCGCATCGCGAGCGCCGCGCCCGTCGCGTTGTCGATGTTCACCGAGCGCAGCCCGGGCGCCCACAGGTCGATCAGCACGAGCGGTCGGCCGGTCGCGGCGAGCGCCTCGATCGTCTCGGGCTCGATGAAGCCGGCCACCGCGATCGCGTCGGGCGCGTGCGGGCGCATCTGGCGCAGCACGTCGTCGTTCGGCCCGACCGTGAGCAGCGTCGGCACGATGCCGCGCTCGCGGCACGCATCCTCGACGCCGTGCAGCACGTGCGAGAAGAATGGGCTGGCCGGGAAGCGGTTGTGCTGGCGATGCAGCAGGAACGTGAGCCGGCGGATGCGCGGCCGCAGTTGCGCGGGATCGTAGCCGAGCCGCTGCGCGATCTCGACGATGCGCGCACGCGTCGCTTCGGACAGGCCCGGCTGGTTTTTCAGCGCGCGGGAGACGGTGCCGATCGAGACCTCTGCCGCCCGCGCCACATCGCGAATGGTCGTACCCATCGTTCGGGGTCCGGTTTGTTTAGGGTGAAAGCGATTGTATAGTAAAACGTATTGCGGAATTCGGGCCGGATAGCCGGGGAATACCCGCAAATTCCCGGGTTTTAAGCGCTAATCTGCGAAAACACCGTTACTAAAAATACTAAACAAAACGCGAAAAAGGCAAGGTGAACGTGCGGGTGCATGGCGAGCGGGAAACGGGCGGCAAGCGGGCTGGCTTCACGTATTCGCGCGAGTCGTGCGCGGTTGCCTCCGCGGGCCGCCGGAAAGGTGCAGTGCAACTAACGGTCTGGCTGCATGGTGCATGAATGCGCGCCCCCGCCGCACCGGCCGCGTCGTGTCTGCAAACGGCGGTCACCCGCCGTTCAGCGGATTGCCACGGCCGGCGGTTCGCCGCGATGGCGCAGCGCAGCGCGGCCCGCATCGAGGTCGACGACCGCGAGCCCATCCGGCTGCTGTTTCGCGCGCCGCTTCGCGAGCGCGGCGACCGATGCGATCTCGTCGCTGCCGTAGCGTTTCGCGCCGTGCGCGCCGGCCGCCACGCCGACCGCGCCGATCGCCATCGTCACGAAGCCGAAGAACGCCGGGTTGCCATGGCGGTCCTCGCCGTGCAGCCCGCCCGCCTGCCGGTCGGCCTGCGTGTAGAAGAGCTGCGCGCCTTCGTTGAAGCGGGCGATCGCGTCGGCGGCGCGTTCGCGCCAGTCGGCGCGCTGGAACAGCACGAGGAAATCGTCGCCGCCGACGTGCCCGAGAAAGTCGCGTTGCGGGTCGCACACGCCGGCCAGCACCGTCGCCGCGAACTTCAGCACCTCGTCGCCCTGCCAGTAGCCGTACTGGTCGTTGAACGGCTTGAACTGGTTCAGGTCGACGTAGCACGCATGAAAGCCGGCGTCGCGCTGGAGCAGGCGGTCGATGTGCGCGCTGATCGGGATGTTGCCGGGCAGGAACGTCAGCGGATTCGCGTAGCGCGCGGCCTCGATGCGCATCTCGGTCACCGCGCGCACCAGGCTCTCGCCGGTGCCGAGCCCGACGTAGCGGCCGTGTTCGGTGATCACGAAGCCGTCCGCGAGATAGCGCTGGTCGTGGCTCGCGAGCAGCATCGCGAGCTGCTCGAAGGTCGTCGCGTTGTCGATCATCAGCGGCGCGTCGTTCGCGAACTGCAGGCACGGCTTCTTCCCGAACACCTCGCGGTGATACGGCAGCGCGAAGCGATCGATGAAGCCGCGGCGATTCACGAGCGCGACGGGCCGCCCGCGTTCGACGAGCGCGACCGCATGCAGGTCGGGCATCCGGTTGAACAGCTCGAGCACGTCGTTGCTGGTCGCGTCGCGCGGCAGCGCCGGCGCCGGCACCAGCATCTTCCCGGCAATCGTGCCGGCCGGCCGCACCGAGCGCGTCGCGCCGGGAAACACCGCGATGTGCGGCGCGCGGATCGCATCGCGCGCGGCCGGCGCGACGACCCGCGACGGCTGCGCGTTCGGCCGGCCGAGCAGGAAGCCCTGTACGCAGCAGATGCCCATGTCGCGCACGACGATCAGGTCGCTTTCGTTCTCGATGCCTTCCGCGATCAGTTTCGCGCCGCTCGCCTGCGCGAAGTGCTGCATCGCCTTCACGGCTTCGAACTTGAGCGGGTCGCGGGCGATGTCGTGGATGAAGAAGCGGTCGATCTTCACGACATCCGGATGCAGGCGCAGCCACAGGTTCATGCTCGCGTTCGCGGTGCCGTAGTCGTCGAGCGCGAACTGGATGCCGGCGTCGCGCAGCGACGCGACCGCCGGGCCGATCTGGGCGACATCGGGAATCGCATTCTGCTCGGTCAGCTCGATCACGATGCGCTCGGCGCCGATCCGCGCGCGCACGAGGAGCTGACGTGCACGCTCGCGTTCGCTGGCGAGCTTCAGGATCGTCCCGGCGCTGAAGTTGAGGAACAGCTTGCCGTCGCAGCCGAGTGCCGCGAATGCGTCGAGGCAGGTGCGCGCGGCGGCCTGTTCGAGCGCGATCGTCTCGCCTTCGCGCGCGGCCTGCGCGAACAGCGCGGCGGGTGGTTCGAGGTCGGTGCCGCGCGGGCCGCGTATCAGGCCCTCGTAGCCGACGACCGTCCCCGACCCGAGATCGACGATCGGCTGGAAGACGGCGGCGAGCGCGCGATCCGCGATCAGGCGCGTGATGCTGGCTGCAGCGGAATCGGAGTGGGGCGCGGGCATGGGCGAGAGCAGCCGAATCGACGGGACGCCCGACATAACGGCATCGCGCGCGGAGAATTGAATGAAGATTTCGTGACGCGATGGGCGTTGGTGGTGCATCGCGTCGGGTGTGAAGCTGGAAGGGCGGTGAGGCGGTGAGGCCGGAAGCGGACGGCGGAAAGCAGGAGGGCGGAAAGCAGGAGGGCGGAAAGCAGGAGGGCGGAAAGCAGGAGGGCGGAAAGCAGGAGGGCGGAAAGCAGGAGGGCGGAAAGCAGGAAGGCGGAAAGCAGGAAGGCAGGAGGACAAAACCGCCGGAACGGCACCCCCCGCTGACCGTCCCGCCGCCCTGCTCGTCAGCGCTTGCCCGGGCTCAGCGCGCCGGACGCCGATGCCGCGTCGCCCTCGTCGTGCTCGCCGCTCATGTCGCGCGCGCCCCAGCGCTGCGCGAGCGCCGCGCACGCCATCAGCTGGATCTGGTGGAACAGCATCAACGGCAGCACGATCGCGCCGACCGCGTTCGCCGAGAAGATCACCTTCGCCATCGGCACGCCGGCCGCGAGGCTCTTCTTCGACCCGCAGAAGATGATCGTGATCTGGTCGGCGCGGTTGAAGCCGAGCCGCTTGCTGACGAACGCGGTCAGCAGCAGCGCGATCGCGAGCAGCACGAGGTTGACGACGAGCAGGCCGCCGAGCGCGCGCGGCGGGATCTGGTGCCACAGGCCTTCGTTGACGGCCTCGCTGAAGGCAACGTAGACGACGAGCAGGATCGAGCCCTGATCGACGAAGCGCAGCACGCCGCGGTTGCGGTCGATCCAGCCGCCGATCATGGGCCGCAGCAACTGGCCGGCGATGAACGGCACGAGCAGCTGCAGCACGATGCTGCCGACGGTGCTCCACGGCGACGCGGCGGCCGCCGACTGCGACGTGATCATCAGCCCGACGAGCGCCGGCGTGACGAAGATCCCGAGCAGGCTCGACGCGGATGCCGCGCACACGGCGGCCGGCACGTTGCCCTTCGCGATCGACGTGAACGCGATCGACGACTGGACCGTCGACGGCAGCGTGCACAGGAACAGCACGCCCGCATACAGCGTCGGCGTGACGAGCGGCTGCAGCACGGGTTTCAGCGCGAGGCCGAGCAGCGGGAACAGCGCGAACGTGCTGAGCAGCACGACCGCGTGCAGCCGCCAGTGGGTCGCACCCGCGATGACGGCTTCGCGCGACAGCTTCGCGCCGTGCAGGAAGAACAGCAGGCCGACGGCGATGTTGGTCGCCCAGTTGAACGCATGGGCGGCCGGGCCACGGCACGGCAGGAAGCTTGCGAGCACGACGGTGCCGACGAGCGCGAGCGTGAAGTTGTCGGGAAGAAAACGGGGACGGGCCATCGGGAACTCGATTCGGAAACGGCAAGGGCGCGCGTCGCGCGCGCGGATGGCGTCATTGTCCCGGTCGGCGATTCACTACACAAATGCATTGTGGGAATCGATTGATGAGCTGATCTCATGCAACAGCGCCCGCGGCATCGGCCCGGCCGGGCGCGAAACGGCAGAAGAATGTTCTGTCGCGGTCGCGCCCGGAAGTGAAAAAACCTAGCAGTAACATGGTGTTACACCGATGCCGGCGACATAACACTTTTTGGCTCGACACGCTTTCGGCCCGCTCATAAATTACTGCTGAAAGCCTTGGGTCGGCCGAAAGGAGCCGGCGGCGGGCGTGGACAGGCACTGAACGATGACGGAACGGGTGAAACGGAAGATCGGACGATGGGTGGCAGGCGTGCTCGGCGCGCTGCTGTTGCCGCTCGCGCTCGCGCAACCGCCCCACGGCGGCGGTCATGCGTTCGGCGGCCACGGCTTCGGTGGCGGCGACATGCGCGCGTACGGCGCGTACGGTCAGCCGGCTGGTGGTGGGCCCGTCTGGCGCCGCGCGGCGCCCCTGGCCGGTGCACGCGCCGGCGGCGTGAACGGCTACGGCTCCCGCTGGGGGCTGCGGCCGACGCCGTCGTATGGCCATTACGCCGCGCAAAGCCCGTATCGTCCGATCAGCGCCGACGTGCGCCAGGTGCCGCGCCCGCCGGGCGGCGGCAACGTGCCGCTGCGTGCCGGTTCGATCCGCGCCGACGTCGCGCGCTACAACGAGGAGCGCGGCGGACGTCCGATGCCGCCGCCCCGCTCGCAGGAAGAGCCTGCGCACTCGCCGTCTTTCTCCCCGTTCTACCGAAACTGAGCGCCCGCGCGCTCGTCCCTCCGCCGGCTGATGCGAATTCGCCACAGTCGCGCACAGATTTCCGCTGATTTTCCCGTCGCATTGCGCTATCTTTCGCGCCCGGCTCGCGTGTGCCCCGCTGCCGTCCCGCCGCGCGACCGCGTTCGTGCGGGGCCGCCGGCAGGTGCCCGGCCATGTATCCATTCCGCGAAGTTAATGCTGGCGCTATACCAGCAATAAGTGTGCGCAATTTTGGCCGGACGAATGATCCGTAAAGATGGCTGCGCCCCATACGACGCAAGCACTCGGCTCCATAAAACAACGCTCGCGCCACTTATCGACAATTCGACAAAATCTGGAGATCCAATGAAAGCATTCGCTCGCCGTGCGTCGCGCACGTCCGTCAAGCTGATCGCCGCGGCCGCCTGCGTGGCGGCTACCGCCCCCGTCCATGCACAGTCGAGCGTGTCGCTCTACGGGCAGGTCGACGAATGGGTCGGCGCAACCAAGTTCCCGGGCGGCAACCGCGCATGGAACGTGAGCGGCGGCGGGATGTCGACGTCGTACTGGGGCCTGCACGGCGCCGAGGATCTCGGTAACGGCTACAAGGCGATCTTCACGCTGGAAAGCTTCTTCCGCGCCCAGAACGGCCAGTTCGGCCGCTTCCAGGGCGACACGTTCTTCGCACGCAACGCCTACGTCGGCATCGATTCGCCGTACGGCACGGTGACGGCCGGCCGCCTGACGACGCACCTGTTCCTGTCGACGATCCTGTTCAACCCGTTCTACGACTCGTACACCTTCTCGCCGATGGTGTATCACGTGTTCCTCGGCCTTGGCACGTTCCCGACCTACCCGAGCGACCAGGGTGCCGTCGGCGATTCGGGCTGGAACAACGCGCTGTCGTACACGTCGCCTTCGTTCGGTGGCCTGAATTTCGGCGCGATGTACGCACTCGGCAACCAGGCCGGCGACAACGGCTCGAAGAAGTGGAGCGCGCAGTTCAACTATGCGAACGGTCCGTTCGCGGCGACCGCGGTCTACCAGTACGTGAACTTCAACAACGGCCCGCGTGACCTGAGCGCGCTGGTGGCCGGCATGAAGAGCCAGGGCATCGCGCAAGTCGGGGCGACCTACGACCTGAAATACGTGAAGCTGTTCGGCCAGTACATGTATACGAAGAATGACCAGGTCGCGGGCAGCTGGCATGTGAACACCGCGCAGGGCGGCGTGTCGGTGCCGCTCGGCGTGGGCAACGCGATGGCGTCGTACGCGTACTCGCGCGATTCGGGCGGCCTCGACCAGACGCGCCAGACCTGGGCCGTCGGCTACGACTATCCGCTGTCCAAGCGCACGGACGTCTACGCCGCGTACATGAACGACCACATCAGCGGCCTGTCGACCGGCAACACGTTCGGCGCCGGCATCCGCGCGAAGTTCTGACGCGCACGCGCGGCCGGCGTGCCGGACGCGGGTGAAAAGCGCGTCCGGACTGCATGTTTTCCCGCCAAAAACGGCGCTGCGACCCCGCGGCGCCGTTTTGCCTTTCTTGACCTTTCTGTTTCCCCGCCTTTGTTACCCTATCTCGTAATTGGACCATTCCCCGTCATTACGAGCTAGTTCGATGGATACCCTCGTCAGCATGAATGTGTTTCGCTACGTCGTCGAAGTGGGCAGCTTCGTCGGCGCGGCCGAGCGCATGCAGATGTCGGCTGCGATGGCGAGCAAGCACGTGATGCATCTCGAGCAGCAGCTCGGTGCGCGGCTGCTGCATCGCACGACACGACGCGTCGCCCCTACCGAGGCGGGACGCGAATACTATGAGCGCCTCGTGCAGGCGCTGTCCGAACTCGACGAAGCCGGGCAGGCCGTCGGCGCCGCGAGCGTGGTGCCGCAAGGCCGGCTGCGCGTCACGTCGCTATCGGCGTTCGGGCTGCGGCACGTGATGCAGGCCGTCACCGACTATGCGGGCCGGTTCCCGGACGTGACCGTCGACATGACGCTGTCCGATCGCGTGGTCGACCTGATCGAGGAAGGCTACGACGTCGCGGTGCGCGCGGCGCCGAACGGATTGAAATCGTCGTCGCTGGTCGCACGTCAGATCGCGACCGCGCACATCCTGCTGGTCGCGTCGCCCGAGTATCTCGAGAAGCACGGCACGCCCGCGACGATCGGCGATCTCGCGCACCACAACTACCTGCGGCGCGACTCGAATTCGACGATGCTCGACGCGCTGGTGATCGACGCGGCCGCCGCGTCGCGCGTGAACCTCAACGGCAACCTGATCGTGAATCATCTCGAAGGGCTGCGTGCGGCCGTGCTCGCGGGCGCGGGCATCGCGCTGCTCGGCACCGAGGTGGTCGGCGACGACATCGAGTCCGGCCGGCTCGTGCCGGTGCTGCTCGATGCGGTGCCGCCGCACGAGGCGCCGATCTACGCGGTCTACGCGAGCCGTCGTCACGTATCCGCGAAGGTGCGTTCGTTCGTCGACTTCCTGGCGGCGCGTTTCGAAGGGCAGTCGCTGTGCCCGTCGATCGAATCGCGCCTGCGCGTGATGCCGATCACGCGGATGAAGCGCGCGGTCTGAGCCGCCGTGTGTCCCGCTACAGCGGGGCAATGAAAAAGCGCGAACCGCTGCGGTTCGCGCTTTTTGTTTTGTCCGCCGGCATGCGCGCCGGCGGCGGCCGCGAGGGCCGCCGCACCCGTCAGCGCGGAATGCCGAGTCGCGCCTTCGCGTCGTCGTATTCGCGCTTCAGGCGCTCGACGAGCGCGCCCACGCTCGGCAGGTCGTCCATCAGGCCGACGCCCTGGCCGGCGCCCCAGATGTCTTTCCACGCCTTCGTCTTGTCGCTGCCGAAATTCATCTTGGTCTTGTCGGATTCCGGCAGCGCCTCCGGATCGAGGCCGGCCTTCTCGATGCTCTCGCGAATGTAGTTGCCGTGCACGCCCGTGAAGAGGTTCGTGTAGATGATGTCCGACGATTTCGCGTTCACGATCGCGTGCTTGTAGTCGTCGATCGCGTGCGCTTCCTGCGTCGCGATGAAGCGCGTGCCCATGTACGCGAAGTCGGCGCCCATCGCCTGCGCCGCGAGGATCGAGCCGCCGTTCGCGATCGCGCCGGACAGCACGATCGGGCCGTCGAAGATCTTGCGGACTTCGCCGACGAGCGCGAACGGCGACGTCGTGCCCGCATGGCCGCCTGCACCGGCCGCGACGAGGATCAGCCCGTCGACGCCGGCTTCGAGCGCCTTCTGCGCGTGACGCAGGTTGATCACGTCGTGCAGCACGATGCCGCCGTAGCTGTGCACCGCGTCGACGATCTCGCGCGCCGGTGCGCGCAGGCTCGTGATGAAGATCGGCACCTTGTGCTCGACGCACACGCGCACGTCGTGCTCGAGCCGCGCATTCGACTGGTGGACGATCTGGTTGACCGCGATCGGGCCGATCACCGCGCCGGGATTTTTTGCCTGGTGATCGGCGAGATCGGACTGGATCTGCGTGAGCCACTCGTCGAGCAGTTCGGCCGGGCGGGCGTTGAGCGCGGGGAACGAACCGACGATGCCCGCCTTGCATTGCGCGAGCACGAGTTCGGGGTAGCTGACGATGAACATCGGCGATGCGATGACGGGCAGCGTCAGGTTCTGCAGGACGGTGGGCAATGCCATGTGATGTCTCCAGTCTCCAGGGGCGCCCGCGCGGTCGCGCCGGCGCCATGCTTTGCGGTCGAACGGTGATTCGAGTGTAGCGGCGAAACGATGTCGTCCTTATTAATACGAACGATCGTGCGATTCTACGCGAGCTTAACAAAATGCGCGGTGTGCCGGCAATCGAGTGAGTGTTCTCTTTCTACGGATTCTGGCTGTTGCGCCGCTGTGCTGACGCGCAAGCGCTCCTAAAATAGCCGCCATAACAAACCAACGAGAAATAAACCATGTCGTTTGAGGCGTTTGCACCGTTTCGCGTGACGGTGCAGGACACCGACATCTTCGGTGTCAAAGGAGGCGCGGGTCCGCCGCTCCTGTTGCTGCACGGACATCCGCAAACCCACATGATCTGGCATCGCGTTGCGGCGACGCTCGCGAATCATTTCACGGTGATCGCCACCGACCTGCGCGGGTACGGCGCGTCGGGCAAGCCGCCGAGCGACGCGCAGCACGTGCCGTATTCGAAACGGGCGATGGCGGCCGACCAGGTCGCCGTGATGCGGCATTTCGGCTTCGAGCACTTCCATGTGTGCGCGCACGATCGCGGCGCGCGGGTCGCGCACCGGCTCGCGCTCGATCATCCGGACGCCGTCGAGCGGATGATGCTGCTCGACATCGCACCGACGCTCGCGATGTACGAGAAAACCGATCGCGCGTTCGCGACCGCATATTTCCACTGGTTCTTCCTGATCCAGCCGGAGCCGTTGCCCGAGACGCTGGTCGGTGCGCATACCGATGCGTACATCGAGCGCGTGATGGGCAACCGGTCCGCCGGGCTGGCGCCGTTCGCGCCCGAGGCGCTCGCCGCGTACCGGGCCGCGCTCGCGCAGCCGGGCGCCGTGCATGCGATGTGCGAGGACTACCGCGCGTCCGCGACGATCGATCTCGAGCACGACCGTGCGGATCTCGAGCGCGGCAACAAGGTCGCGTGTCCGCTGCGCGTGCTGTGGGGCGAGAACGGGATCGTCGGCCGCTGCTTCGATCCGCTCGACGAATGGCGCCGTGTCGCGCGCGACGTCAGCGGCCGCGCGCTCGAGTGCGGGCACTACATTCCGGAAGAGGCGCCCGTCGCGCTGATCGACGAACTGCTGGCGTTCTTCGAGGCGCGCGACGCGGCTGCATGACCGCACCGGCGGGCACGCGTGCGCACGCGGGCGGCGCGGCCGCGTACCGGCTCGTTCAGCGGTGCGCGCCGTCGTCCTCGACGAGCGGCGGCAGCCGGCGCGGCACCGGCGTCGACTTCACGATCGCGGTGCTCGTCTCGGCGCGCTCCGTCACTTTCGACAGGATGTCGTCGAGGTGCGCGATCGTGCGCAGGTAGAGCCGGCAGATGAAGCAGTCGTCGCCGGTCACCTTGTCGCACTCCACGAATTCGGGAATCCGCCGCAGCATCTCTTCGACGAGATGCAGCTGGCCGGGCAGCGGCTTCACGCGAACGATCGCCTGCAGCGTGTAGCCGAGCGCGCGCGGGTCGAGCTCGACGGTGAACGCGGCGATCACGCCTTGCGCCTCGAGCCGCCGCACGCGGTCGGCGGTCGCGGGCGCCGACAGCCCGATCTGCCGGGCGAGTTCGCTGGTGGCGATGCGCGCGTCGTCGGCCAGCGCCGCGAGGATCGCGCGGTCGGTCGCGTCGAGCGACGCGACGGCGGGCGGGGAAAGGCGTTTCGGCATGATCACTTTGCTTTCGAAGGTGAATCGGTCGATTCACTTCAGTTTAGCCGTGGTTGCCGCGAAAGCAAGTTTCTAGAATCGAAGTCATCCACTCTTCTGAACGGAGTTCACGATGGCTTCGAATGAAATTCGCCGCGGCGCCGCCGAGATGGTCGTCGCGATGATGATGTCCGGCACGATCGGCTGGCTCGTGATGTCGTCGCAGCAGCCGCTGACGAACGTCGTGTTCTTCCGCTGCCTGTTCGGCGCCGCGACGCTCGCGATCGTCTGCGCGGCGTTCGGGTTCCTGCGCCGTGCACTGTTCTCGCCGCGGATGCTCGCGCTGGCGACCCTCGGCAGCGTCGCGATCGTCGCGAACTGGCTGCTGCTGTTCGCCGCCTATTCGCGCGCGTCGATCTCGATGGCGACCGCCGTCTACAACACGCAGCCGTTCATGCTCGTCGCACTCGGCGCGATCGTGTTCCGCGAGCGGATCACCGCGTCCACCGTCGCGTGGCTCGCGCTCGCCTTCGTCGGGCTCGTCGCCGTGGTGCGCGTCGAGCCGGCCGTGCTCGCGGTGCCGGGCGAATACCTGGAAGGCGTCGCGCTGTCGCTCGGCGCGGCGTTCCTGTATGCGATCTCGTCGATCGTCACGAAGCACCTGAAGGGCACGCCGCCGCATCTGCTCGCGCTGCTGCAGGCCGGCCTCGGGGTCCTGCTGCTCGCGCCGTTCGCGCACTTCGGCACGTTGCCGGCGACCGCCGGGCAGTGGCTCGACCTCGTCGTGCTCGGCGTCGTGAACACCGGTCTGATGTATGTGCTGCTGTACGGCGCGATCCAGAAGCTGCCGACCGCGATGACCGGCGCGCTGTCGTTCGTCTATCCGGTCGTCGCGATCGTCGTCGATCACGTCGCGTTCGGGCAGACGCTCGCGTGGACGCAGGTGGTCGGCGCGCTGCTGATCCTGCTCGCGGCGGCCGGCGTGAATCTCGGCTGGCGCATCGTGCCGGCCCGTCGTACGGCCGTCGGCCACTGAAACGGTCGTGCGATTCGGCGAGCCGCTACGGGGCAGCGCAGCCGCTCGTCGAATGCGTATTTCGGGCGCGTGTATTGCGGAGACGGCGTGTGCGTGACGAGCAAAAGTCGTGCGCGCGCACGCGTCCGAGACGCTGTAAGAAGTTGTAGGGAAACACCCGATGCGATGCGGCCGCGTCGCTCGTATGATGCGGGCTGTGACGTTGATCACGTTCACAGGATTCCGATCTCGATGCCGTTCGCCTGTCAGGTTGAACGGCTTTTTTTTATGCGCCGCTTCTCGCCAGCAGACGCCGCCGCGCATCGAGCCGCGCGAGCAACGCGCGCCGCGCGTCGTCGTCCGACGCGCGCCATCCCTTGATCTCGCCGCGCGTGCGCAGGCAGCCCGCGCACCAGTCGGTGCGCGGATCGATTCGGCATACGTCGGTGCACGGCGACGCGACCGTGCCGACCGGCACCGTCACCGGCACGTCGCTCATGCGGGCTCCCGCAACGCGACGTCCGCGACCGGCGCGCCCGTCAGCGACACGAGTTCGTTCGGCGACAGGTTGAACACCGCGTGCGGATGGCCGGCGGCCGCCCACAGGCTGTCGAGCTCGAGCAGGTCGGCGTCGATCAGCGTGACGGGTTCGACGAGATGACCGATCGGGCACACGCCGCCGATCGCATAGCCGGTGTGGTCGCGCACGAACTTCGCGTCCGCGCGGCCAACCGCGCCGACTTGCGCGGCGACCTTCTTCTCGTCGACACGATTCACGCCGCTGGCGACCACGAGCACCGGCGCGCCGTCCGACTGGCGGCGAAACAGGATCGACTTCGCGATCTGCGCAACCGAGCAGCCGAGCCCGGCCGCGGCTTCGGCCGAGGTCTTGCCGGTTTCGGCGAGCATCACGATGCCTTTCGCATGGCCACGCTCGCGCAGCAGCAGCGCGACGCGTCGCGCGGAGTCGGGGAGGGAATCGAATGAAGCAGGTGTCGTCATGTTGAGGAATCCATCGAATACCGGGGTCATACGCAGTTCGCGGCGTCGGCCGCGCTCTGCGCCTTGGCGAGCAGGGCGCGACCGGCGCGCGACACGTTCGCGCGGCCGATCGCGTTCGAGATGAAGTCGCCGGCGGCGACGACCTGCGCGAGGTCGATGCCGGTGTCGATGCCGAGGCCCTGCATCAGGTACAGCACGTCCTCGGTCGCGACGTTGCCGGTCGCGCCCTTCGCGTACGGGCAGCCGCCGAGGCCGGCGACCGACGCGTGGAAGATCTCGATCCCTTCGAACAGCGCCGCGTAGATGTTCGCGAGCGCCTGGCCGTAGGTGTCGTGGAAGTGGCCCGACAGGCGTTCGCGCGGGAACACGCGCGTGACGGCCGCGAGCACTTCGCGCGTGCGCTTCGGCGTGCCGACGCCGATCGTGTCGGCGATGTCGATCTCGTCGCAGCCGAGCGCCGCGAAGCGCTCGACGACGTCGACGACCGATGCGACCGGCACGTCGCCCTGGTACGGGCAGCCGAGCGTGCACGACACGCTGCCGCGCAGCCGCAGGCCCGCATCCTTCGCCGCCTTCGCGACCGGCTCGAAGCGCGCGATGCTCTCGGCGATGCTGCAGTTGATGTTCCGCTGCGAGAACGCCTCGCTCGCCGCGCCGAAGATCACGACTTCGTCCGCGCGCGCCGCGACCGCATGCTCGAAGCCCTTCAGGTTCGGCGTGAGCACCGAGTACACGGTGCCCGCGCGGCGCTCGATGCCGGCCATCACGTCGGCGCCGTCGGCCATCTGCGGCACCCATTTCGGCGACACGAACGACGCGGCCTCGACGTTGCGGAAGCCGGCGTGCGACAGGCGGTCGACGAGCGCGATCTTCACGTCGGTCGGCACGAAGGTCTTCTCGTTCTGCAGCCCGTCGCGCGGGCCGACTTCGACGATCTTGACGGCGGTGGGGAACGTCATGGTTGTCTCCTGGTGTGCTTGTAGGTTCAGTAGCCGCGTGCGTAGTCGACGATGCCGCCGATGCGCTCGCCGCGCTCCAGTGCGCGGATCTTGCCGGCGATCTGGGCGATGGCTTCGTCGCGCAATGTCTCGGCCGAGCTGTGCGGCGTGATCGTGATGCGCGGCGCGTGCCAGAACGGATGGTCTTCCGGCAGCGGCTCGCGGTGGAACACGTCGAGCGTCGCGGCGGCGATCTGGCCGCTCGCGAGCGCGTCGAGCAGGTCGGCTTCGACGAGATGCGCGCCGCGCGCGACGTTGACGACATACGCGCCGGGCGCGAGCCGTGCGAACGTGCGCGACGCCAGGATGCCGTCGGTGTCGGGCGTGCTCGGCAGCAGGTTGACGAGCATCTTCGCGCCGTCGATGCACGCATCGAATGCGCCGTCGCCCGCGAAGGTCGTCACGCCGTCGAGCTGCTTCGCGCTGCGGCTGTAGCCGCGCACGGGCAGGCCGAGCGCGGCGAGCGCGCGCGCGACCTGCGCGCCGAGCACGCCGAGGCCGAGCACGGCGACGATGAAGCTGGCGCGCGCATGCGGTTCGAGCGGTTGCCAGCGGCGCTCGCGCTGCAGCACTTCGTATTCGTCGAAGCGGCGCAGGTAGCGCAGCACCGCGTGCGTCACGTATTCGACCATCTGCTGCGCCATGCCCGAATCTTCCAGCCGCACGAGCGGCACGTGCGGCGGCAGCGTGCCCGGATGCGCGTGCTCGAGCGCGAGCAGCGCGTCGACGCCGGCGCCGAGGTTGAAGATCGCGCGCAGGCCGTCGCGCGGGGCGAAGAATTCGCGCGGCGCGCGCCAGACGAGCGCGTAGTCGGCGGCGGCCGTGTCGCCCGGCTGCCACGCGCGCAGTTCGGCTTCCGGCAGCGCATGCGCGATCTGGTCGCGCCACGCGGCGGCTTCCTGCTGCGGGGAATGGAACAGGATCTTCATTGGATGACGGCGCGCGCGCCGGCGAGGCGCGTCACGGGAACGGCGAGCGGGGCCGGGCGCGGCGCGCCGGCGGGCGTAGCGGACATCGGGCGTCTCCTGACGACCGGGCGCCCGGCGCGTCGGCGCCCGGCCCCGGTTCCGTGTGAAGCTGACGGGAAGCCCACATTCTACGGTTTCGCGGCGCATCGCGCGCCGGTGCGCGAGGCGGGCGGACGCCCGGATGGCCTGCCCCCGGATGGCCGGCCCCCGCAAAAGCAAAGCACAAAATATTGGTTCGGCCGCCGCGGACGCCGCGCCACAATCGAATCCCGTCTTCAAGCAAGCGAGGGCAATCATGCGCGCATGCAGCAAATCGGCGTGGCCGCCGCGGCTCGTCACCGTTCCGGGCCTGCACGGCAGCGAAGGCGCTCACTGGCAGACCTGGCTCGAACGGCAGTTCCCGCGCTCGCTGCGCGTCGATCAGGACGACTGGGATGCGCCCGATCTCGCGCGCTGGGCGCAATCGGTGCGCGCATTGCTCGACCGCGAACGCGGCCCGTTCGTGCTGGCCGCGCACAGCTTCGGCTGCCTCGCGGCCGCGCATGCGCTCGGGCAGTGGCCGCATACGGGCGATGTCGCGGGCGTGTTGCTCGTCGCGCCCGCCAGTCCGAAGAAATTCACGTTTGCCGGGCCGTTCGACGCGCGCCGGCTCGCCGTGCCGTCGATCGTGATCGGCAGCGAAACCGATCCGTGGATGCCGCTCGGCGACGCGCGCACGCTCGCGCAGCACCTGGGCAGCGCGTTCGTGAACCTCGGCGACGCCGGGCACATCAACACCGCGGCCGGCTTCGGGCCGTGGCCGCGCGCGAAGTACTTCATCGATACGCTCGTCCATTGCGCGGCACCGCTGCGCTTTCGCGACGCGGACGACGGCTTCGAAACCGCGCTCGTCGACCGCGCGCTCGCGCACGCGGTCTGACGGGCGGGCGGCGCGGCGCGTGCCGCGCGGCGGCTGTCGCGGCATCGCGTGCCGTTGCGCGTGCGGCGCACGCACGGGCCTGACGCCGGCCGGGGCCGGATCGCTCGGCCGGCCGGGCTCGGCGTGGCCCGCGAGGTGGCGCGACGCCATGCTGTTTGCGCCGCCGCCGACCGTGACGTCATGTCAGCGACGCCTCCCAACGAATGCCCACCGCTCTCCCCGAGCGGGTCCGACTCATTTCACGTAGTGGCGGGATCAGCCCGGCGACGACGCGGCCGCGCTGGAGGCGGCTGCATTCGCGGCGGGCTTCGCATCGTCGTCGTCATCGGGCGGGTAGTGCACGACGGGCGGCGCGAGCGGCGCGGCATCGGACGCGGCGGTATTCGCGCTCGCGTCACTGTTGAACGCGCCGGCGGCGCCGCTCGATGCGCCGCCGGCCTGCTGCGCGGCGTCGGTCGCGTTGGCGTCGTGCGGCGCGTCGTCGCTGCAGGCGGCGACGAAAACGGCGGCACATAGAACGACGGCGACGAAAACGCGACGCATGACTTCTCTCCTGGCAGGCTGATCGGGAAACGTTTTCGAGTATGCCGCCGCGATGCGACGTTTCGGTGAATCGTTTGCGATGCGAGTGTGATCGCGACATGTTTTCGTCAGGCCGACGGAACGCCTTCGCGGCGATCCGCCGGCACGCGTGGCGGAATTTTCCAGCAGAGACGGATGCTGCGCGCATTTACACGGCGCGCCACGACGCGACCCGGCCACGGCGACGCAAGCGCCGTGTGCGCCGCGGCACATGCACCCGGCAACTTGCGACCGATGTGTGGCCGGATGCGCCGGAAAACCGGGCGTTATTGCCGCTTCGTCAGCGAACGGCCAGCCGCGCGCCAGCGTGGTGTCATGAAGGCAGGGTCAGCGGCAACGTGTTCCGTCTGCCGCCCGTGCCGCGCCGCGCACGGGTGACTGACGCGACACATCGGCGTTGCCCCGCCGTTTCGCGGCACCGGAATTGCTCGTTGCCGATGGGCGTGCCGCCCGCGCCGCCATCCGGGCACGGGCAGCACATCTGCGTCCATCGACCATTGAGCGAGCAGAAGCCATGTCCAGCGATCGATCCGATTCTCCGTCTGCCGAACCGGCGCGCGATGCCGCCCCGTCGCCGCTCGGGCCCGGCCATTCAGCGGCGCCGCGGTTGCCGCACGACACGCCGTCCAGTGCCGCGCGGCGCCGCTTCCTGCAATCCGCGGCGGCGGCCGCGACCGTCAGCGCCGCATCGCACGTTCATCCGCCGCCGTCGTACGCGGCATCCGCGCCGGCCGCGCCCCGCCGCGATCCGGTGCCGGCGCAGCCCGTGCGTCTCGACATCAACGGGCGCGCGTACACGCTGCAGCTCGAACCGCGCGTCACGCTGCTCGACGCACTGCGCGAATACGCCGGGCTCACGGGCACGAAGAAGGGCTGCGATCGCGGGCAGTGCGGCGCGTGCACGGTGCTCGTCGACGGGCGGCGCATCAACGCATGCCTGACGCTCGCGGTGATGCACGAAGGCGCACGAATCACGACCGTCGAAGGGCTGGCGCGCGGCGGCGTGCTGAGCCCGGTGCAGCGCGCATTCGTCGAATGCGATGCGTTCCAGTGCGGCTACTGCACGTCCGGCCAGCTCTGCTCGGCGACCGCGCTGCTCGACGAGTTCGCGGCGGGGGCCGGGAGCGCCGCCACCGACGACGTGCGGCGCCGTCCCGCGCAGCTGTCGGACGACGAGATCCGCGAGCGCATGAGCGGCAACCTGTGCCGCTGCGGCGCGTACCCGAACATCGTCGCCGCCGTGCGCGCCGCGCACGCGGCGCGCGGCTAGCCGACGGAGGGCACCACAATGGAAGCGATCTCCTACGAACGCGCGACCGACGTCGCCGGCGCCGTGCGCGCGGCGCAGCGGCCCGGCGCCGCCTTCATCGGCGGCGGCACGAACCTGCTGGACCTGATGAAGGGCGGCGTCGCGCGGCCCGTCACGCTCATCGACATCACGCACATCGCGGGCCTCGATACGGTCGAGGCGCTGCCCGGCGGCGGCGTGCGCATCGGCGCGCTCGTGCGCAACAGCGATGCGGCCGATCATCCGCGCCTGCGCGCCGACTATCCGCTGCTGTCGCAGGCGCTGCTCGCCGGCGCGTCCGCGCAATTGCGCAACATGGCGACCGTCGGCGGCAACCTGATGCAGCGCACGCGCTGCCCGTATTTCTACGATCCCGCGTTCGCGCAGTGCAACAAGCGCGAGCCGGGCAGCGGCTGCGCGGCGCTCGGCGGCCACAACCGGATGCACGCGATCCTCGGCGCCAGCTCCCAGTGCGTGGCGGTGAACCCGTCGGACATGAGCGTCGCGCTCGCCGCGCTCGACGCCGTCGTGCAGGTGAGCGGCCCGCGCGGCGCGCGGCAGATTCCGATCGCATCGTTTCACCGCTTGCCGGGCGATCGTCCCGACCTCGACACGGCGCTCGAGCCGGGCGAGCTGATCACCGCGGTGGACTTGCCGCCGCCGCGCTTCGCCGACCATGCGCACTATCTGAAAGTACGCGATCGCGCGAGCTACGCGTTCGCGCTGGTGTCGGTCGCGGCTGCGCTGCGGATGGACGGCCCGCGCGTCGCCGATGCGCGGATCGCGCTCGGCGGCGTCGCGCACAAGCCGTTGCGTGCGATGGAGGCGGAAGCGCATCTCGTGGGCCGCACGCCGACCGACGCGACGCTGCGCGAGGCGGCCGCGCTGGCGTTGCGCGACGCGCGGCCGCTCGACGGTAATGGCTTCAAGGTCGCGCTCGCGCAGCGGGCGATCGTCCGTGCGGTCGAAACGGCAGCCGCCACGACGGGAGGTGCCGCATGAACACGATGACGGGACAGCCGCTGGACCGTGTCGACGGCGTGCTCAAGGTGACGGGGGGCGCACACTACGCGGCCGAATTCTCCGATGCGCGGCTCGCGCACGCGGTGCTCGTGACGAGCACGATCGCAGCCGGGCGCATCGAGTCGATCGATGCGGCGCGCGCCCGCGCGATGCCGGGCGTGCTGATCGTGATCACGCACGAGAATGCGATGCGGCTGCCCAACGGCGGCCGGCCGCCGCTGTCGCCGCCCGCCGGGCGCCGACTCACGTTGCTGCAGGACGACACGGTGCGCTACAGCAACGAACCCGTCGTGGTCGTCGTCGCCGAAACGCTCGAGCAGGCGACCGACGCCGCGCATGCCGTGCAGGTGCGCTATCGCGCGAGCGATGCCGTGGCGGATTTCGCGCAGGCGTTGCGCTGCGCGCGCGTGCCGCCGAAGCAGCAGGGCCGCCCGATGGATACGCAGCGCGGCGACGTCGATGCGGGCCTGCGCGAAGGCGCGGTGCGCATCGACGCGACCTATACGACGCCGATGCAGCATCACAACCCCATCGAGCCGCATGCGACGATGGCGCGCTGGGACGGCCCGACGCTCACGCTGCACGATGCGACACAGGGCGTGTCGGGCGCGAGCACGGCGGTGGCCGCGGTCTTCGGCATCGCGCCGGACCACGTGCGCGTGATTTCACCGTTCCTCGGCGGCGGCTTCGGCTGCAAGGGTTCGTCGTGGTCGCACGTGTCGTTGTGCGCGATGGCCGCGAAGCAGGTCGGGCGCCCGGTTCGTCTCGCGCTGACGCGGCCGCAGATGTTCGGCCCGGTCGGCGGGCGGCCGTTCACCGAACAGCGCATCGTGATGGCCGCCCGCCAGGATGGCACGTTGACGGCGATGCGCCACGACACGATTGCCACCACGTCGACGTTCGAGGACTGGATGGAGATGTGCGGGATGCCGTCGCGGATCATGTACGCGGTGCCGAACCACGCGACCACGCACCGGATCGTGTCGCTGAACGTCGGCACGCCGACGTTCATGCGCGCGCCCGGCGAGGCGTCGGGCTCGTTCGCGCTGGAATCGGCGATGGACGAGCTCGCGTGGCAACTCGGCATGGACCCGGTCGCGCTGCGGCTCGCGAATTACGCGGCGGTCGATCCGCAGGACGGCAAGCCGTGGTCGAGCAACAAGCTGCGCGAATGCTACGAGCTCGGCGCGCGGCGCTTCGGCTGGTCGCGCCGCACCGGCGCGCCGCGCACGATGCGCGACGGCGACACGCTGATCGGCCTCGGGATGGCGGCCGCCACGTATCCGGCGAACCGCAGCGAAGCGTCGGCGCGGGCGCGCATCTTGCCGGACGGCACGGCCGAAGTCGCGTCGGGCACGCAGGACATCGGCACCGGAACCTACACGGTGATGACGCAGGTCGCGGCCGATGCGCTCGGTTTCTCGCCGCAGAACGTGCGCTTCGTGCTCGGCGATTCCAGCCTGCCGCGTGCGCCGGTATCGGGCGGCTCGCAGTCAGCGGCGAGCGTGGCGCCGGCCGTGCGCGAGGCCGCGCTGCAGGCGCGCGCGAAGCTGGTCGCGCTGGCGGTCGCCGCCCCCGGATCGCCGCTGCACGGCGTCGCGGCCGACGACGTGACGGTCGACAACGGCTGGGTCGTGCATCGCGACGACCCTTCGCGGCGCGATCCGGCCGCGGCGGTGATCGCGCGCGCGGGCGGTCAGCCGATCGACGTGCAGGCGACGACGAAGCCGGGCGACGAGAAGTCGCGCTATGCGTCTCATTCCTTCGGCGCGGTGTTTGCCGAAGTGCACGTCGATGCGGAACTCGGCACGATTCGCGTACCGCGCATCGTCGGCGTCTACAGCGTCGGCAGCCTGCTCAACGCGAAAACGGCACGCAGCCAGTTGATCGGCGGGATGGTGTGGGGGCTCGGCACCGCGCTCGAGGAAGACTCGCATCTCGACGTGCGGCACGGCCGCTTCACGAACGCGAATCTCGCTGAATATCACGTGCCCGTGAACGCGGACATCGGCGAGCTGGACGTGAGTTTCGTCGACGAAAGCGACACGCATTTCAATCCGCTCGGCATTCGCGGCATCGGCGAGATCGGCATCACCGGCGTGCCGGCCGCGATCGCCAATGCGGTCTTTCACGCGACCGGCGTGCGGGTGCGCGATCTGCCGATCACGCTCGACAAGGTGGCGATGCCGATGCGGGCGTGAGCGCCGGCGTCAGCGCCGCGGCGTCCTGCGCCGCACCTCGCTGCGCAGCCAGTCGAGCCACGTGCGGATCGCCGCTTCGTGAGGATGGCCGGGGCGCCACACGACGTAGTGCGCATACACGTCGGTCACGCGCACCGTCGACACGCGCACGAGCGTGCCGTTCGCGAGTTCGGGCTCGATCAGCGAGCGGCGCGCGAGGGCGACGCCGCGCCCCTTCAGCGTCGCGTCGATCAGCGCATTCGGATCGGTGAAGCGCGGCGCGCGCGCGGATTCGGTGAGGTCGAGCCGCGCGGCCTGGAGCCACGGTTCCCACGGCTGCGCGGGATGGCGCAGCAGCGTCGCGCGCACGAGATCGGCCGGCGCGCGCGGCGCGACGCCGTCGCGATTGCGGTACGCGGGGCTCGCGACCGGAAAGATCGTCTCGTTCATCAGCTTCTCGGCGACGACGCCCGGCCACGTGCCGGGCCCGTAGCGCAGCGCGACGTCGATGCGGTCGCGCTTGTGCAGCGGCGCCAGCGCCACGTCCGGGTGCAGCGCGATCGCGATGTGCGGATGCGCGGCCGCGAAGCGCGGCAGGCGCGGCGCGAGCCAGCGCTCGGCGACGCTCGGCAGCACGCTGACGTTCAGCGTGACGTCGCAGGTGCGCGGGCGACTGCGCACGGCGAGTGCCGGCTCGAACGCGCGCTCGAGCACGCTGAGGCCCTGGCGTACCTGCAGGGCGAGCGCGTGCGCGGCGTGCGTCGGCGTCGCACCGTTGCGCTCGCGCGTGAAGAGCGGATAGCCGAGCTGCGCCTCGAGCGCGCGGATGTGCTGGCTGACGGCGCCTTGCGTGAGCGCGAGTTCATCGGCCGCACGCGTGAAGCTCTGCAGCCGCACGGCGGTCTCGAACGCGCGCAGCGTCTGCAGCGGAGGAAGGTGGATGCGTCGCATGCGGGTATTAGTAACACTAATGTCCGAGCACGACAATTCATCGTTTGCGGCGGGCGGGCACGCGTTCCTACACTCGGTTCCGTCTTCCACAGCCTCGTCGGGCCCCACCACCATGAACGCCTATCGTCTCTATCTATCGCCGGGCGCCTGCTCGCTTGCCGCCCACATCGCACTGGAGGAAACCGGCGCGCCGTTCGACGTCGAGATCGTCTCCGTGCAGAAGCAGCAGAACCTCGAGGCGCGCTATCTCGCGATCAACGCGAAGGCGCGCGTGCCGGTGCTCGCGATCCCGGGCGAGCCGCACGTGCTGACCGAAACGCCGGCGATCCTCACGTATCTCGCGCGCCGTTATCCCGAGGCGCAGCTGCTGCCGTTCGGCGATCCGCTGCGCGAGGCACGGTGCCACGAATGGCTCGCCTGGCTGGTCGGCTGGGTGCATGGCGTCGGCTACGGCGCGCTGTGGCGGCCGGGCCGTTTCATCGGTGATCCGGCCCTGCATGGCGAGGTCAGCGCGCACGGCCGACGCACGATCGAAGCCGCGAACGAGGCGATCGAAGCCGCGCTCGCCGATGGCCGCACGTGGGCCGAGCCGGGCGCGCATTCGATCGTCGATCCGTTCCTGTTCGTGCTGTATCGCTGGGGCGTCGCGATCGGGCTCGACATGACGCGGCATGCGGCTTGGACTGCCCACGCGCAGCGCGAGGCCGAGCGGCCCGCGTCGCGGCGTGCGTTGGCGCGCGAGGCGGCCTGACGGATCGCGCGGGCGTCGTGGCGTGCGCGGCGACGCCCGCGGGAGACGTGCGGCTGCTATTTCGCGGCGAACAGCGGATAGGTTGCGCCGGCGACCAGCGCGGCCGCGAGCCACACGACACTCCACGAACTGACTGCGAGCAGCGGTGGAATCGCGAGTGGCGTCGCGAACAGCCCGAGGTAGACGATGGTATTGGCCATTCCGAGTGCGGTGCCCGCCTGATTCGCGCCCGCGAGCGTCGCGAGCTCCGTGTACGCGACGCCGTGCCACGCGGACACGCAGATGCCGGCGAAGACGAGAATCGCGACGATCGCGGCGAGCGGCACGTGCGCATGGCCAGCCGTCGCGGCTGCGAGCAGCGCGAACGAGCCGGCCGCGACGAACACCGATCCGCGCAGATACGCGCGCCGGTTGCCGTGCCGGTCGGTATGACGGCCGCTCCACACGCGCATCACCATCGCGCCCAGCTGCAGCGTGACCATCGCCGCACTGATGCCGGCGAGGCCGAGCCGGCCGAAGTCGTGCAGGAACACCGTCGCGAACGTGAGCACCGCGAACTGCGGCGCGCACAGCAGGCCGATGCCGAGCACGATGCGCCACACGGGGCCGCTCGCGAGCGGGTTGCGCCCCTGCCGCGCGGACGGCTGCCGCTCGACGAGGCGAGGCGTGGCCGGGTGCGTCACGGCCGGCTCGGCCGGCGGCTCGTGCAGCCAGCGCCAGGTGAGCGCGGCCGAACCTGCACACAGCAGCATCAGCGCGCCGAATACCGCGGCGAAGCCGATATGCGATGCGAGCGACGGCAGCAGCGCCGCGCCGATGCCGCCGCCGAGCGGCACGGCCGTCTGGCGGATGCTCATCGCGAGCCCGCGTTCACGCTCGCCGAACCAGCGCATCACCGCGCGCCCGCTCGACCCGTTCACGCTGCCGCCGAGCAGGCCGACGCAGCACATCGCCGCGACGACGCGCATCAGCGGCGGCACGCCGTGCGCGCTCGGGACGATCGTGCACACCATCAGCGCGAACATCGCGGCCGTGGCGACGAGCCCGGCGAGCAGCACGCGGCGGTCGCCGAAGCGGTCGGCGGCCATTCCCCACGGCAGCTCGGACAGCGCGACGCCGAAGCCGAGCGCGCCGAGCACGAGGCCGAGTGCGCCGTTGTCGAGGTGATAGGCCGTGCGCATCCACACGGCCGTGGTCGGAATGCCGGCCGCCGCGGCCGAAAAGCTCATGTTCGCGGCGACGCCGGCCGCCAGCACGCGCCAGCGATGAGCCGCGCCGCGCACGTCGCGGGCGGGCGAGGAGGGGGAAGCGATGCACGAGGTATCCATGACGGCAGGCCCGGTTGGAAATTGACATCCACAGTCTGGCGACCTACATTCATCCTGAAAATCGGAAAGTTTTTGATGAATCGCTCGATAAAACAGGATGGTTGAGATGTCCGGACAAGACATTCCACGCGACGACGGCGAGTCGCTTGCGCTGGCCCGACCCAACTTCGACGTGGCGGCGCTGCGCAGCCTCGTCGCCGGGGTGGATCTCGGCAGTTTTGCGAAGGCGGCCGACCGCGTTGCGCGCTCGTCGTCGGCGGTGAGCGCGCAGATCCGCAAGCTCGAGGAGCAGGCCGGCACGCCGCTGTTCGTGAAGGCCGGGCGCGGGCTGGCGCTGACCGACGCCGGCGACGCGATGCTGCGCTATGCGCGGCGGATGATCGAGCTGAACGACGAGGCGGCCGCGGCCGTGCGCGGCATGAATCTCGACGGCTGGGTGCGCGTCGGGCTGCAGGAGGATTTCGGCGAGGCGATTCTGCCCGACGTGCTCGGGCGGTTCGCGCGTGCGCATCCGAAGGTGCGGATCGAGGCGCGCGTGGCGCGCAATGCCGACTTGCTCGACCGGCTCGACGCGAACCAGCTCGATCTCGCGCTGGTGTGGGGAGACCCGGCGTCGGCGGCGCTGGTGGCGCGCGCGGGGATCGATAGCGAAGCGATCGCGCAGGTGCCGATGCAGTGGGTGGGGGCGGCGGGCTTGGCCGCGGGCGGCTTCGGCATGCCGGGCGGCGGTGCCGAGGAGGGGATGGACGGCGGCGCGGTCGAAACGGGCGATCGTGCGGGGCGGGAGCCCGGCGAGCCGCTGCCGCTCGTCGTGTTCGACCGGCCGTGCCGGTTCTTCGGCGCGGCGACCGGCGCGCTCGATCGCGCGGGCGTGCCGTGGCGCGTTGCGTTCACGACCCCCAGTCTCGCCGGGCTATGGGCCGCGGCAGCGGCCGGCCTCGGGCTGACGGTGCGCTCGCAGTACGGGCTGCCCGCGTCGGTGCGCGTGCTCGATGCGGCTTCGAGCGGGCTGCCGGCCCTGCCGAGTTTGCCGCTGATTTTGCTGCGGCGGACGTCGTCGGCGACGCCGACCGTCGATCGGCTCGCGCGGATCGTGAAGCAGGCCGTGCGGGATGCGACGGAGGGGACGGGGGTGGCGCTGGCGGCGTGACGAAACGCTCGATTGCCGCTGCGGGTTGCAATTGGGCAGCCCCTCTGCCGATCGGTCGAATGGATCGATCAGGTGAACCTCTCTACAGTGATGATCACTTGAAACGGAGGTCATCATGCAAAACGCGAATACGCCCGGCACCAATGCGGTCGATCCGGCCCAAAGGGCAGATGCCACGATCCGCGGTGACGGGACGTCAACTGATCGACTCGTGCCCGGCGATCCGCCTGTTCGGTTCGGTGTCCTGCAAGGGCAGGCGTGGATCGCGGACGACTTCGATGCTCCGCTGCCCGATTACCTGCTGGATGCCTTCGAAGGGCGCTGATGCGGCTGTTGCTCGATACGCACATCTTTCTGTGGATCGTGACCAATGACCCCAGGCTGAGCGCAAGGGCGCGCCGCCTGATCTCGGCCGCCGACGTACGTTTCGTCAGCAGCGCGAGTATCTGGGAGGACGCCATCAAGGCCGGCCTGGGGCAGCTCGATATCGACGTCGGCAAGCTGATCCGAGCGATCGGCTCGAGCGGGATTCGCGAGCTACCGGTTCGGGCCGCGCATGGGGCCGCGGTCCGTGATCTGCCGCACCACCATCGTGATCCATTCGATCGCTTGCTGGTCGCACAGGCCCGTCACGAGCCGCTTCAGCTCGTGACGGCCGATGCCCATCTTGCGCGGTATGACCGGTCTCTCGTTCTGACAGTTTGAAGCAATCTGTCGGGGCGAAATCCATCGGTCGGCTGCACGTCATGTGGCGTCGCGGTTCATGCTGCCGCGACGTCCGGCTCGATTTCGTCCAGTTCCGCACAAATGGCCGCCAGCCGCTCTCTCAACCCTTCACTCGCCGGCACGAACGGCAGCCGCAACCCGTCCTCGCACCACCCTTGCGCGGCCAGCACGGCCTTCACCGGCGCCGGGTTCGGCTCCGCGAACAGCGCCGCGACGAGCGGCTGCAGCGCGACCGACAGGCGCCGCGCATCGGCGAGCCGGCCGTCGCGCAGCAGCGCATGGATGCGCACATGCCATTCGGGCAGCACGTGCGCGCTGCTCGCGATCGCGCCGTGCGCACCGGCGCACATCGCCGCGAAGTTCTGGTTGTCGTCGCCGGACAGGATCGCGAGCGGCGTGTCGTGCACGAGCCGGCTCATCCGGTCGAGCGTGCCGCCGCATTCCTTGATGCCCGCGACGCGCGCGTCGCGCGCGAGCGCCTGCAGCGTGTCCAGTTCGACGTTCACGCCGGTGCGGTACGGGATGTTGTAGACGAGCACCGGCAGGTCGGCCGCGTCGACGATCGCCTCGACGTGGCGGCGGATGCCGTCCTGCGTCGGCCGCACATAGACGGGCGGCGTGACGAGCAGCCCGTCGGGCCGCAGCGCCGCGAGTTCGCGCGCACGGGCGGCCGCGAAATGCGTCG
This sequence comes from Burkholderia sp. AU31652, assembly GCF_002223155.1. Classification (NCBI taxonomy): domain Bacteria; kingdom Pseudomonadati; phylum Pseudomonadota; class Betaproteobacteria; order Burkholderiales; family Burkholderiaceae; genus Burkholderia; species Burkholderia sp. AU31652. Next base: position 827,256 of record NZ_NKFG01000004.1, on the reverse strand, counting down.
CACTCGCGGTCAGCCCGACGACGATCGGCAGGCCGGGCGCCGCGTCGCGCAGCGTCGCAAACACGGCGTCCTGTTCGCGCGCGTCGAGCAGCACGCCTTCACCGGTCGTCGCGCCGGCGACGAAGCCCGCGAGGCCCGCGGCCGCATAGTGGCGCGCGAGTCGCGCGAGCGCGGCATGGTCGACGTCGCCGTGGTGGAACGGCGTGATGATCGGCAGCCAGATACCTTCGAAACGTGTGTTCATGCAAAGCCTCAGGGTGGAAACGGAGTGGGAAGGAACCGTTCCGCCGGCGGAGAGCCGGAGTGAGGCGTGCGAGCAAGGAGAAAGAAACGACCTGCGGGCATCCCGTCCGGCATTCGCCTGACGGGACGCGACGTCCCCGTCAGTCGAGGAGTCGTTTTTTCAGTTTCAGCCCGGCCGCGCGCGCACCTGCCGCGACGGCGGCGAGGATCGGAAGCGAGCGCAGGGCAGCGGACATGGGAGAACCGGGAAAATGGGCTGAGCGGCGATCTTAACATCGGATCCGATCCGCACGCGAGCGCCCGCCGCCGTTTAGCAGAATTCGAGATTTGCTTTCCACGACTGATTGGAAAGCGCGCCGCGCCCGGCCGCTAGAATGCCCGCTTACGTTTCGATGACAGCGCGTACGCGTGCCGTCACGCACATTCACCACCACTGGAAACGGGGCATATCACGATGGCAAGCATGAAGGGGATCGGCCGCTGGCTGCACACGGGCGCAGCGGCGGCGCTGGTCGTGGCGGCAACGGCCGCGCACGCGGATACGTCGATCCTGAACGTGTCGTACGACGTGACGCGCGAACTGTACAAGGACATCAACGCGGGTTTTGCCGCTGCCTACAAGCAGAAGACCGGCGAGACGGTCGCGATCAAGCAGTCGCACGGCGCGTCGAGCGCGCAGGCGCTGTCGGTGCTGCAAGGGCTGCAGGCCGACGTCGTGACGATGAACCAGCCGAACGACATCGACCTGCTCGCCGAGCGCGGCCAGCTGCTGCCGAAGGACTGGCGCGCGCGTTTCCCGGACAACAGCTCGCCGTACTCGACCACGATGGTGTTCCTGGTGCGCAAGGGCAACCCGAAGGCGATCAAGGACTGGAGCGATCTCGCGAAGCCGGGTGTCCAGGTGATCATCGCAAACCCGAAGACGTCGGGCAACGGCCGCTATGCGTATCTGGCCGCGTGGGGCTTCCAGAAGCAGAAGGGCGCGACCGACCAGCAGGCGATCGACTTCGAGAAGGCGATCTTCCGCAACGTGCCGGTGCTCGACTCCGGCGGCCGCGGCGCGACGACGACGTTCACGCAGCGTGGCATCGGCGACGTGCTGGTCACGTTCGAGAACGAAGTCGCGCTGATGGACACCGGCGCATCGGGCGCGCAGTTCGACGCGGTGTATCCGTCGGCGAGCATCCTCGCGGAGCCGCCCGTCGCCGTCGTCGACAAGGTCGTCGACAAGAAGGGCACGCGCAAGGTCGCGCAGGCGTATCTCGACTACCTGTACACGCCGGAAGCGCAGGAAATCATCGCGCAACACCATCTGCGCCCGCGCGACGCGAACGTGCTGAAGAAGCATGCGGCCGAATTCAAGTCGCTGAAGACGTTCAGCGTCGAGCAGGTCTTCGGCAGCTGGGCGAACGCGCAGAAGACACACTTCGCGGACGGCGGCACGTTCGACCAGGTGATCGTCGACCGCAAGTGAGCACCGCGCGCAAGTGAGCACCGCTCGCTTGCCCATACGCTGAAGACGCAGCCGGCCGTTTCCGCGGCCGGCTTTTTTTGCGTCGCGCGGCCGGTGGCGCGACGGATTTCCATTCCGAACCGGTACGCATATCCGGCCGCCGCCGCGCGTGCTACGCTCATCGCCTCCCTGCTTCCGGCACCGCGCGATGAACGTCGATTCGTCCTCCCCAGCCTCCCGCGGCCGTGGCCGCAAGCTCTGGTCGGGCACCCGCCCGGTGATCGCGTACGGGATGCCGCCGCTCGGCTGGCGCGACCTCTATCACCGCGCGCTGACGGTGAGCTGGCCCGTATTCTTCCTGTCGCTCGCCGTGCTGTTCCTGCTGCTCAACGGCGCCTTTGCGACGCTCTACCTGCTTGGCCATGCGCCGATCGCGAACCAGTCGCCGGCCGGCTTCGGCGGCGCGTTCTTCTTCAGCGTCGAGACACTCGCGACCGTCGGCTACGGCGACATGCATCCGCAGACCGTCTATGCGCACCTGGTCGCGACGTTCGAGATCTTCGTCGGGATGTCGGGCATTGCGATGGCCACGGGGCTCGTGTTTGCGCGGTTTTCGCGGCCGCAGGCGAAGATCCTGTTCGCACGCTACGCGATCGTCCGGCCGTTGAACGGCAGGATGACGCTGATGGTGCGCGCCGCGAATGCGCGCCAGAACGTGATTGCCGAGGCGCAGGCGAAACTGCGGCTGATGCGTGTCGAGGGCACACACGAGGGCTATACGCTGCGCAAGATCCACGACCTGGCGCTCGTGCGCAGCGAGCATCCGATCTTCCTGCTCGGCTGGAACCTGATGCACGTGATCGACGAATCGAGCGCGCTGTTCGGCGAGACGCCCGAATCGCTTGCCGCGCGCGACGCGTCGTTGCTGATCACGATCGAAGGCTCGGACGAGACCACCGCGCAGGTGATGCAGGCGCGTCATTCCTGGGAGCATGACGAGATCCGCTGGCGTCACCGTTATGTCGACCTGATGCACGACGAAGACGGCATCACGCACATCGACTACACGCATTTTCATGAGGTGGTGCCGGTCGACACCGATACCGACGAGCGCGGCTCGCCGGGTGCGGTGGTCAATGCCGGCGCCGCGACGTCGGGCCCGGCTGCGTAGGCGTGCTCGCGGGCGGCGGGTAGCGCCGCCCCCCCGCACGACACGCGTACACGTCACGCATGCAGCAGGCGCGCCGCTTCGCGCTGTTCGATCGCGACCGCGCGGCGGAATGCGTCGCGATCCTCGGCGCGCGCGACGTAGTCGCCGAGCACGCCTTCGTGCGGCAGCAGATGCGCGTCGAAGGCGATCTTCAGCGTGCTGGCGAGCAGCAGGTCGGCCGCGGTGAAGCGGTCGCCGACGAGCCACGGACGATGGGCGAGCGCTTGCGCGAGGGCGCGCTGCACGCGCGTGATGTTGCCCCAGCCGAACGCGACCGGATTGCCCGACGCGCCGGTGAATTTTTCGGCCATCGCCGGTTCGAGGCAGGTCGGCGTGAAGAACATCCATTGGAGGAAACGGCCGCGCAGCGGATCGTCGGGCGCGACGCCGAGCCCGGCGCCGGGGCAGCGGTCGGCAAGATAGAGCAGCACGGCGCCCGATTCGGCGAACGGCACGCTGCCGTCGTCGAGCGCGGGCAGCTTGGCCATCGGGTTGACCTGCACGAACGCGTCGCTGCCCTGTTCGTGCGAACGCAGGTCGATCGGCACGAGTTCATACACCACGCCGAGTTCTTCAAGCATCCACAAGGCCCGGAATGCCCGGGTCTTCGGCCAGTAGTAGAGCTTCATCGTGCCTCCGCGTTGGGGTGCAGCTGTCGGTCCGGTGGATGCTCCAGCGTACCCGAGCAGCGGCGGTTCGGACAGGGGCGCCCGGCGAGGGGCGGCTATCCGCGTGTGATGACCCGATGCGCTGTGTGTCGGGCGTGAATCAGGCAGAAGACCGGGCAAAGCCTTATGGTACAAGGATGCACGTTGATAACTAGTTATATTTAAACTAGTTATGGATGTGACGGATATCACGGTTAGGCCGGCATCCCGCACATGGCATCACGGAGCCAGCAACGTCCGTGCACACGCCAACACGGGCATCGTTCCGCGAGCGCGGATGCATCACGAAACAGGGAATTCATGGGAGACAACTCACGCATGGCAAACGACGATCGCACCACGATCATTCCGAGAAGAACGCCGGAATCGGCGGCGATGGTGGCCGAGGTCAGGCGGGCGATGTCGATCGCCGCGCGGATCAATCGCCTGACGTTCGACGATGCCGCCGAGGTTCGCACAGTATTTGGAGAACTGATCGGCACGCAGGTGGACGACGGCTTCGTGTTGATCCCGCCGTTCCATGCGACGGGCGGCACCGGCATGAAGCTCGGGCGCAACGTGTTCATCAACCAGAACTGCACGTTCTACGATCTCGGCGGGCTCGAGATTGGCGACGACGTGATGATCGGGCCGAACGTCAGCCTCATCACGTCCGGCCATCCCGTCGAACCTTCGGGGCGGCGCGACTTCGTCGTCGCGAAGCCGATCGTGATCGGACGGAACGTCTGGATCGGCGCCGGCGCGACGATCATCGGCGGTGTGACGGTGGGGGAGAACTCGGTGGTCGCGGCCGGGGCCGTCGTCACGCGGGATGTTCCGCCGAATGTGCTGGTCGGCGGCAATCCGGCGGCGGTCATCCGGTCGATTGCCGAGTAATCCGGCTTGAGGGCGCGTGCCTGGTCGAGGCAGCCTTGTTGGACTGATGTGGATAACGCACCTCAACGGCGACTCGAAACGCTGTGCATTTGAACGGTGAGCGTGCCGCCGAGGCAGTCTGGAGGGGGCTTTCCGGTAAAGGCCCGATAGCGGCTGGCGGATGCGTGCGCCGTTTCGGTCGATGGTCGGACGAAAGTCGCGCCGCGCGATCGGTTGTGGATATCCTCACGCCGAAACGACTCGGCGCCCTGTGCGTTTCACAGGTGAGGGTCACCGGATGATACGGAAGGCATGAAGCGGGTTGTGGACAACTCGCCCGCGAAACGACGCGAAATGCTGTGGAATTCAACGGTGAGGGGCGGCGTCCGATCGGGCGATGCGCCTTTTCTGGCGCGGTTTTCCGATCTTTGCGTGGTTCGAGGCGTCGCGCATTCTAGCCGAACGCGCGCATGCGTGGCGGAACCGCGTGCGTGCCGCGACGTGAAGATCCGGTTCCGGCTGTCACCCGAAAGGCCGTGCATTTTAACGGCGAGTGCGGGTGCGTGGTCTGCAACGTGCAGATTTCGCGGCGCATCGCGGCGTTCGCAAGCGACTCGAAACGCTGCGCAATGCAGCGGCGAGCGCGAATACACGATCGGCGATCGGCAGTCGGCGGTCGGCGGTCGGCGCGGCAAGACGCGATTGTTCGGCCGGCGGTTCCGTCCGACGTGGCGTGCATGTCCGGTTCGGACGCGAGCGTGCGAGCGGGGCCAACGCGAGCCCCCGTGTGGATATCCGATCACCGAAACGACTCGCGACACTGTGCATTTCGACGGTGAGTGTTAGTACCGATCGGCCGGTGAGCCTTTTCCCGCAAGGATTCCCAGCCGGTCGCACCTTCCGCGGCGCCCATCCGTTATCGCATCGGTAGACGCGCCTGCATGTGGATATCCTGCGTCGCGGACCACTCGAAGCGCTGTGATTTTCAACGGTGAGGGTGCCCGCGTGGTTGGTCGGCAATGCCGGATCGGGCGTGGATAACCACTGTTGCAGACACTCGAAGCCCTGTGTATTTCAACGGTGAGCGCGAGCCCGCGATTGTGCCGCATGCGCGTTGCGGCGTACATGTCCGGCCGATAAACCTACTCGTGCCCAGTGTGTACTTCTGCGGAGAGTGTGAATCTGCGATTGCGCAGCATGGGGGTTCCGGCGTGCCTGTTCGGCCGATAAGCCCGCTCCCGACTCAATGCATTTCCCTGGTGAGCGCGAGCCCGCGATTGTGCGCCATTCGGGTTCCAGCGTGCTCGTCCGGCCGATAAACCCGCTCGCGACCCAAAGCATTTCCACGAAGAGTGCGAGCCCGCGATTGCCCGGCATTCGTGTACCAGTGCGCCTGTCCGGCTGATAAACCCACTCGCGACCCAACGTACTTCCACCATGAGCGCGAGTCTGCAATTGCCCGGCATGCATGTTTCTGCACGCCTTTCCAGCCGACAAACCCACTCACGACCCTGAGCATTCGAACGTTGAAGGCGAGCCGCCGATCGACACAATACGCCATCGCCGATGTGGATATCCGCAGCCGAAACCCACTCGCCGCGCTGTGAATTTCAACGGTGAGCGTCGAAGCAAGAGCCCAACGCATGCCGACAACGATGTGGACATCCCGGCCTCCACGCCACTCGAAATGCTGTGCAATCGAACGGTGAGCGCGCGAGCCCGATCGGCCGAGGGGCGCGGCGTTGTGGACATCCCGCGCCGCCGACCAATCGCAACGCTGTGCATTTCAATGGTGAGGGTCACCGCCAAGATGCGCTGAAACCCTTGCCACACGGGGCACGAGCGCCACCCGCCCCCTACCCGGAGCCACCATCGGACCGCCACACGTTTCCCCGACAAACGACCCGCCCACCCCGACGCGTGGCCCATCCCGCCCGACCGCCGTGCGCGAAAACTCTCTCAAATCCCGCCAAAAAGCTGCGCAGTTTTTCTCACAGGGGGCCCGCCCAAGCAAGATGAGAAAAAACATTCTCGGCTGCGCGCGAAAAAATAGAGCCATTCGCTGCCGCCAGTCACGCGTCGCCCGACGCCCTGCCGAGCAGCCCAGAACAGCACAATCCGGAGACATCCCCCCATGACTGCCCGCCTGCCCGTCGACGGCACGCCTGCCCTGTCCGACTACCGCCTGACCGACAACCTGACCGCGACGCGCGGCCGGATCTTCCTGACCGGCACGCAGGCGCTGGTTCGCCTGCTGCTGATGCAGCGCACGGTCGACGCCGAACAGGGGCTCAACACGGCCGGCTTCGTCAGCGGCTATCGCGGCTCGCCGCTCGGCATGGTCGACCAGCAGCTGTGGAAGGCGAAGAAACTGCTCGACGCCGGCGGCGTGCGCTTCCTGCCCGCGATCAACGAGGAACTCGGCGGCACGGCCGTGCTCGGCACGCAGCGGGTCGAGGCCGATCCGGAGCGCACGGTCGAGGGCGTGTATGCGATGTGGTACGGCAAGGGGCCGGGCGTCGATCGCGCCGGCGACGCGCTGAAGCACGGCAACGCGTACGGCTCGTCGCCGCATGGCGGCGTGCTGGTGGTGGCGGGCGACGACCACGGCTGCGTGTCGTCGTCGATGCCGCACCAGAGCGACTTCGCGATGATCGCGTGGCACATGCCGGTCGTGAACCCGGCGAACATCGCCGACATGCTCGAATTCGGCCTGTACGGCTGGGCGCTGTCGCGCTATTCGGGCGCATGGGTCGGCTTCAAGGCGATCTCGGAGACGGTCGAATCGGGTTCGACCGTCGACCTCGACGCGTTGCAGACGCAGTGGCCCGCGCCGGAAGGCTTCACGCCGCCGGCGGGCGGCCTGCACAACCGCTGGCCCGACCTGCCGAGCCTCACGATCGAGGCGCGCCTTGCCGCGAAGCTCGACGCGGTGCGCCATTTCGCGCGCACCAACAGCATCGACAAGTGGATCGCGCCGAGCGCGCAGGCGAACGTCGGCATCGTGACCTGCGGCAAGGCGCACCTCGACCTGATGGAAGCGCTGCGCCGCCTCGACCTGACGGTGGCCGATCTCGACGCGGCCGGCGTGCGGATCTACAAGGTCGGCCTGTCGTATCCGCTCGAGATGACGCGCGTCGAAACCTTCGTCGACGGGCTCGCCGAAGTGCTCGTGATCGAGGAGAAGGGTCCCGTCATCGAACAGCAGATCAAGGACTACCTGTACAACCGCACGGAAGGCGCGCGCCCGCGTGTGCTCGGCAAGCACGACGCCGCCGGCGCGTGCCTGCTGTCCGAACTCGGCGAGCTGCGCCCGTCGCGGATCCTGCCGGTGTTCGCCGACTGGCTCGCGCGCCACAAGCCGGCGCTCGACCGCCGCGAACGCGTGGTCGATCTCGTCGCGCCGCAGATCCTGTCGAACGAGGCGGACGCGGTGAAGCGCACGCCGTATTTCTGCTCGGGTTGCCCGCACAACACGTCGACGAAGGTGCCGGAAGGCTCGATCGCGCAGGCCGGCATCGGCTGCCATTTCATGGCGTCATGGATGGAGCGCGACACGACCGGCCTGATCCAGATGGGCGGCGAGGGCGTCGACTGGGCCGCGCATGCGATGTTCACCAACACGAAGCACGTGTTCCAGAACCTCGGCGACGGCACCTACTTCCACTCGGGCATCCTCGCGATCCGCCAGGCCGTGGCCGCGAAAGCGAACATCACGTACAAGATCCTCTACAACGACGCGGTCGCGATGACGGGCGGCCAGCCGGTCGACGGCAGCATCTCGGTGCCGCAGATCGCGCGGCAGGTCGAGGCGGAAGGCGTGTCGCGCTTCGTGGTCGTGTCCGACGAACCGGAGAAGTACGACGGCCATCACGGCCAGTTCCCGCCGGGCACGACGTTCCATCACCGCAGCGAACTCGACACCGTGCAGCGCGAGCTGCGCGAGACGCCGGGCGTCACCGTGCTGATCTACGACCAGACCTGCGCGGCCGAGAAGCGCCGCCGCCGCAAGAAGGGCGAATTCCCCGACCCGGACAAGCGCCTGTTCATCAACGACGCCGTGTGCGAAGGCTGCGGCGATTGCGGCGTGCAGTCGAACTGCCTGTCGGTCGAGCCGCTCGAAACACCGCTCGGCCGCAAGCGCCGCATCGACCAGTCGTCGTGCAACAAGGACTACTCGTGCGTGAACGGCTTCTGCCCGAGCTTCGTGACGGTCGAAGGCGCGGCGCTGAAGAAGGCTGCCGGTGCCGCGTTCGACGAAGCCGCGCTCGCCGCGAGGGTCGATGCGCTGCCGATGCCGGCGACGCATCTCGATGCGGCGCCGTTCGACATGCTCGTGACGGGCGTCGGCGGCACGGGTGTCGTGACGGTCGGCGCGCTGATCAGCATGGCCGCGCACCTCGAAGGCAAGAGCGCGTCGGTGCTCGACTTCATGGGCTTTGCGCAGAAGGGCGGCTCGGTGCTGTCGTTCGTGCGGATCGCGTCGAGCGACCGGTGGCTGAACCAGGTGCGCATCGACACGCAGCAGGCGGACGTGCTGCTCGCGTGCGACATGGTCGTCGGCGCGAGCGCCGAGGCGCTGCAGACGGTGCGTCACGAGCGTTCGCGGATCGTCGTCAACACGCACCGGATCCCGAACGCGTCGTTCGTGCAGAACCCCGATGCGAACCTGCATGCGGACGCGCTGCTCGAGAAGATGCGCCACGCGGCCGGCGACGGCTACCTGTCGAGCTGCGACGCGCAGGCGCTCGCCGCGAAGTTCCTCGGCGACTCGATCGGCGCGAACATCCTGATGCTCGGCTATGCATGGCAGCTCGGCCTCGTGCCGGTGTCGCTCGCGGCGATGATGCGCGCGATCGAGCTGAACAACGTCGCGGTGCCGATGAACAAGCTCGCGTTCTCGATCGGCCGGATGGCGGCCGGCGACGCGGCGGGCCTCGATGCGTTGTGGAACGCGCGTCACGCGGTGGCCGCGCATGCCGCGCCGGAGACGCTCGCCGAGCTGATCGCCGATCGCGAAGCGCGTCTCGACGCGTACGGCGGCGCACGCTATGTCGAGCGCTACCGTGCGCTCGTGAGCGCGGCGCGAGCGAAGGGCGACGACGCGCTGACGCGCGCGGTCGCGACGACGTTCTACCGGCTGCTCGCGGTGAAGGACGAATACGAGGTCGCGCGGCTGTACACGGACGACGCGTTCCGCGCGGCGCTCGAAGCGCAGTTCGAAGGCGTGCCGGGGCAGGCCTATCGCGTGAAGTTCAACCTGGCGCCGCCGACGGTCGCGAAGGCCGGCCGCGACGGCAGCGCACCGAAGAAGCGCGTGTTCGGCCAGTGGATGTGGCCGGTGTTCGGCATGCTGGCGCGCGTGCGCAGCCTGCGCGGCACGTGGCTCGATCCGTTCGGCCGCACCGTCGAGCGCAAGATGGAGCGTGCGCTCGCCGACGACTACGAGACGACGCTCGCGCGCGCGCTCGCCGCGATGACGGCCGGCAATGCGGCGCAGGTCACGCAACTGGCCGATCTGCATGCACGTGTGCGCGGCTTCGGGCACGTGAAGGTGCGCAATCTCGCGGGCGTGAAGCGCGCGGAGCGCGAACTCGCATTGCAGCTCGGCATCGAAGCGGCGACGAGCGCGGCGGTGCAGCACGCGCTCGACGAGATGAAGGGCGCGGGGATGCTGAAGGGGATTCCGGTCGTCGTCGCGAAGTAACGCGAACGCGGGCGGATATGAAAACGGCGACGCGTGTGCGTCGCCGTTTTTTATTGGGGCCACGCTGCTGCGTACAGGCAGCGGCCGGCCCTTTAGAGAATGCCTTTCTTGCGCGTCGACAGCGCGGTTTCCGACAGGTCGATCTCGCGGAGCAGCTTCGTCAGCGTCTCGTCGGAAATCTTGCTCTCGCTGCGCAGCCGGTACAGCGCGGAGCGTTCCGCGCGCACGGCCGCGATCCGCATCTGCAGTTCCATCGTTTCGGCCTGCTTCGCTTCCGCGCGCGGTGTGGGGCCGTCCTCGGCGAGCGTCGCGAGGCGGCGGCGGTACTGGTCCATCACGCGTGCGGAGATGTCCGCGCAGCGGGCGGCGCCCGATTCGTCGAGATCGACCGAGATCGCGTCGTGCGACGAGTCGATCGCGCGGATCGCGGCCTGCGCGGCGGCCGCGCGCGCGGCGCGTTCCTCGTCGCCGAGCGGGCTGCGCGACGAACGCACGCCGCGCAGCAGCAGCGGCAGGCCGACCACCGCGACGACGAGCGAGCCGAGGATCACGGCCGACGCGACGAAGATCGCCGTGTCGCGGCCCGGCAGCGGCACGCCGTCGGACAGCGCGACCGGAATCGACAGCACGCCGGCGAGCGTGACCGCGCCGCGCACGCCGCCGACCGTCATCACCGCGATCGTGCGCACGCCGGCCATCGTGCCCGCGAGGCCGTGGCGCGCGGCGCGACGGCTCGCGAACCAGCGCAGCAGCCAGACCCACAGGAAGCGGATCGCATACAGCGCGAGCATCATCGCGCAGACGTTGAAGATCATCCGGCCGACGAGCGCGTCGCTCGTGTGGTGCGCGTCGACGAGCGTGCGGCCGATGATGTGCGGCAGCTGCAGCCCGAGCATGATGAACACCATGCCGTTGAACACGAACTCGATCATCGCCCACGTGCTTTCGGCGCGCACGCGCGACGCGACGGTGCTTTTACGCGAGAAGCTCGTGTAGTTCATCATCATCCCGGCCGACACGGCCGCCAGCACGCCCGACAGGTCGAGGTGCTCGGCGAACAGGTAGGCCGCGAACGGCACGAGCAGCGTCATCACGATGCCGGGGGCCGGATCGCCTTCCTGCTCGGCATTCAGGAAGCGCGTCGACAGCGCGCTGAACGCCCACGACACGAGCGCGCCCGTCGCGAGCCCGCCGGCCGCGACGATCACGAACGTCACCGACGCGTCGCGCAGCGAGAACATGCCCGTCAGCGCGGCCGCGATCGCGAATTTCAGCGCGACGAGGCCGGACGCGTCGTTCATCAGCGCCTCGCCTTCGAGGATGTGCATCAGTTGCGGCGGGATCCGGCCCTTTCCGGCGATGCCGGACAGCGCGACCGCGTCGGTCGGCGACAGCACGGCCGCGAGCGCGAACGCGATCGGCAGCGGCAACTCGGGTATCAGCCAGTGCGCGAAGTAGCCCACTGCGAGTACCGTCATGAACACGAGCCCGAATGCGAGCATCAGGATCGCGCGGCGCTGCAGGTACAGCTCGCGCTTCGGAATCCGCCAGCCGTCCGCGAACAGCAGCGGCGGAATGAACAGCAGCATGAAGATTTCGGGATCGAACGTGACGTGCAGGTTCAGCTTCGGCCACGCGAGCATCGCGCCGAACGCGATCTGCATCAGCGGCAACGGCAGTTGGAACGGCAGGTTGCGAGTGACGGCGCCGGACAGCGCGACGGTCAGCAGCAGGATCAGGACGGTGAAGACGATTTCCATCGATACGGCGAATACGGGGAATGAAACGATCGTACGGAGTGTAGCGTGCTGGCGTGACGGGTGCGTTCGAGCGGCCGGTGCGCGTGCACGAAAACGGTGCGCGCGACCTGCGCCGGGATGGTGCGGCAACCCGGCGCGAGCCGTGCGGCGCACGGGCTGTCGGCGCCTTGCACGGAGCTTGCTTGAGGTTCGGCAGCCGTCCGGCGTCGACCGGGCAACCGAGGGTCCAACCAATGACATTGCACGCGCCGCTCGCTTCGTCGGGCGCCGCGTTCGAAGGCAATCCCAGGAGGAAGGCATGACGATCGTGCAACAGGAGCGTCCGGCCGCCGCGTCGCCGTACCGGTTCGAGCGGGAGGTGAGTTCCGGCTTCGAACGTCTGGCGACGCAGCACCGCGACATGACGCTCACGACCGTGTTCCAGCCGATTTTCAGCCTGTCGCACCAGCGTGCGGTGGGCTACGAGGCGCTGCTGCGCGCGCACGATGCGCTCGATCGCGCGGTGTCGCCGCTCGACGTGTTCGGCGAAGCCGCGCGCCGGGGCGAGCTGCTGCAGCTCGACCGGCTCGCGCAGGCGCTGCATCTCGAGAACTTCGCGCTGCTCGGCGCCGAGCGCGAGTGGCTGTTCCTCAACGTGCATCCGGGCGTGCTCACCGACCCGTTCCAGGCAGCCGCGCTGCTCGCGAACCTGAAGCGGCTCGGCATGCCGCCGCGCCGCGTCGTGCTCGAAGTGCTCGAGCAGCGCGCGGAAGACGTCGAGCGGCTTGCCGAGGCCGTGCGCGAATTCCGCACGCACGGCTTCCTGATCGCGCTCGACGATTTCGGCGCGGGTCACTCGAACCTCGAGCGGATCTGGCAACTGAACCCGGACATCGTGAAGCTCGACCGGATCATGCTGTCGCACGCGGCGCATCGCACGGGGCTCACCGCGATCCTGCACGGGCTCGTGACGCTGCTGCACGAGGCCGGCAAGCTGGTGCTCGTCGAGGGCATCGAGACCGAGCACGAGGCGCAGATCGCGCTGTCCTGCGAGGCCGATTTCGTGCAGGGCTATTACTTCGGCCGGCCGGCGCCGGGGCTGCCGGACAGCGCGGCCGCGACGGGCTGCATCGGCGAGCTGACCGAGCGCTTCCGGCAGCAGACCGACGCGCGCGAACGGCGCGATGCGCAGCGGCTCGCGCCGTACCTGCGCGCGTTCGAACGTGCAGCCGAGCGTCTCGCGGCCGGCGAGCCGCTCGACGAGGTGTGCTGGAACTTCCTCGCGCTCGACGCGGCCGCGCGCTGCTTCCTGCTCGACGCGCACGGCCGCCAGTCGGGCCGCAACGTCGTGCTGCGCGCCGACCGCGCGCTCGCCGAGGCGCGCTTCTCGCCGCTGGCGGACGCGCAGGGCGCGAACTGGCTGCGCCGGCCGTATTTCCGCTCGGCGATCGCCGAGCCGGGGCGCGTGCAGGTCACGCGGCCGTACCTGTCGATCAACGAGGCGCAGCCGTGCGTGACGCTGTCGGTGGCCGTGCGCATCGGCGACGCGCAGCGCGTGCTGTGCGGCGATATCGACTGGCGCGACGACGAGGCGGACGCCGGCTAGCGCCGCGCGCATCGCGGGCGGCACGCTGGCGTCCGTCACGCGGCTCGGCTAGGATGCGCGAATTGTCCTGACGATTCGCGGGCCGCCCATGAACCGAAACGCCGCCTCCTCCGTTCTCCTCGAAGTGATCGCCACGACCGTCGGCGATGCGAAGGCCGCCGCCCGCGCGGGCGCCGACCGCCTCGAACTCGTGACCGCGATCACCGAAGGCGGGCTGACGCCGAGCGTCGGCCTGATCGAAGCCGTCGTGGCCGCCGTGCCGATTCCCGTCAACGTGATCGTGCGACCGCACAGCCGGTCGTTCGTCTATGACGCCGACGATCTCCGCGTGATCGAACGCGACGTGCGCGCAGCCGTCGCGGCCGGGGCGAACGGCGTCGTGTTCGGCGCGCTCGACGCACGCGGCGACGTCGATCTCGGCGCGCTGGCGCGCATCGCGGCCGCGGCGGACGGCCGCGCACTGACCTTCCACCGCGCGTTCGACGTGTCGCGCGACCTCAACGCCGCCTTCGACGCGCTGCTGCGCGTGCCGGCCGTCACGTCGGTGCTGACGTCGGGCGGCCATCCGTCGGTGCTCGACGCGGTTGCGACGATCACGCGGCTCGCGCGGCAGGCGGCAGGCTCGACCTGCACGGTGCTGGCCGGCTCGGGGCTCACGGTCGATGCGGTCGGCGATTTCGTCCGCGCGACCGGCGTGCGCGCGGTGCATTTCGGCTCGGGGGTGCGGCCGCGCGGCGAGGTGCTGGCGCCGGTCGATCAATCGCTCGTCGAGCGCGTGCGCGCGGCGATCGACGGCGCGGCGGCACACGTGTGATGCACATGGCGCACGGCAGCGGCCGCTGCCGTACGCGCGGATACGACACACCGGTGCGCCATCCGGAAGGGCCGGCCACATGACGGGGGCGTCACCCGACACGCAGGACGGCGCAGATGACAGCGCACGCGTCGATCCGGTGCAGGCGCAGCGGCGCTGCCGGCGAGCATGCGGTCGACGGGCTCGACGGCGTGCGCTGGCGGGTCGGGAAGACCGTGATTCGCGACGCGCAGGGCAACGCGGTGCAGACGATCGGGTGAAAAAAAGCCGGGGCATGCCCCGGCTTTTTCGTGGGTACGCGATGCTGCCGCTTACGCGTTCGCCGTCATCGCGTCCGCGTCGCTCGAACGGATCCCGAGGCGTTCGAACAGCGCGCGGTCCTTCTGCGACTGCGGGTTGCTCGTCGTCAGCAGCTGGTCGCCGTAGAACATCGAGTTCGCGCCGGCGAGGAAGCACAGCGCCTGCAGCCCGTCGTCGAGCTGCTCGCGGCCGGCCGACAGGCGCACCACGGCCTTCGGCATCGTGATCCGCGCCACCGCGATCGTGCGCACGAATTCGAACGGGTCGAGCGGTGCGGTGCCTTCGAGCGGCGTGCCTTCGATCGCGACGAGGTTGTTGATCGGCACCGAATCCGGATACGGATTCAGGTTCGCGAGCTGCGAGATCAGGCCCGCGCGTTCGCGGCGCGATTCGCCCATGCCGATGATGCCGCCGCAGCACACGTTGATGCCCGCGTCACGCACGCGGTCGAGCGTGTCGAGGCGATCCTGGTAGGTGCGCGTCGAGATCACCTGGCCGTAGAACTCCGGCGACGTGTCGAGGTTGTGGTTGTAGTAGTCGAGGCCCGCGCTCGCGAGTTCCTGCGCCTGCTCGTCTTCCAGCATGCCGAGCGTCATGCAGGTCTCGAGGCCGAGTTCCTTCACGCCGCGCACCATCTCGGTCAGCGCCGGCATGTGGCGCTCCTTCGGGTTGCGCCACGCGGCGCCCATGCAGAAGCGGCTCGCGCCGTTCGCCTTCGCCGCGCGTGCGGCGTCGAGCACCGCGTCGACGTCCATCAGCTTCTCGGCCTTCAGGCCCGTGTCGTGGTGCGACGACTGCGAGCAGTAGCCGCAATCTTCCTCGCAGCCGCCCGTCTTGATCGACAGCAGCGTCGACAGCTGCACCGCGTTCGCGTCGAAGTGCTCGCGGTGCACCTGTTGCGCGCGGAAGAGCAGGTCGTTGAACGGCAGCTCGAACAGCGCGACGACGTCGGCGACGCGCCAGCGCTGCGAAACCGGAGCGGCCACGGGAATCGCGTCGGGTTGCATGGTGGCGGCGGTCTGGGCTTGGGTCATATCGTTTTCCTGTCCTGGTCGGGGATGAGGGATCGGGGGGATCTGTTTCGGTTGGTCAATGCTGCGCGGTGCGCAGCGTCTCGACGAGCGTGGCGATGTCGAGCATCGCCGCGGCGGATTCGGGGGCGGCCGGGCTCAGGTGCGGAATGCGACCGAGCAGCGGCGCGCCATGCTCGCGCGCGAGCCAGTCGCGCATCGTCGCGATGTTTTCATCGGGGAACGACATCGCCGGGTCGACGTGGTTCGCAACCCAGCCGGCGAGTTTGAGGCCGCGTGCGGCGATCGCGTCGGCGGTGAGCAGCGCGTGGTTGATGCAGCCGAGCCGCACGCCGACCACGAGCACGACCGGCACGCCGAGCGCGACCGCGAGATCGGCCATGTCCTGCGTGTCGTTCATCGGCACGCGGAAGCCGCCGGCGCCTTCGACGACGACGATCTCCGCGCGCGTCAGCGCTTCGCGATGGCACGCGACGATCGTGTCGATGTCGAGCGTCACGCCTTCCTGCGCGGCGACGATATGCGGCGCGGCCGGCGCCTTCAGCAGGAACGGCGTGCGCAGCTCGGGGGGCAGCACGACGTTCGCGGCCGCGTCGAGCTGGTCGGCGTCCTCGTTGCGCCACACGCCGTCGCGTTCATACGCGCCGGCCGCGACGGGTTTCAGCGCGGCCGCGCACAGGCCATGCCGCGCGAAGCCGTGCAGCATCGCGGCTGAGACGAAGGTCTTGCCGATTTCGGTGTCGGTGCCGGTAACGAACAGCGAGAGCGGGGCGGTCATGCCGCAGTCTCCCGCCGGGCCGCCCCAAGGGAGGCTGCAGCCCCCTCGGGGGGAGCCGTGCATGGGACCGGAGTAAGCGCTGAAGCGCCAACTCCGGTCGACAGCGAACGAAGTGAGCGTGGGGGCTGTTCTGCCTCCTGCGCGGCCTGCGCCTCACTGGCTTCGATCAGCGCGGCTTCGAGCCGCGCGAGATCGTCGAACGAATGCGCGGCCGACAGCGACACGCGCAGCCGCGACGTGCCGACGGGCACCGTCGGCGGCCGGATCGCGGGCACCCACAGGCCGTGCGCATCGAGCGCGCGCATCGCCGCGAGCGTCGCGTCGTTGCTGCCGATCACGAGCGGCTGCACGGCCGTGTGCGAATCGACCGGCTGCCAGCGCGTGTTGCGCAGCAGCGCGCGCGTGCGGTCGATCAGCGCGGCGAGATGCGCGCGACGCGCGTCGCCTTCGTCGCCCGCGATCACCTTCAGGCTGGCCGATACCGCGTGCGCGACGGCCGGCGGCGCGGCCGTCGTGAAGATGTAGCTGCGCGCGCGCTGGATCATCCATTCGATCACGGTCTCGTGCGCGATCACGAACGCGCCCGCGACGCCGGCGGCCTTGCCGAGCGTGCCGACGTATACGAGATGCGGCGAGCGCAGCGCGGCGGCCGCGAGCGCGCCGCGGCCTTGCGGGCCGAGCACGCCGAAGCCGTGCGCATCGTCGACGACGAGCCACGCGCCGTGGCGTTCGGCCAGCGCGACGAGTTCGTCGAGCGGCGCGATGTCGCCATCCATGCTGAACACCGTGTCGCTGACGATCAGCTTCGTTTCGGCATCCGATGCGTCGAGCAACGCGGCGAGCGCGGCCGTGTCCGCATGCGGATAGACCTGCACGTTCGCGCGCGACAGCCGCATGCCGTCGATCAGCGACGCGTGGTTCAGCGCGTCGGAGAAGATCGTCGCGCCTTTGCCGGTGAGCGCCGTCATCGCGGCGAGGTTCGCCATGTAGCCGGTGCTGAAGTACAGCGCGCGCGGCGCGTCGGAGAAGCCGCCCGAGAAGGCCGCGAGTTCTTCTTCGAGCGTCGCGTGCGCACGCGAATGGCCGCCGAGCAGGTGTGAGCCGCCGCTGCCGGAGCCGTAGCGCTGCGCGCCTTCGGCGAACGCGGCGACGAGCGCCGGATGCGCGGCGAGGCCGAGATAGTCGTTGCTCGCGAAGCCGATGATCTCGCGACCGTCGACGGTCATGCGCGCATCGCACGCGGTGTCGGCGGTGCGGCGCACGCGGCGCAGCCCTTGCGCGTCGAGCGCGGCGAGGCCGCGTTGCAGGGTATCGAGCAGAGGGTTCGTCGCTGCCTCCCGCCGGGCCGCCCCAAGGGAGGCAGCCGCCCCCTCGGGGGGCAGTGAACGAAGTGAGCGTGGGGGCTGTTGTGTCATCCGGTGATCTCCGCGAGCGTTGCATCGAGCGTGTCGCGCGTGCTTTGCGCGAGCCAAGCGATGTCGTCGTCGCTCATCACGTACGGCGGCATCAGGTACACGGTCGTGCCGATCGGGCGCAGCAGCAGCTCGCGTTCCAGCGCGCGCTCGAAGAAGCGACGCGAGAAGCCGCGCGCCGCGTCGCCGTCGAGCGCGACGTCGAACGCGAACAGCGTGCCGCGCTCGCGCAGGTGCCGTACCTGCGGGTGCGCATCGAGCGGCGCGAGCGCGGCGCGCAGCGTCGCCGACTTGCGGGCATTGGCTGCGAGCACGTCGTCGCGCTCGAACAGGTCGAGCGTCGCGACCGCCGCGCGGCACGCGAGCGGGTTGCCCGTGTACGAATGCGAGTGCAGGAAGCCGCGCGTCGTGTCGTCGTCGTAGAACGCGGCGAACACGTCATCGCGCGTGAGCACGAGCGACAGCGGCAGGTAGCCGCCGCTGATGCCTTTCGACAGGCACAGGAAATCGGGCCACACGCCGGCCTGCTCGCACGCGAAGAAAGTGCCGGTGCGGCCGCAGCCGACCGCGATCTCGTCGGCGATCAGGTGCACGCCGAATTCGTCGCACAGCGTGCGCAGCCCGCGGACGTACGACGGATCGTGCATTGCCATGCCGGCCGCGCACTGCACGAGCGGCTCGACGATCAGCGCGGCGATCCGGTCGCCGCGCTCGACGAACAGGCGCCGCACGTCCGCAAGCGCGCGGCCCGCGACGTCGGCGGCCGTTTCGCCCGGCAGCGCGCCGCGTGCGTCGGGTGACGCGACGACGTGCGCATGGCGGATCAGCGGGTCGTACGCGTCCTTGAACAGCGCGACGTCGGTCACGCCGAGCGCGCCGATCGTCTCGCCGTGATAGCTGTTGGCGACGCAGACGAATTCCTGCTTGTTCGCGCAGCCGCGGTTGCGCCACGCGTGGAAGCTCATCTTCAGCGCGATCTCGACCGCCGACGCACCGTCCGACGCGAAGAACGCATGGCCGAGCGTGCGCTGGGTCAGCGCGTGCAGCCGCTCCGCGAGTTCGATCGCGGGCTCGTGCGTGCAGCCGGCGAGCATCGCGTGCTCGAGCGTGTCGAGCTGGTTCTTCAGCGCCGCGTTGATGTCCGGGTTCGCATGGCCGAACAGGTTGACCCACCACGAGCTGATCGCGTCGAAGTAGCGGCGGCCGTCACGGTCGTACAGCCACAGGCCCGCGCCGCGCGCGACGGGGATCAGCGGCAGGCGCTCGTGATGCTTCATCTGGGTGCAGGGATGCCAGACCGCGCGCAGGCTGCGCGCGACCCAGTCGTCGGTGGCTGGCGTACTCAAGGCGACTCCGGGGGATAAAACGGCTGCGCGGCATCGACGGGATGCCGCGCGGCGGGACACGAAACGCGCTGAGATTAGCGTGTTCCGCGACCCGTTGCACTACCGGTTACAAACACCGCAAAGCCTTGCCGGGCGGGAGTTCGACGCAGATCGGGGCGGCTCGGGACGGTACAGTTCAGATATCCCGAAATGACCGCAGATGACGGCGTTCGAGTGAGGCCCCCCAACTGAAAAAAATCGTGGGGCGGATGGGGCGTGACGGCGCAGAAATATGGGGAATGATGAAATGGGTGGTTTGTGGCGACACGGGGAGATCGAATGATCCAGCGTCGCGCGTTGCCCGATCAGGCCGGCGGGTGACCAATCGCGTCGAGATACCGAAGCCACTGCCCCAGGGCGACGCCAGGATCGCCTTTCTCGACGCCTCGTTTTGCTGAACGCGGCGCGAAACGCGCAGACGGGCGAGCGCTTCGCCAACGAGGGCGGCTTCCGCGAGAACGGTTGGGCCGGCGGCGGCTTGATTAACCTTCATGTTCGTAAAATCGATCGTTATGTCGACAGGGATCGAAATAACGATCACGGCTACATGAATTCAAGCTGGATGCTCGTAAAAACGAGCGTTCCCCGGATTGCGCTCGATTTTACGAGCACGAGCGAGGCGTGAAGTGAGGCGCTGAGATGGCCTCGGCGTGACGGGCGAGGGGAGGGAAATGACGGACTTGCGTCAGCGCGAAGCCAGCGCCGGCGTGCCGGTGTCGCGTGCGTTGCCGTCGTCGTTGTCGGCCGTCTGCGTCGCGTCGTTCCACACGACCCGGTCGTTGACCGCATACAGCCGGCACGAACCTGCGCCCTGCTTCGAGCAGTTGTCGAGCGCGAGCGCCATCGGATCGTCGCCGCCTTCGGCCCACGACCACGCGCCTTCCGACGACACCGCGAACGCGCGGCTCGGATGCTGGTTCAGGAAGCGGCGGTAGCCTTCACGGCCGGCTTCGTCGACATACGGCACGGCGTTGACCGCGTCGATCGACGCATAGCCGCTCGCCTTCGGCTCGTGCGGGTTCGCGACCGCGTAGCGCACCGACGTCGGCAGGTTCAGCTGCGCGAGGAACGCGTTGACGGCCGGCCACCACACGGGCACGCCGTCGCGATCGACGATCAGCCGGTGCGCGTCGTCCTTGTAGCGGCCGAAATCGATGAACTGGGCCTGCGTGCCATGCGAAACGTACGCGTCGTGCATTTGCGCGACGAGCCCGGGCGTCCACACCGAGTCGTTGTCGCCATACAGCCACAGCGACCGCACGGCCGTATGGGCGCCGTACTGGTCGAACGCATCGACGAGGTTTTTCTGCCAGCCGTCGCAGAGGTCCTGGCGCAGCCCGCCGGAGAAGTTGATGATGCCGCGCACGCCCGGTGCGGCTTCGGTGCCGTACGCGACCGATACGAGGCCGCCGTGCGACGTGCCGGCGACGACGATGCGCGACGCATCGACGTACGACTGGTGCGACATGTAGCGCACCGTCGCGTCGACGTCGGCCGCCTGCGCGAGGCCGTTCTTGCCGACGTTGCAGCCTTCCTGCTGGTACGTGCCGTCCGAGCCCGCGAAGCCCTGGCGGTTCGGCGCGATCACCGCATAGCCGCGGCGCACGAATTCGCGCGCGAACGCGAGCGGCCGGCTGCGCGGCTGCTGATGGAGATCGCCGGTGTTCTTGCCGTGGTTGAAGACGACGAGCGGGAACGGGCCGGGCCCGTTCGGCTTGAAGAGCGTGGCCTCGAGCGTGACGGCGCCCGATGCGTCGGCCGGAATGCGGAGGATCTGTTCGTTCAGGTCGGCGGCGACCTGCGGCAGGTTCGAATCGGCGTAGTCGAAGCGTTCGGCGTGGGCGAGCGACCCGCTGGCGCCGGCACCCGTCCCCGTATTGGCGTTCGGCAGCGTACCGGCCTGAGCGGCCGACAGCGCACACGCCGCCATCCATCCCACCAATCCCTTGCTGAACGCCATTCGTAAGCCCTGCCATGCAACATGACCAATTCGAGGTCATCGTAGCCGGACAAAATGGGGTTGTGCAATGCGGGAATTACCCGGCGTCTGACACAGCAACTATTTGTCAACGTTCACTGACTTCGCCGTCGACGTAGCGCCAGAAACCCTGTTCGTCGCGCTCGAAACGGCTCGTCTCGTGGAGCCGGTAAGCGCGTCCGCCAACCTTGTAGCGGGCCACGAACTCGACCTCCGCGTGGCGCTCGTCGAGCGGCGCGTGGCGTTTGACCGCGAGGCCGAGCCAGCGCGGCGCGTCGGGCGCTTCGGGGTCGGTATCGAGATCGGGCGGGCAGGTGCGTGCGGCCCAGGTCGCGCGCAGGTAGTCGGTCGCGCCGAGCACGTACGCGCTGTACCGCGAGCGCATCAACTCGAGCGCGGTCGGCGCGGCTTCGCCGCCGTCGATGAAGCGGCCGCAGCAGGCCGCATAGCGGGGCGCCGGCGCTTTGCCGGCGGGAGCGGGGGACGCGCCGCCGCACGGGCACGCGTCAGGTCGGTTCAAAATCATGCGAAACAGGAATTAACGACGCTAGGTTGTCGGCTGCCTACCAGTTCACCAGCTCAGCTCGATACCGTCGTACTGGAAGAAACGGCCGTTTGCCTGCGATACGTCCGCGCCGGATTCGGCGATCACGCGGCGCATGCCGGCCACGCTGGTTTCCGGGTCGATCGCGGCCTGCGCGCCGCCCATGTCGGTGCGCACCCAGCCGGGATGGAGCGAAATGCACGCGGCGTGGCGCGTCTGCAGCGACGCGATGCGCAGCGCGTCGTTCAGCGCGGCCTTGCTCGCGCGGTACAGCCAGCCGGTCGTGCCGGTCGCCTCGGCGATGCTGCCCATCCGGCTCGACACGACGGCCAGCACGCCGCGCGCGTCCTCGACGAGCGGCAGCACGATCGGCAGCAACTGCATCGGCCCGCGCACGTTCGTATGCATCACCGCGTCGAAATCCTCGGCGGTG
Organism: Burkholderia sp. AU31652; assembly: GCF_002223155.1. NCBI lineage: Bacteria > Pseudomonadati > Pseudomonadota > Betaproteobacteria > Burkholderiales > Burkholderiaceae > Burkholderia > Burkholderia sp. AU31652. The sequence continues at coordinate 805,100 of NZ_NKFG01000004.1, read as the reverse complement.
ACCGTCTCGACCCCCTCGGTGCGCGGCCCGTACACCCCCGACACCAGCACGGCCGCATCGAGCCGCTCGCCGTCGAGCTTCCAGCCGAGCGCCGCGATCTGCTCGGGCTGCGTGATGTCGAGCGCATGGGCCTGCGCGCCGAGCGCGCGCAGCGCGTCGAGCGACGCGTCGTCGCGCGCGGTGGCGATCACGTTCCAGCCGTCGCGCCGGTATTGGCGGACGAATTCGCGGCCGAGGCCGCGCGATGCACCGACGATCAATGCGGTTTTCATGCCCGTCGCTCCTTTGCTTGGCGCCGCCGTGGCAGCAGTGCCGGGGTCAGATCCGTTCGATGGGTGGCGCAGCGGCACGCCAGCGTAGCGATCCGCTGCGCTGGCTAGCGCGTTACTTTGCGTCGTCGCACGGCTTCAGCGTGGCGGCGACCGCCTGCGCGACGCCTTCGAGCCGTGCGGCGTCCGCCGCGATCATGTCGTTGTCCGGGGCATGCTCGCCGCCAGCGACGAGCGCGGCCACGCAGCGCTTGTAGGTCTCGTCGAGCGCGTCGAAGCTCGACACGGCCATCCCGAGGTTGCGCATCCGGCCGTCATGCACGCCGTACACGAGCCCGTGCACGGTGAGCGACTGGCCGCGCGCCCACGCGTCGTTGACGATCGTCGTGCGGCACACGTTGACGACCTGCTCGATCGCGTTCAGCTCGATCAGGCGGCGATAGCGCGCTTCGCCCACCGGCCATGCGTCGAGCAGCGCCGTGTGGCGTTCGCGCACGTCCTGCACGTGATGCAGCCAGTTGTCGGCGAGGCCGACGCGGCGGTTGAGCAGGGCGGCGTTCACGCCCGAGCAGCCGTAGTGGCCGACCACCATGATGTGCTTCACGCGCAGGATGTCGACCGCGAACTGGATCACCGACAGGCAGTTCAGGTCGCTGTGCACGACCACGTTCGCGATATTGCGGTGGACGAACACTTCGCCCGGCGGCAGGCCGATGATCTCGTTCGCGGGTACGCGCGAATCCGAGCAGCCGATCCACAGATATTCCGGCGCCTGCTGGTGGGCGAGACGCGCGAAGAACTGCGGGTCGTCCTCGAGCTTGTGCTTGACCCAGGCGTCGTTGTTGTCGAACAGGTGTGAAAGCGGATTGTCTTGGGGGTTCATCGATGTGGATTCCGTTGACGGAAATCGGGTCGCAATCGGTGCGGTCTAGCGGGCGTCAGGCGGCGCGCTGCGCGTCGCCGGCGCCCTCGTTCTGGTCACTCGCGCCGAAGCGCGCGGGGTAGCGCACGCAAAAGCGCAGCGCGGTGTCGTACGGATAAAAGTCGGGCAATTCGCCCTGGATCAGCTTGTCCTTGCTGGCCTGCCACAGCGCGGGATCGAAAAAGTCCGCGTGATGCTTCATGAAGACGTCGCGCACGCGCGGGTCGCCGAGCAGGAACGGCCCGTAGGTCTCCGGAAAGATGTCGTGCGGGCCGACGGTATACCACGGTTCGCCGGACAGCTCGTCTTCCTCGTTGCGCGGCGCCGGCACGCGGCGCACGTTGCAGTCGGTCAGGTACTCGATCTCGTCGTAGTCGTAGAACACCACGCGGCCGTGGCGCGTGACGCCGAAGTTCTTGTACAGCATGTCGCCGGGGAAGATGTTCGCCTTCATCAGCTCCTTCACCGCGTTGCCGTACTCCTTCACGCCGTGCTCGACGTCGGCATCGGAGCCGTTCTGCAGGTACAGGTTGAGCGGCGTCATCCGGCGCTCGATGTACAGGTGCTCGATCACGAGATTGCCGTCCTCGTATTCGAGCAGCGACGGCACTTCCTTCTCCAGCTCGCGCACGAGCGCGTGGTCGAGCCGCGCGAGCGGCAGCGCGACGCTCGAGTACTCGAGCGTGTCGGCCATTCGCCCGAGGCGGTCGTGGCGCTTCACGAGCTGGTACTTCTCCATGATCTGCGCGCGCGTCGTTTCCTTCGGCGGCGGGAACTGATCCTTGATGATCTTGAACACGTACGGGAACGACGGCAGTGTGAACACGAGCATCACGAGGCCCTTGATCCCGGGCGCGATGATGAAGCGGTCGCTCGAATGCGACAGATGGTGCAGCAGGTCGCGATAGAACAGGTTCTTGCCCTGCTTCTGCAGGCCGACCGACGTGTAGATCTCCGCCTTCGGCTTGCCGGGCATGATCGTGCACAGGAAGTCGACGTACGCGGACGGCACGCCCATGTCGACGAGGAAATACGAGTGCGAGAAGCCGAAGATGATCATCAGCTGGTCGCGGCGCAGCAGCACGGTGTCGAGCGCGAGCACGCCCGGGCGCACGTGGCGGATCGGCACCGCGAACGGCAGCACGCGGTCGGCGTTGATGATGCGGCCGACGATGTACGCGCTCTTGTTGCGGAAGAACAGCGACGACAGCACGTGGATCTGGAAATTCGGCGCTTCGTCGAAGTGGCCGAATTCGTCGTGGATCGCCTGCATCACGCATGCGATGTCGCGCGGGAGATCGTCGAACGCCGGCTCGAGCTGGAAGTTCGTGACGATCCGCTCGAGCGTGGCCGCGAGCCCGTCGGTGCCCGGATAGTACGCGCGGTAGGTCGGCTTCGCGGCCGGCTCGTCGTTCTCCAGATACTCGGTCGAGATCGCCGGGCGCACGAAGATGAAATCGTTGCTGAAGTACGAGCGGTGCAGGATCTTGCAGCACACCGAATTGAAGAAGGTCTCCGCGCACTCGGGCTGGCGGTGCGACGTGAGCAGGCCGATGTAGTGCAGCTTGATCTGCTGCCACACTTCGTCGTCGATGTTCTCCGCGTCGTATTCGTCTTCCAGCACCTCGACGCATTCCTTCACGCGATCGTCGTACGACGTGATCCGCTCGCGCGCGAGCCGCTGCAGCCCATGCCAGTCGCCGCGCTCGAACAGCGTCTTCGCCTCGACGGCCGCCTCGCGGAAGATCCGGTAATGGCGGTCGAAGTTTTCGAGCATCGTCTGCGCGACGTCGAAACCGATCTGCGAGGACAGCAGTTTGGGGAAGTGATTCATCGCGTGCAGGCTCGTTCGGGAGGGGCTGTAAGCACTCGCCATTTTAGCGCCCAAGCGGGCGGTTCAAGGGCTTTGCGGCAAGGCGCGGCTGGCCGGCAAGCGGCGGGTTGCCCGCCGTTGGGTGCCGTTCGGTGCATCTTCGCGTAAAGATACGGGTACGGAACCGATTCTGGCACGAACTTTTTTTGACGGGCAGCAAGCCGCCGGGCACGCGTTCCTCGGGACGGCGATAGAATCGGCGGAACGCCCGCCGCGGCCTGCCGCCGGCGCGCAATCGCACCGATAACGACGAGACGCCCCACCGATGAACGCACTGGAACACCAACTCGACTATCCCTTCGCCGATACGCTGCCCGCCGCGGGCGACACGTTCGAGGTCGCGCCCGGCGTGCGCTGGCTGCGCATGCCGCTGCCGTTCTCGCTCGATCACATCAACCTCTGGCTGCTGCGCGACGAAATCGACGGGCAGGCCGGCTGGACGATCGTCGATTGCGGGATCGCGTCGGATGCGATCCGCACGCACTGGGAGCAGATCTTCGACACGCATCTCGACGGCCTGCCCGTGCTGCGCGTGCTCGTCACGCATTGCCACCCCGATCACTTCGGCCTCGCGAACTGGCTGTGCGAAGGCGGCGACAAGGGCCGCTGGAACGTGCGGCTGTGGATGACGCTCGGCGAGTACATGTTCGGCTGCCTGATGGCGGCCGGCAACGGCTCGAACGCGGGCGGCGCGGCCGCCGCCGATCACTTCGCGCGCCACGGGCTGACCGATCCGGCCGCGCTCGACAAGCTGCGCAACCGCCGCAACTACTACTCGGATCTCGTGCCGGCCGTGCCGCCGCGCTACCGGCGCTTGCGCGAAGGCGACGCGGTGACGATCGGCGCGCGCACTTGGCGCGTCGTGACCGGCTTCGGCCATTCGCCTGAACATTGCGCGCTGCACAGCGAAGCGGACGGCGTGCTGATCTCCGGCGACATGGTGCTGCCGCGCATCTCGACGAACGTGTCCGTGTTCGACCTCGAACCGGAAGCGAACCCGCTCGCCTTGTACCTGCAGTCGCTCGGCCGCTACGAGACGATGGCGCCCGATACGCTGGTGCTGCCGTCGCACGGCAAGCCGTTCCGCGGCGTGCGCACGCGCATCACGCAACTGCGCGAACACCACGACGCGCGCCTGGCCGAAGTGCGCGTCGCCTGCGCGGAACAGCCGATGAGCGCGGCCGACATCGTGCCGATCATGTTCCGCCGCCGCGAACTCGACATCCACCAGATGACGTTCGCGCTCGGCGAGGCGCTCGCGCACCTGAACCTGCTGTGGCTCGCGGGTGAGCTCGTGCGCGAGCAGGGCGACGACGGTGTGCTGCGGTTCCGCACCGCCGGCTGACACCGTTTCGTTCTCCTCAAGCGACGGGTTCGTAGCGCCACCCGTCGCGATGCCATTGCATCGTGTGCGTCGGGTCGAGCGCCGCGAGAAACGCGGGGTCGTGCGACGCGACCACGATCGCGCCGGGGAAGCCCGCCAGTGCGGCTTCGATCGCCCGCACCGATTCTAGGTCGAGGTGATTGGTCGGCTCGTCGAGCAGCAGCAGTTGCGCGGGCGTGCCGCGCCACAACGCGCACGCGAGCGCGGCCTTCAGCCGTTCGCCGCCGCTCAGCTGCCGCGCCGGCTGCGTTGCGCGTACCGCGTCGAGCTGCAACAGCGCGAGCCGGCTGCGCAGGTCGCCTTCGGCGAGCGGCGTATCGAGCAGCCCCAGTTGCTCGACGATCGAGCGATCGGGATCGAGCAGCGCGAGTCGCTGGTCGAGATACGCGGCGCTCACGTGTGTCGTGCACGCGCCTGAGCGCGGCGAAAGCTCGCCCGCGAGCATGCGCAGCAACGTCGATTTGCCGCAGCCGTTCGGGCCCGTCAATGCAATGCGCACCGGGCCGCTGGCCGACCACGTGATCGCGTCGGCATCGCCGGCGATGCGCCACGGCAGTTGCGCGCGGTCGAGCGTGAACAGCTGACGGCGTGCGCTGACCTCGGTGCCCGGCAGCGACACGAGCACGGGCGCATCGGCTTCGACGCGCGCGGCCGCTTCCTGTACGCGTTCGTCGAGCGTCGCCTTGAATTCGTTCTGGTGGCGCCGCACCGTGCCCATGATGCTGCGCGCCGCACCCTTGCGACTCTGTTTTGCCCCCGACGACAGGTTGGCCGTCTTCGCGTCGCGCAGCGACGCGGCCGCGTGACGCTGGATCGTGTCGTGTTCCTGTTCGAGCCTGCGCCTGACGCGTCCGCGTTCGGCACGCGCGTTGTCGAGCGCGGACTGCGCGGCATCCTGTTCCGCGTCACGCTGCGCACGATAGAGCGCGTAGTTGCCGCCGTACGAGCGCACGCCTTGTGTCGTCAGCTCGACGATGCGCTGCACGTCGGCGAGCAGCGCACGGTCGTGGCTCACGATGACGAGGCCACCGTGCCAGCCGTCGAGCGCCGCGCGCAGCCACGCACGGCCCGACGCGTCGAGATGGTTGGTCGGTTCGTCGAGCACGAGCAAGCCCGCGCCGGAGAGCAGCGCGCCGATCAGCGCGACGCGCGCGAGCTGCCCGCCGCTCAGTGCCTGCGCGGGCGTGTCGGGTTGCACGTCGTCCAGGCCGGCTGCGTCGAGCGCGGTGCGCAGCCGCTCCGCGAGATCCCAGCGATCGCCGATCAGGTCGAAGTCGTGCGGTTCCGCGCGGCCGTCGGCGAGACGCGCGAGCGCGCCGAGCGGTGCATCGAGCGCGGCGATCTGCGCGACGGTTCGCGAGCCGGCCGATATGTCGCCGTAGTCGTGCTGCTGCGCGACGTAGACGACGTGCGTGTGCCGCTCGATCGTCCCCGCGCTTGGAGTGCAGTACCCCGCGATCAATTGCGCGAGCTGGCTCTTGCCGATGCCGTTGCGGCCGACGATGCCGGTCGGCGTGCGATCGATGGAAAGGTCGAGCGAATCGAACAGCGTGAAGCCGTCGTCGAAGCGGAAGGAAACGTGATGAAGCGCGACGAGCGCGCCGGTGGGCGTGGCTGCAGCCATAAGCACCTCCAAAAATGCGTGAAGACCTTCGCGCGCGGCGTGCGTGGCACGGCGGCGAAAACATTTTGGGAAGGCTTAGTTGTTCACTTTGGCTGGCGTCCGGTATGAGGAACAGGCGCGCAGTGTAGCAAGCGCGGCGCGCGGGCCGCAAGCGATGGTCGGACGCACCGTCGCTTGCGCGCCACGTCATGCGCCGCGTCCGGCGCGCATCGACAGCGCTTGCGCGAGGGTCCTGCCGTCAGGACCGAGCGGTCGGTCGAGCGCCGCCTGTCGAATCTCGCCGGCTTTCCGTTCATCCCCGGCCCGTGTCGCCAGCAGGCTTTCGGCCAGCGCGGCGGACAGGCACGAGGCGTCGAGCCGCCGCGCGATTTCCGCATGGTGTTTCGCTTCATCTATGCGGCCTTCGTGGACACAGACCACCGCCAGACCGCCATGTGCGTCGGCGAAGCCGCGATCCAGCGCCGCCGCGTGTTCGAAGCGGGGGCGCGCGGCATCCGGAGCGCCATCGAACAACTGGCCCCAAGCGGCGGCGGCCCAGGCACCTGGGTGGACTTTCAAGCTGTTTGCAGCCTGGTCGAGCAATTTGCAGGCGGTGGCGAAATGCCGTTCGGACAGTTCGACGAGACCCATGCCGAGCGTTGCGCGAGCGCTGTCGGGGTTGAGCGCGAGCGCGCGCCGGAACAGCTCGCGTGCCGTGTCGACCGATGGGCCGTCGAGCGCAAGGAGGCCGCGCACGGTGAGGCCGTCGACTGTGTCGGCGGCCGATTCGGCGCAACGGCGTGCTTCGTCGAGGTTCGCTGCGTCGAAGAGTGCGGTGGCGAGTGCGCCGTACAGGTCGGGGCTGGCGTCGGGGCGGTCGACGTGGAGCCGGCCGAGTGCGATCGCGTCGTCGAGTCGGCCCAGATGATGAAGCACGCGCAGCGTCAATGGAATCGCGCCGGGGACGCCAGCGACCGCGGCGTCGTCGAGCATGTCGAGCGCTTCGTCGAAGCGGCCGAGCATCGCGGTTGCGTAAGCGGCGTTGTAGCGGATCGCCCCGTCGCCGTGCGTCGCGAGCAGCGGCGCGAATGCGCGTAGCGCGGCGTCGAATCGACGCTGCGACAGCGCGGCCAGGCCTCGCAGGTGAGCGAGTGCAGGTGGCAGCGGTGCGTGGGCGGCGTGGCGATCGAGCAGCGCGTCGCACAAGGCGACGTCGTTCGCGTCGAACGCGGCATCGGCCGCATCGGCCAGCAAATTGAGATTGTCGGGGTCCGCATCCAGGAATGACATCAGCCGCTCGACGCGGACCGTCGCCATCATGTCGGAAGCGGGAGAGGAAGGTTGAGTCGGCATCGTATTGGATTCCTGATCGATCGACGGGTTGCGGGCGCGCGATCACGAAATGCGACGAGAGGCGCGACGAACGACGCACGCGTGCGGCGCCGGAACCCAGCATAACAGTGCATGCGCTCATTGACCAAATCGTCTCGGCTTTCGACCTTCATCTCGAAATTGATTGGTTGGCCGAAAAGATGGCGATTCGGACCGTGTCTGATTCGTGCGCGTCGTCGTTCGATCTTGTCTGATGGCAAGAGGGGCGGGCGGCAGGGCGTCGAGGGACCGGCGACTAAACCATCGACGAAATCCTTCGACAACCTGTTTGCAACGCGTGCCGTATTTCCAGTGGTGCGCGATTTACATCACGAACAAGATCGAGGGACGCCATGGTAGCGATCGTCACGGGCAACGGGTTGGGCTTGCAATCGTCATCGGCATTGGGGCTGGGGGCGCGCGGCCAACTGGGTACCGCGTCGTTCGGTCAGGCTCGCGAGCAGGTCTACGTGAACGCGGCGAACGGCAACCTGATGGTTCAGGATCTCGACCTGATGCTGATCGGCCGAGGTGTGAATGGCGCGATACACCGCGCATACAACAGCCAGGGGCGCGTGGCCGCGGATGGCTGGCGTCCGGGCGGGGCACGCACGGTGGGTGAGTTGACCGGCAAGCTCAACGAGGTTGGCAGTACGGTGACGCGAACCGATTGGGATGGCTCGACGATCATCTACGGTTACGACGCGCAGCGGCGGCTCTATGTCGCGACGAGCGGCGTGGGTGCGCGGGCGACGCTGGCGTACGACGCTGGCCTGCGGCAGTGGGATTGGCAGGATGGCGGCAAGCGCGTGGCCGAGCGCTACGATGCCGTGCGCGGCGGGCGCCTGCTCTCGAGCACCGACAGCGATGGCAACCGTGTCGATTACGCCTATGACAGCGCAGGCTTGCTGAGTCGAGTGAGTACCGCGAGCGGCGAGTCGACCTATCTCGATTATGTGGGCGGCCGGCTCGCGCGCTTGCGCACCGTTTATACGGACAGCAACGGCAGCCAGCGCACATCGACCGCGGTGCGTTACGGATACGATACGGCGGGCCGCCTGTCGACGGTGACCGTCGATCTCTCGCCCGACGACAATAGCATTGCCGACGGCCGGGTATTCACGACGACCTATAGCTACGATGGCAACAGCGACCGAGTGGCGGCGATCGCGCAATCGGATGGCGCCGAGCTGGCATTCACTTACGCGCTGCTGGGCGGCGAATACCGGGTGACGAGCATCGCACGGCGTGCCGACGGCGGCGTCGCGCGCGTCACGCGTCTTGCCTACGATCTCGACGCGCGCCGGACGACGATCACCGATCCGCTCGGGGCGGCGACCGTGCTGGCGTATGACGACCGGGGCCGGCTCGTCGAGAGCGTGCCGCCTGCGGGCGGCGCGCAACGGTTTCATTACGATGCGGCCGGCAATGTCGTGAAGGTGGAGGAGGCGGGCGGCGGCGTCGAATATCGCTACGATGCGAACGGCAACCGTGTCTGGCAGCGCGATGCGGCAGGCGGCGTCGTCGAGTGGCGCTATGGCGCGCACAACGAATTGCTCGAGGAGATCACCCGCGTCGGTGAGGCGGGCGGAGAACGCGCCAGTACGACCTACGTGTACGACGCGCGGCGCCATCTCCGGTTCGTCGTCGATGCACAGCAGCGCGTGACCGAATACCGTTACAACGCACTCGGCCAGCAGATTTCGGTTTTGACGTATGCGGGCGCGGGCTATGAGGGAACCGCGTTCGGCGAGACCGAGCTGAACCGCTGGGTCGCCGGCCTGGCTGACAAGAGCGCCGGTAGCCGCACCGACACGGCGTACGATTTTCGCGGCAACGTCGCGAGCGTCACGCGCTACGGCCGTCTGCTGAAGGATGGTTCGGGCGATGCACGCGCGGGGGCCGGTGAAGTGACGCAGACCCGCTACGTCTACGATCCGTTCGGACGTTTGCTGCAACGACATATCGGTGCGCCGGGAAAACAGCAGATCGAGCAGTTCGCTTATGACGGGCTCGGGCGAATGCTGTCGGCGCGCCGTTTCGACGGCACGTTGACGCTCTATCGTTATGACGATGCGCGTCACCAGACCATCGTCACGTTTGCCAACGGCCTCACGCGGACGTCGACGTTCAACGCAGCAGGTGAATTGGTGGCGCTCGCCGAGTCCGCGGCGGACGTGCTGTTGTCTCAGGTCGGCTATACCTACGACGCTGCTGGCAGGCTGCGTATGGAAACCGATGCGGTCGGCCAGCGCTCGCATTATCTGCACGATGCGGCCGGCCGCAAGATCGCGCAGATCGACGCGGCTGGCGGTTTGACCGAATACGTGTACACGCCGGCAGGGCAGATCGCGCGCACGATCCGCTATGCGACGCCGCTGGCGGCCGCACAGCTGGCAGCGCTAGCGGATGCCGACGGATCGGCCGGCTCTGCCGTGCTCGAGCGTGTGCGTCCCGCGTCGCATGGAGCCGATCAGATCCAATGGCGTACGTATGACGGCGCGGGCCGGCTTGTGCGCAGCATGAACGGCGATGGAGCGCTGACCGAGTACCGGTACGACGATGCGGGCCGGTTGCTGCAGACCCTCCAGTATGCGACGCGCGTCGACGCGAGCGATGGTGATCCGATGGCCGGCGCTGCGCCAGCCGAGTCGGCCGCCGACCGCAGCACGCGCTATTTCTATGACGCTGGCGGCCTGTTGCGCGGGCAGCTCGACGCGGATGGCTATCTGACCGAATACCAGTACGACATGGCGGGCCGGCGTATCGCGACGATTCGCTATGCGACCGCCGTTGCGGATGCGAAGCGCGCGTCGGCGTCCGTGCTCGATTTCCGTCCCGCGGAAAGCGCCAACGACGTTCGCGAGCAGGCGAGCTACGATGCGCGCGGCCTGCTGCGCACGGAAATCGACGGCGAAGGGCACTCGACCGTGTACGAGTACGACGAGTTCGGCAACGTGGCGCAGCGTATTCGCAGCGAACGAGTGGACCCGGACGCATTGCGCACGCCGCAGACCGTACGACTGACGTTCGAGGCGAGGCTGGAGCGTCCCAAGCTGACTGGCGCGGTGCTCACGATCCGTGTCGACGGCAGGGACGTCGGCAAGGTGGACGTGATGTCCACGACCGCTCGGCGCTACGCGATCGACGTCGCGGGCGTCATCCCGGCCAACGATCACCGGGTCGAATTCGTCTTCGGCTCGTTCATGGACGATGCGGTGGTCCAGAACGCGATGTTCGGCCACCGACCGTTCGCGCAGCCCGGCACGACGCCGAACGGGCGGCCGTCGGGACCGCTCGAGAAGACCCAAAACTATGTGCTCGACGCCGCCGAGACGGTGAAATACTGGCAGGCTGCCTCGACGAAGCAGGAGCGGACCACGTACCGCTACGATGCGATGGGCCGCCTCCTCGAACGAACCACCGGCACGATGCTGGGAACATCCGCGACACGCTACACGTACGACAGCGAAGGGCGCGTGACGAGCGAGACGACCGGCAGCCGGACACGGCACTACCGCTACGACATACAGGGGCGGCTGGTCGCGCAGTTGTCGGGAGAGGGCGCGGCGGCACTCGCCGCGCTGGGCGCCAGGCCGACCGAAGCGCAGGTCGACGCAGTGTGGCAAGCATGGGGAGACCGCTTCGCATATGATGCGGCGGGACGCCGGACCTCGTCGACGGACGCGGAAGGCCGCCGTACCCTCTATTTCTACGATGCGGCTGGACGTACGACCCATCGGATCAATGCACTCGGCGAGATTGCCGAGCAGCGCTACGATGCGCTCGGCAATCTGACGCAGGCGATCGCCTATGCGCGGCGTATGGAGCGCGACGCGCTCGATCGGTTGAGCGGTGGTGTCTTGACCGACGCCGTGCGGCAGGCGGTTTTCGTGCTCGGCGACGACCGGGAGGCGCGCATGACCTTTGCATATGACCGGGCGGGGCGCTTGGTGCGGAGCGTCGACGCACAGGCGTTCGTTACCTGGCGGACCTATAACGCGTTCGGCAACGAGATCGCCACGCGTCAGACGCTGTCAGCGGGCCAGCGTTCGATACGCGCGGTCGACTACGACCGGCTTGGGCGAGCCGTACGAACAACCGTCGATCCGGGCGGCCTGAATCTCGTCACGCACGCCGTGTACGACGCCTTCGGGCGCGAGCTCGAAGCGGTCGACGCGAACGGCGTCGTTCGGCGACGCGAATACGATCGCAATGGCAACACGGTCGTGCTGACCGACGGCCTCGGTCGGCAGAGTCGGATGACCTACGATGCGTTCGGCAACGTGCTGACGCGTACCGACCGTGCCGGCGCGACGACCCGTTACGGTTATGCACCCGACAAGCGTCAACTCACGGTCTCGATGCCGGACGGGATCGAGACCGTGACGACCTACGACGAATTCGGCCAGACCATCGCGGTGACCGACGGGCGCGGCGTCACGACGAAATTCGCGTACGACAGGGACGGCCGTCTGATCGATACGACTTCGCCGACCGGCGTCACCCGGCAGCGTTACGATCGAGTCGGCCAGTTGATCGGGACAATGGATGGGCGCGGCGTGCGCACGACCTATCGGTACGATGCGGCGGGACGTGTGATGACACGAACGCTGGATCCGGACGGCCTGAATCTCGTGACGCGCTACGTGTACGACGCGAAGGGGAGTCTGGTTCGGACGACGGAGCCGTCGGGCACCGTGGTGGCGACCGAATACGATCTGAACGGGCGCCGGGTCGCCGTCGTGACCGATGCCGGCGAGGGCCGACTCAACCTGCGCACCACGTTCGAATACGATGGTGCCGGCAAGGTGCTGACGGTGACGGAGGGTGCGGGTACGGCAGGCGCGCGCTTGACGCGTCACGAATACGACGTGGCGGGCCGCCTGGTCGGCACGGTCGTCGATCCGGACGGGCTCGCGCTGGCGACCACGTATCGCTACGACGGCAATGGCAACGTGATCCGGGTGGTCGATGCGGCGGGCGGGGTCACGCGATACGGTTACGACGCGGAGAATCGGCGGATCTGCGAGGTCGGTCCGACGGGGGCGGTCGTGCTGAGCCGTGTCGATGCGGAAGGACGCGTGGTGGCGCGTACCCAATACGCGACGACGAATGCCGGATTGCTCGACGACGCAGGCGGCGTGCTGACGGTCAGCAATCTCGAATCGCGCATCGCGGCTTTACCCGGCCGGGACCGAACGACGCGTCATGTCTACGACCTCAACGGGCGGGTGCGCTACACGTTCGACGCGCTCGGCGCGTTGACCGAGTTTCGCTATGACGGTAACGGCAATGCCGTGTCGATCGCCCGGCATGGAAAGGTGCTAGATGCGACGCAGCCAGCGACCGAAGCCGCGATCAGCGACCAGTTGCGGGTTCTCGGTGTCAATGATTCGCGGAGCGAGAGTCGCGTGACGCGCACTGTCTATGACGCAGCAAACCGGGTCGCATTCGTCATCGATCCGCTGGGTTATGTGACGCAGAATTGCTATGACGTTAACGGCAATCTGCTCGAGCGTGTCAATGCGTTGCGCAGCGCATGGCAGGTCATGGCAGGCTTCACCGAGCCAACCGAAAGAGACATGCTCGATTGGGCGCGGACGGAAAGGGGGTTAATCCTGACGCGTGTTGCAAGTTGGCGCTACGACAATGCCGACCGGGTGACCGAAAGCATCGACGCGCAAGGCTACCTGACGCGCCACGAATACGACGGCGCCTTGCTTCGGAAGACCATTCGCTACGGTGAGGCGGTGGACGCGCAGCGCGGCATGCCGTTCGGCGCAGTCGAAAAACTTCTGCCCGCCAAACCGGTGGTCGCTGCGACAGCGGTGACGGAATATCGTCACGACGGTGCGGGCCGGATAACGGGCGTCATCGATGCAGCGGGCGTTGCGACGCATTACGTGTTGGATGCGTTCGGTCGCGCGGTGGAAACGATCGCCGCAGTCGGCACGGATCGCCAGGTGTCGACACGCACGACGTTCGACGCGGCGGGGCGCATGACCCGGGAAGTGCGCGCCTTCGGCTCGGCGGTCGCCGCAGCATTCGACTACCGATACGACGCGTTCGGCAACGTGATCGCTCGTGTCGATCCGCGCGGCGTCGAGCTCGCGGAATCCGACAGCGACTGGGCGCTTGCGCAGCGCAAGTCGCTCGGCTATGTGGATGAACAGAACCGCGCGCTGGCGGCCGCTGCGTTGACGGCTGCTCAGCGCAACGCGCTGATAGACCGATATGCGACTCGTTACCGCTACGACGCCGTCGGCCGGTTGATCGAGGCAACGGATCCGCTCGGTCATGCGGATCGAACGACCTATGACGCGTTCGGCGATGCAGTCGAGCGCGTGACGAAAGGTGTCGCTGCGAAGCTGTTTTACGACGGTCTCGGCCGCGTCGTCGCGCAGGTGAACCCGGATGGCGCGGTTGTCCGGACCGAATATAGCGCGTCGGGGCAGCCGGTTCGCGTCGCGCGCTTCGAGCGCGGGACGCTCGACTGGTCGGCGCTCGCCGCAAACGGCGATGTATCCGCGGTGTTGCCGGGGTTGCAAGGTGGTCGGCCGGCCGCGGTGACGATGCTCGAATACGACAAGCTCGACCGTCTGGTGAAATCGACCGACGCTGAAGGCGGCGTCGAGTCATACGGATACAACGGGTTCGGCGACCGCATCTTCTATCAGAACAAGATCGGTGCCGTCTTCCAGTATGGGTACGACAATCGCGGCCTGCTGATATCCGAGACGCTGCCTGTTACGTCGAAAGGCCGGACGGTACAGAACTTTCACCTGTACGACGCAGCCGGTCGTCGCACCGCGACGATCGAGGCGGCGGAGTTGGCCGAGCAGCGCATCACGCGTTTCGAATACGACGCACTCGGCCGCCTGATCCGCCAGACGGGCGGCAAGTTGACCATTCGCACGGCGTCGGGCGAAACGCACGCGACGGAGCCGTTCGAAACCCGCGCGTACGATGCGCGCGGCAATCTGATCCGGCAAACCGATGCGAACGGCAAGACGACCACCTGGTACTACGACGCGGCAAATCGCAAGACAGCCGAAGTGAGTGCGACCGGCACGCTGACGCAATGGATTTACGACACGGCGGGCAATCCGATTGCGGTGCGGGTGTTCAGTGATCCGGTCGCGCCGACGAACGGCGCGGAACCGCCGGATCCGGTCGATGCGGGCCGCGTTCGGGAGACCCGCTACCGCTACGACGAGAACAATCGGTTGATCGAATCGCGCGTGCTCGGCGTGGCGACCGGGTATTTCGATCCGTCGGCCGGCGAAACGCAGCGCGGCGAGTATTTCATCACGGCCGGCAGTGACCTCGTCACGCGCTATCGCTACGACGGCGCCGGACGCTTGATCGAGCGAACCGATCCGGCCGGTAACCGTACGCTCAGCTTCTACGATCGCATGGGCAACAAGCTGCTCGAAGTCGATGGCGCGGGCTACGGAATTCGCTGGGAGCGGGACGCCGAAGGGCGGGTACTGACGGAAACGCGGTTCGCGTCGCGTTATCCCGATCCGATTGCACCGAACCCGGCGCTGGCCGAAACGCTCGCGGCGAACTGGCCGACGAGCGCCGACGACCGCGTCACGCACTACACATGGGACGGCAACGGACGGCTGACCAGCGAAACGCGGGGAGGCGTCCGCCATGCGGCAGTGGACGGGAACGGGCGACTCGACGAGCGGCTGGCCGACGCGACTTCGCGCTACGTCTACGATGGCGAGGGTCACCTGCTGCGCAAGACGGATGCGAACGGGAGCCAGTTCGACTTCACGTACGACGCACTCGGTCGGCAGACCAGCCAGACCTTGCCGCAGTTCGTCGATTATTTGAATCGTCAGGTGCGTGCGCGGATTTCGTTCGAATACGATGGTTTGAATCAGGTCGTCAAGGAGACGAAGCATGGCGACGCGGATCAGGTGACGACCTATGCATACGGCGCCGGCGGCCGGCTCGCGTCGAAGACGAATGCGCTCGGGGTGGTGACGCGGTTCGGCTATGACGCGGTGGGCAACACGGTGCTGGTCAGCTATCTGCGCTCGGATGCGGACGGGCGGCAGCAACTCGATGAAACCGAGATCGCTTACGACGCCGCGCAGCGCGAGACATCGCGGATCACGCGTTCGCGCCATCCGCAAGGCGGTGCGGTGCTGACGAGCGGCGCGTTGCGGGAGCAGTACTACAACGCATTCGGCGAGGTCGTCGCGCGTCGGACCGGCGGCGGTGGCGCGAACGGCGAATGGCAGGAGTATGCGGATTACAACAACGCCGGATGGATCGTGCGCTCGAATTTCGGCGACGGCGTGTCGCGGCTGTTCCTTCACGATCGTAACGGCAATGCGACGCTGAAGATCGAGTCGATGCAGACTGATTTGCGCGAGCTCACGATCGAAACGGGGGAAGATCTCGAGAAGCTGCTGCAGAAGCTCGACATGATGCAGACCTTTACGCGCTACGACGCGCGTAACCAGGTCGTCCAGATTCGCCAGCCGAAGACGTCGGGGAGCGTGCCGCGCATCAGTTTCAGTCCGGTCGACATTCCGATCGACGGCGGGGTGTTTGCGAATACGCAGCTGAGCATTAGTGGATGGATCGAGAAGCAGAGTCGGCCGGTGGCGGGGCCGGTGCAGCCCAGTGAGTCCGGGTTGATTGTCGGGGGCGGCACGGCTGGCCTGGGCCCTGTATCGCTCGCGTTGAATTGGACACCGCAGGGTAGGTCGCCGCTGAATATGCGCTACTCCGTCGACTCGATTGATCTGAGACTTCAGGATCTTTCCGGCGAATTCAATCTGGAAGCGCGCGTGTCGTGGGAAGTCACGGACGGCAACGGCGAATTTCCGCAGACGGGCACCCTGACGTCGACGATTCCGTCAAAAGGCGGGTTGACGCAGATTCCTCTGGGGCTCAACTTCAATCGTAGACTCAGCGCCACGAGTCAGTTCAGATACAAGCTGGAAATCTATGCCACGCCTAAAAGCGGCGGCAGCGCGGAGTTGGTCGGGTCAACGGACCAGCAAGTCAAGCTCACATGGCCGAATGAGGGCCAGGAGTTGGCGTCGACCAGGACGGGAGAGTCGCTCGTCTTTCTCGGTGTTCCGACGAGCCGGTTGATGCTCCCACCGCGGGCGATCGTCGGGCTGAACTGGGCTGCCATTTCGCTGGGCGGGCTGGCGACCGCATTCACTGTCAAATCGATCGACTTGGCATTGCCCGATCTCGCGGGGACGTATGGCGCTTACGACCTCGAGGCGCGCGTCTCATGGCAGGTAGGCAATTCGGACTATAAGCCTGAAACGGGAATTTTCGCGGCAGCGTTGCCGTCTGAGGGCGGTTTTGCATCGATCGAGGTTAACCGAGCGTTCGGTCGTTTCAACAATGACGCGTTCTTCAAATACACATTGGAGCTCTACGCAAAACCGAAGAGCGGAAGTGGAGCACCCGAGTTGATCGGGTCGACTACGCAAACGGTGAAAATGTGGGCCGTTGCTAACGATCACATGGTCCTGACGGAGAGGAAAGACGGCGAAGCATTTTTCGAACTGAACACCCCGACCAATCAATTGACGGTTGCGCAGCACTCGCTGCCGCAGGGGGCTCGAGGCGCGCTCTACTATCGGCCGGTGGGTTCGAACTCGACATTCCGGCAGTTGCCGAAGGCCCCGGGCAGTCAACCCAACTCGTTCAGCGTCGATTCGGGCAGCCTGCCCGCCGGCGATTACGAGATGATCTTCCTGGCTGTTTCGGACGGTAGTGACGGACGTGAGGCGGGCACGTTGCTGCGCCGCGATGGTTATCGCGTTCACATCGAACCCGGTGGGAGCGCTTCCGTGACGTCCGAACCGATTCCCGTCGATCGGGAAAGCAGCCGTCCGGGCTTCCTGGCGGATGCATCGGGCAGCTACATCTGGGCTGCGCCACAGACCTTGAACCTGTATTCGGCGCGCGATTCCGCGCTGCATCTGGTCGATCATGTCGTCGTGAAGGTTCGACAGCAGGGCGCCGGTGCGTGGAGCGAAGCGCGCACGGTTGTGCGCGATCCTGTTACCGGCGCGTTTGCGATCGATCTGTCCGGATACGGCCCTGGCAACTGGGACGTGGAAATCGATCTGTACGACGCGGCCGGCCAGAAGCTGGATGCCGTGCTAGGCTCGGTCGGCTTGCCGGACGGTGGTGGCGCGCCGTCGCTTTCCACCAACTACCTTGCCGATCTGAAGTCGACGATCGTATTCCATTCGCAACCCGCCGATACCGATTACCTCATGGTGTCGTGGCAGCAGGACGGCGTGACGCGCTACTCGCGCATCACGCGCCTCGGCAATGGCGATTTCGCATGGGATGTGATGGCGGGAGGCCTGATACCGCGGCCCGGCTCATATACCTACGCGATCAAATATACCGCCTACGACTCGGCCGGCGTGCCGCTGGCGATGGGGGCCGGCGACATCACCGTCGGCTCGCCCGGCAATTCCCGGGTCACGTTGACGGGCAGCCAGCGCCCGAGCCTTTTCGAGTTCAGGCCGACTGGAACGGATGGCTTGCCGCTGACGAACGTCGATACGATCACGTTGTACTACCGTCAATCCACGGCGAAGGACCACGCCTACGATCGTCCGTTTACCGAAGTGACGTTGACGCGGGATGCCAAGGGGCGTTTCCTGTTCGACGCGTCGGCGTTGCCGACGCACACGGAATTCGAGTATCGATACCTGGCCAAGGATGCCGGCGGCAATGTCCTGGTCGAGCGTCAGAGCTACCTGCTGACCGGTACGCGAAACAATCCGATTACGAACGTCGACATTGTCGGTGTGATCGAGCAGACCGCGAAGGACATGACGATCGATCGGATGCAGGAGCACAACGCGTTCCAGGAGGTATCTGCCGAACGGGATGGTCGAGGCAACTGGACCTATCTGTCCTACAACACGATGGGGGCCTTGACGCTCAAGCGTGAGCCGACCGTCAAGGTGACGTTGGCGAACGGCGCGCAGGTCGAGCTTGCGCCGGAGACGAAGTTCTACTACGACCTGCTCGGTAATCTCGTCGGCACGCGGGATGCAAACGGCAACCTGTCGACCCGGCAATGGAACTACGGGCAGCAGCAGCCCTCGATCGCGAAATCATGGGACGCGATGGGGTACAGCAAGGCGTTCCAGTACGACGGAATGGGCAATTTGCGTACGTCGACAGACGAGTTGAATCGCAAAACCGAGTATGCGTATGACGCGGAGAATCGTCTCATTGAAATAGCGAGACCGGTACTGACGAATGGTCGCCGCAGCATCGAGCGCTTCGAGTACGACGCGTCGGGCAACCGCATCGCCCGCGTCGATGCGCTGGGCGGCCGAGAACGGACCTATTACGACAGCGAGGGCCGCATTGTTCGGACCGTCAGCGCGGCAGGGCGAGACGTGCGCTACGACTATCGCTGGGCCAGCACCGTGCGGTCCGTCGGATCGTCGGTGACGGGCGGTTGGGTGAAGACCACCACCGACGCGAACGGCCGGACGATGGTGGACGAGAAGGATCTGTTCGGTCGGTTGACGACGCACACGGATCTCGGCGGTCGCGTATTTCTGTATACGTACAACTGGGCCGGCCTGCTGACGAAGCAAACCGGATCGAGCGGACAAGACGTGGATTACACGTACTACTCGCATGGGATGGTGCGCTCGATCGTCGACAACGCAACGAAGACGCAGTCGCTCTACGAGTACGACGGCGACGGCAATCGGGCCGCGGAGTATTTCACGAACTTTGGGGATTCCTACATCTTTGCGCAATCGGTCGTCGAATACGATGCGCTGAATCGCGTCGTGTCGATCAAGGACAACGCGTATCAGGTCACGTACGAATACGATGCGGTCGGCAATCGCCGGCGGATGCTCGCGACCTATACCGACATGGTCGGATATCACGAGAAGAATCAGGACTACTGGTACGAATACGACGCGCTGAACCGTTTTACGGTGACGATGGGCAGCTTGTCCGGCGAGCGCCCGGTCGACCCGAGCGACACCAGCGTGTCGATCGTGCCGGGCGGTGCGGGTGGCGAGGGCATACGGCTGGGCTACAACGCGGCGGGGGAGCGGGTGCTGGCGGTTTATGCGAAGGACGGCCGCACCGAGCGGTACACGTACGATGCCAACGGCTACCTGGAGACGCAGTCGATCAACGGCGTGGTGGCGCAGGAGCGTACCAATGACCTACTTGGGCGGGCGATCCGCGTGGTGGAGCGACGCCCGGACAACGGCCAGGTGGTGTCGGATGTCACGCGCTCATGGGATGGGGACAGCATTCTGTCGTCAGAGCGAGACCGAGTGGCGGGCAACACGACAACCTATACGCGGATGGCGGACGGTACGGTCGCGAGAGTCGACGTGAAGCCGGACGACGCGAAGGGAACCCATAGCGCATTCGTGTACGAATACGAGTGGTGGGACGGCGCGAAGCAATCGAAGATCACGGCGCAAGGGACGAATCCGAATGCACCGGGATGGAGGCCGGCGTCGTCATGGTTCAACTACGACGTCAATGGCAACCTGAAATCGACGTACGACGACGGGGGGAACCAGCCGGGCAACGGACGCGCGTTTACGTACTGGACGGACCTGAGAGGGCAGGTGCAGCGGCGAGACGAACTGGTCAATGTGCGAGTGGATGGCAACGGGAGGATCGTCGGGGCGGCGGGGGATCGCAAGCACAACTACTACTACCTGAACGGCACGCGAGTCGGGAACCAGGGCAACGACGGGATTGATCAGGTTGACTACGTGAAGGAGCTGGCGGGCAAGCTGCAGAAAGGAGACGATAGCCAGTACAAGGTGTTCACGCCGATGGGGACGGCGGATTTCGACGAAAGCTTCATGACGATCAACGGCGTGTACCCGGGCACGAGTCCAGGCGTCTGGACGGTGCGGGATGGCGATTCGTTGAAGTCGATCGCGTCGGCGCTATGGGGGGACGAGACGCTGTGGTACGTGCTGGCGGACGCGAACGGATTGAAGAGCACGGACGAGCTGAAGGCGGGCCGGTTGCTGACGGTGCCGAACAAGGTGACGAACGTGCACAACACGGCGAGCACGTTCAAGCCGTACGATCCGGGCAAGGCCATCGGGAACACGCAGCCGACGCTGCCGGATCCGCCGCCGCCGCCGAGTCGTGGAGGCGGGTGCGGCGGGTTCCTGCCGGTGATTGCGATCGTGGTGGCGGTGGTGGCGACGGTGTTCACGGCGGGGGCGCTGACCGCGCCGGCCGGGGCATCGTTCAGCGCGATGATGTCGGCGGGCGGCACGGCGTTGACTGGTGGGGCGGGTCTGGCGGGGGCCGGTGCGGCAGCAGTCGGCGGAGCGATGGGGGCGGCATCGGCGCAAGGGGTGATGATCACGGGCGGAGCGCAGAACGGTTTCGACTGGAAGGGCGTGGCGCTGGGGGCGGTTGGAGCGGGCGTGACTGCGGGGGCGGGCGGCGCGCTGGGCGCGGTGAATTCGGTGTCGTCGGCGATCGCGCAAGGTGCGGTGCGGTCGGTGGCGACGCAGGGCATTGGCGTGGCGACGGGGTTGCAGCATAGCTTTGACTGGAAGGGCGTGGCGGCGAGTGCGATCGCGTCGGGAGCGGGGTATCAGGCGGGTGCGTTGGCGAATCAGGCTGGGACGAGTTTGGGTTTCCAGATGGGTTCGGATGGCGGGCGGTTCGCGAGCGGCTTGGTTGCGGGTATGGCGGCTGGGTCGGCGAGTATGGTGGTGCGAGGTGGGAGTCTTGGGCGGAACATCGGCGTAATCACTGCTGACGCCATCGCGAACACGGTCGGCAACATGGTCGCCGACCGGATGCAAGCCGGTTCTGTTGGGAAAACTGGCGCGAGTGGCTTGTATGGTGCCGGTGGCGACGTCAACGGTATGACGGCCGACGCGGTACGGGCGTATGCTGGCAATCTGGGGCAGCAGTTTGCGACTCAAGCGAACTGGAATCTGCAACTGGATGCAGGCCTTCGGGAGCAAGCGTTCGTTGGCGGATTGCAAGATCAGTTTGGTCAACTGGCCAATGACGCGCTGGCCGCCCCGCGTGCTGAGGACGCCGCTCTCAAGCAGCGACTTGGATCGGAGTTTGCAGGATCGGCGAACTGGGCGCTGGCGCAGCAGCGAGCCGAGCATGCGGCTGCCGCCTCGCGTCAAGCGGCAGCGGCTCGTAGTGGTTTGGCCGGATTTGATTTGGGTCGCGGTTCGAACGACTGGTCGGATGACTCGACCGGATTTGATCTGGGGCGCGGAGGCTGGGGTGGCGAATCGCCGCTGAGCCGAGCTGGCCAGTGGCTTGATCGTCCGATTCAACCGCTGGAAAATCTCGCCGATACCGTTCGACGAGGCAACGCGATGATGGCCGAAGGGCTGGACGCTGTTGGGCTCAGTGGCTTGGCGGGTGCGCAGCGTGCGTTGGGCGATGTGATTTCTGGGGCGGTGCCGACAAGGCCGTGGGAAATTGTGCTGAGCGCCGCACCGCTGGTTGTTAAGTCACCGGGGGCGTTGCGATCAACTGGCGAGATGTTTGGGCCAAATCTCGTCGACATGGCGGAGCGTTATGTACCTAATCTTCGACTTGGCATTGTTCCAGATGGCCCGGTCGCCCCAAGAATTTTTAGGAATTTGTTTCCGGAAGACATTCCACAAACTGCAAAGATTATCCCGAATGAGCAGCTCGCAACGATAAGTCAGCGTAGGCTGGCGTACATCGTTACCCAAGATGGGTCACTTGTCGTCGGGCGGAATAATATCAATCAAGGGCACATTGACTTGGCGGCAGGTCAGCCAGTGTTGGCAGCCGGTGAATTTGGTGTCTACGGTGGCCAACTGAAATTCATTGACAACTTCTCGGGCCACTATCGCCCGAGCGGAATTGAAGCTCAGCGTGCGGCCGAGCAAGCGTTCCGAAATCTTGGCTTCAACGTCGATGGGCTGTACATCGAACGTACCTTCAAGTGATACAGATGAGCGAAATTACTGATCAGTTTTTCAAACTTTCTGCGCACGCGGAATTCATAGCTGGGAGTGCTATGGATAAGCCACTCGAGCCTGCGTTAGAGGCTGTCCTGATATTTGTACAGGATCACCCTAGTCATCGGATAGAACTTGTGGATGCGTTTCTCGATGTGCTTCGTAATCCAGAGAAGGGCCCGCCGGAGTTGGTCGAATATTGCATGCATGAGCTGAAATGGCCAGAGGTGCGCGAAGCCATCCAAATTTGGCTAGATGGTGAGCGAAGTGAGCGGGTACGCCACGTTCTTCGTAAGCAATTGCTGGCCTTTGACGACGATTGGTACGATGCAAGTTTCTATGAGCGATTCAGATAGAGAGCGCTAGTGCGCTTGCATCGACGCCCGCGTAAGCGGGCGTTGTCGTATCTGTGTTCAATGCGTCAGAAAAGCCTTCCCGCGACGTGCCGTCGCTCGTCGTCATCGAGGGACATTGCTCGAATTCCGTCGACCGCGCGACGCAGCCAGTCGTCGACAACGACGCGATGTTCGTCGTCCGAGGGGGGGCGCTGTCGACGCCGGCAATTGCCGAATCAAGGTGTTCACGCCGATGGGGACGGCGGATTTCGACGAAAGCTTCATGACGATCAACGGCGTGTACCCGGGCACGAGTCCAGGCGTCTGGACGGTGCGGGATGGCGATTCGTTGAAGTCGATCGCGTCAGCGCTATGGGGGGACGAGACGCTGTGGTACGTGCTGGCGGACGCGAACGGATTGAAGAGCACGGACGAGCTGAAGGCGGGCCGGTTGCTGACGGTGCCGAACAAGGTGACGAACGTGCACAACACGGCGAGCACGTTCAAGCCGTACGATCCGGGCAAGGCCATCGGGAACACGCAGCCGACGCTGCCGGATCCGCCGCCGCCGCCGAGTCGTGGAGGCGGGTGCTGCGGGTTCCTGCCGGTGATTGCGATCGTGGTGGCGGTGGTGGCGACGGTGTTCACGGCGGGGGCGCTGACCGCGCCGGCAGGGGCGTCGTTCAGCGCGATGATGTCGGCGGGGGGCACGGCGTTGACGGGGGGAGCGGGCCTCGCGGGAGTGGGTGCGTCGGTGGTGGGCGGAGCGGTGGGGGCTGCGTCGGCGCAAGGAGCGATGATCGCGGGTGGTGCGCAGAGCGGTTTCGACTGGAAGGGTGTGGCGCTGGGGGCGGTGGGCGGAGGTGTGACAGCGGGCGCGGGTGGCGCGCTGGGGGCGACGAACTCGGTGGCGTCGGCGATTGCACAAGGCGCCGTGCGGTCGGTGGCGACGCAGGGCATTGGCGTGGCGACGGGGTTGCAGCATAGTTTCGACTGGAAGGGCGTGGCGGCGAGTGCGATCGCGTCGGGAGCGGGGTATCAGGCGGGTGCGTTGGCGAATCAGGCTGGGACGAGTTTGGGTTTCCAGATGGGTTCGGACGGCGGGCGGTTCGCGAGCGGCTTGGTTGCGGGTATGGCGGCTGGGTCGGCGAGTATGGTGGTGCGAGGCGGGAGTCTGGGGCGGAACATTGGAGCAATTGCGGCGGATGCGGTGGCGAGCACCGTTGGCAATATGGTGGCCGACCAGATGCAAGCCGCGTCGGCTGCGAAAAACAATGCGACACCGATGCATCCCGACGACGCGCAATTCCTGGGTGCGCTGACCGGTGCAATTGAGGCTTACAGCAATACGCCGAGTCCGTATGCAGGGGCTCAGTTTGCTGGGCCGGGAGCGCTCGAATCCGTTCGGGAGCTTGGTTTCTTGCCGACGATGGAGGTCAGGCCGGACAGGGCGTGGATCGATGGTGGCAGTGGCGCGTACGGTCCGGGGTATGGTGGTGCGCTGGCTGCGTGGTCGTCTTCAGATCTAGTTGATACCAGCAAGGTTGACCTGAACGCAGCGGCCTTCAGGTCTGCGATGAACGCTGCGCCGGCTTTATCGTGGGATGCGTTGTCGGGTGTCCAAGCGGCTGGCCCGGCTGCGGGCGAAATACCACTCGATGCTGCAATTCGCGGTTACCGAGGCGGATACGCTGGCGTGCTGGATCCGAGTCCGGGCGCGGCATATGCAGGCAAGCTGGTTGGAGATGCAGCGCAAAGCTTCAAGAATTTCGGTTATCAGATGATCGGTGCCGAGAGCGCTGATGCCGCACGTGCTGCATGGAACAACGGCAATTACGGAACGGCGGCTGCGAAGCAACTGCAAGCATTTGGTGAGGCTGGTCTAGCGTTAATGGGAGGCGGCGGTGCCCTTCGACAGGCGTTCGCGAGAACCGTCGAAAGCACTGTCGGCACATCTGTAGAGATGGCTGCCCAGGCTGGCGGTGCGGGTGGCGCTCGCTTTGTGCGAACCGACGGTTTGGGTACGCACTCCACAATGGCTGAATTGCGCACAACCGGGGCATTACCCGGAGAGCAGGGTGTAATCCTTTCTGATCGCACAGTTCGTTTTGGCGATGTCTATGATCTAGCGACCCTTGGAGGGAGACGAGTTGAGTTTTCTTTGGTGACCGAGCGCGTGGATGGCGCCGTCGTTAAGAAGCTGTACAGCGGCGATGCCTGGACGAGCCCGGTTCCGCGAGATGCGCGCTTGATCGGCCATGTTCATCCAAATGAAAACGCCTTCCAGATGTGGCCGTCAACACAGGATATGAACATGGTGAACGCGAGATATTTTAGAGAGTTGACGAGCAATCCCAATGCGACACCGTTGCCTACTAGAATCTTCTGGGGGCCGGGGTCCACTGACAACACTATTTTCTACCCGGGTTTTGGTAAATCGCCGATGACGCGGTAAGGGAAAGATCATGAGCGAAAAAACTGTTCAAAGGGCTGATGAGTTCTTGTTTGCGCAAGGGCTAACCATCGAGAATTATTTTATTGAGCTGACCCCTGTTTCTGAGATGATTTGCTATCGGAATTCAGAGGGGAGGGAGTTCGATCTTCCAATAAATGATCCGGACCTTTATGACGCGGCCGTGTTGCGATTGAAGGAGTTGGGCGTTCGAATCGTGAGGCTTGGGTTGGAGTGACCCTAGCCCACAAAACTGTCCCAGTTGAACGTGGAAAATTCCGGCATGACGTTGTCATCGAGACCAGGAGGTCATGCCGTGAAGAAGAGCAAGTTCACCGAGGTCGCTGACGATACCGAACAAGGTGACGAACACGGCAAGCACGTTCAAGCCGCGGTGGCTATTTGCGAGCAGAGCGAGCCGAATTCGTCACTGGAGCAGGGCTTGGAGGAAAGCGCATTGCTGCTTTGAACAAGCCGCAAAGAATCGAACTTGTCCAATGGGATCGTCGACGTCAATGTATCAGAATAGACGAGCCAGACGAAAAATTCGTCTGAGAAGGTGCTGTCGGCATCGGAATCCGTCAGCAATGCAAAAGCAGCCGGTCTATCTCAATAATTTGCGCGACTTGACCAAATGCAGGACGACCAGAACCCGCCGCCGCACCCTACCCGGCCAGCTACCACGCCGGCCATATCATCAGTCGACATTCCCGGCGGAAAGCGAACCGACTTCCCGAACGGCAGCCACGTTGTCGAAGGGCCCGCGGGTGACAAATATCTCGTTTCCGAGTCAGGCGACATCAGTGCGACCATACCAGCGATTCGGCAGGTGCAGATCGACGACATCGCACTGGTCCTGCGACATGAGATCATGCACGTACACCGGACGACATCCCATACATTGCATTTCGTCGGGGGCGGAGTCTTTTCCTACCTGCATCATCACGATGGCTCAGGTATGTCAATCGAGGCAAATTGCATCGAGTTCCGGACGCTACCCGGGGATGTGATTGCTGTACGTGGCACAGCGCGAAACACGGCGATACGCGAAGAGACAAATCGAAAGAGCTAAGGTAAGGGGGCGTACCTCGGTTTCACCGCTTTTCCGGCCGATGCCCGAGTCCATGTACCACGTCACCGAGCAGCGCCGACGTTTGCACGTCGTCCGTCATCCCCTTCCAAACCCACTCCACCATCTCCTGAAACTCCGGCTCATTGCCGAGCGTCGCGCCGAATTCATGTCGCAGCACGACGTTGATGGCTATGCGCTCCAACAGGGCCTGATCGTCGACGCCGGCGGTGCGTAACGCATCGATTCTTTCGCGCAGCAGCGCGCCCAAATCCGACCCGGCCACGCGTGCTGCCGCCGGCGCGTTGCCGTGCGTGGGTGCGCGACTCGCCTCCCCGCTCATCTGACGCCGTGTCCGGTCGATGACTTGCTGCCGTAGCAGCGCCAATACCTGATTGAGCGTTGAAACAGGATCCATGCGTGCTCCGATGATGATTAATGTCGGGTACGAAACGCCAGATACCCGGCCAAAAGCAGATGCCCGTCTTCCGCGTCGCCGGTGGCATCCCGTTTGAAGGCGTCGATGTGCGCAACGATGCTCGCTATGTAGGCGTTGATACCCGGATAGCGCTCGTTCACCGCGATTCCCTGCTTTAACCAATCGAGTGCCATATCGAACCGATCGTCGCACAGCGCGAGCAATCCGGTTTTGAACAACTGCAGTTCTTCGTGCTCGGACTGTTCCGAGTCGAGCGCCTCCCAGCGAACCGTCGCATTCTGTACGTGTCCGTCGAGTAAGTCGACGAAACCCAACATGAAGTGCGCAATGGCGAAATCCGGTGCGAGTGCGACTGTTCGCGCGAAATCGACGCGTGCTTCGGCGCGACGCTGATCCCCGGCGTAGATCGACCCGCGCAAGAACCAGAGTCGATGATCGTCGGGCCAGTGCGTGAGCGCGGCGCTGAGTAGCTCCAGCGCTTCGCTGCCTGGCCTGTCGACGATGCCGACGATTTCGTCCATCGTATCGTCGTCGCACAACATGGCGCGGGGTTCATTGCGATTCATCGATCTCTCCTATCCGATTAGATGCATGTACTCTGCTTCGCCGAGCCGCTCGCGCAGTTCCGCCAGCGCAGTGCGATGCAATTGCGAGATCCGGCCTTTGCTGACGCCGAGAATGTCGGCGATCTGCTCGAATGCGAGGCCGTGAAAATAGTGATACTGAATGATCTTGCGCGTGCGTTCAGGCAGATGCCGGACTGCGTCTACCAGTCGCGCTTTCGTCTGGCGCCACGCAATGCCGTGATAGGCCGCGCCAGGCAGCGTCGGATCGCCCGTTGGCGCGTCATCCGCCGTCGGTGCGATGAGGCCCGTGCCGTCCAGCATGAATCCAATCGCCAGTCCGGCCGCCAGTGTGCCGAGCGCCTGCAACGCATCGCGGCCCGGGCGTGTCGCTCGATCGCCGTCGGTTTGCAGCGACGCGACCCGTTCCCTGCGCACGCGTCGGGAGAACGAAATCTGCTCCTGCCCGTCGGTCAGTTTCTCGACGCCGGTCAGGATCGCGCCTCGCACGCGCGTCGTGCAAAACGTCTCGAAGGTCACGCCGCGTGCAGGATCGAAGCGATCGATCGATTCGAGCAGGCCGATGCAGGCCAGTTGAACGAAATCCTTGAACTCAACGTCGTCGCGATGTCGTCCCGCATACAGTCGAGCCGCGATCGCGCGTGCGTAGGGCAGGTAATGCGCAAATACGGCTTCTCGGGCCCCTGGGCTGCGCTCGACCGCCCACCTCCGCCACAGCCCCGTTTCGGGAGCGGTGCCGGCGTCGTCCACCGAGGGCGTGTCCGGGTTCCACGCGCCCGCCTGCGTCATCTGAATCCTCCGAGCACGCCTCGCATCACGAGCCCCCAGCCGTCGATCAGAACGAACATCAGGATCTTGAGCGGTAGCGAGATGGTCGCAGGCGGCACCATCAGCATGCCGAGCGACAACAGGACGGTCGATACCACAAGGTCCAGCAACAGAAACGGCAACAGCACGACGAAGCCGATCTGGAATGCGACGCGCAGCTCGTTCAGGATGAAGGCCGGCGTGAGTTGCAGCAGCCCTACCTCGTCGGCCGAAGCGGGCAACGGCTTGCGGGACAGTTCGTACATCAACCGCAGTTCGTCGTCGCGCACCTGGCGCAGCATGAAATCGCGCAACGGTGCGGCGCCAAGTTCCAGCGCGCGATCGACGGCGATGCGGCCGTCCATGAACGGCTGCAGCGCGTCGCGATGCAGGGTTTCGAACGTGGGCATCATCACGAAGGCGGTCAGGAATAGTGCGAGGCTGATCAGCACGGGCGTCGGCGGAGTTTCGGGCATCCCGAACGCATGCCGGATCATCGACATCACGATGACGATCCGGATGAATGCCGTCATCGAGACCACGAGGGCCGGACCGATGCTGAGCAGCGTCAACAGCACCGCGATGCGCACGGCTTCCGACGCGCCGTTCCGATCGAGTGCGAAGGAGGCCCCGTGCTGCGGCGCGGCGGCGGCGGTTGCGGTCCCGTGCATCGCGAGCCCGCCGATCAGCGCAGCGGCTACCAGCAGGCCCAGCATGCACGACGGCGCGGAGCGCCGGCGCGAGTCGGGCAGGAGGCTTCCGGTC
This sequence comes from Burkholderia sp. AU31652, assembly GCF_002223155.1. Classification (NCBI taxonomy): domain Bacteria; kingdom Pseudomonadati; phylum Pseudomonadota; class Betaproteobacteria; order Burkholderiales; family Burkholderiaceae; genus Burkholderia; species Burkholderia sp. AU31652. The sequence continues at coordinate 776,225 of NZ_NKFG01000004.1, read as the reverse complement.
ATGATGTCGCCTCCGACGACGGATGCGCATGCGCATCGAGCAGCGAGACGCCGTTCGCGTGAAGGACGAGGAGCACGCGCCGCTCGTCGTATTCGATCAGATGAAGTGTCGCGCGCGGAGCAAGGCGTGCGGTCTCGACGATCGTCAGCCTTTTCCGGGTTGATTGCGTGCCGCGCCCTCCGGGAAAGGAACCTCCGTATCGACGCAGCGCCAGCATGACGACGATGCCGAGCACCACGCAGACGAGAAGCGCACCGCCGATTCGATAGAGGTCGATACCGTCGCCGAGTGCCGGCAAACGTGCGAGCGAATAGGTCGCGTCGGCGCCGGCGCTGGTGTCGGATGCGATCGACGCCGGCGGCGGTTTCAATGACGAGTCGAATGATGGCCGCATTCAGCGTTCCTCGACGATTTCGACGATCCGGATGCCGAACTGGTCGCCGACGGCGACGATCTCGGCGCGGGCCACCGTGCGCTCATTGAGTCGGACGTCGACGCAGTCGTCGATGAGGCGGTCGAGCATGACGACCGAGCCGGACTGCAAGGCCAGCAGCTCCTTGACGGCGAGGGTGCCTGAACCGAGATGCACGTCGAGGGAAACGATGACGTCGCCGACGAGATCGAGGCGCGGCTGGGCGGCCGCGCGCGCATCGGAGGTCTCGACCGGCCCGTGCTCGGGAAGGTCGACACGCATGACGACGGGGCGGTCGGGGGGGGGCGTGGCTGGTCATCGGTGATCCTTGGGTTCGACGAGCGATTGCAGTTGAATGGAAAGTTGTCCGTCAGTGCGACCGAGGCGGCCGAAGCCGACCGCGATCTGGCCGGGATGTCCGGTCGTGACGGAAATGTCGGGATCGAGCCGATCGGCGAGCACGAGGACATCGCCGGGCGTGAGGTCGAGCAATTGGGCGACGGGTAGCGCCACGACGCCGAGTCGGGCGTGGACGAGTGTGCTTATCGATTCGATTGCCGTTGTCCGCGGTGTCAACGGGGCGTTGCGTGTCGCCGAAGCGTGGCGGGGGGCGTGCTGGGCCCACCAGAACGGTGCGGCGAAGACAATCGACAGGTATGTGTCATCGGGACCCAGCGCGAGTCGGACATGTACGGCGCCGTACCGTGATGCGATCGGTTTTGCCGCATCTGATTGCGGCAGGGGGCGCGCGTTGGGTGGGGCGCCGCCGCAGAGGGCGCACAATGCGGCGGCCAGGTCGTCGGCCATCGACTCTCCGAACGCGCGCACGACGTCGGCGCAGTAACCGGCGCGCGTTGCGGCGAAGCCGTGGGCGGGCTCGAGGTCGAGCGCGCGCAGGGCGAGCCGGTCGAGCGATCGTGGTTCGATGGCCCAGTGCAGGTGCGGCCCGCATGACCAGACATGGGCGTCGGACGACCAAGGCGGTGGTTGCAGCGGCGCTATCCGCTCGACGTCGTCGACGCGCGGTGTGTCGTCGCACCAGTTGCGCAACCAGGGGGCGATGGCGCTTTCCGACAGCGTGCCGGCTTCCAGCAGATCACGCTCGGCGAGCGGTCGCCAGCGCAACGGCGCTTCGCTCATCCCTGCCCCCGCATTTGGAACAACTGCATGATCATCTCGTTCGATGTGCTGATGACCTGGGAGGATGCCTGGAAGCCGCGCTGAATCAGGATCAGTTGTCCGAATTCGCCGGACAGATCGACGTTGGACGCCTCGACCGCACCGGAGCGCAACTGACCGACGAGCGGATCGCCGCTTTTCGAGTAACGCGGCGCAGGGAGATGCGATGCGTCGAACAGGCCCGCGCCGAGCTGAACCAGCAACTGCGGATTGACGAAGTGGGCGAGCGCGATGGTGCCGGCTTTGCCGGTCTGGCCGTTCGAGTAGCGCAACGCGAGCTGACCGTCGCGGTCGATGCTCATCGACGCGAGCGTACCGGCTGCGTAGCCGTCCTGCTTCGATACCCGCAAAGTCGAGGTGGCGCCGGCCGAGAACGCGGTGACGCCATCGGAAAAATCCAGCGTCACCGTGAGCTGCGACGACGGCAGCGTAACGTCGATCTTGTCCTGGCCGGGTTCAGGAATGCCGCCATGAAATTGCAGCGTGCCGATCTGGAGCGGCATGCCGTCGGAATCGGTGACGGTGACCTTCCAGCGTCCCGGCATCACGCCGGTATCCTCCGCAAACGATACTTTCAGCGTGTGCTTCGCGCCGTTCGCGTCGTAGACCTCGACGTTCGATACGGAAAAATCGGTCGAGCCGGGCGACAGGTTGTCGGTGAAGCGGACCACGCGCGTCGCGCGTGGCGGATCGAGCTGACGGTGTGCCAACGAGATCGGCGCGAGCGTGCCGGCCGCATCGAGCGTGGCGAGTTTCAGGCCGCTCGTTCGTTCGGTCAGCGAGCCGTCGTCGGCGATCTGGAATTGGCCGGTACGCGCGTGGCGAATCGTTTCGCCGTCGCGGAGTGCGAACAGGCCGTCGCCGTCGATGGCGAGATCGAGCTGTCCGGTACTGCCGCGCAATTCACCTTGCCGGAAATTCAGCGCCGTGTGCGCGTAGGCGATGCCGCTGCCGGATCGTTTCGCGTCTCGCGCGGTGGGTCGCCCGTCATACAGATCCTGAAAGCGCGGCGTCGACGATTTGAAGCCGGGCGTGTTGAGGTTCGCGACATTGTTGCCGATGGTCTGCAAGCCTTTCGAGTAGGCGCGCAGGCCACTCATGCCGATATAGAGGCTGTCGAGCATGGGCGCCTCAGCGAACGGTCAGGATTTGCGACACGGTCGCATCCGCGAGGAACTGCCCGCTCTCGCTCTCGATCGTGAGTTTCGGTTCGCCGTCCTTGAACGACAGGCCCTTGACGACGCCGGTCATCGTGCCCGCGTCGCCGCGGATGTCGACTTTGCGTCCGAGCAGCCCGAGGGTCTGGGTGGCGGATTGCACGGACAGCAGGTCGTCGATCTTGGCGGCGATCTGGCGGCTCTGCTCGAGCGACGTGAACTGTGCGAGCTGCGACACGAATTCGTAGTTGTCGACCGGCTTGAGCGGATCCTGATAAGTGAGTTGCGTCACGATGATCCGGAGCAGCGATTGCAGGTCGAGTCCGGTCGGGTCGGTTTGCCGGTCGTTGCCTGTCATGGGGCCGATGGAGTCAATCGCCATGTGTTCCTCCTGAGAGTCGGTGCATTTCGATGAAAAGCCTGCCGTTGATAAAGAGCCGTGCGGACGGCACGCCGAGCCGGCGCAGTTCGACGAAGGCGCGTTGCGCAAGCGTCGAGTCGTCGATTCCGGCGGCGCGTACCGCGATCGAGAGGCCGACGGCACCCGTCAGCACGCTGAGCCGGCAGTGCGGCCCTGAAGCTGGGCGGGGTGCGGTCTCGCCTGCGTGACGTGACGACGAGGGGAAGGTCGCGGGGGCCGGCGGTGAGGCGGTGACGGATGCGGCACGGTGAGCGCCGGGCGCGATCGACATGGGCGGCGTGGGAGCGAGCAACGCTTGCACGTTTCCGCCGGACCGAGCCGGCGGGCGTTGTGTCGATACGGTCGCTTCCGGTTCGGCAACTACCACGTCGCGTCGCATGGGCGAGCAGTACCCGACACTCGGTGGCGTAGCTGGCACGCTGGCCGGTGCGCGAGCCGGTCGTGCGGGAGCAGGAGCACTCGCGGACGCAAGTGACGGCGCAGCGCGCGGCGAGACCGCCTGGTTCGGTGCCGATGGCGCGTGTCCGGCTGTTGCCCCTCGCCACATGTCTCGTTCGAGCCGGCGCAGGGTTTGGGCGAACGCCGATGGCGAGTCGTCTCGATGTCGCGATACCGCCGATGTGTTGCCGGAGGCAACGTCGAATGAAGGGCGGACGGTTGTCGGGGGGGCGTTCACTCGACCCTCCGCCGAGTCGACAGCCACGCTTCGAGCTGCGCGTCGTCCGCCTTGTCGCGCGCGCGCCGTGCGGCGACGTGTGCCTGTGCGACGAGCGCGTCGGCTGCGTCGGCATATTGCTGCTGCCGCTCAAGCGTCGAGCGGTGTGCGTCGACCTTCGCGGCGGCTGAGTGTGCGTATTCCACCGCCGTCAGCCAGGTGTCGCGCGTCGCGTCAATTGCGCCGGCGAGATTGCGCAGCAGGTCGCTCGACAGCGCGGCGCTCGCGGTTCCGGATCGTCCGGCCAGTGCGACGGCGGCCAACCGGCCCGCTGCGTCGCGTTCGAGCCGGCATGCGCCCTGGCTGGCGGCCGCGAGCTGTCGTGCCGCGGCGCGCTCGCGCGACAACCGCAGGGCGCGGAGCTCGGCGATCCGCGTTGCCAGTGACAAGCGATCCGAGGGTTTCATGCGCTGTCCTCCAGTAGCGAGGCGAGCATTGCAATCGCCTGTTCGCGCCCGGTCCGAGTGTCGGCGTCCTGGCGCAGGAACGAGAGCAGCGCGGGGCGCAGGCGCAAGGCGCGATCGAGTGCTGGATGGCTGCCGGCCGTGTAGAGCCCGGATTCGACGAGCGTCTTCGATGTGTCGTACAGCGCGAGTTGGGCGATTGCGTCGGCGGCCAGCGCGCGTTCCGTGTCGCTGGCGACGTACCGGCTGACCCGGCTCACGCTTTTGGGGACCTGGATCGGCGGGAACTGCCCCTGTTCCGCGAGGGCCCTGCTCAGGACGATGTGGCCGTCCAACAGCGAGCGCATTGTTTCCGCCATCGGGTCGTCGATCTCGTCGCTTTCCGTCAGCACGGTCATCAGTGCTGTGATCGCGCCGCCGTTCTTCAACGCGCCGCAACGCTCGACGATCTTCGGTAGTGCCGCGAACACACCGGGCGTATATGCACGCACGGTCGGCGGCTCGCCGGCAGCGAGGCCAATCTCGCGCAGCGCGAGCGCGTAGCGCGTCACGGAGTCGATCATCAGCAGGACATGTGCGCCTTGCGAGCGGAAGTATTCGGCGAGCGACAGCGCGGCTGGCACACTGCGGGCACGCAGTGCGGCGGATTGGTCGGAGGTTGCGACGACGAGCGTCGTGCGAGCACGGTTCGCGGCGGACAGTGTCCGGTTCCAGCACTCCTCGACTTCGCGGCCGCGTTCGCCGACGAGACACAGGATGCGGACGTCGGCATCGACGTCGCGGGCGAGCGCTCCGAGCAGGGTCGTCTTGCCGACGCCGCTCCCCGCGAACAGGCCGACGCGCTGGCCGACGCCGAGCGTCAGGAGCGCGTCGAGCGCACGCACGCCGGTTTCGAGCGTTCGCTCGGGCGATTGCCGCGTGAGCGGGGGTGTGGCGAGACCGGCAAGCGGCCACGTCGCAGTGCATTGGCCCAATGCCCCGGCGCCGTCGAGCGGATGGCCGAGTGGATCGACGACGCGGCCGAGATACGCGTCGCCGACGGGAATCGTCGCGCCCGCCTGCAGTGCTGCGACTTCATCGCCGATCCGGATGACGGACGCGGTCGTGTAGGGCGCGAGCGTGACGCGTGTGCGTTCGACGTTGACGATCTCCGCAAGTGTGGGCTCCGATCGGTTGCTGCCGATCGCGCACAGCGATCCGAGCGCGGCACCGGGGCCGTCCGCTTCGACGAACGTCGGCATGACGCGCGTGACGACGCCGGTGCGTCGCACCGGATCGGTCATGCGGATGGCCGCGACGTACGCGTGCTCAGTGGCTGGTCGGTGCGGCATCGTCGCGGAACCGGGTGAGGGCGGCCATCAGGCGGTCGTATTGTCGTGGGAGGTCGAGTTCGGCGCGACCGGGTGCGAGTCCGAACCGGCATGCACCGGCAGGCAGGTGTGAATGCGCGTTGACGATCGCTTCGGGTACGGCCGAGCCAATCGGCCGCAACGCGTTTTCGTCGGGGAAGTCGGTGCGCGATACGTCGACGGTCAGTACGACACTCGCCTCCATTTGCGCGACGTGATGCCGGACCGTTTGTGCAATGAGCGCCGGATAGTGCTCGGTTGCGCCGAGAATCCGCTCCAACGCGATTTGCGCGATGTCGAGTGCCAGGTTTTCGAGCGACGCGAAGCGTGCCTCCAGCGACGCGCGCGCGTCCAGCACGCCGCGTGACAAGGCGTCGACACGCGCGTCGTCGTCGCGCTTCGCACTCGCATCGGCCGCGCGGCTACCGTCGTCGACGCCTCGGCGGTAAGCGCTGTCGCGCTCGCCTTCCAGCGCGGCGCACTTCGTCTCGAGTTCGGCGAGCCGTGCAGCCAGCGCGTCGATTTCGGATGTGCGTCCGTCGGGCGGAACAGTCACGGGGAGGGCGTCCGGGCCAGGCTCGCTTGCGGCTGTTGCGGCCAGCCGCTTGCGGCCGCCCTCGAGTCGCACGCGATGCGCTTTCAGGATGACGTTCATCGTCTTTTCCTTACCAAGTTGCGGAGCCGGGTGCGTAACGGGAGCCGCGCCGACGCGAGTGCAGGTGGCGCGGCGTCGGCTGGCGCATCGAGCGTCAGCACGACGTCGCGCAGCGCGCCGGCCGCCCGGGGCGAGATACGGAATCCGCCAGCGCGCGCTTCGACGCAGCGGGTGAGCACGTGCCGGCGCTCGTCGGTCAGATGGGCGAGCGCGAGCGTGCGTTCGGCATCGTCGAGTCCGGCTGCGAGGCGTGCCGCGAGTTCGACCGGCAGTACCGCGAATGCGCGGGCGAGCCGGCCCACCTGCGTGGGTGTCTCGGCGTCGGGCGCAACCGCGGACGCCTCTTCCGATCCGCCGGCCGCGCGGGACGCGTCCGCGAGCAACGGTCGTAGCCGTTCGCGCTCGGCGTCGGACAGCATGCTCCAGATTGATTCGACGTCCTCGATCCGGCAGCGGGCGAGTTCCGCTATCGCTCGGCGCAGACGGCGCTCATCTTCGACGTGCGTCATGCCGACCCTCACGTGATTCGCCTGGTTCGGCGAGGAGTCGCCGCAAGCGTGTGGCGTATTCGGCCCGTTGGGCATCGGTCAGGCGTCGGGGTCGCGTCTGCCGCGCGACGACTCTGCGACGCGCGACCCACGCGGCGATGGCACCGAGCGCTGCCGCGGCGACGGCGGGCACGTAGGGGCGTGCGCGGTCGAGATCGGCGAAGCGAATCCAGTGCGGCCCTGCCGCCTGCGATGCGGAAACGGGGGCTGCCTGCGGGCCGCTCGCGCCGTCCACGCGTGTGGTCAAAGCGATCGCGGCGGGCTGTGGTGCGACTTGTTTGTCCGTCGGCCCGGCCGGCGCGTCTGGCAGATAGATCGCAAGCGTGTCGCCGCGCCCGGGATCGAGGCCGATCGATGCAGACACGATGTCGCGCAGGCGGGCAGTGCGCTCGGGCGTCATCGTGCCGTCGAGCACGATACCGACCGACAGCTTGCGTATCGCGCCCGGGCTCCTGACGATTTGTTCGACGCTTCTTTCCGAGCGGGCGATTTCCGGTGCGGGCGGCGCCGGCGGTACGCCGGGTAGCGGCGGCAAGCTGACGGTCGGCCATCCGGTAGCGGTGTGTCGCGTCGGCATACCCGGCGTGCCGTCGGGACCGGCCGTCGACTGCGTGAGGCCGGATTCGCGCGTGGTGCGGATCTGATCGAAATCGAGCGTGGCGTCGACGCTCACCGTCGCGCGACCCGCGCCGGCGATGGGGGCGAGTTGCGCGAGGACCTTGTGTTCGTAGCGTTGTTCGACGGCATGCTTCAACGCGAACTGAGGATCGTCGGAATCGATGCCGCGCGCATCGGCGGACGCGCCCCGCTGATCGAGTATCGAGACGTCGGCGGCCGACATTTCGGGCACGGCCGCAGCAACCAGCCGCTGGATTCCCTTGACGACGTCGGGAGCCAGCGTATGACCGTCGCGTACGAACAGTGCGACGGATGCTTTCGGACGATTGCGATCGCGTCGAAACAGCGCCGTCTCCGGCAGGCTCAGGTGCACGCGTGCCAGCTCGATTGCATCGAGCGTCGCGATCGTGCGCGCGAGTTCGCCTTGCAATGCGCGCTGGTAATTCACTTTTTGCGCGAATTCAGTCAGGCCGAAGTCGCTCTGATTGAAGAGCTCGAATCCGACCACACCCTGTAGACGCAAGTCAGCGCTCGTCAGCTTGACGCGCGCGGCGCGCGCGTCGTCCGCGGGCACGAGGATTGCGGACGTTGGCTCGTCATAGCGAAACGGTATCTTTTCCTTGTCGAGCTGAGCGGCGACGGCGGCGGCGTCCTGTGGCTTCAGATCGCGGGCCAGGACCTGATACGACGGACGCCAGGCCAGCCAGGCGGCGAGCCCTGCACAGCCGACCACGGCGGTGAGCGCGCCCGCGAGCGCAAATTGACGCGTGCGGGAGCCGGCAGGAAAGTAGGCGCCGAGGCGGGAAATTGATTGCTTCATCTCACAGTTGCATCCGCATCAGTTCCTGATAGCCCTCGACGAGCCGCGTGCGCACGTTGAGCGCGAGCTGCAGCTTGAATCGTGCGTCCTCTAGCGCCAGCACGACCTGGTGCGGCGGTTGCTCGTCGCCGAGTGCGATCGCGGTGCTGGCTGCCTCGGCAGCATGCAGCGCCCGGTCGACGTTCTGTACCCCTGACATCAGCTGCATCCCGAAGCTGTCCACGGCGAGTGGGGACGGGGCCGTTGTCCAGGGCGTGTTCGCGTATTCGGCAATGGCCTCGATTGGCGTCATGATTGACCTCCGATGTCGAGCGCGCGCAGGTACATCGAACGCGCAGCATTGAACATCACGACGTTGGCCTCATAGGTACGCAGCGTTTGCACCAGCAGTGCCATTTCGGCCGCATGGTCGAGGCCCGGATAGCGGACCAGCCCGTGCGCGTCTGCGTGCGGATGCGCGGCGTCGCGCACGAGGCGCGGCGGCGTATCGAGTGCGTCGATGCTGAGCGCGCGGGTGCCGGAAGGCAGCGCGGCCGGGGCCGCGCCGGGTGCGCGCCGCAGCGCTTCCGGGAATGCCGGTTCGATTGGCGGGCCGGAGACGAGCCGCAACGGCCGATACGGTTCGACGCCGGGGGCAGTGGATACGCCCGCGTTGGCGAAGTTCCGAGCGATGAGTTCGAGACGCTGGCGTTCGACGTCGAGGCCGGAGCGCGCGATGGCGAAAATCGTGTCGGACATGTTCAGCCTCCCCGCACCGAGAGCTGTCGAAGCTGCAGCGCGCGGGTGAGTACGCCCGCGAGCAGCGCGTAGCGCGCCGACGTCTGCGACGCGTCGGCGATTTCGCGATCGAGACGGAGGGCATCGGGCGTCGCAACGGTGCGTGGCTGGACGGCTTCGATGCGCGCGCGTTGCGCAGCTGTCGTATCGCCGGGCCGCGCGGCCGCGGCGGCGGACAGCGCATCCTCGAACGTCACGCGCAGTGGCGAGACGGCGGCAGCGTTGGCGTTCGCGACGTTGTGCGCGAGCGCGGCCGAGCGTGCATACAGGCCGTCCATCGCCTTGCCGGCGATCGCGGCGACTAAATCCATCGACATCGCTTGCTTCTCCTTCATTGAATGAGCAGTTCGGCATACAGCGCGCCGGCAGCCTTGACGGCTTGCAGGATCGCGATGAGATCGCGGGTGCCGACGCGCGCTTTCGCGAGCGCTTGCACCAGGTCCCCGACCGTGCCGCGCGGAAACGACACGGCAACGGTTTGGCCCGCTTCGTCGACCGACAGCTCGCTGTTGGCGAGCACGAGGCTGCGCACGTCACGTCCGCCGAACGTGACGAAGTTCGGTTGCGACGCCGAGTATTCGGTGGTGACCGACACCCGGATGTCGCCGTGTGAAATCGTGACGGGGGAGATTCGCGTATCGCCGCCGGCGACTACCGTGCCGGTGCGCTCGTTGACGACGACGCGTGAGCGTTGGTCCGGCTCGACCGTCAGCGTCTCGATGCGGGCGACGAACGAGAGGAGCGCCGTCGGGTCGGTTGGCGCGTCGATCTCGATGGCATCCGCGCCGAGCGCGCGCGCGGCCGATTGCCCGAGCGTGCCGCTGATGCGTTGCGCGATGCGTTGTGCGGTGACTGGATCGGGGTCGCGAAGTACGAAGCGGAGCTTGCCGTCCGGTGTGACGAGCGCGGCGCGCACTGCGATTTCGACGATGCCGCCTCTTGGCACGATGCCGACCGTTGGATGATTCTTCAGCTTCAGGTTGCCGTTCGCGTCGTACCGGTAGCCGCCGACCGACACGGAGCCTTGCGCCAGCGCATAGATCCGGCGATCGGGCCCACGCAGCGGCGTCATGATCAGCGTGCCGCCTGCGAGGCTGCGTGCGTCGCCCGTCGACGTGACATTGACGTCGAGCGCATCGCCGAGATTGGCGGCGGGCGGCAGCGCCGCCGTCACCATGACCATCGCGACGTTGCGGCTCTGGATCTGCTCGTGTCCGACGACGAGATCGAACTGCGACAGCAGGTTCGCCAACGCCTGGCGAGTCGCCTGGTTGCGCGGCGAGTCGCCGGAGCCGGCGAGGCCCGTCACGATTCCGTATCCGACCAGCATGTTGTCGCGCCAGCCGAGGAAGCGTCCGAGATCCTTGAGCCGGACCTCGGCTTTCGTATTTGCGGCGGCCGACGGCGTACCTGCGGCGAGCAGCGCGAGCGCGGCCAGTGGCAACAGGCGACGGAGCCATGTGTGAAGGCGGCTCACCATAGGCCGAGCCACGCGAAAAAGCGGGGAATGAGTCCCGGTTTCGTGCGATCGGTGACGAAACCGTCGCCCGTGTAATCGATCCGGGCATCGGCGAGCCGGGTCGACAACACGGTATTGCCCGGGCCGATGTCGATCGCGCGCACGCGTCCGTTCAGGCGGATGCCGGTCTTCTCGCCGTTGACGTCGATGCGCTGCTCCCCTGCGACGACGAGATCGCCGTTCGGTAGCACGTCGACGACGGCTGCGCTCAGTTGTGCGAGCAGGCGGCCGCTGCGCTGGATTTGTCCGCCGCCGCCATAGTCGTCGCCCGCGCCGACCTGTGCACGATTGTTGCCGGCATAGAGCGTCGAGACGCTGCCGTTGACCGAGAAGCCGGCGCGCGTTGACGTGTTGGCCGTCTGGCTGGCACTCGACTGTTCATAGACGAGAACCGTGACGATGTCGCCGATCGCGCCCGCGCGACGGTCGGAGACCAGCGGCTGGAAGGCATCGGCCCGGTAGAGCGTGTCCGCGTGGCTGAGCTGCGCCGCGATCAGCACGCCGCAGGCGATCGCCGAGACCGGCCCGAGACGGCGCGAACGGTTCGTCGCCCCGCGCGGGTGGGAGTTGCCAGGGTGCATGCTCATCGCTTCAAGCCGTTCGCGATCGCCATCAACTCGTCGCCGGCCTGGACGAGTTTTGCGCTCGCGGCATAGGCGCGCTGGTAGAGCATCAAGTTCGCGAGTTCGTCCGCGAGCGCGACGTTCGACGCTTCGCTGAATCCTTGCGCGAGCGTGCCCGCATTGTCTTCGCCGGGACGCGAGCGGATCACGGTGGCGCCGTCGTCGGCGATCCGATAGGTGCCGTCGCCGAGCGCCAGCAGCGCACGCGGATCGGACGCCTGCGAGATCTCGATCCGGCCGACCTCGAGCGGCGCGGCCTGATTCGGGATCACGGCGAGCACTTGGCCGTCCGGCGCGATGTCGAGTCGCTCGGCGTCGCGCGGCACCGAGATCGCCGCCTTCAGCGGGAGCCCGTTCGACGCGCGCAGCGTGCCGTCGTCGCCGACGCGCAGCCGGCCGCCCCGCCACAACATCACGTTGCCGTCGGCCGCGTCCAGCTCGATGAAGCCTTCGCCACGGATCGCGAGATCCCACGCGTCGTCGGTTTGCCGCAGCGTACCGGGCGAGAACACTGGTCGGGTTTCGGCGGCGACTCCCGAGCCGCCTGCCAGACCGACCGTTGCGACGGTTTCCTGCCGCGGCGCGGACAGACTGCTCGCGGCCAGCAGTGTCGAAAACGTCACGGCGCCTCGCTTGAAGGCAGGGGTGTTCAAGTTGGCGATGTTGTGACCGGTCGTATCGACGGCAGTTTGTTGCGCGGCAAGACCGGTCGCGCCGATGTAGAACAGGTTGTTCATGTCACATGCCTCCGAGGCGTTGCAATATGGTGCCCATCAGGTCGTCGTAGGCGTGAACGAGCTTTTGTCCGGTTTCGACGCGGCGCATCGCTTCGACGAGCCGCACCATGTCGTCGGCAGCACTGACGTTGGAGGTCTCGGTGAAGCCTTGGGCGAGCCGGGTCTGGACGGTCCGCATACCGGCCGTACCGTCGGGCGTGTACAGGCCGCCCGCGATGCGTCGCAGCTGCGACGGTGCGTCGAACGCCGCGACGCGAATGACGGACGTCGGCATGCCCTGATCGAACACGGTGCCGTCCGGGTCGACGCGCCAGCCGTCCAGGCTGACGACGATATCGCCATGCGTGCCCTGCAGCGGCCAACCGCCGGTGCGGGTGACGAGGCGTCCGTCAGCCGTGCGCCGGAACGCACCGGCTCGCGTGTATGCCGGGCCGGCGTCAGTCAGCACTTCGAAGAAGCCGTCGCCGGCGATCGCCAGGTCGAACGGATCACCGGTCCGGACAAGCCGGCCTGGTGAAAAATCGGCTAGCCGGTGGAGCGTCGGTTCGCGGCCGGCTTGCGTGGCGTCGCCGGCGAGCACGTCGTGGAACGTGATCTCGCGCTGATAGCCGGGCGTCGCTATATTCGAAAGATTGCGTGCAGCCGTTTCCGCACGCTGTGTTTCGAGCGAGATCAGTCGTAGCGACAGTGTCATCAGGTCATCCATCGAGGCGTCTCTGACATGGTTGGTTTATGCGGCTAGCGGCGCAGCCGATGCGGGGGATGTAGGTGATGCGGCCGGCGGCGGATCGATGCTGACGGTCGCGAACGCGCGCAATGGAATCGCATCGGGCACTTCATTGATCGACAGCACGACGAGCCTCGGCACGACACGGCGGGAGAAGGTCTTGAGCGCACGCCGGATTTCCGGCCGGCATAGCAGCGCGGGCGTGTGTCCCTGACGCATCATCGTCTCGGTGTGTGCCAACAGGCGGGCCAGAAAGGGCTCGGCGACCCGTGGGTCGAGCACGTGCGTGCCGTGACCGTCAGCGCCGGCGAGATTGCGTGCGATTTCAGCTTCAAGCGCGGGGTCGAGCGTTAGCACCGCAAGCGCGTCGCGCTCGCCCTGCACGCGTTGGCAAATCGCATACCCGAGGCGTTGGCGCCCGGCCTCGACAAGCCGCGCGGGGTCTTTCTCGTGGCGTCCGACGTCGGCAAGCGTCTGCACGATCAGGTCGATATCGCGGATCGGAACCTGCTCGGCGAGCAGCCCTTGCAACACCTGCTGCACGTCGCCAACGGCGAGCACGTTCGGCACGACTTCGTCGACGAGGCCGGGCTGGCGCGCGCGCACGCCGTCGAGCAGCGCGATCGTTTCGGCACGGCCAAACAGGCGCGCCGCGTGGGTCTTGATCAGCTCGGTGACGTGCGTCAGAAGCGCGGTGACGGGATCGACGCACGTGTGGCCGAGCGCCTTCGCACGATCTCGCTGGTCGTTGTCGATCCAGACGGCCGGCAGGCCGAACGCCGGATCCCGCGTCGGGGCACCGGGCAGCGTGCTCGTCACGCCGGCGGGATGGATCGCGAGCGTGCGATCCGGATACATCTCGGCCTGGCCGAAGCGAGTGCCGAACAGCCGCACTTGGTATTCATCCGGCGGCAGTTGCGTCGAATCGCGAAACACGACGGCTGGCGCGACAAAGCCGCTTTCGTCGGCGTACTGTTCACGGAAGGTTGCGATGCGTTCGGCGAATACGGTTTGCATCGGCTGCCAGGCGGCCGTCAGTGCCGTGCCGAACACGACCTCGACGGCCGGCAGCGCGGTCGGGCTCGCCGTGTCCTGCGACGGCGCCGGCGGTGTGGTGTCTTCGTTTGCCGGCGTGGGGCGTGGCCGCGTGCCGGCCCAGACGCCGAGCACTGCGAGCGCGAGAAGGGCGGCCGGCCACTTAGGCATGCCGGGTAACGCGACGAGACCCGCCAGCGCCGCCGCGACGAGCAGCTGGATCTTGGGAAAGCGAGCAAGCTGGCGCAGTGCTTCGTGGCTCAGCGCGTTGTCCGCGGACGAACGGGTGACGATGATGCCGGTTGCGACCGAGATCACCAGCGCGGGCACTTGCGTGACGATGCCGTCCCCGATCGTGAGCAGCGTGAACGTGCGGACCGCATCCGGAAACGACATGCCCATCTGCGCGACACCGACCGCCCAGCCGCCGAGAATGTCGATGAGCAGAATAATGATGCCGGCGACTGCGTCGCCTTTGACGAACTTGCTTGCGCCATCCATCGAACCATAGAAGCCCGCTTCGCGTTCGAGTGTCTTGCGGCGGCGTTTTGCCTCGTCCTGATCGATGAGGCCCATGTTGAGGTCGGCGTCGATGCTCATTTGCTGGCCGGGCATCGCGTCGAGCACGAAGCGCGCAGCCACTTCGGAGACGCGCTGCGCACCGTTGGTCACCACTACGTACTGCACCACGACGAGAATAAAGAACACGATCAGCCCGATCACGTAGTTGCCTTGTACCGCGAACTGGCCAATTGCATCGATGACCTGGCCGGCGTTGGCACCGGACAGGATGAGACGCGTCGCCGCGACGTTGAGCGACAGGCGGAACAGCGTCGCGATCAACAGCAGTGAAGGAAACGTCGAGAACTCGACGGGTCGGGTCACATAGAACGTCAACAGGAGAATCGTGAACGCGAACGCGAAATTGACGATGATCAGCAGGTCGAGCAGGGCGGCGGGGACCGGCGTGAACAGAATCAGCAGGATCGCGCTCGCCGCGAACACGAGTGCGAGATCGGACTGGCCCCGGAGACGGTGCTCGAGCCAGCTCATCGCGCAGCCTCCTGCGTGCGCCGGACGCGCAGATAGAGAGCGGCGGTCGCGGTGAACAACTGCGGCGGGATTTCCTTCTCGAGCGCACCGTGGCGGAACAACTGACGCGCGAGCGCCGGCGCCTCGATGATTTGTACGCGATGGATAAACGCGAGTTTCCTGAGACGCAGCGCGAACTCGCCGGCGCCCTTCGATACGACGGTCGGCGCAGCCATCTCGACGGGGGTGTAGCGCAGGCCGACCGCGCAATGCGTCGGGTTGGTCACGAGGATATCGGCTCCGCGCATCCCCCGCAGGCTGCGCGAGCGCTGCAGCAGTTCGCGCTGCAATTGCCTGCGACGTTGTTTGATGCGAGGGTCGCCCTCGTGCTGTTTGTATTCCTGCTTGACCTCGTGTCGGCTCATCCGCATTTGCTTGTTGAATCGGCGCCGGACGAGCGCGTAATCGAGCACGGTGAAGAGTGCCGCCGCGATCAGCAGCTGTACTGCGAGCGCGAGGCCGGCCGAGCCGAGCGCGCGGGCCAGGCCGGCCGCGGTCAATCCGGCATGCGACGCGGCGCGCACCGCGTCGACGATGCACCGGTAGGCGAGTGTGCAATAGACCGCCAGCTTGACGCAGGCCCTGGCTGCGTCAAGCACGGTCTGCAGCGAGAACAGGCGCTTGATTCCGGCCGCCGGGTTCAGCCGCGAGAAATCGACCTTCAGTGCGTTGGGCGCGAACAGGAAGCCGGCTTGCGCGAGCGCGCCGACGAGGGCACCACCCGCTGCCGCAGCGACCAGCGGCGTGACGATGGCCAGCGTGTCGGGCAATAGTGCGCGGAGCCAGTGCGTGATCGCGCGACCATCGGCCGGGAGGCCGGCTGCGTCGTTCAGTACACGGATAGCGAGCGCGGCGACCCGGCTGGCCATCCGATCCCCGGACAACCACAGATAGCCGGCGCTAGCTGCGATGGCGAGCACGATGCCGGGCTCCTGGCTGCGCGGCAGCTGTCCCCGCTTGCGTGCCCTGGCGAGCTTGTAGCGAGTTGCCTGTTCGGATTTTTCCTGGTCCTGATCAGCCATCAGAAAATTCCCGATGCAGGGGCGAATTCGAGCGCGGCACGCAGTAGCCGCAAGGTGACGGGCGCGAGGAGACCGATCGAGAGCGCCGTGACGACGATCGCGGCAATGGCCTTGACCTGTAGGCCGAGCATCAGTGCATTCAACTGTGGCAGCGTGCGCGACAGGAATGCGATGGACAGGTCGATCAGGAATAGCGCGAGCATCACGGCGGCGACGGCGCCGAGACCGATTGCCATGACCATGCTGAAGTAGCCGATGAACGCTTGTGGCGACGCGACGACGTGCGCGGTACCGGGCGGCATCCGTTCGATCGATGCGGCGACGAGTCGCAGTAGCTCGAGGTGCGCGCCGCTCGCAAAGCATATTGCACCGGTGCCGAGCGTGAGGAGCGTGCCGAACAGCGGGGCGGGGCCGCGCGAACCGGGGTCGATAACCGTCGCAAGGCCAAAGCCGGCCTGGACGTCGAGCGCGCGCCCGGCGAACGACAGCGCGGCGAACGCCGCCTGAAACGGAAAAGCTAGCGCGAGCCCCAGTGCGAGTTCGGCGAGCGCGCTGGTGACGAGTGCAGTGGACGCGTCCAGGCGTGCGGCGGGAATGGGCGTGGCGAACGCGCCGGCCAATGAGAGTACGAGGCAGACGCGAATCCTCAACGGAATGCGGAGTTGCGAAAATGGCGGTGCGAGCACGAATAGCGGGCCGAGGCGTAAAGACAGCAGCAGCGCGGCCGTTGCCCATCCGGTGAAGGTTGCGGTGGGCATGATTCAGCGGAGATCGGCGATGCCAGCGAATAACGTGGTGGTAAAGCCGGTCAGACGGCCGAGCATCCACGGAGCGAGCGTCACGATTACGATGCCGGCGACGACGAGTTTGGGCACATAGCTCAGGCTCATCTCCTGCAATTGCGTAACGACCTGAAAAATGCTGACGAGCAGGCCGGCGATAAGCATTGCGGCAAGCACGGGGCCTGCGATCAGGAGGCTATTCCAGACGAGCTGGGAGAGCATCTGTAGTGCTTGGCTTTCTGACATCGACCGTTCCCCGTTTCAGCGTGGATATTCCGCTATTAATTCGTGTTGCGTTGTTTCAACTTCGGAGTCCGGAGAGTGTATAAGCCGATTTTTTGGTTTGATATGGGACGTGTATGAATTTGAATGAATAATTTACGCGAGTCTCAAACGTCGAATTGCGACATACCTGAATGGGAGACAAGTCGACACGATCGAGTTACATAAAAAAGCCCGGCCGCAGATTGCGGCCGGGCTCGATGTCGAATTAACGGGTTTAGGTCGGATCGGGTTATTGAACGCTGACTGTGCCGAAGTTCTGCCGCCCGAACGGACTCACGTGATAGCCGCTCACGTTCGTGCGCGTGAGCGCGGCCGCGGTCGGATAGCCGAGCGGAATCCACAGCGCCTGGTCGTGGATGATCTTCTGCGCCGCTTCGTACAGCTTCGTGCGCTTGGCCTGATCAGCGGTCGACTTGCCGTCGGCGATCAGCTTGTCGAGCTGCGTGTCGCAGAAGCGCGCGAAGTTGATGCCCGACTTCACCGCATTGCAGCTGAACAGCGGCGACAGGTAGTTGTCCGGATCGCCGTTGTCGCCGGCCCAGCCCATGAACAGCATGTCATGCTGGCCGAGCTTCGCCTGCTTGATCAGCTCGCCCCATTCGATCACCTTGACCTCGGCCTTCACGCCGATCTTCGCGAGGTCGGCCTGCAACAGCTCCGCGCCGACCTTCGGGTTCGGGTTCAGCACGCTGCCGGTCGGGCGCGTCCAGATCGTCGTCGAGAAGCCGTTCGGGAAGCCGGCCTG
This sequence comes from Burkholderia sp. AU31652, assembly GCF_002223155.1. Lineage (NCBI taxonomy): Bacteria > Pseudomonadati > Pseudomonadota > Betaproteobacteria > Burkholderiales > Burkholderiaceae > Burkholderia > Burkholderia sp. AU31652. The sequence continues at coordinate 758,603 of NZ_NKFG01000004.1, read as the reverse complement.
CGCGAGCAGCTGCTTCGCCTTCGCCGGATCGTACGCATACGGCGCGACGTCCTTCGCGTAGCTCCACGTGTTCGGCGGATACGGGTTGTTCGCGGCCGTCGCGGTGTTGTCGAACACGACCTTCAGGTAGGTCGCGCGGTCGAACGCGAGGTTCAGCGCCTCGCGCACCTTGTCGTTGTCGAGCGGCTTCTTCTGCGTGTTCAGTGCAACGAACGCGGTCATGAACGCGGGCGTCTGCGCGACCTTCAGTGCGCTTTCGCCCTTCGCGGCGAGCACGTCCTGCGGCTTCGGCGACAGCGCGATCTGGCATTCGCCGGCCTTCACCTTCTGCAGCCGCACCGACGGATCGGGCGTGATCGCATAGATCAGCCGGTCGACCTTCGGCTTCGTGCCCCAGTAGGTCGGGTTCACGTCGTAGCGGATCAGCGCGTCCTTCGTGTAGCTCTTCAGCACGAACGGGCCGGTGCCGACCGGCTTCCCGTTCAGGTCGGCCTGCTTGCCGGCCTTGAGCAGCTGGTCCGCGTATTCGGCCGAGTAGATCGACGCGAAGCCCATCGTCAGGATCGGCACGAACGTCGCGTTCGGCTCGTTCAGCACGAACTTCACGGTGCTGTCGTCGACCTTCGTGACCGACTTCACGAGCTTCACGAGCCCCATCGACTGCGCGTGCGGGAAGCCGCTCGCGCCGGCCACCTTGTGCCACGGATTCGAGTCGTCGAGCATCCGCGAGAACGTGAACACGACGTCGTCCGCGTCGAGCGCGCGGGTCGGCTTGAAATAGTCGGTGGTCTGGAACGCGACGCTCGGGCGCAAATGGAACGTGTACGTGAGGCCGTCGGCGCTCGCGTCCCATTTGTCGGCGAGCGCGGGCACGACTTTCTTCGCGGCTTCGTCGTACGACACGAGCGTGTTGAAGATCACGTCCGCCGACGCGTTGGTCGTGACGAGCGAGTTGTACTGGACGACGTCGAAGCCGTCCGGGCTCGATTCCGTGCAGACGGTGAGCGGCTTGGCGGCGGCGAGGCCGGGGGCGGCGAGGGCGGCGGCGAGCGTGGCCGCGGCGAACAGCTTGAGCTGCATAGGATCTCCCACGTGGCTTGTGTTTTTTGCTGGGTGACGGGATGCGGGCGCGGCCCGGAAGCGGACAGGGCCGGCGCGGCTGGCGAATAGCATACCGTCAAAGCGCGAGACGCGTGAAAAAAGGCGCCTGAACGCGGCGAATTGGCCGAAAAACGGCTGCGTTCGCGACGGAACGGGTGTTGGGGCGGCGAGTGGGGCGAAGGAGGCTGCGGACGGAAGAGCGCTGGGGCCTGGGAGGCTGGACGGCAGCGCGTCGGGGATGGCGCGGGCGCGGTGCGGGCGTGTGGTGAATCGAAGCGTCGAAGCCGCCTGGCGTCGGTGGGGTGATGCGGTGATGCGGTGATGCGGTGAGACGGTGGGACAGAGAGACGGGCGGAGAGACGGAGAGACGGAGAGACGGAGAGACGGAGAGACGGAGAGACGGCCCGCGAAGCTTCACGCGGGCCGGTGCTCACCGGAGCGTCAGTGCGCCCCGGCCTTCGGCTTGCGCGGCGCCTTCTCGAACAGGCGGTCGTACAGCCAGCGCGGCAACACATGCAGCACCTTCGCGACCACACCCATCTGCCACGGAATCACGCGGAACGCGTGCTGCCGCGCGATCGCCTGGGCCGCACGCGCCGCGAAGCGGTCGGCGTCCATCAGGAACGGCATTCGGTACGGGTTGTGCGCGGTCATCGGCGTGCGGATGTAGCCGGGCGCGATCGTCACGACGCCGACACCGGCCGGCCGCAACTCGACGCGCAGCGCTTCGAGATACTTGATCGCGGCCGATTTCGACGCGCTGTACGCACCGGAACCGGGCAGCCCGCGCACGCCGGCAACGCTCGCGACACCGACCAGCGTGCCGTGGCGCGTGGCCGTCATCGGGCCGACGAACGGCTCGAACGTCGCGACCATCCCGTAATAATTGATGTCCATCACGTCGCGGAACGTCGCGAGATCGCCCTGGCCCGTGACGGCGCCCTGGCTGATGCCGGCGTTCGCGATCACGACGTCGGGGCAGCCGTGCGTCGCGATGAACGACGCGGCGGCCGTCGCGAGCGCGTCGGCGTCGCGCACGTCGGCGGAATAGACGGAGATGGACAGCTTCGGGAAGCGCCGCGCGAACGCATCGAGGGCATCGGTGCGGCGCGCGACGAGTGCGAGCGTGGCGCCCTGGCGGGCGTATTCCTCGGCCATCGCGAGGCCGAGGCCGCTCGATGCGCCGGTGATGAAGACCTTCAGCGGAGTAGTCATGCCGGCGGGCGGGCGGGGATCAGAGCTTCTTGTCCTGAACCTGCTTCACGAGGAAGTCGAGCACCTGGGCCGTGCCCGGGATGCTGTTCGCGTAGGCGGGGCCCGTCTTGTACTTGCCCTGGACGACGACCGTCGGCACGCCGTCGATCGCGTAGTCCTTCAGCAGCTTGGCCGACTGGTTCACTTCGCCCTGCACGCTGAACGAGTTGTACGCGTCCGTGAACTGCTTCTTGTCGACGCCCTGCGTGGCCAGGAAGTCGGCCTGCGCCTGCGGCGTCAGCAGGTAGTTCTTCTGCTTGTGGATCGCGTTGAAGATCGCCGGCGTGACCTTCTCGGAGATGCCGAGCGCGGACACCGCGTAGAACAGCTTCGAGTGCGGGACGAAATCGTCACGGAATGCGACCGGGACGCGCTTGAAGTCGATGTTGTTGCCTTGCTTCTTCACCCACGCCTCGATCGTCGGCTCGAATTCGTAGCAGTGCGGGCAGCCGTACCAGAAGAATTCGATCACCTCGACCTTGCCGGCCGGTGCGGACACCGGCTGCGGCGACTTCATCACCTCGAAGTCCTTGCCGGCGACCGGTGCGGCGGGCGAAGCCTGCGCGAGGCCGGCGGCCAGACCCAGGGACAGAAGGAGCGTGCTAAGCAGTTTTTTCATGTTGTGAACGTCGAATCAGTTGCTCGGGTTACGAAACGTAACGGGTTCTGAGTGGGCTCGGCCGGTTGCTTACTGCTTCGTGAAACGGATCACCGCCGTGTCGACACCTGCATCGGACAGGCGCTGGCGGGCCGAGTTCATATCCTCGAACTTCGAGAACGGGCCGACACGCACGCGGAAATACGTCACGCCGCTGACATCGCGCTTCGACACCTTCGACTCGAAACCCTGGAAGCCGAGGCGCGCGCGCTGCTGCTCGGCGTCGCCTTCCGTCTTGTACGCGCCCACCTGCAGGAAGTAGCCGGTATTCGCATCGTTCGCGGTCGGCGGCTTTGCCGTCGCGGCGGCCGTGGCCGACGAGGTCGGCTTCGGCGTGTTCGCGGCCAGTTGCTGTTGCTGCTGCTTTTGCGCGGCGGCTTGCTGCGCCTGCTTCTGCGCGGCGAAGCGGGCGAGGTCGTCCTCGCCGCCTTGCTGCTGTTGCTGCTGCGCTTGCTGCGTCTTCTTCGGCGGCGGCGTGGTGTCGGCCGGCTTCGGCGCGACGGCGACGCCGTTGCTCGACGACGTATTGTTCGACGCGGTCGTGTTGTTCGAGCTGCCGGTGTTGTTCGAGCTGCCGGTGTTGTTCGAGCCGCTCGACCCGTTGGCCTGCGGCGGCACTTCGACGATCTGCGGTTCGGGCAGCAGGCCGCCCTGGGTCTGGTTCGCGGCCTGGCCGGGCGCGGTGTTCGGCGGCGCGGGCTGCGCGGCCTGCGGCACCGGCTGGCCGGGCGTCTTGCCCTGCAGCGCGCGGTTCGGATCGAACTGCTGCGGCTGGCTCGCGCCGTTGTCGGCCGGCGGCGGCGCGACCTTCGACACGAACGGCGACGGGGAACGCGTGATGTAGAGCGCCACCACCACGGCGATCGCGAGGCCGACGATCAGGCCCAGCACGATTCCAAGAAATGTCCCTCCGGCTTGTTTCGATTGCTTCGAAGTTCGGCGTGGTTGTGCCATTGCTTGAGTCACCTGCAAAAAGAATCGTGAAAAGGCTGCGACGGGTACCCGGCGGCGGGCACCCGACGGCGGGCGCTCCAGCCGCAGCCATTCGCGCCCGGTTCGGGCCGCTTGCTGCGTTACATCTTGGCGGGCGCGGATACGCCGAGCACCGCCAGACCATTCTCGAGCACCTGCCGGGTCGCGGCGAGGAGTGCGGCGCGTGCATTGCGCGGCGCTTCGTCGTCGACCAGCACGCGCTCCGCATTGTAGAACGAGTGGAATTCGCCAGCGAGATCGCGCAGGTAGAACGCAACGGCGTGCGGCGCCAGTTCGTTGGCCGCGTGCGTGAGCATGTCCGGGTACTCGGCCAGCTTCTGCATCAGCGACGCCGCTTGCGTGCTCGTCAGCTGCGACAGGTCGGCGCCCGGCAGCTGTGCGACGTCGACGTTGTAGCGCGACTTCAGCTCGTTGAGTACCGAGCAGATCCGCGCATGCGCGTACTGGACGTAATAGACCGGGTTTTCGTCGTTCTGTTTCAGCGCGAGGTCGATGTCGAACACGAACTCGGTATCGGCCTTGCGCGAGATCAGGAAGAACCGCACCGCGTCACGGCCGCGCGTGATGGTCGCTTCGTCGATCAGGTCCGGCGCCGCTTCCTGGCCCGCCGCCGCGCCGCCCGACCATTCGATCAGGTCGCGCACCGTCACGTAGCTGCCCGCGCGCTTCGAGATCTTCACTTCCTGGCCGTCGCGCATCACGGTGACCATCTTGTGCAGCACGTAGTCGGGGTAGCCCTTCGGGATCCCGATGTGCAGGCCCTGCAGGCCGGCGCGCACGCGCGCGATCGTGCCGTGGTGGTCCGAACCCTGGATGTTGATCACCTTCGTGAAGCCGCGCTCCCACTTCGTCACGTGGTACGCGACGTCCGGCACGAAGTACGTGTACGTGCCGTCCGACTTGCGCATCACGCGATCCTTGTCGTCGCCTTCGTCGGTCGTGCGCAGCCACAGCGCGCCGTCCTGCTCGTAGGTCATGCCGGCCTTGATCAGCGCGTCGACCGTCTTCTCGACACGGCCTTCGCTGTACAGCGACGACTCGAGGTAGTACTGGTCGAACTTCACGCCGAATGCCTGCAGATCCATGTCCTGCTCGCGACGCAGGTACGTGACCGCGAACTTGCGGATCGCGTCGAGATCCTCGACGTCGCCCGTGCCCTTGACCGGCTCGCCGTCCGACGCGGCGACCGTTTCGCCGTTCAGGAAGTCGCGTGCGATGTCGGCGATGTATTCGCCGTTGTACGCGGCTTCCGGCCAGCCCGCGTCGCCCGGCTTCAGGCCGCGTGCGCGTGCCTGCGTCGAGATCGCGAGGTTGCCGATCTGCACGCCTGCGTCGTTGTAGTAGAACTCGCGGTGCACGGCGTAGCCCTGGCTCGCGATCACGTTCGCGAGCACGTCGCCGAGCGCGGCCTGGCGGCCGTGGCCGACGTGCAGCGGGCCGGTCGGGTTCGCCGACACGAATTCGAGCAGCACCTGCTTGCCTTTCTCGCGATCCGACGTGCCGAACGCGCGGCCCTGGTCGAACACGGCGGCGATCACGGCCTGCTTCGCGGCGGCCGACAGGCGCAGGTTGATGAAGCCGGGGCCGGCGATCTCGGCGGCTTCGACGAGGCCTTGCGCGCCCGGCTGGGCGGTGAGGGCGGCGACGATCTGCTCGGCGAGCTGGCGCGGGTTCGTGTCGAGCGGCTTCGCGAGCTGCATCGCGACGTTGCACGCGACATCGCCGTGCGCGGCGACCTTCGGGCGCTCCAGCGTGATGACGGGGGCGACGGACGCGGCGTCGGCGCCTTTCAGCGCGTGTGCGACCTGCTTGACGCTATCCGCGAGCAGGGCTTCGAGGGTCTGTTTGTGTGCTGGCAGCATGCTGGTAGAAGGCTTCGTTGGTGGCGGCCGGAAACGCCGGCCCGCCGGCGCGCTTTTTAAGCGCGCGTTTCAGGGATCGCAGAATTTTAACAGGTGCTAATATGCCGCTCAGGCGGCCCGCGTCCGCGAGGCCGGACGCCGGTCTGCCGGCGTTCCCCAACCGCGCCGCGCAGGCACAACAAGATGAAAAGGGAATTGTCATGATTACGTTCAAGAGCAAGGCGGCACAGGATCTCGACGTGCTGAAGGATTTCGCCGTGTATGTGCTGGGTCTCGTCGGCAAGCAGCTGGGCGAGCGCGGTGTGATTACGCACGACGAGCTGGACCACGCGATCGCCAAGCTGGAAGGCGCGGTAGCGCAGGCGAAGCAGGAACGCGCCGAGCACGCCGGCCATTTCCATGAGGACGAAGCCGATCACGCGCACCACGAAGTGCCGGCGAGCCTGGCCCAGCGCGTTGCGCCCTTCCTCACGATGCTGCGCGAAGCGAAAGCCGGCGAAGCCGACGTGCACTGGGGCTTCTGAGCCTGCTTGCCCGGCCGGTCTGAAAGGATCGAAAGGCAGAAAAAAGCCCGCGTCCGAGCGGGCTTTTTCTTTTGTCTGATGATAGCGGGCAGCGGCGCGCCCGTCGAAGGGCCGATCAGAGCTGCGGCGCGAGCGCGCGGCGCGCGTCGTCGAGCGACAGCGCCATGCGCTGCGCGTAGTCCTCGAGCTGATCCTGGCCGATTTTGCCGACCGAGAAATACGTGCTGTCCGGATGCGCGAGATAGAAGCCCGACACGCTCGCGGCCGGCAGCATCGCCAGCGAGTCGGTCACGCTCATGCCGATCTCGTCCGCGCGCAGCACGTCGAACATGTCGCGCTTCACCAGGTGGTCGGGGCAGGCCGGGTAGCCCGGTGCCGGGCGGATGCCCGCGTACTTTTCCGCGATCAGCGCATCGTTGTCGAGCGTCTCGCCGCTCGCGTAGCCCCACAGCTCGCGCCGCACGCGCGCGTGCATCGCTTCCGCGAAGGCTTCCGCGAAGCGGTCGGCGAGCGCCTTCAGCATGATCGCGCTGTAGTCGTCGTGGTCGGCTTCGAACTGCTTTTCCTTCGCGTCGACGCCGAGGCCGGCCGTCACCGCGAACATCCCGATGTAGTCGGCGACACCCGATTCCTTCGGCGCGATGAAGTCGGCGAGCGAGCGGTTCGGCCGCATCACGCCGTCGACCACCGGGCGCACGCTCTGCTGGCGCAGGTTGCGCCACGTGAGCAGCACTTCCGAGCGCGACTCGTCGCTGTAGATCTCGATGTCGTCGTCGTTGACGCTATTCGCCGGCAGCAGCGAGATCACGCCGCTCGCGGTCAGCCAGCGGCCCTGGATCAGGCGCGCGAGCATCGATTTCGCGTCGGAGAACACGCGCCGCGCCGATTCGCCGACGATCTCGTCGTTCAGGATCGCCGGGTACGGACCCGCGAGATCCCAGGTCTGGAAGAACGGGCCCCAGTCGATGTACTGCGCAAGCTCGTTCAGGTCGTAGTTCTTGAACACGCGACGGCCGATGAACTTCGGCTTCACCGGCTGGTAGCCCGCCCAGTCGACCTTGGTCTTGTTCGCGCGCGCCTCGGCGAGCGTGACCATCGGCTGCGCCTTGCGGTTCGCGTGCTGGTCGCGGATGCGTTCGTAGTCGGACTTCAGCTCGTCGAGGTACTTCGTCGCGCCTTCGTCGGACAGCAGGCTGGAGGCGACCGACACCGAGCGCGACGCGTCCGGCACGTACACCACCGGGCCTTCGTAGTGCGGCGCGATCTTCACGGCCGTGTGCACGCGCGAGGTCGTCGCGCCGCCGATCAGCAGCGGGATCTTCTTCACGCGGAAGTAGTCGTCGCGCTGCATTTCGGACGCGACGTACGCCATTTCCTCGAGGCTCGGCGTGATGAGGCCCGACAGCCCGATGATGTCCGCGCCCTCGACCTTCGCCTTCGCGAGGATCTCGTTGCACGGGACCATCACGCCCATGTTGACGACTTCGAAGTTGTTGCACTGGAGCACGACCGACACGATGTTCTTGCCGATGTCGTGCACGTCGCCCTTCACGGTCGCGATGACGATCTTGCCCTTCGCGCGCACGTCGCCGCCCGCTTCCGCGAGCAGGCGCTTTTCTTCCTCGATGAACGGGATCAGGTGCGCAACCGCCTGCTTCATCACGCGCGCCGATTTCACGACCTGCGGCAGGAACATCTTGCCCTGGCCGAACAGGTCGCCGACGATGTTCATCCCGTCCATCAGCGGCCCTTCGATCACGTTGATCGGGCGGCCGCCGGCCGCGGCGATCTTCGCGCGCACTTCTTCGGTATCCTCGACGATGAAGTTCGTGATGCCGTGCACCAGCGCATGCGAGAGCCGCTTCTCGACCGGCTGGTTGCGCCACTCGAGGTTCTCTTCCTTCTTCGCGCCCCCGGCCTTGAACTTGTCGGCGATCTCGAGCAGGCGGTCGGTCGAATCGTCGCGGCGGTTCAGGATCACGTCCTCGACGCGCTCGCGCAGCTCCGGGTCGAGGTCGGCGTACACGCCGAGCTGGCCCGCGTTGACGATGCCCATGTCCATCCCGGCCTGGATCGCGTGATACAGGAACACGGTGTGGATCGCCTCGCGCACCGGGTCGTTGCCGCGGAACGAGAACGACACGTTCGACACGCCGCCGCTCACCTTTGCGTACGGCAGGTTCTGCTTGATCCAGCGGGTCGCTTCGATGAAGTCGACCGCGTAGTTGTTGTGCTCCTCGATGCCGGTCGCGACCGCGAAGATGTTCGGGTCGAAGATGATGTCTTCCGGCGGGAAGCCGACTTCGTTCACGAGGAAGTCGTACGAGCGCTTGCAGATCTCGGTCTTGCGCGAGAACGTATCGGCCTGGCCGGTTTCGTCGAACGCCATCACGACGGCCGCCGCGCCGTAGCGGCGGATCAGGTGCGCGTGGTGGCGGAACGCGTCCTCTCCTTCCTTCAGCGAGATCGAGTTCACGATCGCCTTGCCCTGCACGCACTTCAGGCCCGCCTCGATCACGTCCCACTTCGACGAGTCGATCATGATCGGCACGCGCGCGATGTCCGGCTCCGACGCGATCAGGTTCAGGAAGCGCACCATCGCCGCCTTCGAATCGAGCATCGCCTCGTCCATGTTGATGTCGATCACCTGCGCGCCGTTCTCGACCTGCTGGCGCGCGACCGCGAGCGCCTCGTCGAACTGGCCGTTGAGGATCATGCGTGCGAACGCCTTCGAGCCGGTGACGTTGGTGCGCTCACCGACGTTGATGAAGAGCGTTCCGGGCGTGACGTTGAACGGCTCGAGGCCGGCGAGGCGCATCATGTGATCGGTCATGGCGGTGCGAATTCTGGTGATGAAGGACGGGGGGCGGTCGGGTCAGGCGTTGTCGCTGTACTGGTTCGGCCAGCGGCGCGGCTTCACGTCGGCGAGCGCCTTCGCGATCTCGGCGATGTGTTCGGGCGTCGTGCCGCAGCAGCCGCCCGCGAGGTTCACGAGCCCGGCTTGCGCGAATTCCTTCAGGAGGCCCGACGTGACGTCCGGCGTCTCGTCGAAGCCCGTCTCGGCCATCGGGTTCGGCAGGCCCGCGTTCGGATAGCACGACACGTACGTGTCGCACAGCTTCGCGAGCTCGGCGATGTACGGGCGCATCAGCGCCGCGCCGAGCGCGCAGTTCAGGCCGAACGTGAGCGGCTTCGCATGGCGCAGCGAATTCCAGAACGCCTCGACCGTCTGGCCCGACAGGATCCGGCCCGACGCATCGGTGACGGTGCCCGAGATCATGATCGGCAGGCGCTCGCCGGTGTCCTCGAACAGCTCGTCGAGCGCGAACAGCGCGGCCTTTGCATTCAGCGTGTCGAAGATCGTCTCGACGAGGAACAGGTCGACGCCGCCGTCGAGCAGCGCCTTCGCCTGCTGGTAGTACGACGCGCGCAGCTCGTCGAACGTGACGTTGCGGGCGCCCGGGTCGTTGACGTCCGGCGAGATGCTGGCCGTCTTCGGCGTCGGCCCGATCGCGCCCGCGACGAAGCGCGGCTTGTCCGGCGTCGCGTATTTCTCGGCCGCTTCGCGCGCGAGCTTCGCCGATTCGATGTTCATCTCGACGACGAGATCTTCCATCTCGTAGTCGGACTGCGCGACGGTCGTCGCGCCGAACGTGTTGGTCTCGACGATGTCCGCGCCGGCCGCGAAGTACTGGTCGTGGATCTCGCGGATGATCTGCGGCTGCGTGATCGACAGCAGCTCGTTGTTGCCCTTGATGTCGCGCAGGAAATCCTTGAAGCGCTCGCCGCGATACGCGGCTTCGTCGAGCTTGTAGCGCTGGATCATCGTGCCCATCGCGCCGTCGAGGATCAGGATGCGCGATTTGAGCAGCGCAGGCAGAGCGGCGCCGCGCGTATAGGACGCGTCGAGCGGGACGGAAGCGGCGAGAGGAGTCGCAGACATGGGCGAAAGACCGGCGAAGACGGGAAAACCGTCATTGTAGCCGGTGCGCATGGGCGCCGCCCGGCCTTGCGCCGCGCCGGCCGGGCCGCCAAATGAAAACCCCCGCCGGCGAACCGGGCGGGGGCAGGATCGGAGTGCTCGCGGCGCCGCGTCGATGCGCGGCGAATGGCCCGGCCGCACGAGGCGCCGGGCCGCGGGTCGTCAGTGCAGCACGACGGGCATCATCATCAGGCTGTCGAATTGTCCGAGGAATTCGTCGACTTCATCGAGCGACGGCTCATCCTCGATCAACTGCTTCACGTGCGCGCGGAATCGTTCGGCAAGTTCGCCGTCGATGAAGATTTCGCGCTGCGCGTTCTTGTCGACGATTTCATATCCGCCGGCATTCATCAGGTGGTGACCGGCCTGCGGCGCGAATTCGACGACGCAGTAGTTGGGGCTGTTGTAGATCATTTGCATGGCGGCACTCCTCTTCGCAGTGGCATCTGGCCTTGTTGTCCCCTAGGTGGGGCGAGCCTTGCCGGTTTCAAGGGGCTTGCGCTGCACACCCCGTTCCCGTCTGCATGGGGTGTATCGGTTAGAAGCCGATGTCTATGAAACGTTTCCCATTGTCTGCCGGTGGACTGAAATAGTTGTTAAAGAGTGTCATCGGCCATTTCACGGAAATCTGTAATCGGTCGAAATTGCCGAATCGCGTGCGTGTGCGCGCGAGTTCACTGTGTGACAGGCGAGGGCGCGGGCGGCGCAGCCGGTTGTGCCGGCGGTTGCACGGTGGCCGGCGGCGCGGGTTGTGCCGGTTCCGCGGCGGGAGCGGTTGATGCGTCGGGCGTCGGCGCACCGGCGGGCGCATGCGTTGCGCCGCCTGCGGGTGCTTCGTCGGACGGTACGCCCGGCGCCGCGAGCCGGCCATGCCACAACAGCTCGATCTGCGCGCCGTTCGGTTCGGTCTGCACGAGCCGCGCGGGCAGCCAGCCGAGCGACGGTGCGAGCCACATGTCGATGCGGCGCGTATCGCCGTCGCGCCGCGGCAGGCGCATGAAGTGCCGCGCGCCGATGATGCCGGCCTGCGTCTGCACCTGCTCGTCGCCGATCACGGCGATCGGCCAGGTTTCGCCGCTGTTGTTGTCGATCACGAAGAACTGCTGCGTGACGCCCGGCTTGTACGCGGACGGGTTGCCGCGCACGAGCCCCGACAGCTGCATCAGCATGCTGAAGCGGTCCTGCACGCCGTCGGGCAGCGGCGCGTTGTTCGGCGTGCGCGTGAACACGACCTGCCGGATCTCGCGGTTGAAGATCGCGATGTCCTCCGGCCGCTTGCCGCGCTTCTCGACGTAGCGCTCGGGCGCGACGCCGAACGCGTCGATGCGGCCTTCGCTGCGGTAGGTGAACGGGCCGACGAACGGCACGGGCATCGACACCGACAGGTCGTAGGTGTGCCCGTCGGTGCGCCAGTGGATCGTGCCGATCATGTTCTGCATGCCGTTGTAGAACGTGTCGTACTGCAGGTCGCCGGACGGCGGCGCGTTGAACTTCACGCCGTTCGTCGCGGGGCCCGGAGTCGCGGTGCTGGCGGCGCTGGCGGCGCCGGCAGCCGACGCGGCATGCGCGCCCGATGCGGCAGGCGCACCACTCGCGGCGGACGCGGCGGCCGGCGGCTCGCCGTGCTCGGCCGTTTGCGTCGACGTGAGGACCGGCTCAGGCGCGGGTTTCGGTGCGGCGGCCTTCGGGGGCGCCGGCGCAGGTGCGGCCGGCTGCTCGACCGGCTTCGGCGCAGGCGGCGCGGGTTGGCGCTCGATCGGTTGCGGTTTCAGCAGCTCGATCTGAATGGGGACTTCGGCGGGCGCGGGCGGCGTGAACGCGTCGCGGTTGCGCATCAGCCAGAACGCGGCGAGCGCGTGCAGCACCAGCACGATGACGAGCGCAATGCCCACGCGCAGCCAGTGGCGGGGCAACGCGTGACTCGGGCGGGTGTCGGCAGGCTGCATGGGCATCGGGACAGGATCGGGGCGTTCGCGTGAGCTCGGGCGCGCGGCGCGCGCCACAGGAATCGGACTGTCGAATGCGCCGCACGTTCGCGCTGCTTGACGGGCAGGTGCCGGGGGCAGTTACCGGATGCGTCAGGCGTCGCGCGCGTCGGGACTATAGCCGAGTTCGTAAGACAGTTTCTGCGCGCAGGTGCGCAGCGCGGTGTCGATCTCGCCGCCCCATGCAATGTCGAACGAGCCTTCCTGGCCGAGCGCGACGATCGCGAGCGCGAGTTCGCCGACCGCATCGAACACGGGCATGCAGAACGCGTGGATCGTCGGCAGCAGCATCCCCTCGACGCGCGCGGCCTCGTGCCGGCGCACGTCGGCGAGCACCGCGTCGACCTCGTCGAGCGTGCGCGGGCCGCCGTGGTGCGGCGAGCGGCGCGTATCGGCGAGTTCGCGCTCGAGCATCGCGGCGGTCTTGCTGCGCGGCAGGTACGCGGCGAACAGCAGCCCCGTCGCGGAGCCGAGCAGCGGCATCACGTCGCCGAGCTTCAGCGACGCCTTCGCCGGGTGGCTCGATTCCATCCAGTGCACGATCGTCGGGCCCTGGTTGCCCCACACGGCGATGCCGACCGTCTGGTCGAGGCGGTCGCGGAATTCGGTCAGCGCGATCCGCGCGAGCTTCACGCCGTCGACGCGCGCGAGCCGCGCGAGCCCCATCTGCAGCGCGAAGCCGCCGAGTTCGTAGCGACCGGAGACGGGATCCTGCGACACCACGCCGAGCCGCGAGAAGCTGACCAGGTAGCGGTGCGCCTTCGCAGGACTCATGCCCGCGCGCTGCGCGAGGTCGCGCAGCATCATCGCGCGCGGCTCGCTCGTCAGCACGTCGAGCAGGCGGAAGCCGACCTCGATCGACTGGATGCCGGAACGGACCTTCTCGCCGTGTTCGCCGGAAGCGGCGTCGTCGGTGTCGGAGTCGGCGAGATCGTCGTCGGGAAGCGGGCTGGCGGGCATGGGCGGCAGGGGCGCGAAAAGCGGCAGGAAGCGGGCTGAAAAACCGGGCCGAAAAATCGGGGCGAAAACGGCACGCACGATCGCAGCGCGCCGCAGGGATTCACCATCGTAAAATAGATTCCCTCCATCGTCACTACAACGCCAGAGTCCCCTTATGAAACTTGCTTCGCTGAAGGACGGCACGCGCGACGGCCAGCTGATCGTCGTGTCGCGCGACCTGCACACCGCGGCGATCGCCGACGCGATCGCGCCAACGCTGCAGCGCGTCCTCGACGACTGGGCGTTCTACGCGCCGCAGCTGCGCGACCTGTACGACGCACTGAACCACGGCCGCGCGCGCAATGCGTTCGCGTTCGATCCGGCCAACTGCATGGCGCCGCTGCCGCGCGCGTTCCAGTGGGCCGACGGCTCCGCGTACGTGAACCACGTCGAGCTCGTGCGCCGCGCGCGCGGCGCGGAGATGCCGCCCGAATTCTGGACCGACCCGCTGATGTACCAGGGCGGCAGCGACGATTTTCTCGGGGCCCGCGACGACGTCGTGTGCCCGTCCGAGGAATGGGGCATCGATTTCGAGGCGGAAGTCGCGGTGATCACCGGCGACGTGCGGATGAGCGCGACGCCCGACGAAGCGCTGAAGGCCGTGCGGCTCGTTACGCTGGTGAACGACGTGTCGCTGCGCAACCTGATTCCGGCCGAGCTCGCGAAGGGCTTCGGCTTCTTCCAGAGCAAGCCGGCCACCGCGTTCGCGCCGGTCGCCGTGACGCCCGACGAGCTCGGCGACGAATGGCGCGAAGGCCGCGTGCACCGGCCGATGATCGTCCACTGGAACGGCAAGAAGGTCGGCCAGCCCGATGCCGGCACCGACATGGTGTTCCACTTCGGCCAGCTGATTGCGCACGCGGCGAAGACGCGCAACCTGCGCGCCGGCTCGATCGTCGGCTCGGGCACGGTGTCGAACAAGGACGCGAAGCGCGGCTACTGCTGCATCGCCGAGAAGCGCTGTCTCGAGACGATCGAGCACGGCGCGCCGCAGACGGAATTCATGCGCTACGGCGACACCGTGCGCATCGAGATGTTCGACACGGCCGGCAAGTCGATCTTCGGCGCGATCGAGCAGTCGGTTGCGCCGCCCGACGGCGCGGCGTAAGTCACGCGGCGCACGCAGCGTTCCGCTTTCGCGAAACCCGGGCCCGGCCCGCGCGCCGGGTTTCGCCTGATGTTTGCCCGCGCGGGCTTGGCTACACTCGATTCAGGGGCGCGAGAGCCTCGAGCAAGGAGCAGCGCATGGCCGATCTCGCCGCGTACGGCGGTTACGAAGCACTGAAGGTGACGCGCCGCGACCATGGCGTGCTCGACATCGTGATGAGCGGCGAGGGCGCGAACCGCAGCGGCCTCGCGACCGCGAACGCACGCATGCATCGCGAGCTCGCCGACATCTGGCGCGACGTCGACCGCGATCCCGACACGCGCGTCGCGGTGATCCGCGGCGAAGGCAAGGGCTTCTCGGCGGGCGGCGACCTCGCGCTCGTCGAGGACATGGCGAACGACTTCGACGTGCGCGCCCGCGTGTGGCGCGAGGCGCGCGACCTCGTCTATAACGTGATCAACTGCAGCAAGCCGATCGTGTCGGCGATGCATGGCCCGGCCGTCGGCGCGGGGCTCGTCGCCGGGCTGCTCGCCGACATCTCGATCGCCGCGAAGGATGCGCGCATCATCGACGGCCATACGCGGCTCGGCGTCGCGGCCGGCGACCATGCGGCGATCGTGTGGCCGCTGCTGTGCGGGATGGCGAAGGCGAAGTACTACCTGATGCTGTGCGAGCCGGTGAGCGGCGAGGAGGCCGAGCGGATCGGGCTGGTCTCGCTCGCGGTCGAGCCGGCCGACCTGCTGCCGAAGGCCTACGAAGTGGCCGAGCGGCTCGCGCACGGTTCGCAGTCGGCGATCCGCTGGACCAAGTACGCATTGAACAACTGGCTGCGCACGGCCGGGCCGACCTTCGACACGTCGCTGGCGCTCGAATTCATGGGTTTTTCGGGGCCCGACGTGCAGGAAGGCATTCGCTCGCTGCGCGAGCGGCGCCCGCCCGAGTTTCCCGGCGACGCGCCGTTCTGACACGCGCTGGCGCTATGATCGATCCAGGCGCGGCACGCGCGACGCATGGCGGCCGCCTCGCTCTCACCCAGTCAACCAGGATGCCCGTATGACGACCGATGCCTCCGGCTCCAACCCTTTCGCCGGCTTTGCCGGCTTCAAGCCCGCCGACATGATGGACCGGATGTGGGACATGATGCGGATGTCGCCGTTCGGCGGGATGACGTCGTTCCCGGGCGCCACGCAAGGACTGCCGCCGTCGCTGTCGAGCATGTCCGACATGATGGCGCCGCTCACGAGCGTCGAGGAGCTCGACAAGCGGATCACCGATCTGCGCGCGGTCGAGCAGTGGCTGAAGCTCAATCTCGGGATGCTGCAGTCCGCGATCCAGGCGCTCGAGGTGCAGCGCGCGACGCTCGCGACGTTGCGTGCATTCGGCGCGTTCGCGCAGAGCTCGATGTCGGCGGCCGAGGAAGCGGCCGTCGCAGCCGCGCATGCGGCGAAACACGCGTCGGGGGCGTCGAGCGATACACCGCCGGCACCGGATGCCGACGCGTCGGCGGCAGCGTCGGGCGACGCCGCGCAGCAAGCCTTCGACCCGTCGGGCTGGTGGAGCCTGCTGCAGTCGCAGTTCAACCAGCTCGCGAGCCTTGCGATGGCGCAGCCGGGCATGCAGCCCGCCGCGCCGGGCGATGCGCCGCCGGACGCGGCCGCTGCGCCGGAGCCGGCCGCGAAGCCGGCCCCGGCCGCCGCCGCGCCGCGCAAGCCTGCCGCGAAGCGCGCGAAATCAGCCGGTGCGGCCGGTTCGGCCGCGGCGCGCGCGGCCGCCGCATCGTCGCCCGAAACCCGTCCGCCGAAGCGCTCGACGTGACGCGGCGCAGGTAGCAGGTCGATCATGCGGCTCGCGCTCGTTCTGATGGGAGGCGGCGCACGTGCCGCCTATCAGGTCGGCGTGCTGAAAGCGCTGGCCGAGATCGCGCGCGAGGCCGATCCGCTGCGGCACACGCTGCCGTTCGCGGTCGTGTGCGGCTCGTCGGCCGGCGCGATCAACGCGACGTCGATCGCGAGCCACGCGGACGACTTTTCCCACGGCGTGCGGCGCCTGCTCGAATTCTGGGAGCCGCTGCGCGCCGACTACGTGTATCGCACCGACTGGCTCGGTATCGCGGGCGCCGGCGCACGCTGGCTGGCGACGATGACCTTCGGCTGGGCGGCCCGCCGTTCGCCGCGCGGGTTGCTCGACAACGCGCCGCTCGCGCACCTGCTGCAGCGCGAGCTGAGTTTCCACCGGATCGAGCAGATGCTCGAGGCGCGCCTGCTGCATGCGCTCGCGGTGACGGCGCTCAGCTATTCGAGCGGGCGGCACCTCACGTTCTACCAGGCCGCCCAGCCGATCCAGGCGTGGCGGCGCGCGCAGCGCACCGCGCGGCTGGTCGACCTGTCGGCGTCGCACCTGCTCGCGTCGTCGGCGATTCCGTTCGTGTTCCCGGCCGTGCCGCTCGTGCTCGACGGGCAGATCGAATACTTCGGCGACGGCTCGATCCGGCAGATCGCGCCGCTGTCGCCGGCGATCCACTTCGGCGCGGACCGGATCGTCGTGATCGGCGCGGCCGACCCGCGGCCCGAGATTCCGGCCGCGAACGGCGCAGGGCTGGTACGCGGCTACCCGACGCCCGCGCAGATCGGCCAGCAGGTGCTCGCGAGCGTGTTCCTCGACTCGATCGGCTCGGACATCGAGCGTATCGAGCACATCAACCGGATGATCGAGCACCTGCCGCACCAGGTCGAGATGGACAGCGGCTGGCGGCACGTCGACGTGCTCGCGATCGCGCCGTCCGAGCGCATCGAGCTGATCGCCGCGAAGCACCTGAAGCAGATGCCGGCGACGATGCGCGGGCTGCTCGGCGCGATCGGCGGCAGCCAGCCGGCCGGCGCGTCGTTTGCGAGCTACCTGCTGTTCGAGGAGGCGTTTACGCGCGAACTGATCGAGCTCGGCTACCGCGACGGGCGTGCGCAGCGCGACACGCTGGCCGGCTGGATCGCGCGAGCGGACGGCGGCAGCGCGCCGGCCGCCGGCATGCCGCCGGAAGACGGCCTCGCGACCGGAGAAATACGGGTCTGATGCTTGCAGGAGAATGTAAGGTTGCGTTTTCGCGACGGTCGGCCGCGACCGATCGCCGCACCGCGATTGGCGGCGCACGACCGGGCAGGCGTCTCGGAACCGTCATGCACGCGTGATATCATGGCCGCCGCCGTATACACCATATCGAGCAGCCCGCCGATCCGGCATCCGCACGGGACCTTTCGGGGAATCCGCCTGGGGCAGGGGACGGGCGCGCCAACGAGCCGGCCAGCGCCGGCCCCCCACTCAGGCAAGCGTGCAGCCGGTTCCGTTCGCGGAGCGTGGCTGCGGCATGCCGCAACGGCGGCGGCGCGGCCGCCCGGCTGCCGGACGAGGAATCACCGTCCGGCTGGCCGGTTTCCCGCGTAAAATTAGAGTCTTGGCTGCAAAAGGCGCGCTCGGGCGCGCTTGCGCGGCAACAGTCACGTTTAGAGAAGTCGCATTGCGCAGAACAGGGGTGGGACCATCATGAACACGATGCTTTATCCGGAACTTTACCGATCGCTCGAAGCCGTCCGCTGGGACATGGAGAAGGACATTCCGTGGGACAAGTTCGACGCGTCGCTGCTCACCGACGAGCAGGCGAAGACGATCAAGATGAACGCGATCACCGAATGGTCGGCGCTGCCCGCGACGGAAATGTTCCTGCGCGACAACCAGCACGACAGCGACTTTTCCGCGTTCATGAGCGTGTGGTTCTTCGAAGAGCAGAAGCATTCGCTCGTGCTGATGGAATACCTGCGCCGCTTCAAGCCGGAAATGGTGCCGACCGAAGAGGAACTGCACGCGGTGCGCTTCCAGTTCGACCCGGCGCCGCCGCTCGAGACGCTGATGCTGCACTTCTGCGGCGAGATCCGCCTGAACCACTGGTATCGTTGCGCGGCCGACTGGCACACCGAGCCGGTCATCAAGCAGATCTACGAAACGATCTCGCGCGATGAAGCGCGCCACGGCGGCGCGTACCTGCGCTACATGAAGAAGGCGCTGAACAACTGCGGCGACGTCGCGCGTGCCGCATTCGCGAAGATCGGCGTGCTGATGGCGTCGGCGCGTCGCACCGAGAAGCCGCTGCACCCGACCAACCTGCACGTGAACCAGGCGCTGTTCCCGCGCGACACCGTGCAGTCGCGCCTGCCCGATCCGGAATGGCTCGAGCGCTGGCTCGACGAGCAGATCCGCTTCGACGGCGAGTGGGAAAAGAAAGTGGTCGAGCGGATCCTGCACAACCTGTCGATCCTGTTCGAGCGCACGTTCGCGACCGCGCAGGAGCTGAACCGCTACCGCAAGGAAGTTACCGGCCGCCTGCAGGCCGAAAGCGGCCCGTCGTCGGCCGCGCAGCCGGCCTGAGGCCGGTTGGCGCCGCAGCCGGCGTGCATCGCGCCGGCCGCGTTGCGCGATGTCGTACCCGTTGCATGAAGCCCGCCCGGTCAGTCCGGCGGGCTTTTTATCTGGCGCCGCCGCCGCGTGCGCCGTGGCTCATTCCGTCCGACTTCCATCATGTCCGCCACCTTCGAACGCAAGCTGATCACCCGTGATGCCCTCGTCGCCCTGCGCGCGTCGCTGCCGTCGCCCGTCGTGTTCACCAACGGCGTATTCGACATCCTGCATCGCGGCCACGTCACCTATCTTGCCGACGCGAAGGCGCTCGGCGCATGCCTGATCGTCGGCGTGAACAGCGATGCATCGGTACGCATGCTCGGCAAGGGCGACGACCGGCCGATCAATCGCCAGGAAGACCGCGCGGCGCTGCTCGCGGCGCTGGAAAGCGTCGACTGGGTCGTGACGTTCGAGGAAAAGACGCCGGTGTCGCTGATCGAGGCGGTCCGGCCGGACATCCTCGTGAAGGGCGGCGACTACGACATGGATGCGTTGCCGGAATCGGCGCTGGTGCGTGGCTGGGGTGGCCGGGCGCTGGCGATTCCGTTCGAGCACGATCGCTCGACCACCGCGTTGCTGAAGAAGGTGCGCGCCCAGCAGTCCTGAGCGCGGCCCGGCGCCGTCAGGGCGCGGACGCCGCGAGCGGCTCGGCCGTGACGGACGGCGGCGCGATCGGGCCGCCGATGACGGGCTGGTCGGTGGCCCGTGCGAGCGGCGTCACGCGCAGCGCATCGGGCCGCACCTGTCGCGCCAGCACGCCGGGTTCGCGCGGGCCGGCCGCCGGCAGCGGCCCGAACACGCCGCGCGCCACCACGAACGCGAGCATGTTGGCGAGAAAGAGAACAGCGATCAGCCAGCGCAGCATCGTCGACACTCCTCGTCGTCATTGACGTGGTTCACGTCATTCAATCGGGCCGGCCGCATCGCCGGCGATTTCATTCCTTCTCATTCCTGCCGTTGACCGTGCGCGCGGGCGGCCAGCATGGCGCCGCCCGTTCTTCACCGTCATCGTGACGCAGGCCCGCACGGGCTCGCGTTGCCGTGCGCCGGCGCGATGCCGGCGCTTTTCCGTCACGCCTGCGCCGGCGTGGCGGTTGCCGTTTCCGCGGCAATCAGCGCGAGCCCGGACAGGATCAGCGCATCGTGCCGCGTATGCGGAAGCGTCAGCGCACGCGCGACGTCGTCCGCCGCGCCGCCGGCCAGCACGAGCCGAACGGGCGCTTGCCAGGCATCCGCGAGATCGCGCCACGCGCGTTCGATCAGCCCGGCCTGCGCATACAGGCAGCCGGCCGACAGCGAGCGCGGCGTATCGACCTGGAACGGTTCGGCCGGTGCGCCGGCGAGCAGGCCGCTCGCGATGTCGGTGGTCAGCGTCGGCAACTGCGCGGTGTGCGTGCCGAGCGCGCGCATCATCAGCGCCCAGCCCGGTGCGATCAGCCCGCCCGTGAAGCGGCCGTCCGCGCGCAGCGCCTCGAGCGTCGTCGCGGTGCCGAACGTCGCGATCAGCAGGTGCTCGCCCGGAAACGCCGCGTGCGCGCCGATCAGTCCGGCCCAGCGGTCGCTGCCGAGCTGGTCGGGCGTCGTATAGCCGTTCGTCACGCCGCATTGCGTCTGACGCGCGCGTATCGTCGTGCGCGGCAGGCCTGGCCAGCGTGCGTCGAGCAGCGCGTCGAGCCGGGCGGCCACGTCGGCGCCCGCGACGTTCGAGATCCACGCGCCGCGCGGACGCGGCAGGGCCGACCAGTCGGGATCGGCGCCGCCGTCGCGTGTGTGGCCGAACGCGCCCGTCTCGACGAGCGTGCGCTGCGCATCGGCGAGCGCCCACTTGATCCGGCTGTTGCCGGCGTCGATCAGCAGGTGCGGCTCGTTCATTGCGCTTCGCGCAGCGACACGTCGCCGGCGGCGATTGCCTGCATGCCGTCAGGCGTGTCGAGCAGCAGCTGGCCGGTCGCGTCGATGCCCGTCGCGGTGCCGCGCACGCGTTCGACGCCCTGTTCGAGCAGCACGACTTCGCGCCCCGCGTACGCGTGCAGCGCGTGCCAGCGCGGCAGGAACGGCGCGAGCCCTTCGGCGCCGAACTGCGCGAGTGCGGGCGTGAGTGCGTTCAGCGACGCGGCGAGCGTGTCGGTGAGGTTGGCCGATGCGCACGCGATCGACAGCGCGGCGGGCGGCAGCCCGCTCGCGAGCGTCGCTTCGCGCGCGCGCAGCGCGTCGACCTGCGCGGCGACGGCTTCCGCGCCGCGCACGTTGATGCCGAAGCCGATCACGACGGCGGTGGCGTCGGCGCTGGTCCACGCGGTTTCGATCAGGATCCCGGCGAGCTTGCCGACGATGCGCGGCGTGCCGTCGTCGGTGGCGGTCAGCAGCAGGTCGTTCGGCCATTTGAGCGCGACGCGCGTATGGGCGTCGAGCGGCAGCGCGGCCAGCCCTTCGGCGAGCGCGACGCCGATCGCGATGCTGAGGCCGCCGAGTGCTTCGACGGGACGCGGCACGATGCAGCCGACCGAGCACAGCAGCGCATTGCCGGGCTGCGCGAACCACGGGCGGCCCTGCCGGCCGCGGCCGGCCGTCTGCTCGAACGCGACGCGCACGAGCGGCGCGGGCAGCGCGTTCGCATTGCGCGGCAGCGCCTTGAGCCGGGTGGCGACGTCGGCGTTGGTCGAGCCGGTGGCGGCGACGATGTCGAGCGGCCACGCACGCGGCGCGGCGTCCAGGTGCGCCTCGAGCCGGTTGCGCGCGATGTGCGCGTCGCTGGAATCGGGCGTGTCGGAGGAGGTGGGGGCGTTCATGGCGCCTATTGTAGCGACAGGGGGCGATGGCGCGCGTCGGGCGGGGTAATAGTCATTTCCCCGGGGACAGGGGCCGATTGGTATCCGACGCTTCGCGCGTATGTGCTCGTGCCGAATCGAAGGAAGTTACGTTCAGGTAGTCGTGGGCATGCGAGCCGGAAGGAATGCCGCACCGACATTCCGGTTGATCAATTGACGAAACATCGCCGACCGATGTCGATGGGGCAGAAGTTCGAATTCGTATGATGGATTTCCTGGTGCCGATCGTGCATTTTGGTGCGATGAGATTGCGCTGATAGCGACGAGAGGGAATCCGGATGAATGGTGGCGAGAAATGGTTAAGCGAGTCTTCGTTGACCGTTGGCGGAGGGGCGGGGCCCGGTACTTTCGCGGATGAGCGTTGCTCGGGCGCGATGAGCCGAGGTGACGCCGCATGATCCGCTATTTCCTTGCCAAGGGCGATCGGGGCGGCAGCGCGACGATCACCGAGGGATTGGAATGCGTCACGTGTTCCAATCCGCCGCCGCGTGTGCAGATCGCCACGCTCTACATGAAAACTTACTGCACGGCTTGCGAGCAGGCCGGGTTTGTCGCGCCGAAAGGCCCGCGCTTGCCCGGCAGGGCGCCGAATGGTCAGGGATGGGCGTTGAGTGGGGATATCAATGCATGCGGGTGCAGTCCGCCGCCTGTGTTCTATGCCGAGCGGGGCATGAGGATGCGGGTCGGTGATGGGGCGACTGAGCCGAAAGAACTGGGAGACGACCATTCTCACTCGCCCGGCTCTGGGGCGGAATGCGACGAGCAGTATGTATTGAAAAACGAGAAGACGGGGCAGCCCTTGGTATGTGTGCCTTATCGAATACACACCAGTTCCGGCCAGGTCTTCAGCGGTATGACTGATCGTGCCGGGCACACACAGCGCGTAGCGACGCGTCATTCGGAGAAACTGCGAATTGAAATAGTGGAGCATGGCCATGCCGCACGATGACTACGAATACGTGACCGTACATGACTCGGCCATAACGAATACGACGCGTGGTTCGAAGGTTGAGCTTTTACTGGCAGTCGACGGGCCGCCCATCTGCAAAAACATGACCGATGCGGAATTTCGGAAGAAAGTCCTGACGTTGCGCGACGATGCCGTAAAAATAATCACGCAGAGAGTCGACGAACTCGATGTCTGGAGAGAGCCTGCACGGGCGAGAGTCAGAGAGTGGTTCGGGGTCGCCGACGAGCCCACTCGCGGTGCGCTGACGAACGGATTGGTGGCGTTGATCACCGTCATGAAGGGGTTGACGGCAAGGAATTTCGTTCGCTCCGATCCCGACCTTGATCGGGCTCTCGGCTGTACGCCAAATACCAAAAATCTAGACGGCGAAGTTGCGCACGTTTGCGGCCCCGATACCGCCACGCACACGATATCGATTTCCCCGAAGTTCTGTGAGCTTCCGGATACGAGTGCGGGTACGTTTTCCTCGATGCAACTGACCATTGTTCACGAGTGTGTGCATTTTCGGGATACATTCGGAGCGATTGACTACAAGAACACCTATGGACAATTTCTCAGCAGGCGGCTCGCCAAAGAGGTCCCGACAATGGCGATCAGGAATGCGGACAATATTGCGTGGTATATCTTGTGCATCGATTAGCCTTGTGGGGCTTTGTGCTTCAAGCGTCGTGTTTGCTTGCAGCTTTTCCCTGCAATACGCAAGTAAGCTCGACCCCGGCGTCATGGCCATTTCGAATGCTGACCGGATTGCGCTCGCCAGCTTGTTGGTGACCGTTCGGAACAGTGCGGCCAACAATGGTCCCGTCGTGATCTACGGATATGCCGACGAGCACGAGCGCGACGCAATTTCGATCGCCCGTACTCGGGCCAATGCTGTCCGAGCGTATCTCCTCGATCTCGGCGTAGCAAAGGATCGGATTCACATGGACTCTAAAATCTGGCGAAGCAACTCCGTTGTTCCGTCGAGTGAACGCAATCAGATAGAGATAGAGTTCATTCCAGCGTGTTCATCGGAAGGTTGCGAGAATCCGTGCGGTACGGTCTTGCAGGAGCAGAAGTAACGACGTACGGTATTCGCATGCGAGATATCCCCGCAGTGGCGTTGCGTCGCGCCAACGCTCCATCTCCTTAGCGCCGCATCTCCATCCGCTCCAGCGCCTTGATGTCCTCCTCGGACGTCATTTCGCAGGCCAGCAGCGTCTTGCCCTTCAGCGCCGGGCCCTGGCGGGCCGACACGAGGATCAGCGCACCACCCGGGCCGCGGACCGTCAGCCTGCGCGAATAGCCGACGGACGACGCGCCCAGCAGGTGGCCCTTCTCGAGGGCGAGCTGGTAGCGTTTCGCGAGCTGGTCGGCGACTTCGCCGTCCACGAGCACGCCGATTCCGGTACTGACGAACACGACCTGCTGCGTCGTGAAGCCGTCGCGGTGGATCGGCTCCGGCAGTCGATAGACCGCGGCGCCCAGCATCGATTCGTCCGGCTTCGGATCGGACGCCTTGGCGATGTTGTAGATCGCGTCCATCAGATCCGACGTGAACGGCGGCTTGCAAAGCGCGGCGTTGAAGATGTCGGGCTGGGCGGGCGGCGCGGCGCGTGCGGTGAGCGGTGCGCCGGCAATGACGAGGGCGACGGCGCCGACGGCAGCGGCGCCAAGCCTGGAAAGGCGATGGGACATGGATGCAGTTCTCTCAGGTTTTATTGTGAGGCTGCATGTTAATGCAATGCCGCGTATCGAACGGTCGACGTGGAGCAGCCGGGGGCGGCAATGCAACAGGCGCGTACGCCCGCGCCCCTCGATCGATTCCGTTGCCGGGTGATCGATGCGCGGGGCGTCGGGGCAGGCGCGTCATGCAGCCGGTGGGATGCCGGTGCGTGCGGACGAACGTTACGGCGCGACGACCGGGTGTTTCAGCGCGTGCGCGGTCTCGATCCACTGCGCGTGGAACTCGTCAGCGTCGGGCTTGAGCCCGAGTTCGCCGTTGCGATAGGCCATCGCGAGCGTCTGCACGGCTTCCGGCAGTTCGTGCTCGGCGGCGCGGCGATACAGCGCCAGCGCGCGCGCCTCGTCGCGCGGTACGCCGCTGCCTTCGCGGTACGCGTTCGCGAGCATGAAGTCCGCGGCCGGGATGTCCGCGCGCGACGCGACGTCGAACCAGTGCGCGGCCTGCACGGGATCGGCGGCGACGCCGTAGCCGCTGCGATAGATCAGCCCGAGGTAATACGCGGCGGCCGGGTCGCCCTGCGCGGCCGCTTCGCCGAGCAGCGTGCGGGCGCGTGCGTAGTCCTTCGGCATGTCGCTGCTGCCGAGCAGCAGCGCCTTGCCGAGCGCGAGCTGCGCACGCCGGGCGGCGGGCGCGTCGGCCTTGCCGTCTGCCGCCGCGGCCGTTTCCAGCCAGCCGCGCCCTTCGTCGCGCAGCCCCGGTTCGCGCGCGTCGACGAGCGCGATGCCGAGCGCCGCCTGCGCGTCGCCCGAGCCGCGGCGCGCCAGCGTGCGCAACTGCGCGAGCGCATGCGGCTCGGTGGCCTGGGTGACCATCGCCTGCCACTCGTCGAGCTGCGCGGCGCTCGGCGCGGGGCCGCCGCCGCGCAGGCCGGCTGCCGCGACGACGGCCGCGACGGTCACGGCCGCCGCCGCGAGCAGCGCGGCCGGCGGGAGTTTCGCGCGCAGCAGGCGCCGCGCGGCGGCGGCGAGGCCGGTTTCGGCCGGCCGCATCGTCCGGATCGGTTGCATCGCGGGTCTCATTGCGTGAGGTCGATTTCGTAAGTGGCGAGGTTCTTGCCCGAGCCGTCGTCGGCCGCGACCTGCGTGATGCCGGTCAGGCCGGCCGCCGCCGCGTCGCCGAGGCGGTTCGGCGCGGACGCGAACTGCACGTGCGCGACCGAGCCCGCGAGCTTCGTGAAGCGCCAGCTGCGCTGTGCGCCGTCGGCCACGCGCGTGATGGCGCCGCGCTTCTTGACGAACGCGATCAGCACGTCGCGGTTCGCGTCGGGCGACGCGAAGATCGTCTTGCTGCCGTCGAGGCCCGGGAAGTTGCCGCCGCCGCTCGCGCGGTAGTTGTTGGTCGCGACGATGAACTGCGCGTTCGGGTCGATCGTCGCGCCCTTGTACGTCAGGTTCTTGATCCGGCTGCCGACCGGCTGCGTGACGTCGATTTCATACGCGAGATCGGCCGACGTGAACATGTCGAAGTTGTAGCCGGGGAACGTGCTGACGAGCGGCTGGACGGTCGCCTTGGTCGGGTCGATGCGATTGAAGCGCTTCGCGGCCGTTTCGAGCCAGTTCTTCACGTCGGCGCCGCTCACCTTCACCGCGTACACGGTGTTCGGGTACAGGTACAGGTCGGCCGCGTTGTTGATCGCGAGCGCGCCCGGCGCGACATCGGTGTAGTCGGTGCCGCCGCCGAAGCCGCTCTTGAACGGCGCGCTGACCGACAGCACCGGCAGCGACGCGTATTGCGGCAGGTTCGCCTGCACGTAGGTCTTCACGTAGTCGGCCTGCGCCTCGTTGACGATCTGGATCGCACCCGGATCGCCGACATCGGCGAAGTACGAGTTCATCCGGTAGTCGGTCGAGCCGATCGGCGTCTTCACGTAGTCGATCGTCGCCTGGTGCTCGGCGGCGATCGCGGCGGACACGGACGGATCGGCCGCGACGTAGCTCTTGTCGGCGTTCTGGATCGGCCGCGCCTCGACGGTCGTCTGCGACTTGTCGACGCTCCACGTCTTGCCGTCGAACTTCAGGCCGAGCTTGATCACGCCGAGGTGCTTGCCCCAGTAGTTGGCCATCACGGTCGGCACGCCGTTGACGGTGCCCTTGACCTTGTCGACGCCCGGCAGGTTGAACTGCGACACGGTGCTGTTCGCGTCCGGGAACACCTGGTGCGAGTGGCCGATCAGCATCGCGTCGATGCCGGTCACCTTCGACAGCCACCAGCTGCCGTTCTCCATCGTCGGCGAATACGCGGAATTGTCGAGGCCGCCGTGCGAGATCGCGACGACGAGATCGGCGCCCTTCGCGCGCATCTCCGGAATGTACTTCTCGGCGGCTTCCTTCAGGCCGGTCGTATAGACCTTGCCGTCGAGCCAGCGCTTGTCCCAGCTCATGATCGCGGGCGGCGTGAAGCCGATGATGCCGATCTTCACGGGCGCGCTGACCGTCTTGCCGTCCGGCGTCGTCGCGGTCACGGTGCGGGTCAGGATCGTGTACGGCGTGAACAGCGGCGCGTTGGTCTTCGCGCTGATCACGTTCGCGAGCACCTGCGGGAAGTTCGGGCCCGCGCACTTCTTCTGCTGGGCCGGCGCCGGCAGGCCGTCGACCTCGAACGTGTTGCCGGTCACCTGCGACAGGTACGGCAGCCCGTAGTTGAATTCGTGGTTGCCGATCCCGCCGCCGTCGAATTTCGCGGCGTTCATCACCTTGTAGATCGCGAGCGTCTGGTCGCAGCCGACCGGCTTCACGAGCGCCTGGTAGTCCGACAGCGCGGTGCCCTGGATCGTGTCGCCGTTGTCGAGCAGCAGCGTGTTCGGATACTGCGCGCGCGCTTGCGCGATCAGCGTCGACACGCGCTCGAAGCCGAGCGAGTTGTCGGCGGCGAGCTTGAAATAGTCATACGACAGCACGTTGGTGTGCAGGTCGGTCGTCTCGAGCAGGGCGAGCGTGGCCGTCGTGCCGACGGGCGCCTGGGCCTCCGGCGGCGTCGCGGGCGGCGAGGTGACGTCGTCGCCGCCGCAGGCGGCGAGGATGAAGGCGAGGCTGGCGAGCGCGGCGATCGCCGGCACGCGACGGCGGGAAAGCAGGGGAAGACGCATCGGTTGTCCTGTTCGGTGTTCTGTTTTATGAAAGGCGAGAGTCGCAACGATTGGCGGCGCGGGGCGCCGACGGCCTGATGTGCGGCGCGTGAGAGTATCGAAAGGAATCGTGACGGAAGAATGAAAGGTGATGAAGCCGGCAACGGGCCGGCAGCGGCGGCTTCCACGCGGCTCCCGGGGCGGGCGTTCCCGGTCAGGCGCCCCGGGCCAGACGCCCCACGGAAATCCTCACGTCGCGTCGTCGGGCGGTTCGCTACAATGGCCGCTGTCACCTTTTTGCAAACAACCTGCCCTTGGACTTCGAGACTCCTCCCGGCCTGTCGGTCGACGCCGGCAGCCAGGGCCAGACGGTGCGCCTGTACGGCCAGTGGACCGCGCTCGCGCTTGCACGCAATCGCGGCGCGGTGGCGCGCCGTATCGCGAGCATCGCGTCCGGGCACGTGAGCGAATGGGATCTGTCCGGCATCGAGCGGCTCGACCACGTCGGCGGCCAGGCGCTGTGGCGCGTGTGGGGCCGCAAGCTGCCGGCCGGCGTCGCGCTGAGCGTGACGCAGCGCACGATCTTCGAGCGCATCGAGCGGCTCGACAGCGAGCGCGAGGCGCCCGAACGGGTGGTGCGCTTCGGCCCGATCACGCGCTTGGGCTTCATGCTGTTCACGTTCGGCGAACACCTGAAGGGCGGTATCGCGATGTTCGGCCTCGTGATCCTCGATGCATTGTCGGTGCTGCGCCGGCCGAAGACGATGCCGTGGAAGGAAACCTCGGCGAACATCTACAGCGCCGGCGCGCAGGCGCTGCCGATCACCGCGCTCGTCGCGTTCCTGATCGGCATCGTGCTCAGCTACCTGTCCGCGCAGCAGCTGCAGATGTTCGGCGCGAACCGCTATATCGTGAACATTCTCGGGCTGTCGGTGATCCGCGAGCTCGGCCCGGTGCTGTCGGCGATTCTCGTCGCCGGCCGCTCGGGTTCGGCGATCACCGCGCAGATCGGCGTGATGCGCGTGACCGAGGAGCTCGACGCGATGCGCGTGATGGGCATCCCGCACGGGCTGCGGCTGATCCTGCCGCGCGTGCTCGCGCTCGGCATCGCGATGCCGCTGCTCGTGATGTGGACCAACATCATCGCGCTGACGGGCGGCGCGCTCGCCGCGAAGCTCGTGCTCGGCATCGACGTCAACTATTTCGTGCGCTCGCTGCCGGGCGTCGTGCCGATCGCGAACCTGTACATCGGGGTGGGCAAGGGCGTCGTGTTCGGCATGCTGATCGCGCTGGTCGCCTGCCATTTCGGCTTCCGGATCAAGGCGAACTCGCAGAGCCTCGGCGAAGGCACGACCACGTCGGTCGTGACGTCGATCACGGTCGTGATCCTCGCCGACGCGGTGTTCGCGATCCTGTTCCAGAACGTGGGGCTCGGATGAACGCATCGAACGAAACGACCGCGCATGCCGCGGCCATCGGCGCCGGCTCGGTCGGCACCCGGCCGGCCGCGGCGGCCGACGGCGGCGACCTCGTGATCGAGGTGCGCAACCTGACCAAGCGCTACGGGCGCAACATCATTCACCAGAAGCTCGACTTCGACGTGCGGCGCGGCGAGATCGTGTCGATCGTCGGCGGCTCGGGCTCCGGCAAGACCACGCTCGTGCGGCAGATCCTCGGCCTCGAGCGGCCGACGTCGGGCACGATCAAGGTATTCGGTGAAGATACCGCGACGATCGACGACGCGAGCGCGCGGATGATGCGCACGCGCTCCGGGATGCTGTTCCAGCAGGGCGCGCTGTTCTCGTCGATGACGGTGTTCGACAACGTCGCGCAGCCGCTGCGCGAGCTCGGCCGCGTGCCGCCGGACCTGCTGCACGACATCGTGATGCTGAAGCTCGAGATGGTCGGGCTGCCGTGCAAGCACGCGTCGAAGATGCCGGCCGCGCTGTCGGGCGGGATGGTCAAGCGGGTGGGCATCGCGCGCGCGATCGCGCTCGAGCCTGAACTGCTGTTCCTCGACGAGCCGACGGCCGGCCTCGATCCGCAGGCGTCGGACGAATTCGTCGAGCTGATCGCGACGCTGCACCGCACGCTCGGGCTGACCGTCGTGATGGTGACGCACGATCTCGACACGATGGTTGCGCTGTCGACGCGCGTCGCGGTGCTGGCCGACCGCAAGGTGCTGGTCGCCGCGCCGGTCGAGGAGGCCGCGAACGTCGACCATCCGTTCATCCACGAATATTTCCTGGGGCTGCGCGGGCGCCGCGCATTGCAGGCGCTGCCGCCCGAGCGGCGCGCGAAGCTGCCGAAGGCGGCCCTCGAACCGGCGCTGTCGAGCGTCGAGCTGTAGGCACGAAGGAATCCGCGAATGGAAAACAAATCACATGCGTTCTGGGCCGGCCTGTTCACGATCGCGCTGACGCTCGCGATCGCGGGCACCGTGTTCTGGTTCAACGTCGACCGCACCGTGCGCGTGCCGTACGACCTGCTCGCGCGCACCAACGTGACGGGGCTGTTTCCGGACGCGGCCGTGCGCTTTCGCGGCCTCGACGTCGGCAAGGTGCAGTCGATCGGTTTCGATCGCACGCATCCGGGCCAGATCCGGATCCGCATTCTCGTCGACCATGACGCGCCGATCACGCAGTCGACCTACGGCAGCCTCGGCTTCCAGGGCGTGACGGGCATCGCGTTCGTGCAGCTCGAGGACACGGGCCGCGACCTGGCGCCGCTGCCGTCGTCGCCGAAGGCGATCGCGCAGATCCCGATGCGGCCGAGCCTGTTCGACCAGATCCAGGAGCGCGGCGACGTGCTGCTGCGGCAGCTCGAACTGGCCGCGAAGAGCGCGAATGCGCTGATGTCGCCCGAGATGCGCGAGCAGTTGCGCGCGACTGCCGAAAGCCTGCAGCACGCGGCCGATGGCGCCGCCACGCTGACGAAGCAGCTCGGCCCGGCGGTCACTGCGCTGCCGGAAACGATGCACGAGGTGAACCGCGCGATGGCGTCGGCGAACACGCTGCTGCAGCCGAACGGGCCGCTCGTGTCGAACCTGAACAAGGCCGGCACGGCCGCCGAGCAGATCAGCGTCGCGCTGAACGGTCTCAACACGCGCGTGCAGTACGACACGCTGCCGCGTTTCAACGCGCTCGCCGGCAGCGTCGGCGACGCATCGCGGCAATTGAAGGACGTGGCCGGTGAACTTGGCCGCAATCCGCGCAGTCTGTTGTTCGGTTCGCCCGGCGCGGCGCCGGGGCCCGGCGAGCCGGGCTTCGTCTGGCCGGGTGCGACGGCCGGGCAGTGACACCCATCGAAACCGGAAACTCCATGCAGGAACACGCCATGCCACGAATCCTTGACCGCGCGCTGCGTCCCGCCGCGGCCGCGCTTGCCGTGCTGACGCTGTCGCTCGCGGCCGGCTGCGCCGGCAACAGCGCGGTGCTGTCGAATGTCCGCTATGACCTCGGGCCGGCCACGTCGGTCGTGACCGCAGGCCCGGGCCCCGCGCTGAAGGTGCTCGACGTCGCCGCGCCCGACGCGCTCGACTCCGACAAATTCGCCTACCGCCTCGCATACGTGGACGCGCAGCACGTGGCCGCCTATCGCGACAGCCGCTGGACCGCGCCGCCCGCGCAATTGCTCACGCAGCGGCTGCGCGGCGCGCTGTCGTCGCGCGGCACGGTGCTCGAAGGCTCCGACGGCGTGCGCGCGCCGACGCTCAAGGTCGACCTGAACCAATTCGAACAGGTGTTCGACGGCCAGTCGCAGAGCCACGGCGCCGTCACCGCACGCGCGACGCTGATGCTGGACGGCAAGGTGCTCGGCCAGCGCACGTTCGTTGCACGCGCACCGTCCAGCACGCCGGACGCGGCGGGCGGCGCCCGCGCGCTCGCGACGGCGAGCGACCAGCTCGTGTCGCAGATCGCCGCGTGGGTCGGCATGCAGGCGTACGCGGGCACGCCGTGACGCGTGCCGCGCAGCCGCGATGAGCGCGACCGGCACCCCGCGTGCATCGCCGCTCGCGCGGCAGGCCTTTGCCGCTTACGCGGCACTCATCGTCTACGCGTCGCTGTATCCGTTCGCAGGCTGGATGTCGCTCGGCATCGGGCCGTTCGACTACCTGTTCGCGCCGATGCAGCGCTACGTGACCGCATTCGACGTGGTCACGAACGTGCTCGGCTATATGCCGTTCGGCGCGCTTGCCGTGCTCGCACTGCACCCGCGCTGGCGCGGCGTGGCCGCGACGCTGATCGCGGCCGGGCTCGGCATGCTGCTGTCGGGCGCGATGGAAGCGCTGCAAACCTACCTGCCGACGCGCGTCGCGTCGAATCTCGATCTCGCGGCCAACGCGCTCGGCGCGCTGCTGGGCGCCGCGCTCGTCGCGCCGGCCACCGGTGCGCTGCTCGATCGCGGCGCGCTGCGCCGGCTGCGCTTCGCGTGGTTCGAGGACGACGGCGCGACGCCGCTGCTGCTCGCCGGGCTGTGGCCGTTCGCGATCCTGTTTCCGTCGCCGTTCCTGTTCGGCATCGGCGACTGGCCGGCCGCGCTGTGGGAGCGCGCCGACGTGTCGATGCAGGACGCGCTGCTCGCGTGGCTGCCGGCCGCATGGCGCGTGGGCGAATGGCCGGAGCGCGTCGACGGCTGGCTGTCCGACTCCGGTTGGGAGGCCGCGCTCGGCGGGCTGATGCTGTTCGCCGCGCTGACGATCGCGTCGCTCGCGATGCGGCCGCGCGCGCCGCGCATCCGGCTCCTGATCGCGCTCGTCGTCGCGACGCTCGTGCTGAAGGCGGCCGCGACCTTCATGCAGTCGGCCACCGGCCTCGTCGTCGTGTGGGCGACGCCCGGCGCGCGGCTCGGGATCGAGCTCGGCTTCGCGGCCGCGCTCGTCGCGCTGCACGTGCCGGCGACCTGGCGCGCGACGCTTGCGGCGCTCGCGCTGCTGGCCGGCGTGGCGCTCGTGAACCTGCTGCCGGTCAATCCGTTCTTCGACTTCACGCTGTCGGGCTGGCGGCAGGGCCGCTACGTGCACTTCAACAGCCTCGCGCGCTGGCTCGCGTGGATCTGGCCCTACGCGGCGCTGATCTGGCTCGGCCAGCGCGTCGAGCACGCATGGCTGCCGGCCGTGCTGCGCCGCTGACGCGGTGGCTGATCTGGCGCGGCGGCGGTATCGCAGGCAGCGGCGTGCGCCGGTCGCTATAATCGTCCGAACCCGCCGTTGCCCCGCGCAGCGGCAACCGCTCCTCTTTCCGCACGGCCTCGCGCCGGGCCGCTCGTCACCATCATGGATTCCTACTACCAGCACCACGTCTTCTTCTGCCTGAACCAGCGCGAACCGGGCGCCGAACGCCCGAGCTGCGCGCAATGCGACGCGCAGACCATGCAGGAATACGCGAAAAAGCGCGTGAAGGAGCTCGGCCTCGCGGGGCCCGGCAAGGTTCGCATCAACAAGGCCGGCTGCCTCGACCGCTGCGAGGAGGGGCCCGTGATGGTCGTGTATCCGGAAGGCACGTGGTACACGTACGTCGACCAGGCCGACATCGACGAGATCGTCGAATCGCACCTGCGCGATGGCAAGGTCGTCGACCGCCTGAAGATCTGAGCGGGCCGGCCGAATGAACGTTCATACGCAGAAGTCGCTGATCGCGGGCCCGGTCGGGCAGATCGAAATCGCCGTCGACCTCCCCGACGCCGTGCGCGAAGGCGGCGCCACGCCGCGCGGCATCGCGCTCGTCGCGCACCCGCATCCGCTGTTCGGCGGCACGATGGACAACAAGGTCGCGCAAACCCTCGCGCGCACGCTCGTGCAACTGAACTACGTCGTGTTCCGGTCGAACTTCCGCGGCGTCGGCGCGACCGAAGGCGTGCACGACAACGGCACCGGCGAAGCCGACGACCTGCTCGCGGTGCTCGCGCACATGCGCGCGCAGCCCGCGTATGCGGACCTGCCGCTCGTGCTTGCGGGCTTCTCGTTCGGCACCTTCGTGCTGTCGCACGTCGCGAAGCGGCTGCGCGACGCGGGCGAGACGATCGAGCGGATGGTGTTCGTCGGCACGGCCGCGAGCCGCTGGCAGGTGGCCGACGTGCCCGAGAACACGCTCGTGATTCACGGCGAAACCGACGACACGGTGCCGATCGCTTCCGTGTACGACTGGGCGCGGCCGCAGGAACTGCCGGTCGTCGTGATCCCCGGCGCCGAGCATTTCCTGCATCGCAAGCTGCACGTGCTGAAGCGCATCATCGTCGACGCATGGCGCTAGCCAGTGCGCGGGTGCCGGCATGACGCCGGCAGCCTGCGTCGCTTCGTGCACATGACCTCCGGCCCTCGCCCGAGGCGCGCTTTTCCCCACGCGACATCGCGCCGCACCGTGCGGCGCCACCTCACTTCCACCCCGCCTGCGCATGCCTTTCGCACACCTTCGCGTGCGATGACGGGCAGCTTGTCGTCACCCCGCGCCGGATGCGCATGTGCAACTGTCCGGTGCCAGGTTCGCGAAAACGCCCTGCGCGCCCACGTATAATGGCCGGATTCCGCGTCGCCCGCGGCCCGGCTGGGCCCATTGCGGCGCTCGTTTTGCCGCTGTCCGCCCGCTCGCGACGGCCGCGAACCGAACGCGTCCGCACGAGTCCAACCGGCGCGTTTCGCGTCGCCCGACGATCTCGGGCGAGTGCCCGAAACGCCCGCCGCCTTGCCGTTCAACCCTGCGCGTTTCGCACCGCACTTTCTGCCATCAGCCTGAATCGATCATGCGTCTGTCTCCCCAAGGCCTCAAGTCCCTCGCTTCCTCCATCGCCTTCGGCACCGCCGCGCGCAACGTCGCGCTCGGCGTGATGCTGCCCGTCGCGCTCGCCCCGACGATCGTCGTCGCCGAGGCGAAGCCGGCCGCCAAGGCCAAGGCCGCGCATGCGGCGCCGGCCGCCACCGAGCAGTTCACCGGCGCGCCCGCGACCTACATGCCGGGCGCGGTGCCGCCGCCGGGCGTGAATGCGCGCTCGTGGGTGCTCGTCGACGCGACCAGCAACACGGTGCTCGCATCGGGCAATGCCGATGAACGCGTCGAGCCTGCGTCGCTGACGAAGCTGATGACGGCGTACCTCGTGTTCGAGGCGCTCGACAAGAAGAAGATCTCGATGGAGCAGATCGTCACGCCGAGCGAGGCCGTGCGCCGCGTCGGCCGCGACGAGTCGCGCATGTTCATCGAGGCGAACAAGCCGGTGTCGGTGCACGACCTCGTGTACGGGATGATCATCCAGTCGGGCAACGACGCCGCGATCGCGCTGGCCGAACTCGTCGGCGGCAGCGAAGGGCAGTTCGTCACGCTGATGAACGACGAGGCGCAGCGCCTCGGCATGAAGGGCACGCACTTCGCCGACGTGAACGGCATGCCCGACCCGAACCACTACACGACGGCCGGCGACCTCGCGAAGCTGTCCGCGCACCTGATCCGCGATTTTCCGCAGTACTACAGCATCTTTTCGGAGAAGGAATTCAAGTACAACAACATCCGCCAGGGCAACCGCAACCGCCTGCTGTGGCTCGACCCGACGGTCGACGGCCTGAAGACGGGCCATACGCAAGCGGCCGGCTACTGCCTGATCGCGTCGGCGAAGCGCGCGATCCCGGGCGTGGACGGCCAGCGCCGCCTGGTGTCGGTGATGATGGGCGAGCAGAAGGAAGGCGAGCGCACGCAGGACAGCATGAAGATGCTGAACTACGGCTACAGCGCGTTCGATTCGGTGCGCCTGTTCAAGGGCGGCCAGGCGATGTCGACGCCGCGCGTCTACAAGGGCAAGGACAACACCGTGCAGGTCGGCGTGAAGGCCGACCAGTGGGCGACCGTGCCGCGCGGCCTCGGCGACAAGATCAAGACGGAAGTCGACGTCAACGCGCCGCTGATCGCGCCGCTCGCGGAAGGCCAGCAGGTCGGCACCGTGAAGATCGTCGCCGACGGCAAGACGCTGTCGGAATTCCCGGTCGTCGCGCTGCAGGCCGTGCCGGAAGCGGGTATCTTCGGGCGTATCTGGGACTCGATCCTGCTGATGTTCAGCAAGAAGAAGTAAGCACGACGGGCCTTTGTTTTCGCGACTTCATCCCCATCTGTCATAGCTATGAGCCAAACCGAATTCGAACCGATCGTCTACCTCAGCGTCTCGTCGCAGGAGGAAATGGTGCCGCTGTCGGAAGCCCGTGTACCGGTGCTCGACCGCGGGTTCATCTTCGGCGACGGCGTGTATGAAGTTGTCCCCGTTTATGCGCACGACGGCGCGCACGTGCCGTTCCGGATCGAGCAGCATCTGGCACGGCTCGAGCGCAGCCTGAAGAAGATCGGCATCGCGAGCCCGCACGACGACGCGGGCTGGCGTGCGCTGATCGAGCGCGTCGTCGCGGCGAATGCCGAAGGGCTCGGCGACGGCAACGCGCTCGTCTACCTGCAGGTGACGCGCGGCGTCGCGAAGCGCGGCCACGCGTTCCCGGCGAACGCGGTGCCGACGGTGTTCGTGATGACGAGCCCGCTGCGCCTGCCGTCCGCCGAAGAACGCGCGCGGGGCGTGCGTTGCGTGACGGCCGAGGATCGTCGCTGGCTGCATTGCGACATCAAGTCGATCTCGCTGCTCGGCAACGTGCTGATGGCGCAGCATGCGGCCGAACGCGATGCGTTCGAGACGCTGCAGCTGCGCGACGGCAACCTGACGGAAGGCTCGTCGTCGAACGTGTGGATCGTGAAGAACGGCGAGCTGCTCGCGCCGCCGCGCAGCAACAAGATCCTCGAGGGGATCCGCTACGCGCTGATCGAGGAACTGGCGGACGAATGCAAGATCCCGTTCGTCGCACGCGAGATCAGCGAAGTGGAGTTGCGCGCGGCCGACGAAATCATGATCACGTCGGCCACGAAGGAAGTGCTGCCCGTCACGTCGCTCGACGATCTGCCCGTGCAGGGCGGCAAGCCGGGCCCCGTATTCGCGGCGTTGTACGACGCGTACCAGCGCGCGAAAGCGCGCGAGTTTGAACAGTTTGACCTAACCCGGAGCAAATGATGAGCGAACCGACCAAAACCATCGAGGTGACCGGCGCGATCGATACCCGGAAGGAGTCGCTGCTGGAGTTCCCGTGCGATTTCCCGATCAAGATCATGGGCAAGGCGCACCCCGAGTTCAAGGACACGATCTTCAAGGTCGTCGCCGTTCACGACAACGAGATCGATGTCGAGAAGATCGAGGAGCGTGCGTCGAGCGGCGGTAATTACACGGGCCTCACGATCACCGTGCGGGCGACGAGCCAGGAACAGCTCGACAACATCTACCGTGCACTGACCGGCCACCCTATGGTCAAGGTCGTACTCTAAGCGCCTTCCATCCTCCTTCCTGCGCGCACTCGGCGGGGGTCTTCCCCGCCGCGCGCCGCGCGTCCAGCTCGTCGCACAGCCGCTTGTATTCGGCGACTTCCTGAAGCAGCCAGGTCCTGAACGCCTGCACGCGCGGCGTGTTCACGAGCGGCGGCGGACACACGAAAAAATAGTGCCACGGGCTCGGCCCGTCGATGTCGAACAGGCGCACGATGCGCCCGTCGAGCAGGTCGTGCACCGCGAGCGAGCGGCGCACGAGCGCGATGCCCTGGCCGTCGATCGCGGCCAGCAGCAGGTTCGACGAATCCTGGTACAGAATCCCCCGTTTCGGCTCGGTCAGCGTCTTGAGCCCGGCCGCGTCGAACCACGGCCGCCACAGCTCGTCGTCCGAGCGCAGCAGGTTGTAGTGCGCGAGATCGGCGGGCGTTTGCGGCAGCTTGCCGCCGTTCAGCGTCGGCGCACACGCCGGAAAGAACACCTCGTCGAACAGCGGCTCGACATGCAGCCCCGGATAGTTGCCTTGACCGAAGCGGATCGCGATGTCGACGTCGTCGCGTGCGAAATCGGTGAGCGAGTTGGTCGACTGCAGCTCGACGTCGATTTCCGGATGCCGCTCGATGAACGTGCCGATGCGCGGCGTGATGAAGCGCGCGGCGAACGACGACAGCATCGACACCACGAGCCGCCGGTCGCGGTCGCTCGCGCGCACGTCGCGGGTCGCATCGGCGATCACCATCAGCGCGGTGCGAATCTGCTGCGCGTAGCGCATGCCGGCGTCGGTCAGGCACAGCCGCTTGCCGTTGCGCGTGAACAGCTGCACGCCGAGTTCCTCCTCGAGTGCGCGTACCTGGTGGCTCACCGCGCCGTGCGTGACGAACAGCTCGTCGGCGGCGCGCGAGAAATTCTCGTGACGGGCGGCGGCTTCGAACGCGCGAATCGCGTTCAGCGCAGGTAGCTGGCGGAGGTCCATTTGCTAATTTTCCTCACATCGACGTGAAAATTGGTCGTTTTGTCTGACGCCTTGGAGTGACTACGATTGTAGCCATCGAAGCACTTTTTGGCGGAGTCGATCATGCAAGAAATTTCTTCAAGCATCACGTTCGAAATCCCCGCGGGCGAAACCGTGCCGATGAAGGTACAACGCAGCACGCGGCTGATCGTCCAGAGCGGGCCGGTGTGGGCGACGCGCAGCAACGACGTCAACGACTACTTCCTGGTCGACGGCGAAACGCTGAAGCTGCGCCGCGGCGAGCGGCTGTGGCTCAGCGCGGAGGGCCGGGAGGGCACGCGCGTGGCGTTCTCGGTGTCGCGGCCGCCCCGGGAAGTCGCGCTCGGCGGGCTGGCACGGCTGCGTGAACGGCTGTCCGCGCTGCTCCACGACGGCTGGCGCACCGTCTGACCATCATTTCCTCCGACGGATACCGGCGATCCGTCCCCCTCCCAAGGCCGGCGAGACCCACGGGTTTTCGGTAAACTACCGCCCATGTCCGTTTCGCCGGTTTCCATCGTGTCCACGCCTGTTGCCGTTTCCGCATCGCCCGCCGGGTCCCCGGATCAGCCGGCCCCGCCGGTCACCGTGCGGTGGCGGGGCGTCGAGACCTACGAGGCGAGCTTCGACGCGATGCGCGCGTTCACCGACACGCGCACCGCCGACACCGGCGACGAGATCTGGCTGGTCGAGCACCCGCCGGTCTACACGCTCGGCCAGGCCGGCGACCCGGCCCACCTGCTGGTGGCCGACAGCGGCGTGCCGCTCGTGAAGGTCGACCGCGGCGGGCAAATCACTTACCACGGCCCCGGTCAGATCGTCGCGTACCTGCTGCTGGACCTGCGCCGGCGCAAGCTGATGGTGCGCACGCTGGTGACGAAGATCGAGGAGGCCGTGATCGAAACCCTCGCGGCGTATAATCTCGCTTCGGTCCGCAAGGCGGGCGCGCCCGGGATCTACGTGGCGTCCGGCGTGCACGAGGGCGCGAAAATCGCGGCCCTCGGCCTGAAGATCCGCAACGGCTGCAGCTATCACGGGCTGAGCCTGAACGTGAAGATGGATCTGCGCCCGTTTCTTGCGATCAACCCGTGCGGCTATGCCGGACTGGAAACTGTCGACATGGCGAGCCTCGAGGTTGCCGCCGACTGGAACGACGTCGCCCACACGCTGGTGCGCCGTCTGATCGCCAACCTCGACGGCGCATCCGCGGCCGCCGACAAGCCGCAGGCACTGGAACAACATTCGAATGACTGACGTTACCGCTTCCCCCGCACCGGCCGATTCGGCCGCGACCCCTGCCTACGATCCGACCGCCAAGCAGAAGGCGCAGGCGAAGACGGCGCGCATCCCGATCAAGGTCATTCCGATCGAGAAGCTGAAGAAGCCCGAGTGGATCCGCGTGAAGGCGGCCACCGGCAGCTCGCGCTTCAACGAGATCAAGACGATCCTGCGCGAGCACAACCTGCATACGGTGTGCGAGGAAGCGAGCTGCCCGAACATCGGCGAGTGCTTCGGCAAGGGCACCGCGACGTTCATGATCATGGGCGACAAGTGCACGCGCCGCTGCCCGTTCTGCGACGTCGGCCATGGCCGCCCCGATCCGCTGGATCCGGACGAGCCGAAGAACCTCGCGCGCACGATCGGCGCGCTGAAGCTCAAGTACGTGGTGATCACGAGCGTCGACCGCGACGACCTGCGCGACGGCGGCGCCGGTCACTTCGTCGAGTGCATCCGCGAAGTGCGCGAGCAGTCGCCGGAAACGCGCATCGAAATCCTGACGCCGGACTTCCGCGGCCGTCTCGACCGTGCGATCTCGATCCTGAACGCCGCGCCGCCGGACGTGATGAACCACAACCTCGAAACGGTGCCGCGCCTGTACAAGGAAGCGCGCCCGGGTTCGGACTACGCGCACTCGCTGAAGCTCCTGAAGGACTTCAAGGCGCTACATCCGGACGTCGCGACGAAGTCGGGCCTGATGGTCGGCCTCGGCGAAACCGAGGAGGAAATCCTGCAGGTGATGCGCGACCTGCGCGCGCACGACGTCGACATGCTGACGATCGGC
Organism: Burkholderia sp. AU31652; assembly: GCF_002223155.1. Lineage (NCBI taxonomy): Bacteria > Pseudomonadati > Pseudomonadota > Betaproteobacteria > Burkholderiales > Burkholderiaceae > Burkholderia > Burkholderia sp. AU31652. Next base: position 718,721 of record NZ_NKFG01000004.1, on the reverse strand, counting down.
CAGTACCTGCAGCCGTCCGAGCACCACCTGCCGGTGCGGGCGTACGTGCATCCGGATACGTTCAAGATGTACGAGGAAGAGGCGTACAAGATGGGCTTCACGCACGCGGCCGTCGGCGCGATGGTGCGCTCGAGCTATCACGCCGATCTGCAGGCGCATGGGGCCGGGGTGGTCTGAGCGTCCTTGCTTCGTCGTCTTCCGGCGAACCCGAAAAAGCCCGCAGCGATGCGGGCTTAATAGGATGGTCAGCCCGATCCTCACTCAGTGGACTACGCTGAGTGAGGATTTTGTCCTTCTGGAGGGCCATCATGGACACGGTATCGCTGATCGGAATCGATCTCGGCAAGCACTGCTTCCACCTGCATGGACAGGATGCGTCAGGCAGGATGGCGTTCCGTAAAAAGCTCACGCGTAGCCAGATGTTCACGCTGCTGGGCAATTTTCCGCGTTGCATTGTGGTCATGGAGGCCTGCGCCGGTGCTCACTGGATCGCACGTCGACTTCAAGCGCTGGGCCATGAGGCCAAGCTGATTTCTCCGCAATTCGTCAAACCGTTCCGGCAAGGCAACAAGAACGATTTCGCGGACGCCCAGGCGATCTGCGAAGCAGCCGCTCGTTCGAGCATGCGTTTCGTGAGCCCGCACAACGAAGCCCAGCAGATCGTTTCAGCCTTGCACCGTGTGCGCGAGCGGCTGGTGCGTGACCGCACCGGCACGATCAATCAGATTCATGCGTTTCTGTTGGAGTTCGGTATCAGCTTGCCGCGCGGCATGGCAGTGATCCGGCGACTGCCTGCCGTGCTCGAGGCAGAATCGTTGCCGCCGAGGCTGGTGGTCGTGCTCGAACGTTTGCAGGCGCACTTCAAGTATCTGGACGAGCAGATCCACCAGCTCGAACGTGAGTTGCTTACCCAGCTACACGAGGATGAACGCAGCGAACGACTGCTCGAGATTCCTGGCATTGGCCCGATGACCGCCAGCGTGTTGATGTCAGAGTTGGGCGATGCCCAGCAATATGGCTCAGCAAGGCAGTTTGCAGCTTCGGTCGGTCTGGTGCCGCGGCAGTACAGCACCGGCGGCAAACCAACGCTACTGGGCATCAGCAAGCGTGGCGACAAGGAACTGCGACGGCTGCTGGTGCAATGTGCGCGGGCCATCATGCAGCGCATCGAGCACCGCACGGATGCATTGGGCGTCTGGATTCGCAGCCTGTTGGCGCGACGACACTCGAACGTGGTGGCCTGTGCCCTGGCCAACAAACTGGCGAGGATCGCCTGGGCCATCCTCGCCAAAGGGACACACTACCGGAGCATCGAGGCTGTTCCCTCAGTCTGACGCTTCCTATCGCTTACGGCTTCAGTTTCAGTAGTCACCTCTGGTTTTGCGACGCGAGATACGTGAAGGCATAAACGACTCAACGGCCGGGCAAGTAACCTGACACAAAAAACAGCACCTCAATGCTGTGGGCTTTTTGAGGTTTGCCCGGCGCGGCTCCCATCATGGGGCGGGATCTTTCCCATCCGCGACCCCGGATAGATTCGAGCAAGTCCACTTTAGGTCAACACTGCCTCGCTTGCAAAAATCGGGCTGACCATAGATTTTCGTTGGCGCGGACGCCCGGCTTGCGTTCGCACGGCAATCGCCACCCGACCGGACACGCAATCCGGTCGAGCATGGAAAGCAAAGCTGAAACAGCATCGATAGCTTCGCAGGATAAGTTCGCTCCCGCCGCGCGCAAAGCTCCTATAGTCGGCTCTCCCGCAGCAATGCCCGCATTCCGAAGGAGAGCCGCATGTCCCGTTTCAGCTTCATCCGCCGCGCCGTCGTCGCGCTGACCGCCTTTGCCGCGCTCGGCGCGGCGCACGCCGAAACGCGCGAAGTCGTGATCGCGTACCAGGACATGGTGGTGCCGTGGCGCTATGCGCAGGCGAGTGGTGAAGTCGAAAAGGCGACCGGCTACAAGGTCACGTTCCGCAAGCTCGACAGCGGCGCCGACGTGATCCGCGCGCTCGCGTCGGGCTCCGTGCAGCTCGGCGAAGCCGGCTCGAGCCCGATCGCGGCCGGGCTGTCGCAGGGGCTCGACATCTCGCTGTTCTGGGTGCTCGACAACATCAACGACGCTGAGGCGCTCGTCGCGCGCAACGGCTCGGGCGTCACGAACGTCGCATCGCTGAAGGGCAAGAAGATCGGCGTGCCGTTCGTGTCGACGTCGCATTTCCACACGCTCGTCGCGCTGCAGGCCGCGGGCGTCAATCCGAACGACGTGAAGATCGTCAACCTGCGTCCGCCCGAAGTCGCGGCGGCGTGGGCACGCGGCGACATCGACGCGACCTACATCTGGGATCCGGTGCTCGCGAAGGTCAAGCAGTCGGGCACCGTGCTGACGACGTCCGGCCAGGTTGCGAAAGAAAGTGGCAAGGCGACCTTCGACGGCTTCGTCGTGAGCCGCAAGTTCGCACGCGAGAACCCCGAGTTCGTCACGCGCTTCGTGAAGGTACTCGCGGCGGCCGATGCCGACTACCGCGCGCATGCGGCCGCATGGAAGGTCGGTTCGCCGCAGGTCGCGGCGGTCGCGAAGGTGTCGGGCGCGAACGCGCAGGACGTGCCGGCCAGCCTCGCGCTCTATGCGTTCCCGACCGCGGCCGAGCAGGCGTCGCCGACGTGGCTCGGCGGCGGTGCGCAATCGGGCGCGGCGAAGTCGCTGGCGGCGACCGCCACCTTCCTCAAATCGCAAGGCACGATCCAGACGGTGCTCGCCGACTATTCGGCCGGCGTCGATCCGCAGTTCGTGCAGAAGGCCGCGCGCTAAGCGGCGATCATCGCGGAGTCCTGAGCATGAGCACGCTGGAAGTCCGTCAGGTATCGGTTGCCTATCCGGGCGAGCGCGGCAGGCCGACGACGCAGGCGCTCGCGCGCGTCGACCTGCGCATCGATGCCGGTGAATTCGTCGTCGCGCTCGGCGCGTCAGGCTGCGGGAAGACGACGCTGCTGAACTGCATGGCCGGCTTCGTCGCGCCGACCACCGGTGAGGTGTGCGTCGACGGCGTGCCGGTCACGGGCCCCGGCGCCGATCGCGGCGTCGTGTTCCAGAAGTACGCGCTGCTGCCGTGGCTCGACGTCCTCGACAACGTCGCGCTCGGGCTGCGCTTCGCGCGCGTGTCGAAGGCCGAACGCGCGGCGCGGGCGCGGGAGATGCTCGCGCTCGTCGGGCTCGACGGTCATGCGCATGCGCGCGTGTACGAGCTGTCGGGCGGGATGCAGCAGCGTGTCGGCATCGCGCGCGCACTCGCGAGCGACCCGCGCGTGCTGCTGATGGACGAGCCGATGGGCGCGCTCGACGCGATGACGCGCGGCACGATGCAGGCGCTCGTGCTCGACGTGTGGGCGCGCACCGGCAAGACGGTGTTCTTCATCACGCACGATGTCGAGGAGGCGCTGTTCCTCGCGACGCGTCTCGTCGTGATGACGCCCGGCCCCGGCCGGATCGCGGAAACCTTCGAACTGCCGTTCGCGCGCCACTACGTCGAATCGCGCGATGCGCGCGCGGTGAAGTCTTCACCGGATTTCATCGCGTGGCGCGAGCGGCTGATCGCATACCTGCATCGCGACGAAGCGGCCGAGGCGGCCGCATGATGCGCGAACTCGCGCGACAGGGCGCGTCGGTCGGACGCGGTCGGATCAGCACTTTGCACAGGCAGGACAGCATGAGCACGCAGGATTCGTGGGCGGCCGACGGAACGGCCGCAGGTGTCGAGCAGGGCGATCGCACGCGGACTCGAGCGGCGGAACGTCGTGCGCCGTCGTCGCGCCGCTACCGGTTGCCGGGGGAGGGGAAGACGGCGGCCTTGAGCACGGCGACGGTCGCGGTGCTGGCCGTGCTGTGGTGGGTCGCCACGCATCGCCAGTGGCTGCCGCCGCTGTTCCTGCCCGCGCCGGAAGCCGTGTGGACGGCATTCGTCGATGCCTGGCATGGTCGCATTCAGGGTGGGCTGCCGTTGTCCGAGCACCTGCTGTGGAGTGCGGCGCGCGTGTTCGGCGCGTTCCTGCTCGCGACCGCGATCGGCGTGCCGGCCGGCATCCTGATGGGCGTGAGCCGCGTCGCGCGCGGCGTGCTCGATCCGCTGCTGGAGTTTTACCGGCCGCTGCCGCCGCTCGCGTACCTGCCGCTCGTCGTGATCTGGTTCGGCATCGACGAAACGGCGAAGCTCGTCGTGATCTTCCTCGCGTGCTTCGCGCCGATCGCGATGGCGGCGCGCGCCGGCGTGCGTGCGGCGACGGTCGAGCAGATCAACGCCGCGTATTCGCTCGGCGGCAGCCTCGCGCAGATCGTGCGGCATGTGGTGCTGCCGGCCGCGTTGCCGGAGATTCTCACCGGGCTGCGGATCGCGATCGGCTTCGGCTGGACGACGCTCGTCGCGGCCGAGATGGTCGCCGCGACGGCCGGGCTCGGGCAGATGGTGCTCAACGCGTCGAGCTTCCTGCGCACCGACATCGTCGTGATGGGGATCCTGATCATCGGCGCGATCGCGTGGCTGTTCGATCTCGCGATGCGGTGGGTCGAACGGCGGATCGTGCCGTGGAAGGGGCGGGGATAGGCTGCGAGTCGCACCGGGGCGTGACGGAGGTCGATTGCCCCGCGCTGCAAACGAAAGAGGGGCCGGGCTTCGCGTCGAGCGAAGCCCGGCCCCTGTCGCATGATGCCGGTGACTGCGAGACGACGACTTACCAGCGATACCCGGCGCCGGCGCCGACCGCGACCGTGCCGCGCGTATTGGTGGAGCCGGATGCCTTGACCACCCAGCGCCCGTTGCGCGTGGCGGTGGACAGGCCGAACGCGACGGCCGACTGCCCGCTGTACGTGCCGCCGGCGATCGAGACCATGCTTTCGCCGGCCAGCGACGCCTGCGGCAGGTTCGCGATGGCGACGGCGGACGCGATGCCGCCGCTGGCGTCGCGACGATAGTGGTCGATGTCGTTACGCACGCTGCCGATCTGGTCGTGCAACTGCTGCACGTTCACGGCATCGGTCGGCGCGGTGCCGGCCTTGACGTTGGTGATCTGCCGCTCCTGGCCCGGTGCGCCGACGGAGACCGTGTCGTCGCGATCGGCGACGGAGTTGTTGCCGAGCGCGACCGAGTTGTTGCCCGATGCCGTCGAGTTGTTGCCGAGCGCGAGACTGTCGTCACCGGATGCCTTCGAGTTCTGCCCGAGTGCAAGCGAGTTCGATCCCGTTGCGCCGGAGCCGTCGCCGAGCTGCGCGAAGTCGTTGCCGTGGTTCCCGCCGGGCGGTGGGCTCGTGGGTTTGTCGTTCTCGAAGTTCGTCAGGCGCGTATCGAGCAAGTCGATCTTCTGCTGCATCGTGAAGAGTTGCCCGCCGTTGACGGCTTCCAGGCTGCCCGCTGCGATCAGGCCGGGCGCGACGTTGGCAAGCAGCGTGCCGCCCACACCGCCGAGCGTCGCGCGGGCGAGTGTCAGATCGTCGTACACGAGCGCACCGAGCTGTTTGCCGTTCGGGTCGATCAGGCCGGTCGCCTTCAACTGTGCGATGGTCACGGCGTCGGTGTCGTCGACACCGTTCGACAGTCCGGTCAGTACGCGCGTACCGTCCGTGCCGGCGAGGCTTACCGACGCGCCGCCCTTGTTCGCGCCGATCGAGATCGCGAGGCTCGCGGGATCCTGGCGCACGAGGCCGGTGGCGCCGTTGTCGAGGCGCGTGCCGAGATCGTCGACGTCGATGCGGATGGATTTGACGTCGCCTTCGATGTTCGTGACACGGCCGTCGAGCGTCGTGATCGATTGCGTGTTGGTCTTGGCGCGTTCGTCGAGATTCGTCAGCGCACTGCCGACGTCGTTGAACGACTGGCTGTCGATCTTGTAGTTCGGGCCGCGCACGCTCCCGTCCGCGTTGATCGCGGCATCGCCGCCGAGCGCCTCGACGACCGGCTTGAGCTGCGACAGGTTGACCGCGTCGGTATCCTTCGTGCCGGCGCGGAGATTGACGAGCTGGCGCTCGTTGCCGGCTTGGCCGATCGAGACGGTCTTGGCGCGGTCGGCGACGCTGCCCTGGCCCAGCGCCACCGAATCGTGCGCGGTCACTTTCGTGTCCGCGCCGAGCGCGAGCGCGCGGTTCGCGTTGACGCTCGACGATACGCCGAACGCGCTCGACCGGTCGCCGTGAACGCCGGCCTTTTCACCGATCGCAATCGTGGCCTGACCATTGGCGCTGGCATCCGCGCCGATCGCGATGGCCGAGTAATCGCCGCCGGTCTCGCCGTTTGCCTTCGCACCGGGCCCGATGGCAATCGAGCCGGCTCCCGAGGCAGTCGGCGTGCCGCCCAAACCACCGTTGATGATGAGATTATCCAGCACCAGATCGGCGGCCTGACCGTAGCCCGGTGCAACCATGGCAATGGCGATGGCGAGTTTCGAGAGGCTGGCGGCGCAAGCAGCGCGGCACGCGTGACCGGAAGAGCGGAGGGGGATGCTGGCCATTGTATGAGTCGCAGTCCTTATTAATTTGGGATATTGAGTCGCATGGTTGGCGCAGGCTGACGAGGCGCCGTCACGATACGGACATGTCTTCTTCCAGGCGGCTCGTTGGCTGCGCGATGGTGCCGTTGTGGGGGACCGCAACATGCCGTCGCTGCCGACGACCGGCCTGGATCGGACTATGCCGATACGAGCAGCGGACTATACGGATTGACGCAAGGGCCGTCGATCAGACGAATACGAAATTGATGCGGATGGTGCGGGACACATGCGTGTGTCGAGCACGATGCGCAGGGTGGACAGAGCGGGCGGGCAGTGAGCGGTCCGCCCGCATCGGGCACGCCAACGCGTCGTTACGGCCGGGCGGCCGGACGACATCGCGTAGCGCGCCGCGCCGCCACGCTTGGGGACCCTCAATCCCCCATCGCCACCCCTTCCCGCCGCGGATCCGCGCCGCCGAACCACACCGTCTGCCCCTGCACGTTCAGCCGCTGGATCCCCTGCAGCCCCGAGTTCATCTCGACGACCTGCACGTCGTGCCCGCGGCCCTTCAGCCCGTCGGCGAGCGCTTCCGACACGCGGCCGCGTTCAAGCTGCGTCGGCCCGTTCATCGACCCGACGTTCGGCAGCGCGATCGCCTGCTGCATCGTCATTCCCCAGTCGAGCACGCCCACCAGCGTCTTCGCGACATGATTGATGATCGCGGGGCCGCCGGCCGAGCCGACGATCATCGTCACCTGCTTCGTCTTCTTGTCGAACACCAGCTCCGGCGACATCGCCGAGCGCGGCCGCTTGCCGGCCTGCACGCGGTTCGCGACCGGCCGGCCGTTGTCGTTCGACACGAACGAGAAATCGGTGAGCTGGTTGTTCAGCATGAAGCCGCGCACCATCAGCCGCGAACCGAACGCGTCCTCGATGCTGGTCGTCATCGACAGCGCCTGGCCGTAGCGGTCGACGATCGCGATGTCGGACGTCGACGGCAGCTCGGGGCTGCGGTCGTCGGCCATCGCGAGCGTCGCGCCCTGCGGCGTGCCGGCCTGCGCGACGCCCATGCTGCTGTCGCCGATCAGGTGCGCGCGCTGCGCGAGATAGGTCTTGTCGGTGAGGCTCGCCCAGCTGCCACCGGGCAGCGGCACGAAATCGGGATCGGCGACGTAGCGCGCGCGGTCCGCATACGCGAGGCGTCCGGCTTCGCTGAACAGGTGCGCGGCGAACGGCGTCGGCTCGTAGCCGACGTCGTTGCGCACCGGCTTCTGCGCGCCGATCTGCTGCCAGTCGGGCATCGCTTCGAGGATGCCGAGCATCTGCGCGATCGCGAGGCCGCCCGACGACGGCGGCGGCATCCCGCACACGACCGAGCGCCGGTAGTCGGCGCACAGCGGCGCGCGCACCTTCGCCTTGTAGCGCGCGAGATCCTGCAGCGACAGCAGGCCCGGGTTGGTCGGGTGCTTGCGCACCTTCGTGACGATGTCGCGCGCGATCGCGCCGCTGTAGAACGCGTTCGCGCCGCGGTCGGCGACCTGGCGCAGCACGGTCGCGAGCGCGGGGTTCTTCAGCACCGTGCCGGCTGCCTTCGGCGTGCCGTCCGGGTTGTAGAAGTACGCGCGTGCGGCCGGGTCGTTCTTCAGGTACTTGTCGCTGGCGATCAGCGTCGCGAGCCGCGGGCTGATCGTGAAGCCGTGCTCGGCGAGCCGGATCGCGGGCTGGAACAGCCGGCGCCACGGCAGCTTGCCGTGCGCGCGATGCGCGGCGTCGAGCATGCGCAGCACGCCCGGCGTGCCGACCGAGCGTCCGCCGACGACACCTTCGTAGAAGCTCATCGGCTGGCCGGTCGGCCCGTAGAACAGGCGGTCGGTCGCGGCGGCCGGCGCGGTTTCGCGGCCGTCGTAGGCCTGCGTTGCCTTGCCGTCGAAGTACAGCAGGAACGCGCCGCCGCCGATCCCCGACGATTGCGGCTCGACGAGCGCGAGCACCATCTGCGTCGCGATCGCCGCGTCGATCGCGGTGCCGCCCGCCTTCAGCATCTCGTAGCCGGCCTGCGTCGCGAGCGGGTTCGCGGCCGCGATCATGAAGTGCTGCGAGGTCCAGCCCGGCTTGTCGGTCCAGCCGGACGACAGCTCGGGCGCGTGGAAGCCGGGCAGCGGCACGGCGGCGCCCGAGGCGGCGGCGACGGGCACCACCGCGCCCGACGGTGGCGTGGACGGGGACGTGCAGCCGGCGTTGAACGCGACGAGCGCGACGGCGGCAAGCAGCGTCCAGGAGCGCGAATGCGGACGAATCCGGTCGAACATTGAACCCTCGGCAGCAGTGAATTCGAAGGAGGCGACGGTGCCGGCGCAACGCGGCTGCCCGCCCCGGCGCGCTATTGTCGCCGCGTGCCCGGCGGCTTGTCACCCGACAGGAAACCCTGACGCATCGCGCCGGGCCCGCCACGGCCGGTCTTTCCGGCCTGTTCGAGGATGAACTCTATGAACGTCGACGTCGCGCGCGTGTGGTGCCGGTTCGGCATGTAGAGCATGTACATGTGCGTGCCGAAGATGCTGAGCCGGTACGCGTCGAGCGACGTGACGACCGTGCCGCGCCGGATGTCGTCCTGCACCACGTAGTCGGGCACGATGCCGACGCCGATCCCGCCGAGGATCGCCTGCCGCAGGAACAGGAAGTTCTCCGAAACCAGCGTGGGCTCGAGCAGCACCTCGTGGCGCTCGTCGCCGAGATACGCGGCGATCCTGAGCTGCCGGCCCATCACCGTCGCGGTGACGACGGGGGCGGCCGACAACGCGCCGAGGCTCGCCGGCATCCCGTGCTCGGCCGCGAAGGCGGCGGACGCGCACGCGACGTAGCGCACCGCGCCCATGTCGCGCGCGACGAGGTTCTGCGGCGGCTCCGGCATCACGCGCACCGCGATGTCGATCTCGTCGCGCATCAGGTCTTCCACGCGGTTCTCGAACACGACGTCGAGCACGATGCCCGGATGCAGCCGCTTGAACGCGAGCAGCCAGTCGGACATCACCATCTGCCCGTAGCCGCTCGGCACCGACAGCCGCACGCGGCCCTGCAGGTCCTGGCCGAGCGTCGTCACCGATTCCTGCGCGGCGAGCAGTTCGTTGCGGATGCGCCGGCCGTGCTCGTACAGCTTCAGCCCGATCTCGGTCGGCTCGATGCGCCGCGTCGTGCGCCGCACGAGCTGCTGGCCGATCGAGCGCTCGAGCTGGTTCAGCCGGTAGCTGACGTTCGCGCGGCTCATCTTGAGCCGCTGCGCGGCCTTGCTGAGATTGCCGGCGTCGAGGATCTCGACGAGCAGCGTCAGCGCGTTCAGGTCCATGCGTCGCGTCTCCTGATCCGTCCCGGTTAATGGTCGGAAGCATTCAGTGTCAAGTCAGACTTGACAGCTTGTAAAAGCAGGAGGGAATTGTCAATGAATCTAGATCAATCGAGAATCAGGTCATGCCCGGCGTACGGCCGGATCTTGTCCCGCTTCGTGCGGGACGGGGGCCGGTGCCCCGGCGCCGCTCGCGTGGCCGTGAGCCACGAACCGGCGTCGACGCACCAGCCGCCGCGTCAAGGAGACACGATGAACTCACCCGCTTCCCCCGCCAGCCCGGCCGGCACCGTCACGCGCGAACGGCGCGACAAGGTGCTCGTCGTCACGATCGACCATCCGCCCGTCAACGCGCTGTCCGCCGAGGTGCGGCGCGGCCTTGCCGACGCGCTCGACGCGGCGCAGGCCGACGACGCGATCCGTGCGGTGCTGATCGTCGGCGCCGGCCGCAACTTCATCGCGGGCGCTGACATCCGCGAGTTCGGCAAGCCGATCGCGCCGCCGTCGCTGCCGGATGTATGCGAGCGGATCGAATCGGGCGCGAAGCCGGTCGTGGTCGCGCTGCACGGCGCGACGCTCGGCGGCGGCCTCGAAGTCGCGCTCGCCGCGCATTACCGGCTCGCGGTGCCGGGCACGAAGCTCGGGCTGCCCGAAGTCACGCTCGGCCTGCTGCCCGGCGCGGGCGGCACGCAGCGCGCGCCGCGCCTGATCGGCGCGAAGGCCGCGCTCGACCTGATGCTGACGGGCCGCCATGTGAGCGCGGACGAAGCGCTCGCGCTCGGCCTCGTCGACCGCGTCGCGCACAGCGACGACACGCTCGCCGAAGGCCTCGCGTATGCGCAGGAGCTCGTGTCGCTCGGCGCGACGGTGCGTCGCACGCGCGATGCGCGAGGGCTTGCCGACCGCGCGGCCGCGCAGGCCGCGATCGATGCGGCGCGTGCCGAGCTGCCGAAGAAATCGCGTGGCCTGTTCTCGCCGGCGAAGATCGTCGACGCCGTCGAGGCCGCGCTCACGCAGTCGTTCGACGCGGGGATGAAGCTCGAGCGCAGCCTGTTCCTGCAGTGCATCGACAGCCCGCAGCGCGCGGGCCTCGTGCATGCGTTCTTCGCGGAGCGCGAAGCGGCGAAGGCGCCTGAGGCGCGGCGCGCGAGCGCGCGGCCGGTCGAGCGGATCGGCGTGGTCGGCGGCGGCACGATGGGAGCGGGCATCGCGGTCGCGGCGCTCGATGCCGGGCTGCCGGTGACGATGATCGAACGCGACGAAGCATCGCTCGCGCGCGGCCGCGCGCACGTCGAGAAGGTGTACGACGGCCTCGTCGCGAAGGGGCGGATGACGCCGGCCGCGCACGCGGCGCGGCTCGCGCGCTTCAAGGGCAGCACGTCGTACGACGCGCTCGCGCAGGCCGACGTCGTGATCGAGGCGGTGTTCGAGGACATGGCCGTGAAGCAGGCCGTATTCGCCGAACTCGCGCGCGTGTGCAAGCCAGGCGCGGTGCTCGCGACCAACACGTCGTATCTCGACATCGACGAGCTGGCCGCCAGCATCGACCGCCCGGCCGACGTGATCGGCCTGCATTTCTTCTCGCCGGCCAACGTGATGAAGCTGCTCGAGATCGTCGTGCCGGCCCGCGTGAGCGCGGACGTCGTCGCGACTGCATTCGCGCTCGCCAAGCAACTGAAGAAGACGCCGGTGCGCGCCGGCGTGTGCGACGGCTTCATCGGCAACCGGATCCTCGCGGTCTATCGCACGGCGGCCGACTATCTGATGGAAGACGGCGCGTCGCCGTACCAGATCGACCGCGCGGTGCGCGAATTCGGCTTCCCGATGGGGCCGTTCCAGGTCGTCGACCTCGCGGGCGGCGACATCGGCTGGGCGACCCGCAAGCGCCGCGCGGCGACGCGCGACCCGCGTGCACGCTACGTGGCGATTTCCGACCGGCTGTGCGAGCGCGGCTGGTTCGGCCAGAAGACCGCGCGCGGCTACTACCTGTATCCGGACGGCGCGCGCGTCGGCACGCCGGACCCGGAAGTCGAGGCGATCGTCGCGGAAGAGCGCGCGAAGAAGGGCGTCACGTCGCGCACCTTCACCGACGACGAGATCCTGCGCCGCTACCTCGCCGCGATGATCAACGAAGGCGCGAACGTGGTGCACGAGAAGATCGCGCTGCGCCCGCTCGATGTCGATGCGGTGTTCCTGCACGGCTACGGCTTCCCGCGCTATCGCGGCGGCCCGATGCATTACGCGGACACGGTCGGCCTCGCGAACGTGCTCGCCGATATCCGCGCGTTCGCGAAGGAAGATCCGCTGTTCTGGAAGCCGTCGCCGCTGCTCGTCGATCTCGTCGCGCGCGGCGCGGATTTCGCGAGCCTGAACCGCGTCGACTGAACGCCCACCGCATTCGCCACGGACCGAAGATGGACCTCAATTTCACTCCCGAAGAGGAAGCCTTCCGCACCGAAGTGCAGCGCTTCCTGCAAGCCGAACTGCCCGCGCGCATCGCGCGCAAGGTGAAGGGCGGCCTGCATCTCACGCGCGACGACATGCGCGAATGGCACGCGACACTCAACGCGCGCGGCTGGCTCGCGAGCCACTGGCCGCGCGAATACGGCGGCCCCGGCTGGAGCGTCGCGCAGAAGTTCCTGTTCGACAACGAATGCGCGCTCGCGGGTGCGCCGCGCATCGTGCCGTTCGGCGTGAACATGCTCGGCCCCGTGCTGATCAAGTACGGCAACGACGCGCAGCAGCGCCACTGGCTGCCGCGCCTCCTCGACGGCACCGACTGGTGGTGCCAGGGCTACTCGGAGCCGGGCGCCGGTTCCGATCTCGCATCGGTGAAGACGAGCGCGGTGCGCGGGATCGACGCGCAGGGCGAGCACTACCTCGTGAACGGCCAGAAGACGTGGACCACGCTCGGCCACTACGCGAACATGATCTTCTGCCTCGTGCGCACCGCGACCGACGTGCGCAAGCAGGAAGGCATCAGCTTCCTGCTGATCGACATGAACACGCCGGGTGTCGAAGTGCGCCCGATCATCACGCTCGACGGCGAACACGAAGTGAACGAGGTGTTCTTCACCGACGTGCGCGTGCCGGCGGCCAACCTCGTCGGTGAGGAGAACCGCGGCTGGACCTACGCGAAATACCTGCTCACGTACGAGCGCACCAACATCGCCGGAATCGGCTTCTCGACGGCCGCGCTCGACCGGTTGCGCGCGGTGGCCGCGAAGGTCACGAAGAACGGCCGGCCGCTCGCGGACGATCCGTTCTTCGCGGCGCGCGTCGCGCGGGTCGAGATCGAACTCGAGAACATGCGCACGACCAACCTGCGCGTGCTGGCCGCGGTCGCGGGCGGTGGTGCGCCGGGCGCGGAAAGCTCGATGCTGAAGATCCGCGGCACGCAGATCCGCCAGGAGATCACCGCGCTGATGCGGCGCGCGATGGGGCCGTACGCGCAGCCGTTCGTCGAGGAGGCGCTCGACGCCGATTACGACGGCGAGCCGGTCGGCCCGGACGCAGCCGCGAGCGCCGCGCAGCAGTACTTCAACAACCGGAAGCTGTCGATCTTCGGCGGCTCGAACGAGATCCAGAAGAACATCATCGCGAAGATGATGCTCGGGCTGTAACGAGGGACGCGACGATGGATTTCCAGCACACAGAAGACCGCCGGATGCTGGCGGATACGTTGAACCGCTTCATCGCCGAACAGTACGCGTTCCCGGTGCGCGATCGCATCGCGCAGTCGGCCGAAGGTTTCGATCGCGCGATGTGGCGGCGCCTTGCCGAACTCGGCACGGTCGGCGCGCTGTTTTCCGAAGCCGACGGCGGGTTCGGCGGCGCGGGCTTCGACATCGCCGTGGTGTTCGAATGCCTCGGGCGCGGGCTCGTCGTCGAGCCGTTCCTCGGCGCGCTGCTCGCGGGGCGGGCGCTGTCGCTCGCCGGCGGCGCCGCGCATCGCGACCGGCTGGCCGCCCTGATCGACGGCAGCGCGAGCGCCGCGTTCGCGCACGACGAACCCGGCTCGCACTACGAACTGACGACCGTGCGCACGCGTGCCGAACGCTCGGGCGACGGCTGGGTGCTGACGGGCGCGAAGGGCGTCGTCGACCAGGCCGCGCAAGCGGCGTTCTTCGTCGTCAGCGCGCGGGTGTCGGGTCACGACGACGATGCGGCCGGCATCGGCTTGTTCGTCGTGCCGGCCGATGCGCCGGGCGTATCGTTGCGCGACTACCGGAAGATCGACGGCGGCCGCGCGGCCGAGGTGCGCTTCGAACGCGTCGTGCTGCCGGCCGATGCCGCGCTCGGCACGCACGACGGTGAAGCAGGTGCCGAGCTGCTCGAACGCGTGCTCGGCTACGGATTGCTCGCGCTGTCGGCGGAGGCGCTCGGTGCGATGGACGTCGCGAAGGAATACACGCTCGACTACCTGCGTACGCGCAAGCAGTTCGGCTTGCCGATCGGCAGCTTCCAGGCGCTGCAGCACCGGATGGCCGACCTGCTGCTCGAAGTCGAGCAGGCGCGCTCGGCCGTGATCAACGCGGCCGCACAGCTCGATGCGCCGCGCGGGGTGCGCGAACGTGCGCTCGCGGCGGCGAAGTACACGATCGGCCGGATCGGCACGCTCGTCGCCGAAGAGAGCATCCAGCTGCACGGCGGGATCGGGATGACGTGGGAGCTGCCGCTGTCGCACTACGCGAAGCGCCTCGTGATGATCGATCACCAGCTCGGCGACGAGGATCATCACCTCGCGCGCTACATCGCGCTGGCGAAACAGTAAAGACGAACGACGCGAACGGAGGAGACAAGGATGACGAACGAATCGCGCGCATTGCCGCTGGCCGGCGTGAAGGTGCTCGATTTCTCGCGTGTGCTCGCGGGCCCGTGGTGCGCGATGGTGCTCGCCGATTTCGGCGCGGAAGTGATCAAGGTCGAGCATCCGGCGCGCGGCGACGACACGCGCGACTGGGGCCTGCGGATCGGCGACACCGAGACGACCTACTTCAACAGCGTGAACCGCAGCAAGCGCTCGATCTGTCTCGACCTGCAGACCGAAGACGGGCGGCGGCTCGCGCGCGAGCTGGCCGCGCAGGCCGACGTGATGCTCCACAACTTCAAGTTCGGTGGCGCGGAAAAGCTCGGGCTCGGCTACGACACGCTGGCCGAGCTGAACCCGCGCGTCGTGCACTGCGCGATTTCCGGCTACGACCGCTCGGGCGCCGAGGCAGCGCGGCCCGGCTACGACCTCGTCGTGCAGGGCGAGGCCGGGCTGATGGCGCTGAACGGCGAGGCCGGCCAGCCGCCGCTGAAGTTCGGCGTCGCGGCAGTCGACCTGTTCACCGGGATGTATTCGGCGCAGGCGATCCTCGCCGCGCTGTACGAGCGCCATGCGACGGGGCGCGGGCGGCGCATCGAAATGGCGCTGTTCGACTGCGGGCTGATGATTACCGCGTACTACGGGCTCGACGCGCTGCTGATGGGCGAGGACCCGCCGCGCTACGGCAACGCGCATCCGTCGGTCGTGCCGTACGGCGTGTTCGACGCGGCCGACGGCCCGCTCGTGATCACGGTCGGCAACAACGCGCAGTTCGCGCGCTTCTGCGAGGCGATCGAACGCCCCGACCTCGCAGCCGACACGCGTTACAAGACCAACCTCGGCCGCTCGGAAAACCGCGCCGAGCTGCTGCCGGAGATTGGTCGTGAACTCGCACGCCGGTCGCGCGCGACGTTGCTCACGGCGCTCGCCGACGCGGGCATTCCGTGCGGCGAAGTGCTCGGGCTGCACGAGGCGCTGAAGTCGGAACGCGCGACGAGCGCAGGGCTCGTCACGCGGCAGCCGCATCCGGTCGCGGGCGGCGTCGACGTGCTGGCGCCGCCGTACCGGTTCGATGGTGCGCGGTTGCCGGTGCGCGGCGCGCCGCCGGTGCTCGGTGCCGATACGGATGCGGTGCTCGGCGGCTGGCTCGGGATGTCGGCCGACGAGGTTGCGCGGCTGCGTGCGGATCGCATTGTGTAACGCGTTTCATGCCTTGCCGCCGTGGCGCGGGCGGAGCAGTCGACGCGCCAGCCATCCATAAGACATTCCTCGCGACGACGAGGAGACATTGGAGACACCATGGAGCTTTCCGTCATCGAATCGGTCACGGCGCGCCGTGACTACCAGCAGCTCGTGCGTGCGCGGCGCCGCTTCAGCTTCACGCTGACGGCGCTGATGATCGCCACGTACTACGGCTTCATCCTGCTCGTCGCGCTCGCGCCGCACGTGCTCGCCGCGCCGCTGTACCGCGGCGCGACGATGACGGTCGGGATCGCCACCGGCGTCGCGATCATCCTGGTCGCGATCAGCCTGACCGCGTGCTACGTGTTGCGCGCGAACCGTGCGTTCGACCGCCGCGTCGACGCGATCCTGCAGCGTTCGTGACGGAGGCCGACATGCGACGACTCTCGATGGCACTCGGCGCGCCTGCCGTTCTCGCTTCCACCGCCGCGCACGCGGTATCCGTCGCGGGCCCGATGCCCGACAAGGTCGAACTGAACCCGGTCGCGATCGGGATGTTCTTCGCGTTCGTGTTCGCGACGCTCGCGCTCACGCGCTGGGCCGCGCGCCGCACGCGCTCGACACGCGACTTCTACACGGCCGGCGGCGGCATCACCGGGCTGCAGAACGGGCTTGCGATCGCGGGCGACTACATGTCGGCCGCGTCGTTCCTCGGGCTGTCGGGGATGGTGTTCATGTTCGGCTTCGACGGGCTCATCTACTCGATCGGCTTCCTGGTCGGCTGGCCGTTCGTGATGTTCCTGATCGCCGAGCCGCTGCGCAACCTCGGCAAGTTCACGTTCGTCGACGTCGTCGCGTACCGCTTCGCGCAGCGGCCGATCCGGCTGCTGACGTCCGCGAATTCGCTGACCATCGTCGTGCTGTACCTCGTCGTGCAGATGGTCGGCGCGGGCAAGCTGATCCAGCTGCTGTTCGGGCTGTCGTACGGCACGGCCGAGCTGATCGTCGGCGTGCTGATGGTGGTCTACGTGTTCTTCGGCGGGATGACCGCGACCACCTGGGTGCAGGTGATCAAGGCCGTGCTGCTGCTGTGCGGCGCGACGCTGCTCGTCGTGCTTGCACTGAGCGAATTCGGCTTCAGCGTCGACGAGATGTTCCGCCGCGCGGTGGCCGTGCATCCGGGCGCGCTGTCGATCATGGGCCCCGGCAAGCTGATCCGCGATCCGGCCAACGCGCTGTCGCTCGGCATCGCGCTGATGTTCGGCACGGCCGGCTTCCCGCACATCCTGATGCGCTTCTTCACGGTGCCGAACGCGAAGGAGGCGCGCAAGTCGGTGCTCTATGCGACCGGTTTCATCGGCTACTTCTATTTGCTGACCTTCGTGATCGGCTTCTCGGCGATCGTGCTGCTCGCGCAGCATCCGGAGTTCTTCAAGCTCGGCGCGAACGGCACGTTCAACCTGACGCACGACCTGCTCGGCGGCTCGAACATGGTCGCGGTGAAGCTCGCGCAGGCGGTCGGCGGGAACTGGTTCTACGGCTTTATCGCGGCCGTCACGTTCGCGACGATCCTCGCGGTGGTCGCGGGCCTCACGCTCGCCGGCGCGACGACGATCTCGCACGACCTGTATGCGCAGATGTGGGCGCGCGGCAAGCCCGACGAGCGCGTCGAGATGCGCATCTCGCGCGCGGCGACGATCGCGCTGTCGGCGGTCGCGATCGGGCTGTCGATCCTGTTCGAGCACGTGAACGTCGCGTTCATGGTCGGCCTCGTCGCGGCGGTGGCCGCGAGCGCCAATTTCCCGGTGCTCGCGATGTCGATCTTCTGGCGCGGGATGACGACGCGCGGCGCGGTGCTCGGCGGCGGCCTCGGCCTCGTGTCGGCGGTCGCGCTCACGGTGCTGTCGAAGTCGGTGTGGGTCGACGTGCTGCACCACGCGCACGCGCCGGTGTTCCTCGACAACCCGGCGCTCGTGTCGGTGCCGCTCGCGTTCATCGGGATCGTCGTCGGCTCGCTCGCGGATCGCGGCGAGCGCGCGCGGCGCGAGCGCGACGCGTTCGCGCAGCAGGAGTTCTACGCGCAGACGGGCGTGCTGGCCGGCCGCGCCGTGCAGCATTGATTCGTCGGATGAATGAGTGCATCCGTCCGGATCGCCGGACGGATATTTTCCGGAAATCCGGAAACCCGGATTTCCTTGCCTGCCGCATTATGAGAAATACAATGAATACAAAGGTTTGACGGGTTTCAGGAACCTGGCATTGACCTTGCAATATAAAGCGCACGGCCCTCCCCCGGCCGAACTACTACAGCAAGCAAGGAGACAATCGATGACCACTGCCTTCCTCCCCCTCCGGACGTCCTGAGGCATCGCTTGTTGCGGCACGGCAGCCGCGCGGGCGAGTGAATCTTCCCCTGTGACATTCGTCCGCGCGCGTGACGCCGTTTCCATCGGCTCATCTACTTCTGCAGGAACCATCGTGAAGAAGAAACCCTTCTACAAAGTGCTCTATGTGCAGGTGATCTTCGCCATCATCGTCGGCGTGATCCTCGGCCACTTCTATCCGTCGATCGCCACCGACATGAAGCCGCTCGGCGACGGCTTCATCAAGCTGATCAAGATGGTGATCGGCCCGATCATCTTCTGTACGGTCGTCACCGGCATCGCCGGCATGGAGGACATGAAGAAGGTCGGCCGCGTCGGCGGCAAGGCGCTGCTGTACTTCGAGATCGTGTCGACCTTCGCGCTGGTGCTCGGCCTGGCGGCCACGCACATCCTGCGTCCGGGCGTCGGCTTCAACATCGATCCGGCGACGCTCGACGGCAAGGCCGTCGCGTCGTACGCGGCGAAGGCGCACGGGCAGTCGACGGTCGACTTCCTGATGCACATCATCCCGAACACGATGGTCGATGCGTTCGCGCAGGGCGAGATCCTGCAGATCCTGCTGATCGCACTGCTGTTCGGCAGCGTGCTCGCGCATCTCGGCGAGCGCGGCAAGGTCGTCACCGACTTCATCGACGGGCTCACGCGCGTGCTGTTCGGCATCGTGCACATCGTCACGAAGCTGGCGCCGATCGGCGCGTTCGGCGCGATGGCGTTCACGATCGGCAAGTACGGCGTCGGCTCGCTGGTGCCGCTGCTCAAGCTGATCGGCACGTTCTACCTGACGTCGGTCGTGTTCGTGCTCGTCGTGCTCGGCACGATCGCGCGGGTCACGGGCTTCTCGATCATCCGCTTCGTGTCCTACATCAAGGAAGAGCTGCTGATCGTGCTCGGCACGAGCTCGTCGGAAGCCGCGCTGCCGCAGCTGATGGAAAAGCTCGAGAAGGCCGGCTGCTCGCGTTCGGTCGTCGGCCTCGTCGTGCCGACCGGCTATTCGTTCAACCTCGACGGCACCAACATCTACATGACGATGGCCGTGCTGTTCATCGCGCAGGCGACCAACATCGAACTGACGTGGATGCAGCAGCTCACGCTGCTCGCCGTCGCGATGCTGACGTCGAAGGGCGCGAGCGGCGTCACGGGCGCGGGCTTCATCACGCTCGCCGCGACGCTGGCCGTCGTGCCGACGATCCCGCTGTCGGGCATGGTGCTGATCCTCGGCATCGACCGCTTCATGAGCGAATGCCGTGCGCTGACCAACATCGTCGGCAACGGCGTCGCGACGGTCGTCGTGTCGGCCTGGGAGAAGGAGCTCGACCGCAACAAGCTGCGCCAGGCGCTGAAGGGCGGCGGCGAAGTGGCGCCGACCGAGACGGCCGGCGTCTGACGTCATGAAGGAGCAGGCGGCGGCACCGCCCGCCGGCGGTGCGAGCCGCGGCGGTCGAGGCGGAAGGGCGGAGGCCTATGACACAATAGGTGATCCGCATCGCCAGGAAGCCTCGACCGTGACGCGCCGTCTGCTCATTCTCGTCGTGCTTGCCGCCGCGCTCGCCGCGGCGTGCACGCTGACGTGGACGATCACCTGGCGGCGCGGCGTCGCCGAGCTGCAGCGCAACGCCGCGGTGCGCGTCGACCGCACCACCAACGCGCTCAAGAGCACGCTCGACCGCTACGAGTCGCTGCCCTATCTGCTCGGCAGCCATCCGTACGTGCAGGACCTGCTCGCCGAGCCGACGCGCGCCGACTACACCGGGCGCGTCAATCGCTATCTCGAAGACCTCAACGAACACGCGCACGCGACCGTCACCTACGTGATCGGCGCGGACGGCCTGTGTGTCGCCGCCAGCAACTGGCGCGCGCCCGACAGCTTCGTCGGGACCGAATACCGCTTCCGCCCGTATTTCCTCGATGCGATGAACGGCCAGGTCGGCCGCTTCTTCGGGATCGGCACGATCTCGCGCGATCCCGGCTACTACATCTCGCAGCCCGTGTGGCGCGACGGCAAGATCGCGGGCGTGGTCGTCGTGAAGCTCAACCTCGAATGGTTCCAGGGCGCCGATGCGTCGGAGCCGCTCGTCGTCGCGGACGATCACGGCGTCGTGTTCCTGTCGTCGGTGCCCGCATGGAAGTACCACACGCTGCGCCCGCTCACGGGCCCTGTCGCCGCGTCGATCTACGAGACGCGCCAGTACGCGCAGCAGCCCGTCACGCCGCTGCCGCTGCGCATCGAGCAGGTGCTCGGCCCCGATGCGGAAATCGTGCGCCTGGGCCCCGGCATGCGCGCGCCGCGGTTCCTCGCGAGCAAGCGCCGGATCGGCGAGCCCGACTGGCTGCTCGTCACGCTCGCGCCGATCGCGCCCGTTGACGCCGATGCGCGCAACGCGACGATCGTCACCGGTTTCGGCTTCGTGTCGGTCGCGCTGCTCGCGTTCTACTGGCGGATGCGCCGCGCGCGCGTGCGTGAAATGATCCGCGGCCGCGCGCTGTTGCAACAGGCGTACGCGGAGCTGAACCGGCGCGTCGAGGAGCGCACGGCCGACCTGTCGGAAGCGAACGAGCAATTGCAGAAGGAAGTCGGCGACCGGATCCGTGCGGAGCAGGAGCTGCGCGCCGCGCACGACGAACTGATCCAGGCGAGCAAGCTCGCCGCGCTCGGCCAGATGGCGGCCGGCATCACGCACGAACTGAACCAGCCGCTCGCGGCGCTGCGCAGCTTCTCGGACAACACGCGCGTGTTGCTCGATCGCGGCGAGCAGGCGGCCGCGCGCGAGAATCTCGAGGCGATCGCCGCGCTGACCGAGCGGATGGGCAAGATCACGAACCAGCTGAAGCTGTTCGTCGGCCGCGCGAAGCCGCGCAACGAGCAGGCGCTCGTCGTGCGCGCGCTGCGCAGCGTGCTGTCGCTGCTCGACGAGCGGCTGCGCGGCGTCGCGCTCACGCTGACGCTGCAGGACGCGACCGTGTCGCCCGCGCAGGATGCGCCGCTCGATCTGGCGCGCGACTATCCCGAACTCGTCGCCCGTTGCGAGGATCTGCGCCTCGAACAGGTGCTGATCAACCTGCTCGGCAACGCGCTCGACGCGGTCGCCGGGGTGGCGGCGCCGGCGATCGAGGTGACGATCGCGGTGTCGGCGGCCACGCTCGCCGTCGAGGTGCGCGACAACGGAAGCGGCATTGCCCCTGACCTGCTGCCGCGCCTGTTCGAGCCGTTCTTCACGACCAAGGAAATGGGGCGCGGGCTCGGCCTGGGCCTCGCGATCTCGTCGTCGATCGCGAGCGACGCGGGCGGGGCGCTGACCGCGCGCAACGCGCCGTCGGGCGGTGCGCTGTTCGTCTTGACGCTGCGGCGCGCCCGCACGCATCATCCGGACTCCGTGTCCGAGCCGGCGGGCTCGCGCTAGGCGCGCCACGCCGCCCGCCCGATCGGCGCACGATCGGTATCAACGACGCCGCGCGCGCTGCCGCCGCGCGGCCCGTCAGGAGCAAGTGAGTACGATGGCCAACCGGCTGCAAGTGATCTATATCGAAGACGATGCGCTCGTTCGCCGGGCCAGCGTGCAGAGCCTTCAGCTGGCGGGGTTCGACGTCGCCGGCTTCGAGTCGGCCGAGGCGGCCGAGAAGGCGATCGTCGCGGATAACGCCGGCGCGATCGTCAGCGACATCCGGCTGCCCGGCGCGAGCGGGCTCGACGTGCTTGCGCAGTGCCGCGAGCGCGTGCCCGACGTGCCCGTGATCCTCGTCACGGGGCACGGCGACATCTCGATGGCCGTGCAGGCGATGCGCGACGGCGCATACGATTTCATCGAAAAACCGTTCGCGGCCGAGCGCCTGATCGAGACGGTGCGCCGCGCGCTCGAGCGCCGCGAGCTCGTGCTCGAGAACCACGCGCTGCGGCGCGAGCTGGCCGGGCAGAACGTCGTCGCGCCGCGCATCATTGGCCGCAGCCCCGCGATCGAGCAGGTGCGCAAGCTGATCGCGAACGTCGCGCCCACCGATGCGTCGGTGCTGATCAACGGCGACACCGGCGCCGGCAAGGAGCTGATCGCGCGCAGCCTGCACGAGCTGTCGCCGCGCCGCGACAAGCCGTTCATCGCGGTGAATTGCGGCGCGCTGCCCGAGCCGATGTTCGAGTCGGAGATGTTCGGCTACGAGCCCGGCGCGTTCACCGGCGCCGCGAAGCGCCGCGTCGGCAAGCTCGAATATGCGTCGGGCGGCACGCTGTTCCTCGACGAAATCGAGAGCATGCCGCTCGCGCTGCAGGTGAAGCTGCTGCGCGTGCTTCAGGACGGCGTGCTGGAGCGGCTCGGCTCGAACCAGCCGATCCGCGTGAACTGCCGCGTGGTGGCGGCCGCGAAGGGCGACATGAGCGAGCTCGTCGCGGCCGGCACGTTCCGGCGCGACCTGCTGTACCGCCTCAACGTCGTGACGATCGCGCTGCCGCCGCTGGCCGAGCGCCGCGAGGACATCGTGCCGCTGTTCGAGCACTTCATGCTCGATGCGGCCGTGCGCTACGCGCGGCCCGCGCCGGTGCTGACCGACCGGCAGCGCGCGAGCCTGATGCAGCGCGACTGGCCCGGCAACGTGCGCGAGCTGCGCAACGCGGCCGACCGCTTCGTGCTCGGCGTGGCCGACATGCCGCAGGAGACGGGCGCGAGCGGCGACGACGCCGACAGCGAGCAGACGCTGAAGGAGCGCATCGAGCAATTCGAGCGCGCGGTGATCGCCGAGGCGCTGAACCAGACGGGCGGCGCGGTCGCCGCGACGGCCGACCGGCTGCATGTCGGCAAGGCGACGTTGTACGAGAAGATGAAGCGCTACGGGCTGTCGGCGAAAGGCGAAACCGAGCGCTGAAAAGCAAACGGACCGCGGAACCGGCTTGCCCGGTCGTGCGGTCCGTGGTGCGGGGAAGGGCGCGGTGCGCGGCCCTTCGAGCCGGATCGGGCGGCGCTCAGGCCGCGTTGCCGTCGAGTGCCTTCTTGAGCAGCGCGTCGAGTTCCGCGAACTGCGGTGCGCCGACGTAGCGCTTCAGGATCTTGCCGTCCTTGTCGACGACGAAAGTCGTCGGCGTGAGCTGCACGTTGCCGAACTGCTTCGCGACGCTGCCGTCGTCGAGCGCGACCTTGAACGGCAGCTGGCGCGTTTGCGCGTAGTTCGCGACGTACATCGGCGGATCGTAGTTCATCGCGACCGCGACGAATTCCAGACCCTGACCCTTGAAGCGATTGTAGGTATCGACCATCTGCGGCATTTCCTGCATGCAGGTTGCGCAGCTCGTCGCCCAGAAGTTCACGAGATAGACCTTGCCTTTCAGGTCGCCTGCAGTCGAGACCTTCTGGCCCGACAGCAGCGTGAACGTGGCGTCCGGCACGCTGGACTTGCCGTTGAACGCGAAGAAGCCGGCGACGGCGATCGCCGCGACGACAGCGGCGGCGACGATGTAGCGGACGGGGCCGGCGCTGCGCCGGACGGGAGGCGTGGTGTTCATCTGGTGCTCTCGGAGTCGGTCGATGACGCGGATCAATGCAAAGGACATCGAAATTCGGCGCTCATTTTAGCGCGAATGCGGCTTGCGCACCGACGGCGGCCACGCATCCCGGATGTCACGTTCAGCGGATAATGCCCGTTTTGCCTGCCCGATCCACGCCATGCCGAAGGAAGTCACCGTTTCGTTGCACCCCCTTTTTCGTCCGCTGCGACACTTCGCCGCGCTTGCGTGCATGAGCGCGGTGCTGGCCGCGTGCTCGCCGTCGTACGACTGGCGCACGCTGCACAACGACGCCGGCTACACGATCGACCTGCCGGCGAAGCCGACCGTCGAGGAGCAGCCGGTGGCGATCGGCGGCGCGTCGATGCCGATGCGGATGCAGGCCGCGCACGTCGACGGCGCGGTGTTCGCGGTCGGCACGCTGACGCTGCCGGACGACCGCGACGACACGCGCCGCGCGGCGCTCGAGTTCCTGCGTGCCGGGTTGTCCCGCAACCTCGAAGGCGCGCCGCAGACGGCTTCCGTGCCCGTGCCGCTCGCGGCCGGCGGCGCGGTGAACGGGCTCGAGCTGCGCGTCGCGGGCGCGGCCGCCGGCGGCGATCGCGCGCACAAGACGATCGTGGCGCGACTCGTCGCGCGCGGCCGGCACGCGTACCAGGCCGTCGTGATCGCCGACGGCCCGCTCACGCAGGAGCAGCTCGACCAGTTTTTCGGGTCGTTCAAACTCGACTGACGGCGGCCGGAGAGGGCGCTCAGACACTCTGTGACAACTGAAAGTTCATTCGCAGCTTTCGACGCTAGTCGCCGGATTTTGCGAGGTTTTTTCGGCTATCCACAGCGCATGTGGATAACTTTGTTGAAAAGTTGCCCGGATTTCCCGCCAAGCCGCGCGGGACGGCCTTCCGGCCCGTTTGGCCGCTCGCTCGCGTTTTGATAAAAGTCAATTAAAACAATGGGATACGGATTCCGTGCCGCAAAGGTCTCGCCGAGCCCTGATCCGGGGCCGGATTCGTGGAATTGTGCATAAGTCAAGTCTTGACAGCCGGATTTTGTCCTCCGAGGGCGTTCAGAGCGCCGTCAGTGCGCGCCGGTAGCGGATCGCTTCGGCGATCTGCGCGGCCGTCGGCAGCGGGTCGCCGGCCAGGTCGGCGATCGTCCGCGCGACCTTCAGCACGCGGAAATACGCGCGCGCCGACCAGCCGAAGCGCTCGCCGGCCTCGCGCAGCAGCCGTTCGCCTTCGTCGGTCGGCCGGCACAGGTCGTCGGTCTCGCGGCCGCTCAGCATGTGGTTCGTCTTGCCCTGCCGAACGAGTTGCAGCGCACGCGCCTGCGCGACCCGCGCGGCGACCGCGGCACTCGGCTCGCCGGGCGCCGACGCCCGCGTCGCCAGCTCGGCCGGCGACAGCGCGGGCAGGTCGATCTGGATGTCGATGCGGTCGACGAGCGGCCCCGACAGCTTGCGCAGGTAGCGCGCGGCGACGTCCGGCGAGCAGCGGCAGCGCCCCGACGGATCGCCGTGCCAGCCGCACGGGCACGGATTCATCGCGGCGATCAGCTGGCACGCGGCCGGGAAGTCGGCTTGCTGGGCCGCGCGTGAAATCGTGATGCGGCCGGCCTCCAGCGGCTCGCGCAGCATCTCGAGCACGTGCCGGTCGAATTCCGGGAGTTCGTCGAGGAACAGCACGCCGAGGTGCGCGAGCGTGATCTCGCCCGGTTGCGGCGGGTTGCGGCCGCCGACCAGCGCGGCGGCGCTCGACGAGTGATGCGGCGCGCGGAACGGCCGCCGGCGCCACTGCGCGGGCGAGAAGCCGAGTCGGCTCGCGGAGAGGAGCGCTGCCGACGTCAGCGCCTCGTCGTCGGTCAGCGGCGGCAGGAGGCCCGGCAGCCGGGCGGCCAGCATCGACTTGCCGGCCCCCGGCGGCCCGACCATTAGCATGTGATGGCCGCCCGCGGCCGCGACTTCCAGCGCACGGCGGGCGCCGCGCTGGCCGACCACGTCGGCGAGATCGGGGGCGGCCGGCGTCGGCAGGCCGTCGAGGCAGGGCGCCGCGACCGGGGCGAGCCGCCCGTCGGGTGCGCCGGTGAGGTGCGCGCACAGCGCGGGCAGGTCCGGCGCGCCGAACACGGTGACGCCCGGCACGAGCGCGGCCTCGGCGGCGCTGGCGAGCGGCAGGTACAGCTCGGGGGTGTTCGACGCGGCGGTGGAGCGCGGCGCCGGGCCGGCCCCTTGGCCACCGTTGCCTGAACCGGACAGCGTACCGGAACCCAGGCCGGAAGCCGCGCCACTTTCCGCTGACTGCCCATCCCGCGCGACGCCGCACGCCATCGCGAACGCGCCGCGCATCGGCCGCAGCGCGCCGGTCAGCGACAGTTCACCCGCGAATTCGCGGCCGGCCAGCGCGTCGGCCGGGATCTGGCCGTTCGCGGCGAGGATGCCGAGCGCGATCGGCAGGTCGAACCGTCCCGACTCCTTCGGCAGGTCGGCCGGCGCGAGGTTGACGGTGATGCGGCGCACGGGGAATTCGAAGCCGCAGTTCTGCAGCGCGGCGCGCACCCGCTCGCGGCTTTCGCGGACTTCGAGATCGGGCAGGCCGACGATCGAGAACGACGGCAAGCCGTTGGCGAGATGGACTTCGACGGTGACGTCCGGCGCACGGCCGGAGGCGGGCGCGCGACTGCGCACCACGGCGAGCGACATGGCGAGGCTCCTGTAAACAAGGCGGACGGACGACGGCCGTTCGAGGCCGCATGCCGCGGGAATCGGAGGAATCGGTGCGCGCTTGCCGGCGTGGCGCGGGGAAAGAACGAGGAACAGCGGAACGACGGACTGCGAAGAGCGATGAACAGCGAAGAGCGGGGTGCTGCGGAGAACGACGGACGACGAATAGCGGTACGGTGACTTCAGTGCTTCAGTGCTTCAGTGCTTCAGTGCTTGAGGCGGCGGGCGCGGGCCGCACGAGGCGGCCCGCGCCCGGACCTTGCGGCCGGGCAGGGCGTCAGGCTTGCGGCGCGGCGAGCTTCTGCTCGAGTTCCGCGACGCGTTTCTCGAGTTCCTCGAGGCGCACGCGGGTGCGGGCGAGCACTTGCGCCTGCGTGTCGAATTCCTCGCGCGTGACGAGATCGAGTTTCGAGAAGCCTTGCGACAGCATGGCCTTCACGTTGCGCTCGACGTCCTTGGCCGGCGAGTTTTTCAGCAGATCGCTGACGCGCGACTGCAGATCGTTGAAAACGTCGCTGGGTTGCTTCATGTGATTCCCCTTCCTTGCACAAAAAATGTGCATCTTCAGTTGCGTACGTGCCCATGATGCACGCATGACCGGAAATGGTGCGCCCGGAGCGCGAATTCCGGGCATGGCGCCCGCATGGGTGAATGCCCCGGCGATCCGGGACGTGCGTGCACTCTAGCAACGATCCTTTCGCTGCGCCAGCAAACCGGGCCACGTTGGCCATTCGGCCGGGCTTCCGCACCTTACATCACGCGATGCGACCCCTTGGTGAAGCCCTTTGAAACGGTGCTCGAACCGACTTGGCATGCGAGTTGCTGAGAAGAGTCCGTTACAACATTCCAACCAATTCGACGGGACAACCCAGCGAGAGGACTTCATGAAACTCATTACCGCAATCATCAAGCCGTTCAAGCTCGATGAGACGCGCGAAGCGCTGTCGGCGCTTGGCGTCTCGGGCATCACGGTGACGGAGGTGAAAGGGTTCGGTCGGCAGAAGGGGCACACCGAGCTGTACCGCGGCGCCGAATACGTGGTCGATTTCCTGCCGAAGATGAAGATCGAGGCAGCCGTGTCCGACGATCTCGTCGACCAGGCGGTCGAGGCGATCGAGCGGGCCGCGCGCACCGGCAAGATCGGCGACGGCAAGATCTTCGTCACGTCGATCGAACAAGTGATCCGGATTCGCACCGGGGAGACGGGCGCTGACGCGCTGTAACAGAACAGACAAGACAAGCGACAAGAGGAAACCCAAGATGCGCAAACTTCTGATGTCCCTGCTGATGGCCGGCTCGCTGATCGCGGCCGGCGTCGGCCCCGCGCTCGCCGACGACGCGGCGTCCGCCGCGGCTGCGTCCGCGCCCGCCGCAACGGCTTCCGACGCGTCGGCTGCCGCCGCTCCGGCCGCTTCGGCACCGGCGGCCACCGACGCATCCGCCCCGGCCGCTGCCGCCGCACCGGCCTCGGGCGCCACCGATGCGTCGGCTGCTGCCGCCGCTTCGGCACCGGCCGCTCCCGCCGCGCCGACCGCGCCGTTCTCGGTTGATTCGTCGAAGATCAGCGCGGGCGACACCGCGTGGATGCTGACCTCCACCGCGCTCGTGCTGTTCATGACGATCCCCGGCCTCGCGCTGTTCTACGCCGGCATGGTCCGCAAGAAGAACGTGCTCGCGACCGTGATGCAGAGCTTCGCGATCACCGCGGTGATCACGGTGCTGTGGACGGTGGTCGGCTACAGCCTCGCGTTCACGCCGGGCAACGGCTTCATCGGCGGCCTGTCGCGCGTGTTCCTGCACGGGATGAACTACATCAAGGGCGACAAGGCGACCACGCTGACCGTCAGCCATCTCGCGACGACGATTCCGGAATCGGTCTACTTCGTCTACCAGATGACGTTCGCGATCATCACGCCGGCGCTGATCTGCGGCGCGTTCGCCGACCGGATGAAGTTCTCGGCGATGCTCGTGTTCATGACGCTCTGGTCGCTGATCGTCTATGTGCCGATCGCGCACATGGTGTGGGAGCCGACCGGCTGGCTGTCGGCCGACGGCGTGCTCGACTTCGCGGGCGGCACGGTGGTGCACATCAACGCCGGTATCGCGGGCCTCGTGTCGTGCCTGGTGCTCGGCAAGCGGATCGGCTTCGGCCGTGAATCGATGGCGCCGCACAACCTCGTGCTGACGATGATCGGCGGCTCGATGCTGTGGGTCGGCTGGTTCGGTTTCAACGCGGGCTCGGCGGTCGCGGCCGACGGCCGTGCCGGCTTCGCGATGCTGACGACGCAAGTCGCGACGGCCTGCGCGGCGCTCGGCTGGATGTTCGCCGAGTGGATCGCCAAGGGCAAGCCGTCGGTGCTCGGCATCGTGTCGGGCGCGGTCGCGGGTCTCGTGGCGATCACGCCGGCGGCCGGCTTCGTCGGCGTGACGGGTGCCCTCGTGATCGGCATCGCGGCCGGCGTCGTGTGCTTCTGGTCGGCGACGTGGCTCAAGTCGAAGCTCGGCTACGACGATTCGCTCGACGCGTTCGGCGTGCACGGCATCGGCGGGATTCTCGGCGCATTGCTGACCGGCGTGTTCGCGGTCAAGGACATCGGCGGCGCCGACGGCAGCCTGCTGCTGCAGGCCAAGGGCGTGCTGATCACGCTGGTCTACAGCGGCGTGCTGAGCTTCGTGCTGCTGAAGCTGATCGACCTGACGATCGGCCTGCGCGTGACCGAAGAGGAAGAGCGCGAAGGTCTCGACGTGATCCTGCATGGCGAGCACGTGGAATAAGTCTCACGAATCAACGGCGGGCCGCCGCGACGACGGCGCCCGCTCCGAATGAGCGCAGCGACTTCGGCCCGCCCACCCGGCGGGCTTTTTTTCTCCTGCCATCCACTGCCGTAGCGGATAACCCTTCACTCTATCGGGTCAATAGCCGAAAACTTCCTCCAAACCCTTGCGAAGCCGGGAACAATCCCCAAATGGGCAGGGCAATTGCTCTACAATCTTCATTCTCCCGCTCGCGAGTGATTCATGGTTCCCCACCTCGTTACGGCGTTGAACGGTCCGCTGCTCGAACTCGAGCAGAAGATCCTCGACGCGACGCCTGCGATCGAACGCTGGTTCAGGCTCGAATGGCAGGAACATACCCCGCCGTTCTATTGTTCGGTGGACCTGCGCAATGCCGGCTTCAAGCTGGCGCCCGTCGACGCGAACCTGTTTCCCGGCGCATTCAACAATCTGCCGTCCGAAGTGCTGCCGCTCGCCGTGCAGGCGGCGATGGCCGCGATCGAGAAGATCTGCCCGGACGCGAAGAACCTGCTCGTGATTCCCGAGCTGCCGACCCGCAACGCGTTCTACCTCGAAAACGTCGCACGGCTCGCGACGATCATGCGCCAGGCCGGCCTGAACGTGCGCTTCGGTTCGCTCGACCCGAGCATCACCGACATGACGCCGATCACGCTGGCCGACGGCCAGAAGATCGTGCTCGAACCGCTCGAGCGTTCGCAGCGCCGCCTCGGCCTGAAGAATTTCGATCCGTGCTCGATCCTGCTGAACAACGACCTGTCGGCCGGCATCCCGGCCGTGCTGGAAAACCTGCACGAGCAGTACCTGCTGCCGCCGCTGCACGCGGGCTGGGCCGTGCGCCGCAAGTCGACGCACTTCTCGTGCTACGACGACGTCGCGAAGAAGTTCGCGAAGATGGTCGGCGTCGATCCGTGGATGGTGAATCCGTATTTCGCACACGTGGAAGGCGTCGACTGGCAGGCGCATGAAGGCGAGCAGGCGCTCGCCGACGCGATCGACGGCGTGCTGAAGAAGATCGCGCGCAAGTACCGCGAATACGGGATCAGCGAGAAGCCGTACGTCGTCGTGAAGGCCGACGCGGGCACGGCGGGGCGCGGCGTGATGACCGTGCACGACGCGGCCGAGATCGGCCGGATGTCGAAGGCCGAACGCGCGCAGATGGCCGAGTCGAAGGCCGGCCTCGCGGTGCGCGACGTGATCGTGCAGGAAGGCGTCTATACGTTCGAGCGCGTCGGCGACGAAGTCGCGGAGCCCGTCGTGTACATGATCGACCGCTACGTGGTCGGCGGCTTCTACCGCACGCACGCCGGCCGCGAGCGCGACCAGAACCTGAACGCGCCCGGCATGCACTACGTGCCGCTCGGCTTCGAGCACACCGCGCTGCCGGATGCGGGCGCGAAGCCGGGTGCCGCGCCGCCGAACCGTTTCTACATGTACGGCGTCGTCGCGCGGCTGTCGCTGATCGCGTCGTCGATCGAACTGGAAAAGACCGATCCCGAAGCCATCCAGGTGTAACGGACCTTCGCCACGTACAGGACCTCATGGACATTCTCTTTATCGCCGACCCGCTCGAGCGCTTCAAGATCTACAAGGATTCGACCTACGCGATGATGGCCGAGGCGGCGCGGCGCGGGCATGCGGTGTACGCGTGCGAGCCGAACCATCTCGCATGGACGGGCTCGGCCGTCGAGGCCGACGTGCGTCGCATCACGTTCGTCGGCGACCCGGACGACCTGCATCGCGAGACGTGGTACGAGGCCGGGCCGGTCGACGCGCGCCGCCTCGAATCGTTCGGCGCGGTGCTGATGCGCAAGGATCCGCCGTTCGACATGGAATACGTGACGTCGACCTGGCTGCTGGAGCTGGCCGAGCGCGCCGGCGCACGCGTGTTCAACAAGGCGCAGTCGATCCGCGATCATTCGGAGAAGCTCGCGATCGGCGAGTTTCCGCAGTTCGTCGCGCCGACGCTCGTCACGCGCGACGCGAAACGGCTGCGCGCATTCCACGCCGAGCACGGCGACGTGATCCTGAAGCCGCTCGACGGGATGGGCGGGATGGGCGTGTTCCGCGTGAAGCCGGACGGCATGAACCTCGGTTCGATCATCGAGATGCTGAGCCACGACGGCACGCGTTCGGTGATGGCGCAGAAATTCATCCCCGAGATCAAGGCCGGCGACAAGCGCATCCTGCTGATCGGCGGCGAGCCGGTGCCGTTTTCGCTCGCCCGGATTCCGCAGGGCAGCGAGGTGCGCGGCAATCTCGCGGCGGGCGGCCTCGGCGTTGCGCAGCCGCTGACCGCGCGCGATCGCGAGATCGCCGACACGCTCGGGCCGGTGCTCGCGGCACGCGGGTTGCTGCTGGTCGGCCTCGATGCGATCGGCGACTGGCTGACCGAGGTGAACGTCACGAGTCCGACGTGCTTCCGCGAGATCATGGAGCAGACGGGCTTCGACGTCGCCGCGATGTTCATCGACGCGCTGGAGCGTGCGGCCGTTTAGGCCGCTTTCCCGCGCAACCCCGGCGGCGGCCGCGCAGGTCCCCCGTCGCCGGAGCAGTTCGACCGGCCTGCTACAATGCCCGCTTGCCCGGTGCCGCGCTCGCGCACCATAGGCCCGGCGGTCGGGCCGAAACTGTTGCAAGGCTGAACATGGAACGTTTCCCTCACTCGCTACGCTCATTGCCCCGCCGCGGGGTGTCGGCCCGCCAGGGGCGGCCGGGAGCGATCTGACATGGCCGGGATCCTGATCATCGCGCACGCCCCGCTCGCCACCGCGCTGCGGGACTGCATCGCGCACATCTATGGCGGCGTGCCCGCCCGCATCGGCTGTATCGACGTGATGGCGGACAGCGATCCGACCCAGGTGATGGCGTTCGCGCACGCGGAGCTCGCACGGCTCAAGGAAGAGAACGGCGTGGTCGTGCTGACCGACATGTACGGCGCGACGCCCGCGAACATCGCCGGCCAGCTGGCCAAGATCGACAACGTGCGGGTGCTCGCGGGCGTGAACCTGCCGATGCTCGTGCGGGCCGTCTGCTACCGCACCGTGCCGCTCGACAAGCTGGTCGACAAGGCGCTGTCCGGCGGCGCGAAGGGCGTCCACGAGGTGTCCTCCGGTACGCCGCCGCCGCCGACGGAAACCGGCTGCGGCCAGTGCGCGCCGATTCCGCCCGAACCGCAGCCGCGCACGGAGTCGCACTGAGTTCCCGTTTTCCGTTTTAGACCGCACCGCCGGCGCGCGCCGCCGGCGGCCCCGACCGACCCGACCGAGAATCATGCTTCAACAAGAAACCACCATCGTCAACAAATTGGGGCTCCATGCGCGCGCATCGGCCAAGCTTACGCAACTGGCCGGCAACTTCCAGTCGGAAGTCTGGATGACGCGCAACGGGCGCAAGATCAACGCGAAGAGCATCATGGGCGTGATGATGCTGGCGGCCGGCATCGGCAGCACCGTGACGATCGAGACCGAAGGGCCCGACGAGCGGGAAGCGATGGACGCGCTGCTGAAGCTGATCGCCGACAAGTTCGGCGAAGGCCAGTGATCCTCACGCGGGATCGTTGCCGTTTCCAGCCAGAATGCCGCGGATTTCGCGGCATTTTTTTCGTCGCAAGCATTGATGCGGAATGCGCAATGCTGCGGTGCATGCAGTCAGCGGGGAGTCGCGGAATTTATAATCGCTAACCGGGGTCATAAGCGCATCGCAGCAGTGTGCCGCGGCTTTACTTGTACAGAGGAGGTGCGCGTGTCCTTCACGCTGCATGGCATTCCCGTCTCACGTGGTATCGCGATCGGGCGAGCGTATCTGATCGCGCCGGCGGCGCTCGACGTCGCCCATTACCTGGTCGAGGCAAACCAGATCGATGCGGAGGTCGAGCGCTTCCGCACCGCGCTCGAGGTCGTGCATTACGAACTCGAGGCGCTGCGCGCCGACCTGACCGACGACACGCCGAGCGAAGTCGGCGCATTCATCGACGTCCACGCGATGATCCTGAGCGACGAGATGCTCGTTCAGGAAACCATCGACCTGATCCGCACGCGCCGCTACAACGTCGAGTGGGCGCTGACCGAGCAGCTCGAGCTGCTCACGCGCCACTTCGACGACATCGAGGACGAATACCTGCGCGAGCGCAAGGCCGACATCGAGCAGGTGGTCGAGCGTGTGCTGAAGGCGCTCGCCGGCGCGCCGTCCGCGTCGCAGGCGCTCGACCGCGCGGCCAAGAACGGCACGAACGAGATGATCGTCGTCGCGCACGACATCGCGCCGGCCGACATGATGCAGTTCAAGTCGCAGTCGTTCCAGGCATTCGTCACCGATCTCGGCGGGCGCACGTCGCACACGGCGATCGTCGCGCGCAGCCTCGGCATTCCGGCCGCGGTCGGCGTGCAGCATGCGAGCGCGCTGATCCGCCAGGACGACCTGATCATCGTCGACGGCGACCAGGGCATCGTGATCGTCGATCCGGCGCCGATCGTCCTCGAGGAGTATTCGTACCGGCAGTCCGAGAAGCTGCTGGAGCAACGCAAGCTGCAGCGTCTGAAGTTCTCGCCGACGCAAACGTTGTGCGGCACCAAGATCGATCTGTACGCGAACATCGAGCTGCCCGACGACGCGAAGGCGGCCGTCGAGGCCGGCGCGGTCGGCGTCGGGCTGTTCCGTTCCGAGTTCCTGTTCATGCATCAGAAGGAGATGCCGGAAGAGGAGGAGCAGTTCGCCGCGTACAAGCGGGCCGTCGAGTGGATGAAGGGCATGCCGGTGACGATCCGCACGATCGACGTCGGCGCGGACAAGCCGCTCGAGGCGCTCGACGAAGGCTACGAGACGGCGCCGAACCCCGCGCTCGGCCTGCGCGCGATCCGCTGGAGCCTGTCCGAGCCGCAGATGTTCCTCACGCAGCTGCGCGCGATCCTGCGCGCGTCCGCGTTCGGCCAGGTGAAGATCCTGATCCCGATGCTCGCGCACGCGCAGGAGATCGACCAGACGCTCGACCTGATCCGCGAGGCGAAGCGCCAGCTCGACGACGCGGGGCTCGCGTACGACCCGAACGTGCGCATCGGCGCGATGATCGAGATTCCGGCCGCGGCGATCGCGCTACCGCTGTTCCTGAAGCGGTTCGATTTCCTGTCGATCGGCACGAACGACCTGATCCAGTACACGCTCGCGATCGACCGTGCGGACAATGCGGTCGCGCACCTGTACGACCCGCTGCATCCGGCGGTGCTGCACCTGATCGCCTATACGTTGCGCGAAGCGAAGCGCGCGGGCGTGTCCGTGTCGGTGTGCGGGGAAATGGCGGGGGACCCGGCGCTCACGCGCCTGTTGCTCGGGATGGGGCTCACCGAGTTCTCGATGCACCCGAGCCAGTTGCTGGTCGTGAAGCAGGAGATCCTGCGTGCGCACCTGAAGGCGCTCGAAAAGCCGACGGCCGACGTGCTCGCCGCGTTCGAGCCGGAGGAAGTGCAGGCCGCGTTGCAGCGCCTGTCGGTTGCGGAGCCGCGCGCGGATGCGGCTGCGTAGTCGGCGTCCGCGTCGCCGCTAATCGTAGCGAAGTGTCACCACGCATGCGCCGCCCGGCGCATGCCCGTCGCGCGTCAGTGCCGGCTCCCGCACACGGGGCAGTCGGCCTGGCGCGCGATTTTCATCGTCGTCCATTCCATCCGCAGCGAATCGAGCATCATCAGCCGCCCGTTGAGCGTCTTGCCGATGTCGCCGATCACGCGCAGCGCCTCGGCGGCCTGCATCGCGCCGATGATCCCGACCGTCGGCGCGAACACGCCCATCGTCGCGCACGCGACTTCCTCGAATGGCTGGTCTTCCGGAAACACGCACGCATAGCAGGGCGCGGCCGGGTCGCGGAAGTCGAACGTGCTGATCTGCCCGTCGAAGCGCAGTGCGGCGCCCGATACGAGCGGCACGCCATGCGCGACGCACGCGCGGTTGATCGCATGCCGCGTCGCGAAGTTGTCGGTGCAGTCGAGCACGACGCTCGCGCGCGGCACGTGCGCATCGAGCCACGCATCGTCGACACGCTCCGCGACCGCGTGCACGGTCACCTCGGGGTTCAGCTGCGCGAGCGCGTCGCGCCCCGATTCGACCTTGTGGCGGCCGACCGACGCCGTCACGTGCAGGATCTGCCGCTGCAGGTTCGTGAGGTCGACCGTATCGGCGTCGACGAGCGTGATCGTGCCGACGCCCGATGCCGCGAGGTACATCGCGGCGGGCGAGCCGAGCCCCCCCGCGCCGACGACGATCGCATGCGCATCGAGAAAGCGCTGCTGCGCCTCGATGCCGATTTCGTCGACGAGGATGTGACGGGAGTAGCGAAGGAGTTGATCGTCGTTCATGGGGAGTCGTGGCGAGGCGGCACAGGTGTCGTTATTTTAGGCGCGCATGAAAAACGGGCCATCGCGGTCTTCCCGCGATGGCCCGTCGGATGCCGGCCGGCGCTTACTTCGGCGCCGACGCGGGCTTCGGTGCGGAAGCCGGCTTCGCGCTGGCGCCCGATGCCTTCGAGGCCGTGGCGGCCTTGCCGGCCGGGCCCTTCGTGCTTTCGGCGAGCAGCGACTTCGATTCCTGGACCGGCTTGCCTTCGAGCTTGTTGAGCGCCTGCTGCATCATGAAGTCGTCGGCGCTGCCGAACTCGATCGGCTTGCGATCGCGATCCTTCTGGCGCTGCTCCGGCGTCTTCTTGTCGTTCTGCTCTTCAAGCACGCGCAGCTGATCCATCCGGCGCTGCTCGCGGTCTTCCTGTTCCTTCTTCTCGTTCGGATCCTGCGTGTTCGCGAGGTGGTTCGTGTAGTCGACCTCGCGCGTCACGAGCACGTCGTCCGGATCGCCGTCCGCGTACTGATCGACCGGCACGTCCGGCGTGATGCCCTTGTTCTGGATCGAACGGCCGCTCGGCGTGTAGTAGTACGCGGTGGTCAGGCGCAGCGCGGTGTCGGCCGTCATCGGGCGGACCGTCTGCACCGAACCCTTGCCGAACGTCGTCTTGCCCATGATCTGCGCGCGCTTCGAATCCTGCAGCGCACCGGCGACGATTTCCGACGCGGACGCCGAATAGGCGTTCGTCAGCACGATCATCGGCACGGTCTTGAAGACCGGGGGCAGGTTCTTCAGCGGATCGCCGTCGAAGGACGGCAGGCGGTAGTTGTCATACGTATCGCGGTAGACCTGCTTCGAATCGGCGATCTGGCCGTTGGTCGACACGACGACGGAGTCGGGCGGCAGGAACGCGCCGGCCACGCCGACCGCGCTCTGCAGCAGGCCGCCGCCGTTGTTGCGCAGGTCGAGGACGAGGCCCTTCAGGTTCGGCTGCTGGCGTGCGATATCTTGCAGCTTCTGCGCGAGATCGGGCGTCGTGCGCTCCTGGAAGCTCGTGATGCGGACATACGCATAGCCCGGATCGAGGATCTTCATCTTCACGCTCTGGACCTTGATGATCGCGCGCGTGACCGTGACCGGGAACGTGCGGTCGTCGCTCTTGCGGAAGATCGTCAGCGTGACCTTGGTGCCCGGCTCGCCGCGCATCTGCTTCACGGCCTTGTCGAGCGTCATGCCGCGCACCGGCTTGTCGTTGATGCGGGTGATCAGGTCGCCCGGACGGATGCCGGCGCGGAACGCGGGGGTATCCTCGATCGGCGAGATCACCTTGACGAGGCCGTCTTCCTGCGAGATCTCGATGCCGAGACCCGCGAAGCGGCCCTTCGTCTGCTCCTGCAGCTCGTCATAGTCGGTCTTGTCGAGGAACGACGAGTGCGGGTCGAGGCTCGACACCATGCCCTTGATCGCGGCCGTCAGCAGCTTCTTGTCGTCGACCGGTTCGACGTACTCGCGCTTGATCTGTCCGAAGACTTCCGCGAACAGGCGGAGCTGGTCGAGGGGAAGCGGCGCCGTGGCGGTCTGCTCGGCCGATGCGGAAACCTGCAGCGTGGCGAACACGCCCGTGGCGAGGCCCGCGGCAATCAGGCCGATGTTCTTCAATTTCATTCGCATAGAGATCTGGTGCGGTCGGGAAGCGCGTGGCGGTAGCGGGGATGATGTAGCGGACAAGTATAACTGTTCGTCCGATAACTCAGTGGAACGGCGCGAAAAGCGTCGAAAAGGGCCCGGAGCCGGTCCGGCGGGCATCGCCGCGCGCGCCGCGGGTTCGAAAGCGGATTCGACAGCGCCGGCGCCGCGAAGGTTCGCGCGGGGCGCAGGGCAAGGGGCTGGGCCGGGGCCGGGCGGGCCGCGCCGGACGCGGGCCGCCCGGCCCCGGCCGACGGGCGTCAGCCCGCCTTGCCCTGCTTCGCGACGGCGGCCTGCGCCTGCGCGATCGCGTCCTGGTCGCCGAGGTAATAGTGCTTGATCGGCTTCAGGTTCTCGTCGAGTTCATACACGAGCGGCACGCCGTTCGGGATGTTCAGGCCGACGATGTCGCTGTCCGAGATGCCGTCGAGGTACTTGATCAGCGCGCGCAGCGAGTTGCCGTGTGCGGCGATCAGCACCTGCTTGCCGGCGCGCACCGCCGGGGCGATCGACTCGTTCCACAGCGGCAGCACGCGCGCGACCGTGTCCTTCAGGCACTCGGTGAGCGGCAGCTGCTCGCGCGGCACCTTCGCGTAGCGCGGGTCGTTGAACGGCGCGCGCTCGTCGGTCGGCTCGAGCGCGGGCGGCGGCGTGTCGTAGCTGCGGCGCCACACGAGCACCTGGTCGTCGCCGAACTTCGCGGCCGTTTCTGCCTTGTTCAGGCCCGACAGCGCGCCGTAGTGGCGCTCGTTCAGGCGCCACGAGTGGACGACCGGCAGGTACATGAGGTCCATCTTGTCCTGCACGTGCCACAGCGTGCGGATCGCGCGCTTGAGCACCGACGTATACGCGATGTCGAACGTGTAGCCGGCCTCCTTGAGCAATTCGCCGGCCTGGTAGGCCTCGTTGCGACCCTGTTCGGTCAGGTCGACGTCGACCCAGCCGGTGAAGCGGTTTTCCTTGTTCCACGTCGATTCGCCGTGGCGGATGAGAACGAGTTTGTACATGGATCTTGCGGTCGGTAGTGAAGGAAGCTGTGGCGCGTCGCGCAGGACCCGACCCGGGCCCGCCATCGCGCAAGACGGTTATTTTATAATGGCGGGATTGTCCTCATCCGATTTCTCTTTTTCCGGCGGAATTCCGTGACGTTCTTTACCAATTACACCAACCTGGCCCTTATCGCGATCCTGGTGGTATCCGGCGGCCTGCTGGCCTGGCCCGCGCTGCGCCGCGGCCGCGGCGGCCTGTCCGCCGCGGAGGCGACGCAACTCATCAACCGTCGCAACGCGGTCGTGATCGACGTGCGCGCCGCGTCCGATTTCGCTGCCGGCCACCTGCCGTCGGCGCGCCAGGTCGCGGCAGGCGAGATCGGCACGAAAATCGCGCAGGTCGCGAAGAACAAGAGCACGCCGGTGCTGCTCGTCTGCCAGAACGGCCAGCAGTCGCAGAAGGCGGCGCGCGAGGTCGAGGCGGCGGGTTACGCCGAGGTGCACGTGCTCGAGGGCGGCGTGGCCGCCTGGCAGCAGGCCGGGATGCCGGTCGTCAAACAAGGAGTGGCGAAGTGAACAAGGTTTTGATGTACAGCACGCAGGTGTGTCCGTATTGCATCCAGGCCGAGCGCCTGCTGAAGCTGCGCGGTGTCGAGCAGATCGAGAAGGTGCTGATCGACCGCGATCCGGCCCGCCGCGACGAAATGATGACGCGCACGGGGCGCCGCACGGTGCCGCAGATCTATATCGGCGACACGCACGTCGGCGGTTACGACGATCTGTCGAAGCTCGACCGCGAAGGTGGGCTCGTCCCGCTTCTGCAAGCGGCCTGATTAGGGCAGAATGGCCGCCGGCCGCGCCGCGGCTTGGGCGCGCAGGATTCATCCGTGGCGGCCGGCGTGAAGCCGGGCCGCCCCGTCACCACTTTTAGGGAAACACCATGTCCGACGTCGAAAACCAACCGTTCTTCAACATCCAGCGCGTCTACCTGAAGGATATGTCGCTCGAGCAGCCGAATTCGCCGGCGATCTTCCTCGAGCAGGACATGCCGTCGGTTGAAGTCGAAGTCGACGTCAAGGCCGACCGCCTCGCGGAAAGCGTGTTCGAAGTCGTCGTGTCGGGCACCGTCACCGCGAAGGTGAAGGACAAGATCGCGTTCCTGATCGAAGCGAAGCAGGCCGGCATTTTCGACATCCGCAACATTCCGGATGAACAGCTCGACCCGCTCGTCGGCATCGCCTGCCCGACGATCCTGTTCCCGTACCTGCGTTCGAACATCGCCGACGCGATCACGCGTGCGGGCTTCCCGCCGATCCACCTGGCGGAAATCAACTTCCAGGCGCTGTACGAACAACGCCTCGCGCAGCTTCAGCAGCAGGCCGGTGCCGCAGCAGGCGCACCGAACGGCACGACGCTGAACTGACGTTTCACTCGGACCGGTGCTGGGTATGAAAGTAGCCGTTCTCGGCGCCGGTGCCTGGGGCACCGCGCTCGCGGGCCATCTGGCCGCGCGGCACGATACGCTTTTGTGGGCGCGCGACGCCGCGCTCATCGCCGGGCTGCAGGCCCGGCACGAAAATTCCCGCTATCTGGACGGCATCGCGCTGCCTGACGCGTTGCGCTACGACGCCGATCTCGGCGCCGCGCTCGCGCATGGCGCCGCGGACGACGCACTGTGCGTGATCGCCGCGCCGGTGGCCGGGTTGCGCACGCTGTGTCATGCGATGCGCGACGCAGGCTGCGTGCCCGCGCATGTCGTCTGGGTCTGCAAGGGCTTCGAGGCCGACACGCATCTGCTGCCGCATCAGGTGATCGCGGCCGAGCTGCCCGGGCAGCTCAGCAACGGCGTGCTGTCGGGGCCGAGCTTCGCGCGCGAAGTCGGGCAGTCGCTGCCCGTCGCGCTGACGGTGGCGAGCACGTCCGCCGAATGCCGCGAGCGCACGCTCGCCGCGTTCCATCACGGCGCGATGCGGATCTATACAGGCGACGACGTGGTCGGCGTCGAGGTTGGCGGCGCGGTGAAGAACGTGCTCGCGATCGCGACCGGCATCGCCGACGGTCTCGGCCTCGGGCTGAACGCGCGCGCCGCGCTGATTACGCGCGGCCTCGCCGAAATGTCGCGCCTCGGTGTCGCGCTCGGCGGCCGGGCGGAAACCTTCACGGGCCTCACGGGCCTTGGCGACCTGATCCTCACCGCCACGGGCGACCTGTCGCGCAACCGCACGGTCGGCCTGCAACTGGCGGCCGGCCGCACGCTGAACGACATCCTCGGCGCGCTCGGCCACGTGGCCGAAGGCGTGCGCTGCGCGCAGGCCGTGCTGGCCATCGCACGCGCACAGTCGATCGAAATGCCGATCACCGAAGCCGTGTGCGGCGTGCTGTTCGACGGCATCGCGCCGCGCGACGCCGTCAGCGGCCTGCTGCGGCGCGACGCGCGCGCCGAGTAATACGACCCGGCGCCTTTGGGTGCCGTGTTCGCTGCGGGCGCGCGGCGTCAAAGCGCGCTACGCTTGAACAGTCTCCGGCGTTCCGGGAGGTTGTCATGCTGCAGATCCATTCCACCACGCTCGATGCGCAGGTCGTCGACATCACGACGCTCGATGTCGACGCGATCGTCAACGCCGCGAACGGCTCGCTGCTCGGCGGGGGCGGCGTCGACGGCGCGATCCATCGCGCGGCCGGCCCCGGCCTGCTGGCCGAATGCCGCACGCTCGGCGGCTGCGAGACGGGCGACGCCAAGCTCACGCGCGGCCACGGGCTGCCGGCGCGCTACGTGATCCATGCGGTCGGGCCCGTGTGGCACGGCGGCGGGCGCGGCGAGGCCGACCTGCTCGCGTCGTGCTACCGGCGCGCGATCGAGCTGGCCGAGGAGGTCGCGGCGACGTCGATCGCGTTCCCGGCGATCAGTTGCGGCATCTATCGCTATCCGGCCGAGGAAGCCGTCGAGATCGCGGTGGGCACCGTCGCCGAAATGCTGCCGCAGGCGCCGAACCTCGCACGCGTGGTGTTCGCGTGCTTTTCTCCCGACATCTACGACCTGTATCGCGCGCGGCTCGCACGGACGTGACGCGTCCCGCGTGGCGCGCTGCGCCGTGCAGGCGTCAGGCGCCGCCTTCGAAGCCGGCCTGGCGCCACGCCTCGAACACGACCACCGCGACCGTGTTCGACAGGTTCAGGCTGCGGTTGTCCGGCCGCATCGGCAGGCGCACGCGCTGTTCGTTCGGAAAGCGCTCGAGCAGCTCGGCGGGCAGGCCGCGCGTTTCCGAGCCGAACACGAACCAGTCGCCGGGCAGGAACGCGTGATCGTGGAAGCGGCCCGAGCCGCGCGTCGTGAACGCGAACATCCGCGCGGGGTCGGGCGTTTCCGTCGCGACGAACGCGTCCCAGTCGCGGTGCACGCGCATCTGCGCATACTCGTGGTAGTCGAGGCCCGCGCGGCGCATCCGCGCGTCGTCGAGCGGGAAGCCGAGCGGCTCGATCAGGTGCAGACGCGCGCCCGTGTTGGCGCACAGGCGGATCACGTTGCCGGTGTTCGGCGGAATTTCGGGGGCGACGAGGACGACGTTGAACATGTTTCGGTCTGGCTGGGCCGGCCGGGGCGGCGCCATGTGCGCGTTCCCGGCCGGCCGGTTCGTGGCGGCCGCCGCCGTGCTCGGGCGGCTGGCCTCTCTATCTAATTAATCCCTGGCGGTGCGCAGCGCAACCAGATTCGTCACGTGCGCGGCGCCCGCGGCCTTCAGTGCATGCGCGGCGGCCGCGAGCGTCGCGCCGGACGTCATCACGTCGTCGACGAGCGCGACGTGGCGGCCCGCGACGCCACCTGCCACCGCGAATGCCGCCATCACGTTGTCGCGTCGTGCGTGCCGGTCGAGCCGCGACTGCGGCGCGGTGTCGGCGACGCGCGCGAGCAGCACCGCATCCGCGCGCACGCCGAGCCGCCGCGCGAGCGGGCGCGCGATCGCCCACGCCTGGTTGTAGCCGCGCGCGACGAGCCGCCGGTGCGACAGCGGCACCGGCGCCACCAGGTCGAAGCCGCCGGCGCCGGGTGTATCGTCGATCAACCGGGCGAGCCGCGTCGCGAATTCGGTGCCGAGCGCGAGTTGCCGGTGAAACTTCAGGCCGCGCGCGAGCCCGTCGAGCGGTGCGCGGTAATCCGCCAGCGCGAGCGTCGCATCGAACGGCGGCGGCGCCGTGCGGCACGCGTCGCAACGGTATGCGGTAACGCGGCCGGCGCGAGCGCCGCGTCGCGGGGGCGAACGCGATGGCCCGATGCCCAGCGGCAGCGCGCAGACGTCGCAGCGCAGTCGCGCTTCATTCCAGTACGCGGCGTCGCAAGCACCGCAAATCACGGCGTGTGACAAATTGCCGCACAGTGCGCAGCGATTCGGCAGCGCGACCGCGGCGACGCGCGCTGCCAGCGCGCGAACCTGCGACAAGGCGACGCGCATCGTGCGCGGGGCGGAACGGCGGATCATTGCAACACTCCTGACACCCCGCCTCAATGAAGCCTGCGAGGCGAGCGAGTATACTTCGGGCTCTTCGCCAGTGTGCCCGACATGTCCCCAGCTTCGACTTCAACCGGCCGTCCGGCCAATGACGCAAGGCGCCTGCGGCGGATCTTCGATCGCCGTGCCGCCACGTTCGATGCGGTCGCGTTCCTGCCGCGCGAGATCGCGCAGCGCATGAACGAGCGCCTCGAATACATCAAGGTGAGCCCCGCAGCCGTGCTGGACGCGGGCTGCGGCCCGGGCGACGACCTGCCGGCGCTGCGCGCGCGCTTTCCCGAGGCGCCCGTGTTCGGCGTCGACCTGTCCGGCGCGATGCTCGCGCGAGCAGGGCAGCGCGAGGTCGAGCAGACGAGCTGGCGCCGCTGGCTGCCGGCCTCGCTCGGCCGCGCACTGGGCCCGCGCGGCCCGCGCGTCGCGCAGGCCGATTTCGCCGCGCTGCCGTTCCCCGGCGGCGCGTTCGACCTGATCTGGTCGAATCTCGCCCTCCACTGGCATTCGCGCCCGGACGCGGTGCTGCCCGAATGGCAGCGCGTGCTGCGCGTGAACGGGCTGCTGATGTTCAGCACGCTCGGCCCCGATACGCTGCGCGAACTGCGCGCGGCCTGCGCGGACGCCGAAGCGGCGCTGGGCATGGCGCCGCCCGCCGCGCGCGTGATCGATTTCGTCGACATGCACGACCTCGGCGACATGCTCGTCGAGAGCGGCTTCGAGATTCCCGTGATGGATCAGGAAGTGCTGACCGTCACCTACAAATCCCCCGACTCGCTGCTGGCCGACGTGCGCCGCTGGGGCGCCTATCCGTTCGACCGCGAGGCGCCGCAGCGCGCGACGCGGCGCTTTCGCGCGGCGCTCGGCGACGCGCTGGAGGCCCGCCGGCGCGAGGACGGCACGATTCCGCTGACGTTCGAAGTGATCTACGGCCACGCGTGGAAGGCCGTGCCGCGCACGACCGCCGAAGGGCACGGGATCGTGCGCATCGAGGACATCGGAAAGGGGCGTCCGAAGAATCGGTAAAGCGGT
This sequence comes from Burkholderia sp. AU31652, assembly GCF_002223155.1. Classification (NCBI taxonomy): domain Bacteria; kingdom Pseudomonadati; phylum Pseudomonadota; class Betaproteobacteria; order Burkholderiales; family Burkholderiaceae; genus Burkholderia; species Burkholderia sp. AU31652. The sequence continues at coordinate 675,014 of NZ_NKFG01000004.1, read as the reverse complement.
AAAGAGGGGTTTTGTTATGTCTGAAATTAGCGGCGCAAAGCGGGGTCGAATTGGCGCCTAAAATGGCCGGAAAGCTTGTCGCGCTTGGCTCGCGGGCCGATAGTCGCTTGCTTGTGGATGCCATTGAACCCGCCTATAATGCGTCAGCTTGTCGTCCCGGGGTCCCCGCAATACGGGCCGACGAGTCCGATGCAGGCATGCATCGCATGCCATTCGCGTGAGGCGGCGATGGAAGCAGCGAGGGTGTTGGCGGAGACGACGAACGGCGAGCCGGTCCTGGAAGACTGGCTGATGAAACGCAACTGTTCGGCGTCGCCGCGCCAGTTCGTGCTGTTTTATGCGTCGCTCGCGGGCTTCTCGCTGGTGATCGCGACATTGCTGATGTGGCGGGGGGCTTGGCTCGTCATGCCCTTCACCGGAATCGAGTTGCTGGCTGTGGGTGTCGCATTTGCGATCTATGCTCGCCATGCGGTCGATTACGAACGCATCAGGCTGTATCCGCACCGGCTCGTGATCGAGCGAATGGATGCGGAGCGGCTCACGCAGATCGAATTCAACCCGCGCTGGGTGCGGGTCGAGCCGGGTGCGACGCCACGCGATCCGATTCGGCTGGTATCGCGCGGGCAGACCGTCGTAATCGGTCAGCATCTCGCGCAGTACAAGCGGGCGCAGTTCGCCGACGAACTGCGCGTATCGCTCAGGCGCTGCGGCTGACGAGGCGCGGGCACCGGCGGATAGGGCCGGTCGCTTGCGACGGGGGAGGGTTTGAATGGAAATTTTGGGTAAGGATGCTATGAAAACAATCAAGCGAGCCCTCGCGGGCGTGCTGGCATGCAGCGGATTGCTCTTTGCCGGTGCCGCCCTGGCGGTCGGTGATAGCCCGGGCGGCCCCCGTGTCAACGAGATCAACTTTCAGCCGCCTGTCACGAAGATCGCCGAGGAACTCTACGATCTCCACACGATGATGCTCATCCTGTGTACGGTGATCTTCGTCGGCGTGTTCGGCGTGATGTTCTATTCGATCTTCGCGCACCGCAAATCCAAGGGCCACAAGGCCGCCAATTTCCATGAAAGCACGACCGTCGAGATCATCTGGACGATCGTGCCGTTCGTCATCGTCGTGCTGATGGCGCTGCCGGCGACGAAGGCCGTCGTCGCGATGAAGGACACGACCAACGCCGATCTCACGATCAAGGTCACCGGCTACCAGTGGAAGTGGGGCTACGACTACGTGAAGGGCCCGGGCGAGGGCATCGGCTTCCTGTCGACGCTCAGCACCCCGCGTGACGAAGTGATGGGCAAGAAGCCGATCACCGACACCTATCTGCAGGAAGTCGACAACCCGCTCGTCGTGCCGGTCAACAAGAAGATCCGCATCATCACGACCGCGAACGACGTCGTCCACTCGTGGTACGTGCCCGCGTTCGGCGTGAAGCAGGATGCGATCCCCGGCTTCGTGCGCGACACGTGGTTCAAGGCCGACAAGGTCGGTACGTTCCGCGGTTTCTGTACCGAGCTGTGCGGCAAGGAACACGCGTACATGCCGGTCGTGGTCGAAGTCCTGTCGGATGACGACTACGCGAAGTGGGTCACCGCGCAGAAGGCCAAGCTGGCCAGCGCCGCAGTCGATCCCAACAAGGTCTACACGATGGCTGAACTCGTCGCGCACGGCGAGGAAGTCTACAAGGCGAACTGCGCGGCCTGCCACCAGGTGAACGGCAAGGGCCTCGGCGCGTTCCCGGCCATGGACGGCAGCCCGATCGTGAACGGCCCGATCGCCGCCCACGTCGAGCGCGTGCTGCACGGCAAGGGCGCGATGCCGTCGTGGGCGTCGCTGTCGGATCTCGACATCGCCTCGGTCGTCACGTACGAACGCAATTCGTGGGGCAACCACAAGAACGACCTGCTGCAGCCGAAGCAAGTGGCCGACGCGCGTAACGGCAAGCTGCCGGAAGACGCGGCGGGCGCAGCGGCAGCGGCACCGGCGGAAGCCGCTTCGGCACCGGCGCAGGCTGCGTCGGGCGCGGAGCAGCCGGCGGCAGCGGCCTCGGCCGCGCTGTCGACGATCTACTTCGAGACGGGCAAGAGCGTGCTGCCGGCCGACGCGAAGGCGGCGATCGCCGCTGCGGCCGACTATGCGAAGGCACATCCGGACGCGAAGCTCGCGCTGTCGGGCTTTACCGACAAGACGGGCTCGGCCGACGCGAACGCCGAACTGGCGAAGCATCGCGCACAAGCCGTGCGCGACGCGCTGAAGGCAGCAGGCGTGGCGGAAGACCACATTATTCTCAAAAAGCCGGAAACGATCACGGGCGGGGCTGACGCGAAGGAAGCCCGGCGTGTCGAGATCGGCCCGGCGGCTTGACGTGTCGCTGAGTTAGTCGACGTATTCGCATTAGGAGATTCTCATGTCTAGCATCGGGCACGACGTAGCCGCGGACCACGCGCACGACGACCACGCGCACGAAATGCCGCACGGCTGGCGTCGCTGGCTGTTCGCCACCAACCACAAGGACATCGGTACGCTGTACCTGTTGTTCTCGTTCATCATGTTCCTGTCGGGCGGCGTGATGGCGCTCGCCATCCGGGCCGAGCTGTTCGAACCGGGCCTGCAGATCATGCGTCCGGAGTTCTTCAACGAACTCACGACGATGCACGGCCTGATCATGGTGTTCGGCGCGATCATGCCGGCGTTCGTCGGCTTCGCGAACTGGATGATTCCGCTGCAGATCGGCGCGTCCGACATGGCGTTCGCGCGGATGAACAACTTCAGCTTCTGGCTGCTGCCGGTCGCGGCCGTGCTGCTGGTCGGTTCGTTCTTCGCGCCGGGCGGCGCGACGGCCGCCGGCTGGACGCTGTACGCGCCGCTGTCGACGCAGATGGGCCCGGGCATGGACTTCGCGATCTTCGCGGTCCACATCATGGGCGCATCGTCGATCATGGGCGGGATCAACATCGTCGTGACGATCCTGAACATGCGCGCACCGGGCATGACGCTGATGAAGATGCCGATGTTCGCGTGGACGTGGCTGATCACGGCTTACCTGCTGATCGCCGTGATGCCGGTTCTGGCAGGCGCGATCACGATGGTGCTGTTCGACCGCCACTTCGGCACGTCGTTCTTCAACGCGGCAGGCGGCGGCGACCCGGTGATGTACCAGCACATCTTCTGGTTCTTCGGCCACCCCGAGGTGTACATCATGATTCTGCCGGCGTTCGGGATCGTGTCGCAGGTGATCCCGGCGTTCGCACGCAAGACGCTGTTCGGCTATAGCTCGATGGTGTACGCGACGGCTTCGATCGCGATCCTGTCGTTCATGGTCTGGGCGCACCACATGTTCGCCACGGGCATGCCGGTGACCGGCCAGCTGTTCTTCATGTACGCGACGATGCTGATCGCGGTGCCGACGGGCGTGAAGGTGTTCAACTGGCTCGCGACGATGTGGCGCGGCTCGATGACGTTCGAAACCCCGATGCTGTTCGCGATCGGCTTCCTGTTCGTGTTCACGTTCGGCGGCCTCACGGGCCTGATGCTCGCGATGGCGCCGCTCGACATCCAGTATCACGGGACCTACTTCGTGGTGGCGCACTTCCACTACGTGCTGGTGGCCGGCTCATTGTTCGCGCTGTTCTCGGGCTGGTACTACTGGGCGCCGAAGTGGACGGGCTGGATGTACAACGAGACGCGCGGCAAGATCCACTTCTGGGCGTCGATGATCTTCTTCAACCTGACGTTCTTCCCGATGCACTTCGTCGGTCTCGCAGGCATGCCGCGTCGCTACGCGGACTACCCGGCGCAGTTCACGGACTTCAACCAGGTGGCGACGATCGGCGCATTCGGCTTCGGCCTCGCGCAGGTGTACTTCCTGTTCGCGGTCGCGCTGCCGGCCTACCGTGGCGGCGGCGAGCTGGAAAAGGCGTCGGACAAGCCGTGGGATGGCGCGGAAGGCCTCGAGTGGACGGTGCCGAGCCCGGCTCCCTTCCACACGTTCGAGCAACCGCCGCACGTCGAGTAAGTTTCACCGTGCGTTCCGCCGCTGCCTGCCGCGCAGGCAGGCGCGGCGGGCGCCGAACCGAAGTTTCAGATGAACCGGAATCCACAACAAAGACGAACGCCCGAGCAGATCCGCGCGGGCAACAAGCGGCTCGGCCTCACCCTGCTCGTCATCGCCGCCGTTTTTTTTGTGGGTGTCGTGATCAAGCAGTGGTGGCTGTCCACTCACTGATGCAGCAACAGACGCAGTAGCGAGGAAGTTGTCGTATGTCGAAGCCGGAAGAGGGCGCCGTCGATCGCGCGTTCAATCGTTCGATGCTGGTGAAGCTCTTCGTCGTGGCCGGGCTGATGTTCGGTTTCGGCTTCGCGCTGATCCCGATGTATCGGGCGATCTGCCAGATCACCGGCATCAACAACCTGGTGCAGCGCGATGTCAGCGAGCGCGAGGTGAAGAACTCGCAGGTCGACTATGGCCGCACGGTGTCGGTCGAGTTCGATGCGAACGCGCGCGGCCCGCTCGGTTTCAAGCCGGAGCACAACAGTCTCGACGTGCATCCGGGCGAGCTGATGACGATCGTGTACGACGTGACGAACGGGCAGGGCCGGCCGGTCGTTGCGCAGGCGATTCCGAGCTACGCGCCGAAGCAGGCGACGGAGTTCTTCAAGAAGATCGAGTGCTTTTGCTTTACGCAGCAGACGCTGGCCGCGAACGAGTCGCGCAAGATGCCGGTGGTGTTCGTGATCGATCCGAAACTGCCGAAGGACGTGAAGACGATCACGCTGTCGTACACGTTCTTCGAGCTGAATACGCCGGCCACGCCGGCGCCGGGCAAGACCGCGGCGCAGGGCGCGGCGAAGCCGGACGCATGACGACGGAGGCGGGGCGATGACGGAGGGCAAGCGGGGCGGGTCGTTCGGCCAGGCGCTGAAAGCAGTGTTGTGGTCGTTTTTCGGGGTGCGCAAGCGGCGTGACCTGGAGGCCGACGCGACGCAGCTGAATCCGCTGCACGTGCTGATCGTCGCGTTGTTGGCAGCCGGTTTGTTCATCGGCGTGCTGATCCTGGTCGTGCGTGCCGTCGTGGGCTGAAGCCCGCGGCCACGAAAGAAGAATGCAGTGCGCGGCGCCACGGCGGCGCGTGCAGGAAGGAGCGGTGGTGGTCACGCCGCGCAAGAAATAAAGCCGGAGCGGTTTCCGGTACACAAATTGGACAGAAGTGGAGAATCAAGCATGAGCGGTCAAAACCAGACCCCGTACTATTTCGTGCCGCATCCGTCGCACCATCCGATCAGTGCGGCCATCGGCCTGCTGGTCATGCTCGGATCGGCGGCGCTGTGGATCAACGGTCACGACTGGGCGCCGTTTACGGCGCTGCTCGGCCTGCTGTGGTTGCTCTTCACGCTGTATCACTGGTTTGGCGACGCGATCGCCGAATCGGAAGGCGGTCATTACGGCAAGAACGTCGACAAGTCGTACCGCTGGAGCATGAGCTGGTTCATCTTCTCGGAAGTCATGTTCTTCGGCGCGTTCTTCGGCGCACTGTTCTATGCGCGTGAAATCGCGCTGCACCAGCTCGGCAGCCTCGACTACAAGCTGATCTGGCCGGATTTCTCCGCCGTGTGGCCGAACGAAGGCCCCGCCGCGCTCGCCGGTCACTTCAAGACGATGGGCCCGTGGCCGATCCCGACGCTGAACACCGCATTCCTGCTGTCGTCAGGCGTGACGCTGACGATTTCGCACCACGCGCTGCGTGACGATCATCGCAAGAAGGCGATCGCCTGGCTGGCCGCGACGCTCGCGTTCGGTATCTGCTTCCTGTTCCTGCAGGGCTTCGAGTACTACCACGCGTACAACGAACTGAACCTGACGCTGAACTCGGGCGTGTACGGTTCGACGTTCTTCCTGCTGACCGGCTTCCACGGCTTCCACGTGTTCCTCGGCGGCACGATGCTCGCGGTGGTGCTGGTGCGGATGATCCGCGGCCACTTCAAGCCCGATCACCACTTCGCATTCGAAGGCGCCGCGTGGTACTGGCACTTCGTCGACGTCGTCTGGCTCGGCCTGTACGTCGTCGTCTACTGGCTGTAAATGGAACAACGGCCCGCGCAGCAATGCGCGGGCCGTTTTCATTGGGTCGGCCGGGCAGCGTGACTGCCGGCCTTCACCCCTCGGGCGCCGCCGCGACTCAGTCAGGCGGCGCTTTTGCTTGGTGCCGCGGCCGTGCGGCGAAATGTCACAGCGGCGGCGGCGGCGAATCGATCAACGCCCGATCGGCAGGCCGGTCGAATGGATCCAGCCCATCGCGTTCGCGATCAGGATGAGCAGGAACAGCGACACCGACAGCCCGACGCGGGTGGCGAGCGACCAGACCATGCGTTTCGTGTGGCCGCGGTCGTGCATCATGAAGTAGAGCGCCGAGCCCATGCTGGCAATGATGAGGACGAAGGCGATGGGAACGAGTATGTGCATGACACGAACCGGACGACGGCAATTCGAAAGGAAGAGGATAATTATCGCACTTCGCTTGTCAGCAGGTGCCGGGCGGGCCGCATGATGAAGATCCGCTGGCTGCCCGCGCTGCTGATTCTCGTCGTCGTCGCGGTCACGATCCGTCTCGGCTTTTGGCAGCGCGACCGCGCGCACCAGAAGGAAGCGCTGCAGGCGAGCATCGAGCGCTACGAGCAGGCGCCGCCCGTCGACGTCGGCGCGCAGCCGATGCCGCTCGCGTCGATCGAGTTCCATCGCGTGCGTGCGACAGGCCGCTTCCTGCCCGAGCAGGCCGTGTTCCTCGACAATCGGCCGTATAACGACCAGCCGGGTTTTTACGTCGTGATGCCGTTTAAACTCACGGGCGGCGGCGTCGTGCTCGTGAATCGCGGCTGGCTGCCGCGCAATATCGCCGATCGCACGGCGATCGAGCCGTTCGCGACGCCCGCGGGCGACGTCGAGATCGTGGGCATCGCGCGCGCCGACGCGTCGCGGGCGTTCGAGCTCGGCGAAGGCGGGTCGGCGGCGCACCAGAAGATCCGGCAGAACCTGGACGTCGCCGCGTATGCGAAGGAAACGGGGCTGCCGCTGCAGCCGTTCGTGATCCAGCAGACGAGCGACGACGGCGACAAGCTCGTGCGTGACTGGCCGGCGGCGACGACCGGCGTCGAGCGCAATTACGGTTACATGTTTCAGTGGTGGGCGATGGCGGCGGCCGCGCTCGGCTTCGGCCTGTACGCTGCGCGGCGTGCGGCGAAGAAGTCGGCCGGCGCGTGAGCGCCATGCCAGGACGCGGCGCTCGCGCCGCGGGTTCGTTTCGAGAGGTCTGATTTGTCCATGCAATCTCCCCGTCAGGGTTCGGCCGCTGCGCCGATGTCGCCGGCGGCCCGCAAGCGCGGCCGCTGGATGCTCGTGCTGCTGGGTCTCGTGTGCGCCGCGCCGATGATCGCGTCGTACTTCACCTATTACGTGATCAAGCCGAAGGGCGGCTCGACCAACTACGGCACGCTGATCGAGCCGCAGCGCCCGATCCCCGCGGATCTGCAGGTGACCGACGAAACCGGCAAGACCGTGCCGCTGTCGTCGCTGCGCGGCGTGTGGCTGTTCGTGATGACCGACCGCAGCGCGTGCGACGAGGCCTGCGCGAAGAAGCTCTATTTCATGCGCCAGATCCGCGTCACGCAGGCGGGCGAGCGGCACCGGCTCACGATGGTGTGGCTGCGCAGCGATGCGGGCGCGATGCCGCAGAAGGTGCTGGACGCGTACCCCGACACGCGCCGGCTCGTCGCCGATCCGGCCGCGGTGGCCGCGTGGCTGCCGGCCGACGCCGGCACGAAGGACAGCGACCACCTCTACATGGTCGATCCGAACGGCAACCTGATGATGCGTTTCCCGAAGGATCCGAACCCCGGCAAGATCAAGGCGGACGTGACGAAGCTGCTGAAGTGGTCGAGCATCGGCTAACGCAACACGAGAGGCATTGAACCGATGGCGTATCTACTGCAACTCGGCCTAATCGGCTTCTGCATCGCGCTGCTGCCGCTGTCGTACGTGTGGGTGAAGGCCGACGACAACAAGTTTCGCAAGCTGGTGTGGATCACCACCTTCCTGACGCTCGACCTGGTGATGTTCGGCGGCTTCACGCGGCTGACCGATTCGGGGCTCGGCTGCCCGGACTGGCCCGGCTGCTACGGCACGTCGTCGCCGTTCATCGCGCATGCCGCGATCACGGCCGCGCACCAGGCGATGCCGACGGGCCCCGTCAGCATGTCGAAGGCGTGGATCGAGATGATCCACCGCTATTTCGCGATGGCGATCGGCGTGCTGATCATCGCGCAGGTCGTGATCGCGTGGTCCGCGCGGCTGCGCCGCCGCCCGCTGCACGTGTCGCCGTGGTGGCCGACGAGCCTGCTGCTGCTGATCCTCGTGCAGGGCGCGTTCGGCGCGTGGACGGTCACGATGAAGCTGCAGCCGGTGATCGTCACGATCCATCTGCTGCTCGGCCTCACGCTGCTCGGCACGCTCGGCTGGCTCGCGGCGCGGCAGACGCCGCTGCCGTCGCATGACCCCGAAGCCGGCCGCTATCGCGCGGCCGCGCTCGCGGCGCTCGTGCTGCTGGTCATGCAGATCGCGCTCGGCGGCTGGGTGAGCACCAACTACGCGGTGCTCGCGTGCACCGACTTCCCGACCTGCAACGGCCAGTGGATCCCGCCGATGGACTTCCAGCACGGCTTCCACCTGTGGCGCGCGCTCGGGATGACGAAGGACGGCGAGGCGATCACGCAGGACGCGCTGGTCGCGATCCACTGGACGCACCGCACGTTTGCGTTCGTGGTGGTCGCCTACCTGGTCGCGTTCGCGCTGAAGATGCGCCGCTTCGAGTCGCTGCGGCGGCCCGCGAACGGCGTGCTGCTGGTGGTCCTGCTGCAGTTCGTGACGGGCCTGACCAACATCGTGCTGCAGTGGCCGCTGCCGGTCGCCGTCGCGCATAACGGCGGGGCCGCGATCCTGCTGCTGCTCGTCGTCATGTTAAACTTTCGCATCCTTTCAAGCCGCCCCGGCCGTGTCGCGCAGCCTGTGCGCGACGCCGCCCCGGCGTGACCGCCCCCATGCAAAGCACCCTCTCCCAATCGCCCGGTAGCCGGTTTTCGCAGTACATGGCATTGACGAAGCCGCGTGTCACGCAGCTCGCGGTGTTCTGCGCGGTGATCGGCATGTTCCTCGCGACGCCGGGCATGGTGCCGTGGCACGTGCTGATCGGCGGTACGGTCGGCATCTGGCTGCTGGCCGGCGCCGCGTTCGCGATCAACTGCCTCGTCGAACAGAAGATCGACGCGATGATGCGCCGCACCGCGTGGCGCCCGTCCGCGCGCGGCGAGATCACGACCCCGCAGATCCTGCTGTTCTCGGCCGTGCTCGGCAGCGTCGGCGCATGGACGCTCTATACGTTCACGAACCCGCTGACGATGTGGCTGACGATCGCCACCTTCGTCGGCTACGCGGTGATCTACACGCTGCTGCTCAAGCCGATGACGCCGCAGAACATCGTGATCGGCGGCGCATCGGGCGCGATGCCGCCGGCGCTCGGCTGGGCCGCGGTCACCGGCGCGGTGCCGGGCGACGCGTGGATCCTCGTGCTGATCATCTTCGTGTGGACGCCGCCGCATTTCTGGGTGCTCGCGCTGTATCGCCGCAAGGATTACGAGAACGCAGGGCTGCCGATGCTGCCCGTCACGCACGGCGAGAAGTTCACGCGGCTGCACATCCTGCTGTACACGGTGATCCTGTTCGCGGTCACGCTGATGCCGTTCATCTCCGGGATGAGCGGGGCCGTCTACCTGACGAGCGCGGTGCTGCTCGGCGCGGTGTTCCTCGCGTATGCGTGGAAGATCCATCGCGACTACTCGGACGAACTCGCCCGCAAGGCCTTCCGCTACTCGATCGTCTACCTGTCGCTACTGTTCGCCGCGCTGCTCGTCGATCACTATGCACGTCCGCTGCTCGGCGTGTAACCGCACGGTTTGAACGCAATGCTCCAATCACGGTTCGGGCGCCGCGCGCGCCAAGGCTGGATGCTCGCGTGCGCATTCACGGCAGCGCTGCTGCTCGCCGGATGCGACAACGCGCCGAAATTCCAGAATCTCGACATCACCGGCAACACGCAGTTCGGCAGCGACTTCTCGCTGCCCGATACGGCCGGCAAGGTACGCACGCTCGCCGACTTCAAGGGTAAGGCCGTCGTGATGTTCTTCGGCTATACGCACTGTCCGGACGTGTGCCCGACGACGATGGCCGAGTTGTCCGAAGCGCTGAAGCAGCTCGGGCCCGATGCCGCGAAGCGCGTGCAGGTGCTGTTCGTCACCGTCGACCCGGAGCGTGACACGCCGGCGCTGCTCGGCCAGTACGTGCCCGCGTTCGATCCGTCGTTCATCGGCCTGCGGCCGGCCGACGAAGCCGCGCTGAAGAAGGTCACGAAGGATTTCCGCGTGTACTACGCGAAGGTGCCCGGCAAGACGCCCGGCAGCTACACGATGGATCACACGGCCGCGAGCTACGTGTTCGACCGCGACGGCAAGCTGCGCCTGTTCGTGCGCGACGGCCAGGGCCCCGGCCCGTGGGTCCACGACCTGAAGCTGCTGGTCGACTGACCGGTAGCCGCCGGGCGCCCGGCCCGGCGATCACGTGACGGCCGCCTCGCGCCGTCACGTTTTCCCTCTGTCTTCGTTGTTTGCATGCGCCGCCCGTCGGGCGGCGTGTCGGCCTGCGCGCGTATCGTGCAGATGTCGCGCAGGCGTCGCGTTACGGCAGCGCGGGCACGTTGAAGCCGGATGCGGCACGCGTGATCCGGAATTCCGTCACGCGATACGTGGCGAGCCCCTCGATGACGAACGGATCGGTCTTCAGGATCGCGTCCAGCTCGTCGCGATCGATGCGGGCCGCGAGGATCACGCCGCCTTCGCGCGGCACCTTCGGCCCCGCTGCGATGAAGATGCCCTTGTCGAATTGCGGCTGCAGGAATGCGCGATGGCGTTCGAGCGCGTCGTCGATGCGCTCGAGCGATGCGGTGTAGTGAATGTCGATGACGTACATGGGTGGCCCTCGGAATGGCGCCGGCTCTTCGTGTGCCGGCTAGCCGGTCTTTTTAGCACAGCGGATGCGGACTGTCGCGCCGGCGGTCGCGGTGCGGCGCGGGGCGCGGGCGGCCTGTCGATCGCCGGTTCGCGGCGCCGGCCGTATTCAAGTTGTAAGCCTCGGTGCCGTAAATGAATGGGCAAGCGTTTGCGCGCGGCAGGCCGTTCGCGCGCAGCGTGCGCATCGACATCGACAGAGGCACGCAGATGAGCAGAATGAGTTTGAACCGCAAGCTGTGGCTCGCGCTTGCGCTGGTATGGATCGGTCTCCTGGGCGTCGGCGCATGGAGCGCGTACGAGACGCGCGCGACGATGCTCGCCGAACGCAAGGCAGGCATCGCGAATCTCGTCGATTCGGCGGCCGGCATCGTGAAGGCGTATCACGCACTCGCGCAGAGCGGCACGCTGCCCGAGGCCGATGCGAAGCGCGACGCGCTCGCGAGCCTCGCCGCGATGCGCTACGGCGATTCGGGCTACGTGTTCGTGATGGACTCGAAGCCGGTCGTGCTGATGCATCCGACGCTGCCGAAGCTCGTCAACACGCAGGTCGGCGACTATCTCGACCCGGACGGCAAACCGCTGTTCGTCACGATCCTGAACGCCGCGAAGGAAACCGGCAGCGGCTTCGCCGAGTATCGCGGGCGCCTGCCGCACAGCGAGACCGCCGTGCCGAAGATCAGCTACGTCACGCGCTTCGCGCCGTGGGACTGGAACATCTCGAGCGGCGTGTTCCTGAAGGACATCGACACCATCTACTACCGGACGCTGCTCGGCCACCTCGTGGTCGTGTTCGTGATCGGCTTCGTGATCAGCGCGGCGATGCTCGTGATCATCCGCAACGTGCGCAGCAGCCTCGGCGGCGAGCCCGACGAAGCGGCCGCGCTCGCGACGCGCATCGCGCAGGGCGACCTGACGCAGCCGGTGCCGGTTCGCGCGGGCGACCGCACGAGCATGATGGCCGCGATGCACGACATGCAGGCACGGCTGCAGGCGACGATCGGCGGGATTCGCCAGTCGGCCGGATCGATCGCGTCGGCGAGCCGCCAGATCTCGGCCGGCAACGACGACCTGTCGCAGCGCACCGAGGAGCAGGCCGCCTCGCTGGAAGAAACCGCCGCGAGCATGGAGCAGCTGACCGCAACCGTGAAGCAGAACGCCGACAACGCGCGGCAGGCGAGCGGGCTCGCGAACAGCGCGTCGGAGATCGCGCGCACGGGGAGCGACGTCGTGAACCGCGTGATCGGCACGATGGGCCAGATCGACGACAGCTCGCGCAAGATCGCCGACATCATCGGCGTGATCGAAGGCATCGCGTTCCAGACCAACATCCTCGCGCTGAACGCGGCGGTCGAAGCCGCGCGCGCCGGCGAGCAGGGCCGCGGCTTCGCGGTGGTCGCGGGCGAAGTGCGTTCGCTCGCGCAGCGCAGCGCGACGGCGTCGAAGGAGATCCGCGAGCTGATCGTCGACTCGGTCGAGCGCGTGCGCAACGGGTCGACGCTGGTCGGCCAGGCCGGCACGACGATGGGCGAGATCCTGCAGGCCGTCGCGCGCGTGACCGACATCATGGGCGAGATCGCGGCGGCATCCGAGGAGCAGGCGAGCGGCATCACGCAGGTCGGGCGCGCGGTCACGCAGATGGACCAGGTGACGCAGCAGAACGCGGCGCTCGTCGAGGAGGCCGCTGCGGCCGCCGCGTCGCTACAGGAACAGGCCGCGAGACTGCGCGATACGGTCGGCGCGTTCCGGGTCGGCGGGCAGATGGGCGAGCCTGCATTCGAAACGAAGGCGGCCGACCGGGCGGCGGTGGCGTAACGCGCTCGGGCCGATGCGCAACTCGCACAAATGCAACTAACGGCCGAGTCGCGCCACCCCTGCCAGCACCGCTGCGGTGCATACCCATATGAGCGGGATGTATTTCACTTCCCGCCGATCCTGTGACACCATTTGCCCCTTCCTGCGAGTCGGGGCATACCCGTATCGCGCCCCATTTTCAGTCATCCAGTAAGCAAGAAAGCGAGAAACAGATGAAGCGTCGCAGTCTCCTGAAGGTATTTTCCGTGCTGGCCACCGGTGCAGCGCTGACGCTGTCGGCAGGCGCGCACGCCGAAGACAAGGTGATCAAGGTCGGCACGGTCGCCGGCCCGGATTCGGAAGTGTGGCAGCTCGTGCAGAAGGTCGCGAAGGAGAAGGAAGGCCTGAACGTGAAGGTCATCGAGTTCAACGACTACGTGCAGCCGAACGCGGCGCTCGACTCGGGCGACCTCGACGCGAACAGCTTCCAGCACCAGCCCTACCTCGACAGCCAGGTGAAGCAGCGCGGCTACAAGCTCGTCAGCGCGGGCCTGACCTACATCTCGCCGATGGGCGTGTACTCGAAGAAGTTCAAGGCGCTGAAGGACCTGCCGCAAGGCGCGAAGGTCGCGGTGCCGAACGATCCGTCGAACGAGAACCGCGCGCTGCTGCTGCTGCAGACGCAGGGCCTGATCAAGCTGAAGACGGGCGCCGGCACGGGCGGCAACAACGCGACGGTGCTCGACATCGCCGACAACCCGAAGAAGCTGAAGATCTCCGAACTCGACGCCGCGCAACTGCCGCGCGTGCTGTCGGACGTCGACGCAGCCGTGGTCAACACGAACTACGCGCTCGCCGCGAACCTGCAGCCGACCAAGGACGCAATCGCGCTCGAATCGCTGACGAGCCCGTACGCGAACCTGATCGCCGTGCGCGCGAAGGACAAGGATCAGCCGTGGGTGAAGAAGCTGGTCAAGGCGTACCAGTCGCCGGAAGTGAAGGAATTCATCAAGAAGCAGTTCAAGGGCTCGATGGTCGCGTCGTTCTGAGCGACGCACACCGGTCGGACCGCTGAAACGAAAGGGCCTGCATCGCGCAGGCCCTTTTTCATTGGTGCGGCCGCCACGCAACGGTGCGACGGCGACCGGCGTTTAGCGCCGGCTCACATCTCGCCGCGCCGCGAGCAGATCGACATGATCTGCTGGATCGCATAGTTGTCTCGCACGCCCGGCAGTGACTGCACGACGCACTCGTGAAAACGCCGCTCGCGCGGCAGCAGCATCGCGTTGTTGCGATACAGCGCGTCGCACGAGCGCTGGATCAGCTGCGCCGCCGCGCCGTTGCGGCTTTCGCGCAGCGCATTGAGCATGCAGTCGTCGTATTGCGCATAGCCGTCGGTCAGCGCGAATGCCGCGCCCGGCGGCGCCAGCGCGATGGCCGCGAATGCGATGGCTCGGATCGCCCGATTCATGTGCTCTCCAATGGCGTGGATTGGGTCGGTCGACAGCATAACGTAAAGCGGCGATGACGGCCGACGGGTTGTGCCGAGGTCGGGTACGAAGCGGGCCTGCCCCGTGCGGCCTTATCGGTGGTGCGACGCGCAACGCAAGAGGCGTCGATGCTTCACCGGCGCGAAAGAAGGACTGAAGTGGAATGTCGTGCGCCAACCGAGGAAATATAAAAACAAAATTATCTAAAAAATTTTCCGGGCAGGCGAGGCGATATATGGGAATGTCGTTGTCATTTGTTAGACGGTATCGATTGATTTCCCGTCACGTGTTTCCGTCACGCCGGATCCAGGCATGCCGAACGTTCGGCGAGGTCGGATCGCCGTAGCTCAGATCTTGCGATAAATCCTAGTGGAATGGTCGTTTTATTTGTCTGAACAAACGAATTCGCCATCTGAATGAGACAACTTTAGTACTTGTCCGATTATTTTTGGATCCACTTCCATACTTTGTCAGATGGCGGGCCATCGGCGGAAAATAAATAATGATGCCTGAATCGCGCCCCGTCAATTTAAATACAAGTTCATGAAATGATGAATGCGCGTTTCATATCGTCAATAACCGTTTTTTGAGATCAACATAATGAAACTCGCAACTAGCACCAAAGTCATTTCGATGCTTCTGGCCGTAGCGGGCCTTGGTCTGATGTCGGCCGCCCACGCGGCAGACGGCACGATCACGTTCACCGGCAACGTAACCGCGGCAACCTGCAAGATCGACGGTGCCGCGGCAGGCACCACGTCGAACAAGGCAGTTGCCCTGCCGACGGTCAGTACCGGCGCGCTGAACGCGGCCGGCTCGGTAGCTGGCCGCACCGCCTTCGGTTTCAAGCTGACGGGTTGCGCGGTGGATACCGCCGAGTCGAAGGGCAACCCCACCAAGGTCCAGGTTACGTTCGAGAACGCCACGAACGTGACGGCCGACGGCAAGCTGTCGCTCGACAAGGGCACGGCCGAGGCGCCTGCGGCGACGAACGTCGTGCTGCAGATCCTCAACGACCAGCAAAACGTGATCAAGGTCGGCGCGAACGCACCGGACCAGAACTCGCAGGTCGTCTCGATCGGCTCGGACGGTTCCGCCCAGCTGAACTTCTTTGCCGAGTACCTGGCGACGGGCGCGGCAGTAGGCGGTTCGGCGAATTCGAAGGTTCAGTACACGGTCGCCTACGAGTAAGTCTTGCGCTTACCCGAAGGCCCGCCCGCCGGCGGGCCTGGCGGCGGGCTTCGCACGCCGCCACTCCGATCCGCCAGTCGGCCACAACGATTAGAAATCCGCCCGAGTCATCATGAATGCCATCATCAAATCGCTCCAGGCCATCGCACTGGCCACCGTCCTGATCGCTTCGCAAGCCAGCGCGAGCGTCGTGATTTCGGCGACCCGCGTCATCTTTCCGGGCGGCGAGCGCGAGGTGACGATCAAGCTGTCGAACGAAGGTTCGGCGCCGGCATTGGTCCAGGCCTGGATCGACAAGGGCGACGCGAACGCATCGCCTGACACCATCGACGCGCCGTTCGTGCTCACGCCCGCGATGTTCCGCCTGGAGCCGAACAAGGGGCAAACCCTGCGGTTGATGTATACGAGCGAGCCGCTTCCCGCCGACAAGGAATCGCTTTTCTGGCTCAACGTGCTGGAAATTCCGCCGAAGGTTGCGTCGAGCGACGCTCACAACCAGCTTCAGGTCGCGTTCCGGACGCGCGTCAAGATCATGTTTCGCCCGCAAGGTCTGCCGGGCAAGGCACACGACGCGCCGGCGCAGATTCGCTGGCAGATCGAGCGCGGCCAGGCGGGCCGCTATACGTTGAAGGCGAGCAACCCGACGCCTTACGTCGTCAATATCGGCAGCGTCCAGCTCCGATCGGGCGCACATCAATACGACGCCGGTGCGGGCTATATCCTGCCCGGCGGCACGCAGGAATTTCCCGTTGCGGATCTCAAGGCTCCGCCGGCGCCGGACGCGAAAGTACGGTTCGGCAGCATCAACGACTGGGGTGCGTCGACCAACAACGAGCTACCCGTTGCGATGCGGTAGTGCCGGCCGGGCTGCGGCCTGCCAGGGCCATTGGCCAGCCGGCTGACGTGGCATTCACGTCCACGTACGTTCGCCGATTCAACGGCAGCCTGCGTCGATTCAACGTCAGATTTCACCTCCGGATCGACACCGCTTTCCGCGTGTGCTGAGCGGCAGCGCCAATGCTCTCGCATTCGAATCCAGTTCACTATCAATAGGAGTCCTGCGGAATGACCCCGTCGATCCGACATCCTCGCCCGGACGTAACCTGCCTGCCTCGGCTCAAACCGATGTGCATGCTGGTGCTGTCCTGCCTCGCCGCGTGGTCGGCTGACGGCCGCGCGGACGCCGGCAATTCCGCGCCTGGCGATTCGATGACGATGCAGGTCGCGCAGGTCGACCTCGCACAGACGCAGTTCGCGCAGGTTCAGTTCGACCCGGATTTCGTGAACAATGGCAACGGCCGTGCGATCGACATCAAGCACTTCGAGCGCGGCAACTTCACCGCGCCGGGCACGTATGGCGTCGACCTCGTCGTCGGCCAGGACTGGGTAGGCCGTTACGACATCGCGTTCAAGGCCGCGCCGGACACGCCGGAAGCTCAGCCCTGCTTCGACGAGAAGGTCTTGCGCCGGATCGGCATCGACTTCGCCAGGCTGCCCGCGGACGTCGCGGCGGCGATCACGGCCAAGGGCGAATGCCTGCGTATCGGTCAGATCGTGCCCGAGGCGAGCGCGTCGTTCGATTTCAACGAACAGCGCCTGGCGCTCAGCATCCCGCAGGCATCGCTGGCGCACCGCGCGCGCGGCTACGTCAGCCCCGATCAATGGAACGACGGCGTGCCCGTCGGCATGCTCGACTACAACCTGAACGTCTACAGCGCGAAGGTCAAGGGCAGCCGCGCGGACACGCAGGGCTATCTCGGGCTGAACGGCGGCGTCAACGTCGGCAACTGGCATTTCCGTCACAACGGTTCGTACGCGTGGTCCGAGCGTGGTGGCGGCAGCTATCAGGATATTGCGACCTACCTGCAGCGGGATCTGCCGTCGCTGTCTTCGCAGCTCGTGATCGGCGAGACGTTCACGTCCGGCGAGTTGTTCGACTCGACGCAGTTCCGGGGCGTGCGGCTGTCGAGCGACGACCGGATGCTGCCCGACTCGCTGCGCGGTTATGCGCCGGTCGTGCGCGGCGTCGCGAACTCGAACGCCAAGGTGACGATTCGCCAGAACGGCGTGACGCTGTACGAAACGACCGTTTCGCCAGGGCCGTTCGAGATCGGCGACCTGTATCCGACCGGCTATGGCGGCGACCTGCGCGTGTCCGTCACCGAGGCGGATGGGTCGGTGCACACGTTTTCCGTGCCCTATGCGTCGGTCCCGCTGTCGCTGCGCCCCGGCATCCAGCGCTACAGCTTCGTCGCGGGTGCGCTGCGCAGCCAGCAGAACACCAGCAACCCGCTGTTCGCGCAGCTCACCTACCAGCGCGGCTTGACGAACCTGCTGACCGCCTATGGCGGCCTCACGGTCGCGGCGGGTTACGCGTCGGCCATGGCGGGCGGCGCGTTCAATACGCGATTCGGCGCGGTCGGCGTCGACTTCACGCAGGCCACCACGTCGATTCCCGGCGTGAAACGCTTCAGCGGATCGAGCCTGCGGGTCAGCTATTCGAAGTCCGTCGCACCGACCGGCACCGACGTGTCGATCGCCGCGTATCGCTATTCGACGAACGGCTATTTCAACCTCAACGACGCGATGAGCGCGCGCGATGCGGTTCGCATGGGCTATTCCGTGGATACCGTCGGGCGGCAGCGCAATCGCGCGTCGCTGATGGTCAGCCAGCGTCTCGGCGAGAAGGGCGGGCAGCTGAGCGTGACCGCGTCGGCGTCGAACTACTGGAATCGCGCGGGCTCGGACGTCAACTACTCCGTCGGGTACAACAACGCGTTCAGGAACGTGTCGTACAGCCTGTCGGCGACACGCCAGCGCGGCCAGGGCAACCAGGCGAGCACGCTGTACTACGCGAGCGTGTCGATTCCGCTCGGCAAGTCCAGCCCGATGATGCTGACGGGCAACGTGACGCGCGATACCGAGGGCCGCACGCAGCTGCAGTCGATGCTGTCGGGCTCGCTCGGCGTGGACAACGACTTGTCGTACAGCCTTGCCGCGAACCACACGAACGGGCAGGGCAATGCGAGCACCGACGGCAGCGGCAGCCTCACGTACCGCGCGCGCTTCGCCGAGTTCAATCTCAGCGCCGGCGGCAGTTCGAACTATCAGCAGGGTTCGATCGGCATTCGCGGCGCGGCGGTCGCCCACCCGGGTGGCATCACGTTGTCGCAGCCGCTGTCGGAGACCTTCGGCATCGTCGAGGCGAAAGGTGCGGAAGGCGCGCGCGTCACGAATGCGTCCGGTGTGCGGGTCGACAGCCGCGGCTATGCGGTCGTGCCTTACCTCACGCCGTACAACATGAATACCGTCGAGCTCGACCCGAAGGGCATCTCGATGGACGTCGAGTTGAAGGAAACCAGCCAGCAGGTCGCGCCGCGCGCCGGCGCCGTCCCGCTGCTCAAGTTCGACACCGACACCGGGCGCGCGGCCGTGATCCAGGCGACTCGGTCCGACGGCACGCCGCTGCCGTTCGGTGCGGCGGTCAGCGACGAAACGGGCAAGAGCCTCGGCGTCGTCGGTCAGGCGAGCAGGATCTTCGCACGCGGCCTGAAGGACAAGGGCGAACTCACGGTGAAGTGGGGCGACGATGGCGTGTCGGGCTGCCGCATCGCGTACGACCTGCCGGTCCGGCAAGGGCGCAACAAGGCCCGGGCCTTCGAGCAGTTCAAGGGTGTTTGTGCGGCGAAGACGAGCGCGGCGCGTTGATGCCGTCGAGACGCGCCGCTATCCATTTATCGGACCGGGCCGGCTTCATGGCTCGCCGGAAGTCGACGCACCGGCAGTCGGTCAAAACCAGACAGGAACGTATATGAAGTGGACAAATGCAGGCGCCGACGGCGTCACGCGACGGTCGTCGAGGCGTGCCACGGCGGCGGCGAGGTTTGCGCGCCTTTTGATGCTGTGCCCGCTGCTCTGGTCCGGGTATGCCTTTGCCACTTGCGAACTGAGCAGCCATGCGTCAAGCATTTCGCCGTCACTCCCGGCTACGCTCAGCGTGGCACAGGACGGAACGCTTCTCGGCACTCAATTTCCATCGTCCACGATTGGGTTAGCGATGGTTGCACGGGTCGCCAACAGCGTCGGTACGGTATGCATGTATGACGAGTACGTCGTCAGCCCGGCCGGTGTGCTCATCCCGAATGTGACATACAAAACGAGCACCGGCGCAGTCGCTGCCGTTTTCGAATCGGGAATACCTGGCGTGGGATACGCAGTGGAGGTTGCGGACTATTCAGGCGGGGCATGGGTTGCGATCGGCGCGGACGCTACGTCGGTACCGATCCCTCCAATCGATAAAAGCCTGCTTAACGCAAAGGTGACGTATGTTTCTGTCGGGCCTCTCGCGACGGGCTCCTATACATCCAGAAGGCAGGTGCTCTTCAATTTCCGCTTGAAGTACAAGGGGAATTTGCTGCCGGGCAGCAGTGCGTCGACGCCGTTGAGCGCGACGAGCATGACCGTCACGGCCAGAACGTGCAAGATCACGTCCGGCACGTCCAGAACGGTGACGCTGCCTAGCCTCTATTCCGGCAGCCTGAAAGCGGTCGGCGATGTCGCTACGGCGAAGTCGGCGCCATTCTCGTTCGATCTGCGGTGCGATGCGGACCTGAGCATTTACGCGACCCTGAGCGACGTGACGAATCCCGCGAATACGAGCAACGTGCTGAGCCTTGGCCGTGGGTCGGGGGCTTCGGGCATCGGGATTCAGATCCTGAAAAAAGGGTCCGACACGCCGTTGCGTTTTGGTCCCGACTCGTCGGCCAAGGGCAATACGAACCAGTGGCTGGTCGGACGCTCCACCACGGCCAACACGATGATCCAGGTGCCGTTCGAGGCGAGATATGTCAAGACGGCCGAGAAGATTACGCCGGGCATCGTGGAAGCACTCGGCACGATCACGTTCTCTTATCAGTAGCGCGGAATCGGTCGCCCGGCGCCGCGATCCGGCGTGGCGCGTGAAAGTATGGCGTCAGGCGGTGGTCTGCGGAAATGGTATCCTCGTGCGTTCGCCGCTGCACGCTTTCCCGGAGCGTGCGCGGGCCGCTCGCCAGCACGTCATACGCATGGCGGCGCCCGCCCGACGGCGGCGGGAATCCATCATCCAGAACCGACACAATACGGGGGAGACACACCCATGAAGCGTTTCAAGACTTTCGCGATCCGTTCGATCACGGCCGGCGTGGCCGCACTCGCGCTGGCCGGTGCCGCGCACGCCCAGACCGTCAAGGTGCTGTCGATCGTCGATCACCCGGCGCTCGATGCGATCCGCGACGGCGTGCGCGCCGAGCTGAAGGCGGAAGGTTACGGCGACGACAAGCTCAAGTGGGAATACCAGAGCGCGCAGGGCAACACGGGTACGGCCGCGCAGATCGCGCGCAAGTTCGTCGGCGACCAGCCCGACGTGATCGTCGCGATCGCGACGCCGGCCGCGCAGGCGGTGGTCGCGTCGACCAAGAGCGTGCCGGTCGTCTATTCGGGCGTGACCGATCCGGTTGCCGCGCAGCTCGTGAAGGGCTGGGGCCCGTCGGGCACCAACGTGACGGGCGTATCCGACAAGCTGCCGCTCGATCGCCAGGTCGCGCTGATCAAGCGCGTCGTGCCGAATGCGAAGACGGTCGGGATGGTCTACAACCCGGGCGAGGCGAACTCGGTCGTCGTCGTGAAGGAACTCAAGGAGATCCTCGCGAAGCAGGGGATGACGCTGAAGGAAGCGGCCGCGCCGCGTACCGTCGACATCGGCCCGGCCGCGAAGAGCCTGATCGGCAAGGTCGACGTGATCTACACGAACACCGACAACAACGTCGTGTCCGCGTACGAAGCGCTCGTGAAGGTCGCGAACGAAGCGAAGATCCCGCTCGTCGCCGGCGACACCGACAGCGTGAAGCGCGGCGGCATCGCGGCGCTCGGCATCAACTACGGCGACCTCGGCCGTCAGACGGGCAAGGTCGTCGCGCGCATCCTGAAGGGCGAGAAGCCGGGCGCGATCGCATCGGAAACGAGCAGCAACCTCGAATTGTTCGCGAACACGGGCGCGGCCGCGAAGCAGGGTGTGACGCTGTCGCCGGATCTGCTCAAGGACGCGAAGACGGTCATCAAGTAAGCCGCGGCCCGACCGCCGCGCTTGCAGGCCCGATCCGGGCCTGAACGACACCGCCGGACGGGCGGCTCCCACCCGGGGCCGCCCGTCCGCTTCGCCCGGCCGTACACGTCCGGCCGGGAAGCAACAGGATTTCCCCATCATGTCTCTGTTCTCGTTTCTGGGCGCGCTGGAGATCGGCCTGATCTTCAGCCTCGTCGCCCTCGGGGTGCTGATCTCGTTTCGCATCCTCAACTTCCCCGACCTCACCGTCGACGGCAGCTTTCCGCTCGGCGGCGCCGTTGCCGCGACGCTGATCTCGGCCGGTTACGACCCGTTCAGTTCGACCTGCATCGCGATCGTCGCGGGCGCGGTGGCCGGCTTCATCACCGGCTGGCTCAACGTGCGCCTGAAGATCATGGACCTGCTCGCCAGTATCCTGATGATGATCGCGCTCTATTCGGTGAACCTGCGGATCATGGGCCGGCCGAACGTGCCGCTGATCACCGAGCCGACCATCTTCACCGTGCTGCAGCCCGACTGGATGCCCGACTACGTGCTGCGCCCGGCGCTGCTCGCGATCGTCGTCGTGGTCGCGAAGCTCGGCCTCGACTGGTTCTTCTCGTCGCAGCTCGGCCTCGCGATGCGCGCGACCGGCGCGAACCCGCGGATGGCGCGCGCGCAAGGCATCGCGACCGGCCGCGCGACGCTCGCCGGGATGGCGCTGTCGAACGCGCTCGTCGCGCTCGCGGGCGCCCTGTTCGCGCAGACGCAGGGCGGCGCGGATATCTCGATGGGGATCGGCACGATCGTGATCGGGCTGGCCGCGGTCATCATCGGCGAGACGCTGCTGCCGGCGCGCCGGCTCGTGCTGACGACGCTCGCCGTCGTGCTCGGCGCGATCGTCTATCGCTTCTTCATCGCGCTTGCGCTCAACAGCGAATTCATCGGGTTGAAGGCGCAGGATCTGAACCTCGTGACGGCGGCGCTCGTCACGATCGCGCTGGTGCTGCCGGCGACGCGCAAGAAGCTGTTCGCGCGCAAGAACGGAGGCGTCTGACATGCTGTCCGCACAAGACCTGAAACTCACGTTCAATCCCGGCACGCCGATCGAGACGCGCGCGCTGCGCGGGTTGTCGCTCGAAATTCCCGATGGCCAGTTCGTCGCGGTGATCGGCTCGAACGGCGCCGGCAAGTCGACCTTCCTCAATGCGGTCAGCGGCGACCAGGCCGTCGATGCGGGGCGCATCTCGATCGACGGCACGGACGTCACGCGCAAGGCCGCGTGGGATCGCGCGCACCTCGTCGCGCGCGTGTTCCAGGATCCGATGGCCGGCACCTGCGAGGCGCTGACGATCGAGGAGAACATGGCGCTCGCGATGGCGCGCGGTGCGCGGCGCGGCTTCCGGGCCGCGCTCGACCGGCCGTCGCGCGAGCTGTTCCGCGACAAGCTGCGGCTGCTGAACCTCGGCCTCGAGAACCGGCTGACCGACCGGATTGGGCTATTGTCAGGCGGCCAGCGGCAGGCGGTGAGCCTGTTGATGGCGTCGCTGCGGCCGTCGCGGATCCTGCTGCTCGACGAGCACACGGCCGCGCTCGACCCGAAGACGGCCGCGTTCGTGCTGGAGCTGACCGCGCGCATCGTCGCCGAGAGCAAGCTGACGACGATGATGGTCACGCA
This sequence comes from Burkholderia sp. AU31652, assembly GCF_002223155.1. Classification (NCBI taxonomy): domain Bacteria; kingdom Pseudomonadati; phylum Pseudomonadota; class Betaproteobacteria; order Burkholderiales; family Burkholderiaceae; genus Burkholderia; species Burkholderia sp. AU31652. The sequence goes on along the minus strand of NZ_NKFG01000004.1, from coordinate 651,672 downwards.
CAGCATGCGGCAGGCGCTCGACTACGGCGACCGCACGGTGATGCTGCACCAGGGGCAGGTCGTGCTCGACGTGTCGGGCGACGCGCGCAAGGGGCTCGACGTGCCGGACCTGCTGCAGATGTTCGAGAAGGTGCGGCACGAGCAGCTCGACGACGACGCGTTGCTGCTCGGCTGACGGGCAGCTGGTGGATCGGCGCGGTGTGCAGGGTGCGCATCGTGCCGGTTGGCCGGCCGGGCCGGGCTCTGCTCGGTTCGGCCCGGCTGCGCGCTTCGGTTCGCATGCGCCGCGTCGGCGCCCGAGGGGTGTGGCGGGCGTCGGGGCGGTGCGAGCCGGTGATGCCGGGGGCGACCCGCCGTCATGGCGTGGGCCTGCCGGCTTTTCACCCGTCTTTCATCTTACGAAATACCGGTTTCGTACCAGTACTGTGCGGCGTGGACGCATTGCCATATACTGTATATCCATACAGTTGTGGGTGGCATCATGCTCGCATCCTCCATTTCTCCCGAATCCCTTCATCCGTCGCTGTGGCGCGGCTCGCAGCTCGCGCGTGGCGGCCCGCGCACGATCGAGACCGGCTTCGCGCCGCTGTCGGCCGAGCTGCCTGGCGGCGGCTGGCCGGTCGGCGGGCTCGTCGAGCTGCTGGCCGCGCAGCCGGGCTGCGGCGAGATGCGGCTGCTCGCGCCCGCGCTCGCGCGCACCGTCAGCGCCCGGCGGCCGCTCGCGCTCGTCGCGCCGCCGCAGTCGCCGCATGCGACCGCGCTCGCCAGTCTCGGCGTGCCGGCCGACGCGCTGCTGTGGCTGCGTGCCGGCAGCCGCACGGATGCGTTGTGGGCCGCCGAGCAGGCACTCAAGACCGGTTGTTGCGGCGCGCTGCTGCTGTGGCAGGACGCGCGGCCCGATGCGCTGCGGCGCCTGCATCTCGCGGCCGCGCGCACGGGCGACACGCTGTTCGTGATGCTGCGCCCGCTGTCGGCCGAGCGGCAACCGTCGCCGGCCGTGCTGCGCGTTGCGCTGTACCCGGTGCCGGGCGGCGTGTCGCTCGACATCGTCAAGCGACGCGGCCCCGCCCGCAGCGAGCCGCTCGTGCTCGACCTGCCGTCGCCCATCGTGGAGAGCCGCTATGCGCGTCTTGCTCGGCATCCATCTGCCGCGCCTGCCGCTCGACGTGTGCGTCGCGCTTCCGTCTGACGGCGAGGCGGGCGAGGCCGGCAGCGCAGGCAGTGCGGTGCTCGAGCAGGGTGTCGTGCTGATCGCCGACGCGGCCGCGCGCCGGCAGGGCGTGCGCGCGGGCATGAAGCGCGGCGGCGTGCTCACGCTCGCGCCGCACACGCAGCTCGTCGAACGCGATCCCGCGCGCGAGGCCGATGCGCTGCGCGCGGTCGCGCTCGCGTTGCTGCGCTTCTCGCCGTGCGTCGCGCTCGGCGACGAAGCCACGCTGCTCGTCGACGTCGGCCCGAGCCTGCGCTTGTTCGGCGGCTTGCCGTCGCTGTGCCGCCAGGTGCGCGCGACGCTCGCGGCGCTCGGCTATGCGGCACGCCTGTCCGCCGCGCCGACCGGGGGCGGCGCGTGGCTGCTCGCGCGTGTGTCGGCCCGTGCGCGGATCCGGCGCCGCGTCGCGAGCCCGGCCTCGCTTGTCCGCGCGCTCGACCGGCTGCCCTGCGTGCTGCTGCCCGATGCGCGTCCGTATGCGGGCTGGTTCGACGGGCTCGGTTGCCGCACGCTCGCCGATCTGCGCGGCCTGCCGCGCGCGGGGCTGCAGCGCCGTTGCGGTCCCGCGTTGCTGGCCGCGCTCGATCGTGCGTATGGCGACGCGGTCGAGCCGCTTGCGTGGATGGCGGTGCCGCCCGTGTTCGACGTGCGGCTCGAATTGCAGGAGCGCGTCGAATACGCGGAAGCCGTGTTGTTCGTGGCGCGGCGGCTCGTCGTGCAGCTGTGCGGCTGGCTGGCCGCGCGGCACCTGTCGCTGGCCGCGATGACGTTCGATCTCGAACACGAGCGCGGCCGCCAGGCCGTGCCGCCGACGCCGCTCGAGCTCGCGTTCGCGTCGCCCGTGCGTGACGAGGCGCATTTCATGCGGCTGCTCGGCGAGCGGCTCGCGCGCGTCGAGTTGCCGGCTGCGGTGATTGCGGTGCGTCTGAAGGCCACGCGCGTCGAATCGGTCGCGCCGCCGGCCGACGATCTTTTCCCCGAGCCGGGCGGCACGCGCGAGACGCGCGCGCGGCTGTTCGAGCTGCTGGTCGCGCGGCTCGGCGCGGACAACGTGCTGCGCGCGGCGCCCGTCGCCGATCACCGGCCCGAGGCGGCGAACCGCTGGCTGCCGCTCGATGCGCAGGCGGGCAAGCCGGCTCCCGGGCCGCCCGCCGTGCCGCCGAGGCCAGCCTGGTTGCTGGCGGAGCCGCTGCCGCTGTTGATGCGCGGGGAGCGGCCGGTATTTCATACGCCGCTCAGGATGATGTCGTCGGTGGAGCGGATCGAGGCCGGGTGGTTCGACGGTCAGTTCGCTGCACGCGACTACTGCGTTGCGCAGGACGAAGCCGGGGCATGCTACTGGGTGTTCAAGGAGCGGGCGGGGAGCGAGGCCGAGCCGCGCTGGTTCCTGCACGGCCTGTTCGGGTGAGCGGTCATGGTTGCGGAATTCAGCTGGCTGCCCGATTACGCGGAGTTGTTCTGCCGTTCGAACTTTTCGTTCCTGCATGGCGCGTCGCATGCGGAGGAACTGGTCGAGCGCGCGTTCGAGCTCGGCTATCGCGGGATCGCGATCACCGACGAATGCTCGCTTGCCGGTGCGCCGCGCATGCACGTCGCGGCGAAGGCGAAAGGGCTGCCGCTCGTCATCGGGTCGTATTTCGAAGTTACGCCGGATGAAGTCGCGCCCGGCCACGATCCGGGCCCCGGCGCGTTCGGGCTCGTGTTGCTGGCGCAGAATCGCGAGGGCTACGGCAACCTGTCCGAGCTGATTTCGTGGCGGCGGATGGCGTCGCCGAAGGGGACTTACAAGCTGACGTCGCGGATGCTGTCGGCGCCGCCTGCCGAGTTTGCGCATTTGCGCGGGATGCCTGATTGCTTCGCGATCCTCGTGCCGACGTATCCGGTGCGTGCTGATGTACTCGATGCGCAGGTCGCGTGGTTTCGCGCGACGTTCGGCGAGCGGGCGCGGCTGGGGCTCGTGCAACTGCAGCGCGCGCTGGACGGTGCGCAACGCGAGGAGATTCGTGCGGCGGGTGAGCGGCGCGGCGTGCGTGTCGTCGCGCTGGGCGACGTGACGATGCACCGGCGCTCGTGCAAGGAACTGCAGGACGTGATGACGGCGATTCGCGTCGGCATGCCGGTTTCCGAGTGCGGGTATGCGCTTGCGCCGAATGCGGAACAGCATTTGCGTGGGTGGAACCGGATCGGGAATCTGTTCTCGCCGGAGGAGATTGCGGAGACGTGCGCGATTCTCGATGCGTGCGATTTTTCGCTCGACGAGTTGCAGTACGAATATCCGCTCGAACTCGTGCCGCGCGGACACACGCCGACCAGTTACCTGAAGCAAGAGACATGGGCTGGGGTAGCTCGACGTTATTGGAATGGTGTGCCGGAGAAAGTGGCAAGGCAGATCAGGTATGAACTCGCCCTGATCGCGAAACTCAATTACGAGCCGTTCTTCCTGACCGTCTACGACATCGTCAAATACGCGCGCAGCCAGAACATCCTGTGTCAGGGCCGAGGTTCGGCGGCGAACTCAGTCGTCTGTTATTGCCTCGGCATCACCGAAGTCAATCCCGATCAGAGCACGATGCTGTTCGAGCGTTTCATCAGCGTGGAGCGCGGCGAGCCGCCCGACATCGATGTCGACTTCGAGCATCAGCGTCGGGAGGAAGTGATCCAGCATATCTACGAAAAATACGGACACAACCGCGCCGCACTCGCCGCCGCCGTATCGACGTATCGTCCGCGCGGCGTGCTGCGCGAAACCGGCAAGGCGCTCGGCGTCGATCCGATGCTGGTCGATCGTGTCGCAAAAGCGCACCGCTGGTTCGACGGTAGCCGCGACCTGCTGCAGCAATTCTCGACGATCGGGCTCGATCCCGAGACGCCGCTTATCCAGGCATGGGCCCGGCTTGCCGCGCGGCTCCTCAACTTTCCGCGTCATCTGTCGCAGCACTCGGGCGGCTTCGTGATCAGCCGCGGCAAGCTTACGCGACTCGTGCCGGTCGAAAATGCAGCGATGGACGGGCGGCGCGTGATCCAGTGGGACAAGGACGATCTCGAAGCACTCGGGCTGATGAAGGTAGACGTGCTCGCGCTCGGCATGCTGTCGGCGTTGCATCGCGCGTTTGACCTGCGCACAGCGTGGCGCGGGCCGCCGTCACAGGACGGCAAGCCATTTGCGCTGAAACACATTCCGCAGGATGACAAAGCAACTTACGACATGATCTGTCGCGCCGATACGGTCGGCGTGTTCCAGATCGAATCGCGCGCACAGATGTCGATGCTGCCGCGCCTGCGGCCGCGCAACTACTACGATCTCGTAATCCAGGTATCGATCGTGCGGCCCGGCCCGATTCAGGGCGGCGCGGTGCATCCGTATCTGAAGCGGCGCAGGATCGTGGCCGGTGAAGAGGATGGCGAGGTCACCTATCCGAGCGAAGCGCTCGAGAAGGTGCTGGAGCGCACGCTTGGCATTCCGATCTTCCAGGAACAGGTGATGCAAATCGCGATCGTGGCAGCGGGTTTCACACCCGGCGAAGCCGACAAGCTGCGCCGCGCGATGGCTGCATGGAAGCGCAAGGGCAATCTCGAGAAGTACCACGACAAGATCGTCCACGGCATGCTCGAACGAGGCTACACGCGTGAATTCGCCGAACAGATCTTCGAACAGATCAAAGGCTTTGGTGAATACGGATTCCCCGAAAGCCACGCAGCCAGCTTCGCGAAACTCGCGTACGCCAGCAGCTGGCTCAAATGTCACGAACCGGCGATCTTCCTCGCCGCGCTGCTGAACAGCCAGCCGATGGGTTTCTACCCGCCGTCGCAGCTCGTGCAGGACGCGAAGCGGCACGGCGTGCAGGTGCTGCCGATCGACGTGACGCAAAGCAACTGGGAAGCATCGCTCGAAGCGCTGCCCGATCAGCCGCCGCCGCACGGCCAGCCGGCCGTGCGGCTCGGCCTGTCGCTCGTGCGGGGGCTCGGCGAAGCCGCCGCACGCCGCATCGAAGCCGCGCGCACGGCCGGCCGGTTCGACAACGTCGACACCCTCGCACGCCGCGCGCAGCTCGAACGCCGCGATCTCGAAGTGCTCGCCGCCGCGAACGCGCTTGCGACGCTCGCCGGCCATCGCCGCGATGCGCTATGGCAAGCGGTTGCGGCCGCCCCCGAACGCGACCTGCTCGCGACCGCGCCGATCGACGAAGTGGAGAAGCCCGCACTCGGCGCGCCGTCGGAAGCCGACGACATCCTCGCCGACTATCACACCACCGGCCTCACGCTGAACCGCCACCCCGTCGCGCTGCTGCGGCCCGAGCTGCGCGCGCGGCGGCTGTCGTCCGCGGCCGAATTGCACGACCGCCCCGACGGCCGGCTCGCGCGCGCGTGCGGGCTCGTGACCGCGCGGCAGATGCCGGGCACCGCAAAAGGCGTGATGTTCATGACGCTCGAGGACGAAACGGGCTGCGTGAACCTGATCGTCCGGCCCGAGCTGCTCGCGCGGCAGCGCCGCGAAACCCTCGATTCGCGGCTGCTTGCCGCGTCCGGCGTGTGGCAGGTCGCGAGCGACGTGAGGCACCTCGTCGTGCAGCATTTCGAGGATCTGACGCCGCTGCTCGGCGGCCTGCGCACGTCGAGCCGCGAATTCCACTGATTCCACTGACACAACCGGCGCGCGCCGCCGAACGCGCGGTGCCTCGCCATCCGTGCATACCAGTTGGCTCAATTGGTTCTATCCAGGTCTCATATCCGTGCCCAAAACCAAGCCGAACCACATACTGGAACTGTCCCCTTGCATACCAATCCGGGTAAATCCCTATCCCGTACTTCATTGTAAACAAAGGGTTTGTGAGGACTAAAACGCTTGCCGGGCAAGGCTCCTAGCGATTTCGGCATCGCTAATACCAGTTCGTTGACTGGTATTATGGTGGTTATATAATGCCCTCACTTTCGACGGCCTGCGGTCGTCGTCCGACACCCGGAGGCACATGGAAACCGGCTGGTCCGAACTGGCGCCCGATCCCCTCAGCGATACGCCGCTCTATCTGCAGCTTGCCCGCAACCTGGCGAGCGCGATCCACGCCGGCGCGTGGCGGGCCGGCGAGGCGCTGCCGTCGGAACGGCTGCTGTCGGTGTCGGTCGGCGTGTCGCGGATCACGGCCCGTCGCGCCCTCGCGCTGCTGGTCGAGCAGGGGCTGATCAAGCGGGCGCGCGGGGCGGGCAGCTTCATCACGCCGCGCGTCGCCGATCCGCTGTCGCGTCTCGTCGGCTTCACCGCGAAGATGCAGCAGCGCGGTTTCGTGCCCGATTCGGTGTGGCTGTCGCGCACGCTGCGCGCCGCAAACCGCGACGAGATCACGCGTCTCGGCCTCGCGCCCGGCGCGACGGTGGCGCGGCTCGAACGGCTGCGCCGCGCGGACGGCATCGTGATGGCCGTCGAGCACTCGACGCTGCCGGCCGCGGTGGTGCCCGATCCGCAGGTGCTCGGCGCGTCGCTGTACGAATACCTCGAAGCGCGCGGCATGACCGTCGTGCGCGCGCTGCAGCACTTTCGCGCGGCGAACGCGACCCACGCGATCGCGAAATGGATGGCGGTGAAGCCGGGTTCGGCCCTGCTGGTGATCACGCGGATCGGCTACGGCGCCGACCAGCGCGCGATCGAAGTGAGTGAAACGTATTGCCGCGACGATTACTACGACTTCGTCGCCGAACTGAAACGCTGACGCGCGAGACTGCCCGCGCGCGACACGCGTGAAGCAACGACACGGATTGGCAAATCACGACGCGGATGCCCGCGTCACCAGATCATCAAGAGAACGTCATGCTGACTGGAAACATCCTTACCCCCGACGGCTGGATTCACGGTTCGCTCGATAGCGAGAACGGCCGCATCACGACCCTCGACGGCACGCCCGTCGATCCCGCGAAGAACGACGCGCCGTACATCCTGCCCGGCTTCATCGACCTGCACGTGCACGGCGGTGGCGGTGCCGACGTGATGGAAGGCGGCGACGCGATCGAGACGATCGCCCGCACGCACGCGCAATTCGGCACGACGAGCCTGCTCGCGACGACGATGACCGCGCCGCGCGACGAACTGATGCAGGTCGTCGCGAACCTCGGCACCGTCGCGCGCACCCGCACGCCGGGCGGCGCGCGCGTGCTCGGCGTGCACCTCGAAGGCCCGTACATCAACCCCGGCAAGCTCGGCGCGCAGCCCGACGCAGCTGTGTCGGCCGTGCTCGACGAAGTCCTGAAGTACCTGTCGATCGCGCCGATCCGCGTCGTCACGCTCGCGCCGGAAATCGCCGGCCACATCGAGATCATCGGCGAGATGGCCGCGCGCGGCGTGCGCGTCCAGCTCGGCCATTCGCTCGCGACCTACGACGACGCGGTGGCCGCGCTCAAGCACGGCGCGTGCGGTTTCACGCACCTGTTCAACGCGATGTCGCCGCTGCATCACCGCAACCCGGGCCTGGTGGGGGCGGCGCTTGCCCACGCCGAATACGCGGAAATCATCCCCGACCTGCTGCACGTGCACCCGGGCGCGATTCGTGCTGCGCTGCGCGCGATCCCGCGCCTGTACGTCGTGACCGACAGCACGTCGGCAACCGGCATGCCCGACGGCGAATACCGGCTCGGCAGCCAGCACGTGACGAAGTGCCTCGGCGGCGTGCGCCTTGCCGACGGCACGCTCGCCGGCAGCACGCTGACGATGGACCAGGCGCTGCGCAACCTCGTGTCGCTGGGCCTGCCGATCGCCGACGTGTCGAACCGGATGTCGCGCTATGCGGCCGACTACCTCGGCGTTGCCGATCGCGGCCGCCTCGAGCGCGGCGCATGGGCCGACCTCGCGGTGTTCGACCGCGACCTGAACCTCACCGCGACCTACGTCGAAGGAGAATCGATTGTCGAATATGCTTAAGGAAGCGCGCGAGTCCGCCCAGGTCGTCGCCGCGCAGCTCGCCGACACGACGCGCGTCGAAGCGCTCGCCGGCCAATTGCTCGATCACCCGCCGGCCGTCGCGCTGACGGTCGCACGCGGCAGCTCGGATCACGCCGCGAGCTATTTCGCGAGCCTGACGATGAGCCGCCTCGGCGTGCCGGTCGCGTCGCTGCCGATGTCGGTCGCGACGCTGCAGCAGGCGCCGCTGAAGGTGCAGGACCAGCTCGCGATTGCCTTCTCCCAGTCGGGCAAGAGCCCCGATCTCGTCAATACGATGGCCGCGCTGCGCGAAGCCGGCGCGCGTACCGTCGCCGCCGTGAACGTCCTGCCGTCGCCGCTCGCCGACGCGTGCGAGCACCAGTTGCCGCTGCTCGCCGGCCCCGAACTGTCGGTGGCCGCGACGAAGAGCTATATCGCGATGCTGTCGCTGTCCGCGCAGATCGTCGCGTACTGGCAGCGCGACGCCGCGCTGATGGCCGCACTGCGCGGCCTGCCCGACGTGCTCGCACAGGCCGGCCAGCTCGACTGGTCGCAGGCCGTCGCGGCGCTCGCGGGTGTCGAGCGGATGATCGTGATCGGCCGCGGCCTGGGCCTCGCGATCGCGCAGGAAGCCGCGCTGAAGCTGAAGGAAACGTCCGGTATACAGGCCGAGGCGTTCTCGAGTGCCGAAGTCCGTCACGGCCCGATGGAGCTGATCGACCGCGACTATCCGCTGCTCGTGTTCGCGCCGCCGGGGCCCGAGCAGGCCGGCCTGCTGCAGCTTGCCGCGGACATGCGCGCCCGCGGCGCCGCCGTGCTGCTCGCGGCGCCCGCCGGCATACCCGGTGCGACGCTGCCGCTCGCGCAGTCTGCCCATTCGGCGCTCGACCCGATCGCCGCCATTCTTTCGTTCTACGTGATGGCGGCGGATCTCGCCGTTGCGCGCGGCCGCAATCCCGACACGCCGCGCCACCTGAACAAAGTCACCGAAACGCACTGATAGCCGAGACCGCCGATGAGACGCGCCGAGGAGTCCCAGTTGAAGAGCCCCACCCACGATCAGATCGTCCTGCTTAGCCCCATGACGGGGCCGATCGTCGCACTGGCCGACGTGCCCGATCCGGTGTTCTCCGGCGGGATGTTCGGCGACGGCATCGGCATCGACCCGCTCGCGGGCCAGCTCGTCGCGCCGTGCGCGGGCGTCGTGTCGCATCTCGCGCGCACGGGCCACGCGGTGACGATCACGACGCCGCAAGGCGCGGAAGTGCTGCTGCACATCGGCATCGACACGGTCGAGCTGAACGGGCAGGGTTTCATCGCGCACGTCGAGGCCGGCGAGCGTGTCGAGGCCGGCACGCTGCTGATCGAGTTCGACCAGGATGCGGTGGCGCGCAGCGCGCATTCGCTCGTGTCGGTGATCGCGATCGCGAACTCGGATGCGTTCGAGGTCGTCGATCGTGCCAGTGGCTTCGCGACGGCCGGCGAGACGCCGCTGCTGGCACTGCGCGGCAAGGGCGAAGCGGCCGCGCAGGCGGCACAAACCGGCGCCGCGGCGCAAAACGAAGTGCGCCGTGAAATCGTGCTGGCGCAGCCGGGCGGCCTGCATGCGCGGCCGGCCGCGCGGGCGCGTGAAGCCGTGCGCGGGTTCGACGCGACCGTCGACGTGCTGTTCGACGGCCGCAAGGCGTCGATCGCGAGCGTCGTCGGCCTGCTCGGCCTCGGCGCCGGCGAAGGCGCGACGGTCGAACTGGTCGGCCGTGGCGCGCATGCGCAGCAGGCCGTCGATGCGGTCGAGCACGAGCTGCTGCGCGAAGCGCACGGCGAAGTCGAGGAGAAACCGGCGCGGCTGAGGTCGCCCGCGCCGCAGACGGTCGCGCGCAACGTCGGTGCGCCCATCGACCCGAACACGCTCGCAGGCGTGTGCGCGGCGCCCGGCATCGCGGTCGGCACGCTGGTGCGTCTCGACGCTGCGGAAATCGTGCCGCCCGAGCAGGCCGCCGGCACGCCGGCCACGGAAAGCCGCCAGCTCGACCAGGCGTTGAAGGCCGTCGACGCCGAACTCGACGAAACGGTGCGCAACGCATCGGCGCGCGGCGCGGTCGGCGAAGCGGGCATCTTCGCGGTGCACCGCGTGCTGCTGGAAGACCCGACGCTGATCGACGCGGCGCGCGACCTGATCAGCCTCGGCAAGAGCGCGGGCTTCGCGTGGCGCGCGACGATCCGCACGCAGATCGACACGCTGTCGAAGCTCGACGATGCGCTGCTCGCCGAACGTGCGGCTGACCTGCGCGACATCGAGAAGCGCGTGCTGCGCGCGCTCGGCCATACGAACGGTGCTGCACGGGCGCTGCCCGACGAAGCGGTGCTCGCGGCCGAGGAATTCACGCCGTCCGACCTGTCGTCGCTCGATCGCCAGCGCGTGACCGCGCTCGTGATGGCGCGCGGCGGCGCGACGTCGCACGCGGCGATCATCGCGCGGCAGCTCGGCATTCCGGCGCTGGTCGCGGTCGGCGATGCGCTGTACGCGATTCCGGACGGCACGCAGGTCGTCGTCGATGCGAGCGCGGGCCGCCTCGAACACGCCCCGACCGCGCTCGACGTCGAGCGCGCGCGGCACGAACGCCAGCGCCTGGACGGCGTGCGCGAGGCGAACCGGCAACTGGCCGGTGAAGCGGCCGCGACCGTCGATGGCCGCGCGATCGAGGTCGCCGCGAACATCGCGACGCTCGACGACGCGAACACCGCGGTCGACAACGGCGCCGACGCGGTCGGCCTGCTGCGCACCGAGCTGATGTTCATCCATCGCCAGGCCGCGCCGACGGTCGTCGAGCACCAGCAGAGCTACCAGTCGATCGTCGACGCATTGCAGGGCCGCACGGCGATCATCCGCACGCTCGACGTCGGCGCCGACAAGGAAGTCGACTACCTGACGCTGCCGCCCGAACCGAATCCGGCGCTCGGCCTGCGCGGCATCCGTCTCGCGCAGGTGCGCCCCGATCTGCTCGACGATCAGTTGCAGGGCCTGCTGGCAGTGAAGCCGTTCGGTGCGGTGCGCATCCTGCTGCCGATGGTGACCGATGCGGGCGAGCTCGTGCGCCTGAAAAAGCGCATCGACGAATTCGCGCGCGCGCAGGGCCGCACCGAGCCGATCGAGGTCGGCGTGATGATCGAGGTGCCGTCCGCCGCGCTGCTGGCCGACCAGCTCGCGCAGCACGCGGATTTCCTGTCGATTGGCACCAACGACCTGACGCAGTACACGCTCGCGATGGACCGTTGCCAGGCCGACCTGGCCGCGCAATCCGACGGCCTGCATCCGGCCGTGCTGCGCCTGATCGACATCGCGGTGCGCGGCGCCGAGAAGCACGGCAAGTGGGTGGGCGTGTGCGGTGCGCTCGGCGGCGATCCGCTCGCGGTGCCGATCCTGGTGGGCCTCGGCGTGACCGAACTGTCGGTCGACCCCGTGTCGGTGCCGGGCATCAAGGCGCGTGTGCGCCGTCTCGATTACCAGTTGTGCCGTCAGCGCGCGCAGGATCTGCTCGCGCTCGAATCGGCACAGGCGGTAAGGGCAGCAAGCCGCGAAGTCTGGCCGCTCGACTGAGCGTCGACGGCAGGTTCGCGACCGGTTTCAAGACGAAAGCAATTAGGTCAACGACGATTAATGACGAGACAAGGATTGGAGGACTGAATGAACGGGAATCCGTTTCTGAAAATACAGGGCCTGGGCCGGGCGCTGATGCTGCCGATCGCGGTATTGCCGGTTGCCGGCATCCTGCTGCGACTCGGCCAGCCGGACGTGTTCAACATCAAGATGATCGCCGACGCCGGCGGTGCGATCTTCGACAACCTGCCGCTGCTGTTCGCGATCGGCGTGGCGGTCGGTTTCGCGAAGGACAATAACGGCGTGGCGGCGCTCGCGGGCGCGATCGGCTACCTGATCGAAACCGCGATCATGAAGGACATCGATCCCAAGCTGAACATGGGCGTGCTGTCCGGGATCATCGCGGGTGTGGTCGCGGGCCTGCTGTACAACCGCTACAAGGACATCAAGCTGCCGGACTACCTCGCGTTCTTCGGCGGCAAACGGTTCGTGCCGATCATCACGGGCCTGGTCTGCGTGGTACTCGGCATCGCGTTCGGGTACGTCTGGCAGCCGGTCCAGCATGCGATCGACGCGGCCGGCCAGTGGCTGACGACGGCGGGCGCGATCGGTGCGTTCGTGTTCGGCTTCCTGAACCGTCTGCTGCTCGTCACGGGCCTGCACCACATCATCAACTCGCTCGCATGGTTCGTGTTCGGCAACTTCACGCCGCCCGCCGGCGGCGAGATCGTGCACGGCGACCTGCACCGCTTCTTCGCGGGCGACCCGACCGCGGGCACCTTCATGGCCGGTTTCTTCCCGATCATGATGTTCGGCCTGCCGGCGGCGTGCCTCGCGATGCTGCACGAAGCGCCGAAGGAACGCCGCGCGATGGTCGGCGGCCTGCTGTTCTCGATGGCGCTCACGTCGTTCCTGACCGGCGTGACCGAGCCGATCGAATTCAGCTTCATGTTCCTCGCACCGGTGCTGTACGTGATCCACGCGGTGCTGACGGGGCTGTCGCTCGCGATCTGCCAGATCCTCGGCGTGAAGCTTGGCTTCACGTTCTCGGCCGGCGCGATCGACTACGTGCTGAACTACGGGCTGTCGACGAAGGGCTGGATCGCGATCCCGCTCGGCATCGCGTACGGCGCCGCGTACTACGGGCTGTTCCGCTTCTTCATCCGCAAGTTCAACATGGCCACGCCGGGCCGTGAGCCGGCATCGGCCGACGCGGCCGCGGAATCGTACGCATCGGGCGGTTTCGTCGCGCCGGCTGCAGGTGCCGCTGCGGTTGCCGCTGCACCGCGTGCGCAACGCTACATCGCCGCGCTCGGCGGGGCAGGCAACCTGTCGGTCGTCGACGCGTGCACGACGCGCCTGCGCCTGACCGTCGTCGATCCGGAGAAGGTCTCGGAGCCGGAACTGAAGTCGATCGGCGCGCGCGGCGTGCTCAAGCGCGGCGGCAACAGCGTGCAGGTGATCATCGGGCCCGAGGCCGACATCATTGCCGACGAGATGCGTGCGGCCATCGGCAGCGGCGCGGCAGGCGCGGCATCGACGGCGACGGCCGCCGCGGCACAGCCCGTCACGGGCGCGGCCGCCGGCCCGCTCGATCCGGAGCCGACGCGCTGGCTCGCGGTGTTCGGCGGCGCGACCAACGTCGTGTCGCTCGACGCGGTCGCGACCACGCGCCTGCGGGTGGTCGTGCGCGATCCGTCGGCGGTCGATCGCGATCGTCTCGGTGCGCTCGACGTCGCATGGGTGTCGCTCGACACGTTCCACATCGTCTGCGGCAACGCGGCGGCGCGCTATGCCGAACAGCTCGGCGCGCGCCTGCCGCCGTCGGGCAGCGGGGCGGCCGCACAACCGGCCTGATGCTGATGCGATGAAGCCGATCCGATCCGCGCTGCGGGTTCGGGCCGGCCGGCAAAACGAAAACGGCTTGCGATGCGTCGCAAGCCGTTTTTCTTTGGTGCGGGTGATGGATGATGCGATGCGCCCGCGCGCATCGTGCAACGCGCATCACCTCGTCACTCAGCCGTTCACGGATTCGTCAGCGTGAAGGTCGGCTTCCGGTAGCCGACGCCGGCCCGGTCGAGCTTCGGCAGTTCGCGTTGCGTGAGCAGCGTCGCGAAGCCGGCCCAGTCGCGTTGCAGCGCGGCCGTGTCGACGTGATGCGTGTCGCCGCGCCTGAAGCGCACGCCGGCCGCATACGGCAGCTCCCAGTCGGCCCGGTGCCATGCACGCTCGGCGAGCGCCAGCAGCCGCGGATAGGCCATGTATTCGAGGAAGGTGTCGTTGCGCATCACCTCGCCCCACGCCTGCCCCTGCATGCCTTCGATGCGCGGCGCGGGGCCCGTGCCCGTCACCTCGAACGTGTTGCCGTCACGGTCGCCCATCACTTCGGCGTTCTGCGGCAGGTTCTCCGGCGCGAGCGAGAACACCTTGTACTCGTCCGTCGCATGCGAGCCCCAGTAGTAGCCGCGCTCGCGCGGGTTGAGCGTGTACGGGAAGTCGAAGTACAGGTAGTCGGGCAGCGCGAGCACCGTCTGGTAGCCCTTGCCGCTCAGGTCGCGCGCGCTGTCCGATGCGCCCCAGAAGATCGTGTCCCACAGCGACACCATCACGTGGCGCGTGCTGAAGTCCTGCGGCCCGTTCGCATGCTTGATGCCGTCCTGCCACGCGGCCATCGTGTCGATCCCGTTCGCGCTGACCGCCGCGCTCACCTGTTGCGCGAAACGTGTCGGCAACTCGTCGATCGACTTGATCTCGCCGCGCTGGAGGAGTGCCGTGCACGCGGGCGAACGCGCCCACGGCTTGTCCTGCGCGGCGAGGTCGATGCGCCCCTTGCTCGGATCGGTGCCGTTCAGCGGCTGGAACCCCCCGCCGAGGAAGATGTTCTTCGCCTCGTCGCCGCCGTAGTGCCAGGTGTGCAGCGGCGCCTGCGCGTCCGCATGCATCGCCGCGATCTCGCGGATCACCTTCGACGCGAAATTGAGCGCGCCCGGCACGCACGGGTTCAGGTCGCTGCGCCGGTCGTAGAACTGCACCGTCGTCAGGTTCGACGTGTCCTGCGGATCGAGCAGCCGGTATGCGTTCGCTTCCTGCTCGCGGCCGGCCGCATGCAGCCGCTTGTAGCGTGCCTCCATCGTCACGACGGCCGCCCGCGCATGCGCGGGCATGTCGATCTCGGGGATGATCTCGACGAAATGCGCGGCCGCGTAGCGCACCAGCGACACGTAGTCGTCGCGCGTCAGGTAGCCGCCGCCGGAGCGGTTGTCCGGGCCGGAGCCGAGCTGCGGCAGCAGGCAGCGCGTCTCGCTCGGGTCATGGCAGCGGCGCCCCCCGATCTCGGTGAGTTCGGGCAGGCCGGGAATCTCGATGCGCCAGCCCTCGTCGTCGGACAGATGCAGGTGCAGACGGTTGAGCTTGTACGCGCTCATCTGGTCGATCAGCCGGCGCAGCGTCGCCGGATGCTTGAAGTTGCGTGCGAGATCGACGTGCATTCCGCGATGCGTGAAGCGCGGCGCATCCTCGACGAGCATCGCCGGGATCGGGCCGCCGCCGGCGGGCGCGAGCGAGTAGAGCGTCTGCACGCCGTAGTAGAGGCCGGCACGATCGTACGCTTCGATGTACGCGCCGCGCGGCCCGATCGCGAGCCGGTAGCCGCCCGGCGTCGCGATGTCGGCCGGCAGCCGGCGCGGCGCGACGGCGCCCCACACCGGCACGCGTGCGCCGTCGAGCCCGAGTGTCGCCGCGCGCTCGCGCAGCGCCGCGACCTGCGCGTCCGGCAGGTTCGGCAGCGTGAGCTCGACGCCGCGCAGGTCGAGCGTGCCGGGCAGCGGCTGCTCGCGCTTCACGCTCGGCAGCGCGCGGCTCGCGTCGGGCCGTGCGGCGACGGGCGGCGCATTGCCGGTCGAGTTGTTCTGCGCGTCGGCCGGCAGCGATTCGACGTAGCGCAGTTCGTCGTCGGTGTCGTTGTAGCGGAGCACGGCGGGCGGCGCGCCGTCGACGACCACGTACGGGCGCGGGATCACGTCGCTGTAGCGCAGCAGCCAGTATTCGGCGACGAACGGCAGCTCGATGCGCTCGCCCGGTGCCAGCCGCACCGAGCCCGGTTGCGGCGTCAGTTCGTACAGGTCGCCGGTGAGCCGCCGCAGCGCGAACCCGGGGCGGTCGATCCGCAGCAGGCGGCGGATGCTGTGCAGGTAGAGCCTCCAGCCGCCGTCGGCAATCGCCTGGTGGCCGCGGTTCTGCAGGATCAGGCGGCCGGTTGCGCAGGCCGCGCCGTCGGCGCCGAGATCGGCGCACGGCACGCCGGCCGCGGCTGCATGATTGTTGTCGACGGCGACGCGCAACGCGAGGCCGTTCGACAACCGCGCCGCGAGATCGGCCGGCGGCACGGGTGGCCGGACGGTGCCGGCCGTCGCGACCGCCGCGCTCGACGCCGGCGGCGCGCCGAGCGCGACCGGCGACAGCGCCGCGATCAGCAGGCCGGCAAACAGGGTGGACAAGGTTCGGTTCATGCGGACTCCTGAGACAAAAGGGGGCGTAGCGGCGTCACGGGATGACGTCGCTGCGAGCGGGTCTTTCAACGGAGCTGCGGGGACAACAGGGTGCGCGGGCGATGCGGCTGCTCCGCGCGAAGTCGGCACGCGGGCGCGTGCGTTACGGAACGGGTGGCGGGCAGGCGTGCCGGTCGGATCGGCGCGGGCGGGTGCGCGTCTTCATCGGCGGTGCACGGCAGCGGCTGCTGCTGATGGTGATGCCGTGACGACGTGCCCATGGGCAAAGGCGCGTGCGCGACCTGCGCGGTCGATGACGGCGACACTCGCCGACGACGCACAACCGGCCGCCACGCGCCGACGACGAGACGGCGCGCCAGCGCGCGCCACATACGGGATTCGCATGTCTCCCCCACCCGGAAGGATTCGGCCTGTCAGCGGCCGTGTCCAAAGATCTTATGAAACCTTTTATTGGTATTCAAGTGGTATCAATCTGGCGCTAAATTGGCATCGCGCCGGCGGGCCTCTCCAGCCGGCCGGGGGCGAAAAAAAACCTCGCGCGCGGCGAGGTTCCTTCGGGACGGCGGCGGCGCGATCGGCCGCGCGCGCATCAGTCGTGGCGAACGCGTGCTTCCTGCGCCTTCTGCCGCGCTTCGAGCCACATCGCATTGACGATGCCGAACGACAGCGCGACGCCGATACCGAGAATCCAGCTGAAATACCACATGATCCGACTCCTTGCGAAACGGTGGGCGAGGGCGCGTGCGCGCCCCGGCCCGGTTCAAAGCATCAATACAGCGAATGCTTGTTCTCTTCGAGCACCTCGCGCGTGACCTTGCCGCGCATCACGCGATACACCCAGCTCGTGTAGAGCAGGACGATCGGCAGGAACACGATCACCGCGAACAGCATCACCTGCAGCGTCATGTGGCTCGACGTGGAATCCCACACGGTCAGGCTGCTGCGCGGGTCGAGCGACGACGGCATGATGAACGGGAACATCGAGAAGCCGGCGGTCAGGATCACGCCGGTGATCATCAGGCCCGTGCAGAAGAACGCCGTCTTCTCCTGCTTCGAGCCGGCGAGCAGCAGCGCGATCAGGCCACCCGCGATCGCGACGACGGGCGCTGCGATCATCCACGGGAATTCGCCGTAGTTCGCGAGCCACAGGCCCGAGCCGGCGGCGACGTCCTTGAGCAGCGGGTTCGCGACCGTATCGGTGGGCGCGGCGTGCGTGATGTGGAAGCCGCCGATGGTCGACGCGACCAGCACGCCGGCCAGCACGAACAGCACGACCGCGAGGAACGACGCCACGCGCAGCGCGACCGACGCACGGCGCGCGATCACGCCGTCCGTCTTCATCTTGATGAAGGCTGCGCCGTGCGCGACGAGCATCGTGAGGCTGACGAGCCCGCACAGCAGCGCGAACGGGTTCAGCAGCGCCCAGAAGCCGCCGTAGTAGGTCACGCGCAGGTCGCTGTCGAACTTGAACGGCACGCCTTGCAGCAGGTTGCCGAACGCGACGCCGAACACGAGCGCCGGCACGAAGCCGCCGACGAACAGGCCCCAGTCCCAGCCCGCGCGCCAGCGCGGGTCAGGGCGCTTGCTGCGGTAGTCGAAGCCCACCGGCCGGAAGAACAGCGCGAACAGCACGAGCAGCATCGCGAAGTAGAAGCCGGAGAACGACGCCGCGTAGACGAGCGGCCAGGCCGCGAACATCGCGCCGCCGGCCGTGATCAGCCACACCTGGTTGCCTTCCCACGTCGCGCCGACGGTGTTGACGATGATGCGGCGCTCCTCGTCGGTCTTGCCGAGGAACGGCAGCAGCGCGGTCGCGCCCATGTCGAAGCCGTCGGTGACGGCGAAGCCGATCAGCAGCACGCCGACGAGCAGCCACCAGATCAGCTTGAGAGTTGCATAGTCCATAGCGATTCCTTGTTCCGTTTCAGGTGCGTGCTCACGCCGTGGCGCGCTCGCTGGCGGCCGCGATTTCGTGGTGATAGCGGCCGGTATGCAACGACGACGGGCCGAGGCGCGCGTACTTGAACATCAGCTTGATCTCGATGACGAACAGCGCGGTATAGAACAGGATGAAGCCCGCGAGACTCAGGTACAGGTCGCTCGGCTGCAGGCTCGACGCGGACAGGTGCGTCGGCAGCACGCCGGCGATCGTCCACGGCTGGCGGCCGAGCTCGGCGACGATCCAGCCGAATTCGATCGCGATCCACGGCAGCGGGATCGCCCACACCGCATAGCGGAGGAACCAGCGGCGGTTGTCCTGCAGCAGTTCGCGGCGCGCGCAGAACCAGAACGCGGCGATGAACGTCGCGACGAACAGGAAGCCGAGGGCCACCATGATCCGGAACGAGAAGAACACGGGCGCGACCGGCGGGATCGTCTTCTTCGCGGCGGCCTTGATCTGCTCGGGCGTCGCGTCGACCACGTTAGGCGTGAACTGCTTGAGCATCAGCCCGTAGCCGAGATACTGCTTGTGCTGGTCGAACAGCGCGCGGGTCGCGTCGCTCGTGTCGCCCTGCTTGATCTTCTGCAGCGCGCCGTACGCGACCATCCCGCTCTGGATGTGCTCCTCGCTGTGCTTCGCGAGCTCGCGCAGGCCGATCACCGGTTCGTCGATCGAGCGCGTCGCGATCAGGCCGAGCGCGTACGGGATCTTGATCGCATAGTCGGTGCGCTGTTCTTCCTGGTTCGGGATGCCGATCAGCGTGAACGATGCGGGTGCCGGCTGCGTTTCCCATTCGGATTCGATCGCGGCGAGCTTCATCTTCTGTACTTCGCCGGTCGTATAGCCCGATTCGTCACCGAGCACGATCACGCACAGCGTCGCCGCGAGGCCGAAGCCGGCCGCGACCGCGAACGAGCGCAGCGCGAAGTCGACGTCGCGCTTCTTCAGCAGGTACCACGACGACACGCCGAGCACGAACATCGCCGCCGACACATAGCCGGCCGACACCGTGTGCACGAACTTCACCTGCGCGACCGGGTTGAACAGCACGTCGAACAGGCTCGTCATCTCCATGCGCATCGTCTGGTAGTTGAACTCGGCGCCGACCGGGTTGTTCATCCAGCCGTTCGCGACGAGGATCCACAGCGCGGACAGGTTCGAGCCGAGCGCGACGAGGAACGTGACCATCAGGTGCTTGACCTTCGACAGGCGGTTCCAGCCGAAGAAGAACAGGCCGACGAACGTCGATTCGAGGAAGAACGCCATCAGGCCTTCTACCGCGAGCGGTACGCCGAAGATGTCGCCGACATAGTGCGAGTAGTACGACCAGTTCGTGCCGAACTGGAATTCGAGCGTGATGCCGGTCGTCACGCCCATCGCGAAGTTGATCCCGAACAGCTTGCCCCAGAACTGGGTCATGTCCTTGTAGACCTGTTTGCCGGTCATCACGTACACCGCTTCCATGATGACGAGCAGCCAGGACAGGCCGAGCGTCAGCGGCACGAACAGGAAGTGGTAGAGCGCCGTGATGCCGAACTGCAGACGTGACAGATCGACGACTTCACTACTTATCATGGTGGTCTCCCTCGGTAGATGCAGGCGCCGGTACCGAGAGCAGCTTCTCGGCGACGGCGGCAGGCGGCAACGACATGTGCTCGGCCTGCGGATGATTGAAGAATGCGTATTTGAGCGACATCAGGAGGATCAGCTTGACGATCAGCACCAGGGTGATGTCGCGGGCGAGGGTCGGTCCGCGTGCCCACGCGGCGATGCGCGCGCGCCAGCCGATCGTGCCGGCCGGCCGCGCGGGCGGCGGCGCAGGCTCTTTATTGATCGAGATCAAGGCGAATATCCTGAATCGATTTAAATCTGATTTGGGGCGACTTTACGTCGGATTTATGACGGCCGTGAAGCTGTTTTAATCCTTTTGCGCCTGACATGCCAATTTTAAAAGGACGGCTTTCCGATGCCGAGTGCTGCGCTGCGGCAGACCGTCGCGAAACACGGGCCGAAACTTGAGGCAGATCAAGGTTATGCGGAAGGGGCCCCCAAACGGCCTATTACCTGACGAATCAGGTCAATTAATCCGCACTGAAACGCGTCGAGAAACGAACGAAGCAGCGCATGAAAAGCAGGGGAAAAGACGGGCGAAAAAAAACCGCTGCCGGTCGGGCAGCGGTTTTTGATGAAGCGCTCTAAAACGCAGCGATTTACGCGTATTCGGCGAGGGCGGTGCGCATCTTTTTCATCGCGCTCGCCTCGATCTGGCGGATGCGCTCTGCCGACACACCGAACTCGGCGGCGAGATCGTGCAGCGTCGAGCCGCCCGAGCCGTCGTCGTCGACGTGCAGCCAGCGCGCCTCGATGATGCGGCGGCTGCGCGCGTCGAGTGCGCCGAGTGCCTGCGCGATGCCGTCCGTCTGCAGCGTGTCGCGCTGACGCGCGGCCAGCACGGCGGTCGGTTCGTTGTGCGAGTCGGCCAGGTAGGCGATCGGCGCGTACGACTCCTCGCCGTCCTCGACCTGCCCTTCGAGCGCGATGTCGCCGCCCGACAGGCGCGTTTCCATTTCGGTCACGTCTTCGCGCTTGACGTTCAGTTCCTTCGCGAGGCCGTCGATTTCCTCGGGCGTCATCGCCTGCAGGCCTTTCTTGTGGCTGCGCAGGTTGAAGAACAGCTTGCGCTGCGCCTTCGTCGTCGCGACCTTCACCGTGCGCCAGTTGCGCAGGATGTACTCGTGAATCTCGGCCTTGATCCAGTGGATCGCGTACGACACGAGACGCACGTTCTGGGCCGGATCGAAGCGCTTCACGGCCTTCATCAGGCCGATGTTGCCTTCCTGGATCAGGTCGCCGTGCGGGAGACCGTAGCCGAGATAGTTGCGCGAGATCGACACGACGAGCCGCAGGTGTGACAGCACGAGGCGGCGTGCCGAGTCGAGGTTGTTGCCCTCGCGGAATTCGGTCGCGTACTGGCGTTCCTCTTCCGGCGTCAGCAGCGGAATGCGATTGACGGCCTGGATATACGCGTCGATGTTGCCAAGCTGGCCCGGCAACATCGATTGGGCTGCGAGCGCCAGCGAGCCTGCCGATGCGGCCTTGGCCGGCGTCGGGCTCAGGGTGTTCGGGAGGGTCAGGGCGTTGCTCACTAAAAAACTCCTTTGGAATCAGGGACAAACCCCCGGTCTCGGATGAGATTCCGGGAGCCATCTTAGCACTCCCGGAAACCGAGTGCTAATTCCTTAGAGCAAGCGTGGGCATCGGAGTTCCCGTTTTTTCTATCGAGCAAGTCGAGTCGATAGTCTATTCTGCGACAGAGGGGGCGAAGCGAAGTTCCGTAAGCCGTTGTTTCTGATGGTAATCAGTAGACGATTTCAATTTTTGTCGTTTTGGAAGCAAGCCATTTCGCTTTGTGATGCCGATCCGAAAAGTCCTTTACCATACCATTCAGTTCGCTTGAGCCGGCCGATGCGGCTGGCTCCATTCAACCCCCAAAGTTGGAGTGACAGATGAACAATAAGAAGAATCGCCGGCCCCGCAGCCGGCTTGCGCTGCACGCGATGCTGGCGGCGTCCCTTCTGGCCGGATCGGGTGCGGCATGTGCGGATCGATGGGGGATTCAGGCGGGCGGTGGTTTTTCGGATCGCCGCGGGGTCGACAAGGCCGATCTCGGCGTGGTGTGGGATCCGGGCTGGAACTGGTGGGAAATCGGCGGCTGGCACTTTGCGTTCGTCGTGGAAGGGCACGCCGCCTACTGGCACACGGGCGGCAACGTCCACGGCAACATCGGCGAATTCGGCGTGACGCCGATGTTCCGCTTCATCAAGAGCGCCGGGGAGATCCGCCCGTTCATCGAGGCCGGCGGCGGCGTGAGGCTGCTGACGCACCCGACGATCTCGGATCACTTCTCGTTGGGCACCGCGTTCCAGTTCGCGCCGACGGGGGGCGTGGGCGTGCAGTTCGGCCAACGGCAACAGTATCAGGTCGGCTACCGTTTTGAACATGTGTCTAACGCGGGTATCAAAGAGCCGAATCCTGGTATAAATTTCCACCAGTTCTACTTGCAGTACAACTTCTGATCCGCACGCCCGCGCACGGCGTGCGCGTTGCCGAGGAGTCAGGCGATGGCGAAGGTGGTCGATGCGATCCGCGCGCTCGAGCGCGATCGGTTCCGGGCGATGGTGGACGGGGACGGCGAGGCGCTCGACACGCTTTTGTCGGACAAGGTGTTCTTCGTCCACACCAACGGCAAACGCGAAACCAAGCAGCAGTTCATCGACGCCATCGTCGCCGGCCGCCGCCGCTATCGCCAGATCGAAATCCAGTCGCAGGACGTGCTGCCCGTCGGCGATGAAACCTGCGTCGTCACCGGGCGCGCGTTGATCGAGATGGAAACGAACAACGGCGGCCTGGTCTTCCCGATTGCCTATACCTCCGTCCACACCCACCAACAGGGCCGCTGGAGCCTGTTCGCGTGGCAGGCGACGCGGTGCGCGACCGAGACATGAGCGCGCGTGGCGCTCCTTTTCATGTCCCCAGCGAAGCGGCCTTCTGGGCCGCTTTTTGCTGCCTCGTGCGACGCGGATCGCGCGGCGCACGGGCGGTCACGCCCCGCTCGCTGACGTTTGAACCCTGAACGGAACCTGCCGCTCAGGCCGCCGCGCGGCGATCCGCGCAGTGCCAGGCCGAGCGGTTGATCGCGCTGACGACCGCGTCGAGCGCGGCGCTCGCCGCATCGGCGTGCAGGCCGACGCCGTGCCGCAGCGGGGCATCGCCGACCCGGCAGCCGACCGATACCGCGATCCGTCCATCCGTCGCGCGGGCGTGTTCGCACGACGCGACGTCGATCGCCGCGCCGGCGGCCGCCGCGAATGCCGCGGCCAAACGTCGCACGGCCTCGTCGGGCGTTGCATCTGCCGCAGGCGCTGCCGCGATCTCGCGGTTCTGCCAGCGCGCGCCGTTGCCGTGTCGCTCGGCCGGCCCGTCGGTGTCGAAGAATTCGCGCGCGAACAACGCGCAGATCGCGTCGCCGGTCACTTCCTCGCCGGACGCGTCGGCGAGCGTCTGCACCGCATGGCTGAATTCGATCTGCACGCGGCGCGTCGGCGTGAAGCCCATCCCGCGTTCGAGCAGGAACGTCGCGCCGCCCTTGCCGGACTGGCTGTTCACGCGGATCACCGCGTCATAGCTGCGGCCGAGGTCGGCCGGGTCGATCGGCAGGTACGGCACTTCCCAGGCCGCGTCGGGGCGCTGCTGCGCGAAGCCCTTGCGGATCGCGTCCTGGTGCGAGCCCGAGAACGCGGTGAACACGAGGTCGCCCGCGTACGGGTGGCGCGGATGCACGGGAATCTGGTTGCAGCGTTCGACGACGCGGCGCACCGCGTCGATGTCGGAGAAATCGAGGCCCGGATCGATGCCCTGCGTGTAGAGATTCAGCGCGAGCGTGACGAGATCGACGTTGCCGGTGCGTTCGCCATTGCCGAACAGGCAGCCCTCGATGCGGTCGGCGCCCGCGAGCAGCGCGAGTTCGGCCGCCGCGACCGCGGTGCCGCGATCGTTGTGCGGATGCACGGACAACACGATGCTGTCGCGGTACGCGAGGTTGCGGTCCATCCATTCGATCTGGTCGGCGAACACGTTCGGGCTCGCGGCTTCGACGGTGGCCGGCAGGTTGATGATCATCTTGTGATCGCGGGTCGGCCGCCAGGTCTGCGCGACCGCGTCGCAGATCTCGCGCGCGAACGTCAGCTCGGTCATGCTGAAGGTTTCCGGCGAGTACTGGAAGGTCCACTGCGTGTCGGGGCGCGCGGCGGCGTGTTCCTTGATGATGCGCGTGCCGTCGATCGCGAGCGCCTTCACGTCGGCCTTCGACATCCCGAACACGATGCGGCGGAACGACGGGCACACCGCGTTGTACAGGTGCACGATCGCGCGCGGCACGCCTTCGAGTGCATCGAACGTGCGGGCGATCAGGTCCTCGCGCGCCTGCACGAGCACTTCGATCGTCACGTCGTCGGGAATCCGCTTGTCGTCGATCAGCTTGCGGACGAAATCGAAGTCGGTTTGCGACGCCGACGGAAAACCGACTTCGATCTCCTTGAACCCGATCGCGACCAGCATCTCGAAGAACTCGACCTTCTGCTCGATGCTCATCGGCTCGATCAGCGACTGGTTGCCGTCGCGCAGGTCGGTGCTCATCCAGACGGGCGCGCGCTCGATGGTGCGCGACGGCCATTTGCGGCCATTGAGGCGGACGGGCTCGAACGGACGGTACTTGTCTTGCGGATTGCGCTGCATCTTCTGGACCTCGGGTCTCAAGTCGCGAGCGAAGACGGGCGGCATGGGCGACGGTTGGCGCTGCCTCGCTCCGCGGCACGTAAACGCGCTGCGGATGCGGATGATCTTCGCGAGTCGGCCGACGGATAGACGGACGAATGCTGACGACTTCGGGTTGTAAAAACTACGAGAGGGGTACTGCGAGGAACTGCTGGGAGGGACCGTGCGGACAGCACACGGCGCTACGAAAGCCTTAGGCTAGTCGTAGCGATAGCGGCCGCGCTAGGCGGCCGGAGGTAATTCGGAGGGTGTTCGGAAAGGAACGCATGAGGGCCACTCTATGCCAGGATGCGCTCGCGTGTCAAATGCCCTGCAAGTGGGGCCGGTTCGCGAGCGTGCCGTCAGCGTGCGATGCGGGCGATCTGCACGATCGTCGCGACCTGCCGGGCGACCGTGTCGGGCACCGGCACTTCGCCGCGCAATACGGCGTCGGTCCACGCGGCCGTCGTGGCCGCGTCGCGCGATTCGGGCAGGGGAACAGGGGGCGCATCGGTCGACGAGCGTTCGGCCTCGATCAGCGTGTCGCACACGCCGTCGTGCAGCCAGTCGACCTGCACCTGGCGCCGCGTGTCGGCAACGGCTTCGCCCTCGGTGCCGCGTGCCAGCAGCGCGCCGCCGAGCGCGGCATCCGGATGGTCGCGGAACAATTGCGCCAGGCTGTCGCGGTACGGCGGGTGCGTGTAGTTGACGAGCCGCAGGCCGGCCGGCGCGAACGGCTGCAGGATCTTCACGAGCGTATGCGTCGAGTTGCGCACGCCGAGCACGCTGCGCATCGACAGCAGGCGTGCGATGCGCGGCGCCAGCACCTCGATCGACGCGAACGCGACGCGGCGCTCGGCGAGCATGTCCTCGATGGCATCGTGCGAAGCCGACGGTGCGAGCGACAACGCCGAGAAGATCTCGGCGCTCGTCACGCGGCCCGGATCCTGCTCGACGCCATGCACGAGCACCGGCACGCCTTCGCGCGCGAGCAGCAGCGCGAGCAGCGGCACGAGGTTCGGCTGCTTGCGCGCGCCGTTGTAGCTCGGGATCGACACGGGGCGGAATGCGGCATCCTGCACGTGCACCGGCTCGAACGACGCCTGCGCGGCGGCGAGCATCGCGGCCAGCTCGTCGGCGGATTCGCCTTTCAGCCGATAGGCGATCAGGATCGCGCCGAGTTCGACGTCCGACACGCGTGCGTCGAGCATCGCGCGATAGAGCTCGAACGTGTCCTCGGCGGACAGCGCGCGTGCGCCGTGCGGGCCGCGGCCGATTTCCTTGATGAAGCGGGCGCACGGGAACGGAACGGCGGCGGGATCGTGGGAAGCGGTCATCGGGGCGTGGGGCGGGCGGCCGGCATCGGGCCGCGCTGTGAGCGGTGAGGAATGCCCCGAGTATCGCACGGGTGCGGCTGCCGCCAAGCGAGGCCGCGCGGCGCGGCGCGCTACACTCTGAGTCCCGGCGGTGCGCGCCGGCTGCGCCGCGCCCGTGCCGTCGCCGGCCGAATACGACTACGAGAGACATCCCATGAAGCTTTACAGCTATTTCCGCAGTTCCGCGTCGTACCGCGTGCGGATCGCCCTGAACCTGAAGCAGCTGCCGTTCGACTATGTCCCCGTGCACATGCTGCGCGACGGCGGCGAGCAACTGAAGGACGCGTACCGCGCGCTGAATCCGGATGCGGTCGTACCGACGCTGATCGACGGCGACGCGACGCTGCAGCAGTCGCTCGCGATCATCGAATATCTCGAGGAAACCCATCCGGAGCCGGCGCTGCTGCCGAAGCAGCCTGTCGATCGCGCGTATGTGCGTGCGGTCGCGCTGCAGATCGCGTGCGAAATCCATCCGCTCAACAACCTGCGCGTGCTGAAGTACCTGAAGCACACGCTGAAGGTGCCCGAGGAGGCGAAGAACGCGTGGTACCGGCACTGGATCGAGGCGGGCTTCGAGACGCTCGAGACGCGTCTCGCGAGCGATCCGCGCACCGGCAAGCTGTGCTTCGGCGATACGCCGACGCTCGCCGACATATGCCTCGTGCCGCAGGTGTTCAACGCGAACCGCTTCTCGATCGACACGACGCGCTATCCGACGATCCAGCGGATCGTCGACCATGCGTCGACGCTCGATGCGTTCAAGGCCGCCGAGCCCGGCGCACAGCCCGACGCCGAATGAGCGCGGCGCGCCCGGGCCACGCGTGACCGGGCGCGCATGAAAAAAGGGCGCCCGACGGCGCCCTGTGCGATGCGTGCCCGCGGTGTTCAGCCGAGCAGCGCGTCCGCGAATTCGACCGCGCTGAACGGCTGCAGATCCTCGACCTTCTCGCCGACGCCGATGAAGTAGACCGGCACCGGGCGCTGCCGCGCGATCGCGGCGAGAATCCCGCCCTTCGCGGTGCCGTCGAGCTTCGTGACGATGAGGCCGGTGAGGCCGAGCGCGTCGTCGAATGCCTTGACCTGCGTGAGCGCGTTCTGGCCGGTGTTCGCATCGATCACCAGCAGCACTTCGTGCGGCGCGCCGTCGTGCGCCTTCGAGATCACGCGCTTCACCTTCTTCAGCTCTTCCATCAGGTGGAGCTGCGTCGGCAGGCGGCCGGCCGTGTCGGCCATCATCACGTCGATCTTGCGCGCGCGCGCGGCGCTGACCGCATCGAAGATCACCGCGGCCGGATCGCCGCTTTCCTGCTGCACGACCGTCACGTTGTTGCGCTCGCCCCAGACCGCCAGTTGTTCGCGCGCGGCCGCGCGGAACGTGTCGCCCGCGGCCAGCAGCACCGACTGGTCGAAGCTCTGCAGGTGCTTCGCGAGCTTGCCGATGCTGGTCGTCTTGCCCGCACCGTTCACGCCGGTGATCATCATCACGAGCGGCTGCGCGCGGCCGAGCATCAGCGATTTCTCGAGCGGCGTCAGCAGCTCGACGAGCAGGTCGTGCAGTGCGGATTTCACCTGCTGCGGGTCGGTCAGGCGGCCCGTGCGCACCTTTTCGCGCAGCGCGCCGAGCAGGTACTCGGTCGCGTCGACGCCCGCGTCGGACATCAGCAGCGCGGTCTCGAGCTCCTCGTACAGATCCTCGTCGATCTTCGTGTTGACGAACACGCCGGTGATGCTCGAGCCCGTCTTGGCGAGCCCCGTTTTCAGGCGCGCGAGCCACGATTTCTTCGCGGTGGCGTCCTGCAGCGGCGGCGGGACGATTTCGACCGTCTCGACGACTTCGTCGCGGCCGTCGTTGGTCGGCGTGACCGTCATCACGACGGCCGGCGCGGCCGGGTGCGCGGGCACTTGCGGCACGTCGGCCGCAGGCGGGGCCTCGACCGCAGGCGCTTCGGACGGCTCGTCCGTTTGCTGCGCGTCGGCCGATTGCGATTCCGCCGGATCGGGCTCCTGCGTTTTCTTGAATCGTTTGAAGAAGCTGAACATGGTCTGACGTCGGGAAGAGGGCGGGCCGCCGCCAGGGGCGGGCACCGGACGGGCCGTTCTGCGTTCGCGCGGGCGCGGCGCACGGCGGCCGAAACCGTGCATTTTATCAGTGCGGCGTGGCGCTCGCGCCAGCGCGCATCGCCGCTGTGGTAACGTGCGCCTGTTTAGCGGTGCGCCCCCGCGCGCGCCCGGTCCCTCCGTCGTCGATATTCCGTATGTCCCGTTCCTCTCCCGGCCGCCCGGCGGCCCCTTCTGGCCGCGGCAAGCCGCACACGATCCGCATCATCGGCGGTGACTGGAAACGCACGCCGCTCGCGGTGCTCGATCTCGACGGCCTGCGGCCGACGCCCGATCGCGTGCGCGAGACGCTGTTCAACTGGCTCGGCCAGGATCTCGAAGGCCGGCGTTGCCTCGACCTGTTCGCGGGCACCGGCGCACTCGGTTTCGAGGCGGTGTCGCGCGGCGCGGCGAGCGTCGTGATGGTCGAGCGCCATCCGCGCGCCGCGCAGCAGCTGCGAGCGATCAAGGACAAGCTCGGCGCGCGTGCGGTCGAGGTTGCCGAGGCGGACGCGCTGCGGCTCGCGGCCGGGCTCACGCCGGGCGCGTTCGACGTCGTGTTTCTCGATCCGCCGTTCGACGATCTGGCCGCGCTCGAGCGCGCGATTGCGCTGGCGGCGCCGCTCGTCGCGGCGGGCGGCGCGCTGTACGTCGAGACGGGGGCGGAGCTCGATCCGGCCGCGCACGACGCACTCGCCGGCTGGGAGGTCGTGAAGCACGGCAAGGCCGGTGCGGTTCACTATCATTTGCTGCGGCGCGAAAATGATGAATAATGCGCGTTCCATACGAGGCGGCGCGCCGCAAAGGCGACGCATGCCCATCTCGGCAGCGGCGTGCGCATCGCACGGCTGCCATCCCGTTTGCGTGATGACAGGAGGAGCGACATGGTAGTCGCCGTGTATCCCGGTACGTTCGATCCGCTGACGCGCGGGCACGAAGACCTCGTGCGGCGTGCGTCGAGCATTTTTGATACGCTGGTGGTCGGTGTGGCCGACAGCCGCGCGAAAAAGCCGTTCTTCTCGCTCGAAGAACGTCTGACGATTGCGAACGAGGTGCTCGGCCATTATCCGAACGTGAAGGTGATGAGTTTCACCGGCCTCCTGAAGGATTTCGTCCGCACCAACAATGCGCGCGTGATCGTGCGCGGCCTGCGCGCCGTGTCCGATTTCGAATACGAGTTCCAGATGGCGGGGATGAACCGCTACCTGCTGCCCGACGTCGAGACGATGTTCATGACGCCGTCCGATCAGTACCAGTTCATCTCGGGGACGATCGTGCGCGAAATCGCGCAGTTGGGCGGCGATGTCAGCAAGTTCGTGTTCCCGTCCGTCGAGAAGTGGCTGACCGAGAAAGTCGCTGCGATCGGAGGCCCTGCCGCGTGATGCGGCGCCGGCCGGTTTCGTCGTGAAGCCGGCCGTCGGCCTGAAGAAGTGAGATCAGTATGGCTTTGATGATTACCGACGAGTGCATCAATTGCGACGTGTGCGAGCCCGAGTGCCCGAACGGCGCGATTTCGATGGGCCCGGACATCTACGTGATCGACCCGAACAAGTGCACCGAGTGCGTCGGCCATTTCGACGAACCGCAGTGCCAGCAGGTGTGTCCGGTCGAATGCATTCCGCGCGATCCGCAGCATGACGAATCGCACGCGCAATTGATGGAGAAGTATCACGCGTTGACCGCCGAAAAGGGCGACGACGCGTCGTGATTCAGCGGTGACGCGCGCGCTCGAGTCCTTCGGCACGCCCGTCACGCATCCGGGTCGGCGCCGCCCGGCGCCGGTTCTTCCGTTTCAGGCCAGCAGCTCGCGCAACGCCGCGACGAGCGCATCGCATTCGGCGTCGGTGCCGACGGTGATGCGAAGGTGCTGGTCGATCCGCGGCAGCCGGAAGTGCCGCACGAAAATCTCCCGTTCCTTCAGTTTCGCTGCGATCGCGCCCGCGTCGTGCGCAGGATGGCGCGCGAACACGAAATTCGCGGCCGACGGCACGATGTCGAAGCCGAGTGCGTCCAGCGCATGCGTCAGACGCGTTCGGCTGTCGATCACGCGCCGACAGGTTGCGTTGAAATAGTCGGTGTCTTCATAGGCGGCCTGCGCGGCCACTTGCGCGAGCCGGTCGAGCGGGTACGAGTTGAAGCTGTCCTTCACGCGGTTCAGCGCGTCGATCAGCGCTGCGTCACCGAATGCGAAGCCGACGCGCATGCCCGCGAGCGAGCGCGCCTTCGACGTCGTGTGGACGACGAGCAGGTTCGGGTAGCGGTCGATCAGCGTGATCGCGGACTGCGCGCCGAAGTCGACATACGCTTCGTCGATCACGACGACCGACGACGGATTCGCCGCTGCGATCCGCTCGACGTCAGCGAGCGGCAGCGCGCGCCCGGTCGGTGCGTTCGGGTTCGGAAACAGCACGCCGCCGGCGTCGTCGAGATAGTCGTCGACTCTGATCGAGAAGTCGTCCGCGAGCGGCACGATCGACGTCTGGACGCCGTACAGGCGCGCATAGGTCGGATAGAAGCTGTACGTGATGTCGGGAAAGCGCAGCGGCCGGTCGTGCTTGAGCAGCGCCTGGAACGTGTGCGCGAGCACCTCGTCGGAACCGTTGCCGACGAACACCTGCTCGGGCTTGATCCGGTGATGCGCCGCGACCGCTTCGCGCAGCGCGCGCGCAACCGGGTCGGGATAGCGGCGCAGCGTGTCGCCGGTCTCGCCGAGTTCGCGTGCGATTGCCGCGACGACGCGCGGCGACGGCGGATAGGGATTCTCGTTGGTGTTCAGCTTGACGGGGTGTGCGAGCGCAGGCTGCTCGCCCGGCACGTAAGGCACGAGTTGCTGAACGATGTCGCTCCAGTAACGGCTCACCGCTTGGCTCCTGTCGGGCAAAGCGACCAGATTACCGCATGTGCGCGCAGGAAGGGGCGGGCGGGGCCGCCCGGCGGCGCCGGACGGCTCGATGCACCGGAGCGGTGCGATGCGGTCAGTTGCGATGCAACTGCATCGTCGCGCGGTCGAGTTCGCCCTTGACGACCATCGGCATCACGGCGAGCGCGCGTTCGATCGACGCGTCGATCACGTCCTGTTCCTCGCGGCGCGGCGGCTTCAGCACGAAGTTCGCGACGTCGGGCTTCGCGCCGGCGCGCGCGCTTTCCGGAATCAGGTCGCGCGGATGGCCGATGCCGATCCGCAGCCGCCAGTACTGCTGCGACGACAGGTGCGCGGTGATGTCCTTCAGGCCGTTGTGGCCGCCGCTGCCGCCGCCGAGCTTCAGCTTCACGGTGCCGGGCGGCAGATCGAGCTCGTCGTGCGCGACGAGGATCTGGTCGGGCAGGATCTTGAAGAATTGCGCGAGCGCGACGACCGACTGGCCGGAGCGGTTCATGTAGGTTTGCGGCTCGAGCAGGTGGACTTCCTCGCCGTGCAGGCGCGCTTTCGCGTAGAAGCCGTGGAAGCGGCGCTCGTCGCGCAGCGTCGCGCCGGCTTCGCGGGCGAGCTGGTCGATCAGCCAGAAGCCGGCGTTGTGGCGCGTCGCGGTGTATTCCGCCCCGGGATTGCCGAGGCCGACGATCAGTTTGATCATGACGTTTCGAAGGCGGCAACGGCCGCCTGGGCGCAGAAAAAGAAAAACCCGCCGGGCAAGCCGCGGCGGGTTGCGTCGACCGTTTCGAGAAACGGATCGATGGGGCGCGTGGGCAGCCCGCTCAGGCAGCCGGCGTTTCGCCTTCTGCTGCGTCCGACACGGCACCAGCCGGGACCGTCGCCGATGCGACAACCGGGTTTTCCGCGTCGATGTGCGCGACCAGCGCGACGCCCTTCGGCAGCGTGATGTCCTTCGCGTGCAGCGATTGACCGGCTTCGATCTTCGACAGGTCGACTTCGAGGAACTCCGGCAGGTCAGCCGGCAGGCACTCGATTTCGATTTCCGTCGCGACGTGCGAAACGATCGCGCTCGACAGCTTCACGGCCGGGCTGATTTCAGCGTTCAGGAAGTGCAGCGGAGCCTTCGTGTGCAGCTTCTTCTTCGCGTCAACGCGTTGGAAGTCCACGTGCAGCACCAGTTGCTTGAACGGGTGGTATTGCACGTCGCGCAGCAGAACCTGTTGCGACTGGCCAGCCACTTCGAGGTCGAGGATCGACGAGTGGAAAGCTTCCTTCTTCAGGGCGTGCCACAGGGCGTTGTGATCGAGTTCGATCTTTTGCGGGGCTGCTTCGCCACCGTAAACGATACCCGTGGTCTTACCAGCGTTGCGCAGGCGGCGGCTCGCACCCGTACCTTGCTCTTGGCGCTCGAAAGCGACGACTTTCATGTGATTCTCCAATAGCTGCCCGCGACCAGGCAGTAAAACGGGGCCGTCAAATTGCGGCCCCCGATGAAACGGCCGGGGTTTCGTCTATCCCGTCCGATTGTGCAAAAAGCGAAGCGTTGCCGCTTCGCTTTCTGCGCATGCTTTGTTCAGTCGATTCGCGATCAGGATTCCGCGAACAGCGACATCACCGAGTCGCCGCGGCGGATCCGCGAGAACGTTTCGGCCAGCAGGCTCGCGCTCGTCAGTGCACGGATCTTCGAGCAGCCGAGCGATTCGGCGGACAGCGGGATCGTGTCGGTGACGACCAGCTCGTCGAGGGCCGATGCGGCGATGCGGTCGCCTGCGCCACCCGACAGCACCGGGTGCGTCGCGTAGGCGAAGACCTGCTTCGCGCCGCGCTCTTTCAGCACTTGAGCAGCCTTGCAGAGCGTGCCTGCCGTATCGACCATGTCGTCCATGATCACGCAGGTGCGGCCTTCGACTTCACCGATGATGTTCATCACTTCGGAGACGTTCGCCTTCGGGCGACGCTTGTCGATGATCGCGAGATCGCAGTTGAGCTGCTTCGCGAGTGCCCGGGCACGCACCACGCCGCCGACGTCCGGCGACACGACGAGCAGATCCGGGTAGTTCTGCTTGCGCAGGTCACCCAGCAGGATTGGCGTTGCGTAGATGTTGTCGACCGGGATGTCGAAGAAGCCTTGAATCTGGTCGGCGTGCAGATCCATCGTGATGATCCGCTCGACGCCGGCAATTTCCAGCATGTTCGCGACGACCTTCGCCGAGATCGCGACGCGCGCCGAACGCGGGCGGCGATCCTGACGGGCGTAACCGAAGTAGGGGATGGCTGCAGTGATCCGGCCGGCGGATGCGCGCTTGAGCGCATCGACCATGATCATCAGTTCCATCAGGTTGTCGTTCGTCGGTGCGCACGTGGATTGCAGGACGAAGACGTCCTTGCCACGCACGTTTTCCTGGATCTCGACCTGGATCTCGCCGTCGGAGAAACGGCTGACCATTGCTTTGCCGAGGGGAATTCCAAGGATATTGACGACTTCCTGGGCGAGCGCGGGATTCGCGTTGCCAGTAAAAACCATCAGGCCGTCATGGCTGCTCATCGTGCACCTGCTTCGGGCTTAGGCGGGAAATGCGGGAAAATTTTTGGCAGGGGAGGAAGGACTCGAACCCTCGCATGCCGGAATCAAAATCCGGTGCCTTGACCAACTTGGCGACTCCCCTACACTTAACTGATAACTTCACCGAACTTGTGTAGGCCGTTCGGCAAAGTAAAACTTCATGACGCGAAAGCGAAGAGCGGATGCTCGTTCAGGCTCTCGGCAACTGCACCGTTCCAACCGGTGGGCAGCTTGGCTTGCGCCGCTTCTGCCTCATGCTTGCTGCGAAACGCTGCAAACACGCTTGCTCCGGAGCCGGTCATCCTCGCGGGGGTCACATCATACAACCATTTGACCACCTGCGCAACTTCCGCGTACTTACTTGTCACAACTTGCTGCATATCGTTCCGACCGAAACTATCTGGCCATCCCGCGTCGCTGCTTTGCTGTGCAAGAAAGTCCGTAATTGTGACGCGCTTCGAATCTCTTGTCAACAACTCATCTGAAAATATTTCAGCGGTTGGGACGTGAACGCGGGGCGTTACAACCAAGAACCAGCGAGTCGGCAATTGTACCTCAGCTAATTCTTCTCCGATACCCTCTGCGAACGCATTTTTTCCAAAAATAAAAAACGGGACGTCGGCGCCGAGTTTTACCGCGAGCGACTGGAGTTCGGCGCGCGGCAGGTCGAGGTGCCACAGGCGGTTCAGCGCGAGCAGCGTCGTCGCCGCGTCGGAGCTGCCGCCGCCGAGGCCGGCCCCCATCGGCAGGCGCTTGTCGATCTCGATGTCGACACCTTGCGCGGTGCCCGTATGTGCTTTCAGCAGGTTGGCTGCGCGCACGACAAGATCGCTTTCCTCGGGCACGCCGGGTACGTCGGTGACGCGTGCGACGCGGCCGTCGTCGCGGAGCGTGAAGTGCAGCGTGTCACCCCAGTTCAGCAACTGGAACACGCTCTGCAGATCGTGATAGCCGTTCGGACGGCGGCCGGTGATGTGCAGGAACAGGTTGAGTTTCGCGGGCGCAAGGCAGTTGCGCAGCGAGCGGGTCGAATCGGTCATGCGTATGTCTGGGCTGGGCCAGTGCTCACTGATCGAGCACGAGCTTGATGTCGAGCGGCGGTGTCGCGCGCACGAGGTTGACGCGTTTGACGCCCGTGGCCGGGGCATCCGCGTAGGCAAGGTAGTCGATCGTCCAGCCGTCCTGGCGGATCTGCTTGACGCGCGTACCGTCGGCCGGATCGCGCACCGTCTGCGCGGGCGTGGCGGGCGCGGCGGTCGGCAGCAGCCAGTAGCGCAGGCCCGCGAGCGGCAGTTCGAAACCGAGCGTTTTCTGCATCAGGTCGCCGACGTCAGGCGCATATTGCGTCGGGCGGTTCGGCAATTCGAGCGACGCCGCGCGCGGCGTCGATTTCACGACCGCGAGCGTCTGGCCGAGCGGGCTGCGCAACTCGAGCGACACGTCGTCGCCGTGCTCCTGCCAGTCGAAGTTGCCGTACACGTTCTGCGGATTGCCGAGACGGTCGTCGTACCGCACCGCGAAGCGGCCATGGTAAGCATGCGTGGCGGCGGTCTGCAGCGCCGCGCCGGTCGGCGCGCTGGCCGACGGCGGCGTGCTCGCGCAGCCGGCGAGCACGAGCGCCGCGCCGGCTGCGGCCAGCGTGCGCTGCGCGCGGAAGGACAGGGAAAACGTCGGGAACATCTGCATCAGAGACCGTTGATCTGGAGGCGTTTCAGCGTCTGCACGAGCGTGTCGTTGTCCGGCTCGAGCTTCTGTGCGTCACGCCATGCGGAACGCGCATCGTCCTGCGCGCCGCTCTTCCACAGCACTTCGCCGAGATGCGCGCCGATCTCGGCGTTCGGCTGCAGTTCGTACGCACGCCGCAACACCTTCGCCGCGCCGGCCGTATCGCCCATCCGGTACTTCACCCAGCCGAGGCTGTCCATGATGTACGCGTCGTTCGGCGCGAGCGTCATCGCCTTGTCGATCAGCTTGCTGGCTTCGGGGAGCCGCTGGTTGCGGTCGGCGAGCGAATAGCCGAGTGCGTTGTACGCCTGCGGATTGTCGGGCTGGGTGCGGATCAGCTCGCGCAGCTGCTTTTCCATCGTCGTGTAGTGGCCGGTCTTTTCGGCCGCCATCGCGTAGTCGTAGCGCAGGTCGGGATCGTCGGGGAAGTCCTGGACCGCCTGCCCGAGCCGTGCCTCGGCTTCCGGGTAGCGCTTCGCGGTGAACAGGATCGACGCGTCGGTGCGTGCGACCACGGCCGCATCGCGCGGATCCGTGATCGGCAGGTCGTCGAGCACCTTGCGCGCCTCGTCGGTCTTGCCCTGTTTCTGCAGCAATTGCGCGCGCGTGATCTGTGCGGGCAGGTAGTGCTGGCTCGTCTGGTCGACCTTGTCGAGCCACTGCGACGCCTGCGCGTCGTTGTTCTGGTCGATCGCGATCTGCGCGAGGTAGATGTAGCCCTGGCCGACGTCGAGATTCGGCTGCTTGTCGCCGAGCTGGACGTACTGCTTCAGGTAGCCGGTCGCTTCGTCGAGCTTCTTCTGCTGGATCTTGATCAGCGCGAGCGCCATCAGCGGCGTCGGATCCTTCGCGTCGAGCTTGCGCATCGTCTCGAACTGCTTCTGCGCGTCGTCGAGGCGATCGTCGGCGAGATAGAGCTGCGACAGCGCGAGCCGCGCATCGCGCGACTTCGGATTCTGCTGAACATACTTCTCGAACGACGTGATGCCCGCCGCGCGTTCCGCCGGCCCCATCTGCGACAGCATCAAAGCCGCCGGCAGGTAGTCGGGGCGGAGCTGCAGCGCCTGCTTCAGCGACTGCGCGGCGCCGTCCTTGTCGTCGACCGCGAGCTGCTGGCGCGCGATCGCGAGCTGGGCTTCGGGCCGGTTCAGGTCGTTCTTCAGCATGTCCTTCAGCACCGCGAGGCCGCCGACGCGGTCGGAGCCGCGCACGAGCAGCGCCTGCAGCGCGAGGATCGCCGGGCCGCGCGTCTCGCCGGTCGCCCGGGCCAGCTCGCGCGCGAGCATCGGCTGTGCATCGGCCGGCTTGCCGGCGAGCACCAGCAATGCGGCGTCGACCTGCGATGCGCGATTCGAATCGGGTGCGTACTGGCGCCACAGGTTCGCGGCGGACAGCGCGTCGGCCGGACTCTGCGCGCCGAGCGCGATCTCGGTCGCACGCTGCGCCATGCGCGGATCGCGCGTGTCGCGGGCGAGCGCGAGGTAGGTCTGGTAGGCCGGCGCGGGCTGGTTACGCTGCAGCGCGACCTCGGCGGCGAGCACCTGGTAGACGATCTGGCTCGTCAGCGGAACGCCGGGGAGATCCTTTTTCTCGTCCGGCATCACATGCTCGAACGCGCCCTGCGACTCCGCGTCGTCCGATGCCGGATCCTGCGCGTGGGCCGGGAAGGCGGTGAGGGTCCAGGCGGCAAACAGCGCGGCGCCGAGTGCACGGCGGACCGGGAAGGCGCGCGCGCCGCGCACGGCGGCGTGACGCTTCTGAAGCAGCTTCGAGGGCAGAGTCATGGAAATCCGTTCGATGTTTCAACCGATTGTAACGCGCTCGCTACAATACACGCACGATCGTGAATCCAGTCTCAGACCCGCAAAACATGCCAGAGTTGCCAGAAGTCGAAGTCACGCGCCGGGGCATCGAGCCCTTTGTCGCGGGCCGCCGCGTCGAGAGTGTCGACGTCCGTACCGAGATGCTGCGCTGGCCCGTGCCGGCGGGGCTCGCCGAGCAGTTGCGCGCGCGCGAGGTGCGCGCCGTCGAGCGTCGCGGCAAGTACCTGCTGTTCGAGGTCGACGCGGGCTGGTTCATCGTCCACCTCGGCATGACGGGCACGCTGCGCGTGCTGCCCGCGGCCGGCGTGCCGGTCGCCGCGAAGCACGACCACATCGACTGGATCTTCGACGAATTCGTGTTGCGGTTCCGCGATCCGCGTCGCTTCGGCGCGGTGCTGTGGCACCCGCGCGAAGCGGGCGACGTGCATGCGCATCCGCTCCTCGCGAGCCTC
This sequence comes from Burkholderia sp. AU31652, assembly GCF_002223155.1. Classification (NCBI taxonomy): domain Bacteria; kingdom Pseudomonadati; phylum Pseudomonadota; class Betaproteobacteria; order Burkholderiales; family Burkholderiaceae; genus Burkholderia; species Burkholderia sp. AU31652. Next base: position 614,287 of record NZ_NKFG01000004.1, on the reverse strand, counting down.
GGCGTCGAGCCGTTCTCGCCGGCGTTCACCGGCGCGCTGCTGCACGCGCGCACGCGCGGACGCACCGTGTCGGTCAAGCAGGCGCTGCTCGCGGGCGACATGGTCGTCGGCGTCGGCAACATCTATGCGTCGGAGAGCCTGTTTCGCGCCGGCATCCGGCCGACGACGGCCGCCGGCAAGGTGTCGCTGCCGCGCTACGAGCGTCTGGCCGACGCTGTGCGCGCGACGCTTGCCGACGCGATTGAGCGCGGCGGCAGCACATTGCGCGATTTCGTCGGCAGCAACGGCGAAAGCGGCTATTTCCAGCTCGACTGCTTCGTCTACGACCGTGCGGGCCAGCCATGCCGCGTATGCAACACGCCGATCCGCCAGATCGTGCAGGGTCAGCGGTCGACCTATTTCTGTCCGACCTGCCAGCGTTGAAACCTTTTTCCACAATTAGATAACTTGAAGCCTCCCCGCATCGCCCCCGCTCCGTTCCCCGTCACGCCGCTGCATCGCACGTTCGCCACGCGCCTGGTCGCGTGGCAGCGCGAGCATGGCCGCCACGACCTGCCGTGGCAGAACACCCGTGATCCGTACCGGATCTGGCTGTCGGAAATCATGCTGCAGCAGACGCAGGTATCGACCGTCATCCCGTATTACACGCGCTTTCTCGAACGCTACCCCGACGTCGCCGCGCTCGCGGCCGCGCCGACCGACGACGTGATGGCGCTCTGGGCGGGGCTCGGCTACTACTCGCGCGCGCGCAACCTGCATCGCTGCGCGCAGGTCGTCGTCGCCGAGCACGGTGGTGCGTTCCCGGCGACGCCCGACGCGCTGGCCGAATTGCCGGGCATCGGCCGTTCGACGGCCGCGGCGATCGCGTCGTTCGCGTACGGCGCGCGCGCGACGATCCTCGACGGCAACGTGAAGCGCGTGCTTGCGCGGGTGTTCGGCGTCGAGGGCTTCCCGGGCGAGAAGCGTGTCGAGAACGACATGTGGGCGCTCGCCGAATCGCTGTTGCCCGACGCCGCGAACGCGGCCGACGTCAGCGCGTACACGCAGGGGCTGATGGATCTCGGCGCGACGCTGTGCGTGCGCGGCAAGCCCGATTGCGCGCGCTGCCCGTTCGCGGGCGACTGCGTCGCGCAATCGACGGGCCGCCAGCGCGAACTGCCGGCCGCCCGGCCGAAGAAGGCCGTGCCGACCCGCAAGACCTGGATGCTCGTGCTGCGCGACGGTGACGCCGTGCTGCTCGAGCGGCGGCCGCCGACCGGCATCTGGGGCGGGCTGTGGAGCCTGCCGCAGGCGGACGGCGACGCCGCGCTCGCGGAACTCGCACGCGGCTTCGGCGGCGGCGGCACGGTGCCGCTCGCGCCGCTCACGCACACGTTCACGCATTTCCGGCTCGAGATCGAGCCGCGGCTGAGCGACATGGCCGACGGCGGTCTGCCTGCCGGCGCGCGGGACGCGGACACCGCCTGGGTGCCGCTGAGCCGGCTCGACGCGTACGGCGTGCCGGCGCCCGTGCGCAAGCTGCTCGATGCGCTGAGCGGGCCGCTGCTGTAACGAAGGGGAGAGGCGCGGCGCATGCCGCGTTTTCAGGGAGACGTCGGACGCTCGTGGTTTTTCGTGCCGACGGAAGTCGCCTTGGGTTGGCTGGCGCGAAATGGCTGTCTGGGGTGATTCGGGAAACGCCGGCCCGGCTTTTCGCCCGGACGGAAGCCCCTCGTGGGATGCCCTCTCCCGGATAGCTCAGGCAAAGCGACAGGTCCCGGGCACGCTATAACCAGCCATGCCGGTCGAGCACGTGGTGCACGGCATCGATGCGCGCGCCGACGTCCGGAAACTCCATCAGCTTCTGCCGCGCGCGCAGGTCGAGCGGCAGCAGTTCCGCGAGACGGTTCGATACCCAGCTCGGATCGTCGAGGCGGAACGGTTCGCCGAACGGCATCTTCTCCGGATCGGACTTCTTCAGCGCGTCGATGATGCGCTCGAGCACCTCGGCGCACGAGCCGAACTGCGCGAGTGACTGCTCGCCTTCGAGCGGGATGTCGTCGGGCAGCGGCTCCGCGATGCCGACCAGCAGCCCGTTGCCTTCGACGCGGTACGACAGCAGCTCGAAACGCTGCGTGCCGACCGCCTGCAGGTACAGCATGCCGAATTCACCGGTATCGCATTCGGTGATGCGCGCCATGCAGCCGATGGTCTCGGGCACCGATACGGCGCCGTCCTGCGCGACTTCCGGCCCGCTCTTCAGCAGGCACACGCCGAACGGTGCGTCGTCGCGCAGGCACGCGCGGGCCATGTCGAGATAGCGCGCCTCGAACACCTTGAGCGGGAGCAGGCCCCCCGGAAACAGCACCGTGTGCAGCGGAAACAGCGGCAGGTCGATCAGGGTGGTCGATAGGGAGGACATGGCGCGCGGGCGTTGGGGCGGGCGTCGCTAGGGTCGGTCGACCTCGGAGACGAGCCGCGACGACGCGTCGACATCCACTGGCGCGTCACGATGCCGCACGATCACGTTCGCGTCGTGCGCAAGGCGCGCGGCGAGCGTTTCCGCGATGAACACCGACCGATGCTGCCCACCGGTGCAGCCAATGGCGACGGTCAGGTAGCTGCGGTTGTCATCGCGGAAGTGCGGCAGCCATTTCATCAGGAACGCATGGATGTCGTCGATCATCTGGTGGACGATCGGCAGTGCGTCGAGAAAGGCGATGACCGGCTGGTCGAGCCCGGTGAGCGGGCGCAACTGGTGGTCGTAGTACGGATTCGGCAGCGCGCGCACGTCGAACATCAGGTCGGCGTCGAGCGGCACGCCGCGCTTGAAGCCGAACGATTCGAACATCACCATCAGGTCGTTGTTCTTCTGCTCGATGAAGCGCTTGACCCACGTCCGCAGCGCGTTCGCGCGCAGCGTGCTGGTGTCGATCTGGTGGCCGAATTCGGCGAGCGGCGCGACGAGGTGGCGTTCGCGCTCGATCGCTTCCTCGAGCGACGACAGCAGGCCGACGTCCGCATCGTGCGACAGCGAGCCGGACAGCGGATGGCGGCGGCGCGTCTCGGAGAAGCGCTGGATCAGCGCCTGGGTGCTCGCGTTGAGGAACAGCACGCGCACGTCGTGCTCGCGCGACAGATCGCGGATCAGGCCGGGCATTTCGTCGAGCGACGCGCTCGAGCGCGCGTCGATCGCGACCGCGAGCCGGCGCTTGCCATCCTCGGCGAGGTAGCGGGCGAGTTCGGGAAGCACGTGCGGCGGCAGGTTGTCGACGCAGTAATAGCCTGCGTCTTCGAGCGCGTTCAGCGCGACGGACTTGCCTGAGCCGGAGATGCCGGTGATGAGGACGATGCGCATGGGAAGCAGAGAATCCTGACGTTTCATCATAGCACCGGCTCGACGCGTCGGCGTTGCGTGGCCGGCGCGTGCGGTTACACCAGTTTGCCGGGGAACTGACTGTCGGGATCTTGCATCGCGAGTCGTTGCCGATCCATGAAATCGCGCAACGTGTCGATTCCGCGCAACTGCAGGATCGTGTTCCGGACAGCCGCCTCGACGAGCACCGCGAGGTTGCGGCCGGCCGCGACCTGGATCGTGACCTTGCTGATCGGCAGGCCGAGCACGTCGACCGTCTGGCTTTCGAGCGGCAGGCGCTGGAATTCGCCGTCGGGGCGCCGCACGAGCTGGACGATCAGCTTCAGCTTCATTTTTCGCCGCACGGCGGTTTCGCCGAAGATCGTCTTGATGTCGAGCAGGCCCAGACCGCGCACTTCGAGCAGGTTCTGCAGCAGCGGCGGGCAGCGCCCTTCGACGAAATCGGGGCCAAGTCGGACGAAATCGACCGCGTCGTCGGCGACGAGGCCGTGGCCGCGGCTGATCAGCTCGAGGCCGAGCTCGCTCTTGCCGAGGCCCGAATCGCCGGTCAGCAGCACGCCCATCCCGAGGATGTCGATGAACACGCCGTGCAGCGTCGCGCGCGGCGCGAGGATGCGCGACATGTAGAGCCGCAGGCTGTCGATCACCGCGGCGGCCGACATCGGCGTGGTGAACAGCGGGGTCGACGAGCGCGTGCAGCGCAGCACGAGTTCGGGCGGCGCCGCGGCGCCGCCGGCGACGACGAGGAACGGCGGCTCGAGCGCGATCAGCTCGGCCATGTGGCGCGAGCGGTCTTCGTCGGTTTGCCGCTGGTAGTAGTCGATTTCCGCTTCGCCGAGCACCTGGATCCGGTTCGGGTGGATCAGGTTCAGGTGGCCGACCAGGTCGGCGCTCGAGGTTGCATTGCCGACGGTGTCGGCCGAAAAACCGCGCTCCCAGCCTTCATGCCCCGTCAGCCAGCTCAGTTTCAGCGTGGCCGCGTTGTCGTCGAAGATGCTCTGGGCGTTGATGCTGGACGTATCCATGACTCTCGTCACTCCAATGGGCCGGTGCGTGCGCGCGGCGACGGACGTCGCCATGCCGGGCCGGTGCCGGGCGGCCCTGAACGGCGGCGTGTGCCGCCGCGTACGGGAAAATATTCCGCCCGGATCAACTCAAGGTTGCCACTGAGTGAGCAGGCGATGCAACTCGGCGATATCCGTTTCGTTGTGCAGACGCTCGCGCGCGTCGCGATCGGACAGCAGTTGCGCGATTTCCGACAGGATCTCGAGGTGCTGCTGGGTGGCTTGCTCGGGCACGAGCAGGAAGATCAGGAGACCGACCGGCTGGCCGTCGGGGGCTTCGAACGGGATCGCATCGGCGAGCCGGACGAACGCGGCGAGCGGGTGCTTGAGCCCCTTGATGCGCCCGTGCGGAATCGCGACGCCTTCGCCGAGCCCGGTCGAGCCGAGGCGCTCGCGCGCGAACAGGTTGTCCGTGACGGTGCTGCGGGCGATGCCGTTCTGATTCTCGAACATCAGCCCGGCTTGTTCGAACACGCGTTTCTTGCTGGTGACTGAGAGGTCGATGACGACGTTCTCTATGGGCAGGATTTTGGCTAGGCGATTCATGTTGGCAGGCGATTGGGCGGCCTGGGGTCTCCTTGCGGCGGCAGACTGACTATCCATGTTCGGCGATATCAAGGCGTTCGGCATCGGCAACCTGCAAGGCAGCTACCGCATCCAGCGCCCCCCGGCGATAACCGGAACATTATAGAGCACAGCCGCGTGCGTGGCGCAGCGCGGACGGACCGGTTGCACCCCTGCGCGGAGTCGCAAAAAAAACGCCCGGCGAACCGGGCGACGTGTGTGTTGCGGTGAAGGTTACTGCGGCGGCAGTTCGATCTGGTCGATCGACGGTTGAAGCTTGATCGGGTCGTGCGCGTGCGTTTGCAGACGCTCCATGTGCTTGACGACCTGGCGGTCCAGCTTGTCGATCAGCAGGTCGATCGCTGCATACAGGTTACCGTTCGCGCTTTCGACGAAGATGTCCTTGCCCTTCAGGTGCAGGTTGATTTCCGCGCGCTGCTGCTTGTCCTTTTCCTTGTGGTTGTCGACCGAGAGGATCACAGTGCCATCGATCACCTGATCGCTATGCCGTAGCACCCGGTCCAGCTTGGTGATCACGTATTCGCGAATTGCAGGCGTGACTTCGAGATGATGTCCACTGATCTTCAGGTTCATAGTGCTTCTCCAAGCGAGTGACCACCCGGCCGCATCGAGGCGGCGCTCCGGTCGACTTGCCCGTGCCGCATGAAGGCGGCGTATCGCGGACAGGTCGCCCGGCCTGTTCCCCGTGTGCGCGGTGGTCGGGACACGCCTGCCGCCGGGCAGGCAGCAGGCTTAAAGAGACTTGCGCAGATTCACTGCCGGGATCTTGAGGGCTTCGCGATACTTCGCAACCGTGCGGCGCGCGACCACGAATCCCTGTTCTGCCAGCAGCTCGGCAATGCGGCTGTCCGAAAGTGGCGATTTAGGGTCTTCAGCTCCTATCAGTTGCTTGATGAGGGCTCGGATGGCTGTCGACGAAGCGGCGCCACCGGTGTCGGTCGAGACGTGAGATCCGAAGAAGTACTTAAATTCAAGCGTCCCGAACGGGGTCAGCATGTACTTCCCGGTTGTCACACGGCTGACAGTCGACTCGTGTAGGCCCAGCGTATCAGCAATTTCCCGCAAAACCAAGGGGCGCATGGCAATTTCACCGTGCGCAAAGAAGTTCTTTTGACGCTCGACAATGGCCTGCGCGACACGCAGGATCGTGTCGAAACGCTGCTGGATGTTCTTGATCAGCCAGCGTGCTTCCTGGAGCTGCTGCTTGAGCGAACCGGCCGACGGATCGCCGCGGCTGTTGCGCAGGATGTTCGCGTAAAGGTTGTTGATCCGCAGGCGCGGCACGACCTCCGGATTGAGCTCCGCGAGCCATCCCTGGCCGGCCTTCTTCACGATGATGTCGGGCACGACGTAGTCGGCCTCGGCCTTGCCGTATGCGGCGCCGGGGAACGGCTCCAGCGAGCGGATCAGCGTGTGCGCGTCGCGCAGCGCGTCGTCGCTCGCCTTCAGATGCTTGCGCAGCCGCGTGAAGTCGCGGGCGGCGAGCAGCTCGAGATGCTGCGACACGATCTCGAGCGCGAGCGTGCGTGTCGGGGACGGATCGAGGCGCAGCAACTGCAGCTTCAGGCATTCGGATGCCGAACGGGCACCGACCCCGGCCGGATCGAAGCTGTGCAGCAGCGCGAGCGCCGCGTTCAGTTCGTCGCAGTCGATCTCCAGCTCGGGCGGCAGGTCGGCGAGCACTTCATCGAGCGTGGCGGTCAGGTAGCCGTCGTCGTCGAGCGATTCGATCAGGAACATCACGAGCGCGCGGTCGCGCGGGCCGGCCTGCGTGACGCGCAACTGCGCGGACAGGTGGTCGCGCAGCGACGTCGCCGCTTCCTGCACCTGCAGCGGCGGGAGGTCGTCGTCGTCGGATGCGCCGCTCGAGCGGCCGTATTCGTCGAGGTTCCACTGCGGGCCGTCGTTGCCGTCGCCGGATGCATAACCGTCGTATTCGTCCGCGCCGGCCGGCTCGTCGCGCTCGGCACGATCGCTCGACGAACTGCTGCCGTTGGTCGCTGCGGGCTCGGTGTTCTGCGCGGGAGGCGTCTGCGCGATCAGCGATCCGTCCGCAGCGACACGCAGCGGGCTCGCGATCCATTCATCCTCGTTCTCGAGCAGCGGGTTCTGCGCGACGGCCATCGCGACTTCCTGCTGCAATTCGAGCGTCGACAACTGCAGGAGCCGGATCGACTGCTGTAGCTGGGGCGTCAGCGCCAGATGTTGCGACAGGCGGAGTTGAAGGCTGGCTTTCATGGCAAGGAGGGAGTCATACCGGCAGTTTGCCACGACCCAGGCGCGTTGAGCCATCCGCGATTACGCGCGGCGCGCCGCCCGGCCGCGGGCATGGCCGCGAAGCGGGGCGCGGCCCCGCGCGGCGACGCCGGGCGGGGTGCAGCCAGCCACGAGGAGGAGTTACATCCGGAAGTGTTCGCCGAGGTACACGCGGCGTACGCTTTCGTTTTCGATGATTTCGCTTGGCGCGCCGGCGGCGAGCACCGAGCCGTCGCTGATGATGTAGGCGTGGTCGCAGATGCCGAGCGTTTCGCGGACGTTGTGATCGGTAATCAGCACGCCAATGTTACGCTGCTTCAGGAACTTGACGATCTTCTGGATCTCGAGCACCGCGATCGGGTCGACGCCGGCGAACGGTTCGTCAAGCAGGATGAAGTTCGGGTTGGTGGCCAGCGCGCGCGCGATTTCGACCCGGCGCCGTTCGCCGCCCGACAGCGACAGCGCGGGATTCTCGCGCAGGTGGGCGATCTGCAGCTCGTCGAGCAGCGCTTCGGCGCGCGACGAGATCGCGTCCTTCGACAGCCGCTTGCCGTCTTCGCCATGCTGCAGCTCGAGCACCGCGCGGATGTTCTCCTCGACGGTCAGCTTGCGGAACACGGACGCTTCCTGCGGCAGGTACGACAGGCCGAGCGACGCGCGCTTGTGGATCGGCAGCAGGCTGATCGAGCTGCCGTTCAGCGAGATCTCGCCCGCGTCGAGCGGCACCAGGCCGACGATCATGTAGAACGACGTGGTCTTGCCGGCGCCGTTCGGGCCGAGCAGGCCGACGACTTCGCCGCTCTTCACGTCGAGCGACACGTCCTTGACGACCGTGCGCGAGCCGTAGCGCTTCTTCAGGTTGCGGACGACGAGCGAGCTCGTCGTGCCGGCCGGCTGGCGGTTCGGTAGCGCGTTCATTGGCCCGGCGCCCCCTGGATCGTGGTCGACGGCGACAGCTTTGCCGGTGCGCCGTTCAGCGGCGCGGGGCCGCCGTTCTTCGGCGACAGCATCGCGCGCACGCGGCCGTTCGGGTTGCCCGGCGCGGCGACGTCCTTGCCGCCCTTCGCGGTGTAGAAGTCGCGCTGGCCGTCGTACGTGATCACGCTGCCGTGCACGGTATCGGCGACGGTCGACGTACCCTGCAGGCGGCGCACGGTCGCGGCGGTGGTCAGCGTGGTCAGGTCCTGCTTGCCGTCGTAGTCGATGCGCTCGGCGTCGCCGTCGATGTACTCGTCGAGGCCTTCGCGCTTCTGGCGGAACGTCGCGTGCTTCTTGCCGCTGCCGAACGAAGTGGCGTACTGATAGCCTTCCGGGTCCTGGCGCACTTCGACGCGATCGCCCTTGATGATGATCGTGCCCTTCGTGATCACGACGTTGCCGGTCGCGACCGTGACCTGCTTCAGGTCGTCATAGGTCAGGTTGTCGGCCTCGACGTTGATCGGCTTGCCTTGGTCGGCCTTCTCGGCATGGGCGAGCGGCGCCAGCCCGACCAGCGGGAGCGCCACGAGCGTCGCGGCAAGCGCGGCGCGGACGGCGCGCGCAGCGCCGCCGGAAATCTGTCGAGGGAACGATTCGTTCATGCAGTCACGTGAGGGATGCGTCACTTGGGTTGAGCTTTCGAGCCGCCGGACGTGTCCTGCGCGGCGATCGTGCCGCGCACGTTGCCGTAAAGCTCGATGACCCGGGTGACGTTGTTGTACTTCATGCCGTCGGTCGCGTTGACGAGCGACAGGCCGCGCTGAAGTTTAACCGGCTTTTCGGTCTGGATCACATCGTCATTGACGAAGATCCGGAAATGCTGGGAATCAGCCTGCATCTGCGGATCGCCGCCGCCGGCCGCGCGCAGGATGCGCGCGTCGTCGTACAAGTCGACGATCGACACGTCGCCGTTGACGGTGCCGCGCTTCGAGGTGGTCGTCACGACCGGCTTGCCGGGCTGGAACGCGCGCATGGCCGGATCGGTCAGATCGCTGTCTTCGGTGTCTTCGTAATGGATCAGCTTCGCGGCCGTCAGCCGGTACTGGGTCGCGCCCGACTGGTCGAGCTCGGTGACCGAGAAGTTGTCGGCGAAATAGTCGGGCGTGTGGCGCTTCGGCTGCACGGTGCCCTCGCCGGGCGGCGGCAGCGTGGCCTGCAGCAGCCACCAGGTGATGCCCGCGAGCGCGGCGACCGCGACGAGCGGCAGCAACTGGGTCCAGCGGAAATGCGTGTTCATCCGTCAGGCTCCGCAGGCGGCCGCGAGCAGCGCGTCGTAGCGGCGCTGCGCGCGCAGGATCGCGTCGCAGACTTCGCGGACGGCGCCATGGCCGCCGCGAGCCTCGGCCACCCAGTGCGCGCGGGCGATCACCTCGGGATGCGCGTTCGCGGGGGCCGTCGCGAAGCCGCAGCGCAGCATCACGGGCAGGTCGGGCCAGTCGTCGCCCATGTAGCCGCACTGGTCGGCGGTGAGGCCGAGCGAGGCGATCAGGTCGGTGAACACGGTGAGCTTGTTTTCGACGCCCTGGAACAGGTGCGCGATCTTCATTTCCTTCGCACGCGCCGCGACGATCTCCGAGCGGCGGCCCGTGATGATCGCGGTCGCGATGCCGGCTTCGCCGAGCAGCTTCACGCCGTGGCCGTCGAGCGAATTGAACGACTTCATCGCGTCGCCGGCCGCGGTAAACAGCAGGCCGCCGTCGGTCAGCACACCGTCGACGTCGAAAATCATCAGCTTCACGCGGCTCGCGCGTTCGGCCGCAGTCAGCGCTGCGCTCATCAGATCACCTTCTTCGAAAACAGGTCGTGCATGTTCAGCGCGCCGATCAGCACGCCGTCGGCATCGACCACCAGCATCTGGTTGATCCGATGGCGCTCCATCAGTTCCACGGCCTCGACCGCCAGGTGATCCGGTGCAACCGTGCGCGGGTCGCGCGTCATCACGTCGGTGATCGGCAGCGTGCGGAAGTCGCCGTCACGCGCGAGCACGCGGCGCAGGTCGCCATCGGTGAAGATGCCCGCGACCTTGCCGCCGGCGTCGACCACCGCGGTCATGCCGAGGCGCTTCGCGGTGATCTGGAACAGGGCGTCCGACAGTGTCGCGTCGAGCCCGACGGACGGGACGTCGTCGCCCGAGCGCATCACGTCGCGCACGTAGGTGAGCAGGCGCCGGCCGAGCGCGCCGCCCGGGTGCGAGCGCGCGAAATCTTCCGAGCCGAAGCCGCGCGCGTCGAGCACCGCCACGGCGAGCGCGTCGCCGAGCGCGAGCGCGGCGGTCGTGCTCGCGGTGGGCGCGAGGTTCATCGGGCAGGCCTCTTTCGAGACCGCGGCGTTCAGGTTCACGTCGGCGAGCGTGCCGAGGCTCGATTCCGCGCGGCCCGTGATCGCGATCAGCTTCGCGCCGATCCGCTTCACGAGCGGCAGGATCGCCACGAGTTCTTCGGATTCGCCGGAATAGGAGATGCCGATGAAGACGTCGTCGGAGGTGACCATCCCGAGGTCGCCGTGGCTGGCCTCGGCCGGGTGGACGAAGAAGGCCGGCGTACCGGTGCTGGCCAGCGTGGCCGCGATCTTGCGGGCGATATGCCCCGATTTGCCGATACCGGACACCACCACGCGGCCGCGGCAGCCGAGCAGCAGCGCGACGGCCTGGACGAAGCCGCCGTCGAGCTGGTCGCGCAGCGCGCGCACGGCGTCCGCCTCGATGTCGAGCACGTCGCGGGCGAGCGCGAGCGCCCGGTCATCATTGATTTTCGCTATCATGCGCGGAGTATAGCAAAGGCGTTTGTTCGCCGCGCCGGGCCTTCGGACTCGTCCGAGGTTGCCTGACCACCGCCACCACCCGCGCCCGCATTGCCGTGGCCCCGACGAACGAGGACGCTTCGCCCGTGATTTCCCCGCTCGAAATGACCCTGCTGCTGCTGCTGGCCTCAGTGGTGGGCGTCGTCGTATTCCGCTCGTTGAACCTGCCGCCGATGCTCGGCTACCTGACCGTCGGCATCCTGGTCGGCCCGCATGCGTTCGGCATCGCGGCGGATCTGGAGCGGGCCGAGCATCTCGCGGAATTCGGCGTGGTGTTCCTGATGTTTTCGATCGGCCTCGAGTTCTCGCTGGCGAAGCTGAGGGCGATGCAGCGGCTCGTGTTCGGGCTCGGGCTGCTGCAGGTCGTCGCGACGCTCGTGCTCGCGCTCGTGCTGGGCATGCTGTTCGAGCACTGGGTGCACATCACGTGGCAGGGCAGCATCGCGCTCGGCGGCGCGCTCGCGATGTCGTCGACGGCGATCGTGTCGAAGATGCTCGCCGAGCGGCTCGAGATCGAGACCGAGCACGGCCGCAACATCTTCGGCGTGCTGCTGTTCCAGGATCTCGCGGTGGTGCCGCTGCTGATCGTGATCGCCGCGTTCGGCGCCGAATCGTCGAAGGACCTCGCGATCACGCTCGGCTTCGCGGCCGTCAAGATCGTGATCGCGCTCACGCTGCTGCTGGTCATCGGCCAGCGCTTCATGACGCGCTGGCTCAACGTCGTCGCGCGGCGCCGCTCGCAGGAACTGTTCGTGCTGAACCTGCTGCTCGTCACGCTCGGCGCCGCATTCATCACCGACCGCTTCGGCCTGTCGCTCGCGCTCGGCGCGTTCATCGCGGGGATGCTGATCTCCGAGACGCCGTTCCGCCATCAGGTGGAGGAGGACATCAAGCCGTTCCGCGACGTGCTGCTCGGCCTGTTCTTCGTGACGACCGGGATGCTGCTCGACCCGCGCGTGATCTGGGAGCACCCGTTCCTCGTGCTCGGTTTCTTCGTCGGGCAGATCCTGTTCAAGGGGACGATGATCGCCGGGCTCGCGCGGCTGTTCGGCGCGACACCGGGCGTCGCGATGCGCACCGGCATCGGGCTCGCGCAGGCCGGCGAATTCGGCTTCGTGCTGCTGAACCTGATCCTCGACCGGCATCTCGTCGATTCGACGCTGCTGCAGGCGATTCTCGCGTCGATGCTGCTGTCGATGCTCGCGGCGCCGTTCCTGATCCAGAACGCCGACCGGATCGTGATGCGGCTGTCGTCGACCGAATGGATGCAGCAGTCGCTGCAGATGACGCGGATCGCGACGCAAAGCCTCAAGCAGCGGGGCCACGTGATCATCTGCGGCTACGGCCGTGCAGGGCAGAACCTGGCGCGGATGCTCGAACAGGAAGGCATTTCGTACGTCGCGCTCGACCTCGACCCCGATCGCGTGAGCGCGGCCGCGGCGGCCGGCGAATCGGTCGTGTTCGGCGACGCGGCGCGCCGCGAGTCGCTGCTCGCGGCCGGTATCCACCGTGCGGCGGCGGTGGCGATCACCTATGCGAACACGCCGTCCGCGCTGCGCGTGCTGCATCACGTGCACGAACTCGAGCCGACGCTGCCCGCGATCGTGCGCACCGTCGACGACGCCGATCTCGAGAAGCTGCTTGCGGCCGGTGCGACCGAGGTGATTCCGGAGATCGTCGAGGGCAGCCTGATGCTCGCGTCGCACACGCTGGTGCTGGTCGGCGTGCCGATGCGCAAGGTCGTGCGGCGCGTCGAGGAGATGCGCGACGAACGCTACAGCCTGCTGCGCGGCTATTTCCGCGGCGCGGACGACGCGGACGACGACGACCACGAGCAGGTGCGGCTACAATCGGTGCCGGTCGATGCGCGCGCGGACGCGGTCGGGCGTTCGCTGGAAGAACTGGGGCTGTATGCACTCGGGCTCGAAGTCACGGCGATTCGCCGGCATGGTATCCGCGGCGTCGAACCCGATCCGCAAACCAAGCTGCGCGCGAGCGACATCGTCGTGCTGCGCGGGCTGCCCGAGGCGCTCGCGCTCGCAGAGGAGCGGCTGTCGCGCCATCGGCGCGAACCGCCAGCCGCGGCCGCCTGAGCCGCGCCTGGTTTGATAACCTGACCCGTATTTATTCGAAACGGTGCCCGATCTTCGCGCACCGTTTTTTTCGGAGAGTTTCATGCCGCATTCGTCGTCGGGCGCACCGCTCGATCCGGTCGCCTTCATTCACAGCCAGATCCGCACGGTGCCCGACTGGCCGCAGCCGGGCGTGATGTTCCGCGACATCACGACGCTGCTGCAGAGCCCGAAGGCGCTGCGCATCCTCGTCGACCTGTTCGTCGAGCGCTATGTCGATGCGAAGCTCGACTACGTCGCGGGCCTCGATGCGCGCGGCTTCATCATCGCGCCGATCGTCGCGTACGAACTGAGCGTCGGCTTCGTGCCGATCCGCAAGGTCGGCAAGCTGCCGTACAAGACGCGCTCGGAATCGTACGACCTCGAATACGGCAGCGCGACGGTCGAGATCCATGAAGATGCGTGCCGCCCCGGCGACCGCGTGATCATCATGGACGACCTGATCGCGACCGGCGGCACGATGATGGCGGGGCGCAACCTGCTGCAGCGGCTCGGCGCGGAAGTCGTCGAAGGCGCGGCGATCATCGACCTGCCCGATCTCGGCGGCTCGGCGCTGCTGCGCAATGCGGGACTGCCGGTTTATACCGTCACCGAATTCGCCGGCCACTGAACGCCGGCCTGCCTGAGCTTCCACGTTACGCAGCGAGGTCACGATGCCCAACTTCATGCTGTTTCTCGCCACGTCGATCGCGATCACGTTCGCGCCGGGGCCCGACAACCTGCAGGTACTCGCACGCGGCATCTCGCAAGGCCGCGCGGCCGGCTTCGTCGCCGCGCTCGGCTTCACGGCCGGGATCCTGTTCCACACGACGCTCGCGGCGCTCGGCGTCGCGGCCGTGCTGCGTTCGTCGCCGGTCGCGTTCCAGATCCTGAAGCTCGCGGGCGCCGCATACCTCGTGTGGATCGGCATCAAGGCGCTGCGCAGCCAGGGGCTCTCGAATGCGCATGCGCGCCCGCCGCAGCCGCTCGGCACGATCTTCCGGCAAAGCGTGATCGGCAACCTGATGAACCCGAAGGTCACGCTGTTCTTCGTCGTGTTCCTGCCGCAGTTCGTCGATCCGCACGGCGCGCAGAGCGTCACGCTGCAGATGTTCGAACTCGGCGCGCTGTTCATGCTGCAGACGGCCGCGGTCTTCTCGCTGTTCGGCGTCGGCGCGGGCATGATCGGCGCGTGGCTGAAGCGCCGCCCGAAGGCCGGCGTGTGGCTCGACCGGATCGCCGGCGCGACGTTCATCGCGATCGGCATCCGCGTGGCGCTGAAGGACTGACCGACGATGACGTTTCCGTGCATTGCGGCCGCGCGCCGCTTCGATCCCGCTGCGCACCTGCGCTTCGAGATTGCCGGCCAGGCAGTCGGCTGGGTGCGCCGCCAGGACGTCGCGATGCTGGCGCGCTGGCCCGACGTGTTCGAGCTGGCCGATGAGCGCGTCGTGCTGTCGGCGCGCTACGATTCGGTCGACGCACGCAGCATGGCGCTGGCGAGCGCGATCGGCGCGCTCGCGGCCGAAGGCGCGATTCCCGGCTGGCGCGACGAGATCTACGCGATCCGTAACCGCTTCGACGATCCGCCGCTCGCGTACATCGAGCGCGCCGCATCGCGCTTCTTCGGCACGCAGACTTACGCGGTGCATCTGAACGGCATCGTAGAATATGCGGTTGCGCCGGGCGAGCCGTCCGCCGCGGCCGTCCCGCAAATGTGGCTCGGCCGCCGCAGCGAGACCAAGGCAACCGACCCCGGCATGCTCGACAACGTCGTCGCCGGCGGAATCGGCTGGGGCCTGGGCGTTCACGAGACGCTCGCGAAGGAATGCTGGGAAGAGGCCGGCATTCCGGCCGAACTGGCCGCGCGCGCGATCGCGGGCCGCGCGGTGCAGGTGCTGTGCTCGCTGCCGGAAGGCACGCAGTCCGAACTGATCTTCGTGTACGACCTGCCGTTGCCGCGCGACTTCGCGCCGCGCAACCAGGACGGCGAAGTGGCCGAGCACCTGCTGGCCGGCGTGCCCGAGGTGATCGGCTGGCTGCGCGCCGGCCGCGCGACGATGGATGCGAGCCTCGCGACGCTCGACACGCTGCTGCGCCACCGCTGGATCCCGGCGGCCGACGCGGCGGGCATCGACGCCCTGTTCGCACCGGCCGCGTGACGCGTGCCGCGCGCAGCCTGGCGGCGCGAACGGGCAATTTGACGAATACGGAAACGAAGGGAGTAGCGGTCATGCCGACCGATCACAGCTTTATCTTGAAACTGTCGTGCCCCGACCGGCACGGCATCGTCCATGCGGTCTCGGGCTTCCTGTTCGAGCGCAGCAACAACATCCTCGATTCGGCGCAGTTCGGCGACAGCCGCACCAGCGAGTTCTTCATGCGCGTGCACTTCGAGCAGGACGGCGGCGGCGCGGATGCCGCGACGGCGCTCGACACGCTTCGCAAGGAATTCGCGCCGCTCGCCGAGCAGTTCTCGATGCGCTGGGAAATGCATGACGCGGCCGTGAAGCCGCGCGTCGTGATCATGGTGTCGAAGATCGGCCACTGCCTGAACGACCTGCTGTTCCGCTATCGCACCGGCCAGCTGCCGATCGAGATCCCGGCGATCGTGTCGAACCACAAGGAGTTCTACCAGCTCGCCGCGAGCTACAACATCCCGTTCCATCACTTTCCGCTGATCGGCGGCTCGTCCGATGCCGCGAAGGCCGCGCAGGAAGCGCGCGTGCTGGAAGTGATCGACGAGCACCAGGCCGATCTCGTCGTGCTCGCGCGCTACATGCAGATCCTGTCGCCGAACCTGTGCAAGCAGCTCGCCGGCCGCGCGATCAACATCCACCATTCGTTCCTGCCGAGCTTCAAGGGCGCGAAGCCGTACTACCAGGCGTTCGATCGCGGCGTGAAGCTGATCGGCGCGACCGCGCACTACGTGACGACCGATCTCGACGAAGGCCCGATCATCGAGCAGGAAGTCGAGCGCGTCGATCACAGCATGACGCCCGACCAGCTGACCGCGATCGGCCGCGACGTCGAATGCGTGACGCTCGCGCGCGCGGTGAAGTGGCACGTCGAGCACCGGATCGTGCTGAACGGGACGAAGACGGTCGTGTTCCGCTGATGTGTTGAATGCCGATTGCCGCCGTCGGCTGGCGGGCAATCACAGACAAAAACGCCGCGCCCTTCACGGGGCGCGGCGTTTTTTTATCGCTGTTGGCGGGCGGGCTGCTTCAGATCAGCCGCAGCAGGTACAGCTCGCGCTTGAGATACGCGTAGAAGATCGGCGCGGCGATCACGCCCGGCAGCCCGAACGCGGCCTCCATGATCAGCATCGCGAGCAGCAGCTCCCATGCGCGCGACTCGATCTGGCCGCCGATGATCTTCGCGTTCAGGAAGTATTCGAGCTTGTGGATGACCACGAGGAACGCCAGCGACGCGATCGCGGTGCCCATGCTGACCGACAGCGACACGGCGACGATCAGCGTGTTCGAGATCAGGTTGCCGATCACGGGCAGCAGGCCGACGATGAACGTGACGAGCACGAGCGTTTTCGACAGCGGCAGCCGCTGGTGGAAGATCGGCAGCGCGACGAGCAGGTAGATGCCCGTGAACACCGCGTTGATCGCCGAGATCTTGATCTGCGCGAACACGATCCGGCGGAATGCGTCGGCGAAGCGCGACACGCGCGTGACGAGCGCGGTGGACAGCGGCCGGCGTACCTTGCCGTGCTCGACGCCGATCGCGATCATCGCGCCGATGATCATCCCGAACAGCACGTGGCCGAAGCCGCGCGCGACGCTCTTGCCGCTTTGCTGGAGCTGGTCCATGTGCGAGTGCATCAGCACGGCGGCCTTCGTCTTCATCTGCTCGACGTCGACCGGCAGCAGGTTCGCGATCCAGGCCGGCGTGCGGGCGCGGGTCTGCTCGACGATCTGCATCAGCTGGTCGAGCAGGCTTTGCAGGTTCGGCACCGTGCGCTCGAAGTGTTCGATGATGCCGATCGTCAGGCCCGTCAACGCGCCGACGATCGCGATCGACAGCAGCACGACGGCGACCCAGCGCGCGCGCATGCTCGTGGTGTGGCGTTCGATCACGGGGGCGATCGTATGGATCAGCTGGTAGACCAGCAGGCCGGCCAGCAGCCCGCCGAGCAGCTTGAGTTCGATCACGAGCCACATCGCGAGGATCGCGAACGCATAGCTGCCGATCTCGAGCGCCGACAGCTTCGGCAGGCTGAAGTCGCTCGTCAGCCGCACGCTGCGCAGGTGCGGTTCGCGATTCTGCGCATCGCGCGACGAGTCTGGTTGCTTCTCCATCGTGGATTCCTGTCGTTCGTGTGTCATGCCGCGGAATGCGCGGCAGAGCCGTGTTCGCCCGACGCCGCACCGGATTGGTGCGTACGGCGAACCTTACGACCGTAAAGTATAGCTGCCATTATGGTCCGCAACGGGGCCGTTTGGCGCATGGTGTAAACGCCGGAGGGAAAACGAGAAGGGGCCGGTTCGGCGGGGCGCAAGGGCGCGCGGCCGGGCGGCCGCGCGGGAGGGGAGGCAGGCGACGCGTCAGCCGGCCGCGACCTTGCGGGCCGTGCGCTTGAGCAGCGGCGCGAGGTATTTGCCGGTGAAGCTCGCCTTCGTTTTCGCGACCTGCTCGGGCGTGCCCTGCGCGATGATCTGGCCGCCGCCGGCACCGCCTTCGGGGCCGAGGTCGATCACCCAGTCGGCCGTCTTGATCACGTCGAGGTTGTGCTCGATGATCACGACCGTGTTGCCCTGGTCGCGCAGCCGGTGGATCACTTCCAGCAGCAGGGCGATGTCGTGGAAGTGCAGGCCGGTGGTCGGCTCGTCGAGGATGTACAGCGTGCGGCCGGTGTCGCGCTTGGAGAGTTCGAGCGACAGCTTCACGCGCTGCGCCTCGCCGCCCGACAGCGTCGTGGCCGACTGGCCGAGGCGGATGTAGCCGAGGCCGACGTCGAGCAGCGTCTTCAGCTTGCGCGCGATGACCGGCACCGCGCTGAAGAATTCGTACGCGTGCTCGACCGTCATGTCGAGCACTTCGCTGATGTTCTTGCCCTTGTACTGCACTTCGAGCGTTTCGCGGTTGTAGCGCTTGCCGTGGCACACGTCGCACGGCACGTAGACGTCCGGCAGGAAGTGCATTTCCACCTTCAGCACGCCGTCGCCCTGGCACGATTCGCAGCGGCCGCCCTTCACGTTGAACGAGAAACGGCCCGGATCGTAGCCGCGCTCCTTCGAGGTCGGCACGCCCGAGAACAGCTCGCGGATCGGCGTGAACAGGCCCGTATACGTGGCCGGGTTCGAGCGCGGCGTGCGGCCGATCGGCGACTGGTCGACGTTGATCACCTTGTCGAAGTGCTCGAGGCCCTCGATCGCCTCGTGCGGCGCCGGCTCGGCCGATGAGCCGTACAGGTGGCGCGCGACCGCGTGATACAGCGTGTCGTTGATCAGCGTCGACTTGCCGGAGCCCGACACGCCGGTGATGCAGGTCAGCAGGCCGACCGGCAGCTCCAGATCGACGTGCTTCAGGTTGTTGCCGTGCGCGTCGACGATGCGCAGCATCCGCTCCGGATCGGGCGCGAGCCGCTCGTCCGGGTACTCGATCACGCGTTTGCCGAGCAGGTACTGGCCGGTGAGCGACTGCGGATTCGACTGCACCTGCTTCGGCGTGCCCTCGGCCACGATCACGCCGCCGTGCTCGCCGGCGCCCGGGCCCATGTCGACGACGTAGTCGGCGGTGCGGATCATGTCCTCGTCGTGCTCGACGACGATCACCGAGTTGCCGAGGTCGCGCAGGTGCTTGAGGGTCGCGATCAGGCGGTCGTTGTCGCGCTGGTGCAGGCCGATCGACGGCTCGTCGAGCACGTACATCACGCCCGTGAGGCCCGAGCCGATCTGCGACGCGAGCCGGATGCGCTGCGCCTCGCCGCCCGACAGGGTTTCCGCGCTGCGCTCGAGCGACAGGTAGTCGAGGCCGACGTTGTTCAGGAAGGTGAGGCGCGCGACGATTTCCTTGATGACCTTGTCGGCGATCTCGCGCTTCGCGCCGTCGAGCGACAGACCGTCGAAATAGCCGAGCGCGTCGCGCAGCGGCCAGCCGCTGATTTCGAAGATGCCGCGCGCGTAGTCGCCCGTGCCGATCCGCACGTGGCGCGCTTCGCGGCGCAGGCGCGTGCCGTCGCACGACGGGCACGGCTGATTGTTCTGGTACTTCGACAGCTCTTCGCGCACCGCGACCGAATCGGTCTCGCGGTAGCGGCGTTCGAGGTTCGGGATGATCCCTTCGAACACGTGCTCGCGGATCGTCGTGCGGCCGCGCTCGTTGATGTACGAGAACGGGATCGTCTGCTTGCCCGAGCCGAACAGCAGCACCTTCCGGATCTTTTCCGGCAGATCCTCGAACGCGGCGTCGATGTCGAATTCGTAGAACGCCGCGAGGCTCTGCAGCATCTGGAAGTAGAACTGGTTGCGGCGGTCCCAGCCTTTCACGGCGCCGGCGGCGAGCGACAGCGACGGGTGCGCGACGACCCGCTTCGGGTCGAAGAACGTGATCTGGCCGAGGCCGTCGCATTCCGGGCACGCGCCCATCGGGTTGTTGAACGAGAACAGGCGCGGCTCGAGCTCCTGCAGCGAGTACGAGCAGATCGGGCACGCGAACTTCGAGCTGAACAGGTACTCGCGGTCGGTGTCCATCTCGAGCGCGATCGCGCGGCCGTCGGCGAGGCGCAGCGCCGTCTCGAACGATTCGGCGAGGCGCTGCTTCATGTCCGGGCGCACCTTGAGACGATCGACGACGACGTCGATCGTGTGCTTGTCGTTCTTCTTCAGCTTCGGCAGCGACTCGACCTCGTAGATCTTCGCGACGCCTTCGTTCGCGGCGCCGCCGCCCGAGCGCACGCGAAAGCGCACGAAACCCTGCGCCTGCATGTCCTCGAACAGCTCGGCATGCTCGCCCTTGCGATCCGCGACGACGGGCGCGAGGATCATCAGCTTGGTTTCCTCGGGCAACGCGAGCGCCGCGTCGACCATCTGCGACACGCTTTGCGCTTCCAGCGGGATGTCGTGGTCGGGACAGTACGGCGTGCCGACACGTGCGAACAAAAGTCGCAGGTAGTCGTGGATTTCCGTGACCGTGCCGACGGTCGAACGCGGGTTGTGGGACGTCGCCTTCTGCTCGATCGAGATCGCCGGCGACAGGCCTTCGATCAGGTCGACGTCGGGTTTCTCCATCAGCTGCAGGAACTGGCGGGCATACGCGGACAGGCTTTCGACGTAGCGGCGCTGGCCTTCGGCATAAAGGGTATCGAACGCGAGCGACGACTTGCCCGATCCCGACAACCCGGTAATCACGACCAGCTTGTGGCGCGGCAGGTCGAGATTGACGTTTTTCAGGTTGTGGGTACGCGCCCCACGGATGCGGATCTGTTCCATGAACCTGGCGAAAATGGAGGGAACCAAACCTGCTACTATAACGGCTTTTCGAGGCCGTCGTTTGGGGTCCCCAGCCTTAGCAGCAGGTGGCAGCAAGATGGCGCCTGCGCCGGGAAAAGTGGCCGCAGCGGCCGCGCCGCGCGGTTCCGGGCGGCCTGCGGGCTGCCTGAATCCTGCCCCGACGTGTTGCCGGCCAAGCCTCCCGGGCCGCTGGTCCTGATCTTCCGCCGCCCGGTGTCGGGCGGACATTCCGATCATTCGAAATTCATTCCCGATGTCCAATCCGTCTGCCACGTCTTCCCGCATGACCGCGCCCGAATTGCGCGCGACCACGTCGCTCGCGGCGATCTTCGCGCTGCGCATGCTCGGCCTGTTCATGATCATGCCGGTGTTCTCGGTCTACGCGAAAACCATCCCGGGCGGCGACAACGTGCTGCTCGTCGGCATCGCGCTCGGGGCTTACGGCGTCACGCAGTCGCTGTTCTATATCTTCTACGGCTGGGCGTCCGACAAGTTCGGCCGCAAGCCGGTGATCGCGACCGGCCTCGTGATCTTCGCGATCGGCAGCTTCGTCGCCGCGTCCGCGCACGACATCACGTGGATCATCGTCGGCCGCGTGATCCAGGGGATGGGCGCGGTGTCGTCCGCGGTGCTCGCGTTCATCGCCGACCTGACCTCCGAGCAGAACCGCACGAAGGCGATGGCGATGGTCGGCGGCTCGATCGGCGTGTCGTTCGCGGTCGCGATCGTCGGTGCGCCGATCGTGTTCCACTGGGTCGGGATGAGCGGGCTGTTCGCGATCGTCGGCGTGCTGTCGATCCTCGCGATCGGCGTCGTGCTGTGGATCGTGCCCGATGCGGCCAAGCCCGTGCACGTGCCCGCGCCGTTCGCCGAGGTGCTGCACAACGTCGAGTTGCTGCGCCTGAACTTCGGCGTGCTGGTGCTGCACGCGACGCAGACGGCGCTGTTCCTCGTCGTGCCGCGCCTGCTCGTCGACGGCGGCCTGCCGGTCGCCTCGCACTGGAAGGTCTATCTGCCGGTGATGGGGCTCGCGTTCGTGATGATGGTCCCGGCGATCATCGTCGCGGAAAAACGGGGCAAGATGAAACCGGTGCTGCTCGGCGGCATCCTGGCTATCCTGATCGGCCAATTGCTGCTGGGCAGCGCGCCGCATACCATCCTGATTGTGGCGGCGGTTCTTTTCGTCTACTTCCTCGGCTTCAACATCCTGGAAGCGTCGCAGCCGTCGCTCGTGTCGAAGCTCGCGCCCGGTTCGCGCAAGGGCGCGGCCACGGGTGTTTACAACACCACGCAGTCGGTCGGGCTCGCGCTCGGCGGTATCGTGGGCGGCTGGCTGCTGAAGCACGGTGGGGCCAATACGGTCTTCTACACGTGTTCAGGGCTCGTTGCCGCGTGGCTTATAATCGCGGCCAGCATGAAAGCGCCGCCGCGCAAGGCCTGAACTCATTTCGGGCAGGCCCCGGCGACTTTCGCCGGCTTGCCCGGCGGGCCGCACCGACAGCATGAGCGGGCGGCCCGGCATCGAATTTACTGGAGAAACACATGGCATCCGTCAACAAGGTCATCCTCGTCGGCAATCTCGGCGCCGATCCTGAAGTCCGTTACCTGCCGAGCGGCGACGCGGTTGCGAACATCCGTCTCGCGACGACCGACCGCTACAAGGACAAGGCTAGCGGCGATTTCAAGGAAATGACCGAGTGGCATCGCGTCGCGTTCTTCGGTCGTCTGGCGGAAATCGTCAGCGAGTACCTGAAGAAAGGTTCGTCGGTCTATATCGAAGGCCGCATCCGCACGCGCAAGTGGCAGGGTCAGGACGGCCAGGATCGTTACTCGACCGAAATCGTCGCCGACCAGATGCAGATGCTCGGCGGCCGCGGTGCGGGCGGCGGCGGCGGTGGTGGCGGTGACGAAGGCGGTTACGGCGGCGGCTACGGTGGTGGCGGCGGTGGCCGTGGCGAGCAGATGGAGCGCGGCGGTGGCGGCGGCGGTCGTGCCGGCGGCGCAGCGCGTGGCGGTGCAGGCGGCGGCGCGCAAATCCGTCCGAGCGCGCCGGCAGGCGGCGGCTTCGACGAGATGGACGACGATATTCCGTTCTGATCGGCAAGTCGGCATCCCGCATCACGATGGGCCCGAACGTCCGAGTCAAGCCAGTTGCTTGGCCCGGGCCTTCGGGCCTTGTTTCGTTTACGTCGATGTTCCTTGCGTGCCAGGCAAACCGTGGCTGACGAACTTCCCGACCTCATCGCACCGCATCTCGACGTGCTGTTTTGCGGGATCAACCCCGGCTTGACCGCGGCCGCCACCGGGCATCACTTCGCCGGGAGAGGCAACCGCTTCTGGCGCGTGATCCATCTCGCGGGCTTCACGGCGGCGGAAATCTCGCCGCAGGACGATCATGCGATTCTTCAATATGGCTGCGGCCTGACCGCGGTGGTGAAGCGGCCGACCGCGAGCGCCGATCAGCTTTCGCGCGCGGAATTCATTGCCGCGGCTGCCGAGTTCGACCAGAAGCTGGCGCGCTACGCGCCGCGCTTCGTCGCCTTTCTCGGCAAGGCGGCGTACTCCGCGCTTTCCGGGCAGCGAGAAATCGAGTGGGGGCTGCAACCGGCCCGGATGCAGGGGGCGAGCGTCTGGGTGCTGCCCAATCCGAGCGGGCGAAACCTCGCGTTCAGTCTCGACGATCTGGTCGACGCATACCGTCAACTTCGTCTGCAGGCGAAGGCCGTTTCCGGTCTCCAACTGGAGGGGCAGGATGCGGCGCGGTGAACCCTCGCCCCGGTGGCCGGGCACCGTGCTGCCCCGCGCATTCTTCGACCGAGTCGCCACCGACGTCGCGCCGCAACTGCTGAACAAGATCCTCGCGGCCGCGGACGGCCGTGCCGGGCGGATCGTCGAAGTGGAAGCCTATGCCGGTGCGATCGACCCGGCTGCGCATACCTACCGCGGCAAGACGCCGCGCAATGCGACGATGTTCGGGCCGCCGGGGCACCTGTATGTCTATTTCACGTATGGCATGCATTGGTGCTGCAACTGCGTGTGCGGCCCGGATGGCACGGGAACGGGCGTGCTGATCCGTGCGCTCGAGCCGCTGCACGGGCTCGAGCAAATGCGTGCGGCACGGCCGCCGCGGACGCGCGATCGCGACCTGTGCCGGGGGCCGGCGCGGCTGGCTCAGGCGATGGGGATCGGCGGTGCGCAGGACGGTGTCGACCTGATCGGTGCGCACGAAGGGTTCGCGATCGTCGACGATGGCATCGCGCCGCCCGCCGATCTGGCGGGCGGCCCGCGCATCGGCATTCGTGTCGGCACGGAACTGCCGTGGCGCTGGAGCGTCCCGGGCAACCAGTACGTCTCGGGGCCGGTGACGCGCCGCTGAGACACCCCGTGCCAGAATGCGCACAATTCGACCTGCGTCACGCGACCGCCATTATTGACCGGCTAAGCTTGCCTTTTCGACGTATTCGATCGAGGAGACACAATGCGGCGGGTCGTATTCAACCAGAAGGGCGGCGTGGGAAAATCGACGATCGTCTGCAACCTGGCGGCGATCAGCGCGAGCGAAGGGCTGCGCACGCTCGTCATCGATCTCGATGCGCAGGCGAACTCAACGCGCTACCTGCTCGGCGACGCCGCCGCCGACGCGCAGCCGGGTGTCGCCGATTTCTTCGAAACCGCGCTGACCTTCAACTTCCGCCCGGTCGACGTCGCGTCGTTCATTCATCCGACCCCGTTCGAAGGGCTCGACGTGATGCCCGCGCATCCGGAACTCGACACGCTGCACGGCAAGCTCGAGTCGCGCTACAAGATCTACAAGCTGCGCGACGCGCTGAACGAGCTCGACACCTACGACGCCGTGTACATCGACACGCCGCCCGCGCTGAATTTCTATACGCGTTCGGCGCTGATTGCGGTCGAGCGCTGCCTGATCCCGTTCGACTGCGACGATTTCTCGCGTCGCGCGCTGTACACGCTGCTCGAGAACGTGAAGGAAATCCAGCAGGACCACAACGCGGCGCTCGAGGTGGAAGGGATCGTGATCAACCAGTTCCAGCCGCGGGCGAGCCTGCCGCAGCGGCTGGTCGACGAACTCGTCGAGGAGGGGCTGCCGGTGCTCGCGTCGAGGTTGTCGGCGTCGGTGAAGATTCGCGAGTCGCATCAGCAGTCCAAGCCGGTGATCCATCTGGAACCCGGGCACAAGCTCGCGCAGGAGTTCCTCGCGCTGCATCGCGAACTGGCCGGCTGATTCCGCACCTGCCTGACGAATCCGCGGCCGCATCATGCGGCCGTTTTTTTATTGCGACCGTAATTCATCCGATCATTGATTTCGTCATTAATAATCCCGAAAACGATTTCATAATAAATCCAGAAAAAACGATTACATAAGTGACCGCTACATTTTCAATGCGTCCCGGTTTTCTAATAAACGGAATAATGGATTGGTAAATGTTGCGCGACGTCATGATCCGTTATCCTGTAAAAAGGTAAAAATGCATTGCGGGACCGAGTGAGGTGCGGGCATGTCTGCGATGTCGGCGCATCACGGGTTCCAGCGGTCGCCTGGATGGAAATAAGGGTTTACACCTAGTATTAATGCCATTTAATTGACAATTAATCGATCTAGAATGGGCTCCTTCAACTTCCCGCACTCAAATAAGTGCCGGGTTGTCAATAAGGAAGCCTGCTGTCGATCCGGCTTCCAATTTTCTTTGCGTCGTCTCTCGCATTGCTAACAGGAGCGTGCCCGATGTCCGTATTTGCCCCCGAAAAAATCAACGCCGAATATCAATCCGGTATTGCAGCGTGGTTCGCAATTGCCCGTCCGGCGATCCAAGGTTTCGAGGCTGTCGTCGAACTCAACCTGCAAGCGGCCCGGACGGCGCTCGAGGAATACGAGGACAAGCTGAAGAACGCATTCAACAGCAGCAACCCGGCCGTGGGCTTCGCGCAGCAGGTCGCCGCACCGCAGGAAGCGGCAGGCAAGGCCGTGTCGTACGGCCGCCATCTGTTCGACATCGCGGTGTCGACGCAGTCCGAATGGGCGAAGGTCGCGCAAGCGCAATACGAACAGAACGACAAGCGCCTGAAGGACGTGCTCGGCGAACTGTCGAAGCATGCGCCGGCCGGCTCGGCACCGGTGGTGGCCGCGCTGAACTCGGCGCTGTCGGCGGCGACCGCCGCAGCCGATTCGGTGCGCGCCGCGACCGGCCAGGCGATCGAAGCCGCGCAAAGCGGCTTCGATGCGGTCAGCGAAACGGCCACGCGTGGCGCGAAGCAAACGGCTGCCGTCGCACGCAAGGACGCCGCGGCCGCACGCGAATCGGCTGCGTAATCGCGTAGCCACGCAAGCACGTGTCGCGCACGGGCGCGACACGAATTGATCGGCGCCGGATGGTGCCGGACGCCGCGTGTGCCGCGTGGCGTCCGGCAAGTGTCCGGTTTGCCGCAAGACGCCGGTGAACCGGCGAGCCGTACCGGTGTGCCGCCCGTTCGAACGGGCGCCGCGCGCCCTACGGCGGCGTGCGATCGCTATCGCGCCGAATGGCCCGGGATGCGCGATCGCCAGCCGAGGCCGGCACGCGCCGGCGTCAAAACGACGAACTGATTTCGATGCAGGAACTGGACATGACGGATGTAGTGATCGTATCGGCCGCGCGGACCGCGGTCGGCAAATTCGGCGGTTCGCTTGCGAAGATTGCGGCGCCCGAGCTGGGCGCGACGGTGATCCGCGCGGTGCTGGAGCGTGCGGGCGTGAAGCCCGAGCAGGTCAGCGAAGTGATCATGGGCCAGGTGCTGACGGCCGGTTCCGGGCAGAACCCGGCGCGGCAGTCGCTGATCAAGGCCGGGCTGCCGACGGCAGTGCCGGGGATGACGATCAACAAGGTGTGCGGCTCGGGCCTGAAGGCCGTGATGCTGGCGGCGAACGCGATCGTCGCGGGCGATGCGGAGATCGTGATCGCGGGCGGCCAGGAGAACATGAGCGCGTCGCCGCACGTGCTGCCGGGCTCGCGCGACGGCTTCCGGATGGGGGACGCGAAGCTGGTCGACACGATGATCGTCGACGGCCTGTGGGACGTGTACAACCAGTACCACATGGGCATCACGGCGGAGAACGTCGCGAAGGAATACGGGATCACGCGCGAAGAGCAGGACGCGTTCGCGGCGCTGTCGCAGAACAAGGCGGAAGCCGCGCAGAAGGCCGGCCGCTTCGACGATGAAATCGTGCCGGTGGCGATTCCGCAACGCAAAGGCGAGCCGCTGCAGTTCGCCACCGATGAATTCGTGCGTCACGGCGTGACGGCGGAATCGCTGGCCGGGCTGAAGCCGGCGTTCTCGAAGGACGGCTCGGTAACGGCGGCGAACGCGTCGGGGCTGAACGACGGCGCGGCGGCGGTGCTGGTGATGTCGGCGCAGAAGGCGGCGGCACTCGGCCTGACGCCGCTGGCGCGGATCAAGGCGTATGCGAACGCGGGCGTGGATCCGAGCGTGATGGGGATGGGCCCGGTGCCGGCATCGCGCCGGTGCCTGGAGCGCGCGGGCTGGACGCCGGGCGACCTGGACCTGATGGAGATCAACGAGGCATTCGCGGCGCAGGCGCTGGCGGTGCACAAGCAGATGGGCTGGGACACGTCGAAGGTGAACGTGAACGGCGGAGCGATCGCGATCGGCCACCCGATCGGCGCGTCGGGCTGCCGGATCCTGGTGACGCTGCTGCACGAGATGGCCAAGCGCGATGCGAAGCGCGGGCTGGCGTCGCTGTGCATCGGCGGCGGGATGGGTGTCGCGCTCGCGGTCGAGCGCGCCTGAGCAGGGTCTGACGACGCGTTCCGTGTGCGGCGCCGGCCGGCGCCGCACGCGGGCGAAGCGGTTTTCGCGCACGACAAGCAGTCAACAACAAGCGCGAGGTGCCGGTGCGTGCCGCACCCGCGACGCGGGCGGCTGCGCATCGAAGCGGTGGGGCGGCAGCGTGAGCGACGCCGCCGCTCCGCCTTGATCGATTACTTTTTTGTCGGTAATTAATAGGATGACTAAGCGAATTGCAGTAGTGACTGGTGGAATGGGCGGCCTCGGCGAAGCGGTCAGCATCAGGTTGAACGACGCGGGCCACCGGGTAGTCGTCACGTATTCGCCGAACAACACCGGCGCGGACCGCTGGCTGACCGAGATGCATGCGGCCGGCCGTGAGTTCCACGCGTACCCGGTGGACGTGGCCGATCACGATTCGTGCCAGCAATGCATCGAGAGGATCGCTCGGGACGTCGGCCCGGTCGACATTCTCGTGAACAACGCGGGCATCACGCGCGACATGACGCTGCGCAAGCTCGACAAGGTCAACTGGGATGCGGTGATCCGCACCAACCTCGATTCCGTGTTCAACATGACGAAGCCGGTGTGCGAAAGCATGGTCGAGCGCGGCTGGGGCCGCATCGTCAACATCTCGTCGGTGAACGGTTCGAAGGGTTCGGTCGGCCAGACCAACTATGCGGCCGCGAAGGCCGGCATGCACGGCTTCACGAAATCGCTCGCGCTCGAGATCGCGCGCAAGGGCGTGACGGTGAACACGGTGTCGCCGGGCTACCTCGCGACGAAGATGGTCACGGCGATCCCGCAGGACATCCTCGACTCGAAGATCCTCCCGCAGATTCCGGCGGGCCGGCTCGGCAAGCCCGAGGAAGTCGCGGCGCTGGTGGCTTACCTGTGCTCGGAGGAGGCCGGCTTCGTGACGGGCTCCAACATCGCGATCAACGGCGGCCAGCACATGCATTGACGCGTGGCGGCCCGGCGGCGTGCGCGCACCTGCCGGGCTTGCGTTCCGCACTATCCAGTGCCAGGGCGGCGGCAGGCGCGCCGCTTCGGCTTCGCATTCCGGAGAAGGCATGGGCGATACCTGGATGGGACTTGTGATCGGCGGCACGGCACTGGCCGTCGCGCTGACGATGACAGTCTCGCTCTACTGGCTCGAGCGGCGCCGTGCGCGGCTGCTGCGGAACTTCGATCATCGCGATTGCTCGCTCGTCGCGTACGGCAGGTGCTTCGCACGCGGGCGGGCCCGGCCGGCACGCCGCCTGCGCGGCGCGCGCTGACGGCGGCATCGAGGCAGTGACGCGTCTCGCTTGACGAGCGGTCGTGCATCGCGCGCATGCCTCCGGCGATGCGCGCGATGCACTTGATCAATCGTTCTTTTCGCTCTTTCCGCCCGACTCGCCCGAGTCGTTCTTGTGGAAGATCCGCTTCGTCGTGCGCTTGGTGGCATCCCAACCTTCGCGCGATGCGTGTGCGACCCCGTGCCCGACCGCCTTCGCGGCGCTCGCGGTCGCGTGGCCGAAGCTGCGGGCCGCCTCGCCGGTCTTGTGCGCGGCTTCCTTCGAATCGCGCTTGATGTCCTGCTTCACTTCCGACATGTCCGCGTGCGCGATCGGGCTGATCAGCGCCAGAACGAGCGCGGTGCCAATGAACTGACGAACTTTCACGACCTGGTTTCCTTCTCTTGAGTAAGCGGCTTCATCGAGGATTCGCATCGCCGGCTGCCAACGCGTCGAGCATCACCGCGGCGCGGCCGGACAGCAGCACGCGATCGCCGCAGCGCAGTGCGAAGCCGTACAGCACCGAGCGGGCGTCGCCGCTCACGCGTTCCGCTTCGACGACGAGCGGCTGCGCGAACGTGTCGAGCCGGTCGACGAATGCGTCGACGTTGCGCACGCTCGCCAGATAGCCGACGCGCGGGCGCGCTTCGTGCGCACCGAGCAGCGCGCCGTGCACGGCCATCGCCTGCGCCGCGTATTCGATCCCGCAGACGGAGGCAAGCCGTCCGTGCGAGCGCAGCGGGTTGTGCGGATCACGGTGGCTCGTCGCGGTGCAGCGGATTTGGGCGGCATCCCAGGCATCGACCGTATCGAGCACGCACATCGCGCCGCCGTGCGGAATGTGCGCGGCGATCCATGCATGGTCGAGCGGCGGCGCGAGCGGGATCGTCGCGGTCATCACGCGCGCTCCGCGAACGTATCCGGCATCGCGACGTCGACCTGCACGCGCGTATCGGCCAGGTAGTCGAGCACGACGCGCGTCGAACGTCGCGCGGCGATGGCGCCGAGCAGCGGCAGCACGCGCGCGGCCGGATTGCCGGCGCGCAGTGCGTCGAGTTCGGCACGCGCGAGCGGCGTGGCGGGCGCGTCGGCGAGCTGCACGTCGATGCGGGCGAGCGCGCGCTCGCTTGCTTCGGGCGCGAGCACGAGTGCCACGCCGAACGCGTCATCGATCGGGCGTACCGCGTGCAGCGGTTCCGGATAGTCGGTGTCGTACGCGATCAGCAGGGTCGGCACGCGATCGACCACGACCTGGCACAGGCTTTCCAGCAGGCCCGCGGCAAAGCTGCCGTCGTGCGCGCACAGCACGTTCGACGTCGCCATCGCGCGGGTCGCGATGCTCCAGTAGCCGGCAGGCGCGTTGTGCACGGAGTTGTGGAAGCGCGTCGGCGACAGCTGGCGATCGTCGCCCGCCAGCGTCTCGCAGATCGCGTGGCAATTCTGGCCGTCACCGCCCGACGCACTGAACACGGTTGCGAGCGTCGCGGCGTCGCGTCCGCTCGCGGCCACCGCTTCGTGGCCGACCGCGAGCGCCACGCGCACGACGGGGCCGGTGCGGCGGCGCTCGGCCGACGGCAGGCCGGCCGGCGGCGGCAGCTCGGTGCGGGCGGGCGCATACGGCACGCGGCCCGCGAGCACGTCGGCCGCGTGCGGCCAGTCGCTCAATCCGGGCCCGATGAGGCCGATGCTTTCGATGAAGGCGGTGAGTGTCATGGCGGGCCTCAACGGCGGGCGTGGTCGGCGCGGCCGAGGATCAGGCTGCAATTCGTGCCGCCGAAGCCGAACGAATTGGACAGGACGGCGCGCACGCGGGTATCGCGGCTCGCGAGCACGTAGTCGGCGGCGAGTGCCGGGTCGGGCTGTGTCGTGTTGACGCCGGCCGGCACGAACTGCTCGCGCAGCGCGAGCGCGGCGACGACGGCCTCGAGCGCACCCGCCGCGCCGAGCGTATGGCCGGTCGCGCCCTTCGTCGAGCTGCACGGCGTGCTGGCGAACAGCGCGCCGATCGCGCGGCTTTCGGCCGCGTCGTTGCTCGGCGTCGCGGTGCCGTGCAGGTTCACGTAGTCGATGTCGGTTGCACCCAGGCCGGCGGATGCAAGCGCCTGCTCGATCGCGACGCGTGCGCCGAGCCCGTCCGGATGCGGCGACGACATGTGATGCGCGTCGCTCGATTCGCCGATGCCGAGCAGCAGGATCGCATCGGCGTCGAGTGCGACGGGCGGGTCGGGCATGCGTTCGACGAGCGCGAACGCGGCGGCTTCGCCAATCGAGATGCCGTCGCGCGCGACGTCGAACGGCCGGCACGGCTGGCGCGACAGCAGCTCGAGCGAATTGAAGCCGTACAGCGTCGTCAGGCACAGCGAATCGACGCCGCCGACGACGGCCGCGTCGATCAAGCCCGCCTCGATCATGCGGCGCGCGGAGCCGAACACTTTCGCGCCGGACGAGCACGCGGACGAAATCGCCATCGCCGGCCCGCGCAGCGCGAAAAACGCGCGCACGAACGCGGCCGGCGAATACGGGTTGTGCGTCTGTGCGTAGCGGAAGTCGGCGGGCAGCGCGCCGCTCGCCGGATCGCGGCGCTGGTATGCGTGCTCGGTTTCGAGGATGCCGGCCGTGCTCGTGCCGATGAACACGCCGACGCGTGCCGCCCCATAGCGCGCGACGGCCGCCGCGACGCGTGCGTCGAAGCCGTCCTGCGTGAGGCCGAGTTGCGCGAGGCGGTTGTTGCGGCACGCGAAGTCGGCGAGGTCGGCCCGCACGGGCTGCGCATCGACGCCGTCCACCGCGCCGATCCACGTGTCGAGATCCACATCTTCGAAGTGGCAGGGTGTGAGCCCGCCGCGCGCGTCGCGCAGCGCATCGAGGGTCGCATCGAGGCCGCGGCCGATGCAGCTGGTGGCGGTGAAGTGCGAGAGCAGGAGAGGTTTCACGAGGGTCGCATCCGGTGGCCGGAACGGGCGCCGCAGCAGGGCTGGCAGGCGCGCCGTTCGAGGTCAGATTTTATCAAACGGGGGTGCCGAATTGGCCGGCTCACCCGGCCCGCCGGGCGGCTGCGGCGCGAGCGCCGCGCGCAGCGTGGTCCAGTGCAATTGCGCATCGGCGGCCGCGCGCAGCACCGCTTGCAGCACGTCGAGCACGACCGGTTCGCCGCGCGCATCGCGCGCCGCGTGGCCGTCGTGCACGAGCAGGATGTCGCGCGCCGCGAGGCCGTGCAGCAGGCGGCGCGTGACGGTCGCCGCATCGCGCGTGCGTGTGTCGAAGCCGCGCCGCGTCCAGCTCGCCAGCTGCAGGCCGAGTTCGCACAGCACCGGCTCGAGAAACGGGTTGCGCAGGCCGGCCGGCGCACGGAAGAACAGCGGGCGCGTGCCGGTGAGCTCGGTCAGCGTCTGCTGCGCGGCCGCGATCTCGCGTCGCAGCGCGGCGGGCCCCGACAGCGAGAACGTATGGCGGTGCCGCTGGCTGTGGTTCTCGACCGCGTGACCGCGCGCGACGATCGCCTCGATCCAGCGCGGATGACGGCGCGCGAGATCGCCGATGCAGAAGAACGTCGCGCGCGCATCGTAACGGTCGAGCAGGTCGAGCACGCGCGGCGTGACGTCCGGATCCGGGCCGTCGTCGATCGTCAGCGCGATGCGGCGGCCAGCGTTGGCCGGCAGGCGCGTCCAGTTCGGGCCGAGCAGCGTGCTGCGCGGCCACAGGCCGGCGGCGGTCAGCGCGAGATGCGACGCGACCACGCCGCCGACCGCCCACGGCCATGCGGCCGGCTGAGCGACGACGGCCGCCGCCGCGCCCGCATGCAGCGCGGCCGTGCCCGCGATCAGCGGCGTCGGCTTCCAGCGGCGCGTATCGCCGGGCTGTCGCGACGGGGCGGACGACGGCGCGTTCATGCGCGGCCTCCTCGATGACGGTTGATGGCCATACCGTCAGCCGCGCGCGGCGCGAGAATCGCCGCGAACGCGAGCGCGAGCATCGCGCCCGGGCCGACGGTCAGCCCGAAGGTTTCGAGCAGCGGCACGCGTGACAGCGCCAGCAGCCCGAAGCCGGCGACCGTCGCGAGGTTCGCGATCAGCAGCGACACGAGCGTGTACGGCGTGACGGGCTGCGCGTCGTCGCGCTTGCAGAAGAACAGCGCGTAGTTCGACCCGACCGCGACGATCAGCAGCATCCCGACGAGATGCAGGATCGTCAGCTGCACGCCGGCGAGCGCGAATCCGGCCGTCACGACCAGCACGGCCGCGACGAGCGGCGCGAGCGCGTGCACGACGCGGCGCGGCGAGCGCAGTGCGATCAGCAGCAGCACGGCGATCGCGGCAAAACCCGCGAGCGACAGCCGGAGGTCCTCGTGCACATAGCTCACGTACAGGCGATCGGCTTCCGCCTTCATGTCGACGAACAGCGCATCGGGCACGCCCGCGCGGGCGACGGCTTCGCGAATCGGCGTGGCATCGAGGCTCGATGCCGGTTGCGCGGTGCGGGCGGCGTCCGGCGCGCGCAGCGGCAGCATCGCGCTCCAGCGGCCGTCGCGTTCGGTCAGCAGCGCATCGACGGCAAGCGCCATCGACGTGCCGCGCAAGTCCGCGCGCGTCAGCAGCGGTGCGTGGCGCGCGGCCCCGACATCGGTGATGAACGGTGCGAACAGGTCGGGCTTGACCGCGATCGGCTGGTTCGCGACGGCGTCGCGCATCCGCGCGGCGAGCACCCCGGCATCCGGCAGGCTCGCCTGGCGCGCGCGCTGTGCGGCCTCGCTCGGCAGGTAGCGCGCAGGGCTTTCGAAGCCGGCGAGTGCGCCCCGGTCGACCAGCGGCTGCAATTGCGCGGCCACCTTTTCGGCGCCTTCGAGCGCGGCCTGTTCGGTCGATGCGGAAATCACGACGAGATAGCGCACATCGGGTGCGCCGACATCGGCGCGCAGCCGCGCGTCGAGCGCTTGCGCTTGCGCCGGCACGGGGCTGAGCGCGGCGAGTTCGCGGCTCCACAAACCGTCGCGATGCAGCACGAGCGTCGCGACGGCGGCGATCACCAGCACGGCGAGCGGCCAGCGCAGCCGCGGCGCGGCGTCGGCCGCACGCGCGAGCACGGCGCCGACGCGCGACACGTCGCGGATCGCGACATGCTCGCCGCGCAGGTGCGGCAACACGAAGCGCGTGACGAGCGCGGCGGCCGCCAGCCCGACGATCGAATACAGCCCGAGCTGCACGAGGCCCGGGAATCCGGAGAACAGCATCGACGCGAACCCGCACACGGACGTCAGCACGCCGAGCCGGATCGTCGGCCAGTACGCGGCGACCCATGCGCGCGGCGCGTCGGCCGGGCGCGCCGTGCCGCGCGTGCCGGCCTGCGCCGATTGCACGAACAGGTAGATCGAATAGTCGACGGCTTCGCCGATCAGCGTCGTGCCGAAGCCGAGCGTCAGCCCGTGAACCGTGCCGAACGCGAGGCTGACCGCCGCGATGCCCGCAGCGACACCCGTCAGCACCGGCAGCAAGCCGAGCGCGAGCGTGCGCGGCGAACGGTACAGCGTCAGCAGCAGCGCGACGATCAGCACGACGCTCGCCGTCGACAGCCGCTCGACGTCGTGCCGGATCGTGTCGCGCGTGTCGACCGAGAACACGCCGGGGCCCGTCATCGCGAGCGTGGTCGCGGCGGCGTTCGGCACGGCCTGCTGCGCGGCGGCGAACGCGCGGCGCACGGAGTCGATCGCGCGGGCCTGCGCGTCGGTATCGGAACCGGCGGCGGCCGTCTGCACGACGAGCACCGCGCGCGTGCCGTCGCGCGACGCCCACACGCCGTCGCGGCTCGCCGGTTCCGCCGCGCTGTCGAACTGGTCGACGAGCGTGGCAACTTCGCCGGTCGGGTCGCGCGGCAGCATCGCCTTGGCCACGAGGCCGGCCGACGAACTCAGCAGGTCGAGGCTGTCGCCGAGCGCCTGATGCAGGCCGGCGGCGCTGAAGCGCTGCGGCGTGACGGCGGGGCTCAGCAGGTAGCGGTGATCGAAGATGAGCTGGCGATCGCGCGCGTCGTTCGCGGCTTCGCCGTTGTGAACGGCCGCGAATTGCGGATCGGTGCGCAGCGCGCCGGCGACGCGTCGCGACAGCGCGGCGCGCGTCGTGGCATCGCCGCCGTCGATCGCGACCAGGATCAGCCGCGACACGACGCCGTCGCGCAACTGGTCGACGAGCACGCGCTGCCCGGCGCTCGGCGCGCTCGGCAGGAACGCGGACAGGTCGGCCGTGAAGTGCGCGCGCCCGATCGCGATGCCGCACGCGATGAGCGCGAGCAGCCACACGAGCACCGCGCGCTGCCGCAGCGCATGCAGGCGGCGTGCGACCGGTGACGCGAGGGGGCGGGTGCGTTCGTCCATCAGTTCGGGTTCGCCGGAACGGGCTGCAGCCGCATCACCGAACGGTCGCCGTCGGCCTGCCGGATCGCGACGCTGCGCAACACGTCGCGCGTGCCGTCGAGCGTGATCGTGCTGACGACCTTCAGCATCCGCGAGTCGAGCGGCGTGAGCGTCAGCGTCCAGTCGTCGCCGCGCCCGGCGAGCGCGACCTTGTACACCTGTTCGAGCGCGAAGCGGTTGCCGGCGAGCGTCGCGCGGATGCTGTCGATGAACGCGCCGAGTTCCGGATAGCGTGCGAGCGCGAGCGTGAACTTGCGGTTGTTGCGCTCGACGGTGAGCATGTCGCCATCGACGACGAGGTGTTCGGGCTTCGGGCTCAGCGTGTGCTTCTCGAGATGGTCGGGCGCGACGAATACGAGTTCGCCGGATGATTCGACCGGCTGCGTCGCGATCGACAGGTACTTTGTCTCGGTGAACGTCGCGCGCCCTGACTTGTGTTGCGCAAGCGTCGACATCAACCGGTCGAGGTTCCACGCCGGTGCCGTGTCGGCCGCCTGCGCGGGCGCGGCAGCCAGCGCGGTCATGGCGGCGGTTGCCGCGACGGTGACGGCCAGCGTGCGGACGGCGCGGCGCAGCGCGGACGGAAGCGTGGGCAGGCAGCGGCGAACGGCGGTCATGCGTCGGAATCCCTCGTGGCGGACAGGCCGGCACCGGCGCACGCAGTGTCGCTGCGAACGGTCACGGTCGCGGCATCGCCGCCTTGCCAGAAGTCGAAATAGTTGAACCAGTTGTACGGCGCCGCGCGGCAGTACCGGTCGAGCAGCGCGACGTAGCGCGCGAGTGCCGCGTCGACGGCCGCCGCGCGCGCGTCGCGCCGCACGTCGGAGAAATCGGCGAGCGTCTCGAAGTGCACATCGTAGCGGTTGCCGTCGCGATAGAGGCCCGTCATGAAGATCACCGGGCGCTTCAACATCGCGGCCATGTAGAGCGGCCCGAGCGGGAACGCGGCCGGCGCGCCGAGCAGCGGCAGCCGGCGCAGCGACGCGGCCGCGTCGTCGAGCAGCGTGCGGTCGGCGAGCATGCCGACCATGCAGTTCGCGTCGAGGCGCTCGCGCACCTTCAGCATCGAGTCGACCTGCCCGAGCGGAATCACTTCCGGCTGCGCGGCGGGATTCACCGCCGCTAGCGTCGCGTTGATCTTGCGCGCGTTCTTCTCGTACATCGTCACGACCACGCGCAGGTCCGGGTGCGTGCGGCCGATCGCGCGCACGACCTCGAAGCTGCCGAGATGGGCGCCCATCAGGAACGCGCCGCGTCCGCCCGCGAGCGCGTCGTCGACGAGCGTTTCACCGTGCAGCCGGATGTCGAACAGGTCGAAGCGTCCGTTCATCAGGTAGATGCGGTCGTGGATCGTTGCCGCGAACGTGAACACGTGCCGGTACACGTCGCGCCAGCGCGCGGGGCGGCCGAGCACGCGGCGCAGGTAGTCGCGCGACGCCGCGCACGCGACCGGCGAGAACAGCACGAAATACGTCGCGATCAGGTGCAGCACGACGCGCGCGCGCTGCCGGCCGAAGCGCAGCGAGATCCACGTCATCGCGCGCAGCAAGCCTGCGTTGCTGCGCTCCTGGCGTTCGGCCCACGCGGTGCGCTTCATGGCTGCGCGCCATCCTGCGCGGTCGGCGGCGCGGACAGCACGCCGCTTGCGACCTCGCGCGCCCCGGCGCGCAGCGTGAAGCGGATCGCACCGCTCGCCGCGGCGTCGTACGCGAGATCGAGCGGTTCGCCGGGTGCGACCGGGCTCAGGAATTTCGCGGACCCGAGCCGCCACGTGTGCAGCGGACGGTCGAGCGCCGCACCGATCGCATGGATTGCGTGATCGAGCAGCACGACGCCCGGCACGACCGGATGGCCGGGGAAGTGGCCGGGCAGTGCCGGGTGATCGGCGGGGATCGTGAACCCGAGCGCCGGCGCGGGCGTGCCGGCCGGGTTGCGGATGGGCGTCGGCGCGGCTGCGGTGCGCGCATGTTGCGCAACGAGCGCGGCGAGCACGTCGCGCGGCAGCTTGCCGGTTTCGTTGCGCGGCAGCGCGTCGACGAACACGAGCGGGCGCGGCATGAACGCGGGATCGATCCGCTCGCGCAGCGCGCGCTGCAGATCGGCGGCCGCGAGCGTCGGCGCGACGACCAGCGCGACGAGGCGCGTGACCGGTTCGAGGCCCGCACCGGCGTGGGCGGGCGCGGCTTCGTCGGGCATGAAGAACACGCCGTCGATCACCTGCGCAATCGCATTGAGCTGATGGTTCAGGTACGCGAGCGACGTGCGCTTGCCGGCGATGTTGACGAGGTCGGCCTTGCGGCCGTGCAGCAGGAACCGGCCGTCGCCGAGCAGTTCGAGCGCATCGCCCATCGGCACGGGCGCCTCGACGTGCCCGCCCGACACCCAGATCGTCGGCTCGCCGTCGTCGCTCGCCGGTTCGTCGCGCGCGTCGAGCCGGATGCCCGGGAACAACGCCCAGGTCGCGCCTTGCGACGTGCGGCGGGTCGCGATCTGGCCGGTCTCGGTGCTGCCGTAGATCTCGACGAGCGGCGCGTCGAGTGCGGCTTCGGCTTCGCAAGCGAGCTTTTCCGACAGCGGCGCCGTGGCCGACAGCACGAGCGCCGCGGGCGGCAGCGCCTGGCCGGCCGCCAGCAGCGCACGTAGATGGATCGGCGACGTGACGAGCACGCGCGGCTGCGGGATCGCAGCGAGTTCGTCGCGAATGTCGACCGGGTAGAACGGCTGGCGATTGCTGAACGCGAGGCCGCCGATCAGCGCGAGCAGCACCGTCGACTCGAAGCCGTACATGTGCTGCGCGGGCACCGTGCCGATCAGCGTGGCCGCGCGGCCATCGAGCAGCCCGAGGCGGTCGGCTGCCGCGCGCACGCAGCCGACCAGGAAGCCCCAGGTCTTGCGGTGCGGCACCGGCGCGCCGGTCGAGCCGGACGTGAACACGTAGGCCATGATCCGCGCCGCATCGATCTGCGGCACGACGAACGGCGCATCGCTCGCGAGCGCGCCGGGGGCGGCATCGGGGTACGCGAAGCGCGGCAGGTCGATCGCGCAGTCGGGTGCGTCGTGCAGGCAGAACGCGTCGGGCGCGAACGATGCGAGCTGGCGCACCATTTCCGGCGTGTGCGTCGACGGCAGCAGGCTGATCTTGCCGGCAACGAGTGCCGCGCACAGGCTGACCGCGAAGCGGTAACGGTCGCGGCACACGTTGAACACGTGGCCGCCGGCGGGCAGCGCGGCGGCCACGCGCGCGACGTCGGCGACGAATGCGCGCACGGTGACGGGCGCGCCGTCGCGCCAGGCGATCGTCTGGTCCGGCGACGAATGGAAAACCAGCGGGTGAGTCGGCATAAATCGGTCGAAACGGGAGCGAAGGCCGGCGCGGCGCGCCGGCCGTGAATTCATCGCGACGCCTGCGAGGCGTGCGTCGTCGCGCGATACGCGCGCACGGCCTCGACCATGCGCGGCCGCGGCTCGTGCGGCAGTGCGAAGCGCCGGCACGCATGCTCGGCGGCGAACATCACGGCGACGAGCGGCAGCGACAGGTAGTTCGCGAACGTCGACCACGTGACGATCGGCGCGGTCGCGAACAGCAGCGTCGACACGGCGGCGATCGCGACGAAGAACAGCGTCCACGCAAGCGTGATCTGCCGGGTGTAGCGCGCGACGGCCGGTGTGATTGCGCCGTGGATCATCGTCGCGAAGCGCGTGCAAAGCGGCACCTGGCCGGCGGCGAGCGTGCGGCCGAACAGCAGCGCCATCGCGAGGTTGAAACTCGCGTGTTCCAGATACAGGCCCCATTCGAAATGCCGGGCGAGCGGCACGCGTGTGGCCCACAGCACGGTGGCGGCAAGCAGCCACGCCGGCACGAGCCATGCGCGATGCGGCGAGCGCAGCGCCGCGCCGAGCGCGAGCAGCAGCGGCGGCACCAGTGCCATCGCGAGGCCGAAGCCGTGCGCCCCGGGTGTCGCGGCCGCGTAGTGCGCGCCGGCCTGGTACGCCGCGACGGCGCCGACCGCGGCGATGCCGCGCGCGACAGGCGCGACGGGCAGCAGCCGGCTCATCGGCGGCCTCCGCGCACACGGCGCGCGAACGCATGCCCGGCGGCCGGGCGGCAGCGGGCGGACGGGCAAACCGGAACGGAGCGGAAGGACGGGCGCGGCATGACTGGCGACATCGGGCGGATCGTGGCCGGACGCGGTAGTCGGGCCGTCAAACATCATATGAATGGCGGCCGGGACGCAGGTCCGGGCCGGTGGTCGGGCACGCTCATTTTAGGGCCGCGGCACCGCGTGTTCGGGGCGGGCGCGAACGGGTTTTGTAACCGATTGTATGGCGCGGGACGAACGGTTTCGCGGGGTCGGTCCATTTCCATCCAAAGCGGCTCAAGCGTCTCATGCATTCAGGTCCTGAAACGGGCTGCGGAGCCGGCTCGCCAGTCTGTAACCATTGGCGGTATACGGCCCGATACCCGTTCGTCTAGAATCCGCGTAACTTTTACAAACAATCCCCCAATAAAGCAGGCGGGGAAGCCGGCAGACGCCGGAGGGACGGAGATTCGCACGCGCCGGGCGTGCACGGCGACAGCCGTTTCCGGGCGCCTTCCGCTGCCACGGGCCGCCTGCCCGCACGCATGATGAACGCACTGGAACAAGAGCTCGCCACGCTGATCATCGGCGAATTGAATCTCGAAGACGTCACGCTCGAAACCGTGACGGCCGAGACCCCGCTGTATGGCGAGGGTTTCGGGCTCGACTCCATCGACATCCTGGAAATCGCACTGCTGATCTCGAAGAAATACGGCTTCGAGCTGCGTTCGGACAATCCGGACAACCAGAAGATCTTTGCGACGCTCGGTGCACTGGCGGCGTACGTCGCCGCGCACCGCACGAAGTGACGGTGTCGCGCCACGGGCGCGACGCGCAGATGATGACGGCAGGCGGCCGCAATCGGCAGACGATACGCGGCCGCGTCGATCGAGGGGGAACGCGATGAACGGAGCAATTCGATGCGGGCTCTCGTGACGGGTGGCAGCGGCGCACTCGGGCAGGCGATCTGCACGGCGCTCGCGCAGGCCGGCCATGAAGTGTGGGTGCATGCGAACCGTCATCTCGCGCAGGCGGAGGCGGTCGCGCAGCAGATCGTCGCGGCCGGCGGCACCGCGCACGCGATCGCGTTCGACGTGACCGACGCCGATGCGACGCTCGCCGCGCTGCAGCCGTTCATCGACGATGCGCCGGTGCAGATCCTCGTCAACAACGCGGGCATTCACGACGATGCGCCGCTGGCCGGCATGTCGCGCCGGCAATGGCACAGCGTGCTCGACGTGACGCTCAACGGCTTCTTCAACGTCACGCAGCCGCTGCTGTTGCCGATGATCCGCACGCGGCGCGGCCGGATCGTCAACATCGCGTCGGTGGCCGGCGTGACCGGCAATCGCGGGCAGGTCAACTACGCGGCCGCGAAGGCGGGGCTGATCGGCGCGACGAAGTCGCTGTCGCTGGAGCTCGCGTCGCGCGGCATCACCGTGAACGCGGTCGCGCCCGGCATCATCGAATCGCCGATGGCCGAGCACGCGTTTCCCGCGGAACGCATCAAGCAGCTCGTGCCCGCGCAGCGCGCGGGCCGGCCCGACGAAGTCGCGGCGATGGTCGCGTACCTGGTGTCCGACGCCGCGGCCTATGTGACGGGGCAGGTGCTGTCCGTCAACGGCGGGCTCGCCTGACGAAGCGC
The DNA here is from genome assembly GCF_002223155.1 of Burkholderia sp. AU31652. NCBI lineage: Bacteria > Pseudomonadati > Pseudomonadota > Betaproteobacteria > Burkholderiales > Burkholderiaceae > Burkholderia > Burkholderia sp. AU31652. The sequence goes on along the minus strand of NZ_NKFG01000004.1, from coordinate 573,465 downwards.
GCAGCGTCGGCGTGACGTAACGCAACGCGGCGCAGGCCGCGAGGTTGCGCGGCCTGCGCCGCATAGTGAGGAAATCGAAGTGTCCGTGCATCCAGTCGACGCCGAACGGCGCCCGTGTTCCCTGTCGTCCTCTGCCGCGCCCGTCGTGCGCGGGCAGACAGCGGCCGGGCCGGCCGCATCGCGATCGGGCTTGCCGCCCGCGCACGACAGCGAGGGTGCACTGCGGCTCGTCCGGATGAGCCATGCGCGGCTCGCTGCGTTGCTGCACGATGCGCGTGGTCGTGGCGATGGATTCGAGCGCGCGTTTCCCGGCGCGTTGGGTGCGGTGTGCATTGGCGCGGACACGGCATCGCACGCCGAATCACGAGCGGACGCGGCAGCACGGATGCTGGCCGATGTCGTGCCCGACTTGCCGGTCGCCCCGGTGCCGATGACGCTGCTCGGCGCCGGCATCGCGCCGGACGACGCCGTCTGCGAAATCTGGCAATGCCATGCGCGCGACCTGCGCAGCGAACGGCGCGGCGCGCTGCACTATCGGTACAGCGAAACGGCGGGCCTCGTGTTCGGCAGCATCGTCGTGCACGAAGCAGCACTCGAGGCGAATGAATCGCACGACATCGGCACCCCGCTCGAACGCGCGACCCACGACGCATACCGCACGCTGTTCGACGTGCTCGATTCGCTTGGCATGCCGCATCCGCTGCGCATCTGGAATACCGTGCCGGCGATCAACGCGGTGCAGTTCGGGATCGAGCGCTATCGTCAGTTCAATATCGGCCGCCAGCACGCGTTCGATGCGTGCCGCCGCGCGCTGACGGGCGGCGTGCCGGCCGCATGCGCGCTCGGCTCGGTCGTGCCGGTCGCGGGCGATGCATCGCCGGCCGCGCCGCTCGCGATCCATTTCCTCGCGAGCCGCACGCCGGCCGATCCGGTCGAGAACCCGCGCCAGGTCAGCGCGTATCACTATCCGGCGGAGTACGGCCCGCGTGCGCCGACGTTCGCGCGTGCCGCCGCGTGGTCGCAACGCGATGCCGCGCCGGTGCTGTTCGTGTCGGGCACCGCGAGCATCGTCGGGCACCGCACCGTGCATCACGGCGACGTCGTCGCGCAAACGCGCGAGACGGTCGCGAACCTCGCCGCCGTGCTCGAGCAGGCCGCGCGCCAGGGGCACGGCCCGTTCTCGCTCGCCGACCTGAGCTATCGCGTCTACGTGCGCGACGCCGGCGATGCCGCGGCGCTGGCCGCGATCGAGCGCGTGTTGCGCGAGGCGGCCGGCCCCGGCGTGCGGCCGCTCGTCGTTCATGCGGACGTGTGCCGCGACGACCTGCTGGTCGAGATCGAGGCCAGCGCGGGTCATGAGGAGGCATGGTTGTCATGAAGCGGGAAAACCTCACGATCGAGCCACCGGCCCCGCACGCGGGCGACGTCGACGAAGCCTGCCGACGGTCGCCGGCAAGTCATAAACTTTTGTCAGGATCCTCGTCTTCGCAATCGGCCGTTTCCATGTCCAAGCTGCACGCCTCGTCCACCCATCTCGTCCTGATTCCGAGCTACAACCCGGGTGCCAAGGTCGACACGACCGTGCGCAATGCCCGCGCGCAGTGGAATCCGGTGTGGGTCGTCGTCGACGGCAGCACCGACGGCAGCGCCGAACGGTTGCAGGCGATGGCCGAGCGCGACCCGGGGCTGCGCGTGATCGTGCTGCCGGAGAACCGCGGCAAGGGCGCCGCGGTGCTCGCCGGGCTCGACGCGGCGGCCGCGAGCGGCTTCACGCATGTGTTGACGATGGATTCCGACGGCCAGCATCCGGCCGACCTGATTCCCGCGTTCATGGCCGCGTCGCAGGCCGCGCCCGACGCGATGGTGCTGGGCGTGCCGAAGTTCGACGCGAGCGCGCCGCAGTTGCGCGTGCAGGGGCGCCGCCTGTCGAACGCGTGGGCGGACCTCGAGACGCTGTGGGCCGGGATCGGCGATTCGCTGTACGGGTTTCGCGTGTATCCGGTTGCGCCGCTGGCCGCGATCATGCGCCGCCAGCCGTGGATGCGCGGCTTCGACTTCGATCCCGAGGCGGCCGTGCGGCTGTGCTGGGCCGGCGTGCGGCCGATCCGCATCGACGCGCCGGTGCGCTATTTCGGCCGCCACGAGGGCGGCGTCTCGCACTTCCATTACGGTCGCGACAACGCGCTGCTCGCGTGGATGCACCTGCGCCTGTTCACCGGCTTCGCGGTGCGGCTGCCGATGCTGGTCGCGCGGCGGCTGACGCGACGCCACGACCAGACGGCCTGAGCCTGCCCGTTTCCCGTTCCGGTCGTCGCCCGGTTGCGGCGATTGCTCCGTTTTCCGTCGTCAATCCCGTGCCGACGCGCCGCTTCGTTCCTGTTCGTTGAGTAATCAACGTGTCATCTGATGTAAACATCTGGTAATTTTCTGCCGGATTATGCAAAATCGCCGCTCCCAAATACAACTATCGAGGGATTCCGGGATGCAACTCAAGAAAGCGGTGGCAGCGTGTGGCGTGGCGTTTCTGTTGAGCGCGTGCGGCGGGGTACAGAGCCTTGACGCGAACAGCCTGACGTCGGCGGGGACCAGCCTGTACAAGGCAGCGACGCTGTCGGACAGCGACATCGCCGCACTGTCGAACGACTCGTGCAAGGCGAGCGATGCCGAATCGAAGATCGCGCCGGCGAACAGCGCGTACGCGAAGCGCCTGACGAAGGTGATGAAGGGCTTCGGCGACATGACGCTGAACAGCCAGAAGATCAACTACAAGGTCTACATGACCAAGGACGTCAACGCGTGGGCGATGGGCAACGGCTGCGTGCGCGTGTACAGCGGCCTGATGGACATGATGAACGACGACGAGCTGCGCGGCGTGATCGGCCATGAAATGGGCCACGTTGCCCTGGGCCACTCGAAGAAGGCGATGCAGACGGCCTACGCGGTCAGCGCGGCGCGCACCGCGGCCGGCGCGGCATCGCCGGGCGTGGCGGCGCTGACGAGCTCGCAGCTCGGCGACATCACCGAGAAGTTCATCAATGCGCAGTTCTCGCAGTCGCAGGAAAGCGCGGCCGACGACTACTCGTTCGACCTGCTCAAGCAGAAGGGCATGAACCAGAAGGGTCTGGTCACGTCGTTCCAGAAGCTCGCGAAGCTGGACGGCGGCAAGAGCTCGATGATGGATTCGCACCCGTCGTCGGCGAGCCGCGCGCAGCACATCGAGGATCGCATCGCGAAGGGCAGCTGATCGCGCAACCGGTCGCCTGCCGCGGCGGGCGATCAACCGGCGACATGAAAAACCCCACGCTCTTCCGTGAACTGCACCCCAAAAGTTGGACATCGATCCAACCTTTGGGGTGTTTTTCATGAGCAAGTACACGGAGCAGTTCAAGGTATCCATTGCAGAGGAGTACGAGTCCGGCCACGCTGGGTTCCGTGAGATGTCCAAGCGCCACGGCGTCGATGAGGCGACGATCCGCAAGTGGGTGGCGGCCCATCGCATACATGGTCCGGCAGGCTTGAAGAAGAAGTGCGAGCGCTACAGCGCAGAGTTCAAGTTGCTTGTACTGCAGCAAATGCGTAGCGAAGGGTTGTCAGCGCGTGAGACGGCTGCACGCTTCAACATTAGGAACCGTACGGCCATCGGCCAGTGGAAACGCCAGTATGATGAAGGCGGTATAGACGCACTGTCGCCGCGCCAGCGGGGGCGCCCCAGGAAGATGCCCAAGCCACCGCTCACGCCACCGCCGCTACCCGAGGACGATACGCGCTCCCGACAGGAACTACTCGACGAGTTGAACTTCCTGCGCATGGAGAACGCGTACTTAAAAAAGCTCGAAGCCTTGGCTCAAGCGCAGCAGCGATCAGCGCAACGCAAAAAGCGCAAATCGTGCTCGAGCTAAGGCAGCAATATCCGCTTGCGGGCTTGTTGAAGGTTGCCGGCTTGGCGCGCAGCACGTTCTACTATCATCAGAAATTGCTCGGAGCAGCCGACAAGTATGCCGATACAAGGGCAAGAATCTGCTCGCTGTTCGAACGGCACAAGGGCCGCTACGGCTATCGACGCATCACGCTCGCTCTACGTAATCTGGGACAGGTGATTAACCACAAGACTGTGGCGCGTCTGATGGGTGAGTTGCGGCTGAAGTCTTGTGTGCGCCCGAAGAAATACCGCTCCTACAAAGGTAGCGTCGGACGTGTTGCACCTCATGTTTTACAGCGTCGGTTCTACGCAAAGCGTCCGAATGAGAAGTGGGTAACGGATGTCACGGAATTCAACGTGGGTGGCCAGAAGCTGTACCTGTCACCAGTGCTCGATCTGTACAACGGCGAGATCATTGCTTATGAAACCGCGAGGCGCCCGGCGTTCGAGATGGTCAGCGCAATGCTTCGCAAGGCATTGGCGCGCTTGAAGTCACACGAGCGGCCTCTCTTGCATTCGGATCAGGGCTGGCAGTACCAGATGCCTGCGTATCGCCGCCTACTGCAGCAACGAGCGCTCACGCAAAGCATGTCGCGTAAAGGGAATTGCCTGGACAACGCCGCCATGGAGAGCTTCTTCGGCACGCTGAAATCCGAGTTCTTCCATCTGAATCGGTTCCGCAACCTGGACGAACTGCAAACCGGCTTGGCAAGCTACATCCACTACTACAATCACGACCGCATCAAACTGAAACTAAAAGGGCTGAGTCCCGTGCAATACAGAACTCAGCCCTCTCAGCCCTAGCCGTCATAACCCGTCCAACTTTACGGGGTCAGTTCACTTCCGGGCGTGGGGTTTTGTTTTTGGGGCGGGCGCCGCTTACGGCACCATCCCCGGCAGCACGTACGCCTGCGCGAGCGTGATCAACCCGACGATCACCGCGAACAGCAGGCTGTGCCGCACCGTGAAGCGGAACAGCTCCGACTCCTTGCCGACGAGGCCCGTCGCCGCGCAGGCGACCGCGATCGACTGCGGCGAGATCATCTTCGCGGTCACGCCGCCCGTCGTGTTCGCGGCCACCGCGAGCGTCTCGGGCACGCCGAGCTGATGGGCCGTGGCCTGCTGCAACGAACAGAACAGCGCGTTCGACGACGTGTCCGAGCCCGTCAGGAACACGCCGAGCCAGCCGAGGAACGGCGAGAAGAACGGGAACGCGGCGCCGGTCGCGGCCAGCATCAACGCGAGCGTCGACGACATCCCCGAATAGTTCGCGACGAACGCGAACGCCAGCACGAGGCCGATCGACAGGATCGGGCGCGTCAGTTCCTTCAGCGTCTCGCCGAACGTGACGAGCGCGTCGCGCGGCTTCATCCGCAGCAGTGCCATCGAGATCAGCGCGGTCACGAGGATCGCGCTGCCCACCGCCGACACGAGATCGATCTTCAGCACCGCGTCGAGCGCCTTCGGCGTCACGGCGATCGGCGCGGTTTTCACGACGAGCTGGTCGAGCCCCGCCACATGGAACTTCAGCACGGTCGACGCGAGCGCGCCGTGCGCGGCGAACAGCGCCTTGAACGGCGCGATGCTCCATACCGTGACGACGGCCGTCAGGATCAGGAACGGCGACCATGCGCGCACGGTCTGCGCGAGCGTGTACGGCGACGCCTGCCGGCTCGTGCCGGTGCCGAAGCCGTTGCGCGAGCCTGCAGCTGCGCCGCCGAAGCCCGCGAGCGCAGCGCCGCCGCCCGACGCGACGAGGCCGCCGGCCGTCTGCTGCGCGGTGCGCGGCTGCCAGACCTTCAGGAACGCGGCGAGCGCGACGAGGCTGACGAGCGACGACGTGATGTCCGGCAGCTCGGGCCCGATGTGGTTCGACGTGAAGTATTGCGTCACCGCGAAGCTGCCGCCCGCGACCAGCGCCGCCGGCCAGGTCTGCCGCACGCCGCGCAGCCCGTCCATCATGAACACGAGCCAGAACGGCACCGCGAGCGACAGCAGCGGCAGCTGGCGGCCGGCCATCGCGCCGATATGGAACGGATCGATGCCCGTCACCTGCCCGGCGACGATGATCGGAATGCCCATCGCGCCGAACGCGACCGGTGCGGTGTTTGCAATCAGGCACAGTCCTGCCGCGTGCAGCGGCTTGAAGCCGAGCCCGACGAGCAGCGCCGCCGTGATCGCGACGGGCGCGCCGAAGCCGGCCGCGCCTTCGAGGAATGCGCCGAACGAGAAGCCGATCAGCAGCATCTGCAGGCGCTGGTCGTCGGTGATCGACAGCACGGACGCGCGAATGATGTCGAACTGGCCGGTCTTCACGACGATCTTGTACAGGAACACGGCCGCGACGATGATCCACGCGATCGGCCAGATGCCGTACGCGAAGCCGAAGCCGGCCGCCGCGAGCGCCTGCGGCACGGGCATCCCGTACGCGAGGATCGCGACGCCGAGCGACAGCAGCAGCGTGATCGCCGCGGCGACGTGGCCCTTGAGCCGCAGCGCGGCCAGCGCGACGAAAAAGAAGATGATCGGGATTGCGGCGACGAACGCCGACAGCCCGAGGCTGCTGAGCGGCGTGTAGATCTGATGCCAGGCTTGCATGGATGTCTCCTCCATAGGTTTTTGTCGATACGGCTTGAGAAACGAAACGGCTATTCGGGCTGGCCGCGTGCGCGCAGCAGGTCGGACAGGCTGCGCGGCGCCGGTTCGAGCGGCGTGCGGTGCTGCGTCCAGCCCATCTGTTTTGCCGGCGTCAGCGCACGCAGCCGCGTCGCGGTCCAGCGGAACGCTCGGTACGCACGCGGATGCGCGAACGCCCCCGACCAGAAGCGCCACACGAGGTCTTCCGCTCGGTTGTAGTTCGCGCCCTGGCCGCGCAGCGGATGCGCGACGGGCTCGTTAGGCTTGCGGTTCGCTTCGGTGCGCAGCCGCACGAGCAGTTGCGGGATCGGGATCCGCACCGGGCACACCTCGCCGCAGGCCCCGCACAGCGTCGATGCGGTCGGCAGGTCGGCCGTCGCGTCGAGGCCGAGCAGGTGCGGCGAGATGATCTTGCCGATCGGGCCCGGGTAGGTCGTGCCGTAGGCGTGGCCGCCGATGCGCGTATAGACGGGGCAGTGGTTCATGCAAGCGCCGCAGCGGATGCACTGCAGCGTCGCGCGCAGTTGCTCGTCCGCGTAGGCCTGCGTGCGGCCGTTGTCGAGCAGCACGAGATGCAGCTCGCGCGGGCCGTCGCGTTCGCCGTCGCGGCGCGGGCCCGAGATCAGGTTGAAGTAGGTCGTGATCGCCTGGCCGGTGGCCGAGCGCGTGAGCAGGCTCGACAGCGGCACGATGTGCTCGAGCTTCTCGACGACCTTCTCGATCCCCATGATCGCGACGTGCGTGTCGGGCACCGTCGTCGACAGGCGGCCGTTGCCTTCGTTCTCGACCAGCCACAGCGTGCCCGTGTCGGCCGCCGCGAAGTTCACGCCGGACAGGCCGATGTCCGCCGCGGCGAACGCGCGGCGCAGCGCGCGCCGGCCGGTCTGGATCAGCTCGTCGACGTCCTCGGTGTAGCGCGTGCCGGGGATGTGTGCCTCGAACAGCTCGGCGATGTCGCCGCGCGTCTTGTGGATCGCCGGCATCACGATATGCGACGGCTTCTCGCCCGCGAGCTGCACGATGAATTCGCCCATGTCGGATTCGATGCAGTCGACGCCGTGCTCCGCGAGGGCGTGGTTCAGCTCGATTTCCTCGCTCGCCATCGACTTGCCCTTGATCACGCGGCGCGCCTTTTTCGCCTGCGCGATGCCGAGCACGATCGCGTTCGCGTCGGCGGCCGTCTCGGCCCAGTGCACGTGCACGCCGGCTTCGGTGAGCTTCGTTTCCAGCCGTTCGAGCAGTGCGGGCAATTGCGCGAGCGCGTGCTGCCGCACGGCTTCGCCGAGGTCGCGCAGCTGTTGCAGCTCGGTGTCGTCGGGGAACTGCGTCGCGCGCTTGCCTTGCAGGAAGTCCATCGCGCCGCGAAAGCTCTTGCGCAGCGCGGGATCGTCGAGCGCGGCGCGCGCGCGGGCCTTGAAGTCGCCGGGGGCAACGAATTGCACGGTGTGGTCGCTCATTGGGGGAGGTCCTCGCTGGCGGTGGCGGCCGGGCCGGCGGCGGCCGTATCAGTGACGATCACGACCCACAGGCGGCGCGGGCCGTGCGCGCCATAGGCGAGCGTCTGCTGGATGTCGGACGTTTTCGACGGGCCCGATACCAGCACGAGGTTGGTCGGCATGCCGGCGTGCCAGCGCTCCGCGTGCACGGCCGCATGCAGGTCAGGATGCAGCGTGCTCGCGTGAACGAGCGCGACGTGCAGCGGCGGCACCAGCGACACCGTGCGCGGCGTGCCGGCATCGGGTGCGAGCACGACGGTGCCGGTGGCCGCGATGCCCGAGCGCGCAACGGTGAAGCCAGCATCGATCGTGTCGAACAGTTCGGTCGTCCACGCGTCGATCGGCCGGTCGAACGGCACCGGCACGACCGTGTCGGGCAGCGCGTGGGCGAGCGCAGCGGATTCGGCGCGGGCCGGGTCGAGCAGCAGGCGGCGCACGCCAGCCTCGGCGAGCCGCACGGCGAGCTGCGCGGGCCATGCGTCGCCGGTCGCGCGCCAGACGTCCGCGTGCGACGCGGCGAGCGCGGCCTGCATCGTGAGGGCAAGTGCGTGCGGAACGTGTGCCGCTTCGGTTTGCATGCGGCGCATGTCGTAATGCGTGTCGATGCGAGCGTCGAGCGCGGCGGCGGCCTCGGCGGCGACACCCGGGGCGGCGGCGCGCAGCCGCTGGAGGATGGCGTCGCGCGCGCTCATGGCTTGTCTCCGCGCAGCGATGCGGCGCCGGCCGTGCGCCGCCACAGGAAGCTGGCGAGGTGCTCGACCGGCAGCGGCGCGCCGGATTGGTCGGCCGCATGGCCGATGTTCAGCAGGCAGCCGCAGTCGGCGGACACGAGCCGATCGCAGCCCGTCGCGCAGGCCGATGCGACCTTGTCGCGCACCATCGCGCCGGAGATGTCGGGGTGCTTCAGCGAGAACGTGCCGCCGAAGCCGCAGCATTCGGATTCGCGTTCGTGTTCGATGCGCGTCACGCCCGGCAGCGCGTCGACGAGCGCGACGCCGTGCACACGCGTGCCCATCTCGCGGCGGGCCGCGCACGACGTGTGCAGCACCACGCGCTCGTCGGCGCCGGCCGGCGCGGTGAGTGCATCGAGCCGCACGTCGAGCACGTGGACGAGGAATTCGGTGAGTTCGTAGGTGCGTTCCGCGATCGCCCGCGCCTTGAGGCCGTGGACGGGATCGTCGGCGAACAGCGCCGGCCAATGGTGCCGGATCATGCCGCCGCACGAGCCGGAGGGCACGATCACGAGCCACGGTTCGGCGAACAGGTCGAGCTGCGCGGCCGCGACGCGGCGCGCCTCGTCGGGATTGCCGCTGCTGTAGGCCGGCTGCCCGCAGCAGCTCTGGCCGCGCGGATAGTGGACGGTCAGGCCCTCGCGTTCCAGCAGGCGGACCGCGTCGAGCCCGGCTTCGGGGACGAACAGGTCGACCAGGCAGGTCGCGAACAGGTAGACGTGCGCGGGGGCGGCGGGGTACTGCCGTTGGTTCATGTCTCGCTCCAGAGGCGACGGCCCGGCATGAGGATGCGGGACGACGATTTCGCTGCATAATTCCCGCGACGGCGCCGCAGCTCAAATTGGTTGGGCCAATCGGCGCGGAAGGCATTGCGCAGGGAGACGCGACGATGGCAGCGATGACGGCACGGGGCCGGACCGAAGTGGTGATGCGCAAGATCGAGACGGCGCTGCTCGACGGCACCTGGCCGGCCGGCGCGCGCCTGCCGGCCGAGCGCGTGCTTGCACAGGAATACGGCGTCGCGCGCAATACGGTGCGCGAGGCGACCCAGCGGCTCGTCGCGCGCGGGCTGCTGCAGAGCCGGCGCGGCGCGGGCGTCTACGTGACGGACCAGTTGCGTGCCGGCATCGCGTCACCGTGGGGCCAGCTGGTCGCCGATCATCCGGCGCTGCGCGACGACATCCTCGAGTTCCGCCGCGTGCTCGAAGGCGCGACCGCCTATTTCGCCGCGCTGCGCGCCGATGCGAACGACCGGCGCCGGATCCGTGCGCTGCTGCGCGAGCTCGAAACCGCGCACGCGAACGGCGCCGCGGCCGTCGAAGCCGCGACCGACGCGAAGCTGCACGAGGCGATTGCGCTCGCGTCGCACAACACGATGTTCCTGCACCTGCATACCAGCGTGATCGGGATGCTGCGCGAGCATATCTCGATCAACGTGGCGGGCATGACGACGCACGACGAGCAGGCGTCCGAGCTGCTGTTGCTGCAGCACCGCGTCGTGTGCGACGCGATCTGCGCGCAACGGCCCGAGGAGGCGCGCACCGCGATGCAGACGCATATCGACTATGTGCGCAGCCATTTCGAGCGCAGCGGCGATGGAGCATGAAATTGGTTGGGCCGCTTTGGCGCGTGACCCGTCCGGCGGCCGCTTCCGGCGCGGCGGGGCAGCGACGCCCGGCAGTCGGGGGCACGCTTGCTGCTCGAAGCTGCCGGCGGCGCCCCGCGCGATTGACCGGTTCATCGGGCGCCCACTAGAATCGGCCGGAACCGCGCGCCAGCCGCGCGCCGCGGCGCATGCGGGCCTTTTGTTCCGCCAGTCGAGGAAGTTTCCGTGTTCACCTCTTTGATCCGGCGCGCACCGGCCGCGCTGTCGTGGCGCGCCGCATGCCGCCCGGCCCGCGCACTGGCCGTCGGTGTGCTGTTGTCGCTCGTCGCCGCGTGCGCGACGCATCCGCCCGCCACCTCGCTCGATCGCCCCGTCTCCCACGCGTTGTCGGCCGATATCGCGACACCGTTGCGCGATGCGCTGGTCGCGCCGGAAGCCGCGCATCCGGGGCAGTCGGGCTTCCGGCTGCTGGCCGATGGCGCCACCGCGCTGCAGATGCGCATCGCGCTCGCGCGGGCGGCGACGAAGACGCTCGACATGCAGTACTACATCGCGACCGAGGACACGACCGGCAAGCTGCTGCTCGCCGCAGCGCTGTACGCGGCCGATCGCGGCGTGCGCGTGCGGATGCTGGTCGACGACCTGAACTTCCACGATATCGACCGCGTGATGGCCGCGCTCAACACGCACCAGAACATCGAGATCCGCGTGTTCAACCCGTTCGGCGCATCGCAGCGCGGCATGGTCGAGCGCACGGCCAACTTCTTCACGCGGATCGACAGCTTCACGCGCCGGATGCACAACAAGGCGATGATCGCGGACAACCAGCTCGCGATCGTCGGCGGCCGCAATCTCGGCGACGAATACTTCAGTGCGAGCCCGACACTGCAGTTCCGCGATCTCGACGTGCTGGCGGCCGGCCCCGTGACGAACGACATCTCGAAGAGCTTCGACGACTACTGGGCGAGCGCGAGTAGCTATCCGTTGCGCGTGCTGAATCAGCAGACGTTCGATCCGAAGGATCTCGACGCGATGCGCGACGAGTTGCGCGACCACTGGCGAAAGAATGCCGATCCGTATAACGCGAAGCCGCTGAACGCGACGCCGCTCGCACGGCAGATCGCGCGCGACGAACTCGAACTCGTGTGGGCGCCGGCCGAATTCAAGGTCGATGCGCCGGACAAGGTCGCGCGGCCGACCGGCACGTACGTGAGCCCGCCGATGCAGCGCCTGGCCGAGCTGACGCGCGGCGCGCAAAAGGAATTCCTCGCGTTTTCGCCGTACTTCGTGCCGCACGACGCCGGCGTGAAGATCCTCGGCGACACGGTCGCGCGCGGCGTGCGCGTCGCGATCGTCACGAATTCGCTCGCGGCGACCGACGCGGTCGCGGTGCAGGCCGGCTATGCGCCGTACCGCGTGCCGTTGCTGCAGCGCGGCGTCGAGCTGTACGAATTCAAGTCGCAGCCGGACCAGCAGCCCGCGCGGCTGTTCGGCTCGCGCTCGCGTGCGAGCCTGCATGCGAAGGCGTACGTGATCGACCGGCAAATCGTCGTGATCGGTTCGCTGAACCTCGATCCGCGTTCCGCGTACCTGAACACCGAGCTCGCGCTCGTGGTCCATAGCCCGGTGCTCGCGCAGCAGGCCGCGGCGATCTTCGCACGCGTGACGCAGCCGGACGAAAGCTACCGCGTCACGCTCGCGAAGCGGACCGACGGCAGCCCGCCCGCGCTCGAATGGACGGGCACCGAAGGCGGTCAGGCCGCCACCTATCACGTCGACCCGCATGCGGGGCTGCTGCGCAACGTGATGACGGGCATCTTCACGCTGCTGCCGGTCGACGACCAGTTGTAAGGGCGGCAACGGCTCCGGCAAAACCCGCGATACCGGTGCGCGGGGAAAGGTGATAAGGTTGTGCGCGCAACCATATATGAATCGTGAAGGGCGCCGCCGGGCCGCTCGCACAATGCGGGTCGGAACGGCGCCGGCAGACGATGGACGATGCGCACCGCCGCTCGCCGTGGCCGCACACCCGCAACCGGAGTTCCCCCCATGCAACGTGTCCCGAACCAGCCGTTCACGCGCCCCGCCCGTTTCTCCGAAGCCGAATGGCAGGCGCGCGTACAGCTCGCGGCGGCTTACCGCATCTTCGATCACCTCGGCTGGACCGAGCTGATCTACAACCATATCTCGCTGCGCGTCCCGGGCGAGGACGGGCATTTCCTGATCAACCCGTTCGGGCTCCATTACCGCGAGGTGTGCGCGTCGAACCTTGTGAAGATCGATATCGACGGCAACGTGATCGGTCATTCCGACTGGCCGATCAACCCGGCCGGCTTCACGTTCCACAGCGCGATCCATGCGGCGCTGCCCGATGCGCACTGCGTGATGCACGTGCATACGACGCCGACGATGGCCGTGTGCTGTTCGCGCGACGGGCTGTCGTTCTCCAATTTCTATTCGGCGCAGCTGTACGGGAAGATCGCGTATCACGACTTCGAGGGCATCACCGTACATCTCGAAGAGGGGCGGCGCATCGTCGAAAGTGCAGGCGGGCGGCCGGTGCTGCTGCTGCGCAACCATGGGCCCGTGACGATCGGCGCGACGCTCGCGCAGACGTTCTCGCTGATGTGGCTGCTCAATCGTGCATGCGAGGTGCAGGTCGCCACGCATGCGATCGGCGACGCGTTGCCGATTGCGCCGCCGGTGCTCGAAGGGTGCGTGCGCGATTCGCTGAATTTCGATCCGAAGCATGGCGCGGGGCAGGACGCGTTCGACGCGCTGCAGCGGATCGTCGATCGCATCGATCCGGGCTATCGCGCGTGACGTGAAGCGGTGCGCTCGCATCGCCATGCCTGATACGGGGTGAACCGGATCCGACGGCGGCGTGCGCAAAAAAAAACGCGGCCGGGCGGCCGCGTGAATACTCGCAGACTCCTTCGGACGAAGGAAACAAGCAACTGTGAGACGAAGTGTAGCGAAAGGCCGCGCGCCGATTCAGTCATCCGGCTGCAAAGGTCCATTCCAGGTTGATGCAGACTGACGCGCCGTGCGCCGCGCGAGCGGGCCGGCCGGGTGCGGTGCGGCGATTCGCTGCATGGCCGTTCGGTCGACTCCCGGACCGGCGGCGATCGACTACCATCCTATCTGGCGCCCCCGCTCGGGCGGCGTACAACGTCGTACAAGGAGAGTCCATGCTCAAGCTGCGTTTGCTCCAGGTCGCGTTACTTGCGGGCGTGCTGGCCGCCGGCAGCGCCGCCGCCGAAACGGTGCGCCTGTCCGCCAATCTCCAGCCGTCGAGTGAAGTGCCGCCCACGGCGACCAAGGGCTCGGGCGACGTCGAGGCCACCTACGACACGGCCACGCACATGCTGCAGTGGAAGGTCACTTACGAACACCTCACGGGGCCGGCCACCGCCGCGCACTTCCACGGGCCGGCGCCGGTCGGCCAGAACGCGGGCGTGCAGGTGCCGATTCCGAAGGAGGAGCTGGCGAGCCCGATCAAGGGCTCGAAGGAACTCACCGACGCGCAGGTCACCGACCTGATGGGCGGCAAGTGGTATTTCAACGTCCATACGAAGGAGCACCCGGCCGGCGAGATCCGCGGCCAGGTGATGCCGGCGAACTGAGTGCCGGCGTTTGATCCGTGAGCGCCGGAAACCGGCAGACGCAGGCGGCATTCCGCTGTGTCGGGTGCGGGCATGAGGGCCATGCCGATGTGGTTGGTGCGATCAACATACTGGCGCGGGGGCACCGCGTTGCAGCCTGTGGAGAGCCGGTGCAGTCGGGCAGCTCCGTGAAGCAGGAACCCGCCGAGGCGATCTGAGACAAGCATCATCGTTTCAAACGCGGTAGGAATCCCGAGCCTTCAGGCGCGGGAGGATGTCAAGTAGAGGCACCTGTCGAGCGGTGCGGGAGCGATCGCACGTACCATCGTCACACTGTGATTACGGAGTGCGTCCGATGAGTTGGCAAAGCAAGTTCGCCTGCTGGCTGCTGCGCTGGCAGTTTCGTCCCGAGACCACGCGTGAGGTACTCGATCCCGCTCGCGCACGGCGCTTTACCGACTTGAGAATGTATGTGCCGCGCCGTGCGCCGTCGGGCTACCGGCTGCGCCAGTGCCATGGCCCGGGCGACGCGCCGCTGCGCGGCGAATGGCTCGAACGCACCGACTCGGTGGCGGGCCGCGGGCCCGGCCGCACGTTGCTGTACTTCCATGGCGGCGGCTATTACTTCTGTTCGACGAAGACCCACCGTCCGCTCGTGTTCGGCCTGACGAAGCGCGCGGGCGTGCGCTCGTTCTCGCTCGACTACCGGCTGGCGCCCGAGAATCGCTTCCCGGCCGCGCTCGACGATGCGCTGGCCGCGTACCGGCAACTGCTGGCGCTCGGCACGCCGCCCGAGTCGATCGTGCTCGGCGGCGATTCGGCGGGCGGCGGCCTTGCGCTCGCGACGCTCGTCGCGCTGCGCGACCGCGGCGAGCCGCTGCCGGCCGGCGCGATCCTGTTCTCGCCGTGGACCGACCTGGCCGCCACCGGCGCGACGCTGCGCACGAACGACGGCGCCGATCCGATGTTCGCGGGCGCGGCGCTGCCGAAGGCCGCGAAGCTGTACCTGGGGGGCGAGCCGGGCACGAATCCGTACGCATCGCCGCTCTATGCGGATTTCGCGGGCCTGCCGCCGCTGTATATCCAGGTCGGCAGCACCGAGGTGCTGCTCGACGATTCACGCCGCGTCGCCGAGAAGGCGAAGGCGGCCGGGGTCGCGGTGGAGATCGAGGTGTGGCCGGACATGCCGCACGTGTGGCAGCTGTACGCGCCGATGGTGCCGGAAGCGCGTGACGCGCTCGACCGCGCGGCCGCGTTCCTGCGCCGCGTCGCGGTCGAGCGTGCGGTTCAGCGTGCCGGCGAGGCGTCGATCGCCTGATAGGCGGCCTTGACGGCCACCGAGCCGTACTTGCGCTCAAGCCGGCGCACGGTGAAGTGGCCGTGCGCCATCTGCTGGAAGTGGTCGATGAACAGCGTATTGACGGTCGCGCCGAGCACGGCGCCGATCGCCGGAATCGACTTCGCGGCCATTTGCTCGGTCACCTGCACCGAGAAGCGCGACGCCACCGTCTGCACGAGCTTGAACACGGCCGCCGAGCTGTGCGCGGCGATGCCCTTCGTCGTGATGTCCGACGAGGCCTTCGAGATCGCCTGCGCGAGCGCGCCGCGCAGCACGAAATAGCCGAGATCGGCGTCCTCTTCCTGCTTGTCCGGGTTGCCGCCCATGCCGAGCACGGCCAGGCATTGCAGCTGCGTGTCGACCGAGCCCAGGTCTTCACCCTCGCTGCGCGCGATGTCGCACACCGAGCGGAAGATCAGCGTCGTCGTCACCGGCAGCTCGACCGGCAGCGCGAGAAAGCCGAATGCGCCGCCCGCCGCGCCGGTCGTCGCCACCGCGAGCTTGTGCAGCAGGTTGCTCGGCTTGTCGGGTTCGGCATCCGGCCCAGGCGGCTTGCCGAGCGTGCGCAGCGCGATGTTCAGGCACTTGCGCAGCGCGAGCTGCGTCGCGTCGTTGATCTTGCCGGTCGCAAAATCCGGCAGCCGGGCGATCATTTTCTCGACCGGCGCGCCGAGCATGCCCGTCAGCTTCATCGTCAGCGACGGGCTTTCCAGCACCTGCTTCGCCCGCCACAGCGCGTCCCGATCCTCCTGGGACAGCGTTGTCGCGGGGGTGATTGAAATCGGTTCCATCTTTCTCCTTGGCGGTCTGAGCCAATTTGACCGTCGCCAGCCTAGATTACTCCGGCATGCTAGAATTTTGAGATTGTTTGACTCGTCAAAAGTTGCGCAGACAAAAAATGGCCGTCCATACTGCCGCCCACCATTCGAGCGGGCAAGTCCTGCCGTTCCGCGAATCGCTGCTGGCGATGATCGGGATCTCATTTGTCACCATGCTGGTCGCGCTCGACCAGACCGTCGTCGGCACCGCGTTGCCGACCATCGTCGCCGAGCTTCGCGGTTTCGACCTGTACGCGTGGGTCGCGACCTCGTACCTGCTCAGTTCCGTGATCACGGTGCCGATCTTCGGCCGGCTCGGCGATTATTACGGCCGCAAGCCGTTCGTCATTGCGTCGATCGTCGTGTTCACCGGCGCGTCCGTGCTGTGCGGGATGGCGAACGACATGCTGATGCTCGTGCTCGCGCGCGGGCTGCAGGGGATCGGCGGCGGGATGCTGGTCGGCACCGCGTTCGCGTGCATTCCCGACCTGTTCCCCGATTCCGTCGTGCGCCTGCGCTGGCAAGTGCTGATGAGCTCCGCGTTCGGCATCGCGAACGCGGTCGGCCCGTCGCTCGGCGGCGTGCTGACCCAGTCGTTCGGCTGGCGCTCGGTGTTCTACGTGAACCTGCCGGTCGGGCTGCTGTCGCTGCTGTTCGTGTGGCGCTACCTGCCGCACCTGCGCCACGTCGAGCACGATCGCAAGATGCGGCTCGACTGGCCGGGCGCGCTGCTGATCGCGCTGTCGCTCGGCGCGCTGCAGCTGTTCGTCGAATGGCTGCCGAAGTACGGCGTCGCGAGCTGGGCGTCGCTGCTGCTCGTCGTCGCGGTCGCGGCCGGTTTCGGCCTGTGGCACTGGGAGAAGCGTTGCGCGCAGCCGATCTTGCCGTTCGACATGTTCGGCAACCGCGCGCTGTCGGCACTCTTCGTGCTGGCGATCCTCGCCGGTTTCTCGATGTTCTCCTTGCTGTTCTACGCGCCGCTGCTGTTCCAGGGCGGGTTCGGGATGTCGCCGAAGGAGGCGGGGCTCGTGATCACGCCGCTCGTCGTGTTCATCACGATCGGCAGCATCATGAACGGCCGGGTCGTCACGCGCATCCGCAACCCGAACGCGATGCTGCACGTCGGCTTCGTGCTGTTCGCGATCACCTGCGCGGGCATCGTCGTGTCGACCCACACGACGCCGAAGTGGCTGCTGATGGCGCTGATGGTCGCGGGCGGCATCGGGCTCGGCTTCGTGCTGCCGAACCTCACCGTCTTCGCGCAGCAGACGGCCGGCCGCGAGCATCTCGGCATCGCGACGGCGTTGCTGCAGTCGCTGCGGATGGTTGGCGGGATGGTCGGCACCGCGCTCACCGGCACGCTCGTCAACCAGATGTATTCGAGCGGCGTGCGCAATGCGCTGTCGGCCGACCAGGCGATGCAATGGCATGCGCGGCTCGCCGATCCGCAGATCCTGATCGATCGCGCTGCGCAGGGTGGTCTCGTCGCGGAGCTGACGCGCGCCGGGCATAATGGCGCGCTGCTGCTGGAAGCGGCCCGCGAATCGCTCGTCGGCGCGATTCACCTGGGCGTCGCGATGGCGGCGGTCGTCGCCGTGGTGTCGGTGTGGCAGTGCCGCCGCGTGCCGCCGATCGCGCTGCGGCACAAGATCGAACCGCATGTCGCGGCCGACTGAACGATTGAACGAGTAGAACTGAGCGCATGGAAGAACAGGACCGCGTCGCGATCTTGCAGCAATTCGGACGCACGTATCGCGCGTTCATGACCGCGTTCGAGGCGCACGTCGGGCAACCGATGCCGCGCTGGCGCATCATGGTCGCGTTGCACACGATGGGCGGCCATTCGTCGCAGAAGAAGCTCGTCGAAGTGCTGCGCGTCGATCCGGGCGCGCTCACGCGCCAGTTGAAGTCGCTCGACGCGCTCGGCTGGATCCAGCGTGAATCCGACGCACGCGACAATCGCGTGACCAACGTGACGCTGACGGACGACGGCCGCGCCGCGTTCGACGCATGCCTGCCGCGCCGCAAGGCGTTCCTCGAACAGACGATGGCGCAATTGCCGGACGACGTGCTGAATGCGCTGTCGGGCGCGCTGGCGATGCTGGAGTCGCGGATCGCGGACGTCGGCTCGACGCCGGCGGCGCGCTGAAGCGCGGGCAGGGCGGCGCGCATCCGCCGCCGGCCCGGCCCTTCATCTCATCTCAATTCACTGTCGGTCAGAAGCGGGTTCAAAGCTCGATGCGCGTGCCTAGCAGCGCGAGGAACTGCGCAAGCCAGGCCGGATGCGCGGGCCACGCGGGCGCGGTGACGAACGGCGCATCGGTCACGGCCGCATCGACCGGGATATCCGCGTATTCGCCGCCTGCGAGCTTCACCTCGGGCGCGCAGGCCGGGTAGGCCGAGATGCGCTTGCCGCGGATCACGTCGGCGGCCGCGAGCAGCTGCGCCGCGTGGCAGATCGCCGCGATCGGCTTGCCGGCTTCGGCGAACTCGCGCACGAGCGAGATCACCTTCGGATCGAGTCGCAGGTATTCGGGCGCGCGGCCGCCCGCGATCGCGAGCGCGTCGTAGCGCGATGCGTCGACGTCGTCGAACGCCGCGTTCAACGTGAACTGGTGGCCGGGCTTCTCGGTGTAGGTCTGGTCGCCCTCGAAATCGTGGATCGCGGTCTTGATCTTGTCGCCCGCGCGCTTGCCCGGGCAGACTGCATCGACGTGGTGGCCGACGGCCTGCAGCGCCTGGAACGGCACCATCGTTTCGTAGTCTTCGGCGAAATCGCCGGTCAGGAACAGGATCTTCTTCGCGGCCATGGCTTTCTCCAGTGGAGCTGCGTTGAGGGCCCGCGCGACAGGCAAGTGCCACGCCCGCGTGGGGCCCCGAGGACGAGAGCGCAGTGTACTCCGGCCGCTTGAAGCGCGCGTGACGGCCGCCCCGCGCGAGCGGCGGGGCGGTGGTGCACGTTGTGCGCGACGGGCGTCAGAAGAAGGTTTCGACGACTTCCGTTACGCTGAACTGCGGATCGAGCACGAGCACCTGGCGCCACTTGTCGAACGTCAGGCACGGGTGCGAGATGTCGAACGCGACCATGTCGCCCACTTTCACGTCTGCGCCCGGCGGGATCTGCAGGTACGCGTGCTGGTCCATCATCCCGGTGACGGCCCAGCCTTCGGTGGCGGCGACGTCGCGCGGCGCGGTGTCGCGGCCCGGGCGGAAGTGGCGCGCCGGCTCCGGCAGCCCCGCGTCGAACGCCGCGTCGCGCTTGCCAAGCGCGACGATCGCGCGGTCCGCCTCCGGCACCGACTGCACGTAGGCCCACAGCTGCAGCGCGGGCAGCAGCCCTTCGCCCATCGTGCGTGCGATCGGGTTGCGCGCGAACACGTCGGTCTGCGCCTTCTTGTAGATGCCGACGTCGTGCGTCAGGTAGCAGCCCGGACGCAGCACGACTTCCGCGAAGCCGGCGTTCGACGCCTTCGCGAATTCCTCCGCGACCACGTCGTACCACGCCGAACCGGCGCCCGACAGGATTGCCGGCGTACGCGCGAAGCGGCCTGCTTCGGCGAGCTCGCGCGTGAGCGCGACCGCTTCCTGCAGGAACGTGCGGATCTCGCCTTCTTCCTTCAGCACACCTTCATAGAGTTCGATCCCGGCCAGCTTCAGCGTGTCCGGATAGTGCGCGATCGCGGCGAGCACGGCCTCGCGTTGCGCGGCGTCGCGCACGCCCGCGCGGCCGCCCGGCACGCCGAGCTCGAGCAGCACGTTCAGCGGCTTCTTCAGCGCACCGAAGAAGCGGCCGAGCTGGTCGACGCTCTCCGCCGAATCGACGAGACAGAAGAATTCGAAGTCGGGATCGGACAGCAGCCCGGCGATGATCGTCATGTTCTGGCGGCCGACCAGCTGGTTCGCGAGCAGCACGCGCCGCACGCCGCCGTGATACGCGGCCTGCGTCTGGTGCGCGGTCGCGAGCGTGATACCCCACGCGCCGGCGTCGAGCTGGCGGCGGAACAGTTGCGGCGCCATCGTCGTCTTGCCGTGCGGCGCAAACTTGACGCCGTACTTCTGCACGAAGGCCTGCATCCAGTTCAGGTTGTGTTCGATGCGGTCCTCGTAAAGCACGGCGGCCGGCAGGCTGACGTCTTCCGCAAGCAAGTTCCACTCGAGACGGCCTGCTTCGCCGAGCGGCACGCTCGCGCTGGGCAGATTGCCGAGGCCCTTGCCGAACGGATCGATCGTCGCTTCCTGATAGTTTGTAACTTTCATGTCATCCCGCTCCATCATCACTATGCATTGCACTGAAGTTGACACGCCGATGGTACAGAAAGTAGCATCGGCGCGGTGATGTTATTTAGTAACATCGAGCTTCGCACCCTCGAGCTTCGCCCCTTTTTGCAGATGAATACGCCTGCCACCCCGTCCACCCCGCTCGCACCCGAGCTTCATCCGGCGCCGGCCGCTCCGCCGGTGCTCGACATCGTCGCGCGGATCGCCGAATGTGCGCCCGAGCTGCGCGAAGCCGAGCGCAAGGTCGCCGCGTTCATCCTCGCCGACCTGGCGCGCGCCGCGCATGCCAGCATCGGCGCGCTGGCACGCGACGCGGAGGTCAGTGTCGCGACGGTCACGCGTTTCGCGAAGGCGGTCGGCTGCCGCGACGTGCGCGAGCTGAAGGTGCTGGTCGCGCAGGCGGCGGCCGTCGGCCAGCGCTTTCTGGTGCCGTCCGACGACGCGCCGGCCGACGATACGAGCCCCGCGTCGATGGTCTACGACGAGATTCGCGTGGCGCTCGCGCACAACCATCAGTTGCTGCGCAACACGTCGTTCGAGGCAGCCGCCGACCTGCTCGCCGCCGCGAAGATGACTTATGTGTACGGGCAGGGCGGCGGCTCGACCGCGCTCGCCGACGAGTTGCGCTTCCGGCTGGTGCGCTTCGGCCGTCCGGTCGCGAGCTACCAGGACAGCGTGCTGCAGCGGATGGTGGCCGCGACGCTGTCGCGCGACACCGTCGTCGTCGCGCTGTCGGTGAGCGGCCGCGTGCCCGAGCTGCTCGAGAGCTGCCGGCTCGCGAAGCGCTACGGCGCGAAGCTGATCGCGATCACCGCGCCGGCATCGCCGCTCGCGAAGCTGGCCGACCACCTGATTCCGGTCGTCGCGTTCGAAACCGATTTCATTTACAAGCCGTCGACATCGCGCTACGCGATGATGATGGCGATCGACGTGCTCGTCACCGGAGTCGCATTGCGGCTCGGCGATGCGGGCCGAGAATCGCTGCGTCGCATCAAGCACGCGCTCGATGCGCATCGCGGCGGCGGAGACCGTCAACCGGTAGGAGACTGACCATGCATTCGCATCCCGAAGCCGCCGATACGCTGATCGTCGGCGCGCAGCTTTACGACGGTACCGGCGCGCCGCCCGTCACGCGCGACGTCGCGATCCGCAACGGCGTGATCGCGGCGATCGGCAACCTGTCGAACTGGCTGGCCGAGAATGTCGTCGATGCGAACGGCCGCGCGCTCGCGCCGGGCTTCGTCGACGTGCACACGCACGACGACACGCACGTGATCCGCGCACCGGAGATGATCCCGAAGATCTCGCAGGGCGTGACGACCGTGATCGTCGGCAACTGCGGGATCAGCGCGTCGCCGGTGACGCTCGCGGGCGATCCGCCCGATCCGATGAACCTGCTCGGCGAGCGCGGTGCGTTCCAGTACCCGACCTTCGCCGACTACGTCGCGGCCGTGAACGGCGCGCGTCCGGCCGTAAACGTCGCGGCGCTCGTCGGCCACACGGCGCTGCGCAACAACCAGATGGACCGCCTCGACCGCGCGGCGACCGACGGCGAGATCGCCGGCATGCGCGCGCAGCTCGAGGAGGCGCTCGCGAACGGCGCGCTCGGCCTGTCGTCGGGCCTCGCGTACGGCTCCGCGTTCGCGGCGCCGGCCGAAGAGGTGATGGCGCTCGCCGAGCCGCTCGCGAATGCGGGCGCGCTGTACACCACGCACATGCGCACCGAGTTCGACGCGATCCTCGATGCGATGGAAGAGGCGTACCAGGTCGGCCGCCACGCGCGCGTGCCGGTCGTGATCTCGCACCTGAAGTGCGCGGGCCCGTCGAACTGGGGGCGCAGCACCGAGGTGCTCGCGTCGCTCGAAGGCGCGCGCCGCTACCAGCCGGTCGGCTGCGACTGCTATCCGTACAGCCGCAGCTCGTCGACGCTCGACCTGAAGCAGGTGACGGGCGACATCGACATCACGATCACGTGGTCGGAGCCGCACCCGGAAGTGGCGGGCAAGCTGCTGAAGGCGATCGCGGCCGAGTGGGGCGTGACCGAGCAGGAAGCCGCGCAGCGCATCCGCCCGGCGGGCGCGGTGTACCACAACATGTCCGAGGACGACGTGCGCCGGATCCTGTCGCATCCCGCGACGATGGTCGGCTCCGACGGCCTGCCGAACGATCCGCTGCCGCACCCGCGGCTGTGGGGCGCGTTCCCGCGCGTGCTCGGCCATTACGTGCGCGACACGAACCTGCTGCCGCTCGAGGAAGCGATCCGCAAGATGACGTCGCTGTCCGCGCGCCGCTACGGGATTGCGCGGCGCGGCGAGGTGCACGTGGGTTACCACGCGGATCTCGTGCTGTTCGACCCGGCGCTCGTGATCGACGCCGCGACGTTCGAGAAGCCGCAGCAGCCCGCGCACGGGATCGACGCCGTGTGGGTGAACGGCGTGCTCACTTATGAAAACGGCCAGCCGACCGGCGAGCGCGCCGGCGGCTTCGTCGCGCGCGGCGAGCGCGTGCCGGCGAGTGCCGGCGCCGCGTTCTGAACGCGGCGGTTGTTCCGATCTGCCGCGCGCGCCATCGTCGGTGCGCGCATCCGTAACCGAAACAAGGAGTGAAACGATGAAGCGATATGGCGTAGGCGAAGCGAAGGGCACCGGCGGCCAGGTGATGCCGTTCGCACGCGCGGTCGAGGCCGACGGCTGGCTGTACGTGTCGGGCCAGACGCCGATGGTGAACGGCGAGGTCGTCGAAGGCGGCATCGTCACGCAGTCGAAGCAGACGATCGAGAACGTGATCGCGATCCTGAAGGAAGCCGGCTACGGCCTCGAGCACGTCGTGCGCTGCGGCGTGTGGCTCGACGACGCGCGCGATTTCGCGTCGTTCAACAAGGTGTTCATCTCGTACTTCGGCGAGCATCCGCCGGCACGCGCGTGCGTGCAGTCGAGCATGGTCATCGACTGCAAGGTGGAAGTCGACTGCATCGCGTACAAGGCGCCGGCGAAGTAACGCGGCCACGGCGAGCCGCTACGCAACGGGCCCGGCGCATTTACATGCGCCGGGCCCGTTTTTTTTATGTGCGGGGCACTGCTCGACCGGTCGGCGGTGTTCCCGAGGCCGCAATCGTCGCAACACATCCCGACCGTTCATGTAAGGTGCCGCATGACCATACGGGGAGGATGTGCATGGAATGGGCTGCGCTGGTGCCGGAGCTGATTTGCTCGGACCTTGCCGGGAGCATTCGCTTCTATTGCGACGTGCTCGGATTCCGGATTCGCTTCGAGCGTCCGGAAGACGGGTTCGCCTATCTCGAGCTCGGGGGCGCTCAGCTGATGCTCGAGCAGCACAGCCCGGAGGGCTGGTTGACCGGCCCGCTGGAGCCGCCGTTCGGGCGCGGGATCAATTTTCAGATCGAGGTCGATGCACTCGATCCGATCCTCGAGAGGATTCGCGCCGCGGGCGTGACGCTGTTCGTCGAGCCGCGCACGTCCTGGTATCGGGAGGGCGAGATCGAGCATGGCCAGGTCGAGATGCTGGTGCAGGATCCCGACGGCTATCTGTTGCGCCTGGTGGAGCTTCTTCCGGAGCGGCCGGTGAAAGGTTGACCGTGGGCCGGCCGCGTTTCTCCGCGCAATGAAAAACAGCCCGGCCGGTTGAACCCGGTCGGGCTGTTTCATCAGGGGATACCGCCGTGCGTTGCCAACTGCGAACCGCGGCCACCCGCCGCCGTTACTGCCGCGCGTTGCGCGCGTTGTCCGGCATCGGCTGGTTGTAGTTGGTGCGGAACGGGTTGATGTCGAGCCCGCCGCGACGCGTATAGCGCGCATATACCGCGAGCTTCACCGGTTTGCACGCGTGCAGGATGTCGAGGAAGATCCGCTCGACGCACTGCTCGTGAAAGCCCGTGTGATTGCGGAACGAGATGATGTAGCGCAGCAGGCCCGCGTGGTCGATCTGCGGCCCGACATAGTGGATCTGCACGCTGCCCCAGTCGGGCTGGCCGGTGACCGGGCAGTTCGAGCGCAGCAGGTCGGATACGAGCGTCTCCTCGACCGGCGCTTCGTCTTCAGCGGCCGACAGCAGCGACGGATCGGGTTCGTACACGTCGGTGTCGAGGTCGAGCCGGTCGAGCGACAGCCCGTCGAGCTCGTCCATCTCGAGCTTGCCGAAATCGTGCGGCGACACGAGCTGCACGGAGACGGTCGCGCCGCACGCGGCCGACACGTCGCGCTTCAGCACGTCGCGCACTGCGTCGATCGAATCGAACTTCGTCTGCGCGAACGAGCCGAGATACAGCTTGAACGACTTCGATTCGACGATGTTCGGCGATTCGGCCGGCACGTAGAACGTCGCCACCGCGATCTGCGGCTTGCCGCGCGCGTTGAGCCACGACAGCTCGTAGGCGTTCCAGATGTCGGTGCCGAAGAACGGCAGCGCCGACGTGATGCCGAGCTGCTCGCGCGCGCCGGCGCGCGGGATCGGGAACAGCAGCGACGCGTCGTACTGGGCGGCGTAGACGGTGGCCTTGCCGAGCGGGGAATGTTCGGGATTCATGCGTGACGCCTTTACGACAGGAAGAGGCGGTAAGCCGGGTTGGCGCTCTCCTCGACATACGGATAGCCGAGTGCCGCGAGGAAGCGTTCGAATTCGGCGCGATCGGCCTGCGGCACCTGCAGCCCGACGAGGATCGAGCTGTAGTCCGCGCCCTGGTTGCGGTAGTGGAACAGGCTGATGTTCCAGTCCGGCGCCATCGACGACAGGAACTTCATCAGCGCGCCCGGGCGCTCCGGGAATTCGAAGCGGAACAGGCGCTCGTCGAGCGCGAGCGGCGAGCGGCCGCCCACCATGTAGCGGATGTGTTCCTTCGACAGCTCGTCGTGCGTCAGGTCGACGCTCTTGAAGCCATGCGACTCGAAGTTCGCGGCGATCTCGGCCGATTCGCCGCGGCGCTTGATCTGCACGCCGACGAAGATGTGCGCGGCCTGCGCATCGGCGATCCGGTAGTTGAACTCGGTGACGTTGCGGTCGCCGACGAGCGAGCAGAAGCGCTTGAAGCTGCCGCGCTCCTCGGGGATCGTGACCGCGAACACGGCTTCGCGCGCTTCGCCCACTTCCGCGCGCTCGGCGACGAAGCGCATCCGGTCGAAGTTCATGTTCGCGCCGGACGTGACCGCGACGAGCGTCTGGTTCTCGATGCCTTCGCGTTCCGCGTAGAGCTTCGCGCCCGCGACCGCGAGCGCGCCGGACGGCTCGAGCACGCTGCGCGTATCTTGAAAGACGTCCTTGATCGCTGCGCACAGTGCGTCGGTGTTCACCGTCACGACGCCGTCGAGGTATTCGCTGCAGAGCCGGAAGGTTTCCTCGCCGACCAGCTTCACGGCGGTGCCGTCCGCGAACAGGCCGACCTCGCTCAGCTCGACACGCTTGCCGGCTTCCAGCGACTGCGCCATCGCGCACGAATCCTCGGCCTGCACGCCGATCACCTTGATCTCCGGGCGCACCGCCTTCACGTAGGCCGCGACGCCGGACGCGAGCCCGCCGCCGCCGATCGGCACGAAGATCGCGTGGATCGGGCCCTGGTGCTGGCGCAGGATTTCCATCGCGATCGTGCCCTGGCCTGCGATCACGTACGGATCGTCGAACGGGTGGACGAACGTGAGGCCGCGCTCTTCCTGCACCTTGACCGCGTGTGCATACGCGTCGCTGTACGACTCGCCGGCCTGGATCACCTCGACGCTCGGGCCGCCGTGCGCACGCACCGCATCGACCTTCACCTGCGGCGTCGTGACGGGCACGACGATCACGGCCTTGACGCCCATCCGCGCCGCCGAGAACGCCACACCCTGCGCGTGGTTGCCGGCCGACGCCGTAATCACGCCGCGCGCGAGCGCTTCCGACGGAATGTGCGCCATCTTGTTGTACGCGCCGCGCAGCTTGAACGAGAACACCGGCTGGTTGTCCTCGCGCTTCAGGTAGACGGCGTTGCGCAGGCGGGCCGACAGGTTGCGGGCGGATTCGAGTTCCGTCTCGATCGCGACGTCGTAGACGCGCGCGGTGAGGATTTTCTTCAGGTAATCGTGGGATGCCATGGGTGCTCGCGTGCAGTGCGGAAAGCAGACGGTAAAGGATCAATGATAGCGCCAAGGGTCTGTCTGCACGCAAGCGGCATGCCGAGCCGGTGTTCGCGGGGCCGTGCGGGCGGGGCGTCGGCGGGCGCGCGCTGCCTTTTTTACCGGCTTAACCGCACGGTTACCGACCGGACGGACGGCGAATGATCGCGCGAAATCGCGCCGAGCCAGGCCTGGCGCGGCTCGCGGGGATAGCCCCACGACCTGTCCGACGTGTCACGCGTGGCCCGATCATGGGTTAGAATTCCGTTTTGAATCAAGGATCGGAAGATGCAGAGGCACCCTCGGATCGCACCGTTGAAGCCGACGCCGCGCGCAGCCAGCCCCGCGGCCGAACGGCATGCGCGCCGCGCGCGATCGTGCTGATCGTTCCGAGTGCCGCCAGGCCCTGTCGCCGGCCAGGAGGGGCGAGTCGCCCGCTCCGGCCCCATGAAGGACAGCCGCGCGCCTGGTAACAGAACAGATTTCCCCAAGATTGCGCCCACGCGCTTGCCGACGCCCGTGCACGGTGTATCGGCCCTCCGAGTCGTCCGAACATGAACGCACCACAAGTTTTCGATCCGCATGGCGCGGCCGCCGCCGTCGCCGCCGACCCCGCGCCCCGTTTGCGCGAGATTCCCTACAACTACACGTCCTTCTCGGATCGCGAGATCGTGATCCGCCTGCTCGGCGAAGAGGCGTGGTCGGTGCTCGACGAACTGCGCGCCGAGCGCCGTACGGGCCGCTCGGCACGGATGCTGTATGAAGTGCTCGGCGACATCTGGGTCGTGCGCCGCAACCCGTACCTGCAGGACGACCTGCTCGACAACCCGAAGCGCCGCGCGCTGCTGATCGAGGCGCTGAACCACCGCCTCACCGAAATCGGCAAGCGCCGCAGCGCGGATCTCACCGAGCACCGCGACGACGCGGGCCGCGAGCGCGCATCGCGCGTCGAGATGCTCGAAACCGCCGCGCAGCGTGCGGTCAACGAGTTCGCCGACGAATTCGAGAAGATGGCCGACCTGCGCCGCCGCGCGACCAAGGCGCTCGGCCGCTGCACGCAGAAGGACAACATCCGTTTCGACGGGCTGTCGCGCGTGTCGCACGTGACCGACGCGACCGACTGGCGTGTCGAATACCCGTTCGTCGTGCTGACCCCCGATAGCGAAGCCGAGATCGCCGGCCTGATCAAGGCCTGCTTCGAGCTCGGCCTGACCGTGATCCCGCGCGGCGGTGGCACTGGCTACACGGGCGGCGCGGTGCCGCTCACGCCGTTCTCCGCCGTCATCAACACCGAAAAGCTCGAACAGCTCGGCGCGGTCGAGCTGACCGAGCTGCCGGGCGTCGCGCACAAGGTGCCGACGATCTTCTCCGGCGCGGGCGTCGTCACGCGCCGCGTGACCGAGGCGGCGGAAGCGGCCGGCTACGTGTTCGCGGTCGATCCCACCTCGCTCGACGCATCGTGCATCGGCGGCAACGTCGCGATGAACGCGGGCGGCAAGAAGGCCGTGCTGTGGGGCACCGCGCTCGACAACCTGGCCTGGTGGCGGATGGTCGACCCGGACGGCAACTGGCTCGAAGTCACGCGCCACGAGCACAACCAGGGCAAGATCCACGACATCGCGGTCGCGCGTTTCGAGCTGAAGTGGTTCGACGGCGCCTACGCGCCGGGCGAGAAGCTGCTGCGCACCGAAATGCTCGAGATCGAAGGGCGCCGGTTCCGCAAGGAAGGGCTCGGCAAGGACGTGACCGACAAGTTCCTCGCCGGCCTGCCGGGCGTGCAGAAGGAAGGCTGCGACGGGCTCATCACGTCCGCGCGCTGGGTGCTGCACAAGATGCCCGCGCACACGCGCACCGTCTGCCTCGAATTCTTCGGCCAGGCGCGCGAGGCGATCCCGAGTATCGTCGAGATCAAGGATTACCTGTTCGAGACGTCGAAGCAGGGCGGCGCGATCCTCGCGGGCCTCGAGCACCTCGACGAGCGCTACCTGCGCGCGGTCGGCTACGCGACCAAGAGCAAGCGCAATGCCTTCCCCAAGATGGTGCTGATCGGCGACATCGTCGGCGACGATGCCGATGCGGTCGCGCACGCCACGTCCGAAGTGATCCGGATGGCGAACGGCAAGAGCGGCGAAGGCTTCGTCGCGGTCAGCGCGGAGGCGCGCAAGCGCTTCTGGCTCGACCGCAGCCGCACGGCCGCGATCGCGAAGCACACGAACGCGTTCAAGATCAACGAAGACGTCGTGATCCCGCTGAACCGGATGGGTGAGTACACCGACGGTATCGAGCGGATCAACATCGAGCTGTCGCTGAAGAACAAGCTGCAGCTCGTCGATGCGCTGGAAGCGTTTTTCCGTGCCGGCAACCTGCCGCTCGGCAAGACCGACGACGCGAACGAGATCCCGAGCGCCGAACTGCTCGAGGACCGGGTCCAGCAGGCGCTGGAGCTGCTCAAGCGCGTGCGTGCCCGCTGGGAATTCGTGCGCGACCGGCTCGACCAGCCGCTGCGCGAGGCGCAGCACTACCTCGTGCAGCTCGGCTACGAGGCGCTTGCCGAGAAGTTCGCCGATCGCGCGGACGATCAGCCGGGCGCGACCGTGTTCCACATCACGCAGGACCGCACGGTCCGCATCTCGTGGAAGCAGGAAATCCGTGCAGAGCTGCGCGCGATCTTCAACGGCGGCGCGTTCAAGCAGATCCTCGACGAGGCGCAGGCGATCCACAAGCAGGTGCTGCGCGGCCGCGTGTTCGTCGCGCTGCACATGCACGCGGGCGACGGCAACGTCCACACCAACCTGCCGGTCAACTCCGACAACTACGAGATGCTGCAGGACGCCCACGCGGCGGTCGCACGCATCATGACGCTCGCGCGTTCGCTCGACGGCGTGATTTCCGGCGAGCACGGCATCGGCATCACGAAGCTCGAGTTCCTGACCGACGACGAGATCGCCGAATTCCGCGCATACAAGCAGCGCGTCGACCCGAACGGCCGCTTCAACAAGGGCAAGCTGCTCGAAGGCGCCGATCTGCGCAACGCCTATACGCCGAGCTTCGGGCTGATGGGGTACGAGTCGCTGATCATGAAGCAGTCCGACATCGGCGCGATCGCCGATTCGGTGAAGGACTGCCTGCGCTGCGGCAAGTGCAAGCCGGTGTGCGCGACGCACGTGCCACGCGCGAACCTGCTGTACAGCCCGCGCAACAAGATCCTCGCAACCTCGCTGCTGGTCGAGGCGTTCCTGTACGAGGAGCAGACGCGCCGCGGCGTGTCGATCAAGCACTGGGACGAGTTCAACGACGTGGCCGACCACTGCACGGTGTGCCACAAGTGCGCGACGCCGTGCCCGGTGAAGATCGACTTCGGCGACGTCACGATGAACATGCGCAACCTGTTGCGCAAGATGGGCAAGAAGAAGTTCAACGCCGGCAATGCGGCGGGCATGTTCTTCCTGAACGCGACCAACCCGCAGACGATCAACGTCGCGCGCAGCGTGATGATGGGCGCCGGCTACAAGGTGCAGCGCTTCGCGAACGACATGCTGAAGAAGGTCGTGACGAAGCAGACGCAGCACCCGCCGGCGACGGTCGGCAAGCCGCCCGTGGTCGAGCAGGTGATCCACTTCGTCAACAAGAAGATGCCGGGCAACCTGCCGAAGAAGACGGCGCGCGCGCTGCTCGACATCGAGGACAACAAGATCGTGCCGATCATCCGCAACCCGAAGTCGACCACGGTCGATTCGGAAGCGGTGTTCTACTTCCCGGGCTGCGGCTCCGAGCGCCTGTTCTCGCAGGTCGGGCTCGCGACGCAGGCGATGCTGTGGGAAGCCGGCGTGCAGACGGTGTTGCCGCCGGGCTACTTGTGCTGCGGCTATCCGCAGCGCGGCTCGGGCCAGTACGACAAGGCCGAGAAGATCGTCACCGACAACCGCGTGCTGTTCCACCGGGTCGCGAACACGCTGAACTACCTCGACATCAAGACGGTGGTCGTGTCGTGCGGCACCTGCTATGACCAGCTCGCCGGCTACGAATTCGACAAGATCTTCCCGGGCTGCCGGATCATCGACATCCACGAGTTCCTGCTCGAGAAGGGGATGAAGCTCGATGGCGTGACGGGCACGCGCTACATGTATCACGACCCGTGCCACACGCCGATCAAGACGATGGACCCGGTGAAGCTCGTCAACGAGCTGATGGGCGCCGAGAAGGACGGCTACAAGATCGAGAAGAACGATCGCTGCTGCGGCGAATCGGGCACGCTCGCGGTCACGCGCCCGGACATTTCGACGCAGGTCCGCTTCCGCAAGGAAGAGGAGATCCGCAAGGGGGCCGCGAAGCTGCGCAGCATCCCGGTCGTGGCCGGCAACGCGCCCGGGTCGGCTGCAGCGGCCGCCGCGGCCGCGAACGGCCCGGACGTGAAGATCCTGACGAGCTGCCCGTCGTGCCTGCAGGGCCTGTCGCGCTACAGCGAGGACGCGAACCTCGAAGCCGACTACATCGTGGTCGAAATCGCGCGCCAGGTGCTCGGCGAGAACTGGATGGCCGATTATGTCGCACGTGCGAACAATGGCGGGATCGAGCGCGTGCTGGTCTAATGCGGGCATGACGACCGCCCGACCGGGCCAGGAATGAGCGGGCGCCGGCGCGGCAATGCCGGCGCCCGTCCACATGGGAGCGACGATGGAATGCGTGTTTTGCCGTGAAGACGGCGGCGAGGTGCTCTGGCAGGACGATGCGGTGCGTGTCGTCCTCGCGACGGGCGAGCACGACTACCCGGGCTTCTGCCGGGTGATCTGGGGCGCGCACGTGGCCGAATTCTCCGATCTCGGCGAACCGGAGCGGGCACATCTGATGCGCGTGGTCTATGCGGTCGAGCGGGCCGTGCGCCGCGTGATGCAGCCGAACAAGGTGAATCTCGCGAGCCTCGGCAACATGGTGCCGCACGTGCACTGGCACGTGATCCCGCGCTTTTCCAACGACGCACACTTCCCGCAGCCCGTATGGGCGCCGCGCCAGCGCAGCGTGTCCGAGGCGCTGCTGCGCTCGCGCGCAGCGCAGGCCTCGCTGCTGCACAATGCGGTGCGCGAGGAAATTCAACGCATGACCGATTCGAGGCAGCCATGAGCGGTTTGACTTCCACGACGCCGATTCCGTCCGGCGTCGTCGTGCACGCGGTATCGCGCGTGCTCGAATTGCAGTACCCGAACGGCGACAGTTTCCGGATTCCGTTCGAGCTGATGCGCGTGTATTCGCCGTCGGCCGAGGTGCGCGGCCACGGGCCCGGCCAGGAGACGCTGCAGACGGGCAAGCGCGAAGTGACGATCACCGCGCTCGAGGGCGTCGGCCACTACGCGCTGCAGCCGACGTTCTCCGACGGCCATTCGACCGGCATCTACTCGTGGGACCTGCTGTACGAGCTGGCCACGCAGCAGGACGCGCTGTGGCGCGACTATTTCGACAAACTGAAGGCGGCGGGCGTCGAGCGCGATGCCCCGATGCCGGCGGCGAATGCGTCGCACGGCCACTGCCACTGAAATTCGACGGCGCCCGCTCGGCGCCGTCTTGCCATTTACTGAGGATCAACGCGATGAGCAAAACCCACTTCGGCTTCGAAAGCGTCGAGGAAAACGAAAAAGCGAAGAAAGTGGCGGGTGTGTTCCATTCGGTCGCGAGCAACTACGATCTGATGAACGACCTGATGTCGGCGGGCATGCACCGCGCGTGGAAGGCGTTCACGATCGCGCAGGCGAACGTGCGCCCCGGCTTCAAGGTGCTCGACTTGGCGGCCGGCACCGGCGACCTGACCCGGTCGTTCGCGAAGGCGGCCGGGCCCACCGGCGAGGTCTGGCACACGGACATCAACGAATCGATGCTGCGCGTCGGCCGTGACCGGCTGCTCGACAAGGGCATCGTGACGCCGTCGCTGCTGTGCGACGCGGAGAAAATTCCCTTTCCGGACAACTACTTCGATGTGGTCACGGTCGCGTTCGGGCTGCGCAACATGACGCACAAGGATGCCGCGCTGGCGGAGATGCGCCGCGTGACGAAGCCCGGCGGCCGCGTGATGGTGCTGGAGTTCTCGAAAGTCTGGGATCCGCTGAAAAAAGCGTACGATCTGTATTCTTTCAAAGTATTACCGTGGCTTGGCGACAAGTTCGCGAAAGATGCTGAAAGTTACCGGTATCTTGCCGAATCTATTCGGATGCACCCCGATCAGGACACACTGAAGACGATGATGGAACAAGCGGGCCTCGATGCCGTCAAATATTACAATTTGTCAGGTGGCGTGGTAGCTTTACACATGGGAGCCAAGTATTAAGGGGCTCTTTCCATACATTTGTCTTACATCTGGAGAAACTGATGTTCGAATCGCGTTCGTTGTTCAACCGTAGCAAGCCGTCGAAGCCGTGGGCTCGACGGGTCGGCACGCTGCTGATGGTCGGCCTGCTCACGGCCGGCACGTTCGCATCGCTCGACGCCGAAGCCAAGCGCATGGGCGGCGGGCGCAGCATCGGCCGCCAGAACTCCACGGTCACGCAGCGCCAGGCCACGCCGCCCGCGCAGCAGCCGATGCAGCAGGCCGCGCCGTCGCAGGCGCAGCGTGCGAATCCGGCCGCGCCCGCGCCGGCCGCACAGCCCAACCGCTCGCGCTGGCTCGGGCCGATCGCCGGCCTCGCGGCTGGTCTCGGTATCGCGGCGCTGCTGTCGCACTTCGGCCTGGGCGGCGCATTCGCGAGCATGATGGCGAACGTCATCGTGATCGCGCTGCTCGCGGCGGTCGGCATCTGGCTGATCCGCAAGTTCATGAACCGCCGTCGTCCGCAGGAGCCGGCCTACTCGGTCGGCGGCTCGGCGTCGTCGTCGGGCGGCTACTCGC
Organism: Burkholderia sp. AU31652; assembly: GCF_002223155.1. Lineage (NCBI taxonomy): Bacteria > Pseudomonadati > Pseudomonadota > Betaproteobacteria > Burkholderiales > Burkholderiaceae > Burkholderia > Burkholderia sp. AU31652. Next base: position 540,067 of record NZ_NKFG01000004.1, on the reverse strand, counting down.
AAAGCCCGTCGTTCCAGCAGGGCAGCACCGGCAGCAACTATGCGGGTAGCGGCAGCAGCTACGCGAACGAAGCGCAAGGCGTGTTCGGCGGCGGTGCCGCGGCCACCGGCGCGGCAGCGGCTGCTGCGGCAGCACCGCTCCAGGTGCCGGCCGGCTTCGACACCGAAGCGTTCCTGCGCAGCTCGAAGGTCTATTTCGTGCGCCTGCAGGCCGCGTGGGACCAGGGTAACCTGGCCGACATCCGCGAGTTCACGACGCCGGAAATGTTCGCCGAGATCAAGATCGACCTCGATTCGCGCGGCAACGAGTCGAACCAGACCGACGTCGTGCAGCTCGACGCGGAACTGGTCGCGATCGAGGATCGCGGCATCGAGCAGTCGGCGAGCGTGCGCTTCCACGGCCTGATCCGCGAATCGGCGAATGCATCGGCCGCGCCGTTCGACGAGGTGTGGAACCTGTCGAAGTCGGGCAGTCAGGGCTGGCTGCTCGCGGGCATCCAGCAGATCAACACGCACTGAGCGTGACCGGCGGCCCGCGCCGCCGGCACCCGGGCAACGGCCGCCGCACTGCGACCGCTTGCCGCCCGGGTGTGCGGTCAGGCACGGTCTGCCGACGATCCGACGTTACAATAGAAACCCGCGTGGGCGCCCGGCCTGCGCGGGTTTTTTCTTTCCCAGCCCGATGACCTTTGCCGCCAAGCCTTTTGCTGCTGCTGTCAATCACCTGCTCGCCCGCGAATCGTGGGCGCGCGACCGCCTGATTCCCTATTCGGGCAAGACTGCCCGGATCGACGTGCCCCCGGTGACGCTGACGCTGCTGGTGCAGCCCGACGGCTATCTGTCGGCCGTCGACGCGCACGATGCGCAACAGGTCGACGTGTCGATCGCGCTTGCCGGCGACACGGTCGCCGCGTTCCTGCAGGGCGGCCAGGCGGCCGTGATGAAGCACGTGAAGATCGAGGGCGACGCGGAGTTCGCCACGCAGATCGCGAAGCTGGCCGAGCACCTGCGCTGGGAACCTGAAGAAGATCTCGCGAAGCTGGTCGGCGACGCGGCGGCATACCGGATCGCGACGGTCGTGCGCGACGCCGGCGCGCGCGCGCGCCGCACCGGCCGCAACGTGCTCGATTCCGTCGCCGAATACTGGCTCGACGAGAACCCGCAAGTCGTCAGGCGCGCGTCGCTCGGCGGCTTCGATGCCGAACTGGCGCGCGCACGCGATGCGCTTGCACGGGTCGAAAAGCGGGTCGAGCGACTCGAACAAAAAATCGGCGCGCGCACGGGTTCCGGCCCGCGCGGCGCGCACTGAGGGGCCGCAGGGCATGCGCATTTTCCGTTTCATCAAGATTGTCTATACCGTCATCCGCTTTGGTCTCGACGAAGTGATGCTGTCCCGGATCGACGACCGGCGCGTGAAGCTGCTGTTGCGGATCACGACGATCGGCCGCCGCTATTCCGATCCGCCCGCCGTGCGGCTGCGTCACGCGCTCGAAAGCCTCGGCCCGATCTTCGTGAAGTTCGGCCAGGTGCTGTCGACGCGCCGCGACCTGCTGTCGGTCGATTTCGCGAATGAACTCGCGAAGCTGCAGGACCAGGTGCCGCCGTTCGATTCGGCGGTCGCGATCGGGATCATCGAGAAGTCGCTCGGTGCGCCGGTCGACGAGCTGTTCGACGAATTCGAGCGCGAGCCGGTCGCGAGCGCGTCGATCGCGCAGGTGCATTTCGCGAAGCTCAAGCAGGGCCAGCACGCGGGCAAGGCCGTCGCCGTCAAGGTGCTGCGCCCGAACATGCTGTCCGTGATCGATTCCGACCTCGCGCTGATGCGCGACATCGCGATCTGGACCGAGCGCATGTGGGCCGACGGCCGGCGCCTGAAGCCGCGCGAGGTCGTCGCCGAATTCGACAAGTATCTGCACGACGAGCTCGACCTGATGCGCGAGGCCGCCAACGGCAGCCAGCTGCGCCGCAACTTCGCGGGCCTCGACCTGCTGCTCGTGCCCGAAATGTTCTGGGATTTCTCGACGTCGCAGGTGCTCGTGATGGAGCGCATGACCGGCGTGCCGATCAGCCAGGTCGAGACGCTGCGTTCGGCCGGCGTCGATATCAAGAAGCTCGCGCGCGAAGGCGTCGAGATCTTCTTCACGCAGGTGTTCCGCGACGGCTTCTTCCACGCGGACATGCACCCGGGCAACATCCAGGTGAGCCTCGATCCGAATACGTTCGGCCGCTACGTCGCGCTCGATTTCGGGATCGTCGGCGCGCTGTCCGATTTCGACAAGAACTACCTCGCGCAGAACTTCCTCGCGTTCTTCAAGCGCGACTACCACCGCGTCGCGACGCTTCACCTCGAGTCGGGCTGGGTGCCGCCCGAAACGCGCGTCGAGGAACTCGAAAGCGCAATCCGCGCGGTATGCGAGCCGTATTTCGACCGCGCGCTGAAGGACATCTCGCTGGGCCAGGTGCTGATGCGGCTGTTCTCGACGTCGCGCCGCTTCAACGTCGAGATCCAGCCGCAGCTCGTGCTGCTGCAGAAGACGATGCTGAACGTCGAGGGCCTCGGCCGTTCGCTCGACCCCGAGCTCGACCTGTGGAAGACCGCGAAGCCGTACCTCGAGCGCTGGATGACCGAGCAGATCGGCCTGCGCGGCTGGTACGAGCGCTTCAAGGTCGAGGCGCCGCAGTGGAGCAAGACGCTGCCGCAACTGCCGCGCCTGATCCATCACGCGATGGCCGCGCGCCATGACGCGCCGCGTGCCGCGAGCGAAGACCTGATGCGCCAGATCCTCGTCGAGCAGAAGCGGACGAACCGGCTGATGCAGGCGCTGCTGATCTTCGGCCTCGCGGTCGGCGTCGGGGCGCTCGTCGCGCGCGTGCTGCTGGCGCTCGCGTACGGCACATGACCGAAAGGAGCAGGGCGATGTCCGATCCGAAGCAACCCGCTATACCGTCAGCCGCCGATTTCACGACGCGCGACCCCGGCAACGCATCGTTCTGGGACGAGCGTTTCGAGCGTGGTGTGACGCCGTGGGAATTCGGTGGCGTGCCCGAGGGTTTCAGTGTGTTCGCGCATCGGCTCGAGCCGTGCGCGGTGCTGATTCCCGGCTGCGGCAGTGCGCAGGAAGCCGGGTGGCTGGCCGAAGCCGGCTGGCCCGTGCGTGCGATCGATTTCGCCGCGCAGGCGGTGGCGGCCGCGAAGGCGCAGCTCGGCGCGCATGCGGACGTCGTCGAGCAGGCCGATTTCTTTGCGTACCGGCCGCCGCTCGACGTGCAGTGGGTGTACGAGCGCGCGTTTCTGTGCGCGCTGCCGCCGGCCATGCGTGCCGGCTATGCGGCGCGCATGGCCGAGCTGCTGCCCGTGGACGGATTGCTGGCCGGCTATTTCTTCCTGATGGCGAAACCGAAGGGGCCGCCGTTCGGAATCGAGCGTGCCGAACTCGATGCGCTGCTCACGCCGCACTTCGAGCTGATCGAGGATTTGCCCGTGACCGATTCGCTCGCGGTGTTCGAAGGACACGAGCGCTGGCTCACGTGGCGTCGCCGCTGATGCGCGGGTATCGCGGCCATTGCCGGAGCGCGGCAGGGTTTCGGCTATAATTCAAGGTTTTGCAAGCCGTTTCCAGTTTCCGCGGGAAAAATATCATGCCGATCTACGCCTATCGATGCGAAGCGTGTGGCTTCGCGAAGGACGTGCTCCAGAAGATGAGCGACGCGCCGCTGTCGCAGTGCCCGGAATGCGGGAAGGATGCATTTCGCAAGCAGGTCACCGCCGCGGGCTTCCAGCTGAAGGGTTCGGGTTGGTATGTCACCGATTTCCGTGGCGGTTCGGGCGGCACCAGCGCACCGGCGACGGCGTCGGGCGATGCAGCCCCGGCTGCATCGACGGAAGCCGCGCCCGCCGCGGCCGCGCCGGCTGCATCGAGCAGTTCCGAAAGCACGACGACGAGCGCGGCGCCCGCCCCGGCTGCAGCGCCCGCCGCCAGCAGTTGACCGTCGCGGCCCGGCCGGGCTGCGACCAACCCGCGCCGCCGGCGCGGTTCATTGACGGCAGATGATGAAAAAGACGACCCTGAAATCGGTGTTTCTGACCGGCCTGCTGGTTCTCGTCCCGCTCGCGATCACGCTGTGGGTGCTTGGTCTCATCATCGGCACGATGGACCAGACGCTGCTCCTGCTGCCCGAATCGTGGCAGCCCGAGCGGATGCTCGGCTTCCATCTGCCGGGGATCGGCGCGGTGCTGACGCTCGCGTTCATCTTCGTCGTCGGGCTGGCCACGCAGAACTTCATCGGCCAGAAGCTCGTCACGTGGTGGAACGCCGTGGTGCGTCACATCCCGGTCGTCGGGCCGATCTACACGAGCGTCAAGCAGGTGTCGGACACGCTGCTGTCGAGCAGCGGCAACGCGTTCCGCAAGGCGCTGCTGATCGAATACCCGCGTCGCGGCTCGTATACGATCGCGTTTCTGACCGGCACGCCGGGCGGCGACGTGCTCAATCATCTGACGGAAGAATACGTGAGCGTCTATATCCCGACGACGCCGAACCCGACGTCGGGCTTCTTCCTGATGCTGCCGAAGAGCGAAGTCATCGAACTCGACATGTCGGTCGATGCCGCGCTCAAGTACATCGTCTCGATGGGCGTGGTGGCGCCCCCGGCGCCGGCTCCGGCGCCTGCACGCCGCCCCGTCGAGCCGCCGCTGTAAGTAAAGAATCATCGCCCGGGCCGCGCGTTGCGGCGCCCGTTGATCAAACCGAACGAAAGCAAACATCATGTCGATGCGTACTGAATACTGCGGTCTCGTGACCGAACACCTGCTGGGCCAAACCGTGTCGCTGTGCGGCTGGGTGCAGCGCCGCCGCGATCACGGCGGTGTGATCTTCATCGACCTGCGCGATCGTGAAGGCCTCGTGCAGGTGGTGTGCGACCCGGATCGCGCGGAAATGTTCGCGACCGCCGAAGGCGTGCGCAACGAGTTCTGCGTGCAGATCAAGGGCCTCGTGCGCAACCGTCCGGACGGCACGGTCAACGCCGGCCTGAAGAGCGGCAAGATCGAGGTGCTGTGCCACGAACTGAACGTGCTGAACGCGTCGGTCACGCCGCCGTTCCAGCTCGACGACGACAACCTGTCGGAAACGACGCGTCTCACGCACCGCGTGCTCGACCTGCGCCGCCCGCAGATGCAGCACAACCTGCGCCTGCGCTACCGCGTGGCGATCGAAGCGCGCAAGTACCTCGACGAGCAGGGCTTCATCGACATCGAAACGCCGATGCTGACGAAGAGCACGCCGGAAGGCGCGCGCGACTACCTCGTGCCGTCGCGCGTGAACGCGGGCCAGTTCTTCGCGCTGCCGCAGTCGCCGCAGCTGTTCAAGCAGCTGCTGATGGTCGCGAACTTCGACCGTTACTACCAGATCACCAAGTGCTTCCGCGACGAAGACCTCCGTGCCGACCGTCAGCCGGAATTCACGCAGATCGACTGCGAAACGTCGTTCCTCGGCGAGCAGGAAATCCGTGACCTGTTCGAAGACATGATCCGTCACATCTTCAAGACGACGATCGACGTCGAGCTCGACGCGAAATTCCCGGTGATGCCGTACTCGGAAGCGATGGCGCGTTTCGGTTCGGACAAGCCGGACCTGCGCGTGCAGCTCGAATTCACCGAGCTGACCGACGCGATGAAGGACGTCGACTTCAAGGTGTTCAGCACGCCGGCCAACGCGAAGGACGGCCGTGTCGCGGCACTGCGCGTGCCGAAGGGCGGCGAGCTGTCGCGTGGCGACATCGACGGCTACACCGAATTCGTGCGCATCTACGGCGCGAAGGGCCTCGCATGGATCAAGGTCAACGAGAAGGCGAAGGGCCGTGACGGCCTGCAGAGCCCGATCGTCAAGAACCTGCACGACGCATCGATCGCGGCGATCCTCGAGCGCACCGGCGCGGAAGACGGCGACATCATCTTCTTCGCGGCCGATCGCGCGAAGGTCGTCAACGACAGCCTCGGCGCGCTGCGCCTGAAGATCGGCCATTCGGAATTCGGCAAGGCGAACGGTCTCGTCCAGGCCGGCTGGAAGCCGCTGTGGGTCGTCGACTTCCCGATGTTCGAATACGACGACGAAGATGCGCGCTACGTCGCGGCTCACCACCCGTTCACGAGCCCGAAGGACGAGCATCTCGAGTACCTCGAGACGGATCCGGGCCGTTGCCTCGCGAAGGCCTACGACATGGTGCTGAACGGCTGGGAAATCGGCGGCGGCTCGGTGCGTATCCACCGCGAGGAAGTGCAGAGCAAGGTGTTCCGCGCGCTGAAGATCGGTGCGGAAGAAGCGCAGCTCAAGTTCGGCTTCCTGCTGGACGCGCTGCAGTACGGCGCGCCGCCGCACGGCGGTATCGCATTCGGTCTCGACCGCATCGTCACGATGATGGCCGGCGCCGATTCGATCCGCGACGTGATCGCGTTCCCGAAGACGCAGCGTGCGCAGGATCTGCTCACGCAGGCGCCGAGCCCGGTCGACGAGCGTCAGCTGCGCGAACTGCACATCCGTCTGCGTCAGCCGGAACAGCCGAAGGCGTAACGCGCCTCGTACCCGGTCGTGTGTGCGTTCGCGCGCACACGGCGCACATGAAAAAGGCGCAGCGATGCGCCTTTTTCGTTTTTTGCGGTACAGTCGCAGCACTTGCCGCCCGTTCGGAGCATTTGCCCGGCGCGCGACCCTGTGCTGCATGAAACAAAGATGACGAAGCCGCCGAAAATCCCCGAATCCGTTCTTGTCGTGATCTACACGCCCGACCTCGATGTGCTCGTGATCAAGCGTGCCGACCAGCCTGATTTCTGGCAATCGGTGACCGGCTCGAAGGACGCGCTCGACGAGCCGCTCGCGCTCACTGCCGCGCGCGAAGTGGTCGAAGAGACCGGCATCGCAGTCGGCACGCCGGACGTGCCGGCGAGCGCGCTCGTCGACTGGCGCCACAAGATCGAATACACGATCTATCCGCAATACCTGCACCGCTACGCCCCGGGCGTCACGCGCAACGTCGAGCACTGGTTCGGCCTGTGCGTGCCGCATCGCGTCGACGTGACGCTGTCGCCGCGCGAGCATGTCGACCATGCGTGGCTGCCGTTCCGCGAGGCGGCCGCGCGCTGCTTCTCGCCGTCGAACGCCGAGGCGATCCTGCAACTGCCCGCGCGCGTGGCACTGTCGCGCGCGCCGCACGGCTCGTCCGCATGACGGCGGAAGCCCGCAAGCGCTTCGCGCAATTGCGGCAGATGTTCCTGCAGGAACGCGGTTCCGCGTCGCGGCTCGCCTTCACGTCGGGCAATACCGTGCGATTGTGCGAGACCGGCGGCGAGTTCTTCCGGGCGCTGATCGAGCGGATCGATGCCGCCCGCGAGCAGGTGATGCTCGAAACCTACATCTTCTGCGACGACGCGGCCGGCCGGCCGGTGTCGGACGCGCTGATCCGCGCGGCGCAGCGCGGCGTGCGCGTGCGCGTGATCACCGACGGCATCGGCACCGCGCGCCTGCCGTTGTTCGACACGTGGGTGGCAGCCGGCGTCGAGCACTGCATCTACAACCGTTACCTGTTCGGCCGCTTCGGCTTCTCGCGCACGCATCGCAAGCTCGCGGTGATCGATCACGTGGTCGCGTTCTGCGGCGGCATCAACATCGTCGACGACTACACGCAGGGCAGCGCGACGCTGCCGTTCCCGCGCTGGGATTTCGCGGTCGAGATGGCCGGGCCCGCGGTGTCCGACGTGCGCGCCGCGTTCGAGTTGCAGTGGCACCGGATCCAGTTCGGCCACAAGCCGTACGCGCAGTACGCGGCCGGGCTGCACGGCGGCGAAGCGTTCCCCGACATGTTCCGGCGCTGGATGCGCAGCCATCGATGGATCAAGGCCGGCGCACTGCGGGTCGTGACCGAGCCGAGCGTCGCGTTCGTCGCGCGCGACAACGTCGTGAACCGCCGCGCGATCGAGAAGGCGTATCTCGCGGCGATCGGCCAGGCGCGCCAGCGGATCCTGCTCGCGAATCCGTATTTCATGCCGGGCCGCAAGCTGCGCCGCGCGTTGACGGGCGCGGCCCGCCGCGGCGTCGACGTGCAGGTGCTGATCGGTCGCAAGGAATTCACGGCGCTCGATACGGCCGTGCCGTTCCTGTATCACTCGCTGTTGCGGGCGGGCGTGCGCGTTGCCGAATACGACAAGACGATCCTGCACGGCAAGGTCGCCGTGATCGACGATAACTGGGCGACGGTCGGCTCGTCGAACCTGGACGCGCTGAGCCTTATGCTGAACAATGAAGCGAACGTCGTGCTGGTGCGCTACGATGCAGTGACGAACCAGTTGCGCGACGCGATCGCGACCGCGTTCGCCGAAGGCCGGGAGATCGATGCCGCGCGCTACGCCGCGCGCCCGCGCATCGAGCGGCTGCTGAACTGGCTTGCGTACAACACGTACCGCCTCGTGATGAAGGCGCTGACGGTCGGCGGTTACGACTGAACGCAGACTAAGTATTCGCTTCAAAAAATCTGTCCGCACGTTCGTGCGGAAAAGCCGCTCCGGTCCCGCCGGAATCGCGCAAAATAGCGGCTCGGTTAGACACCGGTTTCTAATAATTTCCTTGTTTCGCGAGCGGCCGCACTCAATAATAGTACGGCCGTTCGATTTTATTCGAACCCCCGAACGGTTACAGAAATAGCTATGCGAAAAGGCGAACAGACGCGTGCCGCGATACTTGAAGCTGCTTTGGACCTCGCCAGCCGTGACGGGCTGGAGGGGCTGACGATCGGCCTGCTGGCCGAGCGCATGCAGATGAGCAAGAGCGGTGTGTTCGCGCACTTCGGATCGCGTGAGGACCTGCAGGTCGAGGTTGTCCGCGAGTATCACCATCGTTTCGAAAACGAGGTGTTCTTTCCGAGCCTGCGCGAGCCGCGAGGCTTGCCGCGCCTTCGGGCGATGCTGGCCCGCTGGACGGAGAAGCGCATCCAGGAGGTGACGACCGGATGCATCTACATCAGCGGTGCGGTCGAGTACGACGACCGGCCTGACAGCCCCGTGCGCGAGCAGTTGATCGCAAGCGTGACGGCCTGGCGTGCCGCGATGCTGCGTGCCATTTCGCAGGCGAAGGAAGAAGGCCATCTGCGTGCGGATACGGATCCGGACCTGATGCTCTTCGAGTTGTACAGCTTCACGCTCGGCCTGCATCACGACGCCCGCTTCCTGCATTCGCCGGACGCCGTGCGCCTCACGTGGGCCGCGCTGGAAAAGACGATTGTTTCGTATCAGAGCGAGAGCCGTTAGCGGCGCGTGATCCGCCCGCCAGGAGCTCGAGCCGTTTTGCCCACCTTTGGAGAGAGTCATGGGACAGTACGCCGCGCCGCTGCGCGACATGCAATTCGTGTTGCACGAGCTTCTGAACGTCGAAGCCGAAGTCAAGCAAATGCCCAAGCATGCGGACCTCGACGCCGACACGATCAACCAGGTCCTCGAGGAAGCGGGCAAGTTCTGCTCCGAGGTGCTGTTCCCGCTGAACCAGGTCGGCGATCGCGAAGGCTGCACGTATGAAGGCGACGGCGTCGTGAAGACCCCGACCGGCTTCAAGGAAGCCTACCAGCAATACGTCGAGGCCGGCTGGCCGGCGCTCGGCTGCGATCCGGACTACGGCGGCCAGGGCCTGCCCGCGTTCGTGAACAACGCGCTCTACGAAATGCTGAACTCGGCGAACCAGGCCTGGACGATGTATCCGGGCCTGTCGCACGGCGCCTACGAGTGCCTGCACGCACACGGCGCACCGGAACTGCAGCAGCGCTACCTGCCGAAGCTCGTGACGGGCGAATGGACGGGCACGATGTGCCTGACCGAGCCGCACTGCGGCACCGACCTCGGCATCCTGCGCACCAAGGCCGAACCCAACGGCGACGGCTCGTACTCGATCAGCGGCACGAAGATCTTCATCTCGAGCGGCGAGCACGACATGTCGAAGAACATCATCCACCTCGTGCTCGCGCGCCTGCCGGACGCGCCGCAGGGCACCAAGGGGATCTCGCTGTTCATCGTGCCGAAGTTCATCCCCGACGCAGCAGGCGAGCCGGGCGAGCGCAACGGCATCAAGTGCGGCTCGATCGAGCACAAGATGGGCATCCACGGCAACTCGACGTGCGTGATGAACCTCGACGGCGCGACGGGCTGGATGGTCGGCGAGCCGAACAAGGGCTTGAACGCGATGTTCGTGATGATGAATGCCGCCCGCCTTGGCGTCGGCATGCAGGGCCTCGGCCTCACGGAAGTCGCGTACCAGAACTCGCTCACCTATGCGAAGGAGCGCCTGCAGATGCGCTCGCTGACGGGCCCGAAGGCACCGGACAAGCCGGCCGACCCGATCATCGTGCACCCGGACGTGCGCCGCATGCTGCTCACGCAGAAGGCCTACGCCGAAGGCGCGCGCGCATTCACGTACTGGTCCGCGCTGCAGATCGACAAGGAACTGTCGCACGGTGACGAAGCGGTGCGCAAGGAAGCGGCCGACCTCGTCGCGCTGCTCACGCCGATCATCAAGGCGTTCCTGACCGACAACGCGTTCGAGTCGACCAACCACGCGATGCAGATCTACGGCGGCCACGGCTTCATCTCCGAGTGGGGCATGGAGCAGTACGTGCGCGACGCGCGGATCAACATGATCTACGAAGGCACGAACTCGATCCAGTCGCTCGACCTGCTGGGCCGCAAGGTGCTCGGCGACATGGGCGCGAAGCTGAAGAAGTTCGGCAAGCTCGTCACGGAATTCGCGGAAGCCGAAGGCGTGAAGCCGGAAATGGCCGAGTTCATCAACCCGCTCGCCGACATCGGCGACAAGGTGCAGAAGCTGACGATGGAAATCGGCATGAAGGCGATGCAGAACCCGGACGAAGTCGGCGCTGCCGCCGTGCCGTACCTGCGCACCGTCGGCCACCTGGTGTTCTCGTACTTCTGGGCGCGCATGGCGCGCCTCGCACTCGACAAGGAAGCGTCGGGCGATCCGTTCTACAAGTCGAAGCTCGCGACCGCCCGCTTCTACTTCGCGCGCCTGCTGCCCGAGACGGCGTCGACGATCCGCGCGGCACGCGCCGGTTCGAAGACGCTGATGGAAGTCGACGAATCGCTGTTCTGACGCGAGTCCGGGCGGGGCGCGAGGCGCGCCGCCCGAACGCAACGGTTCCTGGTACTCACTTCGCCGTGCAGCCCCCACCTCCCGCGCTGCACGACACTATCCGGAGACATCCCGTGAGCAATTTCCTGATTCGCAAGGTCGCCGTGCTGGGCGCCGGCGTGATGGGCGCGCAGATCGCCGCGCACCTCATCAACGCGCGCGTGCCGGTGCTGCTGTTCGACCTGCCGGCCAAGGAAGGCCCGAAAAACGCGATCGCGCTGAAGGCGATCGAGAACCTGAAGAAGCTGTCGCCCGCGCCGTTCGGCGTGAAGGACGACGCGAAGTACCTCGAGGCAGCGAACTACGAAGACGACATCGCGAAGCTCGCCGAATGCGACGTCGTGATCGAGGCGATCGCCGAGCGGATGGACTGGAAGCACGACCTGTACAAGAAGGTCGCGCCGCACATCGCGCCGAACGCGATCTTCGCGACCAACACGTCGGGCCTGTCGATCACGAAGCTGTCCGAAGGGTTCTCGGACGAGCTGAAGTCGCGCTTCTGCGGCGTGCACTTCTTCAACCCGCCGCGCTACATGCACCTCGTCGAGCTGATCCCGACCGCGCATACGCGCCCGGAGATCCTCGACCAGCTCGAAACCTTCCTGACGAGCATCGTCGGCAAGGGCGTCGTGCGCGCGAAGGACACGCCGAACTTCATCGCGAACCGCGTCGGCATCTTCTCGATCCTGGCCGTGATCACCGAGGCCGCGAAGTTCGGCCTGCGCTTCGACGAAGTCGACGACCTGACGGGCAGCCGCCTCGGCCGCGCGAAGTCGGCGACGTTCCGCACCGCGGACGTGGTCGGCCTCGACACGATGGCGCACGTGATCAAGACGATGCAGGACAACCTCGCCGACGATCCGTTCTTCCCGGTCTACCAGACGCCTGCCGTGCTCGCCGAACTGGTGAAGCAGGGCGCGCTCGGCCAGAAGACGGGCGGCGGTTTCTACAAGAAGGAAGGCAAGGCGATCAAGGTGCTCGACGCGAAGACGGGCACCTACGTGGATTCGGGCGCAAAGGCGGACGAAACCGTCGGCCGCATCCTGAAGCGTCCGCCGGCAGAACGCCTGAAGCTGCTGCGTGAAACGGACCATCCGCACGCGCAGTTCCTGTGGTCGATCTTCCGCGACGTGTTCCACTACATCGGCGTGCATCTCGAGTCGATCGCCGACAACGCGCGCGACGTCGACCTCGCGATCCGCTGGGGCTTCGGCTGGAACGAAGGCCCGTTCGAAGGCTGGCAGGCCGCCGGCTGGAAGCAGGTCGCCGAGTGGGTGCAGGAAGACATCGCGGCCGGCAAGGCGCTCGCGAACGTGCCGCTGCCGTCGTGGGTGCTCGAAGGCGCGGTGGCGGAAAAGGGCGGCGTGCACACGGCCGAAGGTTCGTGGGCGCCGGCAGCGAAGCGCTTCGTGCCGCGTTCGGACCTCGCGGTCTACGACAAGCAGGTATTCCGCGCGCCGCTGCTCGGCGAAGCCGGTGCCGATCCGAAGACGTACGGCAAGACGCTGTTCGAGACCGATGCCGTGCGTGCATGGGTCGACGACCGTGCGGGTGAAGACGACGTCGTGATCGTGTCGTTCAAGTCGAAGATGAACACGATCGGACCGAGCGTGATCGACGGCCTCGTGCAGGCCATCGAACTCGCGGAGAAGGACTACAAGGGCGTCGTGATCTGGCAGCCGACGTCGCTGAAGCTCGGCACGCCGGGCGGCCCGTTCTCGGCCGGTGCAAACCTCGAAGAGGCGATGCCCGCGTTCATGATGGGCGGCGCGAAGGGCATCGAGCCGTTCGTGAAGAAGTTCCAGGAAGGCATGCTGCGCGTGAAGTACGCGAACGTGCCGGTCGTTGCAGCCGTGTCGGGCATCGCGCTCGGCGGCGGGTGCGAGCTGATGCTGCACAGCGCGAAGCGCGTCGTGCACGTCGAGAGCTACATCGGTCTCGTCGAAGTGGGCGTCGGCCTCGTGCCGGCGGGCGGCGGCCTGAAGGAAGCCGCGCTGCGCGCAGCGGATGCCGCAACGGCCGCGAACGCGACCACCGACATCCTGAAGTTCGTCACGAAGTCGTTCGAGAACGCGGCGATGGCGAAGGTGTCGGCGTCCGCGCACGATGCCCGTGCGATGGGCTACGTGAAGCCGTCCGACACGATCATCTTCAACGTGTTCGAACTGCTCGACACCGCGAAGAAGGAAGCGCGCGCGCTGGCCGCAACCGGCTACCGCGCACCGCTGCGCGCGAAGGACGTGCCGGTCGCCGGCCGTTCGGCGATCGCGACGATCAAGGCATCGCTCGTCAACATGCGTGACGGCCGCTTCATCAGCGATCACGACTACCTGATCGCGAGCCGCATCGCCGAAGCCGTGTGCGGCGGCGACGTCGAAGCCGGCAGCCTGGTCGACGAGCAGTGGCTGCTCGCGCTGGAGCGCCGTGCGTTCGTCGAGCTGCTCGGCACGCAGAAGACGCAGGAACGGATCATGGGCATGTTGCAGACCGGCAAGCCGGTGCGTAACTGAGCGAGCGGATAAGGCAAGGAGTCTCAAATGAGCAAACAATTGCAAGACGCATACATCGTCGCCGCCAGCCGCACGCCGATCGGCAAGGCCCCGCGCGGTGTCTTCAAGAACACGCGCCCGGACGAGCTGCTGGTCCACGCGCTGAAGTCGGCGGTGGCGCAGGTGCCCGGCTTCGACACGAAGCTGATCGAAGACGCGATCATCGGCTGTGCGATTCCGGAAGCCGAGCAGGGCCTGAACGTCGCGCGCATGGGCGCGCTGCTCGCAGGCCTGCCGCAGACGGTCGGCGGCGTGACGGTCAACCGTTTCTGCGCGTCGGGCATCACGGCGCTGGCGATGGCGGCCGACCGCATCCGCGTCGGCGAATCGGACGCGATCTTCGCGGGCGGCTGCGAATCGATGAGCATGGTGCCGATGATGGGCAACAAGCCGTCGATGTCGCCGCACATCTTCGATCGCAACGAAGACTTCGGCATCGCGTACGGGATGGGCCTGACGGCCGAGCGCGTCGCGGAGCAGTGGAAGGTGAGCCGCGAAGACCAGGACGCATTCTCGGTCGAGTCGCACCGCAAGGCGCTTGCCGCCCAGCAGGCCGGCGAGTTCAACGACGAGATCGCCGCGTACACGATCACCGAGCGTTTCCCGAACCTCGCGACCGGTGAAGTCGACGTGAAGACGCGCGAGATCAAGCTCGACGAAGGTCCGCGTGCGGATACGTCGATCGAAGGCCTCGCGAAGCTGCGCACGGTGTTCGCGAACAAGGGCTCGGTCACGGCCGGCAACAGCTCGCAGACGTCGGATGGTGCGGGCGCGCTGCTCGTCGTGTCGGAGAAGGTGCTCAAGGAATTCAACCTGACGCCGCTCGCACGCTTCGTGAGCTTCGCGGTGCGTGGCGTGCCGCCGGAAATCATGGGCATCGGCCCGAAGGAAGCGATTCCGGCCGCGCTGAAGGCTGCCGGCCTGAAGCAGGACGATCTCGACTGGATCGAGCTGAACGAAGCGTTCGCCGCGCAATCGCTGGCGGTGATGCGCGATCTCGGCCTCGACCCGTCGAAGGTCAACCCGATGGGCGGCGCGATCGCACTCGGCCACCCGCTCGGCGCGACCGGCGCGATCCGCGCGGCGACCGTCGTGCACGGCCTGCGTCGCCGCAACCTGAAGTACGGGATGGTCACGATGTGCGTCGGCACCGGCATGGGCGCCGCGGGCATCATCGAACGCCTGTAAGCGGAGCACGACGACAAGCTACGACGGTGCGCGGGCCACGAGCTCGCGCACCGTTTTTTTCATTCCGATAGAGGAAAGTCAAAGGAGACGGTTGTGGCCGAAATTCAAGTGGAACGCGCCGATGGCGTGATGACGATCACGATCGCGCGCCCGGCGAAGAAGAACGCGCTGACGGCGGCGATGTACCAGACGATGGCCGACGCCCTCGCCGAAGCGCAGGAAGACAAGGCGGTTCGCGTGATCCTGCTGCGCGGTGGCGACGGCAATTTCACCTCGGGGAACGATCTCGAGGATTTCCTGAAGTCGCCGCCGAAGGACGACACCGCGCCGGTGTTCCAGTTTCTCGCACGGATCAGCAGCGCGAGCAAGCCGATCGTGGCCGCGGTGCCGGGCCTGGCGATCGGCGTCGGCGTGACGATGCTGCTGCACTGCGATCTGGTCTACGCGGCCGACACCGCGACGTTCTCGCTGCCGTTCACGCAGCTCGGGCTGTGCCCGGAAGCCGCGTCGAGCGCGCTGCTGCCGCGTCTGGCCGGCCATCAGGTCGCGGCCGAGAAGCTGCTGCTCGGCGAAGCGTTCGACGCGCTGGAAGCGCACCGGATCGGCATCGTCAACCGCGTGCTGCCGGCGGCCGAGCTCGACGCGTTCGCCGCGAAGCAGGCGGCAAAGCTCGCGGCGCTGCCGGCGGCATCGCTGCGTGTGACGAAGGCGCTGCTGAAGGATACGGGCGGGGTGGCGACGCAGGCGCGGATGGCAGAGGAAGCGGGTCACTTCGCTACGATGCTGCGCGCGCCGGAAGCGCGCGAGGCGATGACGGCGTTCTTTGAGAAGCGCAAGCCGGATTTCCGTCAGTTCGACTGACCGTCTGACGGAGCAGGGCGCGCCGGCGGTGGACAGCCGGCGCGCTCCCGCGATCGCGATCAGGCCGTGCCGTAGTCGACGTGGCCGGTTTCGCGGCAGAAGCTGACGAGCCGCAAGCCGGCCGCTTTCGCGATCTCGATCGCGAGCGACGACGGCGCGGAGATCGTCGCCACCATCGGGATGCCGACCCGTGCGGCCTTGCGCACGAGCTCGTAGCTCGCGCGGCTCGACAGGAACACGAAGCCGTCGGTCGCGTCGGCGCGCGACAGCACGAGCGAGCCGATCAGCTTGTCGAGTGCGTTGTGGCGGCCGACGTCCTCGAATGCCATCCGGATCGCGCCTGTTGCGTCGCACCACGCGGCCGCATGCAGGCCGCCCGTGAGCCGCGTGAGCGCCTGGTGAACCGGCAGCGCCTGCGCCGCACGCGTCAGCGCGTCGGGGGCGAGGCGTGCGAGAAAGCCCGTATCGGGCACGCGTTCGGGCGCGAGGTCGAGCAGGTCGATGCTTTCGATCCCGCAGACGCCGCAGCCGGTACGCCCCGCGAGCGCACGTCGCCGGTCCTTCAGCGCGGCGAACGCCTGCTGGACGACCTCCAGGTGGACTTCCGCATGCGGCAGCGGCGCGTCGGCGTTCAGGATCACCTCGATGTCCTTGATGTCGCTGCCGCGCGCGACGATCCCTTCCGAGATCGCGAAACCGACCGCGAATGCTTCGAGGTCGCACGGCGTACACATCATCACCGCATGCGAGATACCGTTGAAGACGAGTGCGACGGGCCATTCCTGGCCGACGTAGTCGTGTGCGGTTTCGACGGCGCCGCCGCGCGTGCGGCGCACGGACAGTTCGATCGCGCCGCGCGGTGCGTCGCGCAGGTCGCCGGATTCGGTCGGATTCACGAGCACTCCCGTTGATTCGGCGCGCGGGGCCGGCGGCAATCGTATCCGCCACCCGCGCGCAGAGGTTCTAAAATACCCCAGGCAAGCCGGCCGCGCCGGTATCCGCCACATCAGGTAACGATCATGGGACTCAGCGACGCTCCACTGCTATTCGCCTTCGAACACGCTTCGTCGGAAAACTTCACGTACATCCCGATGATCGTGCGTTTCAATCTCGACCGTTTCGGTCTGCGGATCTCATTGGAGCAGTGGCAGTTGCTGCCGCTCGAGGACCGCAAGCTGCTCGCGCGCTTTCCGGCCGACGAGGACACCGCGATCGAGCCCAACTTCGATCACGCGCTGTTCGAAATGCTGCGTACGCACGCGGACCTGGAGCCCTCGTGGTTCCAGCCGGACGAGCAGCCGGCCTGGCGCGCCACCGACATCGTGCCGGAGTCGCTCGTGCAGCAGAGCGCGCTGGCCGGGCTGATGGCGCCCGAGCTCGCGCAGTGGCAGCGGCTCGCGCCGTTCCAGCGCTACGTGCTGGTGAAGCTGTCGCGCAAGCCGAAGCTGAACCACGATTTCCTGCCCGCGATGCGGGAGTTCGGGCTGACGGCCACGCACTGAGGTGGCCGAAGGCAGGGAAAGCGCCGCCGTGCGGCGCTCGCCCGTCAGAGCGGCGGCAGTTGCCGCGGCTTGCGGTCAGTGCCGGTCGCGACGTAGGTGAGCGTCGCTTCGGTGACCTTCACGACTTCACCCATCAGGCGCATGCGCTGCGCGTACACCTCGACGTCGACCGTGATCGACGTGTTGCCGGTACGCGTGATGGTCGCGTAGAAGCTCAGCAGATCGCCGACGAACACCGGCTGCTTGAACACGAACGAATTGACCGCGACCGTCGCGACGCGACCGTTCGCGCGCTGGCTCGCGGGGATCGAGCCGGCGATGTCGACCTGCGACATGATCCAGCCGCCGAATACGTCTCCGTGGACGTTCGCGTCGTGCGGTTGCGGGACGACGCGCAGCGCGGGCTGCTTTTGCGGGAGTTCGAGGGTCGAATCGGTCATGGCGGGGGCTTTCATCCTGTAATAATTGCGCCGCCGCGCGCAGGCCGGCCGGCGAGGGCGCCGGCAGCGGCGCGAGGCGGCTTCTGCGACAATACAACGTTCGCAAATTGTACGAGAAAGTGAGCGAGCCGGCCGCCGATGCATGTGTCCGGCACCGCCGCCGATCCTTCCCCCCATGCGCCGATTTCCTGCTTCCGGCGAGCCCGCGCCGGCTTCGACCGGGCCCCGCAACGACTGGCAAACCATCCGGTCGCTGCTGCCGTACCTGACCACCTACAAATGGCGCGTCGCGCTCGCGCTCGGCTGCCTGATCGGCGCGAAGGTCGCGAACCTCGGTGTGCCGGTCGTGATGAAGCGCATCGTCGACCACCTGTCCTACGTCCAGCAGATCACCGCGATCGGCCGCGCCGAACAGTCGGCCGGCATCGTGCTCGCGGGCGGCGTGGGGCTGCTGGTCGTCGCGTATGCGCTCGTGCGGCTGTCCACTTCACTGTTTACCGAGCTGCGCGAGATCCTGTTCTCGAAGGTCACCGAGAGCGCGGTGCGCCAGCTCGCGTTGCAGGTGTTCCGGCACCTGCACGGGCTGTCGCTGCGGTTTCACCTGGAGCGCCAGACCGGCGGCATGTCGCGCGACATCGAGCGCGGCACGCGCGGCATCCAGCAGCTGATTTCGTATTCGCTGTACAGCATCCTGCCGACGCTCGTCGAGGTCGGGCTCGTGCTCGGCTTCTTCGTGGTCAAGTACGAGGCCTATTACGCGTACGTGACGTTCGCGGCGCTGGTCACCTACATCGTGTTCACGGTGAAGGTCACCAACTGGCGCACGCATTTCCGCCGCACGATGAACGAACTCGATTCGCGCGCGAACTCGCGGGCGATCGATTCGCTGATCAACTACGAGACGGTCAAGTATTTCGGCAACGAGGAGTGGGAAGCGCAGCGCTACGACGAGAACCTGAAGCGCTACCGGAAGGCCGCGATCCGTTCGCAGAATTCGCTGTCGGTGCTGAACTTCGGCCAGCAGGCGATCATCGGCACGGGGCTCGTGTTCATCCTGTGGCGCGCGACGCAGGGCGTGCTCGCGGGCAAGCTGACGCTCGGCGACCTGGTGCTGATCAACACGTTCATGCTGCAGCTGTACATTCCGCTCAACTTTCTCGGTGTCGTCTATCGCGAGCTGAAGCAGAGCCTGACCGACATGGATCGCATGTTCGGGCTGCTGTCGGCCGCGAAGGAAGTGGCCGATTTGCCCGATGCGCGGCCGCTCGCGGTGGCCGGCGCGCAGGTGCGCTTCGAGCACGTGAATTTCGCGTACGAGCCGGCGCGGCAGATCCTGCACGACGTGTCGTTCACGATCGATGCGGGCACGACGACCGCGGTGGTCGGCCACAGCGGCTCCGGGAAGTCGACACTGTCGCGGCTGCTGTTCCGCTTCTACGATCTCGACCGGCAGGCGGGCGGCGCGATCTGGATCGACGGCCAGGACATCCGCGACGTCACGCAGGACTCGCTGCGCGCGTCGATCGGGATCGTGCCGCAGGACACCGTGCTGTTCAACGACTCGATCTACTACAACATCGCGTACGGCCGGCCGACCGCGACCCGCGACGAGGTGATCGCGGCCGCGCGTGCCGCGCACATCCACGATTTCATCGAAAGTCTGCCGAAGGGTTATGACACGCCGGTCGGCGAGCGCGGGCTGAAGTTGTCGGGCGGCGAGAAGCAGCGCGTCGCGATCGCGCGCACGCTGTTGAAGAACCCGCCGGTGCTGCTGTTCGACGAAGCGACGTCGGCGCTCGATTCGCGCTCGGAGCGCGCGATCCAGCACGAACTCGACCAGATCGCGCGGCATCGCACGACGCTCGTGATCGCGCACCGGCTGTCGACGGTCGTGCACGCGCAGCAGATCCTGGTGATGGACCACGGGCGGATCGTCGAGCGCGGCACGCACGACGAACTCGTGCGCGCCGACGGGTTGTATGCGCAGATGTGGGCGCTGCAGCAGCAGCGCGCGGCGGCGGGCGGGGAAGAGGCGGAAGCCGCGTGAGCGGCGGGGCGGCGCGCGGGGCGCGCGCAGCAGGACGGGGCACGTTTGATGGGCGGGAGTCGGGCCGGCATGGTGGCCCGACAGGCGCCCGGGCCCTCTGGTCAGCCAGGCCGACGCGGCCAGTTCGCCGGTCAGCCAGCTAGCCAGCCAGTCAGCTAACCGGCCGTTTGATCAATCAGCCCGAGGGCCCGTCAGCCGGTCACTTCGCGGCGCGCAGCCGCGCATCCAGATCGCCGAGCTGCGCGGGCGTGCCGACGTTCTCCCAGATACCTTCATACAGTTCGCCGCTCGCGCGGCCGGCCTCGATCGCCGCGCGATAGTACGGCGTCAGCGCGCGCCGCGTGCCGGGCGCGAGATCGCGGAACATCCGCGTGTCGTACAGGCCGATGTTGCCGAACGTGAAGCGCGCGGCGCCGTCGAGCGCAAGGCGGCCGTCGTCGCCGAGCGCGAAGTCGCCGGCCGGATGGAACGGCGGATTCGGCACCATCACGAGGTGCATCGCCGGCGTGTCGAGTGTGGCCATCCGGGCGGCGCGCGGCGCGAGCGACCGGTAGTCGAACGCGCAGTAGACGTCGCCGCTGACCGCCGCGAACACGGCCGGCTGCCCGTTGCGCTCGAGCAGCGGCAACGCCTGTGCGATGCCGCCGGCCGTTTCCAGCGCGTCGCCTTCGGCCGAATACACGAGCCGCACGCCCCAGCGCGAACCGTCGCCCAGCGCAGCCTCGATCTGCTCGCCGAGCCACGCGTGGTTGATCACGATCGTCTCGATGCCCGCGCGGGCGAGCGCCTCGATCTGCCACACGATCAGCGGCTTGCCGCCCGCTTCGAGCAGCGGCTTCGGGCGGGTGTCGGTGAGCGGGCGCATCCGTTCGCCGCGCCCGGCGGCGAAGATCATCGCCGTGGTCAGGGTGTTGCTCATGTTCGGCCGGGTGTCAGGAGAGTCGGAACGATCAGAACGTATAGCCCACGTCGGCCGGTGCGTTGCCCTCGAGCTCGTCGAGCAGCTTCGCGAACGGCACGAGCGGGCGATAGCGCAGCGCGACCTTGCGCGCATACGCGATGAAGCGCGGCAGGTCGTTCAGGTAATGCGGCTTGCCGTCGCGGTAATTGATACGCGCGAACAGGCCGAGCACCTTGATGTGGCGCTGCAGCCCCATCCATTCGAGCTGGCGGTAGAACTCGCCGAAATCGGGGTCGACCGGCAGGCCGGCCTTTTTCGCCTTTTCCCAGTAGTACGCGAAGCAGTCGAGCTCGAACTCCTCGTCCCAGCTGATGAAGGCGTCGCGCAGCAGCGACACGACGTCGTACGTCAGCGGCCCGTAGACGGCATCCTGGAAATCGAGGATGCCCGGGTTCGGCTCGCACACCATCAGGTTGCGCGGCATGAAATCGCGCAGCATGAAACCCTGCGGCTGTGCGTGCGCGCTGGCGACCAGCAGCGCGAAGGTGCGGTCGAGCGTGCCGCGCATCGCGTCGGTGACCGGCTTGCCGAGGTGGCGGCCGACGAACCATTCGGGCATCAGCTCCATCTCGCGGCGCAGGAACGCCTCGTCGAACGGCGGCAGCACGTCGGGCTTCGACGTGAGCTGGAAGCGGATCAGCGCGTCGAGCGCGGCGCGCATCAGCGGTTTTGCGGCGGCCGGGTCGGCCGGATCGAGCACCGAGATGTATGACGTGCGGCCGAGATCGGTCACGAGCATGAATCCCGCGTCGAAATCGTGGGCCAGCACGTCCGGCACGTGGTCGCCGGCTGCGGCGAGCAGTTGCGCGACCTGGACGAATTCACGGCACTTTTCGGGCGGCGGCGCGTCGACGGCGATCAGCGTGCCGCCGGCGCTCGTGGCCGACGCGACACGGAAATAGCGGCGGAAACTGGCGTCCGACGAGGCGGGCGCGAGGGTCGACAGGTCGAGCGCGTAGCGTTCGGCGAGCGGGTGCAGCCACGCGGTGAGCGCGTCGAGGCGGGCGTCGGGCTGGGATGCGGCGGATGGGGGCGTCATGAAACTCGGCGGAGGGGGGAACGTCTTGCCATATAATACCCCACGACTTTTTTGACGCGCCCCGCGTCAGCTTTCCGCCGTGCAGGCCCGCCGCCTGTCGCGCGGTCGCCCGAACGCCTCCCCGGTTTGCGCTCAGCCGCAGTCGCGGTGCGACGGTGCGGCCTGCCGCGCGCGCATGTGCCGCGACGGCGCGGTTGACAAGGGGCGATTCGCCAAACGATAGATGCCGCCCAAACCGCTATTCCCGAATGTTTTCCCCGGTGACGGGGCGCCGCGCAAACGGCGGCTCGCGCTCGCGCTCCTGGCCGTGCCCGGCCTCGTGCCGGCCGTGTCGTACGCGCAGCTGTCGGGCGCGGCCGCGCAGCCGCAGCCGCTCGACTCGCCGTGGGATCTGCGTCTCGCGCCCCAGCTCGAGGATCATCCGCTGAAGGACGGCGCGAAACCGGCCGCCTTCGTGATCGCCGACCACACGAGCGGCACGGCCGAGCAGGATCTCGCCGCGAAGGGTTCGGCCGAGCTGCGGCGCGGTGACGCCGTCGTGAAGGCCGACGCGATCCACTACGATCAGGATACCGACATGGCCGATGCGTACGGCCAGGTCAGGATCAACAATGCCGGCACGTCGTTCGCGGGCCCCGAGGCGCACCTGAAGATCGAGGCGAACCAGGGCTTCATGACGGCGCCGAAGTATCACTTCAACGTGACGGGTGGCTCGGGCAGCGCGGAACGCGTCGACATGGTCGACAACGAGCGCTCGGTGTTCGTCAACGGCACCTACACCGCGTGCCAGTGCTCGACGAACCCCGCGTGGTACATCAAGGGCAGCCGGTTCGACTTCGATACGGGCGCCGACGAAGGCACCGCGCGCAACGGCGTGCTGTTCTTCCAGGGCGTGCCGATCTTCGCGAGCCCGTGGATGACGTTCCCGCTGTCGGGCGAGCGGCGCAGCGGCCTGCTGCCGCCGACGTTCTCGATGGACTCGAAGAATGGCTTCGAGTTGACGCTGCCGTACTACTTCAACATCGCGCCGAATCGCGACCTGACGCTCACGCCGCGCATCATCTCGCGGCGCGGCGTGATGGCCGAGGCGACGTTCCGCTACCTGTCGCCGTCGTATTCGGGCACGTTTACGGCCAATTACCTGCCGGATGACCGGCTCGCGCACCGCAACCGCTACGCGATCTACTGGCAGCACCAGCAGAATTTCGGCGGCGGCTTCGGCGGCTACGTCTACTACAACAAGGTCTCGGACAACACGTATCCCGAAGACCTCGGGTCGGCGAACCAGTTCATCAACGGCACGCAGACGCTGTACCAGCAGGAAGCCGGTGTCACGTACAACAACGGCCCCTGGTCGGTGCTCGCGCGCTACCAGCACTGGCAGACGCTGCCGCCGTCGATCGCGCCGTACAGCCGCGAGCCGCAGTTGAACGTGAAGTACACGAAGTACAACGTCGGCGGCTTCGACTTCGGCGCGGAAGCCGACTATTCGCGGTTCCGCATCACGACGGCCGATGCGACGGAAGGCGACCGGATCGTCTTCAATCCGTACATTGCGTACGGCGTGTACGGCCCCGGCTACTTCGTCGTGCCGAAGGTCCAGTACCACTTCGCGTCGTACGACCTGAACTACCTGTCGTCGACCACGCCGAACAGCCCGAAGCGCTTCACCGAGTCGATCCCGACCGTGAGCTTCGATACGGGGCTGATCTTCGACCGCTCGGTGCGCCTGTTCGGCCAGGACTTCATCCAGACCCTCGAGCCGCGCCTGTACTACGTGTACACGCCGTATCGCGACCAGTCGAACGCACCGCTGTTCGACACCGCGGAGTCGGACTTCGGCCTCGCGGAGATCTACCAGCCGAACACGTTCGTCGGCAACGACCGGATCGCCGATGCGAACCGGATCACGGCCGGCCTCACGTCGCGCTTCATCGATCCGCGCACCGGCGACGAGCGTGCGCGTTTCGTGATCGCGCAGCAGTACTATTTCGCCGATCAGCGTGTCACGCTGAATTCCGGGCAGTCCGCCGTGCAGGCGCGTCACTCCGACCTGATCGTCGGCGCCGCGCTGAAGCTCGGCTCGGGCTTCATGTCGGAGACGGCGTTCCAGTACAACCAGAACAACAACCAGCTCGTGAAGTCGAGCGTCGGTTTCGGCTACAGCCCGGGCGAGCGCCGCGTGATCAACGTCGGCTACCGCTACACGCGATCGAACACCACGCTCGACAACCAGCCGATCAACCAGTTCCTGGTGTCCGCGCAATGGCCGCTCACGCGCCGCCTGTATGCGATCGGCCGCTTCAACTACGACCTCGCCGGCGATCGCGTGGTCGACGGTCTGGTCGGCTTACAATACGACGCGGACTGCTGGGCGCTCGGGGTCGGGGTGCAACGGGCGGCGAACGGCATCAATTCGTCGGGACAGCAGAGTTCGTCGACGCGAGTCATGATGCAGCTGACGCTCAAGGGCCTGTCGACCGTCGACAACGGCCTCGTGTCGGCGTTTCGCGCCGGGGTGCCGGGCTACACGCCGCTGCCGCCGCCGCCGCCGCCGATGTCCCGCTTCAGCAACTACGAGTAACGCCGGCTTGTCTGCACCGGTCAGCACGATTTCAATGGAGTTCCAGTGGCAATGAAGAAAACCCTTCGTTTCGCGGCAGTCGTGTCCAGCCTCGCTGCGGCCTCCGCGCTGCTCGCCGCCGCGCCGGCCACGGCGCAGGCGCTCGGTTCGCAAGGTGCGCAGCTCGCCGACGAAGTCGTCGCGGTCGTCAACAACGACGTGATCACGGGCCGCGAACTCGACCAGCGTGCTGGCCTGATCGCGCGCCGGCTGCAGCAGCAGAACGCACCGGTGCCGCCGACCGACCAGTTGCGCGCGCAGGTGCTGAACCAGATGGTGCTCGAGCGTATCCAGGTGCAGAAGGCCAAGGACGACGGGATCCGCATCGACGATGCGACCGTGCAGGCCACGCTGCAGCGTCTCGCGCAGGCGAACGGCATGACGCTCGAGCAGTACCGCGCGCGTCTCGAGGCGCAAGGCGTGCCCTGGAGCATCTTCACGAGCGACGCGCGTACCGAACTGATGCTGTCGAAGCTGCGCGAGCGCGAGGTCGACGGCAAGATCACCGTGTCGGACGCCGAGGTCGCGAACTACATCGCGAGCCAGCGCGGGCCGAGTGCGTCGCAACAGCAGGACCTGCGCTTCCAGCACATCTTCATCAAGGCGCCGACCAACGCGCCGCAGGCCGACATCGAAGCCGCGCAGAAGAAGGCTGACGCGCTGCTGCAGCAGGCGAAGTCGGGCGCTGATTTCGAGAAGCTCGCGAAGAACAATTCGGAAGCGAACGACGCGAAGAAGGGCGGCGACCTCGGCTTCAAGGCGCCGAGCGCGCTGCCGGCCGACGTCGTCGACGCCGCATCGAAGCTGCGCCCGGGCCAGGTCAACCCGACGCTGATCCGCGTGCCGGACGGCTTCGAGATCGTGCGCCTCGTCGATCGTCGCCAGAGCCAGGGCGCGTCCGCCGCGGCACCGAAGATCGTCCAGACGCACGTACGCCACATCCTGTTGCGCGTGGGCGAAGGCAAGTCGGAAGGCCAGGCGCGCCAGCAACTGGCCGACATCCGCAACCAGGTCGAGGCCGGCGGCGATTTCGCGAAGTTCGCGCGCACCTACTCGCAGGACGGTTCGGCGTCGCAAGGCGGCGATCTCGGCTGGATCAGCCCGGGCGAGACCGTGCCGGAATTCGAGCGCGCGATGAACAACCTGCAGGACGGCCAGGTCAGCCAGCCGATCCGTACCGAGTACGGCTATCACCTGATCCAGGTGCTGAGCCGCCGCGAAGCGGAAGGCTCGGTGCAGCAGCAGATGGATATCGCGCGTCAGGCGATCGGCCAGCGCAAGGCCGAGCAGGCCTATGCCGACTGGCTGCGCGAGCTGCGCGATTCGTCGTACGTGCAGTACAAGATCGGCGGCGTCGGCCCGGCGAACTGAGCGAGCTTCAGATGACCGCACCCGCGCTGCAGATCGCGATCACGACTGGCGAACCCGCGGGGGTCGGCCCGGAGTTGACCGTGCAGGCGCTGCGTGATGCCGCGCAGCGCTGGCCCGACGCACATTTCACCGTGCTCGGCGATGCGGCGCTGCTCGATGCGCGCGCGGCGGCCGTCGGCGCCGACCGGGCCACGCTGGCCGGCAGCGGGCCGGTGTCGGTCGTGCATCACGCGCTCGCCGTGCCCGTGCAGGCGGGCAAGCTGGACGCCGCGAACGGCCCGTACGTGCTCGGGTTGCTCGACGCGGCGATCGACGGTGCGCTGGCAGGCCGGTACGATGCGATCGTCACCGCGCCGCTGCAGAAGAGCACCATCAACGATGCGGGCGTGCCGTTCACCGGCCATACCGAATACCTGGCGGAGCGCACGCATACGCCGCGGGTCGTGATGATGCTGGCCGGTACCGGCCACCAGCCGCTGCGCGTCGCGCTCGCGACCACGCACCTGCCGCTGAAGGACGTGTCCGCCGCACTCACGGTCGACGGGCTCGTCGAGACACTCGCGATCATCGATCGCGACCTGCGGCGCGACTTTGGTCTCGCCGCACCGCGCATTCTCGTGACGGGCCTGAACCCGCACGCGGGCGAGAACGGCTATCTCGGCCGCGAGGAGATCGACGTGATCTCGCCGGCGCTGGCCCGCGCGAACGCGCAGGGCATCGACGCGCGCGGCCCGTATCCGGCCGACACGCTGTTCCAGCCGCGCCATCTCGCGGACGCCGATTGCGTGCTCGCGATGTTCCATGACCAGGGCCTGCCCGTGCTGAAGTATGCGACGTTCGGCGAGGGCATCAACGTGACGCTCGGGCTGCCGATCATCCGGACGTCGGTCGATCACGGCACGGCACTCGATCTGGCCGGCACCGGCCGCGCGGATCCGGGCAGCATGATCGCCGCGCTCGACACGGCCGTCACGATGGCGCGTCATCGCCGCACGGCCTGACGCGGCCCGGCTTCACCTCTTTCGTCGTATTTTTCGTTTTACTCAGTCGATGTCGAACAGCAGACAGCACCAAGGCCATTTCGCGCGCAAGCGCTTCGGGCAGAACTTCCTCGTCGATCACGGCGTGATCGACTCGATCGTCTCGACGATCGGCCCCGCGCGCGGCCAGCGCATGGTCGAGATCGGCCCCGGACTCGGCGCGCTGACCGAGCCGCTGATCGAGCGCCTCGCGACGCCCGAGTCGCCGCTGCATGCGGTCGAGCTCGACCGCGACCTGATCGGGCGCCTGCAGCAACGCTTCGGCGCGCTGCTCGAACTGCATGCCGGCGACGCGCTCGCGTTCGACTTCCGGTCGCTTGCGGCGCCCGGCGACAAGCCGTCGCTGCGGATCGTCGGCAACCTGCCGTACAACATTTCCAGCCCGCTGCTGTTTCACCTGATGACGTTCGCCGATGCGGTCATCGACCAGCATTTCATGTTGCAGAACGAAGTCGTCGAGCGGATGGTCGCGGAGCCGGGCACGAAGGCGTTTTCGCGTCTGTCGGTGATGCTGCAGTACCGCTACGTGATGGAGAAGATGCTCGACGTGCCGCCGGAATCGTTCCAGCCGCCGCCGAAGGTCGATTCGGCGATCGTCCGGATGATTCCGTACGAACCGCATGAACTGCCGGACGTCGATCCCGTGCTGCTCGGCGAAATCGTCACCGCCGCGTTCTCGCAGCGCCGCAAGATGCTGCGCAATACGCTCGGCGACTATCGCGAGACGATCGATTTCGACGCGCTCGGCTTCGATCTCGCACGTCGTGCGGAGGATGTGAGCGTGGCCGAATACGTCGGCGTCGCGCAGGCGCTCGCGGCGGTGCGCAAGGCCGGTTGAGGCCGGTCACGCGAGCCGGACCGGATGGGAACAAGAGGCTGCCCTGCGAGGCAGCCTTTTTTATTGCGTGGGTGCGCGCGTGCTGCGCCGGGTCGTCAAGCCCGCCGGCGCGGCGGCGCGTTGACGAGCGCGATGCCGGTCAGCACGAGCGCGGCCGCGGACATGAAGCGCCAGCCGACCGATTCGCCGAGCAGCAGCACGCCGAACGCGACGCCGAACAGCGGCGACAGGAACGTGAAGACGGACAGCCGCGACGCACTGTAGCGCGTCAGCAGCCAGAACCACGACAGGTAGCTGACGAACGCGACGATCACCGACTGGTATGCGAGGCTTGCCACCGCAACCGGCGTGACGTGCGCAAACGACATCTGGCCGAACAGGGCGGCAAGCGCGACCAGCACGACCGCCGATACCGCGAGCTGGTAGAACAGCGTCTTGCTTGCACTCGCCCGCGCGAGCGCCGTCGAGCGCACGACGACCGTCGTCGCGGCCCACATCGCGCCGCCGAGGATCCCGAGCGCGTCGCCGGCGAGCCCGGC
Organism: Burkholderia sp. AU31652; assembly: GCF_002223155.1. Classification (NCBI taxonomy): domain Bacteria; kingdom Pseudomonadati; phylum Pseudomonadota; class Betaproteobacteria; order Burkholderiales; family Burkholderiaceae; genus Burkholderia; species Burkholderia sp. AU31652. The sequence continues at coordinate 511,890 of NZ_NKFG01000004.1, read as the reverse complement.
CAGCACCGATGCGCCGGGTGCGCGCGGTTTCAGGAAGCCGTCCGCGAATGCGAGCGCGATGCCGGCGAATGCCAGGCCGACGCCGGCCCACTGCGTGCGCTGCAGCCGTTCGCCCGGGGCGAACAGGTGCAGGCCGAGCGCGGTGAAGCAGGGCGCCGTGTACAGGAAGATCGCCATGTGCGACGCACTCGTCAGCGTCAGCCCGAAGAACACGCAGATGAATTCGCCGGCGAACAGTGCCCCGGCCGCGAGGCCCGCGCCGAACGTGCCGTCCGCCTGGAACAGCGGCGTACCGCGCGAGCGGGCCCAGCCCCACAGCAGCACCGCCGCGATCACCGAGCGCAGCCCGGCCTGGAACATCGGCGCAATCGCGGCGTTCGTGCTCTTGATCGCGACCTGCTGGAAACCCCAGATCGCGCATAGCAGCAGCATCAGGCCGACGGCGCGCGTGTCGAGCGCGCGACGCATGGGGACGGCGGCGAGCGTGGTCATCGGCGAGCCTCGCCGGTTCGGCGCGGCGGCTGCAAGGTCGGGAGGGCGGCGCATCCGGCGCGCTCGAATCGGCGGTTTCGCACGGCAGTGTGGCTGTCTCGGGGAAGGAGTGGTCGCGTTCGGGCAGTGGGTCGCATGCCCGTTTTTGGTGCGAGGTGGAAGGATGTTACCCGATCGGCGCAATAGCCGGGCGAGCCGGATCGTGCCGTTTTACGCCGTCGTGCTCGCGCCGGTTGGCGACGATGGGCCATATCGGCCGCGTTCGGGCGAGGCGCCTTCTGCTGGTCGCTCCTGGATGGCCGCGGGCAGGCGCCCCCGGCTAGGCGCCCCCGGCTAGGCGCCCCCGGCGAAATTCACCCGACTCTGGTAGAGTTCCCGGTTCTGGAAAGTCCCCACAGGAGTACAACACATGCGATTGCTGCATACGATGCTGCGAGTCGGCGATCTCGACCGCTCGATCAAGTTCTACACCGAATTGCTCGGCATGAAGGTGCTGCGCCGCGACGACTATCCGGAAGGCAAGTTCACGCTCGCATTCGTCGGCTACGGCGATGAAAGCGACAACACGGTGATCGAGCTGACCCATAACTGGGATACGCCGGCCTACGATCTCGGCAACGGCTTCGGCCACCTCGCGCTCGAAGTCGACGATGCGTACAAGGCATGCGAGCAGATCAAGGCGCAAGGCGGCAAGGTCACGCGCGAAGCGGGCCCGATGAAGCACGGTACGACCGTGATCGCGTTCGTCGAGGATCCGGACGGCTACAAGATCGAGTTCATCCAGAAGAAGGCGCACTGAGCGCCGGATGAGCCGGACTGCAGCGTGCGATGTGCGCCGCGGCAGCAAAAAAGGGCGATGCGGGGTGATCCGCATCGCCCTTTTTCGTTGGCGGAGACGCCGACGCCGTGCGCATCAGAGCGACGGCAGCAACTCGGGCGGGTGATGCTTGAGCGTGTGCCGTGCTTCGCGGAACTCGGGGAAGATCGATTCGACGGTCTGCCAGAAGGCCGGGCTGTGGTTCATTTCGCGCAGGTGCGACAGCTCGTGCGCGACGACGTAGTCGATGATCGACATCGGGAAATGGATCAGCCGCCAGTTCAGCCGGATCTTGCCGTCGCTCGAGCAGCTGCCCCAGCGCGTCGCGGCCGACGACAGCGCGTACATCGAATACGTGACCCCGAGTTTCTCTGCGTAGACCGCGAGGCGTTCACCGAAGATTCGCTTCGCTTCGCCCTGCAGCCAGCCCTGCACGCGATCCTTGATCTGCTGCATGTCGGCCTGCACGGGCAGCGGCAGCGAGAGCCGCAGAGCATCGACATCGAACGCGACGGCGCCCGCGCCGAGCGCGATCGTCACTGTCTTGCCGAGATAGGGAAGCGCCGCGCCGTCGCGCCAGTCGATCTGCGGCAGCGCGCGCTGCTCGGTGCGCGTCTTCCACTCCGCGAGCTTCGCGAAGATCCAGCGCTGTTTCTCGGAGATCGCGGCTTCGATGTCGGCGAGGGTGACCCAGCGCGGCGCGGTGATCGACAGCCCGCTGCCGTCGATCGTGAAGCCGATCGTGCGGCGCGCGGAGCGCTTCAGGCGGTATTCGAGCACGCGGCTGTCGAGTGCGAACGTGCGCACGCGCGAGCGGTCGGGTGCCGGGCCTGGATCGAGAGGCGCCGCGGGTGCCGCTTCGGGCGGCGCCGGCGGCGTGGCGGGCGCCGACGGTGCGGCGGCCGGCCCGTCGAAGAGCGGCAGGTCCATCTGGCGATGATCGAGGGCCACGACGGCAGGCCGTGGCCGCGGACGCTGTTTCATCAGTTCGCTTCTTTTTGTCGTACGCAACGGCTGCAACCTGGGGGCGTCAGACACGCGCGGCATCGCGCGTGCCCGCATTGCCCGCCTGGCGATACGAATCGGGATCGATCCGGCGCATTTCCGCTTCGATCCATGCTTCGACCTGCGAGTTCAATGCATCGGGCGTCAGCCCCTCGCTGGGAATCGGCTTGCCGATCGACACGGTGACGACGCCCGGGAATTTCGTGAACGAGTTGCGCGGCCACACCCGACCTGCATTGTGCGCGATCGGCACGACCGGTGCGCCGGTTTCGATCGCGAAGCGCGCGCCGCCCGTCTTGTACTTGCCTTGCTTGCCGACCGGCGTGCGCGTGCCTTCCGGGAACATGATCATCCATGCGCCTTCCGACAGGCGCTTCTTGCCCTGGCGGATCACCGACGTGAACGCGTTCTTGCCTTCCTTGCGGTTGATGTTGACCATGTGCAGCATCCCGAGCGCCCAGCCGAAGAACGGCACGTACAGCAGCTCGCGCTTGAACACGTAGCAAAGCGGCCTCGGCATCAGCGCCGGGAACGCGAGCGTCTCCCACGCGGACTGGTGCTTCGACAGCAGCACCGCCGGGCCGTCGGGCAGGTTCTCGTACCCTTCGATCCGGTAGCGGATGCCGTTCAGCCAGCGCACGACCCACAGCGTCGACTTGCACCAGCCGGCGGCCATCCAGTAGCGCGCGTCGGAACGCATGAACGGAAAGGCGATGAAGCACGCGGTGGCGTACGGCACCGTGTACAGGACGAAGTAGATCAGCAGCAGCAGGGAGCGGACGAAGCGCATCGGCGTAAGTCTGGCGTTAGGGAGGATGCGCGCGGCGGCTGCATCACTCGTGTTCGTGTGAAAGGAAATCGAGCGCGAACGCGCGCAGGTCGTCGTGGACCTTCGTGCCGGGCGGCAGGTTGCCGGCGGCGAGCGTTTTCTTGCCCTTGCCGGTGAGCACGAGGTGCGGCTGGAAGCCGACCGCGACGCCGGCCTGCAGGTCGCGCAGCGAATCGCCGACGACCGGCGTGTGATCGGGATCGATCTCGAAGCGCTCGGCGATCATCTGCATCATGCCGGGTTTCGGCTTGCGGCAGTCGCAGTGATCCTCGGCCGTGTGCGGGCAGAAGAACACCGCGTCGATGCGTGCGCCGACCGCGGCCGCCGCGCGATGCATCTTCAGATGCATCTCGTTGAGGGCGGCCATGTCGAACAGCCCGCGACCGATGCCGGACTGGTTGGTCGCGACCACCACGCGATACCCCGCGTGGTTGAGCCGGGCGATCGCCTCGAGGGCGCCGGGCAGCGCGATCCATTCGTCGGGCGTCTTGATGAACGCATCCGAATCGACGTTGATCACGCCGTCCCGGTCGAGGACGACGAGCTTGCGGTTGGGGCTGGTCGGCATCGTGCGGCCCTTATGCGGCGAGCTTCGAGATGTCGGCGACGCAGTTCATCTGCTGGTGCAGCGCGGACAGCAGCGCGAGACGGTTCGCGCGCAGTGCCGGATCTTCCGCGTTGACCATCACGTCGTTGAAGAACGTGTCGACCGGTGCGCGCAGCGCGGCGAGCGCCGACAGCGCGCCCGTGTACGCACGCGCCTCGAGCTGCGACTGCACGTGCGGCGTCACGGCCGCGAGCTGTTCGTGCAGCGCCTTCTCGGCGGCCTCGACGAGCAGCGTCGGCTGCACCGTGCCGTTCGCGCCGCCTTCCGACTTCTTCAGGATGTTCGAGATCCGCTTGTTCGCGGCCGCGAGCGCTTCGGCTTCCGCGAGGCGCGTGAACTCGCGCACCGCGTCGAGGCGCGCGACGAGATCGTCGACACGCGTCGGGTTCAGGCTCAGCACCGCGTCGATTTCGCCGGCCGAGTAGCCGCGCTCGCGCAACAGGCCGCGCAGGCGGTCCATGAAGAACGCGAGGATCGCATCGGTCGATTCGGCCACGCCCGGCACGCCTTCGAAGCGTGCATGGGCCGTGCGCAGCAGCGACACGAGATCGAGCGGCAGCTGCTTCTCGAGCAGCAGGCGCAGCACGCCGAGCGCGTGGCGGCGCAGCGCGAACGGATCCTTCTCGCCGGTCGGCGCGAGGCCGATGCCCCAGATGCCGACGATCGTCTCGAGCTTGTCGGCCAGCGCGACGGCGGTCGACACCGGCGTGGTCGGCAGTGCGTCGCCGGAGAAGCGCGGCTGGTAGTGCTCGGCGCAGGCGAGCGCGACGTCGTCGGCTTCGCCGTCGTGGCGCGCGTAGTACGTGCCCATCGTGCCCTGCAGTTCCGGGAACTCGCCGACCATGTCGGTCAGCAAGTCGGCCTTCGCGAGACGCGCTGCGCGCTTCGCGTGCGTGGCGTCGGCACCGATCGCGGGGGCGATCTCGCCGGCCAGCGCCTCGAGGCGCTCGACGCGTGCGAGCGCCGAACCGAGCTTGTTGTGATACACGACGTTCGCGAGCTGCGGCACGCGGTCGGCGAGCGGCTTCTTCTTGTCCTGCTCGAAGAAGAACTTCGCATCGGCGAGGCGCGGGCGCACGACGCGCTCGTTGCCTTCGATGATCTCGCCCGGCGTCTTCGTCTCGATGTTCGACACGATCAGGAAGCGCGAGCGCAGCTTGCCGGCGACGTCGGTCAGCGCGAAGTACTTCTGGTTGGTTTGCATCGTGAGGATCAGGCATTCCTGCGGGACCTGCAGGAATTCGTCCTCGAAGCGGCACGGGTAGACGACCGGCCATTCGACCAGCGACGTCACTTCGTCGAGCAGCGACTCGGGCATCACGACCGTATCGCCGTTCGCGTGCTCGTTCAGCTGCGTGCGGATCGTTTCGCGGCGATCGGCGAAGTGCGCGATCACGCGGCCCTTGTCGCGCAGCGTGTCGGCGTAGCTGCGCGCATGCTGGATCGCGACGAGGCCGTCGGACAGGAAGCGGTGGCCGAGCGTGGTGTCACCGGCGTCGACGCCGAATGCGGTGACGGGCACGATGCGATCGTCGTGCAGCACCGTCAGGCGATGCACGGGGCGCACGAACTTCACGTCGGAGCCGTCCGGGCGCTGGTAGGTCATCACCTTCGGGATCGGCAGCTTCTCGAGCGTTTCGTCGAGTGCAGCCTGCAGGCCGTCGGCGAGCGTCGCGCCGGCTGCCGAATAGTTGATGAAGAATGCTTCGGCCTTGCCGTCCTGCGCGCGCTCGAGATCGGCGATCGACAGGTTCGGGTGGCCGAGCGCCGCGAGCTTCTTCGCGAGCGGCGCGGTCGGCTTGCCTTCGGCGTCGAGCGCGACCGACACGGGCAGGACCTTTTCGCGGACCTGCTTTTCAGGGGCGACGGCGCGCACGTTCTGCACGACGACGGCGAGGCGGCGCGGCGTGGCGTAGCGTTCGAACACGAGTTCGCCTTCGATGAGGTCGCGCGCCGCGAGGCGTTGCGCGAGACCTTCGGCGAATGCGTCGCCGAGGCGCGCGAGAGCCTTCGGCGGCAGCTCTTCGGTCAGCAGTTCGACGAGCAGGGGGGCGGGATGATTGTGCGTCATGTTTGGAGTGAATCTCGTCTCGTCAGTCCTGATCGATCTTGCGTTCGACCTTGAGCGGCGGCGCCCACGCCGGCTGTGCGGCGTCCTGGGCGTCGGTGGTGAGGCCCGGCACGCCCGGCGGGTTGCCGAGCATCGGGAAGCCGAGCTTCTCGCGCGAGTCGTAGTAAGCCTGCGCGACGAGACGCGACAGCGCGCGGATGCGGCCGATGTACGCCGCGCGCTCGGTGACCGAGATCGCGCCGCGCGCATCGAGCAGGTTGAACGTGTGGCCGGCCTTCAGCACGAGCTCGTACGCGGGCAGCGCGAGCTGCGCGTCGATCATCTTCTTCGCTTCCGCTTCGTAGCTGTTGAAGAACGTGAACAGCAGGTCGACGTTCGCGTGCTCGAAGTTGTAGGTCGACTGCTCGACCTCGTTCTGGTGGTAGACGTCGCCATACGACAGGCGGCGCAGCTCGGGGCCGTTCGGGCCTTGCTCTTCCCACTCCGTCCACACGAGGTCGTACACGTTCTCGACCTTCTGCAGGTACATCGCGAGGCGTTCGAGGCCGTAGGTGATCTCGCCGAGCACCGGCTTGCAGTCGAGGCCGCCGACCTGCTGGAAATACGTGAACTGCGTGACTTCCATCCCGTTCAGCCACACTTCCCAGCCGAGGCCCCACGCGCCGAGCGTCGGGTTTTCCCAGTCGTCCTCGACGAAGCGCACGTCGTTCTGCTGCAGGTCGAAGCCGAGCGCCTCGAGCGAGCCGAGGTACAGGTCGAGGATGTTTTCCGGCGCCGGCTTGAGCACGACCTGGTACTGGTAGTAGTGCTGCAGGCGGTTCGGGTTCTCGCCGTAACGGCCGTCCTTCGGGCGGCGCGACGGCTGCACGTACGCGGCGCGCCACGGCTCGGGGCCGACCGCGCGCAGGAACGTGTGGACGTGCGAGGTGCCCGCGCCGACTTCCATGTCGATGGGCTGGAGCAGGGCGCAACCCTGCTTGTCCCAGTAGGACTGCAGCGTCAGGATGATTTGCTGAAACGTAAGCATGAAGAGCCTTCGTGGCGCTGGCGCTCCGTTGCGGGCGGCGCTCCGGGCGGGGCCCGGAGGGTCGGCTCGCGCGGCGGCGCGGCTTGTTAGTGTGCTGAAACGCGTAATTTTACCGGATCGGCGAGCGGATGCGGCCGGAACGCGGGCGGGCACACAGTCGGCCCCGTCCGGGCGGCCCGCACGGGCGTGACCGATGCCCGCCGGGCGGCCGCGCGCGGCCTGTCGTGACGCGCGTGCCGCGCGGCTTCGCACGGGCGTTAAGATGCGCGTATTGCGGTGCGCGCGACGCGTGCCGCGCCACCGCTAGCCGATTCCGACTGCATGGACGATCCGACCGATATCCTCATTCCGCTGCTTCCGCCCTTCCTCGCGCTGCTCGGGCAGGCCGCCGATGCGCAGGCGCGCGGCGAGCACGCCGCGCACGATCTGTGGCTTGCCGCCGCCGCGCATCTGCATGCGGTCGACGCCGACGCGATCGCGCAACTCACCGGCGCGCTCGTCTCGCGGCAGCGTACGGCCGATGCGCTCGCGCTCGCCGAATGCGCGGCGCGCGTGCAACCGGGCGCGACCGCGTACTTCAATCACGGCTACGCACTGCAGATGGCGGGCCGCCACGCGGACGCCGTGGCGCCGTATCGCGCGGCGCTGGCGCTCGATGCCGACCGGCCATCGCTGCGCAACAACCTCGCGATCGCGCTGCGGCTGTCGGGTAGCGGCCGCGCGGAGGAGATCGCGCTGCTCGAAGCGGCGGTGCGCTTCGATCCACGCGACGTGCAGGCGTGGATCAATCTCGTCGTCGCGCGGCTCGCGACGCACGACCTGGACGCCGCGCTCGCGTGCGCGGCGCGGCTCGTCGAGCTCGCGCCCGACAACGCGCTCGCGATGAACAACGTCGCGCTGGCGATGAAGGAGGCGCAGCGCTGGGACGACGCCGAGCGCTACGCGGCGCGCGCGTGCGAGCTGGCGCCCGACGACGCGTCGTTCCGCTTCAACCTGGCGATCATCCAGCTCGTGCGCGGCAACGTCGCGGCCGGCTGGCGCGGCCACGAGGCGCGCTGGGACGGCGCGGGCGAGTTGCGCGGCCGCCGGCCGGTGCTGCCGGGCCCGCGCTGGCAGGGCGAGCCGCTCGCCGGCAAGACGCTGCTCGTGTGGGGCGAGCAGGGGCTCGGCGACGTACTGCAGTTCTGCCGCTTCGTCGCGCCGCTCGCCGAGCGCGTGCATCGCGAGGGCGGCCGGCTCATCTGGAATACGTTCCCGCTGGTGGGCACGCTGATGCAGCGCAGCCTCGGCGCGCATGCGGACGCATTCAGCGCGGGCGGCGGCATCGAATTGCTGCCGGCCTTCGATTACGAAGTGCCGCTGATCGGCCTGCCGCTGATGCTCGGCATGGAAGCGTCGACACTCGCGTCGTCGGTGCCCTACCTGCGGGCCGATCCGCATGCGCGCGAGGCGTGGCGCGCGCGACTCGCGGGCGACCGCCGGCTGAAGGTCGGGCTCGTGTGGACGGGCAGCGCGGGGCACCAGCGCAATCCGTTCCGGCGGGTCGGGCTCGAGCGCTATGCCGACGCGTTCCGCGGGATCGACGACGTCGCGTTTTTTTCGCTGCAGCCGGGCGCGAACGCGGATGTCGAGGCGGCGCGCGCGGCGGGCTTCGCGATCGAGGATGTCACGGCGGAACTGACGAGCTTCGACGATACGGCCGCGTTCATCGGCGCGCTGGATCTGGTGATCACCGTGTGCACGTCGGTCGCGCACCTGGCGGGTGCGCTCGGCGCGCGCACCTGGGTGCTGCTCGACGTGAATCCGCACTGGCCGTGGCTGCTCGAACGCAAGGACAGCCCGTGGTACCCGACCGCGACGTTGTACCGGCAACCGGTGTTCGGCGCGTGGGCGCCGGTGATGGAGGAGGTGAGCCGCGACCTGCGGCGTCTGGCCGCGCAGCCGGTTCAATCGGAGGAGTCGACCCGGCAGGCTTGAGCGGCCGGCCGTTTCGCGGCTGCGGGCCGCTGCCGCATGTTGCAGCATGTTGGATTCGACGGCGGCCGCCACGCACTGCGCGGCGGCCGCCCGTTGCGTCATTCCGGCTGGTCGTCGCCGTTCTTCTTGCCGTTGCGCCGGCGCAGCCCGGGGCCGAACGTGAAACCGAACGCGAGCAGCACGAGCGACACCGCGAGCACGATGTTGTTGCCGCTCGTCACGTAGGGCGTGAAGCCGCTGGTGCCTTCGATCCGCACGTCGAGCGAGCCGATCGTGAACGGCTTCAGCTGTCCGAGCACGCGGCCGCGCGCATCGATCGCGGCCGTCATCCCCGTGTTGGTCGCGCGCAGCATCGGCCGGCCCGTCTCGAGCGAGCGCATCCGCGCGATCTGCAGGTGCTGGTCGAGCGCGATCGTGTCGCCGAACCACGCGAGGTTCGTCACGTTGACGAGCACGCCGGGCGGCTGCGGATTGTCGCGGATCGTCGCGGCGATTTCCTCGCCGAACAAGTCCTCGTAGCAGATGTCGGCCATCACGGGCTGGTTGTGCACGAGGAACGGCTTCTGCACGGGGGCGCCGCGCGCGAAGTCGCCGAGCGGCATCTTCATCAGGTCGACGAACCACCGGAAGCCCCACGGGATGAATTCGCCGAAGGGCACGAGGTGGTGCTTGTCGTAGTGATAGATGTCGCGCGAATTCGGCGTCACACCGTACAGGCTGTTCGTGTAGTCGACGTAGTGGCCGTCCTCGGTCACCGATGCGCCGACCGCGCCGAACAGCACGGCCGAGCCCGTCGTGTCGCTGAACTTGCGGATCGCGACGGCGAACGGCTCGGGCAGCTCCTGGATCATCACCGCGATCGCGGTTTCGGGCGTGACGATCAGGTCGGCCGGCTTCTCGATGATCATCTGCGTGTACATCTTGATCGCCGCGTCGATGCCCGCTTCCTCGAACTTGATGTCCTGCTTCACGTTGCCCTGCAGCAGCCGCACGGTGAGCGGCTTGTTCGCCGGCACGGTCCACGTGACCTGCGACAGGCCGAGACCGGCCGCGATCAGCGCGAGCGCGATGCCGGCCGGCGCGGCGATGCGCACGCGCGCATCGCCGGCGCGGGGCTCGGCAAGCGGCGACGGCCGGGCGGCGGCGAGCGCCTGCACGACGAGCGCGGCGAACAGCGCGAGCACCCACGCGATCCCGTACACGCCGGCGACCGGCGCGAAGCCCGCGAACGGGCCGTCGACCTGCGGATAGCCGCTGGCGAGCCACGGGAAGCCGGTGAGGACGGTGCCGCGCAGCCATTCGCCGAGCGCCCACGCGCTCGCGAACGCGAATGCGCCGTGCCAGGTCGGCGAGAACGGCCGCGGGTCGGGCGTGCGGCGATGCCACGCATGGCCCGCGCAGAACGACCACAGCCCGGCGGAGAACGCCGGGTACAGCGACAGGTACAGCGAGAACAGCACGAGCGCGCCGCCCGCGAGCGGCGCGGCCATCTCGCCGTACACGTGCATGCTGATGTAGAGCCACCAGACGCCGGTGATGAAGTTGCCGAAGCCGAACGCGCCGCCGGTGAGCGCGGCGCTGCGCCAGCTCGCGGTGCGCGTGAGCTGCGCGAAAAACCAGACGAATACGACGAGTTGCAGCCAGCCGCCATGCGGCGTCGGTGCGAAGCTGAGCGTATTGGCTGCGCCGGCGAGCAGCGCGGCCGGGTAGTGCCAGCGCGGCAGCGCGCGGCCGGGAGTCGGCGCGAGCAGGCCGCCAGCCGGGCGGGACAGGATCGGATCGTCCATGTGAAGCGGAAGTGGGCGAGCGGTTGTGGAACGCGCGGCTGGCGCGCGACGGTCAGTCCTCGTGCGAGGTTTCGGCGCGACGGCTGGCGAGCGGATTGCGGCGCACCAGCAGTACGTGGACCTGGCGCGCATCGCCGCGCTGGATCTCGAACACGAGGTTGCCGAGCTGCAGCTTTTCGCCGCGATGCGGGACGCGGCCGAAATGATGCGTGATCAGCCCGCCGATCGTGTCGACTTCGTCGTCGGGGAAATCGGTGCCGAACGTCTCGTTGAACTGCTCGATCTCGGTGAGCGCGCGCACGCGATAGCGGCCGTCGGGCCCCGAGATGATGTTGCCGGCTTCCTCGTCGAAGTCGTATTCGTCCTCGATGTCGCCGACGATCTGCTCGAGCACGTCCTCGATCGTGATCAGGCCCGCGACGCCGCCGTATTCGTCGACGACGATCGCGAGGTGGTTGCGGTTCACGCGGAAGTCGTGCAGCAGCACGTTCAGGCGCTTCGATTCGGGAATGAACACGGCCGGGCGCAGCATCCCGCGCACGTCGAATTCCTCTTCGGCATAGAAACGCAGCAGATCCTTCGCGAGCAGCACGCCGATGACGTTGTCGCGGTTCTCCTCGTACACGGGGTAGCGCGAGTGCGCCTTCTCGAGGACGAACGGGATGAAATCTTCGGGCTTGTCGGCGATGTTGATCGCGTCCATCTGGGCGCGCGGCACCATGATGTCGCGTGCGCACAGGTCGGATACCTGGAACACGCCTTCGATCATCGACAGCGAATCGGCGTCGATCAGGTTGCGCTCGTGGGCGTCCTGGAGGATTTCCAGCAGCTCGCCGCGGGATTCGGGCTCGGGCGAGATGAAGTCGGTCAGGCGCTCGAGCAGCGAGCGCTTTTCTTGCGGTTTGTCGGTTAGCTTACGACTGGGATACGAATCGTTCATGGTGGTGCGCCCGGGTCATGCCGGAGCGCGCTGTCACGGAGTAGGCAAGGATACACCAAGGGCACGACGCGACCGTGTCACACCGGCCGCACGGCCAGGGTGGGCGGCTCGCGCGGGCCCCGCTCGCGGACGCCCGCGCCGGGCGCGGCATCGTCCTCGGTTCCATCCTATCTCAGAAAGGCGCGGTGGGGCAGCGGCGGCAAAAAACGGGTGCGGAAGGGGGGGCGCCGTGACGCGGGAAAACGTCCGGCGGAGGCGGCCTGGGGCGGCATTCTGACGCACGCGGGTTTTGTCGCCGCGCCGCGGTTCAGAACCGCATGCCGGCCGAGCAGCCGCCGGCGGCCGCGCCGTTGGTCGCGGCGCCGCCGCAGCCCAGGATGCCGCAGCCGGACAGCGCGACGCTCGCGGCAACGAGCAGCGCGGCAATCCTGCAACGCGACCAGCGTGACGGTTTCATCATCGGGCGTGCCCTCGTTCGAATGCGCACGCGGCGCGGCAGCGCGTGGCGGCAAGCCGGGCGCCAGGCCGCGTCACCGGCATCGCGCGAGCAGGCCTTCAAGTGCGCGATCGGGGATGCCGCTCGCGCGCAGCGCGTCGACCGTGCGGCTCACGTAGTCGAGCGTCGTGCCGTAGCGGCCGGCCGCGCAGCTGAACACTTCCTTCACGACGGGATCGGTCAGCTTGCCCGTGTAGGTCGGCGCGTCGCGGCGCATCACGAACGCGAGCGCGTTCACGCGTTCGCCGCTTTCCAGCGAGCACGGCAGCCACGCGGGCCGGTACGAGCCCATCGGCATTTCGCGCTTCCACAACGTTTCGAGGTGCGGTTGCGCGGTCGGGCCGGCGAGCCGGAACGCGATGCCCGAGCAGGAGCCGCCGCGATCGAGCGCGAGCACGAGGCCCGGGCGTTCAGGCGTGCCGCGGTTCACGCGCGACCACAGGTAGAGCCCGCGGTGATAGCCGTGCACCTTGCCGCGCACCGCGGCGACGGTCGGCAACCCCGGGTTCCAGATCAGCGAGCCATAGCCGAACAGCCAGAGATCCTGCTGGCCGTCCCAATCGCGCATCGTGTGCGCGAGCGAGGCCGCGAGCTCGTCTTCCGTCAGCAGGCGCCCGGCGCCGATCGACGGCGGGTAGGCGGGCGGGAGCGTCGCGGCGTTGCGCATCGTGCGGAGGGCTTACTGGTACGGGTTCGGGAAGCCCAGCTTCGCGAGGATGTCGACTTCGAGCGCTTCCATTTCGGCTGCGTCCTCGTCGCTCGTCTCGTGGTCGTAGCCCTGCGCGTGCAGCGCGCCGTGCACCAGCAGGTGCGCGTAATGGGCCGTGAGCGGCTTGCCCTGGTCGTGCGCTTCCTTCTCGACGACCGGGCAGCACAGCACGAGGTCGCCGATCACGGTGCCGTCGGGTGCCGCGTCGTACGCGAAGGTCAGCACGTTGGTCGGATAGTCCTTGTGGCGGTAGCCGGCGTTCAGCGTGCGGCCTTCTTCTTCGCCGACGAAGCGCACGGTGAGCTGCGCGCTGGCGAACAGCGCGGGCTCGATCCACTCGGCGATCAGCTTGCGCTTGGGCAGCGTCTTGCGCACGTCGCTCGTGATTTCGTCACCGTATTGCACGGACAGGTCGAGCTCCGGCTCGCGCAGCGCGTCCTCGGCGTCGTCTTCGCGCGGCGCGGGCTCGGCGCCCACGTGCAGCGTCACGCTGTCGTAGTGCTCGGGCTGCAGCGCGAGCTTCGCGCGCATGGCCGGATCGTTGTGCTGCGCGACGATCGCGACGGCGGCTTCTCCCGAACTGCCCGACAGGTCGAACATCAGGCTGCGGCCATCCGGGAAGTCGATTCGCAGCCCTTGCGCGTTGACGGTCCGGGCCTTGCCCTTCGCATCGAACAGCGACAGGCGGGGGGAGGCGGGCGCGGCCGGCTGGGCGCGCCCGGACTTGCGGGAACGGGAGGATTTCATGACGCGTACGGCGATTAGGACGCGTTGAGGATACACCAAACGGCCGATCGCACCCGAATTCGCACAGGCGAAAAAAAGCCCGGCGCGCCGTGTGGCGGGCCGGGCCGGGCTGTCGGGCCGGGGCGGCGTACGGGGGCCGCCGGCCGGTCAGCCGTCCTGGTGCTGCGCGTGGAATTCGTCGTACGCCTCGACGATGCGCGCGACGAGCGGATGGCGCACGACGTCCGCGCTCGTGAAGCGCGTGAGCGCGATGCCGCGCACGCCGCCGAGCACCTGCTGCGCCTCGACGAGGCCGCTCTTGTGGCCGCGCGGCAGGTCGACCTGGCTCGTATCGCCGGTCACGACGGCCTTCGAGCCGAAGCCGATCCGCGTGAGGAACATCTTCATCTGCTCGGGCGTCGTGTTCTGCGCCTCGTCGAGGATGATGAACGCGTGGTTCAGCGTGCGGCCGCGCATGTACGCGAGCGGCGCGATCTCGATCATCTGGCGCTCGAACATCTTCGCCGTCTTGTCGAAGCCGAGCAGGTCGTACAGCGCGTCGTACAGCGGACGCAGGTACGGGTCGACCTTCTGCGCGAGATCGCCCGGCAGGAAGCCGAGCCGCTCGCCGGCCTCGACGGCCGGGCGCGTCAGCACGATCCGCTTGACCTGGTCGCGCTCGAGCGCGTCGACCGCGCACGCGACCGCGAGGTAGGTCTTGCCGGTGCCGGCCGGCCCGATGCCGAACGTCACGTCGTGCGACAGGATCTGCTTCAGGTACTCGCGCTGCGCCGGCGTGCGGCCGCGCAGGTCGGCGCGCCGCGTGTAGAGCTTCGGCGCGGGCTCCTCGTCCGGCTCGCTGGCGTCGAGCTGCACGACGGGCTCGTCGAACGGATGGTCGGGGTCGCCGCGAAAGCGCACGTCGAGCGTGTCCTGGCGGCCGTTGCCGGACGTATGGCGCACTTCGACCAGCGCGAGCTGGATGTCGTCGACCGACAGCGCATCGCGCGCGCGGTTGTAGAAGTTCTCGAGTGCGGCGAGCGCGAGCTTGGCGCCGCGCCCGCGGATCGCGATCCGGTGGCCGCGTCGCGACAGCGTGACGTCGAGCGCCTGTTCGATCTGCCGCAGGTTCTCGTCGAGCGGGCCGCAGAGGTTGGCGAGGCGCGCGTTGTCGTCGCGCGGCGCGACGAATTCCAGTGCTTGGGTCGGCTTCAAAGTGGCGTCGGGCTCCTGTTGAGCGTCAGTGCGTGGCCGCGCTCGCGTCGTCGCTGACGAGCACGAGCTCGCCGCGCAGCGAATGCGGGTAGGCGTGGTTGATCTTCACGTCGATCATCTGGCCGATCAGGCGCGGGTGCGACGCGAGCGGCGCCGGGAAATTCACGACCCGGTTGTTCTCGGTACGGCCCGCGAGTTCGTTCGGGTCCTTGCGCGACGGGCCCTCGACGAGGATCCGCTCGACCTTCCCGACCATCGACTCGCTGATGCGCGCGACGTTTTCCTCGATGGTCGCCTGCAGATGTTGCAGGCGTTTGAGCTTCACGTCGCGCGGCGTGTCGTCATGCAGGTTCGCGGCCGGCGTGCCGGGGCGCGGGCTGTAGATGAACGAGAAGCTGGTGTCGTAGCGCATCTCGTGCACGAGCGCCATCATCTTGTCGAAATCGTCCTCGGTCTCGCCGGGGAAGCCGACGATCATGTCGGTCGACAGCGACAGATCCGGGCGGATCGCGCGCAGCTTGCGGATCACCGACTTGTATTCGAGCACCGTGTAGCCGCGCTTCATCGCCATCAGGATGCGGTCGGAGCCGTGCTGGACGGGCAGGTGCAGGTGGCTCACGAGCTTCGGCACCTTCGCGTAGGTGTCGATCAGGCGCTGCGTGAATTCCTTCGGGTGCGACGTCGTGTAGCGGATCCGCTCGATGCCGGGGATGTCGGCGACGTATTCGATCAGCGTCGCGAAATCGGCGATTTCCGACGAGCCGGCCGCCAGCGCGCCGCGATATGCGTTCACGTTCTGGCCGAGCAGCGTGACTTCGCGCACGCCTTGGTCGGCGAGGCCGGCCACTTCGGTCAGCACGTCGTCGAGCGGGCGCGACACTTCATCGCCGCGCGTGTACGGCACCACGCAGTAGCTGCAGTACTTCGAGCAGCCTTCCATGATCGACACGAACGCGCTCGGCCCCTCGACGCGCGCGGGCGGCAGGTGGTCGAACTTCTCGATTTCGGGGAACGAGATGTCGACCTGCGCACGGCCGCTCTCGCGGCGCGCGTCGATCATCTGCGGCAGGCGGTGCAGGGTTTGCGGGCCGAACACGAGGTCGACGTACGGCGCGCGCGACACGATCGATGCGCCTTCCTGGCTCGCGACGCAGCCGCCGACGCCGATCAGCAGGCCGGGCTTCGCTTCCTTCAGCTCGCGTACGCGGCCGAGATCGGAGAACACCTTCTCCTGCGCCTTTTCACGCACCGAGCAGGTGTTGAACAGGATGATGTCCGCGTCTTCCGGCGTATCGGTCTTTTCGAGGCCTTCGGCCGCATTCAGCACGTCCACCATCTTGTCCGAGTCGTACTCGTTCATCTGGCAGCCGAAGGTCTTTACGTAAACTTTCTTGGTCATGGGGGTTCGCCGTTCGCAGTGGTTGACCTGGGGGCGTCGTCTATCAGGTGAATCGGGACGGCCGTGCGCTGCACGCGGGTGGCGCACAGCCAGCATGAAAAGCCGTCGGGAAAGCCTTCCATTATAGCTTTTCATGCTGGCCGGGACGGGCGGCGGGTTGCGGCCGCGCGACGCCGTCCGCCACGTTCCGACCCCTTGGCGTCGGCGCGCCGGCCGTCAGCGGCACGCGTTCAGCAGGTCTTCGTGCGCGGTTTCCTCGCGCGCGAAGCGTTCGGCGAGAAAGTCGAGCAGCACGCGCACGCGCGGCGCCATGTAGCGCTTGCCCGGATAAATCGCGTGCAGCGGCGCGCTCTGGTGCCGCCAGTCCGGCAGCAGGACCTTGAGCCGCCCGGCGCGGATGTCGTCGGCGACATCCCAGATCGAGTTCAGCACGATGCCGCGGCCGCGCAGCGCCCACTCGCGGGCGAGGCCGCCGTCGTTGGTCTCGAACGCGGTGGCGAGCGGCACCGTGCAGGTCTGGGTGTCGTCGCCGCGCGTGAAGCGCCAGGTGTTCATCGGTCCGGACGCCACCGTGATCACGTTGCACGGAAAGCGGGCCAGATCGTGCGGGTCACTCGGCACGCCGTGACGTTCGATGAACGACGGCGACGCGCACGGCACGCGCCGGTCCGCGGCGAGCCGGCGGGCGATCAGCGCGCCGTCGGGCGGCGCCGCGAAGCGGATCGCGAGGTCGATCTCGTCCTGCCACAGGTTCACCGTCGAGTCGGACGCCGTCAGCGAGAACGTCACGTCCGGGTAGCGCGCGGTGAATTCGTCGAGCCAGTCGAGCAGTCGTCGGCGGCCGAAATCGGACGTCGCCGACAGCCGCACCCGGCCGCCGACGACGTTGCGGCCGGCCTGCAGCAGCGCGTTCGCGTCGTCGAGCGCCTGCAATGCCTGCCGGCAGCCGTTCAGGTACAGGCGGCCCTCGTCGGTGAGCCGCAACTGCCGGGTCGAACGGTCGAACAGCCGGGTGGCGACCGCCGCCTCGAGCTTCGCCAGCCGCGCGCTCGCGGCGGCCGGCGTGAGGTTCAGCTTGCGCCCGGCGGCGGACAGGCTGCCCAGTTCGGCCGCCTCGACGAACAGCCGGATATCGCCCAGTCGATCCATGCGATTTTCCAGAAATATTTGAAAATGGTTCAAATGCCACGCCAATTATCAAATATCGGCATCTTCGGGACAATGCGCACATCCTGCCTTTTGTGCGGTGCGGCACCGACCGGGCGCCGCGCCCGCCGCCTTCCGGAGAACGACATGCCCATTCCGTTACTGGCGCTTGCGATCAGCGCCTTCGCCATCGGTACCACCGAGTTCATCATCATGGGCCTGCTGCCCGAGGTCGCACGCGATCTGGCCGTGTCGCTGCCGTCGGCCGGCCTGCTGGTCACGGGCTACGCGCTCGGTGTCGCGGCCGGCGCGCCGCTGCTCGCGGTGCTGACGAGCCGCATGCCGCGCAAGGCCGCGCTGCAGTGGCTGATGGCGATCTTCATCGTCGGCAACGTGCTGTGCGCGACCGCGTCCGGCTACGCGATGCTGATGGTCGCGCGGGTCGTCACGTCGTTCGCGCACGGGTCGTTCTTCGGGATCGGCGCGGTGGTCGCCGCGTCGCTCGTGCCCGCCGACAAGCGTGCGAGCGCGATCGCGCTGATGTTCACGGGGCTCACGCTGTCGAACGTGCTCGGCGTGCCGTTCGGCACCTTCGTCGGCCAGCTGCTCGGCTGGCGCGCGTCGTTCTGGATCGTCGCCGCGCTCGGCGTGCTGTCGCTCGGCGGCGTCGCCGCGCTGGTGCCGAACCGCCACGACAGCGGGCCGGTCGGCCTCGGCCAAGAAGTGCGCGTGCTGAAGGAGCCGCAGGTGTGGCTCGCGCTGCTGATGACCGTGCTCGGCTTCGGCGGCGTGTTCGTCGTGTTCACGTACATCGCGCCGATTCTTCAGACCGTGTCGGGCTATTCGCCGCGCGCGGTCGCGCTGATCCTCGTGCTGTTCGGCGCGGGGCTGACGATCGGCAACACGCTCGGCGGCAAGCTCGCCGACCGCGCGCTGATGCCGTCGTTGATCGCGATCCTCGTCGCACTGATGGCCGTGATGGTCGTGTTCGCCAGGACGAGCCACCATCCGGTCGCGGCGGCCGTCACCGTGTTCGTATGGGGGATCGCCGCATTCGCGACGGTGCCGCCGCTCCAGGCGCACGTGGTCGAGAAGGCCGCAAGCGCGCCGCATCTCGCATCGACGCTGAACATCGGCGCGTTCAACGTCGGCAATGCGCTCGGCGCGTGGCTCGGCGGCCTTGCGCTGGAACACGGCCTGGCGCTCGATGCGCTGCCCTGGGTGGCCGTCGCGGTGACGTTCGCGGCGCTCGTCGTCACGTGGTTCGCGATGCGGCTCGGCGCGCGCGGGCCGTCGCGCGGCACGGCACCGGCGGCGCAATGAGCGGTGCAACGCGCGGCGCCCGCACGACGCGATAGCGGCAGGAAAAGGTTCGCGAGGAACGCATTCCTCCGCGATGCTGATAACGGTGTGAAGATAACTTCGTTTGCCGGTGCAAGACCGGGTGATAGCGTCTCGATACGCGCCGTTGCTGGCGCAACCCGATTCCGATCCCGGCTTACCCCATTCGCAGGGCTGCACCGCGGCCCGGAGGCAATGCTATGTCTTCATCCCTGGCGCTCGTGCGCGACGTGTCTTCCTTCGAATCCGGCAACGCCGCCGATGCGCGGGCGTCCGCGTCGCTCGACGTGCTCGAACAGGTCGTTGGCGTGAACCTCGCGCGGTTGCGTGCCGAGCGGCAATTGTCGCTCGATGCGCTCGCGCGGCTGTCCGGCGTGTCGCGCGCGATGCTCGCGCAGATCGAGTCGGCGCGCAGCGTGCCGTCGATCAAGGTGCTCTGCAAGATCGCCGCGGCGCTGAAGGTATCGGTCGCCGCCTTCCTGCGCCGCCATGCCGTGAACGGCTTCGAGCATCTGGCGGCCGAGCGTGCGTCGCGGGTCGTCAGCTCGAACGGCCGCTTCTCGGCACGCGCGCTGTACCCGGAAGGCGAGCCGGCCGCGGCCGAGTTCCACGAGCTGCGGATCGCGCCGCTGCATACGGAGCCCGGCGCCCGCCGCGCGCCCGGCACGACGGTCAACCTCGTCGTCAGCGAGGGCACGCTCGAAGTCAGCGTGCACGACCGCCGCCAGTTGCTCGCGACCGGCGACGCGATCGTGTTCGATGCCGACCAGCCGTACAGCCTGCGCAACCCGGGCGACAGCGAAGCGCGTGCATTTCGCGTGACGGTGAGTCCCGAGGTGCCGCCGCGCTGGCTCGTGCCCGATGCGGCGCACGCGGCACATGCCGCGCACGCGGCCGGCTGACCGCGCAACGCAGGCCGCACGGAAGCGGCTCGCGTGCTCGCCGTTCGGACGAGAACGCGGGTCGGCCGTCGGCCGTTTGGACGATGCCGTTAGACGGAGTCGTCAGTAAGGTTTTAGGCCGTGTCCGCTGCGCCGAGCGCGCAGCTGTTGTATGCTTGGCCCGCCGTCGATGGGGTTGGCCCATCCGGCAAATCAGTGCGTCTTCAGGGCGGGGTGCAATTCCCCACCGGCGGTAGGCTGGCGTAAGCCGGCGAGCCCGCGAGCGCCCGCGCATCCGCGCGGGGTCAGCAGATCTGGTCGAATGCCAGAGCCGACGGTCATAGTCCGGATGAGAGAAGATGTGCAGATAGTCATGTCCGTCAGGGCCGCTTCGCCGTGTGTGCGAAGCGGGTTGTCGTTCTGTCTGTTTGCAATGCCCTGAAACGTTTTTCGCCCAAATCGTATTTGCGAGGAGCGTTTCACATGTCCTTGATGTCCGTTTCGTCGGCCCCCGCCGACGCCTTTGCCGATCTCCCGTTGCTGGATTCCGAACCGGTGCCGCCGCGCATCGCCGCCGCGCTCGAAGCGATGCGCGCCGGCCGTGCCGTGGTGCTGCAGGACGACCACGACCGCGAGAACGAAGCCGACCTGATCGTTGCCGCCGAGCGCATCACGCCCGAGACGATGGCGCTGCTGATCCGCGAATGCAGCGGCATCGTGTGCCTGTGTCTGACCGACGACACCGTGCGTGCGCTCGAGCTGCCGCCGATGGTGCAGACCAACGAGAGCCGCAACGGCACCGCGTTCACCGTGTCGATCGAGGCGCGCGAAGGCGTGCATACGGGCGTATCGGCGGCCGATCGCGTGACGACGATTCGCGCGGCGATCGCAGAAGGCGCGACGCCGCACGACATCGTGCGCCCGGGCCACGTGTTTCCGTTGCGTGCGCAACCGGGCGGCGTGCTGGCGCGTCGCGGTCACACCGAAGGCACGGTCGACCTGTCGATCCTCGCGGGCCTGAAGCCGGCCGGCGTGCTGTGCGAGCTGATGAATCCGGATGGCACGATGACGCGCGGCGACGATGTCGAACGTTTCGCGCAACAGCACGGGTTGCCGATGCTGACGATCGCGGAACTCGTCGAGTTTCGCGAGGCGCTGGCCGCCGCGCGCGAGCGCTGCTGCGAACCGGCCTGAGTGCTGTGAAGGGGAAGGCGGGCGCGTTTGCGCGCCCGTTGCACGGCGTGCGTGAACCGGTGCACGCCGGATCGGCCCGATCAGCCTGATCGGGCCGGCACGACCATCAGGACTGTACGTCTCCGAATTCGCCGCGCATGCCGGCTTCGACGAGCGCCGGCAGTTCGTCCATCTTGCGCATGATTCGCGTGATGCCCATCGCGCGCAGCGCGTCCGCGTAGTTGTCGGGGATGTGGCTCGCGCCGACGAATGCGATCGTCTTCATGCCTGCCGCCCGCGCGGCATTCAGCCCCGACACGCTGTCCTCGACGACGATGCAGCGCTCCGGCGCGACGCCGAGCGTGTGCGCCGCATGCAGGTAGACGTCGGGGTAGGGCTTCGGCCGCGCCACCTGCTCGGAGCTGAACACGCGATCGCCGAAGATCTCGGTGAGCGCCGCGCGCTTCAGCGAGCTGCGCACGCGTGCGAGCCGGCTGTTCGACACGACGGCCGCCGGCAGGCTCACCTTCAGCAGCGCATCGCGCACGCCGGAGATCGGCGCGAGCGATTGCGCCAGCGCGCGCTCGATGTTGTGCTCGATGGTCTCGATGAAGTTGGCCGGCATCTCGATCCCGAAGCGGGATTCGATTCCCGCCAGGAAGCGCGACGTCTGCTGGCCGAACGCCGACTTGGCGGCGGCTTCGAAATCGAGATTCGGGAACGTGGCGGACAGCGTGTCGAGCAGGACGCGGTCGGCAATGATTTCGCTGTCGACGAGCACGCCGTCGCAGTCGCAGATGAGGTGATCGAGCATGGTGGTGAAAAAGCGGGATGTCGGCGACACAGATCAATTCGCCATCATACGTGCATTCACGCACACGCCGCGCGACGCTTCGGCAAATTTTCCCGACGCGGTCGCGCGCTGACTGCGTCTCGCCCGGGTGGGTTGCCGATCGTCCGGCGGCGGCCCGCTTGCGCGGTTCGCCGCCGCCTGTCACCGCTTGTCACCGCTTGTCGCCCGTGACGTCACAGCTCGATTACGCGCCCCGTTTTCCACGAAGTCATCGCGGCCTCGGCCAGTTCGAGCGCGGCGAGCCCGTCGTCGATCGTCGTGCGGACCGGCGTGCCGTCGCGCAGCGCATCGACGAAGTGCGCGATCTCGGCCGCATACGCGTGCCGGTAGCGTTCGAGAAAGAACGGCTCCGGCACATCCGTCGCGATGCCGGCCGCGAGCCACGCGCTCACCTCGGTCGGCCGCACGTTGCCGGCCTGCAGCATTCCGGTGCTGCCGAGCAGCTCGAAACGCTGGTCGTAACCGTACGCGGCACGCCGCGACGTGTTGATCTGGCACAGCAGCCCGCGTCGCGTGCGGATCGTCACGGCCGTCGAATCGATGTCGCCCGCGTCGTGCACGGCCGGATCGGTCAGGCAACTGCCGGTCGCGTGCAGCGTCTGCGCTTCGTCGCCGAGAATCCAGCGGAACACGTCGAAGTCGTGGATCAGCATGTCCTTGAAGATGCCGCCCGAACTGCGGATGTAGTCGACGGGCGGTGCGCCCGGGTCGCGGCTCGTGACGACCAGCATTTCCGGCGCGCCGATCTCGCCGCGCTCGACGCGCGCCTTCAGCGCGGCGAACGTCGGGTCGAAGCGGCGCTGGAAGCCGATCATGCAGGTCACGCCGCTGCGCCGGACGGCGTCCGCGCACGCACGCGAGCGCTCGACGTTCAGGTCGACGGGCTTCTCGCAGAATAGGGCCTTGCCCGCATTCGCGGCCGCGACGATCAGGTCCGCATGCGTGTCGGTGCTCGACGCGATCACGACCGCCCGGACAGCCGGATCGCCGAGTGCGCGCTCGATGTCGGCCACCTGCGCGCCGTGCGCGTGGGCCAGCGCTTCGGCCGACGGCGCATGCCGGTCGATGACGTATTTCAGCTTCGCGCCCGGATGGCGCGCGAGATTCGCCGCATGGATCTTGCCGATCCGTCCCGCGCCGAACAACGCGAATTCGATCATTCCGTTCTCCTGTTGATTTCGTGAATATGCGCCGGTGCGCGGCTGCAGTTGGCCGTGCACCGTGGCGGCGCTCATTGATTCGCCAGTTCGCCGCGCACGTAGTCGATGCTCGCTCGCAGCCGGTCCTCGATGTCGTCGGCTTCGGCGATTTCGTGCGCGAACGGCTCGAACGAGAACGCGCCACGGTAGCCGCGCGCGAGCAGTTGGCGCAGTTGCCGGATATTGCCGAGCCGGTCGGCGCCGCCGACCAGCACGCGATGGCCGTCGCGCATCCGGTCGACCGGCAGGTCGTCCTCTTCGACGCCAGAGACGTGCACGAGGCCGGTCAGGTTCGGGAAGAAGATGTCCTCGCCCGACAGGTGATGGTGGAACGTGTCGTGCACGAGCCGGAACACCTGTTCGCCCGCCGCGTCGTAGATGCCTTTCACCGCATCCGACTTGCGGCGCAGCGCGCATTCCTCGAAGCCGAGCGGCTCGATGAAGCCGAGCAGGCCGCGCGCGTCGAGGATCGGCTTGAGCGCCTTCAGCGCCTTCACGAGATCCGCGTGGCGCACGTCCGCGCTGCGCGTGTCGCCGCGGCTGTTGGTCGGGCACAGCACCAGCGCACGCGCGCCGCATTGCGCCGCGTAGTCGGCCAGCACGGTCGCCTCGTCCGCGCGCTCGGCGTTCCATTGCTCGAAGCGCTGCAGCGCGTTGATCGTCAGGATCGTCACGCCGCCGGCTTCGGCCGTTGCGCGCACGGTGGCGGCCGGCGTGCCGTCGGCAATCTCGACGCCGTCGAGATCGTTGCGGATCTCGATCGTGTCGACGCCGAGGCGCTGGCACAGCGCGACGTAACGGTCGAACGGCAAGCGCGGGGCGCTCATCCGGTTCAGCGAAAAATGGAAGGCTTGCGTCATCGTTCTGTCCTTGGGTCTCGAGTGGGGGCGGGGGGCGAATCAGGTGCCGGTGTGTGCGACGTCGGTTGCCGGCGGCGCGGCGAGGGCACGCCACGTGTCGCGCAGCCAGTGCGCGCATGCGACGTTGTTGTCGAAGATCGAATAGCGCGCGCCGCCGCCGTAGTCGGGAAACGGGATGAATTCGCAACTGATCTGCTCGACGCGCGCCGGCTGTGCGTGGGCCTGCGCGTGCAGCAACTGCCGAAGCGCGGCCTTCCACGTGTCGAGTGCCTCAGCGCGCCATGCGCCGTGATAGGTGCCCGGTGCCGGCGCGACGAACGGATACTGGATCCCGCGCCCGGGCCTGCCGTCGGCGCGGCGCATCCACGCGTTGTCCGGATTATTCGGCATCACGCTGCGGGCATGCGCATGCCGGACCCAGCCGCACGCGATCCAGTCGGCGTAGAGGGCGTCGGGCGATGCAGGGTCGAGCAACCGCCGGCCGCCGTCGGCCGCGTCGCGGATGCCCGATGCATCGAGTTCGGTGTGGTTGCCGATCTTGAACAGCAGGTGCGAATGATCGAGCGTGATCCGGAACGGCACGCCGGCCTGCTCGACAAGCCGTGCGACGCGTGCGATGCGCGTGAAATCCTCGCTCCACATGTCGACGTGCACTTCGAGGCTCGGCAGGCAGCCGGCCGGCTCGCCGCGCTCGTAGGTCCGCAGGTAGAAATCGGCGACCTCGCGATCGGACAGCGGATGGCCGCTCGCGTGACGCGCATGCAGCTGACAGTTGAGCACCGTGCTGCCGAAGCGCGCGCCCGCGTCGACGATCTCGGCGACGTGCGCTTCGTCACGGCCCGCGCACCAGATGCCACCGATCACGCGAATCGGCAGCGCATGGCGTTCGACCAGCGCGAAATACGGCGACAGGTCTTCGCCGCGCGCCGGATTCTTTTCGACGTAGTCGAACACACCGGCGCCGGCGACCATCCGGAAGCGTTCGGCGGGCGCGGGCAACGGCAGGCCGTCGTGTTCGAGCACGCCGTCGAGGTTCACGCCGATGAGGATCGGTTCAGCCATCGTCTCCTGTCCGCCATTGTCATGGGATGGGCTGCCCAATGTACGGAGGCGCGGCGCGGGCTGCATGACAAACGTTGGCGAAAAATCGCCAATGCGGCAGTCGATATTTTCGCAACGCGCATGCGGCGCGACAGACGGTGGGCCGGGCGTTCGAATTCAGGCCGGCAGGTACGCGCTCGTCCGCACGTTTGCCGGACAGAACACGCGGAATTCGACCGGATCGGCCGGTGGCGGCTGTTCGACGATCCCGCACGCATGCAGCACGTGCTGCAGTGCGGAAATCACCTGGCCGTCCGGATCCTGGTCGATCGCGAGATCCATCGCGCCGGATTCGATGAAGGTGCGGTGCAGGTCGATCATCTCGTGGCCGATCCACACGACGCGGCCGGCCGCGCCGGCCTTGCGCAGCGCCGCTTCGATGCCGGCCGAGCCGGCGCCGCTGTTGTAGATCGCGACCACGTCGTCGTGCGCATGCAGCGTCTTCGTCACCGCGCGGTAGCAGCGGTCGTCCTGGTCGAGCGTCTCGACCGGCTCGGCGTCGCAGCGGACGGCGGCGAACGCTTCGGCGAGCTGGTCGCGGCAGCCGGCCATCCGGTCGGCGTGCGCGCGGTAGCCCATGCGCCCGCCGAGCAGCAGCACGCGGCCGGGGCGTGCCGCCAGGCGGCCGATGTAATAGCCGGCCGTGCGCCCGGCCCGGTAGTTGTCGATGCCGGCGAAGTGCGCGCGGTCGATGCCGCCGATGTCGGTGACCATCGTGACGACGGTCTCGCCGCGCGCGATCGCGCCGGCCAGCGCGTCGCGCACGCGGCTCGTGTCGCGCGCCGTGACGATCAGCGCCGCGCGCCGGTAGGCGGGCCGTTCGATCAGCGCGGCGGCCCGCTCGTCGTCGGCGGCGGGCAGGATCGTCCGGTGCACGACCACGCGCCGGTCGAGCATCTGCAGCGAGCGCTGCAGCGCCAGCTGCAGCCGCTTGAAGAAAGCCGCGTCGGTGTCCGGCAGCAGCACGTCGACGTGGAGCAGCCCGTGCCGCGTGTCGGGCAACTGACGCGGCACGCCAAGCTGCCGCGCGGCCGCCACCACGCGTTCGCGCGCCTGCGCCGAGACGCTGCCGCGCTCGTTCAGCACGCGGTCGACGGTGGTCGTGCTGACGCCGGCAAGCGCCGCGATCTCGTCGAAGCGTGCGGTGCGCTTGCGCCAGCGCGGCCCGGATTCGCCTGCCATGGATGTCTCCATCGTGGGGTCGCCATCGAGACGTGGCAATGCGGGGAACGCTAAAGCGATGGCGAAATTTCGTCAACGTTTCGATTGAGCGAGGGAGGCCGCGGGCCTAATTTTGATTCCATGCCGAAGCGCTTGCCGCGCTTCCTACGAACAAGGAATCCAGGAGACGCACGTGGCTCATATCGACGACCAGGCGCACGACCGCACGGTGGCGCGCCGTCAGGCCTACCGGATGATCGGCGGCGCCGGCGAGCGCGCGCAGGCGGCCGGGCTCGCCAACGCGGAGTGGTATCGATGCCCGGTGCCGCGGCCGCTGATGAAGCAGCTGATGCAGCGCGGCAACGCGCGCGCGATCCGCGACACGCTGATCTGGTACGCGGCGATCGCGATCAGCGGGGGGCTCGCATGGCTGGCGTGGCGCGCACATTCGGCGTGGGCGATTCCCGCGTTCTTCGTGTACGGCACGCTCTACTGCAGCCCGGCCGACTCGCGCTGGCACGAATGCGGGCACGGCACCGCGTTCCGCACGCGCTGGATGAACGACGTGCTGTACCAGGTCGCGTCGTTCCAGGTGTTCCGCCGCGCGACGGCGTGGCGCTGGAGCCATGCACGTCATCACACCGATACGCTGGTCGTCGGGCGCGATCCGGAAATCGCCGCGCCGAAGCCGACCGACTGGGCCTCGCTCGCGCTGAACATCGTCGCGCTGAAGCACGTGGCCGGCGAGCTGCGCAAGATGATTGTGACGGCCTTCACCGGACGGCTCGACGACGAGGAGCGCACCTACGTGCCCGAATCGGAACGGCCGAAGGTGGTGCGCGAGTCTCGCCTCCATCTCGCGGTGTACGCACTCGTGACCGGTGCTTCGCTCTACTGGCACACGATCCTGCCGCTGCTCTACATCGGGCTGCCGAGCCTCTACGGCGCGTGGCTGTACCTGTATTTCGGCCTCACGCAGCACGCGGGCATGCCCGAGAACGTGCTCGATCACCGGCGCAACTGCCGGACCGTGATGATGAATCCGGTGTTCCGCTTCCTGTACTGGAACATGAACTACCACGTCGAGCACCACATGTTCCCGATGGTGCCGTTCCACGCGCTGCCGAAGCTGCACGAGGCGGTGAAGGCCGACATGCCGCCGCCGTACCGCAGCACGCTGGACGCGTATGCGGAGATCGTGCCGGCGCTGGTCAGGCAGACGCGCGACCCGACCGATTACGTCGTGCGGCCCGTGCCGGATGCCGCGCGCGCGTGACCGACATCGAACCTTCCAACCCAGGAGACATGCAACATGACGCAATGGATCGACACCGGCGCGCTCGACGACATCGACGACGAAGACGTCGCGCGCTTCGACCATGCCGGCCACACGTACGCGATCTACCGCATCGACGGCGAAGTCTATGCAAGCGACGGCCTGTGCACGCACGAGCAAGTACATCTCGCGGACGGGCTCGTGATCGACCACGTGATCGAATGCCCGAAGCACAACGGGCGCTTCGACGTGCGCGACGGCCGGCCGCTGTCCGCGCCCGCCTGCGAGAAGCTGCGCACGTACCGCGCGAAGATCGACAACGGCCGCATCCTGATCGAGGTGTAACGCGATGACGAGCGACCGGGTGATGGCGATCGTCGGCGCGGGCCACGCGGGCGGCCGCGCGGCGCAGGTGCTGCGCGAATCCGGCTGGGGCGGGCGGATCGTGCTGATCGGCGCGGAGGCGCACCTGCCGTACGAGCGGCCGCCGTTGTCGAAGGGCGTGCTGACCGGCGAACGCAGCGCGGCGCAGTGCCGGTTGCGCGATCCGGAAGCGTGGGCGGCCGATCACATCGAGCCGGTCGTCGCGACGGTCGAGCGTATCGATCCGGACGCACGCGAAGTGCGCCTGTCGGATGGCCGCGTGTCCGGCTACGACGCGCTGCTGCTCGCGACCGGCGGCCGCGCGCGTCGCTTGACGATTCCAGGTGCGACGTTAGACGGGGTGTTTGCATTGCGCACGCTCGACGACGCGGCGGCGCTCGGCACGCGGCTCGTGCCCGATGCACGGGTCGTGCTGATCGGCGGCGGTTTCATCGGCCTCGAAGTCGCGGCGTCGGCGCGACTGCGCGGGTGCCGCGTGACGGTGCTCGATGCGGCGCCGCGCCTGCTCGGGCGTGCGGTGCCGGAGGCGATCGCGGCGCGCGTGCACGCGCTTCACGAACGGCAGGGCGTGGCCATTCGCGTGAAGCGGAAGCCGGTTGCGATCGAGCGGACGGCGGGCGGCGCGCTGGCCGTCGTGCTCGACGACGGCGACACGCTGATCGCCGACACGGTCGTCGCCGGCATCGGCATCGAGCCGGCCGACGAGCTGGCGCGTGAGGCGGGCCTCGCCGTCGAGCGCGGCATCGTCGTGAACGAGCGGCTCGAGACGTCGGCGCGCGGCATCTACGCAGCGGGCGACGTGGCGGTGTTCCCGAGTGCGTTGTCGGGCCGGCCGGTCCGGCAGGAAACCTGGCACGGCGCCGAGACCCAGGCACGCGTCGCCGCGCGCAACATGCTCGGCGCCGACGAGCCGTATCGCGAGACACCGTGGTTCTGGTCGGATCAATACGACGCGCAGTTGCAGGTGGCTGGAGAGCCGGCGCTTGGCGAGCGATCGGTCGCGCGCGTGCTCGGCGACGACGCGGAAATCCATTTCCATTTCGATGCCGGAGCGCGGCTCGTCGCCGCAAGCGGTTTCGGCCGCGCGTCGGGGTTCGTCAAGGACATGCGGGTGGCGAGAATGCTGGTCGAGCGCGGGAGCGACGTGAGCCCGTTGGCTGTCGCGGATACGGGGGTGAAGCTGAAGTCGCTGGTATCGGCCGAGTGAGGCCGGTAGCGGAAACGAAGCGCGAGGGAAGGCGAACGAAGGAAGGAAAGCAAAACGCGCGGCGAGGACCGCCGCGCGTTTCGGTCAAGCCACGATCAGATCGTCGTATGCAGGTGCAGGTACAGGCCGGCCGCCGCGGCGCCGCCGAGCAGCGGACCGACGACGGGCACCCATGCATAGCGCCAGTCGCTGTCGCGCTTGCCGGGGATCGGCAGCAGCGCGTGCATGATGCGCGGCGACAGGTCGCGCGCGGGGCTCATCGCATAGCCGGTCGGGCCGCCGAGCGAGATGCCGATGCCGAGCACGAGCAGGCCGACGGGCAGTGCGTCGAGCGCGCCGAGGCCGACTTGCGGCGACGCGAGGTACAGCACGCCGAGGATCAGCACGAACGTGCAGATCGCTTCGGTCAGCACGTTGTGCGTGACGCTGCGGATCGCGGGCGCCGTGCAGAACACCGCGAGCTTCAGGTCCGCATCGGCTTCCTTCGCGAAGTGCTGGCGATAGGCGAGCCACACGAGCAGCGCGCCGGCCATCCCGCCGAGCATCTGCGCGAGGACGTAGCCGCCGACTTTCGACCACGCGAACTTGCCCGCGAGCGCGAGACTGATGGTAACGATCGGGTTCAGGTGCGCGCCGCTGAACGACGCGGTCACGTAGACGGCGACGAACACGGCCATCGCCCAGCCCATCACGATCACGATCAGGTCCGCGCCTTTGCCCTTGGTCTTTGCAAGCAGCACGTTGGCGACCGCGCCGTTGCCGAGCAGCACGAGGATCGCTGTGCCGATGAATTCCGCAATATAAGGTGACATGTTTGTCTCTCTTGAATCACGGCGGACTCGCGCAGTGCACGGTCCGCCGGTGTTGTTGTATTTCGTCCGGATGCCTGACGGTTACTGCGCGTCGTCGGCCCATGCCTTCGCGGCACGCACCGCACGCTGCCAGCCCGACATGCAGCGTTCGACGTGCTCCTTCGGCATCGACGGCGAGAAGCGGCGATCGAGCTGCCACTGGTCGCGCACTTCGTCGAGGTTCTTCCAGTAGCCGATCGCGAGGCCCGCGAGGTAGGCCGCGCCGAGCGCGGTCGTCTCGGTGATCTGCGGACGCACCGCGTCGACGCCGAGCAGGTCCGCCTGGAACTGCATCAGCAGGTCGTTCGCGCTCGCGCCGCCGTCCACGCGCAGCTCGCCGATGCTGATGCCCGAATCGGCTTCCATCGCGGCCAGCACGTCGAGCGACTGGTACGCGATCGAATCGAGCGCCGCACGTGCGAGGTGCGCGGAGGTCGTGCCGCGCGTGACGCCGAACACCGAGCCGCGCGCCCGCGCGTTCCAGTGCGGTGCGCCGAGGCCGGCGAACGCGGGCACCAGGTAGACGCCGTCGGTGTGCGGCACGCTCGCGGCGAGCGCTTCGATTTCAGCGGCCGACTTGATGATGCCGACGCCGTCGCGCAGCCACTGCACCACCGCGCCCGCGATGAAGATGCTGCCTTCGAGCGCGTACTGCACGTCGTCGCCGATCTGCCAGGCGATGGTCGTGACGAGGTTGTTCTTCGACTCGATCGGCTTGTCGCCGGTGTTCATCATCAGGAAGCAGCCGGTGCCGTAGGTGTTCTTCACCATGCCCGACGTCGTGCACATCTGGCCGAACAGCGCCGCGTGCTGGTCGCCTGCGATGCCCGCGAGCGGGATCTTCGATGCGAACACGGTGGTCTTCGTGTGGCCGTAGATTTCCGACGATGCCTTCACTTCCGGCAGCATGCTGCGCGGGATGTCGAGCATGTCGAGCAGTTCGTTGTCCCACTCGCGCGTGTGGATGTTGAACAGCATCGTGCGCGACGCGTTCGTCACGTCGGTCACGTGCAGTTCGTGCTTCGTGAAGTTCCACACGAGCCAGCTGTCGACGGTGCCGAACGCGAGCTTGCCCTGCTTGGCCTTCTCGCGTGCGCCCGGCACGTTGTCGAGAATCCAGCGGATCTTGGTCCCGGAGAAGTACGAATCGATCGGCAGGCCGGTCTTCGCGCGCACCTTCGCCTCGAAGCCCTGGGCCTTCAGCGAATCGCAGAAGTCGGCCGTGCGGCGATCCTGCCAGACGATCGCGTTGTAGACGGGCTGGCCCGTCTCGCGATCCCAGACGATCGTGGTTTCGCGCTGGTTGGTGATGCCGATCGCGGCGATCGACGTGCCGTTCAGGCCCGTGCGCGTGACGGCTTCGGCGGCGACGCCGGCTTGCGTCGACCAGATTTCCTGCGGATCGTGCTCGACCCAGCCGGGTTGCGGGTAGATCTGCTCGAATTCCTTCTGGGCGATCGAAACGATATTGCCCTGGCGATCGAACAGCATCGCGCGGGAACTCGTGGTGCCCTGGTCAAGCGCGAGGATGTACTGATCCTGCATGTCTCTCATCTCCATCCGTGGATTTGGCTTAGTTGTGATGCGCGCCGCATGTGGGGCGGCGCGTCGGTGAGTCAACGTCGGTCAAGCAACTGCAACTGCATTCCGGTCAGGCGTGCGGCGCGTGCGCGGCGGCGAACCACGCGTCGACCGCGGCGGTCACCGCGTCGAGCGTGCCGGGCGCGACGTGCAGGCCGAGCTTCGAGCGGCGCCACAGCACGTCCTGCGCGCAGGTCGCCCATTCGGCGTCGCGCAGGTAGCGCAGTTCGGCGTCGTAGATGCCCGGTGCGATTTCGGTGCCGAGATCGGCGAGCGACTTCGCGCCGTCGATCACGCGTTCCGCGCGCGTGCCGTATGCACGGGCATAGCGGCGGGCGAGCGCGGCGGGCAGCCACGCATGGCGTTTGGCGAACGTATCGGCGAATGCGTCGAACTTCGCGTTCGCGATGTCGCCGCCCGGCAGCGCGACGCCGGCCGTCCAGGTCTTCGCGTCGCGGCCGAGTGCGCGGCACAGCATGTCGCCGGCTTCTTCCGCGAGCTTGCGGAACGTCGTGATCTTGCCGCCGAACACCGACAGCAGCGGGGCGCCCGCGCCGTCGTCCAGCTCGAGGCGGTAGTCGCGCGTGACGGCCGATGCGTTCGCGGCGTTTTCGTCTTCCAGCAGCGGGCGCACGCCCGAGTAGGTCCAGTGCACGTCGGCCGGCGAGATCTTGCGCTTGAAGTAGCGGTTGATCGAATCGCACAGGTACTGCGTCTCGTCGCGATCGATCGCGACCTTCGCGGGATCGTTCGTGTATTCGACGTCGGTCGTGCCGATCAGCGTGAAATCGTGCTCGTACGGAATCGCGAAGATGATCCGCTTGTCCGGGTTCTGGAAGATGTACGCGTGGTCGTGATCGAACAGGCGGCGCGTGATGATGTGGCTGCCCTTCACGAGCCGCACGCTGTGGTGCGCGCCGCGGCCGAGCGCGCCTTTCAGCACGTCGCCGACCCACGGGCCGGCCGCGTTCGCAATCGCGCGCGCATGCACGACGCGGATCGAGCCGTCGGCGTGCTGCAGTCGCGCTTCCCATTCGTCGCCGCGGCGTTCGGCGGACACCAGCTTCGTGCGCGTCAGGATCTGGGC
This sequence comes from Burkholderia sp. AU31652, assembly GCF_002223155.1. Taxonomy (NCBI): domain Bacteria; kingdom Pseudomonadati; phylum Pseudomonadota; class Betaproteobacteria; order Burkholderiales; family Burkholderiaceae; genus Burkholderia; species Burkholderia sp. AU31652. The sequence goes on along the minus strand of NZ_NKFG01000004.1, from coordinate 479,692 downwards.
GCCGCGCTCCTTCGCATCCATCGCGTTCAGCACGACGAGGCGCGCGTCGTCGACCCAGCCGTCCGAATAGACGAAGCCGCGCTTGATCGAATCGATCAGCGGCGCGCCGGCCGCATGGCGGCGCATGTCGATGCCGCGCGAGCCGGGCAGCAGTTCGCGTTTCGCGAGGTGATCGTAAAGGAACAGGCCGATGCGGATCAGCCAGGCCGGACGCAGGTTCGGCATGTGCGGCATCACGAAGCGCAGCGGCCACATGATGTGCGGCGCCGCGCGCAGCAGCGTCTCGCGCTCCTGCAGCGCCTTGCGCACGAGCCCGAACTCGTTGTACTCGAGGTAGCGCAGGCCGCCGTGAATCAGCTTCGTGCTGGACGACGACGTGTGCGACGCGAGATCGTCCTGCTCGCAGAGCATGACCGACAGGCCGCGGCCGGCCGCATCGCGCGCGATGCCCGCGCCGTTGATGCCGCCGCCGACGACGAGCAGATCGTAGCGATTCGGTTGGGTCACCTGCTGTCCTTATCGTCTGATGGAAATGGGTGAACAGGAAATGTTCGAATTCGAAATTTAACGAACGAAATCGAAAAAGTAAAGTTCGATAAAGCGGGGCCAGTAGCGCGCGGCGCGATCCCGGACGATACTGGCGAAATCGACCGTTTCACGAGGTGAATCATGCGTATTGGGATGTGGGCCGGCGTATGCGCCGTCCTTCTGGCGGGGTGCACTGCTGGGATGCCGCCGCTCGCCGGCAACTGGCGCACGCCGTCGTTCGTCGACCTGCAGACGTCATGCGGCGGCACGGCACGGGACTGGGGTGCGGACGCGCAGCCGGTCTACTCGACGCTGTATGACGCGTACGTGGCGAAACGGTATCGTGGGCTGACCGATGCGAGCTATTGTGCGTTCGTAAACGAACTTTCGACGCACTATGCGGCGCCCGATGCGGCGGCGCGTGCCGGCTGGATCGCGTATTTCAACGGCGCGCGTGCGCAGGCCATCAGCTGGCGGGCGGCGGTCGATCCGACGCTGCGCGGCGGCTGAAGCAGGCTGCGGCGGGGCGGGGGGAGGGAAGCGGGGGTGACCGCGCGGCCCGGCAGCCGGGCGGCGCGGTCAGGTCAGGAACGGTGTGGTTTTACGAATAGCGGTACTTGATGGATCGCAGCGCGGCGTCGCCGGTTTCGGTCACGCAGTATTTGCGCCCCGAACCGAGTCCTTCCAGACGGACGAGCTGCTGTTCGAGCAGTGCGTCGATTTCGTCCCGATCCATGTGGGTTTGATCGGGAGCGTCCTTAACAAGCAATAGCGTGGCGAATTCATGCGGACTCAGCATCGTTCTCTCCATGGCGACCAGTCAGCCCGCGCGGCCGGCGCACGGGCCGACGCGCGATACCCAGCGGGGTATGGCTTGGGGGGAAAGCTGTATTCGCCGGCCATGCCATTCGTCCGCGCCCTGGCACAGGCGGAACGGTCGAAATGGGCCGGGGAACTGGAGTCTAGTCGAGCGCGCGGGCAACGACAAATCGGGCCCCGTTAATTTTCCGTTTGACAGCCGAGCCACGCGCAAGCGGTTTGCTCGCGACGCCAACTTCTTGATTTCACTTGAAGTTTCGGGTGCGGTGCAGCATCGGAACCGTCACTCGGCGACGTATACCTGGGTGCCGGCGGCCGCGACGGTGTCGGCCATCTCGGGCGGCAGCGGCTTGTCGGTGAAGAGCGCGTGCACCTGGCTCAGGTGGCCTTGGCGCACCAGCGCGGGACGGCCGACCTTCGAATGGTCGGTCACGAGATAGACGGTGCGCGCATGCTGCATGATCGCCTCGGCCACGCGCACCTCGCGTGTGTCGAAGTCGCGCAGCGTGCCGTCGGCCTCGATCGCCGACGTGCCGATGATCGCGTAGTCGACCTTGAACTGGCGGATGAAGTCGATCGCGAGTTCGCCGACGATCCCCTTGTCCCACGGCCGCACGATGCCGCCCGTGATCAGCACCTCGCAGTCGGGGTAGCCGCTCATCATCGACGCGACGTTCAGGTTGTTCGTGATCACGTGTAGCCCGTGGTGGCGGTTCAGCGCGCGTGCGACTTCCTCGGTGGTCGTGCCGAGGTTGATGAACAGCGACGCCTGGTCGGGGATGTGCGACGCCGCGAGCGCCGCGATGCGCCGCTTCTCGTCGTGGAACATCCGCTGGCGCGCGGTGTACGACACGTTCTCCGAGCTGGTCGGCAGGCTCGCGCCGCCGTGGTAGCGGCGCAGCAGGTTCAGGTCCGCCAGCCAGTTCACGTCGCGGCGGATCGTCTGCGGCGTCACCGCGAAGTGCGCGGCGAGATCGTCGACGGTCACGAAGCCGTCGCGCTGCACCCATTCGAGCAATTCCTGCTGGCGCGCGTTGAGGGTGAGGCGGGGATCTCGGGTCATGGCTCGATGGTCGTGTCGTGAGACGGAGCGGGTATTGTAAGGGCGGCAACGGCGTTAGGCCGGCCCGGCCCGCACGGTTGCCTGATATTCATGCGGAAATCGCATGGATTCATGTGACAAATGAATTTGTGCGATTGTGCCGATCGCGCTGCAATGGCGGATTGCCCGCGCACGCGGGGGGCGCGTCCGGCGCGATCATTCAGCTTTCGACGAGGTGGAACCGATGACTGGCTTCAACTGGCACAACCCGTATCCGACGACCCGCATCACGGTGTTCGCGCGCAACGTCGTGTCGACGTCGCACCCGCTCGCCGCGCAGGCGGGGCTGCGGATGCTGTGGAAGGGCGGCAACGCGGTCGACGCGGCGCTGGCCGCCGCGGCCGCGATCACGGTCGTCGAGCCCGTGTCGTGCGGGCTCGGCGGCGACGCGTTCGCGCTCGTGTGGGACGGCGAGCGGCTGTCCGGGCTGAACGCGTCGGGCGTCGCGCCGGCCGCATGGAACGTCGACTATTTCCGCACGCGCCACGGCGACGCGGGTAACGGCATCGCGAACAAGCCGACGCGCGGCTGGGACACCGTCACCGTGCCGGGCGTGATCGCGGGTTGGGAAGCGCTGCATGCGAAGTTCGGTTCGCTGCCGTTCGCGGACCTGCTCGAACCGGCGATCGAGATCGCGGAGCGCGGCTATGCGGTGCCGCCGATCGTCGCGCACAAGTGGGCGGCCGCGGTGCCGGAACTCAAGGGGTTGCCGGGTTTCGCGGACACCTTCATGCCGCATGGCCGCGCACCGCAGGTGGGCGAGCGCGTGTGCCTGCCGGGCCATGCGCAGACGTTGCGCACGCTGCAGAAGGAAGGTGCGCGCGCGTTCTACGAGGGGGTGCTCGCCGAGCGCATCGCCGCGTTCTCCCGCGAAGGCGGTGGTGCGCTGACCGCAGCCGACCTGCAGGCTTACCGGCCCGAATGGGTCGAGCCGATCGGCAAGCGCTTCGGCCGTCACACGATCCACGAGATTCCGCCGAACGGGCAGGGCATCGCCGCGCTGATCGCGCTCGGGATCGCCGGGCATGCGGGCGTGACCGAGTGGCCAGTCGATTCGGTCGACTCGCAGCATCTGCAGATCGAGGCGATGAAGCTCGCGTTCGCCGATGTCTATCGCTACGTCGCCGATCCGCGCGCGATGGAAGTCACGCCCGAGCAGATGCTCGACGACGCGTATCTCGCCGAGCGCGCGAAACTGATCGACCCCGCGCGCGCGACGCACTTCGCCGCTGGCCGGCCGCATTCGGGCGGCACGATCTACCTGTCGGCGGCCGACGAGCGCGGGATGATGGTGAGCTTCATTCAGTCGAACTACATGGGCTTCGGCTCGGGGCTCGTCGTGCCCGGCACCGGCATCGCGCTGCAGAATCGCGGGCACGGCTTCTCGATGGACCCGGCTTCGCCGAACGTCGTCGCGGGCGGCAAGCGGCCGTTCCACACGATCATCCCGGCGTTCGTCACCGAGGAGGTCGAAGGCCGGACCGAGGCCGTGATGAGCTTCGGCGTGATGGGCGGCGACATGCAGCCGCAAGGACACCTGCAGACCGTCGTGCGGATGCTCGGCTACGGGCAGCAACCGCAGGCGGCCTGCGATGCGCCGCGCTGGAAGGTCAACCGCGACTTCACGCTCGACGTCGAGGCAACGATGCATCGCGCGACCGTCGATGGGCTGGCCGCACGCGGCCATACGATCAAGTCGATCGACGATCCTTACATGGATTTCGGTTCGGGGCAGTTCATCTGGCGTCTCGATCGCGACGATCGCGAGCGCGGCTACGTGGCCGCGAGCGACAGCCGGCGCGACGGTCTGGCGGCCGGTTTCTGACGGATTCCCGGCGACGTTCGCCGGCATGTCGTGTGCTTAGCGGGCGGCCGAATGGCCGCCCGTTTCGTTTGCGGCAAGCCGTATCACCGCGCGGGCGCAAGCGGTTTGAAGGACTCGTCTAACGAACGGCAACAGACGCCGTGGAACTGCGCTTGTCGGGTATGGTCAGTGCTTTGAAGCATGAACATCAAAGTCCGGCTAAGATGCCAGCATGGTTCGGCCGGACCAATCCACTATAAACGCAAGTAAAACGCCGCCTGCGGGAGGGCCGGCGCCTGTGCCGAAGGCATGGGCCGGCCTCCGCGCGACGACTGGGAGCGCACCACCATGGACACCAAAACGACGCATGTGATGCCGTGGCGAATCGAGGACATCGACCTGAACCGGATCGATCGTCAACGTGCCGCCGCGAACGAGGATCTGTTGCTGCTGCTGTGCGCGTCGTCGTTCATCGAAAGCGGCTCGGATCTCTACACGAGCAATCTGAGCCAGTTCTTCAACGACGATCCGGAAGTCTCCGCATGGCTCAACAATGCATGGGAGCACGAAGAATTGCAGCACGGGCGCGCGCTGAAGGCATACATCGCGCACGTGTGGCCGGAGTTCGACTGGGATACCGCGTTCGCGAACTTCTTCGCCGAGTATTCGCAGACCTGCAAGGTCGAGGCGTTCGAGAAGACCCGCGCGCTCGAGATGGTCGCGCGCTGCGTCGTCGAGACGGGCACGGCCACGCTCTATCGCGCGATCAACGAGTGCTCGGACGAGCCCGTGCTGAAGGAAATCACCGACAACATCCGCACCGACGAAGTGCGCCACTACAAGCACTTCTTCAAGTTCTTCAAGAAGTACAACCAGGTCGAAGGCAATGGCCGCCTTGCGGTGCTCGGCGCGCTGGCGCGCCGCGTGATGGAGATCAAGAACGAGGATTCGGAGATCGCGCTGCGCCACGTGTTCGCGGTGCGCTATCCGGATCGTGTCGGCGACAGCCAGTACAACCGCGAACGCGCCGCGCGCATCAGCACGCTCGTGCGGCGCAACCTGTCGGCCGACATGTGCGTGAAGATGCTGCTCAAGCCGCTCGACCTGCCCGCGAAGATCCAGCCGGGCGTTCACTATCCGCTCACGAAGATCACGCGGCACGTGTTCCTGCGCTGAGCGCCGCGGCGCGGCCCGACGCGCGTATGCTGCGGCTCTTCATCCGCTTATCCATCGGGGCCACGCCATCATGACCGATACCCATCGCCACGCGCTCGAACAATGGACGTTCGATGCGTGGCCGCCGGCCGTCGTCTCGTTGTTCGACGGTACCGCGCTCGAGCGTCATGCCGACCTCGCCGCATCGTTGATCGTCGCGACCGACGATGGCCAGTTGCGCACGACGCTGCTCGGCGTCGGCGAAATCTATGCACACGATGCGCGCACGCTGCTGCTGGCGCTCTGGCCGCAATCGCGTGCGGCGCGCGCGATCGCGCAACGGCGGTCGGCCGCGTTGACGCTGGTCGCGGACGGCGCGTTCTTTCAGGCGCAATTGAGAATGGCGCCGCTCGAAGGAGATTTCGGCGGACTGGCCGGATTCGCTGCGACGATCGCGCACGGCGATGCGCAGCGGGTCGGCTATGCGCGTCTCGCGACAGGTGTCACGTTCACGCTGGAAGGGGAGCGCACCGAGGTGCTCGCGCGCTGGCAACGCCAGGTCGAGCACCTGCGGCGCGCAGCCGCACGGCTTCAGTGACCGCGCTGGCCGCTGCGCGACGAGCGGTTGCGGTTCGCGTGCGCGGCATTGCCGTTCGCCGGGCGTGCGCTGTTGCCGCCACCGGCCGGACGCCCGCCGTTGCCGCCGGCGCCGCCTTGCCCTTGCGTGCGCGGCTTCGCGGCCTTCTGCTGGGTCGCCTTCGGTTGCGCATTGCCGTCGCGTTTCGCGGCCGGCTGGCCTGAGCCGCCTGCGCGCGGCTGGCGATTGCCACCGCCGCCGCCACCGCCGCGCGGCTGCTGCTGCCCGCGGCGCTGCTGGATCGGCTCCGGCTTCGCGTTCGGATCGGGTTCGAAGCCCGCGATCACTTCCTGCGGAATCTCGCGCTTGATCAGCCGCTCGATGTCGCGCAGCAGCTGCTTCTCGTCGACGCACACGAGCGACACGGCTTCGCCGGTCGCGCCCGCGCGGCCCGTGCGGCCGATCCGGTGCACGTAGTCTTCCGGCACGTTCGGCAGGTCGAAATTGACGACGTGCGGCAGCTGGTCGATGTCGATCCCGCGCGCGGCGATGTCGGTCGCGACGAGCACCTGCAGCGTGCTGTTCTTGAACTCCGCCAGCGCGCGCGTGCGGGCCGACTGGCTCTTGTTGCCGTGGATCGCCATCGCGCTGATGCCGTCCTTCGTCAGCTGCTCGGCGAGCCGGTTCGCGCCGTGCTTCGTGCGCGTGAACACGAGCACCTGGAACCAGTTGTGTTCGCGGATCAGGTGCGTGAGCAGTTCGCGCTTGCGGTCGCGGTCGACCGGGTGGATCTTCTGCGCGACGCTTTCGGCGGTCGTGTTGCGGCGTGCGACCTCGATCAGCGCGGGCGAGTCGAGCAGGCTGTCGGCGAGCGCCTTGATCTCGTCGGAGAAGGTGGCCGAGAACAGCAGGTTCTGGCGCTGCGGCGGCAGCTTCGCGAGCACGCGCTTGATGTCGTGAATGAAGCCCATGTCGAGCATCCGGTCGGCTTCGTCGAGCACGAGGATGTCGAGGTCCGACAGGTCGATCGTCTTCTGCTGCATGTGATCGAGCAGGCGGCCCGGCGTCGCGACGACGATGTCGACGCCGCGCTTGAGCGCATCTATCTGCGGATTGATGCTGACGCCGCCGAACATCACGGTCGAGCGCAGCTTCAGGTACTTGCTGTACGCACGGACGCTTTCCTCGACCTGGGCGGCGAGTTCGCGCGTCGGCGTGAGGATCAGCGCGCGCACTGCGCGCTTCGCGCCGCGATGTTCCGCATAGAACGTATGCAGGCGTTGCAGGATCGGCAGCGTGAAGCCGGCGGTCTTGCCGGTGCCCGTTTGCGCGCCGGCGAGCAGGTCGCCGCCGCCGAGGACGGCCGGGATCGCCTGTTGCTGGATCGGGGTCGGCGACGTGTAGCCGAGCTCGTTGACCGCCTTGACCAGCGGTTCGGCCAAGCCGAGAGATTCGAAAGACATAGATACCACTCTTCAGTTTTATGATCGGCGACGTCGCGCGCGGCCCGCGCGGGAAGTGACATCGCAAAATGCAAAATGCAAAAGGGCGCGGCCGCGGTTTCCCGCAGCCGCGCCCCGTTTGTGTCAGCCGCTTCTTAGTCGAGCGGCGCGGAACGCAGGTCGCTCACCTGTTGCGGCGAGATCGGCGTACCGTTGTTGCCCCACGATACCCGGATATACGTGACGACCGCCGCAACTTCCTGGTTCGACAGCGACTGCGCGAACGGCGGCATCCCGTACGGACGCGGATTCTTGAACGTGCTCGGCGGATAGCCACCGTTCAGCACCATGCGGATCGGGTTGACGGCCGATTCCATCATGATCGAGTGGTTGCCCGCGAGCGGCGGATACGCCGGCGGCTTGCCCGCGCCGTTTTCGGCGTGGCAGGTCGCGCAGTTGTCCGCGTAGATCTTCTTGCCCTGGTCGAACAGCGCGTTGCCGAACTGCTTCGACGGCTCGTACTGCATGTTCTTCGGCGCTTCAGCCTTCTGCGGGATCGACTTCAGGTACGTCGACATTGCGCGCGTATCTTCGTCGGTCATGTACTGCAGGCTGTTGTGGACCACGTCCGCCATCGGGCCGAACACCGCGCCCTTCTGCGACACGCCGGCCTGCAGCAGGTCGGACAGCTCCTGCACGTGCCAGTCGCCGAGGCCGAGTTCCTTGTCGTTCGTCAGCGACGGCGCATACCAGTTCTGCAGCGGGATCAGGCCGCCGGCAAACGCCGAGCCCGTCACCGGGCCGCCCATCATGTTGATCGACGTGTGGCACATCGAGCAGTGGCCGAGGCCTTCGACGAGGTACGCGCCGCGGTTCCATTCGACCGACTTGGTCGGATCCGGCTTGTATTCGCCTTCCTTGAAGAACAGCGTGCGCCAGCCGATCAGCAGGTTGCGGTTGTTGAACGGGAACTTCAGTTCATGCGGACGGCTCGGCACCGACACCGGCGCGACCGAGCGCAGGTACGCGTAGATCGCGTCCGAATCCGCACGCGTGACCTTCGTGTAGCTCGCGAACGGGAAGCCCGGGTAGAGCAGGCTGCCGTCCTTCGAACGACCGGTGTGCATCGCGCGGTAGAAGTCGTCCGACGTCCACTTGCCGATGCCATCCTTGTCGTCCGGCGTGATGTTCGGCGTGTACATCGTGCCGAACGGCGTCGCCATCGGCAGGCCGCCCGCGAACGACTTGCCGCCGCGCACGGTGTGGCACGCGATACAGTCGCCGACGCGCGCGAGGTATTCGCCCTTCTTGATCAGCGCGGCCTGGTCGGCCGGCGTGGCCGCGACGGCGGAAGCGCCGTGCAGCGTGTCGTTGCCCGGCCACAGGACCGGCACGAGAGCGGCAGCCGCGACGATCGCGACGGCCGAGAGTGCAAACAGGGACTTGCGTTTCATTGTGTCTGTCTCCCTTGCCTTATTGCGGTTCGCTGCCGCAGGCGAGCGGAGTCTTCATCGAACGCGCCGGAGCCGGCACGGGGTTGGCGGGCGCCGGTTGCGCGGCAAGCCATGCGGTCACGGCCGTCACGTCTTCGTCGGAAAGCTTCGACGCGACTTCATGCATGCAGTCAGGCGCCTTCGCGTGACGGTTGCCCGAACGCCATGCACCGATCTGCGCGCTCAGGTAGTCGGCGTGCAGGCCGACCAGGCCCGGGATCGCCGGCTGCATGCCGGTCAGCGTCGCGCCGTGGCAGGCCACGCAGGCCGGCAGCTTGCGGGACGGGTCGCCTTGCGTGACGAGCTGCTTGCCGCGCGCGAGCGTCGCGGCCGGCAGCGTCGGCTTCGCCGGCGCCGGGTACGGCGGGCGTTCGGCCGAGAAGTGCTCGGCCATTTCACGCAGGTAGTCGTCGTTCAGGTACGTCAGCAGGTAGTTCATCGGCGGGTACTTGCGCCGGCCGTCACGGAAGTTGACGAGCTGGTTGTACAGGTACTCGGCCGGCTTGCCGGCAAGACGCGGGAAGTAGTCGTTGTCCGTGCCCTGGCCATGGACGCCATGGCAGGCCGTACAGCCGCGCACACGCTCGGCCATGGTATCGGGTGCCTTGAGCGGCGCCTGCTGGGCGTGCGCTTGCTCCGTGGGCTTGGTCTGCGCTTGGGCAGCGCTCATAAGGCCCGCGCTGCCGAACATCAGTACGGCGAGCAGCGGACGGAAGAGGCGTCTTGAAGACACACGAGACTCCATGTTTATTCGACGGGGACCTGTTGTCCGGGCTACGATCGGCTCGGCGCATGACGGCAGGGCAGCCGGGCTGCTGCGACGCGGCATTCTATCATCGATGGGTAATGACGGCTATTTGGCAAAAGGACATCGGTTCCTGTCCGTTTGCGACTTGCGACAATTTGACGCGCATTGCGACGTGTCGGTGTGAACCGGCGTGCGTTTTCACCATCGAAGACCGTACACTCGCGGGTCGCGCGGCGCCGCCTCCGCCGCAGGTCCAGTCATTTCTCCCGTTTCCGGATTCATCGATGACGTTTTCTACCGTGCCGTTGCCTTCCTCACGCTGTCCATCCCGTTGCTGCCATCTCGTCGGCCTGCCGCTGTCGGGAGGGTGTGCGCGATGAAGTTCGACAGCTTGTGGATCGGTCAGGTCGCGCTCGCGGCACTGATGGACGCCGCGTTCGCGATGGCGGTCGGCTCGGCGCTGCTCAAGGCATGGCTCGGCAAGGACGGTGCGCGTCCGGTCGTCGCGCCGTCGCACTCCGCGTGGCTGCGCGCGCAACATTCGCTGGTCGCGGCGGCGCTGGCGCTGGTGCTCGCGGATCTCGGCTGGCTCGTCTACGAGGCCGCGACGATGAGCGGGGCGGGGCTCGGCGGCGCGTTCGCCGCGATTCCGGTGATGCTGATGCAGACGCATACGGGCTTCGCGTGGAGCGTCGCGTTCGCCGGCGCCGTGGTGCTCGCGATCGTCGCGCTGGCGAAGCCGGAGGGCCCGGCCGCGCACGCGGTGCTGTGGCTCGCGGTGATCGTGGTCGCGGCCGGCAAGGCGTCGCTCGGCCATGCGGCCGATACGGGTGCGCTGTCCGCGGCGGTCGGCGTGCAGACGCTGCACCTGCTCGCGACGGCCGTGTGGGGTGGCCTCGTGCTCGCGGGCGGGCTCGCGGTGCTGCCGGCGCTCGGGTCGTCGGTCGCGCGCGGCGCGCTGATCCGCATCGGCCAGCATCTGTCGCGCACGTCGATCATCGCGGTCGTCTTCGTGCTCGGCACCGGCGCGCTCAATGCGATCCGCGGGCTCGGCGGTTCGCTCGCACCGCTCGACGGCAGCACGTGGGGGCGCGTGTTGCTGCTGAAGCTGCTGCTCGTCGCGCTCGCGCTCGTGCTCGGCGGCCTGAACCGCTTCGCGGCGCTGCCGCGCCTGCGCCGCACCGCGTCGACCGAGGATGCGCACACGTTCCGCAACATCCTGCATCTCGAAGCGCTGACGATGATCGGCGTGTTCGTCGCGGCCGCCGTGCTGTCGTTCAGCGTGCCGGGGTTCGCGGCGATCGGCTGACGGCAGGGCGCGCGCGGCGCAAGGCCGCCGTCGCGCACCAGGCACGTGCCGGGCCCCGCACTGCGCATGCAAAAACGGCTGCCCGTCGGCAGCCGTTCTCGAATCGATACTTGCCGCGCGGCCGAAGCCGCACGCCGCGCATCGCGCTCACCACTCGGCGACGCTGCCGTCCTCGTGACGCCACACCGGGTTGCGCCAGCGGTGCCCCGTCTTCGCCATCTCGCGCACCTTCTCCTCGTTCACGTCGATGCCGAGCCCCGGGCCCTGCGGGATCGCGACGAAGCCGTCCTCGTAGCGGAACACCTCGGGGTTGCGCAGGTAGTCGAGCAGGTCGTTGCCCTGGTTGTAGTGGATGCCGAGGCTCTGCTCCTGGATGAACGCGTTGTAGCTGACCGCGTCGAGCTGCAGGCACGCGGCGAGCGCAATGGGCCCAAGCGGGCAGTGCAGCGCGAGCGCGACGTCGTAGCTCTCCGCGAGCGTCGCGATCTTGCGGCACTCGGTGATGCCGCCCGCGTGCGATGCGTCGGGCTGGATGATGTCGACGTAGCCGCCTGCGAGGATGTGCTTGAAATCCCAGCGCGAGTAGAGCCGCTCGCCGAGCGCGATCGGCGTGTTGGTCTGGTTGACGATGTCGCGCAGCGCCTCGGCGTTCTCCGACAGCACCGGCTCCTCGATGAACATCAGCTTGTACGGATCGAGTTCCTTCGCGAGCACCTTCGCCATCGGCTTGTGCACGCGGCCGTGGAAGTCGACGCCGATCCCGACGTGCGGGCCGACCGCGTCGCGCACCGCCGCGACGTTCGCGATCACCTGCTCGACCTTGTCGTAGGTGTCGACGATCTGCAGCTCCTCGGAGCCGTTCATCTTCACGGCCTTGAAGCCGCGCTCGACCACCGCGCGCGCATTGTTCGCGACGTCGCTCGGCCGGTCGCCGCCGATCCACGAATACACCTTGATGCGATCGCGCACCTGGCCGCCGAGCAGCGCGTGCACGGGCACGCCGTGATGCTTGCCCTTGATGTCCCACAGCGCCTGGTCGACGCCAGCGATCGCGCTCATCGTGATCGGGCCGCCGCGGTAGAAGCCTGCGCGGTACATCACCTGCCAGTGATCCTCGATCAGCAGCGGATCGCGGCCGACGAGGTAGTCGGCCAGCTCCTGCACGGCAGCCTCGACCGTGTGCGCGCGGCCTTCGACGATCGGCTCGCCCCAGCCGACGATGCCCTCGTCGGTTTCGATCTTGAGAAACAGCCAGCGCGGCGGGACGACGAAGGTTTCGAGGCGGGTGATTTTCACGGTGCGAGTCTCCAGGGTTGACCAGCGCGGGCAGTCGGGCGCGGCGCGCAGTCGCGTGCTTTCGCGGTTATCCTAGCGCAGTCCGATAAAAAATAGTATTAATAGCACTATTGTGCAGATAGTGGGCAGCCGGCACGCCCGGGTACTCGCATAACGGAGAACGATCATTCGACGCGACCTGCATGGACAAACGGCCTTCCGGCTCGCCACGGCGATCCTGCGCGGCGACTACCCGCCCGAGTCGCTGCTGCCGAGGGAACCCGACCTGATGGTGATGTACGGCGTGAGCCGCACGGTGATGCGCGAGGCGCTGCGTACGCTCACGTCGAAGGGGCTCGTCGAGTCGCGGCCGAAGATCGGCACGCGCGTGCGGCCGCGCGGCGTCTGGAACCTGCTCGACGCCGACCTGCTCGACTGGTACGCGCGTGTCGCGCCGCCGATCGCGTTCGCGCTGAAGCTGCAGGAGATGCGCGAGATGGTCGAGCCGTACGCGGCCGCGCTCGCCGCGCGCATGCATACGCCGGAGACGTTCGACGCGATCGACGGCGCGGCGCGCGCGATGGCCGCCGCGCGCAACGTCGACGAATGGGTGCGCGCCGACCTGCGCTTTCACCTGAGCGTGCTCGAGGCCGGCGGCAACGAACTGCTGGTACCGCTCGGCACGCTGATCGATCGCACGCTCGAGGCGCAACTGCATCTGAATGCGCGCCGCGCGGACGTATACAACGCGTCGCTCGCCGAGCACATGGCCGTCAGCGACGCGATCCGCGTGCGCGACGAGGACGGTGCGCGCCGCGCGATGGCCGCGCTGCTCGCGGTGACGCGCGCCCGGATCGAGATGTCGTGACGGGAGGGGCGGGGCAGTGCGGCGCCGTCAGGCGTTCGCGCAGCCGCCCGGCTTGTGGATGCGTTCGGTGGACGCCGGGTACTTCGCGAGCAGGCTCGCCGGCCGCCGCGGGCGCGCGACCAGGTCGCCGCCGCAGTTCGGGCAGCGGCCCTTCAGCACGTCGTCGGCGCAGGTCGCGCAGAACGTGCATTCGAACGTACAGATGCGTGCATCGGCCGAATCGGGCGGCAGGTCCTTGTCGCAGCATTCGCAGCCGGGGCGCAGTTCGAGCATGACGGTTTTCCTTGGTTTGGACAGGGTCGGGACGGGCGCCGCACGGACATTGCATGCGGCGCATGTGCGCGCTACTGTACCCGCTTGGATCGGCCCGGCCAACGGTGTTCCGCCGGGGCGCCGTCGATGCGCACGGGCCGCACCGGGAGACGACCATGCTTTATCGCGGAAGCTGTCACTGCGGTGACGTGAAGTTCGAGGCGGAAGGCGACCTGCAGGGCGTGATGGCGTGCAACTGCTCGATCTGCCGGCGCAAGGGCGCGCTGATGTGGTTCGTGCCGCGCGACCACATGACGCTCCTCACGCCCGACGACCATCTCGCCACCTACACGTTCAACAAGCACGTGATCCAGCACCGCTTCTGCAAGCGCTGCGGGATTCACACGTTCGGCGAGGGCGTCCACCCGAACGGCACCGCGATGGCCGCGATCAACGTGCGCTGTCTCGAGGATGTCGATATCGACGCGCTGCCGGTCACGCACTACGACGGCCGCTCGCATTGAGCGGCGCGCCGGCGCATGAACGGACGCGTGGCCGTCAGGACGGTTGCGCGGTCGCGGCGCCCGGCGCGGGCGTTTCCGCCTGCGGGGCGGGGCCCGCGGTGCGCGTGCCGGCCGGGCGCTCGATCAGCGGCGCGAGCGCCGGCGCCATCGACTTCAGCAACTGCACGGCCATCGCGCTCGTGAAGTCGTAGCGTGCGGCATACGGTTCGTGCGCCGTTGCGGTCAGGACCCCGAAGAACCGGTCGCCGAGCACGAACACGAAGGTGCCGCTGCGGTTCACCTTGCGCGACTCGATCAGCCGCGCGCCGCGCGCATAGACGTTGAAGCGCTGGTCGCCCGTCCCCGTCTTGCCGTACACGTCGAGCGTCTTGCCGTCGGGCAGCGTGAAGCCGCCCGCGAGGCGGCGCGCGGTGCCGTTGAGCACGACGTCGCGCAGCAGCGTGTGCGCCACGTTGACGATCTCCGGCGACAGCATCGGCTGCGGCTGGGCGGCCGCGCGCACGAAGCGCGTTTCGTACGGCGTGCCCTTCGCGAAGTCGAGCCGCGTGATCGTCTCGGTCGGCGCCTTCTGACCGCCGTTCGCGATCAGGCCGATCAGTTTCGCGAGTGCGTCGGGCTGGTCGCCCGATGCGCCGATCGCGGCCGCGTACGACGGCGTGACTTCCGCGAACGGGTAGCCGAGCGCGCGCCACGACTTCGTGATTTCCGCGTACGCGCGCAGCTCGACCATGCGGCGGATGCGGCGGTCCTGGGTCGCGTGGTAGCGCGTCTTGTACAGCCACGAGTACGTGTAGAAACGCGCGTCGCGGCTCTCGCGCTGGACATCGGCGAGCGACGCTGCCGGATGCGCGCGCAGGTAGTTGAGCGTCCACAGCGCGAGCGGATGCACGCTCGCGATATAGCCGCGATCGTTGAGGTTGAAGCGGTCGATCGCGTACTTCGCGTAGAGCCTGGCGAGATCGTCGTCGGACAGCGTCGCGGCCGGCGTGCCCTTCAGTTGCGCGCGCATCTGCGTATCGAACCACGCGAGCGATTCGTTCGGTGCGACGCTGCGCAGCACCGTCGCGATCTTCGGCGGCGATTTGCGCACGTCCTTCAGCATCAGCGCGAGCGCGTCGTCAGGTGCCTTGCCCGCATAGCGCGTGTAGTAGCGCTTCACGTAGACCTGGCTTTCGCCGTCGACGAACTGCTGCAGGTAATGCCGGCGCTGCTCCGGATCGCCGAGCCACGATGACGACGGGCCGGCCGCCTGCAGCGTCTCGTAGTGGACGATGTCGCGCATCAGCCGCACGAACACGAGGTTGACCGAATGCTCGAACGCCTTGTGCAGCGTCAGGATGCGGCCGTTGTCCGACTTCTCGAAGTTCGAGAACACCTGCGCGCCGCCGCCCGTGTAGAACACGTCCGGGCTCGCCGAATACTTGCGTTCGACGGCCGCGTCGAGCATCGCCTGCAGCGAGCGGTCGCGCGTATGCGACAGGTAGTCGAGCGCCCAGCGCGACAGCCCGTCGATCGGGTCGGGCTTCACGCGCGCCAGCTCCGCGTTCGACAGGTTCGCGTAGCGCGCATGCAGGTCGGACACGATCTGCAGGTACGTGATCAGCGTGCGCAGCTTCGCGGTCGAGCCGAGGTTGATGCGGCCGCCGCGATTCACGTCGAACGGCTCGTTCACGCTGTCGGTCTGCACGCGCAGCAGGTTCGCGCCGTTGCGGTGTTCGTACAGCGTGAAGCTGTACGTGAGGTGCGACGGGTCGTCCTTCGGCGCGAGCATCTCGAAACCGTACAGGCCGGCCTTCTGCGCCCCGTCGCGCGTCGACGCCTGCGCGAGCCGTTCGGCGACCGCCTGCTGCACGCCGTTGTCGAGCGTGCTGGTCGCCTGCAGGTCGAACTGGTCGAGCTGGTACAGGTCGCTGATGCCGAGCGCCGACAGCAGCGACGCGCGCGCGGACGTCACGGCCTTGCGCGACACGAACGACTGCACATGCGCGGCGGCCGGCGGCGCGCTGCGTTCGATCTGCGCGGCAAGCGCGGCGTCGCGCAGCGCGGGCGAGATCACGCCGCCGTTCGACAGCAGCCGCAGGTAGCTGTCGGTCAGCTTCTGCAGCGCC
Organism: Burkholderia sp. AU31652; assembly: GCF_002223155.1. Taxonomy (NCBI): domain Bacteria; kingdom Pseudomonadati; phylum Pseudomonadota; class Betaproteobacteria; order Burkholderiales; family Burkholderiaceae; genus Burkholderia; species Burkholderia sp. AU31652. Next base: position 463,688 of record NZ_NKFG01000004.1, on the reverse strand, counting down.
GGGTAGCCGCGGTTGAGGAAGTACGACGGCGCGCGCTGCGCGATGATCAGCGACAGCACCTCGCGGAACGTCTTGCCTTGCTCGTCGACGTTGTCGCCGGTCGTCGGCGCGGACAGGATCCGGTTCACGTCGTTGAAGTCGCGGCCGTACCACGCGGCGAGACCGTCGCCGATGCCGGTGATTTCGCCGATATGCGGCCGTGCGGCGAGCGGCACCGAGTTCAGGTAGCGCACGACGATGGTGCGGCGTGCGAGCATCGTCTGCGGGCCGTTCAGGTACGCGCGCACCGACGCGGACGCGATCTGCCGCAGCTTCTCGGGCGGCGTCGCGGTGCGGCCCTCGGGCGAATGGCGGAACTTCTCGATCTGCGTCGCGAGCGTGCTGCCGCCCGGGCGCGCCTGGTGGCGGTTGACGACGTGCAGCGCCTGGTCGGCGACCGCGCGGCCGAAGCGCCCCCAGTCGATCGCCGGGTTGCGGTTCGGTTCGTTCGCATCGAGCAGGTAGCGATCCTCGATGAACAGCAGCGAATCGGCCACCACGCGCGGCACCAGGTCGAAGTCGGCGTAGACGCGCTGCGGGAACACGGTCGCGAACAGCGGCGCGCCGGTCGAGTCGAACAGCATCAGGCCCGCCTGGTCCTTTTCTTCAAACGGGAGGAACAATCCGCGCTCGCCGAGCGACAGCATTCGCTGCGAATCGCGCGCCTGCTTGCCGACGACGAAGCCGCGCGCGAGCAGCCGCTCCTGGAACGCCGGAATCATCGCGTAGCCGAGGCGCTGGTCGTAGGGGCCGTTCGCAGGGAAGCGGATGTGATCGCTCGGGCCCGTCTCGACCGTGTAGCCGACGTCGCGGGTGAGCTCGGACAGGTAGTGCGCCTGCAACCGGGACGTTTCGATCTCGCTCTGCACGAGTCGCGCAACGATCGCCACGGCGATCAGCAGCGCGGCCAGCAAAGACCACTTGACCCACGTCCAGACCGATGCGGGACCGGTCACGCGCGGCAGGATACGATTCAGCGGCCGATTCATGGCGGCGTCTCCCTGAAGGCGCGGGCTCCGGCCGCACCCCATTAAGGATTAGTGTAGTCCTCCGCAGCGGGCTGCCAAGGACGTTCACTACCGAGATGCGTCGACGCAACGCGCATGCCTGCGACGCGCTGTAACCCGCGTTGTGTTGCGATGGTGCATGCCGTCGCATGCGTAACGTTTGCGCGTTTCGTGCCGGGATGTCCGTGTGCTGGGGTGGGTCAGCGGGCAGGCCCGGACGGCGCGGCAGGCGGGGGAGATGCACCGGTTTCGTGCGGTACGGCGGCGCGACAATTGGGATCGGAACCCGACCGTAAAATTGTGTCCGCCGCACGACGATGCTGCGGGTTTCCGTGATGGTCGCGCGTGTCGGTCACGGGTACGATCATTGGCTATGCGGCGCATTTCTGCGTTTGCCGGGAGTCCCATGCCGATCCACCCCGTCGCGCTCGTTTGCACGGCCATCCTCGGGCTGCTGCTGTTCGGGCTCGGGCTCGTCGTGTCCGTCACGCGCTTCCGGTGCACCACCGGTTCCGGGTGTGCGGCCGATCCCGCGAACGGGTTGCACAAGATCGTGCGCGCGCACGGCAACACGGCCGAATACGCGCCGTTTCTCGCGGTGCTGTTTCTCTATTTCGGTACACACGATCCATCGCGCGCGATCCTGACGCTGATCGTCGCGGCGACCGCGTGCCGCTGCCTGCTCGTGATCGGCCTGCTTGCCTGGCCGACGATGGCCGACCCGAATCCCGCGCGTTTCGTCGGCGCGCTCGGCACGTATCTGTGCGGTGCCGCGCTGTGTTTCGCGCTGTTCGTCTGAATGGCGGCGCCGGCAGCATACGGCACGAGCTCTGATCCGGGGGGCGGCTGAGGCGCGCGGTGATATGCTCGCGGGACGCCCGCGATCGACGGGCAGATTCCGACTGCCTGCGCGCTGCCGCGTTGCACGGCATTTCCGAGGGAAGAACCGACAACATGAGCCGCAAATTCATTCTGAAGGGCGACACGACCGACCACGGCGGCGTCGTGCTCGAAGGGATCGCCAATTCGTCGTTCGACGGACGCGAACTCGCCTATCTCGGCGCGCCGGTGTTCTGCGCCGCCTGCAAGTCGCCGGGCGTGATCGTGTCCGACGGCGGCGAGCGGACGATGACCGTGATGGGCAAGGTCGTCGCGCTCGAACACGACCTGTGCCAGTGCCTGTGCACGCCGCAGCCGAAGCTGATCGCGTCGCAGGCCACCGGGACGATCACCGGGTGAAACCCGCCGCGCGGAGGCGGCTGCCATCCGCGCGGCATCGACGCCCGGCCGCTGGCCGTCAGACGCTGCCTTCGGTTTCGATCACGAGGATGCGTGCTTCCCCGAGCGGATGCGCGACGTGCTCGGTGCCGGCCGATGCGTGGAACACGTCACCCGTTTCGAGCACCGTCGCGTGCTCGACGCCCGCTTCTCGGTAGCGCATCTCGACGCGACCGTCGAGCACCGCGAACACTTCCTCGCCGTCGTTGACGTGCCACCGATACGGCCGGTCGGTCCAGTGCAGGCGGACCGTGATGCCGTTCAGGTTCGCGATGTCGAGCGCGCCCCACGCGCGATCCGCCGTGAACGCGGCGCTGCGGATGATGTTCATCGATGGGTTCTCCGGCGCGAATGCGCGTCGTCTGCCAGTCTTCGAGTCAATTTTCTGGTGTCCGCATTCAGCGCGACCTCGCGCGCAGCGCCTGTTCGATCGTCGCCTTGCGCGTTGCGAAACCGGCGGCCGACCGTTCGGTGACGCGCTTCACGACCGCTGCCGGTGCGGTGTCGGGCGAACCGGCGTCGAACGGCGGTGCCGGCGCGTACTCGAGTTGCAGCTGGATCGCCTGCGCTTCATCTTCGCCGGCCAGCTCCGCGGCGATCGTCAAGGCGAAGTCGATGCCGGCCGTGACGCCGCCGCCCGTGATCAAGTTGCCGTCGCGTACCACGCGCTCGCGCACCGGCACCGCGCCGAGCGTTTCGAGCAGCGAGTGGAACGCCCAGTGCGTCGTCGCGCGCCGCCCGCGCAACAGGCCGGCCACGCCCAGCAGCAGCGCACCCGTGCACACCGACGTCACGTAGCGCGCGGCGGCCGCGCGCTGCTGCACGAACGCGATCGTTTCGGCATCGAGCAACAGCGCGTTGATCCCGATCCCGCCCGGAATGCAGATCACGTCGAGCGGCGGACAGTCGTCGAACGTGCAGGTCGGCGCGAGCGCGAGTCCGCTGCTCGATGCGACGGAGTCGCGCGACTTCCCGACCAGATGAACGGTGGCGTCGGGCACCGACGCGAGCACGTCGTGCGGGCCGGTGAGATCGAGTTGCTGGACGCCTGGAAACACGAGAAAGCCGATATGCAGGGTCATGCGAAGACTCCGATTGGATGGGGGCGGGCCGTAGCCGGTACGGGATGGACAGGTCGATTCTAGGCGCGTAGTGTTTGGCGAAATTGCCATATCACCCACGTTTTCAGCCAATCGCCATGCCTGCCACCCCGCGTTCGATCCTGATCCTCGCGTTTCCTCGTGCCCAGCTGCTCGACGTGTCGGGGCCGCTGCAGGTGTTTGCGTCCGTCAACGAGCTGGCGCAGGAGCGCGGCCAGCCGGCGCCGTATGCGCCGCGCGTTATCGCGGCCGAGGCGGGGCCCGTCGAGACGTCGTCGGGCCTGGTCGTGATGGCGGAATCGCTGCGCTCGGCGGTGCGCCATCCGGACACGCTGATCGTCGCCGGCGGCAAGGGCGTGCATGCGGCATCGAAGGATGCGCGGCTGGTGCGCTGGGTGCGGCAGCAGGCGGCGCGCACACGGCGCGTGGCATCGGTCTGCACCGGCGCGTTCCTGCTCGCCGAGGCCGGCCTGCTCGACGGGCGGCGGGCGGTCACGCACTGGGCGCGCTGCGAAGAATTCGCGGCACGCTATCCGAATGTGCGCGTCGAATCCGATCCGATCTTCATCCGCGAAGGTGCGTTGTGGACGTCGGCCGGCGTGACGGCCGGCATCGATCTCGCGCTCGCGCTGGTCGAGGAGGATCTCGGGCGCGCGACCGCCCTCGACGTCGCGCGCGAACTCGTCGTGTTCCTGAAGCGTCCGGGCGGGCAGGCCCAGTTCAGCACGATGCTGTCGATGCAGCGCACCGACGACCGGTTCGGCGAACTGCACGCATGGATGGCCGAGCACCTGGCGGCCGACCTGTCGGTGCCCGCGCTGGCCGAGCGCGTGCGCATGAGCGAGCGCAGCTTCGTGCGCCACTACCGCGCCGGAACCGGCCGCACGCCCGCGCGAGCGGTCGAGCAGATCCGCGTCGAGGCCGCGCAACGCCTGCTCGGTGAAACGGCATGGCCCGTCAAGCGGATCGCCGCGCGGTGCGGCTTCGGCTCGGAGGAGACGCTGCGCCGCTGTTTCGTGCGCGTGCTGGGCGTGTCGCCGCAGGGGTATCGCGAGCGATTCGTGCGGTAACGCGCGGCGTGCGACCGGCGGGGCCGGAACGATCGCCGCGTGGGACTGAACGGAAATCGATCGCTTTCCAGTCCGAAACGCCGAAACTATTCAGGATCGAAGAACAATGGGTGGGGACTTGTGCCGCGCGCGTCGCGCGCTCTATTCTGTTTCGTTGGCGATTCGAAGGGGGCAGCATGGACCGAATCCAGGCAATGGAAGTTTTTACCCGTGTGGTCGACGCGAACAGCTTCACGCGCGCGGCCGACACGCTCGCGATGCCGCGCGCGTCGGTGACGACCATCATCCAGAATCTCGAGGCGCTGCTCGGCGTGCGCCTGATGCACCGCACGACGCGCCGGCTGTCGCTGACGCCGGAAGGTGCGGCGTACTACGAGCATTGCATGAAGATCATCTCGGAGATCGCGGAGGCCGACGCGAGTTTCCAGACCGGCAACCGCAAGCCGAGCGGCGTGTTGCGCGTTCACATGCCGAGTTCGCTCGGGCGGCGCATCGTGCTGCCGTCACTGTCGATTTTCCGGCAGCGCTATCCGGACATCACGCTCGAACTGGGGCTCTCCGACCGTTACGTGGATCCGGTCGAGGAGGGGATCGACTGCATGATCCGGGTCGGTCCGCTCGAGGATTCGTCGATGGTCGCGCGGCGGATCGGGATGCTGAAGCGCGTGACCTGCGCGTCGCCCGACTACCTCGCGCGTCACGGCGAGCCGCACGAGATTGCCGATCTCGCCGACCACCACGCGGTGAATTTTCGGTCGAGCCACGGCGCGCGGGCAATTCCGTGGGTGTTCATGATCGACGGCAAGCCGTTCGAGGTGCGGATGAACGGGAGCGTCACGGTCAACGATTCGGATGCCTATGTGACGTGCGGGCTCGAAGGGTTCGGGATGATCCAGCCGACGCTGTTCATGGTGCTGCCGCACCTGCTCGACGGCTCGCTGGTCGAGGTGCTGCCGGACTGCAATCCGAAGCCGAAGCCGATTTCGATTGTGTATCCGCACAACCGGCATTTGTCGCAGAAGGTGCGCGTGTTCGCGGACTGGATCGCGGAGGTGTTCGAGTCGACGCCGTCGCTGGAAGGTGGGGAGAACTGGCGCGGGCGGGTGGGGGCGCAGGCGGTCCGAGAGCCGCGCAGCTCGGTCGCGGCGTAGCCTTGCGCGGCGAGACCGGCCGAGCGAGTCGCGCCCGATCAGGTCGGGAGCATGCCGATGCGCGGATTCAGGCACGCGTAGACGAGGCTGAAGGCGAGCAGCGCGAACAGCAGCGACGTGACGATGCGGGCGACCGTGCGTGTGCGTTCGATCCGGATGAAGAGCGTGCTGCCGACGAGCATCAGCGCCACGCCGATGTAGAAGCTGTTGGCGAATTTGCCTAGGTCGCGTTCGACGAGGCTGTCCGCGAAGCTCATGTAGTCGTAGCTCAGCAGGCGATGCAACTGGTCGGGCGTCGACAGGTTGACGAATGTGCCGGCGACGAACACGAGCCCGATCAGCGTGAGCAGCGTGGCAATGACGATCATGATGCGCCGCTTCATCGGTCAGCCCACGTTGTAGAACGCCTGGATCTGCGCGTTGACGAGCACGATCAGCATGACGAAGGCCCAGCCGAGCACGAGCGCGAAGCGCCTGCGGCTGCGATGGGCGTCAAGTGCAAACAGCGCGGCCATGGCGTTGAGTGAGGCCAGCACCAGTACGTAGAAGCGGCTGGCGAACAGGTCAGCCTCAGGGATCGCGCGGTCGACGTGATTGACCCAGTGATAGGTGATCGGTTTGAGGGCGAGACCTTCGCCCATCACGGCGGGGTCGAGCAGGCGGGAGAGCGTCGGCGCACCGGCACCGGTATAGCAAAGCGCGACCGCCACAAGTGCGAGGGCGGCGGTGCGCCATGGCTTGTCGGGGATGCTCGGGATCATAGGGTGACGTCGGCCGTGTACTGGACGGCGTCATTGTGCCTTCGAAGCAGGGCGGCGGTGTTGATGCGCGACTCAGGCGGCGCGAAGGTCGGCTCGTGAAAGCGGAACCGGCGCATCGGAAGATGCAAATGAAAAAGCCGCTGTTTCTTTCGAAACAGCGGCTCTCGCATTTGGTGGCGAATCAGGGATTCGAACCCCGGACCTGCGGATTATGATTCCGTCGCTCTAACCGACTGAGCTAATTCGCCGAAGACTTGAATTATGTCGATCGGACGGTCGGCTGTCAATACCTTTTTCCATCTTTCCCGAAAAAAGTCGCCGGCGGCCCGTGTCGACCTTCATTGCGGGCGGGAGCCGGTCCCCGGAAGGAGGCCTTCCGCCGACCGTCCCCGCTGCGCACCCGCCATCAATCCTGCGCGTAGATGTTCGAGTCCTTCGTCTCCTTGACGAACAGCAGGCCGATCACGAACGTGGCCAGCGCGATCACGATCGGATACCAGAGGCCCGAGTAGATGTTGCCCTTCGCCGCGACGATCGCGAACGCGGTGGCCGGCAGGAAGCCGCCGAACCAGCCGTTGCCGATGTGATAGGGCAGCGACATCGACGTGTAGCGGATCCGCGTCGGGAACATCTCGACCAGCATCGCCGCGATCGGGCCGTAGACCATCGTCACGTAGATCACGAGGATCGTCAGGATCACGATCGTCATCGGCCAGTTGAGCTGCGCCGGGTCGGCCTTCGCCGGGTAGCCGGCCGATTTCAGCGTCGACGCGAGCGTCTTGTCGAACGCCGCGCCCTGCGCCTTCGCGTCGGCCGCCTTGCCTTCATAGGCGGGGATCACCGTGTCGCCGACCTTGATCTGGGCCGTCGCGCCAGCCGGTGCCGCGACGTTCTCGTAGTTCAGGCCGGCCTTCGCGAGCGCGCTCTTGGCGACGTCGCACGAGTTCGTGAACTTCGACGTGCCCACCGGGTTGAACTGGAACGAGCAGGCGGCCGGATCGGCGATGACCGTGATCGGCGCCTTCTGCGTCGCGACCTCGAGCTGCGGGTTCGCGTAGTGCGTGAGCGCCTTGAACAGCGGGAAGTAGGTCAATGCCGCGATCAGGCAGCCCGCGAGGATGATCGGCTTGCGGCCGATCTTGTCCGACAGCGAACCGAAGAACAGGAAGAACGGCGTGCCGATCAGGAGCGCGATCGCGATCAGGATGTTCGCGCTCGCACCATCCACCTTCAGCGTCTGCGTGAGGAAGAACAGCGCGTAGAACTGGCCCGTGTACCACACGACGGCCTGGCCGGCGGTCAGGCCGACGAGCGCGAGGATCACGATCTTCAGGTTCTTCCACTGGCCGAACGCTTCGGTCAGCGGCGCCTTCGACGTCTTGCCTTCCGCCTTGATGCGCAGGAACACCGGCGATTCGTTCAGCTGCATCCGGATCCACACCGACACCGCTAGCAGCAGGATCGACGCGACGAACGGCACGCGCCAGCCCCAGCTGCCGAACGCTTCCTCGCCGATGAACGTGCGCACGCCGAGGATCACGAGCAGCGACAGGAACAGGCCGAGCGTGGCGGTCGTCTGGATCCACGCGGTGTAGAAGCCGCGACGGTTGGCCGGCGCATGCTCGGCGACGTAGGTCGCCGCGCCGCCGTACTCGCCGCCGAGCGCGAGGCCCTGCAACAGCCGCATCGCGATGAAGATCACGGGGGCGGCGATGCCGATCGACGCGTAGCCGGGCAGGAAGCCGACCACGAACGTCGAGATGCCCATGATCACGATCGTCACGAGGAACGTGTGCTTGCGGCCGACGAGGTCGCCGAGGCGGCCGAACACGATCGCGCCGAACGGCCGCACCGCGAAGCCGGCCGCGAAGCCGAGCAGCGTGAAGATGAAGGCGGCGGTTGGATTGACGCCGGAGAAGAAACTCTTGCTGATGTAGGCCGCGAGCGAGCCGGCCAGGTAAAAGTCGTACCACTCGAACACGGTGCCGAGCGACGACGCGAAGATCACTTTCTTCTCTTCGCCCGTCATCGGCGAGTGGGAAATTTGCCCGCCTAACGTTGCCATGAGTCGTCTCCAAGTCCCTTGATATAGATGTGCGGCCGCCTTGGGTGGACGGGCCTGTCGAGGATTATTGGTACGGAAACTTACGGCCGACTGACTCGCGCGTGCAAAACGACTGCAGGTTAACCCGCGCCGAATCGGTGGCTTTGTGAGCTCATCGTGCTGCGAAGTGCTTTGATTGTCTGGTAAATCGTCGATTTCGACTCAATCGCGGCGTGCTGCGGCGGCGCCCATCAGGGTTAATCCGGGGCGGTTTCGGCCAGCGGCAGGCTGACGCGCACGAGCGTGCCGGCGAGGCGCGGTGCGTGCTGGTAGACGTGATCGTCGAGCGTCAGCGTGCCGCCGTGCTGCGTGGCGATCTCGCGCACGATCGCGAGCCCGAGGCCGCTGCCGTCGCCTTCGCGGCCGAGGATCCGGTAGAAACGCTCGACGACGCGCTCGCGTTCGGCGGCCGGGATGCCCGGCCCGGTGTCCTCGACTTCGAGATGCACGAGCCGCGCCGCGGGCTCGGCGCGCACGCGCACCGTGATGCGGCCGCCGTCCGGCGTGTAGCGGATCGCGTTGTCGATCAGGTTGCCGAGCATCTCGCGCAGCATCACCGGATTGCCGTCGACGTCGAGCGGCCCGTCGTCCGGCGGGTCCGGCGGGCCTTCGTAGCCGAGATCCATCCGTTTCGCGAGCGCGGCCTGTACCCAGTCGCGCACCGCGCGCCGCGCGAGCGTGGCGATCTCGACCGGCTCGAACGTCAGCCCGCTCGCGCGGTTCTCGGCGCGCGCCAGCGCAAGCAACTGCGTGACGAGCCGCGCGGCCTGCTCGGAGCTCGTCGCGATCTGCTCGAGCGAGCGCTGCACGTCGGGCGGGACGGGGTGGCGCAGCGCGAACTCGGCCTGCGTGCGCAGGCCCGCGAGCGGTGTCTTCATCTGATGGGCGGCGTCGGCGATGAAGCGCTTCTGCAGCGCCATGTTCTGTTCGAGGCGGGCGAGCAGGTCGTTGAACGACGTGACGAGCGGCTCGATCTCGGGCGGCGCGCGCTGCGCCTCGACGGGCGACAGGTCGTCGGGCCGCCGCGCGCGGATGTGCGCCTGCAGCGCGTTGAGCGGCGCGAGCCCGCGCGACAGCCCGAACCAGACCAGCAGGATCGCGAGCGGCAGGATCACGAACTGCGGCAGGATCACGCCCTTGATGATGTCGTTCGCGAGCGCGTTGCGCTTGTCCAGCGTTTCGCCGACCTGCACGAGCACGGGCTGCGGGCTGCCCGCTTGCGGCAGCGCGACTGTCGTATAAGCGACGCGCACGTCGTTGCCGCGCAGCAGGTCGTCGCGAAACATGACGACGCCCGGCGGCGGGCGGTCCTCGTCGCGCGGCAGCGGCATGTCGGCTTCGCCCGCGACCAGCTCGCCGCGTGTGCCGAGCACCTGGAAGTACACGCTGTCGACGTTGTCCGCGCGCAGGAAATCGCGGGTCTGCTCCGGCAGCGTCAGCTCGGCGACACCGTTCACCGGATGGATCTGCCGCGCGAGCACATAGGCGTTGGTCTCGAGCGCGCGGTCGAACGGGCCGTTCGCGATCGTCTTCGCGACCAGATAGGTAACGGCGATGCTCATCGGCCACAGCAGCAGCAGCGGCGCGAGCATCCAGTCGAGGATCTCGCCGAACAGCGAGCGCGGGCGCGGCGCCTCGGGCGCATCGGTTTCGTCGGGCGGCGCGAACGGGTTCTCGTAGCGCGCGTCGCGCGCTTCGTCGGCGGCCGACGACGGCGCGCCGGTCGGATGGCGGGTAGGGGCCGGCGTGGCCATCGCGGCGACGCCCGGGTTCAGCGCAACGGCGTGCCGGCCACCGCGGGCTGGGGCGCTGCCGTGTCGGCCGGCGCGGCGGGCGCGACCTTCTCGAGGCAATAGCCGAGGCCGCGCACGGTCGAGATCCGTACGCCGCTGGGTTCGATCTTCTTGCGCAGCCGGTGCACGTAGACTTCGATCGCGTTGTTGCTGACTTCCTCGCCCCATTCACAGAGATGGTCGACGAGCTGCTCCTTCGACACGAGCCGGCCGATGCGCTGCAGCAGCACCTCGAGCAGGCCGAGCTCGCGGGCGGAAAGGTCGAGCACGTGATCGTTCGCATACGCGATCCGGCCGACCTGGTCGAACGCGAGCGAGCCGTGGCGCACGACGGTCGGGCCGCCGCCCGCGCCGCGCCGGGTCAGTGCGCGCACGCGCGCCTCGAGCTCGTTGAGCGCGAACGGCTTGGCCATGTAGTCGTCGGCGCCGAGGTCGAGCCCCTTCACGCGCTCGTCGACGCTGTCGGCGGCCGTCAGGATCAGCACGGGGAGGTTGGAATTGCGGGCGCGCAGGCGCTTGAGCACGTCGAGCCCGGGCATTTTCGGGAGCCCGAGATCGAGGATCAGCAGGTCGAATGTCTGCATCGACAGCGCGGTATCGGCGTCGACACCGGTCTTCACGTGGTCGACCGCATAGCCCGATTGGCGGAGTGACCGGGTGAGGCCGTCCGCGAGTATGCTGTCGTCTTCCGCGATGAGAATTCGCATGGTGCTGACCGATGGCCGGCAGGGCGTTCGCGCCGGCCGGCTGTCTCCGAAGTTATTCGTGTACAACGCTCTGCATTGCGGGCTTGCACAAAACACTGTTTTTTTATACAGTGTCTGCATTCGTGGGCAGCGCTTGAAAGCGGGCGCGCCTCTAACAGACGCTGCTCATCATAGCAAAGGACGATTCATGGAAGATAGCAAGAAGGGCTCCGGGATGACCGCCGAGAAGAGCAAGGCGCTGGCCGCCGCGCTTGCCCAGATCGAGAAGCAGTTCGGCAAGGGCTCGATCATGCGCATGGGCGACGGCGAGGCGGCCGAGAACATCCAGGTCGTGTCCACGGGCTCGCTGGGTCTCGATATCGCGCTCGGCGTCGGCGGCCTGCCGCGCGGCCGGGTGGTCGAGATCTACGGTCCGGAATCGTCCGGTAAAACCACGCTCACGCTGCAGGTCATTGCCGAACTGCAGAAGATCGGCGGCACCGCAGCGTTCATCGACGCCGAGCACGCGCTCGACGTTCAATATGCGGCGAAGCTTGGCGTGAACGTGCCGGAGCTGCTGATCTCGCAGCCGGACACCGGCGAGCAGGCGCTTGAAATCACCGACGCGCTGGTGCGCTCGGGCTCGATCGACATGATCGTCATCGACTCGGTCGCGGCGCTCGTGCCGAAGGCCGAAATCGAAGGCGAGATGGGCGATTCGCTGCCGGGTCTGCAGGCCCGCCTGATGTCGCAGGCGCTGCGCAAGCTGACCGGCACGATCAAGCGCACGAACTGCCTGGTGATCTTCATCAACCAGATCCGGATGAAGATCGGCGTGATGTTCGGCAACCCGGAAACCACGACGGGCGGCAACGCGCTGAAGTTCTACTCGTCGGTGCGTCTCGACATCCGCCGGATCGGCTCGATCAAGAAGAACGACGAGGTGATCGGCAACGAAACCCGCGTGAAGGTCGTCAAGAACAAGGTGTCGCCGCCGTTCCGCGAAGCGATCTTCGACATCCTGTACGGCGAAGGCATTTCGCGTCAGGGCGAGATCATCGATCTCGGCGTGCAGGCGAAGATCGTCGACAAGGCGGGCGCCTGGTACAGCTACAACGGCGAGAAGATCGGCCAGGGCAAGGACAACGCGCGTGAATTCCTGCGCGAGAATCCGGAAATCGCACGCGAGATCGAGAACCGCATTCGCGAATCGCTTGGCGTGGTCACCATGCCCGATGGGGCAGGCCAGGACGAAGCCGAGGCGATGGACGAAGAAGAGTGATGGTCGGGCGCCGAGGTCAGGCTGGCGAGCCGGAGGAGAGCGACGCGCCCGAAACGGCGGGTCGCTCCGGCCGGCGAGCCGGATCCTCGGGCGCCGATCGGCGGGGCGCAGGCAGCAATGCCGCGAACCGCACCGCGACGAGGGCATCCGACGATGCCCTCGTTTCGTTTGAGATTGCCGCACCGGACGATCCGTTCGACGACGATGAATCGTTCGACGCGCACGATCGCTCCCGCCGTCGTGTTTCCGGTGTCAGCTTCCCGGGTGATCGCGCAGCCGATGCATCGGCGCCGGCCAGGGAAGATGTCTATACGCGCAGCAGCCAGCATCCGCGCCGCACACGTCGCGCGCCGGGTGCTTCTTCCAGCACTGCATCAGGTGACGCTCCGGGCGCGACCGAGCGCAAGTCATCGAAGCCTCAGCGATCGCTGAAGGGCCGCGCGCTCGGCTATCTATCCCGCCGTGAATACAGTCGCACGGAACTCGCGCGCAAGCTCGCGCCCTACGTCGGCGAAGACGAATCCGTCGATCCCGTGCTCGATGCGCTGGAACAGGAAGGCTGGCTGTCCGATGCGCGCTTTGCCGAGAGTCTCGTGCATCGTCGCGCGTCGCGTGTCGGCGTCGCACGCATCGTCAGCGAGCTGAAGCGTCATGCGGTGGGCGACACGCTCGTCGAAGAGGTGAATGCGCAGCTCCGCGAGACTGAATGGGCGCGTGCGCAGGCGGTCTGGCGCAAGAAATTCGGTGCACTGCCGCAAACGCCGGCCGAGCGTGCGAAGCAGGCGCGCTTTCTCGCCGCGCGCGGCTTCTCGAGTGCGACCATCGTGAAGTTGCTGAAGGTCGGCGACGATTTCCTGGTCGACGACTGACCACGCCGATCGCGCGCGTGGCGCGCGATTTTGCTGCATCGCAACCGCTTCCGGACAGGCGGGAATACCCGCCGTTGCGTCAAGCTGTCTCAAATACCCAATATGCTAAAATCCTTGGGTTTTCCTCTTCGGCCTCAACCTCCAGCATGCCGCTATCCGAGCCCGTGCCCCGTCAGTTGCGACATCAACGCGCAATCCGAGCGGAAGCTTACGAGCGCGGCGACGGCTTGTGGGACATCGAAGCCTGCCTGACCGACCACAAGCCGCGCGATGTCGCGCTTGCGTCGGGCATCCGGCCCCAGGGCCTGCCGATCCACGAACTCTGGCTGCGCGTGACTATCGATCGTGACCTCAATGTCGTCGACGCCGAAGCGTCTTCGGAATGGGTTCCCTATCCCGGTCACTGTCAATCCGCCACTCCCGCCTATCGCGCCCTCATCGGGCTCAATCTCTTCCGCAATTTCCGCCGCAACGCGAACCGGCTGCTCGCCGGCGTCGCAGGCTGCTCCCATCTCACCGAACTGTGCGCCGTGCTGCCGACCGCAGCGATCCAGGCGTTCGCCGGTGACGTGTGGAACGTGCGCGAGGAGGGGGGCGAGGGGCCGGACCATGACGGCGTGCACGACGAAGCGCCTTTCCAGCTCGGCCGCTGCCGGGCGTTGCGGTTCGACGGCGAGGTCGTGCGGCAGTACTACCCGCGCTGGTATGGCGCGAGCCGGCCGGACGTGCCCGGTGAAGGCAGCACGAAGGAATGAACGGAAATCATTCGAAGAAGCGTCTAAAGCGACTTTTCATCCAACTCTCAGACTGAAGGGAATCACGCATGAAGATTCACGAGTACCAGGGTAAGGAAATCCTGCGGAAATTCGGAGTCGCGGTACCGCGCGGCAAGCCGGCGTTCTCGGTGGACGAGGCCGTCAAGGTGGCAGAAGAGCTCGGCGGCCCGGTATGGGTCGTGAAGGCTCAGATTCACGCAGGTGGCCGTGGCAAGGGCGGCGGCGTGAAGGTGGCGAAGTCGATCGAGCAGGTCCGCGAATACGCGAACCAGATCCTCGGCATGCAGCTCGTCACGCACCAGACGGGCCCGGAAGGCCAGAAGGTCAACCGTCTGATGGTCGAAGAAGGCGCCGACATCAAGCAGGAACTGTATGTCAGCCTCGTCGTTGACCGCGTGACGCAAAAGATCGTTCTGATGGGTTCGAGCGAAGGCGGCATGGACATCGAAGAAGTCGCCGAAAAGCACCCGGAACTGATCCACAAGGTCATCGTCGAGCCGTCGACGGGCCTGCTCGACGCACAGGCCGACGACCTCGCCGCGAAGATCGGCGTGCCGGCTGCTTCGATTCCGCAAGCGCGCGCGATCCTGCAAGGCCTGTACAAGGCATTCTGGGAAACCGACGCGTCGCTGGCTGAAATCAACCCGCTGAACGTTTCCAGCGACGGCAAGGTCATCGCACTCGACGCGAAGTTCAACTTCGACTCGAACGCGCTGTTCCGCCACCCGGAAATCGTCGCATACCGCGATCTGGACGAAGAAGATCCGGCTGAAATCGAAGCGTCGAAGTTCGACCTCGCGTACATCTCGCTCGACGGCAACATCGGCTGTCTCGTGAACGGCGCAGGCCTGGCAATGGCGACGATGGACACGATCAAGCTGTTCGGCGGTGAGCCGGCGAACTTCCTGGACGTCGGCGGTGGCGCGACCACCGAGAAGGTCACGGAAGCGTTCAAGCTGATGCTGAAAAACCCGGATCTGAAGGCGATCCTCGTGAACATCTTCGGCGGCATCATGCGCTGCGACGTGATCGCGGAAGGCGTGATCGCCGGTTCGAAGGCCGTGAACCTGAACGTGCCGCTCGTCGTGCGCATGAAGGGCACGAACGAGGACCTCGGCAAGAAGATGCTGGCCGATTCGGGCCTGCCGATCATCTCGGCGGACAGCATGGAAGAGGCTGCGCAGAAGGTCGTCGCGGCTGCCGCAGGCAAGTAAGCGCGCTCAATGAATAGGTATGGCGGCGCGGTTCGCTCGCGACGCCAATCGAACAGAGGTCAAAATACATGTCGATTCTGATCAACAAGGACACGAAGGTCATCACGCAGGGCATTACCGGCAAAACCGGTCAGTTCCATACGCGCGCCTGCCGTGAATACGCAAACGGCCGCGAAGCATTCGTCGCGGGCGTGAACCCGAAGAAGGCCGGCGAAGATTTCGAAGGCATTCCGATCTACGCAAGCGTCAAGGAAGCGAAGGCGGAAACCGGCGCGACCGTGTCGGTCATCTACGTTCCGCCGGCAGGCGCAGCCGCTGCGATCTGGGAAGCGGTCGAAGCCGATCTGGATCTCGCGATCTGCATCACGGAAGGCATCCCCGTGCGCGACATGATCGAAGTGAAGGACCGCATGCGTCGCGAAGGCCGCAAGACGCTGCTGCTCGGGCCGAACTGCCCGGGCACGATCACGCCGGACGAACTGAAGATCGGCATCATGCCGGGTCACATCCACCGCAAGGGCCGCATCGGCGTCGTGTCGCGTTCGGGCACGCTGACGTATGAAGCGGTTGCCCAGCTGACGGCACTCGGCCTCGGCCAGTCGTCGGCAGTCGGTATCGGCGGCGACCCGATCAACGGTCTGAAGCACATCGACGTGATGAAGATGTTCAACGACGATCCGGATACGGACGCAGTCGTGATGATCGGCGAAATCGGTGGTCCGGACGAAGCCAATGCGGCAGAGTGGATCAAGGACAACATGAAGAAGCCGGTGGTCGGCTTCATCGCTGGCGTCACGGCGCCTCCGGGCAAGCGCATGGGCCACGCCGGCGCGCTGATCTCGGGCGGTGCGGATACGGCCGAAGCGAAGCTGGAAATCATGGAGGCGTGCGGCATCACCGTGACGCGCAACCCGTCGGAAATGGGCCGTCTGCTGAAGAAGGCGCTGTAATATTTCCACCTGGGTTCGTCCTGCAGAAAACGCCGGCTTTGCCGGCGTTTTTTGTTATGCTCGCGCAATGAATTCGTAAGCACCGGGCATGCATCGCGCATGTGCCGGCAATGAACCGGGTCGCCCGCGGGCGGCCGCCGTCCTGCCCGTCACGCCATGCTCGAATTCCTGACGTCGCTCCACTGGGGCGCCGTTCTCCAGATCGTCATCATCGATATCCTGCTCGGCGGCGACAACGCCGTCGTGATCGCGCTCGCATGCCGCAACCTGCCCGCGAACCAGCGGCTGCGCGGCGTCGTCTGGGGCACCGCGGGGGCGATCCTGCTGCGTGTCGCGCTGATCACGTTCGCGGTCGCGCTGCTCGACGTGCCGTTCCTGAAGCTCGGCGGCGGGTTGCTGCTGCTGTGGATCGGCATCAAGCTGATGGCGCCGGCCGAGGGCGCGCACGACGACATCAAGCCGGCCAGCCGGCTGTGGGACGCCGTGAAGACGATCGTGATCGCCGATGCGGTGATGAGCCTCGACAACGTGATCGCGATCGCGGGCGCGGCCGAACAGGCCGACCCGTCGCACCGGATCGCGCTCGTGATCTTCGGGCTCGTCGTCAGCGTGCCGATCATCGTGTGGGGCAGCACGCTGGTGCTGAAGCTGCTCGACCGTTTCCCGATCTTCGTGGCATTCGGTGCGGGGCTGCTCGGCTGGATCGCGGGCGGGCTGATCGTGAATGACCCGGTCGGCGACCGCTGGCCGGTGCTCGATACGCCGGAGGTCCTCTACGGCGCGAGCATCGCGGGCGCGCTGTTCGTCGTGGCGATCGGTTACACGCTCAGGAAGCGCCGCGACGTACCGCACGCGCACTGACATTGGCCGTCCGGCCGACTGCCGGATTCACGGCCCGCTGGCTACGATCGAGACGCCTGCCTTTACGGCAGGCGTTTTTCGTTTCCGGAGCCTGCCATGTTCGAAGCCTTTTCCGTTTCCCTGTTCCGTCGCGTGGCCGCCGATCTGCGGCGCGCGAACCGGCCGTCGCCGCGCTGGCGGCCGGCCGGCTTCACGCTGATCGAACTGATGATCGTGCTGGCGATCGTCGGCGTGATCGCGGCCTATGCGATTCCCGCGTACCAGGATTACCTTGCGCGCTCGCGCGTCGGCGAAGGGCTCGCGCTTGCGTCGTCCGCGCGGCTCGCCGTCGCCGACAACGCCGCAAGCGGCGCGAGCCTCGACGGCGGCTACAGCCCGCCGGCCGCGACCCGCAACGTCGAATCGGTTGTGATCGACGGCGAGACCGGCCAGATCACGGTCGCGTTCACCACGCGCGTCGCCGCGGCCGGCACCAACACGCTGGTGCTCGTGCCGTCCGCGCCCGACAAGGCCGACGCGCCCACCGCACGCGTGCCGCTCAAAAAGGGCGCGATGCAGGCCGGCGCGATCGCGTGGGAGTGCTTCGCCGCCGGCAAGGGGGCGTCGTCGCTGCCCGCGCCGGGGGCCGGGCCGCTGCCGGCTGACGCGGCGACGCTGCCCGCGAAATATGCGCCGGCGGAGTGCCGCGCTTAGTGCCGATCGTGGTGCAGGGCGGCGCGGGCAGCATGCCGGCCGCCTCGTCAGCCGGCCGGGGCGGCCACCCGGCGCCAGGGCGCGGAGCGAAGGCCCCGCACAGAGGGGGCAAAGTTTTGTATAGTGCGCCGGTTGCTGACATCCGGTTCGCTCATGCCTTCTACTTTTTCCCGTTCGTTGCCGCTCGTTGCGCTGGCTGTCGCCCTGATCGTGCCGTACGCGATCACGAATCACACGTATCCGATCCCGACCTTCTATTCCGAGTTTTCGGCACTGGTGCTGTATTTGCTGGTCGGTGTGTCCGTTGTGCTGCTCGCGCGCGCGGGCCGCCCGGCCGAGCCGTTTGCGGCGCCGGCCGCGTTCGTCGCGCCGCTCGGGTTCGCCGTGGTGCTCATCGCGCAGGTCGCGCTGATCCCGCTCAAGGTGCCGTCGATGAACTGGCTGGCGGTCGGCTATCTCGCCGCCGCGCTGGTCGCGATGCAGGCCGGCTATGCGCTCGCGCGCGACGGCCTGGCCGAGGCCGTGTCGCGGATGATGGCCGGCGCGCTGCTCATCGGCGGCGTGTTCGCGGTCGGAACGCAGATCGTGCAGCTGTTCCACCTCGAGTCGGCGCTGTCGCCGTTCGTCGTGATATACAACGTCGCGGTCGATCGCCGTCCGTACGGCAACATGGCGCAAGCGAACCATCTGGCCAGCTACATCGCGTTCGCGTTCGCGGGCGCGCTGTATCTCGTGCAGACGCGCCGGCTCGCGGTATGGGCGTGGCTCGTGCTGTCGATCGTGCTGTCCGCCGGTCTGGCGCTGACGGTGTCGCGCGGGCCGTGGCTGCAGGTCGCGGTGATGGTCGTCGCGGGCTTCTGGATGGCGTGGCTCGAATCGCGCCGCGCGCCGGGCAATGCGCGTGCGTGGGCGATCCCGGTCGTGCTCGCGGTGGCGTTCATCGCGGTGAACGTCGCGGTGCGCTGGGCGAACGTCCACTATCACCTGGGTCTCGCGGAATCCGCGGCCGACCGGATGCGGGACGCGGGGCAGATCGCACCGCGCCTCGCGCTGTGGAAGTACGGGCTCGCGATGTTTCGCGAACATCCGCTGCTCGGTGTCGGCTGGGGTGAATTCCCGTCGCACCAGTTCGCGCTCGTGCGCTCGCTCGGCGGTGTCGAGATCGCGAACAACTCGCACGACATCTTCATCGACCTGCTCGCGAAGTCCGGCCTCGCCGGCCTGGGCGTGCTCGTCGTCGCGCTCGTGACGTGGTTCGTGCGCGCGGTGCGCGCGCCGCAGTCGAGCATGCGCGTGTTCGGCTTCGCGCTGATCGGCATCCTGCTGATGCACGCGCTGGTCGAGTATCCGCAGCAGTACATGTTCTTCCTGTTGCCGGCCATGTTCGTGATCGGGCTGCTCGAGGTGAAGTCGCTGCGCATCCTGCCGGGGCGTGCGGCATTCGGGCTGTTCGCGGTGCTGTCGGTCGGCGGCGTGCTGGCGGCGGTGCCGGTGCTGCGCGACTACCAGCGCGCGGAAGTGCTGTATTACGGCAGCGATCCGGCTGCGCAGTACCGCGATGCGCCGTCGCTGCTGTTCGGCGCGTGGGGTGAATACGGTGCGGCTACGCTCCTCCCGATTTCGGCGGACGACCTGCCGGCCAAGCTCGCCGCGCATGAGCGCGCGATTGCGCTGCTGCCCGGCGAGACGGTGCTGCGCCGCTATGCGGCACTGCAGGCGCTGGCCGGCCGCGAGGCCGACGCGCTCGACACCGTCGCACGCCTGCACGTGTTTGCGAAGGAGTTGAAGGACTGGCCGCAGCAACTGGCCGCGCTGTACAAGCTGTGCGATCAGCAGCCGGCGCTGAAGCCGTTCAAGGCGGCGGTCGTCGCGAAATACGGCGAAGTGCCGGCCGATGCGGCCGACGACGAGGACGACGACGATTCGGATTGATGCGCGCAGCGCCTGCCGGAACGGGGAATTCCGGCATGTGCCGAGCCGCGACGGAGCGGCGGTGCGCGTCGGGCGTTAGCGCCCGGCGCGAACCCGGCGATTCCGGCCGCGCATCGATTACCTCGCGGATTGCATGGATTCCGGCTGAAGGCCCGGCGATTCGCGTCAACCATTGTCAAATCGCCGCCTCTCGCCGGGCCGCGCGTGCACAATGCGCGAAAGCGCTCGCGTGCCGACCCGTGTGAGGCGAGGGCAGCGCGAACACAGGCAACACCCCGGTCACCCGGGAAGTCCGCCACGCAGGATCGCGGCCGAGCATCGATCGGCCGTGCGGCCGTAACGGGGCGCCGGTCCGATGGCTGCGGCGCAGTGTGATGCATGCGATGCGGCCGGGCGACGTGTTCCGGTGCGCGGCGCGTGTGTCCGGAACAGTGCTGAAGAACGATATTCGACCATGGCTATTCGCTCGACCTACCTGATCCTGCCCGCCGTCGCGATGCTGTTTTCCGGCTGCGCGATGCTGTCGTCGTCGCAGGAAAGCAAGCTGACCTGTCACATTCCACGCGCCGTCTATCCGGATACCGCGAAGCCGCTCACGCGCCCGGCGACCGTGCTCGTGCGCGCGCTGATGACGACGTCCGGCGAAGCGCAGAACGTCACCGTGACGACGAGCAGCCGCAATGCGGCGGCTGATCGTGCGGCCGTCGACGCGATGACGCACGCGACCTGCGTGCAGACGGGCGCGACCGCGAACCCGTTCCTGCTGACCCAACCGTTCGTGTTCGAGCCGCAGCGCGGCCAGTGAGGCGTGGGCGGTGCGGCCCGCTTAGAGGTCCCCGCCGCCTCGTTGTGCATGACCGCCGACAGTCGATGCGCGCGGCCGTGACGGCACGCGCGTCCGACGTTCAGTGCTGCGGCATCAGGTTCGCGCCGCGGCAAGCCGGCTCGGCCGCGGTACTCAGCCCGAGCAGCGTGAACCCGTTGCGCTCCTGGCGAATCTGCGCGTAGTGTCGCGCGACCGTTTCCCCGGTGGTGCCCGTCAGATCGAGTTCGACCTGAAAGCGATCCTTGCTGTCCGAGCAGCCGCGCACCGGGCCATACGCGAACCCCCTGCCGGCCACCTTGCTGGCCTTGTCGAACGCCTGCCGGCCTTTCAGCGCGGCCGCTGCTGCGGCGGGTTCGCTCCATTCGCGCGCCAGCGCATCATCCGCCTTCAGCCATTCGTCGACGAAATCGCGGCCGTTGAGCGCGACGGGCTGTACGCGCTGCACGGTGTCGCCGTCGACGCGGTAGCGGAAGATGCCCGGCCGCGTCATCACGTCGCTGTCCATCGAGCCGACCGTCGCGCGCACCTCGAAGCCGTCGGGGCGCACCTTGAACCGGATCGGGTTGTCGTCGAGCGCGTAGCTGTTCTCGGAATGACCGCAAACATCATCAGCAGTTGAGGATGTAGCCGTCCGCGATAGTCCATGCTGTGGTCAGGAGCTTGACCGCATCTGCCTCAGGAACGACTTGGGGTTCTCCGTGGCGTGGGGCCTGCGCTGCATTTTCCAGTAGCCTCGTCGCTGATTCATCACACCCGGCAATCTCGCGCAGTGTCTTCCACTGAGTTGTCTTGTCCTTCGGGTCCAGTGATCGAGTAGCGACGCAATGGTGGCGAAGCGATTCGATGGCTCGATAGCAGTGGAAAGCAACATCGTCCGGTTCCTTCATCGCGGTGATAAGGTCGCGTAAGCACCGATGAAGGAAGACTCCCGGTTCGCCTCGCAGCTTAGGACGCATGGCTGCAATTCGGGCATGCAGATCGACTCCCCGATGCAGTTCGCCGATGCAAGGAACGTCGATGCCGAAAACGACATCGAGACCGACTTCCGGGCAGATGGCCCGCCGTATTTCCACATCATAGGTGTGGCCGAGAAGGAAGCCCACAATGTCCATTTCCAGCTGGACCATGTACCTGACTGCGTTGCGCAGGTCCAAGGCATTCCACTCGACTTCCGTCTCGACCCATACAGCCACCTGATTCATGAGAATCCGAACGTCAGCTTTCGCATTCACCCCGGATACAACGTGCTTGAACTTAGGGGAGATGTGGTGATCGGGTATCTGCGCTCGTTCGGGATGGACCACGCCGTCGAGGAAATATCTGTAGGTCATTTCGGTGTCGTCAGGCGATCAACCCCGCTCGTCCGCTGGCAACGGACATTCAACCTCGATCAACCGCTTCCTCGCGACCGCAAGCTGTTCTTCCGTGAACAGATCGCGCCACGGTTTCTGAAGGACAAGATATTCGACGCTTAGACGGAGGTTTTCCCGTCCACGGAGAAAGAGTTCAGTGAACCCTTCCGATGGCTTGTTTGTTGCCAGCAGTCGGTTCGCAGTCTCCTTGCCACCGTGTTCGTTCACCATCCGCAAGAAGTATGTTGCGTGGTATGGCGGCTTCAACCGTCGGGCGGCGTCATAAATGCCGCGCATCGCTTGGTCGAATTGTTCGATGGTCTTGTCGGTCATGTTTTAACTAGTCGCCGTGATAATCATGGAGCCTGCATCGTGGTCCGCCGCGCCGAATTTGAGACCCTGGGGCGCTAACATTCCGCCAGTTGGTTTTTGCAGTCGGACGGACTGCAAGGGCTTATCGGTTCAGGCGGACGAAGATAGCTTATACGCTAAACGTATGATCGCAATCGAGGCATTTGTAGTTGTCGAGCACATGCGAGTCCACCATCTCGCCAGCTTTTGAGCCTACAACTGCGCCGGTGGCGGCACCACCCAATGCGCCCAAAATACCACCGGCGATGCCGCCAAGCAGGGTTCCGACGACAGGAACTAGCGAACCGATTGCTGCACCCGCGGCCGCGCCTTCGCCTGCACCGAGCCAGCCTCCCACTGCCCCTGCGCCCGCCCCAACCGCAGTGCCTGCTTTTTTCCCGTAATTTCGCTTGTCCACCTGCGGGCTGTTGCATTTCGGGCAAGTGATAGCCATTTTGAGACCCTCCGTGCTTGTTCGTTACGACATGGTTAGAAAGGGGGCGCCTGCGATAGGGGGGCGTCCGCATAACTCAGTGTAGTTATCGACCGCTTAGGGCCTTTCTTTATGGATTGCCGGTAACCAATCTCACGTCTCGTGATGGCCCAGACAGGAGTGTGCTGACCACCTACGAGCAATGTGAATCGGGTGTGCCTCAGGTGAACCGGGTCGAGACTTTTCTCTAAACGGTTCACACCGAGCCCATAAAAAAACTGATTCAGTGCGAACCATGCTGCTCAGGTCACCGAAGAAGGCCAATGATTGTTCGTGCACACTCATAGACCGCTGGAAGTAGCTACCTATTCGATGATGCCCTCCCGCTCTGTGCCGTCGATTGGCTGATTAGCAGTGACTTTCCCGAAATAAAGATACACACCAGTTAGCAGGCTAACTTTTCCGCCGAATATCGTTCCATACAAAATCTGAACGCCAAGACTGGACGCGGTCGACTGGAATGTGTAGTTATTGGTCAAGCCGTGGCCTTGAATGTATTGCTGCGTCATATCATCGGGCGCGTTTGGGGTTGTGCCTGCACCAATGAACTCGTAATCGGCTGGCACTCCATTTCTAGAATATCTGATCAACTCTGAAACAGGGGCCACTGGAATTTTTGTTGTATCTTTGCTTCCAATGCTAAGACTTTTTAGCATGGCTGATGGGACGGCTCGGCTGGGGCTAAAATTTATTTGATGAGATTGATTTTCCCCTGGATTAACCGGAGCCAAAAATCGAATCTTCACCCTCTGTGCCGGCAGTGTGCTGGTATTGGAAAGGCTGAGTGTTAAATAGTCTTCGCTATCCGATGCCCATTTCTCAATTTTAGCGGAGGCTAAGTCCAATTTGGTTGGATTTGAGGCTTCGATATATCTCTCTATTTTTGCGAGTGCATCTGCCGCATCCTTTGCGACAGAGAATTTCGGGCAGTACTGCGCAGGGAATGATTTTGGTGTAGCCGAATTAACTACAATATTGCAGTCGCCGGTGACGATTTGCGCATTCCCTGCACCTTCAGCGCTAGTGGACAACGAGGGGCATGAAGAGAGTGCGGCAACTAGAGCGATGAGCGAAATTTTCACTTTCACTTCTGTTTCCCCGCTTGGTTGGTAACATTATTGTTCGAGCCATTCACCACCTGGACATTATTGGACAAAAGGCCTCCCGTATTAATGCCGGTGACAACAGGAGCCGACGATCCCGAAGCGGGTGCAATCGGGGCCGCATTTAGTTGTACATTCCCTACGGATGAAGATGCGCCTTGCGCAACACTGTTGCCATTGCCATTGCCATTGCCATTGCCATTGCCATTGCCATTGCCATTGCCATTGCCATTGCCATTGCCATTGCCATTGCCATTGCCATTGCTTGATTGTGCTCGCGCGTTCTCAACCGAGCCTCGATTCTGGCCTAAGACTGTACCGGCAGATACAAGGAGAACACCAAGGGAGATGAGGAAAAAGCACACAACCGCCAGTTGGATGATTTTTTTATCCGATTTCTTGGTTTTCAGCACGGCGAAGACGACGCCAGACGCGACTGAAACCACGAAAGCAGCGCAGACAATAGGATTATTAAGATATGGAGCCCAAGCTCCGGATTCAATTGCCACTCAACCACCTCCTAGTCGTCCATTGATCGCGAGCGCATTTATTGCACCCACATGGATAACGGCATGAATTCATCAGATCTTTACATTGGCATGACCCTAGCCCACAAAACTGTCCCATTTGAAAGTGGAAAATTCCGGCATGGCGTTGTCATCGAGACCAGGAGGTCATGCCGTGAAGAAGAGCAAGTTCACCGAGGAACAGATCACATACGCATTGAAGCAGGCCGAGCTGGGCACGCCTGTCGCGGAGGTGTGCTGCAAGATGGGGATCAGCGACGCGACGTTCTACAATTGGCGGACGAAATATGGCGGGCTGTCGCGCTCGGAACTGCGCCGGCTGAAGCAACTTGAGGAAGAGAACGCCAAGCTCAAGCGGCTCGTGGCCGATCTGTCGCTGGACAAGGCCATGCTGCAGGACGTGCTGTCAAAAAAGCTCTGAAGCCTTCTCGGCGCCGTGAGCTTTTCACGGACTTGATGCAGCGTTTCGGCGCAAGCCAGCGGCAGACCTGCGCGTTATTGCAGCTGTTCCGCACGGTCTACCGCTACGAGTCGGTCGCGCGGGATCAAAGCGCACTGGAAATGCGCATCAAGTAGATCACGGAAGTGCGAGTGCATTACGGTGCGCATCGGCGGAATTCGCCCGCCAGTGCACCGATCGGGCCGGTTCGGCCCGCCCCGAAGAGCCGGAATTTTCCAACTAAGACTGGGACGGAAATTGGGCCAGCCTCAGAATTGAAGCCATTCCAGTTTCTTGTGAGACCGGAGTGGGACAAGATCGATTTTTCGTATGCTAGCAGTCAGATTCGAGGCGATTTCGTCAAACGAAGGTGATACCGGGGTGGCCGGTATGGAATCGAAGAAAGGATTTACGAAACGGAGTCTTATTCCTCCGCCTTCCAGTCCCCCGACTTCCCGCCGCGTTTCTCGCGCACGCTCACGTCGGTGATCACCATCCCGCGATCGACGGCCTTGCACATGTCGTAGACGGTCAGCAGCCCGACCTGCACGGCGGTCAGCGCTTCCATCTCGACGCCGGTGCGCCCGAACGTCTCGACCTGCACGACGCAGTGGACGCCGGGCAACGCGTCGTCGAGTTCGAACTCGACGGCCACGCGCGTCAGCGCGAGCGGATGGCACAGCGGGATCAGGTCGGCCGTGCGCTTGGCGCCCTGGATGGCCGCGATGCGCGCGACGCCGAGCACATCGCCTTTCTTGGCCTTGCCGTCGCGGATCAGCGCGAACGTGGCCGGCAGCATCCGGATCGTGCCGCGCGCGATCGCGATGCGTCGGGTTTCCTGCTTGCCGCCGACGTCGACCATGTGCGCATGGCCGGCGGCATCGAAATGGGTGAGTCCTGACATGTCTTCCTCTAGTGGAACGGCGGGCGCGAGCACGTCCCGCGATCGCGCATCGCGATTGGCCGGGGCATCGAATCCCGTCTCTGCGCCCCGATCCGATCCAACGGTTCAACGGGCGCCTATCATAGCAGTGGCATACGCGGCGCCGGGGACGCAGATGGCGTCCATGCCGAACGGGACAGTCACGCTGCCGCCGGTACAATGACCCGAATATTCAGACCAAACGCCGCGATGCGCGCCCGGCGCGCGGGACGGCGTCGTTTTCATCCTGCCATGCGTGTCAAACAGTTGCTTGCCGTGTCGCTGTCGGTGGCGCTCGCATTGCCTCCGAGCGGCCGTGCGCAGAGCGCGTCCGCGCCGCCGCTCGAATCGGCGGCCGGCGGCGCGCGGTCGATTTCCACCGTGCCGTCCGGCATCGCGGCCGGCGTGTTCGGCACGTACGGCGGCGCGGAGAGCCGGTTTTCGGACGCAGGCGGCGCGTCGGCACCGGCCGCGAGCCTGCGCGCGCCGCTTCGCTCGCTGGAGCTGCCCGACCTGGGCGACGGCTCCGGCGGTTCGCTGACGCCGCAGGCCGAGCGCCGGCTCGGCGAACGCGTGATGCGCGAAGTGCGGCGCGATCCCGACTATCTCGACGACTGGCTCGTGCGCGACTACCTGAACGCGATGGCGGCGCGGCTCGCGGCCGCGGCGGCCGCGCGCTTCATCGGCGGCTACACGCCGGACTTCGACCTGTTCCCGGTGCGCGATCCGCAGATCAACGCATTCTCGATGCCGGGCGGCTTCATCGGGATCAACAGCGGCCTCGTCGTCACGACACAGACGGAGTCGGAACTCGCATCGGTGGTCGGCCACGAGATGGGGCACGTGCTGCAGCGGCACATCGCGCGGATGATCGGCGCGAATGAGAAGACCGGCTACACGGCGCTCGCGACGATGCTGCTCGGTGTGCTGGCCGGCGTGCTCGCGAGAAGCGGCGACCTCGGCAGTGCGATCGCGATGGGCGGGCAGGCGTATGCGGTGGACAACCAGCTGCGCTTCTCGCGTTCGGCCGAGCGCGAGGCCGATCGCGTCGGCTTTCAGCTGCTCGCGGGCGCGGGCTATGACCCATACGGGATGCCGGGCTTCTTCGAGCGGCTCGACCGCGCGTCGATGGGCGATGCGGGCGTGCCGGCCTACGCGCGTACGCACCCGCTGACCGGCGAGCGGATCGCCGACATGGAGGATCGCGCGCGCCGCGCGCCGTACCGGCAGCCGCGCCAGTCGCCCGAATACGGGTTCGTACGTGCGCGGCTGCGCGTCCTGCAGAACCGCGCGCCGACCGACATCGCGGCCGAGGCGCGGCGGATGCAGTTCGAGATCGACGATCGCACCGCGCCGAACGTCGCGGCGAACTGGTACGGCATCGCACTCGCGGATGCGCTGCTCGGCGAATACGACGCGGCCGGCAAGGCGCTCGCGTCGGCACGCAGTGCGTTCGACGCCCGCGAGCGGCGTGAGGACGATCCGGCGACGAGCTCGCCGAGCCTCGACGTCCTGGCCGCCGACATCGCGCGCCGCGCGGGGCGGGCCGACGACGCGGTGCGGCTCGCGGCGCTCGCGCAGCGGCGCTGGCCGGCGTCGCACGCGGCGATCGTCGCGCATCTTCAGGCGCTGATCGCGGCGCGCCGTTTCGCGGAAGCGCAGGCGCAGGCACGCGCGCAGGCGAAGGCCGACCCCGAGCAGCCGGACTGGTGGGACTATCTCGCGAAGGCGAGCGACGGCAAGGGTGACCTGCTGGCGCGGCGCCGCGCGCTCGCTGAGAAGCTCGCGCTCGACGGCGCGTGGCCGTCGGCGATTCGCCAGCTGAAGGAAGCGCGCGACGCGAAGGACGTGTCGTTCTACGAGCAGTCGATGATCGGCGCGCGGCTGCTGGAATTCGAGGCGCGCTACAAGGAAGAGCGCGAAGACGAGAAGAATGGCCGCGGGTAGCGGCCGATACTCGGGAAGCGCGGGCGCGGCCGCTGCGGGTCAGTTGCCGCTGTCAGCCGTATTGCGGGCCTGTTGCGCCGGGCTGGCGACGTAGCCGAACCGCGCGGGCACGTCCGCACCGACGATGCTGCCGAGCGGCAGCGTGCGGCCGTCGCGCCAGCGCAGCACGGGCGGCGCGGCATCGAAATCCGCATGATCGGCGAACAGCCCGAGGTCGTGATCGTGCAGCGCCGCGATGCGCGGCGGCGTGCCGGCCGCGCGAAACAGCACGCCGCCCGCGTCGTCGAGCCAGGCTTCGTCCGGTTCGAACGGCGCGCCGGTCTGGTCGGTGAGCGTGAGCTGCCCGTCGCGCTCGGCGAGCCGGACGATCCACGGTGTATAGGCGAGCTCGACGTACACGCGCTGCGGCCCGTTCTGGAAGAACCACTGGCCCTGCGCATCGCATTCGTAGTTGCGGCCGATGAACGCGTTCAGCGCCGCATGCCGGATCGGCGAGCCGAGTTCGCCGGCCGCCTGCGCCGCGTCGTCGCGCAGCCGCCATTCGCCGCGCCGGTCGAGCAGCAGCCAGCCGGTACAGTGCGGCACGTTCGGCCACTTGGCGAGGGCCTGCGTGACGATGTCATCCATGGTCGACGAATTTGGAGCAATAGCCGAACACCCGCGCCGACAGCCAGTCGAGGCGGCCGGGGAACGGCCCGGTCATGAATCCCGCGTGCCCGCCGGCCGCAGGCTGGTCGAGCTCGACGGCCGGCGATACGTCGGCCGGGCCCGGTAGCGCCGATTCAGGCAGGAACGGGTCGTTGCGGGCGTTGAGGATCAGCGTCGGCACATCGATCGCGGGCAGCAGCGGCCGTGTCGTCGCCTTCGTCCAGTAGTCGTCGGCGTTCGCGAAACCGTGCAGCGGCGCGGTCACGACTTCGTCGAAGTCGCGCATCGTCACGGCCTGCAGCATGGCGTCGCGGTCGAACAGCCCCGGGTACTGGTCGAGCTTCGCGAGCGCCTTGCGCTTGAGCGTCTTCAGGAAGCTGCGCGTGTAGACCATCGCAAAGCCTTGCGACAGCGCGCGCCCGCCGGCGTGCACGTCGATCGGCGTCGAGATCGCGGCGGCCGCCCGCAGGATCGACGTGTCGCTGCGATGCTCGCCGAGCCAGCGCAGCAGCACGTTGCCGCCGAGCGACACACCGGCTGCGACGAGCGGCCCGCGATGCTGCGCGGCGAGCCGGCGCAGGATCCAGTCGACCTCGGCGCTGTCGGCGAGATGGTAGAAGCGCGGCTGGCGGTTGATCTCGCCGCTGCAACTGCGGAAGTGCGGCACGACGGCGTGCCAGCCCTTCGCGCGCGCGGCGGCCATCATCGCGAGCGCGTAGTGCGAGCCGGAGCTGCCTTCGAGGCCGTGGAACAGCACGAACAGCGGCGCATCGGGCGCCGGCGCCGCGCTGTCGAGATGCGCGACCCAGTCGAGATCGATGAAGTCGTGATCGGGGGTTTCCCATCGCTCTCGTCGATAAGCGACGACGGGACGCCGCGCGAACAGCGCGGGCACGATGGTTTGCGCATGGCTGTTGGGCAGCCAGCGTGGTGCGCGATAGCGCAGTATGTCGTCGTCGGGGGCCGGGGCCCCGGTCAGCGGCGAGGTGGGCGGAGAAGCCGTACTCATGATCGCCCCGCGTATGCGTTGCTTCGTCTTTTCGTCAGTGCAGCGGACCCTGCCCATGACGGATCTTCGCGGCGAATTGTCCGGCCGCTTGTTCGGGAATCGGGCTCGCGTGAATGTGCGCGATGCGCCACTCGCCACGTTCGTGAATCATCACGTACGTCGCGAAAACCATGTCGGGTTCGGCCGTCAGGTCGGCCTGCTGATGCGCTTCGGCGATCGTATAGACGACCGTGCCGAGGCTGTCGTACACGCGGATGTCGAGCGGCTCGATCGTCACGGGGCGCGTGGCGAGCCGGTTGGCGAGCCCGCTGCGGATCTGGTCGAGGCCGTGCAGATGCTCGCCGTCCGCCCATACGCAGCTGGCGAAATCCTCGTCGATCCACAGTCCCAGCAGCGCGTCGAGATTGGCATCGGCGACGGCCTGGTAGTAGGCGTTCAGCGTATCGGCGGCGGCTTCGAAGAGGCGGGCAAAACGTGGCATCGGGGTTATCTCTCGCGCGCGTCGCGCGCCGTATTCAGCACGGCGGCCCGGATGGAGCCGCCGTACACCGGTGAATCGGATTGCCCGGCGCGCCGTGCGACGCTGCCGGCCAGGGTCAGCGCTGCCCGACGAGCATGCCGCGCAAATCGCCGAATACCTGCTCGGGACCGAGTTCGCGCAGGCACTTCAGGTGGCCGAGCGGGCACTCGCGTTCGAAGCAGGGACTGCATTCGAGATGAAGCCATTGTACCTTCGCCAGGTCCGACAGCGGAGGGGTGTGGCGCGGATCGGTCGATCCGTACAGCGCGACGAGCGGCCGGCGTAGCGCGGCGGCAACGTGCATCAGCCCCGAATCGTTGGTGACCACCGCGTTCGCGCGCGCGATCAGCGCGCACGCCTCCGACAGCGACGTCTGCCCGCACAGGTTGCGCACGTTCGGCGCGTGGTCGGCGATCGCCTGCGCGGCCGCGGCGTCCTTCTGCGAGCCGAGCGCGACGATCTGCGTGTACGGGAACGACTGGTGGACGATGGTGGCGAGCGACGCGAAGTGCTCGGGCGGCCAGCGCTTGGCCGGGCCGTATTCCGCGCCCGGGCAGAACACGACGAGCGGCTTGCGCGTATCGAGATTGAAACGTGCGGACACGCGCGCCGTCTCGTTGAGATCGGCGTCGAGGCGCGGCGCGGGCAGCGTCTTCATCGACTCGGGCAGCTTCGCGCCCGGCGCGTATGCAAGCGCCGCGTAGTGGGCCGTCATCGGCGGCCGCTCGCCCGATTTGTCCGGGTTCGCGTGCCGCACGTTCAGCAGCCCGTAGCGGTGCTCGCCCGTGTAGCCGACCCGCAGCGGGATGTTCGCGAGCCACGGGATCACCGCGGATTTCAGCGAGTTCGGCAGCACGTACGCCGCGTCGTAGCCGACGTCGCGCAGGTCGCTCGCGAGCTGCCAGCGGCGCAGCAGTTGCAGCTTGCCGTGCGCGAGATCGGTCGCGTAGACATCGTGGATCTCGGGCATCCGCTCGAGCACGGGCGCGACCCACGAGGGCGCGACGGCATCGATCGCGATGCGGGGATGGTTTTTCTTCAGCAGCGCAAAAAGCGGCTGCGCCATCAATGCGTCACCGATCCAGTTCGGTGCGATAACCAGCGCTCGACGCATCAGGTCGACTTCCGATGTCGTAATGAAGCACGGCGCTCAGGCGCCGCGTTCGGGTTGCCAGAATGGAGAATGGCGGCGCGCCGGCAATCCGGCTGCGCCGCCTGGGCGATCGGCGGGCCTGCATCAGCCTGCAGGCCCGGCCGCCGGGGCTCAGTGGCCCTTGACGACCTCGCCGTCACGCAGCTTGTAGCGCGTGCCGCAGTACGGGCAGCGTGCCTCGCCGTGCGAGACGTCGATGAAGACGCGCGGGTGGGCGCTCCAGCGCGCCATGGCCGGGTTCGGGCAGTACGCGGGAAGATCCTTGGCCGTCAGCTCGACCAGCGGCATTTCCTTGATTTCACTCATGAGACTTTCTCTTATCACTCTTTTGTGGGGCGGTCGGTGGCGCGGCGCGCTCAGACCTTCGTCAGCCAGTTCGCGTACTTCGCGTTCTTGCCCGACACGATATCGAAAAACGCCGACTGGAGCTTTTCCGTGACGGGGCCGCGCGCGCCGCTGCCGATCGTGCGGTTGTCGAGCTCGCGGATCGGCGTGACTTCAGCGGCCGTGCCGGTGAAGAACGCCTCGTCGGCCGTGTAGACCTCGTCGCGCGTGATGCGCTTCTCGATCACCTCGATGCCGGCGTCCTTCGCGAGCGTGATCACGGTATCGCGCGTGATGCCGTCGAGGCACGACGACAGGTCGGGCGTGTACAGCTTGCCGTTGTTCACCAGGAAGAAGTTCTCGCCGGAGCCTTCCGACACGTAGCCGTCGACGTCGAGCAGCAGCGCTTCGTCGTAGCCGTCGGCGGTGGCTTCCTGGTTCGCGAGGATCGAATTCACGTACCAGCCCGACGCCTTCGCGCGCACCATCGACACGTTCACGTGGTGGCGCGTGAACGACGACGTCTTCACGCGGATGCCCTTCGCGAGGCCTTCCTCGCCGAGGTACGCGCCCCACGGCCATGCGGCGATCGCGACGTGGATCGTGTTGCCCTTCGCGGCCACGCCGAGCTTTTCCGAGCCGACCCAGATGATCGGGCGCAGGTAGCACGACTCGAGCTGGTTCTCGCGCACGACTGCGAGTTGCGCGGCTTCAAGCGTTTCCCGGTCGAACGGCACGTCCATCTGGAAGATCTTCGCCGAATTCAGCAGACGTTTCGTGTGCTCGTACAGGCGGAAGATCGCGGTGCTGCCGTCGGCCGACTTGTACGCGCGCACGCCCTCGAAGACGCCCATGCCGTAGTGCAGCGTGTGGGTCAGGACGTGGATCTTGGCGTCGCGCCAGTCGATCAGCTTGCCGTCCATCCAGATCTTGCCGTCGCGGTCGGCCATTGACATAGATTTCTCCTGGGATGCGGTTGTATGCAGCGTTGAGCCGGAAAGACGCATATTTTAGCGTCATTTGAAGGCGATCCGGTCGGTCGGCGCGGGGCCGGCGCTATAATCGCCCGGTACCGATTCCAATAACGAAGGGTCGACCCGGCAGGAGGCGCCGGCGCCCCGACGAACCGCCCGCTGCGGCCCGCTTCCCATGCTCGCTCGATTGTCCGCCACCGACCGCTTCGCGCTGATCCAGGGCGCGCGCGACTATTCCCCGACGCTGATGGCGATTTTCTCGTGGGGGCTCGTCACCGGCATCGCGATGAGCAAGTCGGTCATGACCCTCTGGCAGGCGAGCGCGATGTCGCTGCTGGTCTACGCGGGCTCGTCGCAGCTCGCGGTGCTGCCGCTCCTCGCGGCGAAGCTGCCGATCTGGACCATCCTGCTCACGGCCGCGATGGTCAACACGCGCTTCGTGATCTTCAGCGCCGGGCTTGCTCCCCATTTTTCCTACCTGCCGCTGTGGCGGCGCCTCGCGATCGGCTATTTCAACGGCGACGTGATCTACCTGCTGTTCCAGAAACAGGGCTTCGCGTACGGCCACGTGCCCGGCAAGGAAGCGTATTTCTGGGGGATGGCGCTCGCGAGCTGGCTGTCGTGGCAGGTGTCGTCGCTCGCCGGCATCCTGCTCGCGAGCTTCTTTCCCGCGAGCTGGGGGCTGGAACTGGCCGGCACGCTCGCGCTGATCCCCATCATGGTGTCGGCGGTCGCGAACCGCTCGACGCTCGCGGCCGTCGCGGTCGCCGGTGTCGTGTCGCTCGTCGCGTTCGACCTGCCGTACCGGCTCGCGCTGCCGCTCGCGGTGCTCGCCGCGCTCGCGGCCGGCTGCACGGCCGATTTCTTCGTCGAGCGGGCCGACTGGCGGCGCATTCGCACCGAAACCGTGCACGAAAAGGAAATCGATTGACGTCCTCCGCCGCCTAAAGGGGGCGGATTCCCACAGCTGGCGATGCACGTCCGCATCGGAGAATGTTCAAAGCAGCGTTGGTATCTCGATCATGCACGACACCACAGCCATCGCAGGCCCACTCTCTTACTCGCAGTCCCGCGATACCTTTCGGCCGCGTCGTGCTGTCTTTCGACCCGCACGCCGAACAGGACTGGGTGGAACCGCTTTCGTCGATTTCCTCGAACGTGGCCCCGTGCGCGATCGCCTTGTAACGGAGCTTGTTTCGGAAGGACGACCAGGATGCGTCGTAGACGCTCTTCGCCATCCGGGTTGTGGCGAGTTTCGCGGGCGACACGTTGCCGACCACGATGTAATCGAAGCGCCGCACCAAATCGAGCGCCAACTTGTGCTGGAAATCAGCACGCGCATTCGCCACCTTGGCGTGCAATTTCGCGATATGTCGCTTGTGCTTTCGCGCTCGCTGGGCCTTTGCCAGCTTATCGGCCGCTCGCTGGCCGAACCGGTCGTTCGGCAGCTTCTCGCCCGTCGAAAGTGTGGCGAAGTCTTTCAGGCCGAGATCGATGCCGACGCCGGAACGGATCGGGCGGGCCTGAACATCTGGCATCTCGATCACGATGTTCAAGAACCAATTGCCGCGCGCATCCTGCGCAAAGTTGGTTCCGTCCTTGATCTTGCCTTCGGGAAGCGGTCGGCTGTTGAACACGCGAAAGGTGCTGCCGGCAAAGCGAAATGCGTCGCCTTCGCGCTTCAGGTCACGCCCCTTCAACGGCACCCAGCCAAGAGATTTCTTGCCGCGATAGCGCAAGTAAGGCCGACGGCGCTGATTGCGCGACTTCGCGTATTGCTCGCACGTTGCGTTGACCATGCCGGAGTGGATGCCGAGTATCTTGCTGCAGCCCGTCGTCAGTACGTTCAGATCGAAACCCGTCGGCCACCTCTTGTTCCACTTCAGGGCATGTTTCTGCGTGTCGTTGCAGAAGTTCCAGACATAGTTCACCGCACGGCTCTGCTTGTTGAGCAGTCCGTTGAGCGACTTCACCCGGTAGCGATAGACAAGAATCATGCCGGTGATCCTAGTCGATGGAAGAAGCTGCCTGTCAAGGGTATGTCTTTCTTGCCCGCCATCGATGGCAACATTTCAAGGAGTAGTTGATGAGCGCGACGGAAATCTGGATCGTCATCATCGGGATGACGATCGTCACGGCCGTGACGCGCGCGTTGTTCCTGATCGGCGGCGAACGCACCGTGCTGCCCGAGCGCGCGCAGCGCGCGATGCGCTACGCGCCGGCGGCGGCACTGGTCGCCGTCGTGCTGCCCGACGTGCTCGAAACGCCGGCCGGGTTGTCGTTCGCGTTGTCCAACCATCCGTTCTACGCGGCGCTCGCCGGCCTCGGCTGGTTTTTGTGGCGGCGCAGCATGCTCGGCACGATCGTCGTCGGGATGCTCGTATTCACCGTGCTGCGCCTGATCTTCTGATGGGCCGCCGTTCCGGCCCGCCGGGCGCCGGACGCTCGCGCGGGTGCATTGCTGCATTGCGGCAATGGGTCCGTTCCCGCGCGCGATCCCAAATAGGCGGAATTCGCCGCCCGCGGGTCAGTCTGCCGGGTGGATCGGCTAGAATGCCCGTTCGAGATTTTTTACCCGTGCGCGTCATGCGAACCGCCAGCCACGGCCGCATCCGGCGCCCTTTCGCGGCAGCCCGCGCACGTCCAGCGTGAACCCCCTTTCCCCATCCACTACTTCAATTTGTTCAACATGAGCCAAGTCAAGCGTCTTACCGACCTGATCGCCGCCGGCCAGCTCGCCGGCAAGCGGGTATTCATCCGTGCCGACCTGAACGTCCCGCAGGACGACCAGGGCAACATCACCGAAGACACGCGCGTGCGCGCGTCCGTGCCGGCCATCCAGGCCGCGCTCGACGCCGGCGCGGCCGTGATGGTCACGTCGCACCTCGGCCGCCCGACCGAGGGCGAATTCAAGCCGGAAGATTCGCTCGCGCCGGTCGCGAAGCGCCTCGCCGAGCTGCTCGGCCGTGACGTGCCGCTCGTGTCGAACTGGGTCGAGAACGGCGTGAACGTCGCGCCGGGCCAGGTCGTGCTGCTCGAGAACTGCCGCGTGAACAAGGGCGAGAAGAAGAATTCGGACGAGCTCGCGCAGAAGATGGCGAAGCTCTGCGACGTGTACGTGAACGACGCGTTCGGCACCGCGCACCGCGCGGAAGCGACCACCCACGGGATCGCGAAGTACGCGCCGGTCGCGTGCGCGGGCCCGCTGCTGGCTGCCGAACTCGACGCGCTCGGCAAGGCGCTGGGCAACCCGGCCCGCCCGCTGGTGGCGATCGTCGCCGGCTCGAAGGTGTCGACCAAGCTCACGATCCTGAAGTCGCTGGCCGGCAAGGTCGACCAGCTGATCGTCGGCGGCGGCATCGCGAACACGTTCATGCTCGCGGCCGGCCTGTCGATCGGCAAGTCGCTCGCGGAAGCCGACCTCGTCAACGAGGCGAAGGCGATCATCGACGAAGCGCGCGAGCGCGGCGCGTCGGTGCCGATCCCGACCGACGTCGTGACGGCCAAGGAATTCTCGCCGACGGCCGCGGCCACGGTGAAGCAGGTCGCCGACATCGAAGCGGACGACATGATCCTCGACATCGGCCCGGATACCGCCAAGGCGCTCGCGAGCCAGCTCGAGAAGGCCGGCACGATCGT
Source organism: Burkholderia sp. AU31652 (assembly GCF_002223155.1). Lineage (NCBI taxonomy): Bacteria > Pseudomonadati > Pseudomonadota > Betaproteobacteria > Burkholderiales > Burkholderiaceae > Burkholderia > Burkholderia sp. AU31652. The sequence goes on along the minus strand of NZ_NKFG01000004.1, from coordinate 427,895 downwards.
GTGGAACGGCCCGGTCGGCGTGTTCGAGTTCGACCAGTTCGGCAACGGCACCAAGACGCTCGCGGAAGCGATCGCCAAATCGTCCGCGTTCTCGATCGCGGGCGGCGGCGACACGCTCGCGGCCATCGCGAAGTACGGCATCCATGACCAGGTCAGCTACATCTCGACGGGCGGCGGCGCCTTCCTCGAGTTCCTCGAGGGGAAGAAGCTGCCGGCAGTGGAAGTGCTGGAAACGCGGGCGGCCTGAGCGTGGCGGCGCGCGCAGGGGTGACGAAGGCCGCGCGCTCCGCGAAAGCGGAGCCGACGGCCGGCGCGGGCAAGCGCAAACGCGCGCCCGCGCGGGCGAACACCGCCCCGCGCGCACCGGCGGCCGCCGGCGACGCGGCCGAGCAGCACCACGAGATTCAGAACAAAGCGATGCCGGGCGCAAGCACCGGCACGCCCCCCGGAGCGGCGGCCGCTGGGCCTGCCGCTTCCGGCTCTCGCAGCGTTTCACCCAGCGCATCCACCTTGATCCAGATGAGGAGTTTCATGCAGCGCGCCACCAAGATAGTCGCCACGATCGGCCCGGCTTCCAGTTCGCCGGAGATTCTGCTGCAGATGATGCAGGCGGGCCTCGACGTCGTGCGGCTCAATTTTTCGCACGGCACGGCCGACGATCACCGCCAGCGCGCCGAGATGGTGCGCGAGGCCGCCCGCAAGGTCGGCCGCGAGATCGCGATCATGGCCGACCTCCAGGGCCCGAAGATCCGCGTCGGCAAGTTCGAGAACGGCAAGACGACGCTCGAGCCGGGCCAGGCCTTCATCCTCGACGCGGGCTGCGAGCTGGGCAACGACGAGCGCGTCGGGCTCGACTACAAGGAGCTGCCGCGTGACCTGCGCACGGGCGACCTGCTGCTGCTGAACGACGGCCTGATCGTGCTGACCGTCGAGCGCGTGCTCGGCGACGAGATCCACACGATCGTCAAGGTGGGCGGCGAGCTGTCGAACAACAAGGGCATCAACCGCCAGGGCGGCGGGCTGTCGGCGCCCGCGCTGACCGCGAAGGACATGGAAGACATCCGCACCGCGATGTCGCTCGGCGCGGACCTGGTGGCGGTGTCGTTCCCGAAGAACGCGACCGACATGGAAATGGCGCGCCAGCTCGCGAACATCGCGGGCGCGCCGTACGGCATCAAGCCGAAGATGATCGCGAAGATCGAGCGTGCGGAAGCGATTCCGGCGCTGCAAAGCATTCTCGACGCGTCCGACGGCATCATGGTCGCGCGCGGCGACCTCGCGGTGGAAGTGGGCAACGCGGCCGTGCCGGCGCTGCAGAAACGGATGATCCGGATGGCGCGCGAGTCGAACAAGCTCGTGATCACCGCGACGCAGATGATGGAATCGATGATCCACGCGCCGGTGCCGACCCGCGCGGAAGTGTCGGACGTCGCGAACGCGGTGCTCGACGGCACCGACGCGGTGATGCTGTCCGCCGAGACGGCCGCCGGCAAGTATCCGGTCGTCACGATCGAGACGATGGCGGCCGTGTGCGTCGAGGCGGAAAAGTCGGAAGAAGTCGAGCTGGACAAGGATTTCCTCGACCGCACGTTCACGCGGATCGACCAGTCGATCGCGATGGGCGCGCTGTTCACCGCGTACCACCTGGGGGCGAAGGCGATCATCGCGCTGACCGAATCGGGCGCGACCGCACTGTGGATGTCGCGTCACTACACGCACGTGCCGATCTTCGCGCTGACGCCGCGCGTCGGCAGCGAGCGCACGATGGCGCTGTACCGCAACGTGACGCCGCTGCACGTCGACTTCAACAGCGACCGCGACTCGGCGTTGCAGGCGGCGCTCGAGATCGTCGTCAAGCAGGGCTACGTGCAGCACGGCGACATGGTCGTGCTGACCGTCGGCGAGCCGATGGGGCAGGCGGGCGGCACCAACACGCTGAAGATCGTGCGGGTTGGCGAGCACTATTGAGCGCCCGCTGAATCTCGGGTCGGCCTGCAGGCCGACCGCCCGGGTCGGCTGAAAAATCGATCCGGCACCGTTTTTCGCGCGAAAGCCGCGTGGGGTCGAAGCCCCGCGCGGCTTTTTTTCTCATTTTTGCCCGCATTGTGCCGTGCGAACGTAACAAATTGCGAGTCGGCGCCACCGGGCGGTCGGAATCGGAGGCGCTTCGCGATAAAATGCGGCTATTCGACGCTCAGCCGCGCCGCGCCACCCCGGGTTCGACCGGGAGCGAGCGCCGCGCCGGCGTCAGGGCGCACCGGTTTTCATTCCATGGAGTTCCACAATGCCTCTCGTATCAATGCGTCAATTGCTGGACCACGCGGCAGAGCACGGTTACGGCCTGCCGGCCTTCAACGTGAACAACCTGGAACAGGTCCAGGCGATCATGGCGGCGGCGGACCAGGTCGGCGCGCCCGTGATCATGCAGGCATCGGCCGGCGCGCGTAAGTACGCGGGCGAGCCGTTCCTGCGCCACCTGATCGAAGCAGCGGTCGAGTCGTACCCGCACATCCCGGTCGTGATGCACCAGGATCACGGCCAGTCGCCGGCAGTCTGCATGGCCGCGATCCGCAGCGGCTTCACCAGCGTGATGATGGACGGTTCGCTGGAAGCCGACGGCAAGACGGTCGCATCGTACGAGTACAACGTCGACGTGTCGCGCAAGGTCGTCGAGATGGCGCACTCGATCGGCGTGACGGTCGAAGCCGAGCTCGGCGTGCTCGGCTCGCTCGAGACGATGAAGGGCGACAAGGAAGACGGCCACGGCGCGGAAGGCACGATGACCCGCGAGCAGCTGCTGACCGATCCGGAGCAGGCCGCCGACTTCGTGAAGCTCACGCAGTGCGATGCGCTCGCGATCGCGATCGGCACGTCGCACGGCGCGTACAAGTTCTCGAAGAAGCCGACGGGCGACATCCTGTCGATCCAGCGCATCAAGGAAATCCACGCGCGCATCCCGAACACCCACCTGGTGATGCACGGTTCGTCGTCGGTGCCGCAGGAACTGCTGGCCGAGATCCGCGAATTCGGCGGCGACATGAAGGAAACCTACGGCGTGCCGGTCGAGGAAATCCAGGAAGGCATCAAGCACGGCGTGCGCAAGATCAACATCGACACCGACCTGCGTCTGGCGATCACCGGTGCGATCCGCCGCTACCTGTTCGAGAACCCGGGCAAGTTCGATCCGCGCGACTACCTGAAGCCCGCGCGCGAAGCGGCGAAGCAGGTCTGCGTCGATCGCTACCTCGCGTTCGGCTGCGAAGGCCAGGCCGGCAAGATCAAGCCGGTGGCGCTCGACAAGATCGCCGAGCAGTACAAGTCCGGCGCGCTCGCACAGGTCGTGCGCTGAGACTGTAGTACGATTGCCGCGCCCGATGTGGGCAACGGCAAGGCTGTCCGGCCGGATCTGATCCGGCCCCGCAGCCGCTCCGTCCGGCCGAACGAGGGCCGGCCGGCAACCGCCCGGGCACCGTCGCCCGGCCGGTTCGCCGACGTATTGCAAGACCGCCGTTCCCGCCTGCCGCGGGGAACGGCGTTTCCCTTTTTGTTTGGCTCCTTATCTGCGAAAAGACGATGTCTACCCTCTACGAATCCACGCTCCGCTCGCTGCCGCTCCTCGGTCGCGGCAAGGTCCGCGATAACTACGCGGTCGGCAACGACAAGCTCCTGATCGTCACGACCGATCGCCTGTCGGCATTCGACGTGGTGATGGGCGAGCCGATTCCGAACAAGGGCCGCGTGCTGAACCAGATGGCGAACTTCTGGTTCGACAAGCTCGCGCACATCGTGCCGAACCACCTGACGGGCGACGCGCCGGAAACGGTTGTCGCCGCCGACGAGGTCGAGCAGGTGAAGGGCCGCGGCGTGGTCGTCAAGCGCCTCGAGCCGATCATGATCGAAGCGGTCGTGCGCGGCTACCTGGCCGGCAGCGGCTGGAAGGAATACCAGGCGTCGGGCGCCGTGTGCGGCGTGCAGCTGCCGGAAGGCCTGCAGAACGCGCAGAAGCTGCCCGAGCCGATCTTCACGCCGGCCGCGAAGGCCGAGATGGGCGAGCACGACGAGAACATCACGTTCGAGGAAACCGAGCGCCGCATCGGCACCGAGCTGGCCGCGACGATCCGCGACATCTCGATCAAGCTGTACAAGGAAGCGGCCGACTACGCGGCCACGCGCGGCATCATCATCGCCGACACGAAGTTCGAATTCGGCCTCGACAACCACGGCCAGCTGTACCTGATGGACGAAGTGCTGACCGCCGATTCGTCGCGCTTCTGGCCGGCCGACCAGTACGAAGTCGGCACGAACCCGCCGTCGTTCGACAAGCAGTTCGTGCGCGACTGGCTCGAGGCGCAGCCGTGGGGCAAGACGGCGCCGGCGCCGGCACTGCCGGCCGACGTCGTCGAGAAGACGGCCGCGAAGTACCAGGAAGCGCTCGAGCGCATCACGGGCCAGTCGCTGGCCTGATCGGGGAACGGAACACATGAGCGAAGTTCAGACTGCCCACACGCACAGCGCGCCGCTCGTCGGCGTGCTGATGGGTTCGAGTTCCGACTGGGACGTGATGAAGCATGCGGTCGCCATCCTGCAGGAATTCGGCGTGCCGTACGAAGCGAAGGTCGTGTCCGCGCACCGGATGCCCGACGAGATGTTCGACTATGCGGAGAAGGCGCGCGAGCGCGGGCTGCGCGCGATCATCGCGGGCGCCGGCGGCGCCGCGCACCTGCCCGGCATGCTGGCCGCGAAGACCACGGTGCCGGTGCTCGGCGTGCCGGTCGCGAGCAAGTACCTGAAGGGGGTCGATTCGCTGCACTCGATCGTGCAGATGCCGAAGGGCGTGCCCGTCGCGACGTTCGCGATCGGCGAGGCCGGCGCTGCAAATGCCGCGCTGTTCGCGGTGTCGATCCTGTCCGGCAATTCGGTCGACTATGCGAACCGCCTCGCCGCGTTCCGCGTGCGCCAGAACGAAGCCGCGCACGCGATGGTGCTGCCGCCGCTGGAATGACGGCGCACCGGCGGCCGCCCGGCCATTCGAGCGGCTGCCTGACCTCCCCACTTGCGGCGGGCAGCGCCCGCCGCGACCGACCACTGACATGACCGCAACTCCTGATTCCGTTTCCCCGATCCTGCCCGGCGCGTGGCTTGGCATGGTCGGCGGTGGCCAGCTCGGCCGCATGTTCTGCTTTGCCGCCCAGTCGATGGGCTATCGCGTCGCCGTGCTCGATCCCGATCCGACGAGCCCCGCCGGCGCGGTCGCCGACCGCCACCTGCGCGCGGCCTACGACGACGAAGCCGCGCTCGCCGAACTGGCCGACCTGTGCGACGCGGTATCGACGGAGTTCGAGAACGTGCCGGCTGCAAGCCTCGATTTCCTCGCGCGCACGACGTTCGTTGCACCGGCCGGCCGCTGTGTCGCGGTCGCGCAGGACCGGATCGCGGAGAAGCGCTTCATCGAAGCGTCGGGCGTGCCCGTCGCGCCGCACGTCGTGATCGAATCGTCGGCGGCGCTCGCCGCGCTCGACGATGCCGCGCTCGACGCGGTGCTGCCGGGCATCCTGAAGACGGCGCGCCTTGGGTACGACGGCAAGGGCCAGGTGCGCGTGAGCACCGCGCAGGAAGTGCGCGACGCGCATGCGGCGCTGAACGGCGTGCCGTGCGTGCTCGAAAAGCGCCTGCCGCTGAAATACGAAGTGTCGGCGCTGATCGCGCGCGGCGCGGACGGCCGCTCGGCCGCGTTCCCGCTCGCGCAGAATGCGCACCACAACGGCATCCTCGCGCTGACGGTCGTGCCCGCGCCGGCCGCCGATGCCGCGCGTGTCGAAGCGGCGCAGCAGGCCGCCGTGCGGATCGCCGATACGCTCGGCTACGTCGGCGTGCTGTGCGTCGAATTCTTCGTGCTGGAAGACGGTTCGTTCGTCGCGAACGAGATGGCGCCGCGCCCGCACAATTCCGGCCACTACACGGTCGATGCGTGCGCAACGAGCCAGTTCGAGCAGCAGGTGCGTGCCATGACGCGCATGCCGCTCGGCAACCCGCGCCAGCATTCGCCGGCCGCGATGCTGAACATCCTCGGCGACGTGTGGTTCCCGAACGGTGCGGCGGCCGATGCCGTCACGCCGCCGTGGGACACGGTCGCGGCGATGCCGACCGCGCACCTGCACCTGTACGGCAAGGAAGACGCGCGCGTCGGCCGCAAGATGGGCCACGTGAACTTCACGGCCGCAACGCGCGACGAAGCCGTTGCCGCGGCCACCGCGTGCGCGCAGCTGCTGCGCGTGCCGCTCGACTGAGACGCCAGCCGATGTCCATCGATCTCCCGAACGCCGTGACGGCTGCTCAGATCGACGCGGCCGCCGCGTTGCTCGACGCGGGCCAGCTCGTCGCGTTTCCGACCGAAACCGTCTACGGGCTCGGCGGCGATGCGGCGAATCCCGAGGCCGTCGCGCGCATCTACGCGGCGAAGGGGCGGCCCGCGAATCATCCGGTGATCGTGCATCTGCCGCCGGGCGGCGATCCCGGCTACTGGGCCGACGATCTGCCGGCCGACGCGCAGGCGTTGATCGATGCGTTCTGGCCGGGCCCGCTGACGCTGATCCTGAAGCGCCACGCGCGCATCCCGGACGCCGTGAGCGGCGGCCAGGATTCGGTCGGGCTGCGCTGCCCGTCGCATCCGGTCGCACAGGCGCTGCTGGCCGCGTTCAGCGCGCGGCGCGGCGGGCATGGCGGCGTGGCTGCGCCGTCCGCGAACCGGTTCGGCCATGTGAGCCCGACCACCGCGCAGCACGTACGCGACGAATTCGGCGACACCGTGCACGTGCTCGACGGCGGCGCATCGGAAGTCGGTATCGAATCCACGATTCTGGACCTGTCGCGCGGCTTCCCGGCGCTGCTGCGCCCGGGCCACGTGACGCCGCAGCAAATCGCCGCCGTGCTCGGTCGCGCACCGCAACTGCCGGACGGCAGCGACGCGACCGCGCCGCGCGCGTCGGGCACGCTGAAGGCGCATTACGCGCCGCGCACGCCGCTCGCGCTGCTGCCGTTCGACGCGCTCGAGCCGCTGCTCGCGGCCGCGCAGACCGACGGCGAGCGTGTCGCGCTCGTCGCACGCGCATCGCGCGCGGGACGCTGGGCGCAGGCCGACGGCGTGCATTTCGTCGCGGCGCCGGAAGATCCGCAGGCGTATGCGCGCGACCTGTACGGGATGCTGCGTGCGCTCGACCGCGCGCAGGTGGCGCGGATTCTCGTCGAGAAGCTGCCCGAGACCGTCGAATGGATCGCGGTCAACGATCGCCTCGGCCGCGCGGCCGCCGCGTTCGAAGCGCGCGACTGATACCCGTCGCGGTTCACGAATGAAAAAACGCCCGACCGGCAAACCGGTCGGGCGTTTTCGTTTGGGCGCGTGGCCGGCGGCTTACTTGCCGACGCCCGAGGCCGCGATCTTCGACTGCGCGAACTGCGCGAACAGCGCATGCAGGCGCGTCGTCGGGTGGACCGTGTCGGCGAACATGTAGGTTTGATCCGCGTTCGCGACCGTGTAGGTCTGCGGCGAGCAGAACAGCGACGAGCCGAATGCGGTTGCGTTCGCGACGCCGTACTGGGTGGCAGCCTGGACCATCGCCTTCAGGTTACAGGCGGTGTCGGTGTTCGACACGGCGAAGCCGTTCGCCTTGTAGTTCGCGAGGATGCCGTCCTGCCACGTGAACGTGTCGAGCAGCACGTACTTGGTCGTGTCGACCTTGAGTGCCTGCAGCGTCGCGGCGAGCGTGCCGTTGAACAGCATCGACAGTTGCGTGAGGGTCGTCTGCGAGCCGCCCTGGAGCGCGAGCGGCGTGCCGCCGATATCCGGCACGTTCGACACGAACACGTGCGTCGCGCCGGCGGCGACGATCTGCTGCACGATGCCCGCGAGCTGTTGCGCGGCGGCGCCGATGTTCTGCTGCAGCTGCGTCGGCGTGATCGCGCCGGCCTGCAGCGCCGCGACCTGGTAGAAGATGTCGTTCGCGCCGCCGTTCAGCAGCACGATCTGGCCGGCGTTGAAGCTGCCGTGCTGCGACACGTATTGCTTGACCTGGTCGGCGATCGGCGTCGTGGTCGCTTGTGCGTAATCGGAATTCGGCACGCTGGCGTCCGCGTGGCCGATGCCCGGCTGCTGCGTCACGCGCGAGCCGCCCTGTGCGTAGCCGAGGCCGCCGGTGGCCTGCAGCGGAATGCCGAAACCGCCCTGGTTCGCGGGCTGCAGCGTGTCGCCGTAGTACTGCGCGACGTTCTGCGTCCACACCTGGCCCGGGTTGGTCGTGAAGCGGCCGCCGCCGAAGCCGAGCTTGATCTGCGAGTAGGTGCCCGCGTCGGACAGGCTGTCGCCGAACGACACGACCTGCATTTTCACGCCCGACGGCGGCGTGTTCGATGCGCTGTTGTTGTTGTCGTCACCACCGCCGCCGCACGCGGCGAGCAGCACGAGCGCGGCGCCGGCGATCGCGAGTTGCGCGGTGCGCAGCATGCGCTGACGGGTGCGGGCGGGTGCGTGTTGTTGTGTCTGCATCGTTCGATCTCCTCGTAGATATGGCCTGATGTGTTTCTCATCTGCCGCGTGCCTGCTCGGTTCCGGGCTGCGCGGCGGCCGTTGGCTGAAACGGTTTATTGGTCTCGCGCGGCCGCAAGCGGCATGGTGCGCGGATCGGGGTTCGCGGCCTCGGCAATCTGCGCATGATAAGCGCTCGCCCATTCGGGCGGGCCGAAAATCGCGCGCAGCTTGTTGCGCCAGCCGCCGACGCGCAACGCGTCGCCGGCCATCGACACCCACTCGTGGAACGTCGCGACGAGCGGGTTGTTCGAGCCTAGCCGCTCGACGATCCCGTACTGCGGCGGATCGTCGGGCGTTTCCTCGACATAGCTGCCGAACAGGCGATCCCAGATCACCAGGACGCCTGCGTAATTGCGGTCGATGTAGCGCGGGTTGCGCGCATGGTGCGCGCGGTGGATCGACGGCGTGTTCAGCACGTATTCGAGCCAGCCGAGCTTGCCGATCGCCTGCGTATGCACGAAGAACTGGAACGCGAGGTTGATCAGCACGATGCCGACGACCTGTTGCGGCGGAAAACCGGCGAACGCGAGCGGCAGCCAGAACACCCACATTCCCGCGACCGGGTACATCAGGCTCTGGCGGAACGCGGTCGAGAAATTCATCCGCTCGGACGAGTGGTGCACGACGTGCGCGGCCCACAGCCAGCGCACGCGATGGCTCGCGCGATGAAAGACGTAGTAGAGGAAATCCTGCGCGACGAACAGCACCGCGAACGACAGCCAGCCGTCATGCCACGTGAACAGGCGATAGTGCTGGTAGCAGTACGCATAGACGGGGATCACGAACAGCCACGCGATCTTGTCGGCGCCCTGGTGCATCAGCGCGAGCGCCGCGTTGCACAGCGTGTCGCGCCACGCATAGACAGCGTCGTGCGCACGGGTGCGGGCGAGGTGCCAGGCCTCCCACGCGATGCAGAGCAGGAAGACGGGCGCCAGCGCGAGCAGAAGCAATTCGACGTCGAATCGCATGGGCGTGTCTCCTTCTTTCCCCTGCAAGCCTTGAGGCCGGGCGTGTGGCCCGTTGTAGATATCGGTCAGGCCAACAGCCTACGCAATCGCCAGGCGCTAGGCGAGGGGGCAGCGTAGAGGGTTCCCTCTGAGGACAGGGTTTGTACGGAAGCCGCGCGGCACGGGGGCGGGCGGTATGGCCCTGTTTTGCGGACGTGGGTGGCGCGCGATATGTCGTGCGCGGGTGGCGGCGGGTGTTTCAAACCGGAGAGGGCGGGATTGGGTGTGCGCAGGCGCCGGCAGGCGGCCCCGGCGGCGCGTCAGGGCGACCCGCTGCGCGGTGCCGCCCCGATGCCGAGGCGGGCCGACACGCGCAGGCAGCAGGCCACCGGCGCGCCGTATGTCGCGGCGTGCGGCAACGTCAGTGCGCGCCGGCGTAGATCCACTCGAGCAGCGAGTCGTGCGCGGCGCGTGCGGCTTCCGCGTGATCGTTGTTGATGAAGCTCACGACGATGTAGCTCTGGCCGTCCGCACCGGCGACGTAGCCGGCGATCGCGCGCACGTCGCGCAGCGTGCCGGTTTTGATGTGCGCGTTGCCGAGCACGCCGGCGTTGGTGAGGCGGTTCTTCATCGTGCCGTCGATACCGGCGATCGGCAGCGAATCGACGAACGCCTGCGCGACCGGGCTCGCGTTCGCGGCCTGCAGCAGCGCGGCGAGCGACAGCGCGCTCACATGTTCTTCGCGCGACAGGCCCGAGCCGTTCTCGAGCACGAGGTCGGGCATCGCGATGCCGTTCTTCTGCAGGAACGCCTGGATCACGCGGCTCGACTGCTCGGGCGTCGCGGGCGGCTTGCCGCTGACCGCGCCGATCGTCAGGAACAGGTTGCGCGCCATCACGTTGTTGCTGAACTTGTTGATGTCGTAGACGATGCTGCCGAGCACCGGGCTGTGATGCACGGCGAGGGGCCGCGCGGCGCTCGGCACCTTGCCCTCGCTCACGGGCCCGGCGATCGTGCCGCCGTCCTGCTGCCACAGCGCGAGGAAGCCGCGCGCGAAGAACGTCGTGTGATCGAGGATCGCGAGGTTGGTCGTGTGCGCACCGCAGCGCAGCGGGTAGTCGCCCGCGAACGAGGCGGTCATGATCCCGCCGCCGGCCGTCAGCGTCGGGCGCGCGGCCGCGGCGGCCGCGCTGCACGAGCCTGAGCCTTCGACCAGCTGGTTGTCGATCGACAGGTCCGCGAGCGGCGGCAGCACGTCGACGGCCACCTTGCCGTCGTCGCCCGGCGTGACCGTGAACGACACGGCCTTGAATGCGTACAGCAGTGGATCGGGGCCGACGTTGTACGGCGCGCTCGCATCGTCGTCGAACGAAGGGAGATCGCGCGTCGAGGTCGCGAAGTAGCTCTTGTCGAGCACGAGGCCGCCGGCCACGCGCTTGACGCCGGCCTTGCGGAGCTTGTCGACGAGATCGATCAGCTCTTCGGGCACGAGCTTCGGATCGCCGGTGCCCTTGATGTACAGGTTGCCCTGCAGCGTGCCGTCCGGGTCGATCGTGCCGTCCGTGTAGGCGGTCGTGCGCCAGCGGTAGTCGGGACCGAGGATCGACAGCCCCGAGAAGGTCGTCACGAGCTTCATCGTCGAGGCGGGCATCATCGGCCGGCTCGCATTCCACGCGATCAGCGGCTCCGGATCGCCGACGCGCTCGACGACGACGCTCATCGCCGACGCCGGCACCTTCGCGCGCTGCAGCGCGACGAGCACGGACGCCGGCAGGCCGGCCGCGCGCGCGGCCGGCGACACGACGGTCGTCTTGCGTGCTTCCTTGTGGGATTTCTTGCGGGCCTGCGCGGGCGGCGCGAAGGCGAGGGCCGTGCAGGTGGCGACGATGGCGGCCGCCTTCAGGCAGACGCGGGCGCGGGGGGCGAACCGGGTGGAAAGATCGGAAATCGGCATGAGCGAATACGGGGGAAGCACGACGTTCGGGCAGGGCGCGCGCGGCGCCAAAGCGCACATTGTAGAGACAAGTCCGGACAGCCCCCTTGCAATCCGCCTTTCTGTTGCATTGCACGGTGCCGCGCGCCCGGTTCGCGGCGCTACAATGGTCGGCGTGTTTGACTCGCCCCATGGATGCCTGTCCCGATGCGGATTCTGCTTGTCGAAGATGATCGAATGATTGCCGAAGGCGTGCGCAAGGCGCTGCGCTCGGACGGCTTTGCGGTCGACTGGGTGCAGGACGGCGACGCCGCGCTGACGGCGCTCGGCGGCGAGACGTACGACCTGCTGCTGCTTGATCTCGGCCTGCCGAAGCGCGACGGCATCGACGTGCTGCGCACGCTGCGCGCACGCGGGCTGGCGCTGCCGGTGCTGATCGTCACCGCGCGCGACGCGGTGGCCGATCGCGTGAAGGGGCTCGACGCGGGCGCCGACGACTACCTCGTCAAGCCGTTCGACCTCGATGAGCTGGGCGCGCGGATGCGCGCGCTGATCCGCCGCCAGGCCGGGCGCAGCGAATCGCTGATCCGCCACGGCGCGCTGACGCTCGATCCCGCTTCGCACCAGGTGACGCTCGACGGCGCGCCCGTCGCGCTGTCCGCGCGCGAGTTCGCGCTGCTCGAGGCGCTGCTCGCGCGGCCGGGCGCGGTGCTGTCGAAGAGCCAGCTCGAGGAGAAGATGTACGGCTGGGGCGAGGAGATCGGCAGCAACACGGTCGAGGTCTACATCCACGCGCTGCGCAAGAAGCTCGGCTCGGACCTGATCCGCAACGTGCGCGGGCTCGGCTACATGGTCGTCAAGGAAAGCTGACGCGTGAGGTCGATTCGTCATCAATTGCTGATCTGGCTGCTCGCGATCGTCGTCGCGGGCGTGGGCCTCGCGGGCTGGCTCATCTACCGGCAGGCGCTCGCCGAAGCGAACGAACTGTTCGACTACCAGTTGCAGGAAATCGCCGCGGCCTTGCCGTCCGAGCCGTTCTCGCAGGTGTTCGGTTCGCGCACCAACGGCGACGAAGGCATCGTGATCCAGATCTGGAACCGCAACGGCGTGCTGATGTACTTCTCGCATCCGCGTGCGCCGATCGCGCCGCGCGCGGAGCTCGGCTTCTCGACCGAACGCACCGATCGCGGCGAATGGCGCGTGTACGGCGCGATCGTCGGCGACAACGTCGTGCAGCTCGCGCAGCCGCTGTCGGTGCGCAACCGGCTCGCGGCGAACGTCGCGCTGCGCACGCTGTGGCCGCTGATCGTGCTGTTGCCGTTCCTCGGCGCGGCCGTGTGGGTGATCGTCGGACGCGGGCTCGCGCCGCTCGGTCGCGTGACGCGCGCGGTCGAGGCGCGCCGGCCGGAAGCGCTCGACGCGCTGCCCGATGCGCGCCTGCCGCTCGAGGTGCAGCCGCTCGTCCGCGCGCTGAACGGCCTGCTCGCGCGGCTGGCGGCCGCCCTCGACACGCAGAAGGCCTTCGTGGCCGATGCCGCGCACGAACTGCGTACACCGCTCGCGGCCGTGCAGATCCAGGCGCAGCTCGTCGCCCGTGCGAAGGACGACGCGTCACGCCGCGAGGCGATCGCCGATCTCCAGGATGGCGTGTCGCGTGCGACGCGCCTCACCGAGCAACTGCTTGCGCTCGCCCGCGCCGAACCGGATGGCGCGACGATGCGCGAGCCGGTCGACCTGCAGGCACTGCTCGCCGAATGCGTGGCCGCGCTTGCGCCGCTCGCGCAACGGCACGACATCGATCTGGGCTTCGAGGAGACGCGCGCGGCGAGCGTGGTCGCGGACGTCGGCGCGCTGCGCGTGATGTTCGGCAACCTGCTCGACAACGCGGTGAAGTACACGCCGGACGGCGGCCGCATCGACGTATCGCTGACCCGCGACGCGGCCGGCCGCGCGTGCGTGCAGATCGGCGACAGCGGGCCCGGCATTCCGGCCGACGAGCGCGAACGCGTGTTCGACCGCTTCTACCGCGACAGCTCCGCGCGGGCGCGCACCGACGTGTCGGGCAGCGGGCTCGGGCTCGCGATCGTCAAGCGCGTGGCCGCGCAGCAGGGTGCGACGGTGTCGCTCGGCGACGCGGCCGCGGGCGGCCTGCTCGTCAGCGTCGTGTTCCGCGATGCCGAGATGCCGGCCGAGGCGCCGCAGCCGTCCGAATCCGTGTGAAGCACGCCCCCGCGCGGGCGCCGGCAGCCGCTTAAGCCCCGCTTAAGGCTGATTAAGCCTCCTTTAAGTCAGGGTCGTTACGCTGCGTCCTAACAAAGAGGAGGTCCTACGATGAACACCCGATTCCTTGCGCGCGGCGCCGTCGCGGTCGCCGTGGCGGCCGCCCTGTCCGCCGGCTATGTCGCCGGCACCCGCCGCGCCGATCCGCAGATCATCACGCCCGCGCAGGCCGCCGCATTGATGCCGGCCGAAGCGGCCGCGAAGACCGGCATCCCCGATTTCTCCGGGCTCGTCGAGACCTACGGCCCGGCGGTCGTGAACATCAGCGCGAAGCACGTCGTGAAGCAGGTGTCGCGGCGCGTGCCGCAGCCGCAGCTGCCGATCGATCCGAGCGACCCGTTCTACCAGTTCTTCAAGCACTTCTACGGCCAGGTGCCGGGCATGGGCGGCGACGCGCAGCCGGACGACCAGCCGAGCGCGAGCCTCGGTTCCGGGTTCGTCATCAGCTCCGACGGGTACATCCTCACCAATGCGCACGTGATCGACGGCGCGAACGTCGTCACGGTCAAGCTGACCGACAAGCGCGAATACAAGGCGAAGGTCGTCGGCTCCGACAAGCAGTCCGACGTCGCGGTGCTGAAGATCGACGCGAGCGGCCTGCCGACCGTGAAGATCGGTGACCCGGCGCAGAGCAAGGTCGGCCAGTGGGTCGTCGCGATCGGTTCGCCGTACGGCTTCGACAACACGGTCACGTCGGGCATCATCAGCGCGAAGTCGCGCGCGCTGCCGGACGAGAATTACACGCCGTTCATCCAGACCGACGTGCCGGTGAACCCCGGCAACTCGGGCGGCCCGCTGTTCAACCTGCAGGGCGAGGTGATCGGCATCAACTCGATGATCTACTCGCAGACGGGCGGCTTCCAGGGCCTGTCGTTCGCGATCCCGATCAACGAGGCGATCAAGGTGAAGGACGAGCTCGTGAAGACGGGCCACGTGAGCCGTGGCCGCCTCGGCGTTGCCGTGCAAGGGCTGAACCAGACGCTCGCGAGCTCGTTCGGACTGCAGAAGCCGGACGGCGCGCTCGTCAGCTCGGTCGATGCCAACGGCCCGGCCGCGAAGGCCGGCCTGCAGCCGGGTGACGTGATCCTGGCGGTCAACGGCTCGCCGGTCGCCGATTCGACGTCGCTGCCCGCGCAGATCGCGAACCTGAAGCCGGGTTCGAAGGCCGACCTGCAGATCTGGCGCGACAAGTCGAAGAAGTCGATCAGCGTGACGCTCGGCGCGATGGCCGACGCGAAGCTCGCGTCGAACGACGGCGGGCCGGTCGAGCAGGGGCGCCTGGGCGTCGCGGTGCGTCCGCTGTCGCCGCAGGAGCGCAGTGCCGCCAACCTGTCGCATGGCCTGATCGTGCAGCAGGCCGGCGGGCCGGCCGCCAACGCGGGCATCCAGCCCGGCGACGTGATCCTCGCGGTCAATGGCCGCCCGGTCACGAGCCCCGAGCAGTTGCGCGACGCGGTCAAGGGGGCGGGCAACAGTCTTGCTCTGCTGATCCAGCGCGATGATGCACAGATCTTCGTGCCGGTCGACCTGAGCTGACCGGCCACGGCCGATGGCCGGCCAGGCCGGCCGCGGCGGGCGCCGCCGCCGTACTGAAGGTGTGACGCGGCGCCCTGTATGTGTTCCGACCCCAAGGAGAGAGCCATGCAATATCTACGCAACGTGTCCCGATTTGCCGTCGCCGCGGCGCTGGCCGCCGGCCTCGCAGCCGGAGCGACCGGCGCGTACGCGCAGTCGGACGGCTTGCCCGCCGCGCGCCAGCAGGGCGACGTCACCTTCGTGTCCGGCGGCGTCGGGCTGGACGAATCGACGGCGTTCCAGCGCAGCGAGCCGAGTTGGCCGCTGGCGCTGCGGTTCACCGGCAAGGGCGGTGAGTTCCTGGCCGACGTCCATGTGCGGATCGTCGACGGCAAGGGTACCGAAGTGCTGAAGACCGACGCGCGCGGGCCGTACATGCTCGTGAAGGTGCCGCCGGGCCGCTATACGGTGCAGGCGTCGTACCAGGGCAACGAGGAATCCCGCGCCGTCACGGTCGGCGCGAAGGGCGGCGCGAAAGCCGCCTTCCAGTGGAGCGCGCAGTAGCCCGCCGCGCGCGGCCCCGGCCGGGGTTGCGCATTCGGCTGCGGTTTCGCCCATAATGAAAGCCACGGCACCCGTGCCGTGGCTTTTTCGTTTCCTGAGTCCGGCCTGGCCGGGCCGCCCCAAGGAGAAACGATGTCCGACGCAGCCGACCCTCGTCTCGAAATCGTGCCGAACCGCCATCGCGTGCGCGTGATCCATCGCGGCATCACGTACGCCGATTCGCACGGCGCGCTGACCGTGCGCGAAGCGGGGCTGCCGGACACCCACTACCTGCCGCGCCGCGACGTCAACATGCGCCGGCTCGTGAAGTCGGGCGTCACGTCGGCCTGTCCGTTCAGGGGCGAGGCCGTGCACTTCGACTTGCAGACCGAAGACGGCGTGATCGAGAACGCCGCATGGAGTTATGAGGAACCGAAGGCGGCTGCGCTGGCGCTCGCGCACTACGTTGCCTTCGACGCTGCACGGATCGACAGTCTCGTCGAGACGTCATGATGCGGCGCGTGTTCATCGGGGAGGCGTCATGGAACTGAACGACACGTTACGCATACCGCTCGCCCCGCCCGTCGTGCGGGAGGCATTCGAGGATCTCGCGTTGCTGCGCGCGAGCTTCGACCATTGCGAATCCTTCGTGAAGCTTGCGCACGGCGAGTTTGCGCTGACGATCACGGTGCCGCTCGGCCCGCTGCGCGCCCGCTACGACGTGCGTGCGCATGCGGCCGCGGAGCAGGGCGACGCGGAAGGGCAGCCGCGCCGCGTGCTCAACTTCAAGGCGCGGGCCGACGGGCTCGGCGCGCTGCGCGGCCAGGTCGAGCTCGTGCTGATGCCGGATGACGACGCGAACGCCACGCGCATCGAGTACGTCGTCTGGGCGACGGCGAGCGGCCCGCTCACCGAGCTGCCGGGGCGGCAGATCGAAAATACGCTGCGCGAATGGACCGACGATTTCTTCCGTGAATTTTGCGCGGTCGTGCAGGCGAAGCACGGTCTCGCGCCGAACCGCGCGCGCTCGGCCGCGCCACGGCGCCAGCACGTGTTCCTGCGGCCGGCGTCGCTGGTGGCCGCGACGAAACGTGCGCTGCCGCCGCACCTCGGCGGTGCGCTGACCGGGCGTGCCGCCGGCGCGCTCCCGCATCGCGGCGCCGGCACGGTGCCCGTGTGGGCGTGGGCCGCGATGATCGTCTTCGTCGCGCTGCTGCTTTACGCGGCGCGCTGGATCAACGGCGGCTGAGCGGCCGGCCGGCTCCGCTGCGAGGCTGCTCGCCGCGCGCGTTACCGCACGACATCGGCGCCGCGAAATTCCCTTCGATATGCCGACGGCGACGTGCCGAGCGCGCCCGCGAAATGCTGGCGCAGTGACACGCTCGACCCGTAGCCGGCCGCCTGCGCGATCGCATCGATCGATTGCCCGGTGGTTTCCAGCAGATGCTGCGCGCGCGCGAGCCGCTCGGCCTGCAGCCACGCAGTGACGGTCGTGCCGGTCGCCTGGCGGAAGTGGCGCGTGAACGTGCGCCGGCTCATCAGCACGCGTTCGGCGAGCGAATCGACGCTGTGTGCGGCGTCGAGGTGGGCGCGCACCCAGTCGAGCAGGCCTGCGAGCCGCGCATCGCGCGGGTGCGCGGCCACCGGCTGCGGCACGTACTGCGCCTGCCCGCCCTGCCGGTGCGGCGGGATTACGAGGCGGCGCGCGATCTGGTTCGCGGCGTCCGAGCCGAAGCGCAGCCGGACGACGTGCAGGCAGCAGTCGAGCCCGGCGGCCGTGCCGGCCGACGTCATCAGGTTGCCGTCGTCCACGTACAGCACGTCCGGATCGAGCTTCACGCGCGGAAAGCGTCGTGCGAAGTCGTCGGCCCACGCCCAGTGCGTGGTGGCCGGGCGGCCGTCGAGCAGGCCGGCCGCGGCGAGCACGTAGGCGCCGAGGCACAGCCCGACGAGTTGCGCGCCACGCGCGGCGGCCGCGCGGACGGCGTCGAGCAGCACGTCGGGCGGCGCTTCGTCCGGGTCACGCCAGGCCGGCACGATGACGATGTCCGCATCGTCGAGCCCGTCGAGCCCGTACTGCGCGGTGATCGTGAAGCCGCCCGTCGTCGACAGCGGGCCACGTTCGGCCGAGCAGACGCGGAACTCGAACGCGGGCGAGGCGGCCGCGTCGCGCTCCTTGCCGAACACGACCGACGGCACCGACAGATGGAACGGGCTGATGCCGTCATACGCGATCACGGCAACGACGGTCGGAGCCGGCTGGGCGGTCCGGGTGGACGAGGCGGCGGCGGTCATGGCGGGCTCCGGAATGGCGATGGCCCGATCTTATCGAAGAATGGCTATCGGGCCACTGTCCCCGTGAACGATGCGCGCCGACAATGCATCGCATCGCGCCGCTGGCCGTCCCGCTCCGGGGCGGGGCCGCGCCCCCGGACCAGGAGCCCGTCATGTCGAACGCCGTCCCGCATTCCGCTTCCCAAGCCGTTTCCCGTCCGGCTGCCCGTCGCGCACTGATCGTGATCGACGTCCAGAACGAATACGTGACGGGCAACCTGCCGATCGAATATCCACCGCTCGACGTGTCGCTCGCGAACATCGGCCGTGCGATCGACGCCGCGCATGCGGCCGGCGTGCCGGTGATCGTCGTCCAGCACGTCGCACCGGCCGGCGCGCCGATCTTCGCGCCCGGCTCCGACGGCGTCGCGCTGCACGCGGTCGTTGCCGGCCGGCCGTATGCGCACCTGATCGAGAAGAAGCAGGCAAGCTCGTTCGCCGGAACCGACCTCGCCGCGTGGCTCGACGCGCACGGGATCGACACGCTCGCGGTGGCCGGCTACATGACGCACAACTGCAACGCGTCGACGGTCTATCACGCGGCGCACGCGGGGCTGAATGTCGAGTACCTCAATGACGCGACGGGCGCACTGCCTTACGAGAACGAAGCGGGGGCGGCGAGCGCCGAGGAGATTCACCGCGCTTATACGGTGGTGTTCCAGTCGAATTTCGCGGCCGTGATGTCGACCGATGCGTGGATCGCGGGACTGGCCGGTGCGCCGATGCCGAAGCGCGATTCGGTCGCCGCGTCGAACCGGCGGGCCCGCGCGCAGCGTGCGAACATGAAGGCGGCCTGAAACAGCAGGGACAGGGGGGAGGGCGCGGGCAGCGCGTTGGCGCGGCCCGGCGCGCCGCCCGATGAAACAGACAACACCGCAAGCGAGCGCTCGTCGCGCGGTCAGTCGCCGTCCTTCAGCATCGCCGGGCTGAAGCGCAGCATGTCAAAACAGCCGTCGACGAGCTTTTCCGCATGCTGCTCGGCGTCGATCTCGTCGGGCAGCATCAGCATGTCGCGCACGAAACCGCTGACGAGCGTGTGCAGCATCAGCGTCGCGCGCCACGTATCGAGCCGCTCGGGCAGCAGCTTGAGCCGCACGGCCCCCGCGAGATCGGCATCGATCGCGTGCAGCGCCTCGCTCATGCCCGCACGGTTGCGCTGGAGCAGCGGCTCCAGATCCGCGACGTACTCGCACTTCATGAACAGGATGCTGAACACGCGGCGCAACTGCGCGTCGCGCTGCACGCCGAGCAGGCACCAGATCAGGATCTGCCGGATCTTCTCGAGCGGATTGCCGCCCGGCGCGTCGAGCGGCATCCGCTTCAGCTCGTCGATCGGCAGAAACACGCGGTCGAACATCGCGTCGAACAGTTCGCTCTTGTTCGCGAAATGCCAGTAGATCGCGCCGCGCGTCACGCCGGCATGCTGGGCGATGTCCGCGAGCGACGTGTGCGACACGCCCTTCTCGAAGAACACGTGTTCGGCGGCGTCGAGAATGCGGTTACGCGTCTCGAGCGCCTCCTCCTTGGTACGTCTGACCATGTGCAGGCCTGATTGGAATGATCGTAGGTGAATTTAGGGTCTGCAACCCTCGGCGCCGTCATATAGACTGGCTATGCTTGCGATTGGTAACAATCCGTAAGACTGGACGGCAGGCGGGGCATAAACGGGCTTTTTACATACATTCATGAATGTATATACAATACCACCCTACGATCGAATGACCCAAGTGGCAATCAGTTAATATCCCACTCTGCTGATTCCCGCCAAAGTTCCAGTCCGCAGTGCGGGGCAACCTGTCGGCACGGAGGTTTCGTGCCGCTTGCTGTATCTAGCAGTCCAGTATTTCAGGTGTTCGATCTGCGCCGTGAGGCGCATCCGTGTCGCGCTCCCTCCGGTCGGGTGCGGCACTTATTCCATTGGTTATACACAGAGGTCGCTCCATGCGCGTCGAACGGGTTCCATACCGCTTAATCACTGTCGCGACGGCCGCCGTTTTCCTGGCCGCGTGCGGGAAAAAAGAATCGGCACCGCCGCCGCAAACGCCGGAAGTCGGCGTCGTCACCGTCCAACCGCAAGCCGTACCGGTCTTCAGCGAACTGCCGGGCCGCACCAGCGCATTCCTCGTCGCGCAGGTCCGCGCGCGGGTCGACGGCATCGTGCTGCGTCGTGAATTCACCGAAGGCACCGACGTCAAGGCCGGCCAGCGTCTGTACAAGATCGATCCGGCGCCGTACGTCGCCGCACTGAACAGCGCGAAGGCAACGCTCGCGAAGGCGCAGGCGAACCTCGTCACGCAGAACGCCCTGGTCGCGCGCTACAAGGTGCTGGTGGCCGCGAACGCGGTCAGCAAGCAGGACTACGACAACGCGGTGGCCACGCAGGGCCAGGCCGCGGCGGACGTCGCGGCCGGCAAGGCGGCGGTCGATACCGCGCAGATCAACCTCGGCTACACCGACGTCGTGTCGCCGATCACCGGCCGCGTCGGCATCTCGCAAGTGACGCCGGGCGCGTACGTGCAGGCGAGCCAGGCGACGCTGATGTCGACGGTGCAGCAGCTCGATCCGGTGTACGTCGACCTCACGCAGTCGAGCCTCGAAGGCCTGAAGCTGCGCCAGGACGTGCAGAGCGGCCGCCTGAAGACGAGCGGCCCGGGCGCCGCGAAGGTGTCGCTGATCCTGGAAGACGGCAAGACCTACTCGGAAGCCGGCAAGCTGCAGTTCTCGGACGTGACGGTCGACCAGGCCACCGGTTCGGTGACGATCCGCGCGGTGTTCCCGAACCCGGGCCGCGTGCTGCTGCCGGGCATGTTCGTGCGCGCACGGATCGAGGAAGGCGTGAACGAGAACGCGTTCCTGGTGCCGCAGATTGGCGTCACGCATGACCAGAAGGGCCAGGCGATCGCGATGGTGGTGAACGCCAGCAACAAGGTCGAGCCGCGTCCGCTGAAGACCACCGGCATGCAGGGCGCGAACTGGATCGTCGAAGGCGGTCTGCAGGCGGGCGACCACGTGATCGTGCAGGGCGGCGAGAAGGTGCGCCCGGGTGCGACCGTGAAGTCGGTACCGGCACAGCTCGCACCGGCGGCCGCAGCCGCATCGGGCGCCGCCGCCACCGCCGCGCCGGCTGCCGCCGGTTCCGGCGCCGCTGCCGCTTCCGGTGCTGCCGCATCGGGCGCCGCGCCGGCGAGTGCTGCCGCTGCTTCGAGCGCGCAATAACAGGGAGCCTGTTTCATGGCAAAGTTTTTTATCGATCGCCCGATCTTCGCGTGGGTGATCGCCATCATCCTGATGCTGGCCGGGGTTGCGGCGATCTTCACGCTGCCGATCTCGCAGTATCCGACGATCGCGCCGCCATCGATCCAGATCACCGCGAACTACCCGGGCGCTTCCGCGAAGACGGTGGAAGACACGGTGACGCAGGTGATCGAGCAGCAGATGAGCGGTCTCGACAACTTCCTGTACATGTCGTCGACCAGTGACGACTCGGGCAACGCGACGATCACGCTGACCTTCGCGCCGGGTACCAACGCCGACATCGCACAGGTTCAGGTGCAGAACAAGCTGTCGCTCGCGACGCCGATTCTGCCGCAGGTCGTGCAGCAGCTCGGCCTCTCGGTGACGAAGTCGAGCAGCAGCTTCCTGCTGGTGCTCGCCTTCAACTCCGAAGACGGCAGCATGAACAAGTACGACCTCGCGAACTTCGTGGCGTCGCACGTGAAGGACCCGATCAGCCGGTTGAACGGCGTCGGTACCGTCACGTTGTTCGGCTCGCAGTACGCGATGCGGGTCTGGCTCGATGCGACCCGCCTGACGAACTACGGCCTCACGCCGGTCGACGTGTCGACCGCGATCTCCGCACAGAACGTGCAGATCGCAGGCGGCCAGATCGGCGGCACGCCGTCCACGCCGGGCACGATGCTGCAGGCGACGATCACCGAGTCGACGCTGCTGCAGACGCCCGAGCAGTTCGGCAACATCCTGCTGAAGGTCAACCAGGACGGTTCGCAGGTTCGCCTGAAGGATGTCGCGAAGCTCGAGCTCGGCGGTGAAAACTACAACTTCGACACGAAGTACAACGGTCAGCCGACCGCGGCACTCGGTATCCAGCTCGCGACCAACGCGAACGCGCTGGCGACCGCGAAGGCCGTGCGCGCGAAGATCGACGAACTGGCGCCGTTCTTCCCGCACGGCCTCGTCGTGAAGTACCCGTACGACACGACGCCGTTCGTGAAGCTGTCGATCGAGGAAGTGGTCAAGACGCTGCTCGAAGGTATCGTGCTGGTGTTCCTCGTGATGTATCTGTTCCTGCAGAACCTGCGGGCGACGATCATCCCGACGATCGCGGTGCCGGTCGTGCTGCTCGGCACGTTCGCGATCATGTCGATGGTGGGCTTCTCGATCAACACGCTGTCGATGTTCGGCCTCGTGCTCGCGATCGGCCTGCTGGTGGACGATGCGATCGTGGTGGTGGAGAACGTCGAGCGGGTGATGGCGGAAGAGGGCCTGTCACCGAAGGAGGCGACCCGCAAGGCGATGGGCCAGATCACCGGCGCACTCGTCGGCGTGGCGCTCGTGCTGTCGGCGGTGTTCGTGCCGGTGGCGTTCTCGGGCGGCTCGGTCGGCGCGATCTATCGTCAGTTCTCGCTGACGATCGTGTCGGCGATGGTGCTGTCGGTGCTCGTCGCGTTGATTCTGACGCCGGCCCTGTGCGCGACGATCCTCAAGCCGATCCCGCAAGGGCATCACGAAGAGAAGAAGGGCTTCTTCGGCTGGTTCAACCGCACGTTCAACAACAGCCGCGACAAGTACCACGTCGGCGTGCACCACGTGATCAAGCGCTCGGGCCGCTGGCTCATCATCTACCTGGTCGTGATCGTCGCGGTCGGCCTGCTGTTCGTGCGCCTGCCGAAGTCGTTCCTGCCGGATGAAGACCAGGGCCTGATGTTCGTGATCGTGCAGACGCCGTCGGGCTCGACGCAGGAAACGACCGCGAAGACGCTCGCGAACATTTCCGACTACCTGCTGAAGGACGAGAAGGAAATCGTCGAATCGGCGTTCACGGTCAACGGCTTCAGCTTCGCCGGCCGCGGCCAGAACTCCGGTCTCGTGTTCGTTCGCCTGAAGGACTACGCGCAGCGTCAGCATGCGAACCAGAAGGTGCAGGCGCTGATCGGCCGGATGTTCGGGCGCTACGCGGGCTACAAGGACGCGATCGTGATCCCGTTCAACCCGCCGTCGATTCCCGAGCTCGGCACCGCTGCCGGCTTCGACTTCGAGCTGACGGACAACGCGGGTCTCGGCCACGATGCGCTGATGGCCGCGCGTAACCAGCTGCTCGGGATGGCCTCGAAGGATCCGACGCTGCAGGGTGTGCGTCCGAACGGCCTGAACGATACGCCGCAGTACAAGGTCGACATCGATCGCGAGAAGGCGAACGCGCTCGGCGTGACGGCGGATGCGATCGACCAGACATTCTCGATCGCGTGGGCGTCGAAGTACGTGAACAACTTCCTCGATACCGACGGCCGGATCAAGAAGGTCTACGTGCAGGCAGACGCACCGTTCCGGATGACGCCGGAAGACCTGAACATCTGGTACGTGCGCAACGGGTCGGGCGGGATGGTGCCGTTCAGTTCGTTCGCGACCGGTCACTGGACATACGGTTCGCCGAAGCTCGAGCGCTACAACGGTGTGTCGGCGATGGAAATCCAGGGTCAGGCCGCACCGGGCAAGTCGACGGGTCAGGCGATGGCCGCGATGGAACAGATCGCGAAGAAGCTGCCGGTCGGTATCGGCTACTCGTGGACGGGCCTGTCGTTCCAGGAAATCCAGTCCGGTTCGCAGGCGCCGATCCTGTATGCGATCTCGATCCTCGTCGTGTTCCTGTGTCTGGCGGCGCTGTATGAAAGCTGGTCGATCCCGTTCTCGGTGATCATGGTGGTGCCGCTCGGCGTGATCGGCGCACTGCTCGCGGCAACGATGCGCGGCCTCGAGAACGACGTGTTCTTCCAGGTCGGCCTGCTGACGACCGTGGGCTTGTCCGCGAAGAACGCGATTCTGATCGTGGAGTTCGCGCGCGAACTGCAGATGACGGAGAAGATGGGGCCGATCGAGGCCGCGCTGGAAGCGGCGCGCCTGCGGCTGCGTCCGATCCTGATGACGTCGCTCGCGTTCATTCTCGGCGTGATGCCGCTCGCGATCAGCAACGGCGCGGGCTCGGCGAGCCAGCACGCAATCGGTACGGGCGTGATCGGCGGGATGATCACGGCGACGTTCCTCGCGATCTTCATGATCCCGATGTTCTTCGTGAAGATCCGCGCGATCTTCAGCGGCGAGAAGGAAGACGTCGACGAGGCGCTGCGCCTGGCTCAGGAGCACTCGCACCACGAAGAGAAGCCGGGCAACGGCGACGAAGGCAACAAGGGACAGTGATGATGCAAAAACACGCTTTGACTGCAATCGCGGTCGCGCTCTTTGCCACGGGCTGCACGATGGCGCCGCATTACAAGCGGCCCGATGCACCCGTCGCGCAGGCGTACCCGGCTGGCGGCGTCTACGCGACGCAGCCGGGTGCGGCCGGCGCGCGCAGCGCGAACGGGCAGGCTGCAACCGCCATCGGCTGGCGCGAGTTCTTCGTCGATCCGCGCCTGCAGCGGCTGATCGAGATCGCGCTGAAGAACAACCGCGACCTGCGCGTGTCGGTGCTGAACATCGAGGCGGCGCGCGCGCAGTACCAGATCACGCGCGCGGGCCTGTTCCCGACGCTCGACGGCACGGGCACGGGCAATATCCAGCGCGTGCCGCAGGGTCTTTCGCAGACCGGTGCGCCGTACATCTCGCGCGCCTACAACGTCGGCCTGTCGGCGTCGTGGGAACTCGACCTGTTCGGCCGCGTGCAGAGCCTGAAGGATCAGGCGCTCGCGCAGTACCTGTCGACCGCGTATGCGCGGCAGGCGTCGGAGATCTCGCTGGTGTCGCAGGTGGCTGACCAGTACCTGACGCTGCTGTCGACCGATGACCTGCTGCAGGTCACGGAGAACACGCTGAAGACCGCGCAGGCGTCGTACGACCTGACCAAGCTGCAGTTCGACAACGGCACGGGCTCCGAGCTCGAGCTGCGTCAGGCGCAGACGGTGGTCGAGACGGCGCTCGCGAACCAGCAGGCGCAGGCGCGTGCGCGTGCACAGGCGTTGAACGCGCTGGTGCTGCTGGTCGGCGAGCCGCTGCCGGACGATCTGCCGGCGGGCATGCCGCTCGACGCGCAGAACCTGCTGACGGACGTGCCGGCAGGCCTGCCGTCGGATCTGCTGACGCGTCGCCCCGACGTGATGCAGGCCGAGCAGGCGCTGCTGGCCGCGAACGCGAACATCGGCGCGGCGCGCGCGGCGTTCTTCCCGAAGATCTCGCTGACGGGCGCATTCGGCACGGGCAGCCCGACGCTGGGCGGCCTGTTCAAGGCCGGCACGGCGGCGTGGTCGTTCGCGCCGAGCATCGCGCTGCCGATCTTCGAGGGCGGCGCGAACATCGCGAACCTCGATCTTGCGCACGTGCAGAAGCGCATCGAGATCGCGAACTACGAGAAGGCGATCCAGTCGGCGTTCCGCGACGTGGCGGACGGGTTGGCCGCACGCGGCACGTACGACCAGCAGATCGCGGCGCTGGAGCGCAACGAGCACGCGCAGCAGCGTCGCTTCGACCTGTCGGACCTGCGCTACAAGAACGGCGTGGACAGCTATCTGTCGGTGCTGACCGCGCAGACGGACCTGTATTCCGCGCAGCAGTCGCTGATCAGCGCACGTCTGGCACGCTGGACGAACCTGGTCAACCTGTACCGCGCACTCGGCGGCGGCTGGATCCAGCATGCCGGCGAAGCGCCGCGCGCGCCGGATGCACCGGTCGACTACGACAAGGCGGCCGCTCCGGCGCCTGCGTCGGCAACGGCGACGAACGGGTAAGTGCAGTTATCCTGCCTGCGTGCGGTCGCTTCGCGCGCAGGCAGGACGTTGTTAGTCCTGTCGTAAGCTGGCCGTTACGAACGATGCGAAGCGTAACGAAGGAAACGTAAGGCTAGTCCATGATTGTTGGTCCTTAAGTGCGCGGTAACCACGCGTGGGAATGCTGCGGCGATCCACGCGGGACACGCGTGTACATCTGCAGTGGGCGCGAAATCCAGGGGCCTGGCGCCGTCGAGCACGACGCGTACGGACTAACCGTGCAGATTCTCGTTTCGCCCAATCGATGATCATCCCTCTCCGGTGGTCTGTAGCCCGGCCGCCAAATCCCCGCTCATTTCGCCCAATTCAGGCTCATTTGCTGTTGGACGGTCTTTATAACGATTAGTTATACGAAATTCGAACTCGTCTGATTGGTTCTTCTTTCTCGTCCGTGCAAATTTTGCTTGAAGCGTTTCTCACCCATTGTCGAGAAAGGAAATCCGGATGAAGAGCGAGCAGACTGCACCGACCCATCTTTTTGCCACCATCGGCGCGCTCACTGAGCGCGGTGGGCGGGTAACCGAGGCCACGAGCGGCCTCACAGTCGCCGGGCTTGTCGTTGCCCGTGTTGGCGATGTCGTCACTTACGAGGATGGCAGCGAGGCCGTCATTGTGGATGGTGCAGGCGAATATGCGATTTGCAGCGACAAGCCGTTTGCGCTGGTGGGTAGCAGGTTGAGCAACGGCGATCGTATCGTCGAAACGCTTCAGCGGTTGTCGGGAATTCACGTACCGGCTGGCGAAACGGCCGGAGGGTTGTTTAACGAGGATTATGCGCCGCCGCCTGCACTGCCGCGATACAGGTTGGCTGTACGAGGAGCCACGACCGCGCGAGGCGGTGCGTTGCGCGAAGCTACCGGCACGTGGGACACCGGTGTTGGGCTTGGCAAGGCTGGCGTCGTGGGTAATCAAATTCACTACGCAGACGGTTCGACCGCGCGAATCATAAGCGGTCTTGGGCTGGTGGATAACGGAGACTTCCAGCCGCTGGCTTTCGTCGGTAGCGAACTAGATAACGGCGACGTCATTACCGATAGCCCTGAGCGTAATGGTCTGGTATCTGCTAACGCCTTCACAGTGGTGAAACGTTCAACCGTTGTGCATCGAGGCGAGACCTCATGATTCGTTATTTCCTTGCCAAAGGGGATCAGGGCGGCAGCGCCACGATTACGGAAGGATTGGAGGACGTAACCTGTTCCAATCCGCCGCCGCGCGTGCATATCGCAACGCTGTACATGAAGACGTACTGCACGGCATGCAAGCAGGAAGGGTTTGTCGCCCCGGAGGGCCCACGCTGGCCGGGCACAGGGCCAAACGGCAAGCCGTGGGCGTTGAGTGGTGATATCAACGTCTGCGATTGCAAGCCGCCACCTGTTTTCTATGCCGAGCGCGGCATGAAGATGACATTTACCGCAGACGAGGTGGCGCGGTTGACGGGGAAGCATGGCTTAGGCGTCGCCCCTGTAAGAAGAGGCATGGCAGTCCACGATCAGCAGTTCGTTATTCGCAACAAGAAATCCAGGAAACCTGTTGTGGGCGCGCGGTATTGGATCACAAATTGCCGTGGCGACGTGCTGGCTTCAGGGATTACCGATGCGCAGGGGCATACCGTGCGAGTGATCACGCCGGAGGCTGAATCGGTAAAGCTCGAGGTCATCGGAGAAATAGAATGAGTGACGGTGATCGTGTGGCGATTGCAGAGGCGATGACGGACACGAAAGAAGGTTCGTTAATCGAAGCATTGATATCGAATGGGCCACCCATCTGCCCAAACATGACTGATGCGGAATTTCGCCGTATGGTCCTAACGTTACGCGATAGAGCCGTACAAATGATTGATGTACGGCTCGTAGACTTGCGCAAGTGGGGGGCGCTCGAACGTCAACGCGTCGCAACGTGGTTTGGCTCAAGCGATGAAACGATTCGGCAACGTCTGACAGTCGGCCTCGCACGAGTAAGTCGGGTGATGCGCGATCTCAAGCCTGGAAACTTTGTTCGTCAATCAGAGGAGCTTGATCGATATCTTGGTTGTACGCCGAACAACAAGGACCCTGATGGTGCCGTCGCTCATGTTTGCGCCCCTGACACCGCTACACATACTATTTGTATCCACGAAAAATTTTGTGGGATGCGCCCCATATCCAGTGCGAAGGACTCGATGCTATCGACTCTGATTCATGAGTGCACTCACTTCTCCGACACTTTTGGCGCTCAGGATCATCAATATTTCATGCGCAAGTGCTTGGTCTTGGCTCGGACGCGCCCCGATCTCGCAATCGACAATGCGGATAGCATTGCCGGGTATATTATCTATGAGGATTAGAGGCAGTGTTGCAGCGCGATCCTGGTTGAATCTGATTGGGTCCAACGGAAAATTGATATGGTAAAAGGACCTGCATGTATCGCACTCGCATTTTTCTCGGCAGGGACATTCGCCTGCTCCCCAGTCCATACACTTGATGTTTCGTTTGAAAGAGATTCTGCCAAGGTGTCCAGCGATGAGATCACAAGGCTGGCCAATTGGGCGATAGACCTTCAACTCAAATATCCCAATCTCGATCGTACGTCTGTCGGTGGCCTTGCCGAAGCTGACGAAAGACAGCCGCACGTGCTGGCTCAACAACGCGCGGAAAGTATCAAGGGGCTTCTAGTCACATTGGGGCTTGGTCGAGCACCTATCGACGTCGATGCCAGGCTTTATAAGTCGCATCATTTGAGCGGTGTGCCGGATAATGGCCGACGAGTAGAAATCGACTTCCTTCCCGGTTGCCCGCATGAATGTCCTTGCCAAGTGAAATGAGGCCTTGGCCGCGAGCCGCCGCGCAGTGCTGCACATTTTGATGGTGTGAAGCAACCCCTTGCATACCATGCAGTAAGCGCCGGCCGTCACAAGCCGGCGCGTGCTTGGTGTGTCCGTCACAGCACTTCGCACGATCGCTCCGTGCGTCCCCGCCTTTCGCCGCACCCGCAAAGCAAAACGCCACGGCATGCCGTGGCGTTTTTCGTTACCGCTTACCGCTTCTCCGCGCCGTCGTCCGGCTCGACGCGATCAGTGGTGCACGTCGGCGGGACGCCCGTCGAAGTCGTGTCCGGCGCGACGGATGTCGCAGCGTGCGTCCTTCTCGCCTTTCACGCCGTTGAACACGATGTTCAGGATCACGGCCGTCGCCGATGCCAGCAAAATGCCGCTGTGCAGGATCGGCGCGAGCGCGGGCGGCAGCTTCGAGAAGAAGTGCGGGGACACGACCGGCACGAGGCCCATGCCGACGCTCACGGCGACGATGAACAGGTTGTGCGTGTTGTTCACGAAGTCGACCTTCGACAGCACCTTGATGCCGTTCGCCGCCACCATCCCGAACATCACGATGCCCGCACCGCCGAGCACGAACGGCGGCACCGATGCGACGACCTGCGCCATCTTCGGGAACAGGCCGAGCAGCACGAGGATCACGCCGCCGGTGGCGCACACGAAACGGCTCTTCACGCCCGTCACGCCGATCAGGCCGACGTTCTGCGAGAACGACGTATGCGGGAACGAGTTGAAGATGCCGCCGATCAGCGTGCCGAGGCCGTCGACGCGCAGGCCGCGCACGAGGCGCTCCTGGTTGACCGGGCGATCGACCATGTCGCCGACCGCGAGGAACATGCCGGTCGATTCGATGAACGTGACGAACATCACCGTGACCATCGTCACGATCGACAGCGGGTCGAAGTGCGGCAGGCCGAAGTGGAACGGCATCACGAAGCCGACCCAAGGTGCGTGCGCGACGCCGTCGGTATTCACGCGGCCGATCGCGAAGGCGATCGCGAAGCCGGCGACGATGCCGAGCAGCACCGAGATGTTCGCGACGAAGCCGCGGCCGTACTTGTTGATCAGCAGGATCAGCGTAAGCACGAGCAGCGACAGGCCGAGATAGACGGGGCTGCCGTATTCGGGGTTGCCGACGCCGCCGGCTGCCCAGTTGATGCCCACTTCCATCAGCGACAGCCCGATCACTGCGATCACGGTGCCGACGACGACGGGCGGGAAGAACCGCAACAGCTTGCCGATCATCGGCGCGAGCACGATGCCGATGATGCCGGCCGCGATGGTCGAGCCGAAGATGTCGAGGATGCCGAGGCCGGGGTTGGTGCCGATCGCGATCATCGGGCCGACTGCCGCGAACGTGCAGCCCATGATGACGGGCAGGCGGATCCCGAAGATCCACAGGCCGAGCGTCTGGATCAGCGTCGCGATGCCGCACGAAAACAGATCGGCGCTGATCAGGAACGCGATCTGGTCTTTCGGCAGCTTGAGCGCGGCGCCGACGATAAGCGGCACGGCGACAGCGCCGGCGTACATGACGAGGACGTGCTGCAGGCCAAGCGTTACCAGCTTGCCGGTCGGCAGCACCTCATCGCACGGATGGACCGTGTTCGATTGCATCTGTCTCACTCCATGATCTTGTTTTCGGGGTGATACGAAGTTATGCGGAATGAATCAACGCAACAAGAGCGCTGGGTACTATTCCGTTCTTTGCTGGTTCGATATGCCATTTCGGCATGGAACAGGGTGTCGATCATCGGGAAACGGCCGCAGGAGTGAGGTTCCCCGGTTTTATAGCCCTTCAAAATAGCGCCGGCCCCCGTGTCAAATATAGGCCGCCTTATGGTGTGTATCGGGTGGGCGGCATAGTGGCAAAAAGTGCCTGGGAAAAATCGTGCCGGGTTAACCCGCGAACGGCCGCTTTTGCCTGCAAGGTGCAGCCGGGTGGAACCCGGCCGGCGACCGCGTGTTCGGCCCGCCGCGGTAGCGGCAAAAAACGGGGCGCACATCACGATCCCGTTATCATCGACATCCGTTCATTCGAATTCGCCCTCACGTCATGCGCCTGCTCGGAATCGACCTCGGCACCGGCTCCGTCAAACTCGTCACGCTCGATGCCGACGGCGTCGAGCGGGCAGTCGCGAGCGAACCTTATGCGCTGTCGTCGCCGCAGCCCGGCTGGGCGGAGATCGTGCCCGATACGTGGTGGCAGGCGCTCGTGCGCGCGGCCGCGCGGCTGCCGGCCGACGAGCGTGCGCAGGTGGCGGCGATCGGGTTCTCGGGGCAGATGCACGGTGTCGTGCTGATCGACGCGGCCGGGCAGCCGGTGCGTCCCGCGCTGCTGTGGCCCGACACGCGCGCGGTGCGCGAAGCGGACGTGGCCGATTGGCCGGCCGCCGGCTTGCCCGTCGCCCCGAACCCCGTCGCGCCGGGCATGGCCGGCCCGCTGTTGCGCTGGCTGGCCACGCATGAACCCGAAGCGCTGCGCGCCGCGCGCTGGGCCGTGCAGCCGAAGGACTGGCTGCGCATTGCGCTGGGCGGCGACGTCGCGGCCGATCCGAGCGACGCGTGCGCGACCGCGCTCGCGACACCCGACGGTGCATGGGATCTCGCGTTGATCGACGCGCTCGGCCTGCCGGCCGACCGGTTCGCATCGGTCCTTCCGTCGAGCGCGCGCTGCGGCACGCTCGGCGCGCAGGCGGCCGCAGCGCTTGGCCTGCCGGCCGGCGTGCCGCTGGCGACGGGCGCGGCCGACACCGCATGCGCGGCGCTCGGCAGCGGGCTGGCCGCCGCCGGCGACGCGCTGCTGACGACCGGCAGCGGCGGCCAGATCGTCGTGCTCGCGGATGCGCTACCGCCCGCACGACGCGGGCTGCATCGCTATCGCGCGGCGGCCGGCGGCGGCTATTACACGATGGCCGCGATGCAGAACGTCGGGCTCGCGCTCGAAGCCGTGCGCGGCTGGCTCGGCTACGAGCAGTGGGCCGATGCGTATGACGACGCGTTCGCCCACGCGGCGTCGGAACGCCTGTGCTTCCTGCCGTACCTGACGGGCGAGCGTTCGCCGTGGATGAACCCCGATGCGCGCGGCGGCTGGCTCGGCCTCGGGCTCGGCGACACGCGCGGCGCGATGATGCGCGCCGCGTTCGAAGGCGTCGCGTTCGCGTTGCGCGCCGGGCTCGATGCGATCCGCGATGCCGAGCGCGGCGATCCGGTCGCGATGCTGCGTCTCGCGGGCGGCGGCTCGGTCGATCCGCGCTGGCGCCAGTTGCTGGCCGATGCGCTCGGCGCGTCGCTCCACGCGATCGACTGCCCGAACGCCGCGACGCGCGGCGCCGCGCTGCTCGCGGGCGTCGCGATCGGGCACTGGCGGGAAGACGCGCTGCACGCGCTGGCGCCGGCCGCGTCGCCGGTTGCCGCGCCGCACGACGATCGCGCGCTGGCCGCGCGCCACGCGCGCTTCGTCGATCTGTATGCGCGAACGGATGCATGGTTCACGACGGGCGATTAAACTCGAACACTTGTTCTTTTGCGCCAGCGATGACGCATCGTGGCAAGCCGGCGACCGTTTCCCGCACGCGATGCGCGGCCGGACCGGCCATCATGGCGAGCACGAGATTCTTTCGCCGTGCCGTGCGCGATGCCGCGCGGCACGGCTTCGACCGCTTTGCCTGGAACCCGGGGCGAAGCATGGAACCGGCGTCGGTGCTCGCGCACCCGCGCCGGCCGACATGAGCGCTGACGCGCCGACCCGGGCCGACCTCACACACAGACAGGAGTCACACGATGAAGACGAAAGCAGCGATTGCATGGAAGGCGGGCGCGCCGCTGACGATCGAGGAAGTCGATCTGGAAGGGCCGCGCGCCGGCGAGGTGCTGATCGAGGTGAAGGCGACGGGCATCTGTCACACCGACTACTACACGCTGTCGGGCGCCGATCCGGAAGGGATCTTCCCGGCGATCCTCGGCCATGAAGGCGCGGGCGTCGTGGTGGACGTCGGCCCCGGCGTCGGCACCCTGCGCAAGGGCGACCACGTGATTCCGCTCTACACGCCGGAATGCCGCGAGTGCAAGTTCTGCCTGTCGCGCAAGACCAACCTGTGCCAGAAGATCCGCGCGACGCAGGGCAAGGGCCTGATGCCCGACGCGACGTCGCGCTTCTCGCTCGACGGCAAGCCGCTGTTCCACTACATGGGCACGTCCACGTTCTCGAACTACATCGTCGTGCCGGAGATCGCGGTCGCGAAGGTGCGCGAGGACGCGCCGTTCGACAAGATCTGCTACATCGGCTGCGGCGTGACGACGGGCGTCGGCGCGGTCGTGTACTCGGCGAAGGTCGAGGCGGGCGCGAACGTCGTCGTGTTCGGCCTCGGCGGCATCGGCCTGAACGTGATCCAGGGCGCGAAGATGGTCGGCGCGGACAAGATCATCGGCGTCGACATCAACCCGAAGCGCGTCGAGCTCGCGAAGAAGTTCGGGATGACGCACTTCATCAACCCGAACGAAGTCGAGAACGTGGTCGACCACATCGTGCAGCTGACCGACGGCGGCGCCGACTACTCGTTCGAATGCGTGGGCAACGTGAAGCTGATGCGCCAGGCGCTCGAATGCACGCACAAGGGCTGGGGCCAGTCGTTCATCATCGGCGTGGCGGCAGCCGGCGAGGAAATCAGCACGCGTCCGTTCCAGCTCGTGACGGGCCGCGAGTGGAAGGGGTCGGCGTTCGGCGGCGCGCGCGGCCGCACCGACGTGCCGAAGATCGTCGACTGGTACATGGAAGGCAAGATCAACATCGACGACCTGATCACGCACACGCTGCCGCTCGAGCGGATCAACGAAGGCTTCGACCTGATGAAGGCCGGCGAGTCGATCCGCTCGGTCGTGCTGTACTGACCGGGAGCGCACCGCGATGCTCGAACTCGTTTCCTCGCATGCGTGCCACGGCGGCGAGCAGCGTTTCTACCGTCACGATTCGGCGGCCATCGGCCTGCCGATGAAGTTCTCGGTGTACCTGCCGCCGCAGGCCGCGCACGGCCGCGTGCCGGCGCTGTTCTATCTCGCGGGGCTCACGTGCACCGACGAGACGTTCGCGATCAAGGCCGGCGCGCAGCAATACGCGGCGCAGCACGGCCTCGCGCTCGTGATGCCCGACACGAGCCCGCGCGGCGCGGGCGTGCCGGGCGAGACCGATGCGTGGGACTTCGGCGTCGGCGCGGGTTTCTACGTCGATGCGACCGAGGCGCCGTGGTCCGCGCATTACCGGATGGAGTCGTACGTGACGGGCGAGCTGCGCGAGCTCGTCGCGGCCGAGCTGTCGATCGACGGCGCGCGGTTGGGGATCTTCGGCCACTCGATGGGCGGGCACGGTGCGCTGACGCTCGCGCTGCGCCATCCGGGCCTGTACCGGTCGGTGTCGGCGTTCGCGCCGATCGCCGCGCCGACGCGCTGCCCGTGGGGCGAGAAGGCGTTCTCGGGTTATCTGGGCGCCGATCGGGAAGCATGGAAGGCACACGACGCGAGCGAACTCGTCGCGCGTGCCGACGCGCCGAAGTTCGCGGACGGCATCCTCATCGATCAGGGTCTTGCCGATCAGTTCCTCGCGAACCAGCTGAACCCCGACGTGTTCGAAGCCGCGTGCGCGAAGGCCGGCCAGCCGCTGACGCTGCGCCGCCATCCGGGCTACGACCACGGGTACTACTTCATCTCGACGTTCATCGCCGATCACATTGCGCATCACGCGCGCGTGCTCGTACGATGAGCGGGAAGGGAAGCAGCTAACGCTTACGTCGGCACACGGCGCGCGGCACGATCGCGGGCGCATGAAAAAACGCCGGCGCTGCCCTCGGGCACGCCGGCGTTTTCTATTTCCTTCGGGCGGCAATCCGCCTGGCGGTGCTCAGTGGCGCCGCAACAGGCTCGCGCCGTACACGAGCGCCGACAGCGCGGTGATCCAGAAGCTCGTCGGCCAGTCGGTGTGATACGCGAGCACGATGCCGAGCCACGCTTCGAACAACGCGAACAGCGCGGCGAGCAGCACGCCGGTCGACAGCCGCGTCGTCACGTTCTGCGCGGCGGCAGCCGGCCCGACCAGCAGCGTGAACACCAGCAGCACGCCGACGATCTGCGTCGCCGCGGCCACCGCGAGCGCGCACACCGCGAGGAACAGCATCGACACCGTGCGCAGCGACACGCCCTTGGCTTCGGCCAGTTCGGGCTGCAACGACGCGAACAGCAGCGGCCGTGCGATCAGCGCGAGCGCGAGCAGGCTCACCGCGCCGATGCCGGCGAGCACCGCGAGCGTGTCGTGGCTCACCGCGAGCACGTTGCCGAACAGCAGTGCGGTGACCTGCGTCGCGAACGACGTGTAGAAATGCAGGAACAGCAGGCCGAAGCCGAGCGCGCCGGACAGGATCACGCCGATCGCGACGTCGCGGCCCGCGAGCTTCTCGCCGAGCGCGCCCATCCCGATGCCGGCCGCGAGCGTGAAGCCGACCATCCCCCAGATCGGCGAGATGCCGAGCAGCACCGCGCCCGTCGCGCCGGTGAAGCCGACGTGCGACAGCGCATGGCCGGCGAAGGTCTGCCCGCGCAGCACCAGGAAGTAGCCGACGATGCCCGCGAGCACCGCGACGATCCCCGACGCCGCGAAGGCGTTGATCATGAAGTCGTATTCAAACATCGTGCGAATGCCCGGGATGAGCGTGTCCGTGGTGGTGATGGCCGTGGCCGCCGCCACCGCCACCGCCGTGCGAGTGACCATCGTCGTCCTCGTGTTCGTGATCGTGCTTCTCGACCTCGACGTCGCCCGACATCACGAAGATCTTGCCGTTCACGCGCATCACGTCGATCGGCGAACCGTAGAGCCGTGACAGCACCGGCTTCGTGATCACCTCGTCGACGGTGCCGAGCGCGGCCACGCCGTTGCCGAGATACAGCACGCGGTCGAGCGCGTTCAGCAGCGGATTCAGTTCGTGCGCGGAGAACAGCACGGTGATGCCGAGCTCGCGCTGCACGTTGCGCACGAGTTCGACGACGCCGCGCTGGTGGTTCGGGTCGAGGCTGATCAGCGGCTCGTCGAGCAGCAGCAGCTTCGGGTTGCCGAGCAGGCACTGCGCGAGCAGCAGGCGCTGCCGCTCGCCGCCGGACAGTTCCGACAACGGCCGGCGCGCGAGCGTCGGGCCGCCGACGAGGTCGAGCACGCGGTCGACGTCGCGGCGCGTCGCCGCGTTCGTGTGCGGCAGCCCCCAGCGGTGGCCGTCGGCGGCCATCGCGACGAAGTCGTAGCCGCGCATCCGGCGGTTCGCGAGGCCGCTTCGGATCTGCGGCATGTAGCCGATCGACGCGTTGCCGCGCACGACCGGCACACCGCCGACGGACAGCGTGCCGGCCGACACGGGCACGAGGCCGAGCACCGCGCGCATCAGCGTCGTCTTGCCCGCGCCGTTCGGCCCGAGCACGCCGACGAATTCGCCGGGTTCGATCGAGAAGCTGACGTCGCGCAGGATCGTGCGCCCGCCCAGTTCGAGCGTGACGCGATCGACGGCGAGTGCGTGAGGAGTGACGGTCATGTCGTTACGGAGTGTTTATTTCTTGCCGGCGGCCAGCGCGGTCGAGAGCGCGTCGAGCTGGCCGGCCATCCATTGCTGGAAGGTCTTGCCGGCCGGCTGCGTCTCGGTGACGCTGACGGTCGGCACGCCGCCGTCGCGCGCGATCTTCAGCATGCGCTTGGTCATCGGTTCTTCGGCCTGGCTGTTGTAGATCAGCACTCGTACCTGCTTCTTGCGCAGGTCGTTCTCGAATGCGGCGACGTCCTGGGCGCTGGCTTCGGTGTCGTTCATCGTCGCGAGCTGGAAGCGCTGGTTGCGCATGTCGAGGCCGATCGCGTCGGACATGTAGCCGAACACGGGCTCGGTGGCCGTCACCGGCACGCCCTTGTACTGCGCGCGCAGCGCGGCGACCTTGTCGTCGACGGGCTTGAGCGACGCGACGAACTTCTGCAGGTTCGCATCGTATTCGGCCTTGTTCGCCGGGTCGGCGCGGCCGAGCTCGGCCGCGATCGCGCGCGCGGCGGCCGGCATCGTCGCCGGGTCGTACCACAGGTGCGGGTTGTCGCCGGCCTTCTTGCCGACCAGATCGGCGACGACGATCGTCGCGCGCTTGGCCTGCTTCGACGCGCCGAGCAGCTTGCTCATCCACGGATCGTAGTTGGCGCCGTTGTAGATCACGACCTGCGCGTGCTGGAGCGCCCGGGCGGTCTTCGGGCTCGCTTCGAACAGGTGCGGATCCTGGTCCGGATTGCTGAGGATGCTCGTCACCGCGACATGGCTGCCGCCGATCTGCGACGCGACGTCGCCGTAGAAATTCTCGGCAGCCACGACGTTGACGGTCGCGGCCTGCGCCAACGCGGGCGCCGCGAGCGACAGGGCGGCAACGGTGGCGGCGAGCCAGCGGACAGGCGACAGGGCGCGCCGCGGCGCGCGCTTCAGGGCAATGGACATGGAACTCCTCGTTGGAAGGGGCGGCGCGGGCGCCGCGCGAAACGCGTCAGCGTTGCACGGGCTTGTGCTTGCAGTGCCCGCACAGGCCGCTCAGCTCGACGACCTGGTGGTGGACTTCGAAACCGTGCGCGGGCTCGCTCGCGGACAACTGCTTCGCGAGGTCGCCGCCGGGAATCTCGACGGTGTCGCCGCACGAGTCGCAGATCAGGAACTGGCCTTCGTGCGGCACGCCGATCTCGCAGCACGCGAAGAACGCGTTCTTCGATTCGATCCGGTGGATGAAGCCGTGCTCGACGAGGAAATCCAGGGCGCGGTAGACGGTCGTGGGCGGCACGCGGCCGCGCTGCGGCTCGAGCTCGGCGAGCAGGTCGTACGCGCCGATCGGGCGCTGCGCGGCCAGCACGCGTTCGTAGACCTGGCGGCGCAGCGGCGTCCACGCGAGCCCGTGCTCGGCGGCGAATGCGTCGGCCCGGGACAGCCGGGCGTCAATGGACGATGAGGTAGCCATGGCGTGAAGCAGGGCGATGAAACAAAGTATGGCGATGATATAACGTATCGCCGCGCCGTGCAGCGCGAAATCCCGTTTCCGTCCTCGCTCCGTCCCCTTCATCGCCGCTACGACCGCGCCGCACCGTGTGCGCTACGCCTTGCCGGGTGTGCGCGGCGGGCCGCCACGCTGCGCCGTTGTGCCGCAGCGCGTCATAGAAAGCCGTCACGTCGCCTTGACAGCGCGAATCGCGTGTCCGATCATTCGATCACTAACAGAGCAATTGATCGGTTGGCGAGCGTTCGCTCACCTCGCGGCCGTCGACAAGCAGAACGAACCGGAGACAGCCAGTGAGACTGGAAGACAAGGTCGCAATCCTGACGGGCGCCGCAAGCGGCATCGGCGAGGCGGTCGCGCAACGCTATCTGGACGAGGGCGCACGCTGCGTGCTCGTCGACCTGAAGCCGGCAGGCGGCTCGCTCGCGCGGCTCATCGAGGCGAACCCCGGCCGCGCGGTGGCCGTCACCGCGGACGTCACGCGCCGCGACGACATCGAGCGGATCGTCACCACGGCGGTCGAGCGCTTCGGCGGCGTCGACATCCTGTTCAACAACGCGGCGCTGTTCGACATGCGGCCGATCCTCGACGAATCGTGGGACGTGTTCGACCGGCTGTTCTCGGTCAACGTGAAAGGGCTGTTCTTCCTGATGCAGGCCGTCGCGCAGCGGATGGTCGAGCAGGGCCGTGGCGGCAAGATCGTCAACATGTCGTCGCAGGCCGGGCGTCGTGGCGAGGCGCTCGTTTCGCACTACTGCGCGACCAAGGCCGCGGTGATCAGCTACACGCAGTCGGCCGCGCTCGCGCTCGCGCCGCACCGGATCAACGTGAACGGCATCGCGCCGGGTGTCGTCGACACGCCGATGTGGGAGCAGGTCGATGCGCTGTTCGCGCGCTACGAGAACCGGCCGCTCGGCGAGAAGAAGCGGCTGGTGGGCGAAGCCGTGCCGCTCGGCCGCATGGGCGTGCCGGGCGACCTGACGGGTGCTGCGCTGTTCCTCGCGTCGTCCGACGCTGATTACATCACCGCCCAGACGCTGAACGTCGACGGCGGCAACTGGATGAACTGATATGGCGCCGCTCGCACGCGCCACCCGCCGGCCGGCCCGAGACGAGGCCGTTGTCGCGCACGTCGCGGCCGCCGTCGAACGAGGAGGGCTCGCCTGATGGCCGAGATCGTCGTGGCAGGCGAACTGCTCGCCGAATTCGTCGCCGCCGAGCGCGGCCAGGGTTTCGATACGCCGGGCCTGTTCGAGGGGCCGTTCCCGAGCGGTGCGCCGGCGATCTTCGCCGACCAGGCCGCGCGGCTTGGCGCACGTGTTGCGTATGCGGGCTGCGTCGGTCGCGACGCATTCGGCGACGCGATCGTCGCGCGGCTCGAACGCGATGGTGTCGACGTCGCGCGCATCCGTCGCGTCGCACGCCCGACCGGCACCGCGTTCGTCGCGTATCGCGACGACGGCTCGCGCAGTTTCGTGTTCACGCTGTCCACCAGTGCGGCCGCGTGTGTCGACGATTCCGATGTCGATACCGCGATGTTCGACGGCTGCCGCTATTTCCATGTGATGGGCTCGTCGCTGACGAGCGAATCGGCGATCGCGGCCGTGCAGCGCGGCGTGATCGAGGCCGCGCGCGCCGGCGCCAAGGTGTCGTTCGATCCGAACGTGCGGCCCGAAATGCTGAGTTTTCGCCCGATGCGCGCGGCGCTCGACGCGATGCTCGCCGCGTGCCACCTGTTCCTGCCGAGCGAAGCCGACCTGCCGTTCTTCTGCGGGCCGCAGCCGGCCGAGCGGGCGATCGCGGGCCTGCTAGCGACGCATCCGCTGCTCGAGCGGGTCGTGCTGAAACGCGGTGCGCAAGGCAGCGTCGCATTCGATCGAGCGAACCGTGCGGAAGCGCCGGCGTTCCAGGTCGACGAAGTCGATCCGACCGGCGCCGGCGACTGCTTCGGCGGCACGCTGGTCGCGAGCCTCGTCGCCGGCGTGCCGATCGAGGTCGCGCTGCGCCGCGCGAACGCGGCCGGGGCGATCGCGGTCACGCGGCGCGGCCCGATGGAGGGCAACAGCAGCGCGGCCGAAATCGACCGTTTCCTGACCGAACGAGGTATCGCATGTCCGGCCTGACGACCTTCGCCGAACGTTCGCGCACCGCGCACGCGGACGCCGTGCTGCGGATGATCTTCGACGCAAACCGCGCTAACGCGCAGCGCGGCATCTATTCGATCTGCAGCGCGCACCGGCTCGTGCTGGAGGCCGCGTGCGAAGCGGCGCGCGCGGACGGCTCGCCGTTGCTGATCGAGGCGACCTGCAACCAGGTGAACCATCTCGGCGGCTATACGGGCATGACGCCTGCCGATTTCCGCCGCGACGTGGACGCGATCGCGCTGCGTTGCGGGCTGCCGCCGTCGGCGCTCGTGCTCGGCGGCGACCATCTGGGCCCGAACCCGTGGCGGCATCGCCGCGCGGCCGATGCGATGCGCGAAGCGAGTGCGATGGTCGCCGCATACGTCGAAGCCGGCTTCGAAAAGATCCACCTCGATGCGAGCATGGCGTGCGCGGACGATCCGGCGCGGCTCGACGATCGCACGATCGCCGCGCGCGCGGCCGAGCTGTGCCGCGCGGCGGAAGACGCGGCAGCGCGCGCCGGCCTCGCGCCCGTCTACGTGATCGGCACCGAGGTGCCGACGCCGGGCGGCGAAGTCAGCGGCAGCGGCGGCGACGGAGACGCAGCGATCACGCAGATCGCCGTCACGCGCAGCGACAGCATCGCGGCGACGCTCGATGCGCACCGCCACGCGTTCGCGGCGGCCGGGCTCGACGATGCGTGGACGCGTGTCGTCGCGATCGTCGCGCAGCCGGGGGTCGACTTCGACGATCGCCACGTGCTCGACTACGACAGCGCCAAGGCCGCGTCGCTCGGCGCGAGTATCCTGCAGACACCGGGCCTCGTGTTCGAAGCGCATTCGACCGACTACCAGACCGAGGGTGCGCTCGCCGCGCTCGTGCGCGACCACTTCGCGGTGCTGAAGGTCGGCCCCGCGCTGACGTTCGCGCTGCGCGAGGCGCTGTTCGCGCTGACCTTCATCGAGGACGCGTTGATCGACGACGTCGCGCAGCGCTCGCGGTTGCGCGACGTCGTCGATGCCGCGATGCGCGCGCAGCCCGAGCACTGGGCACCGTATTACCGCGGCGACGAAACCGAGCAGCGGCTCGCGCGCCAGTTCAGCTACAGCGACCGGATCCGCTACTACTGGCTGCAGCCGGCCGTCGCGGCCGCGGTCGAGCAACTGTTCGACAACCTCGCGCGGCAGCCGGTGCCGGAAACGCTCGTCGCGCAGTGGTTGCCGGACGTGTACGCGGCCTGCCGCGCGGGCGGCCTCGCGAAAGCGCCGCGCGCGTGGGTGCGGCACCGGATACGCGACGTGATCGCGCACTATGCGCGCGCGTGCGGAATGCAGCGGCCGGCGTGACGGGCCGCGAAGGAAACGCAGTACCGACGACACTTCGAACAAACACAGGAGACATGCCATGCAACGAAAGATGCTCGACGCCGCCGCACGCTGCTTCGCCGGAGCCGCGCTCGCGACGGCGGCCTGCGCCGCGTCCGCCGGCACGCTGACGATCGCGACGCTGAACAATCCCGACATGATCGAGCTGAAGAAGCTGTCGCCGGCCTTCGAGAAGGCGAACCCGGACATCAAGCTGAACTGGGTGATCCTCGAGGAGAACGTGCTGCGCCAGCGCGCGACGACCGATATCACGACCGGCAGCGGCCAGTTCGACGTGATGGCGATCGGCACCTACGAGACGCCGCAGTGGGGCAAGCGCGGCTGGCTCGCGCCGATGACGGGCCTGCCTGCCGACTACGACCTGAACGACATCGTGAAGACCGCGCGCGACAGCCTGTCGTACAACGGCCAGCTGTACGCGCTGCCGTTCTATGTCGAAAGCTCGATGACGTTCTACCGCAAGGACCTGTTCGCGGCGAAGGGGCTGAAGATGCCCGACCAGCCGACCTACGACCAGATCGCGGAATTCGCGGACAAGCTCACCGACAAGGCGAAGGGCACCTACGGGATCTGCCTGCGCGGCAAGGCCGGGTGGGGCGAGAACATGGCGTACGTGTCGACGGTCGTGAACACGTTCGGCGGGCGCTGGTTCGACGAGAACTGGAATGCGCAACTCACGTCGCCGGAGTGGAAGAAGGCGATCAATTTCTACGTGAACCTGCTGAAGAAGAACGGCCCGCCGGGAGCGAGCTCGAACGGCTTCAACGAGAACCTGACCCTCACTGCGTCGGGCAAGTGCGCGATGTGGATCGACGCGACGGTCGCGGCCGGGATGCTCTATAACAAACAGCAGTCGCAGGTGGCCGACAGGATCGGCTTCGCGGCCGCGCCGGTCGCCGCCACGCCGAAGGGGTCGCACTGGCTGTGGGCGTGGGCGCTGGCCGTGCCGAAGACGTCGAAGCAGCAGGACGCCGCACGCAAGTTCATCGCGTGGGCGACGTCGAAGCAGTACATCGAGATGGTCGGCAAGGACGAGGGCTGGGCGTCGGTGCCGCCGGGCACGCGCACGTCGACGTATCAGCGCCCCGAGTACAAGGCTGCCGCGCCGTTCTCGGACTTCGTGCTGAAGGCGATCGAGACCGCCGACCCGAACGATCCGTCGCTGAAGAAGGTGCCGTACACGGGCGTGCAGTACGTCGGGATTCCTGAATTCCAGTCGTTCGGCACGGTGGTCGGCCAGTCGATCGCGGGTGCGGTCGCGGGCCAGATGTCGGTCGACCAGGCGCTTGCCGCCGGGCAGGCCGCCGCCGACCGCGCGGTGCGGCAGGCCGGCTACAAGAAGTAACGCGGCCCGCACCGTGCGCGGTGGCGCACGGTGCGTGTCGTCGAGCTGACAGGCGGGCAGGCCTTCGCGCCCGCGCATCAACCGGAGGGACTCCGATCATGCGTCACCTGCGTCTTCCCCTGAGCCACGCTCACGCGCCGTCGGTCGGCGACGCGTCGTCACCGCCCGGCGCGCCGCGCCGCGCGCGCGGCGGCGCGAGCTGGCTCGTCTCGCCGTCCGTCGCGGTGCTGCTGCTGTGGATGTCGATTCCGCTCGCGATGACGATCTGGTATTCGTTCTCGCGCTACAACCTGCTGAACCCGGACGTGAAGGGTTTCGCGGGCATCGACAACTACCGCTTCCTCGCGACCGATCCGTCGTTCCTGCCCGCGATCTGGCACACGCTCGTGCTGATCGGCGCGGTGCTCGCGATCACGGTGATCGGCGGCGTGCTGATGGCCGTGCTGTTCGACCGCAAGTTCTACGGGCAGGGCGTCGCACGCCTGCTCGCGATCGCGCCGTTCTTCGTGATGCCGACGGTGTCCGCGCTGATCTGGAAGAACATGATCCTGCACCCCGTGTACGGGCTCGTCGCGAACGCGATGCGCGCGCTCGGGATGACGCCGATCGACTGGTTCGCCGATTACCCGCTCACCGCGGTGATCATCATCGTCGCGTGGCAGTGGCTGCCGTTCGCGTTCCTGATCCTGTTCACCGCGATCCAGTCGCTCGACCAGGAGCAGAAGGAGGCGGCACGGATCGACGGCGCGGGCCCGATCGCGATGTTCTTCTACATCACGCTGCCGCACCTGAAGCGTGCGATCGCCGTGGTCGTGATGATGGAGACGATCTTCCTGCTGTCGATCTTCGCGGAGATCTACACGACGACCGGCGGCGGCCCCGGCGACGCGACGACCAACCTGTCGTACCTGATCTACGCGCTCGGCCTGCAGCAGTTCGACGTCGGCCTCGCGTCCGCGGGCGGCATCATCGCCGTGGTGGTCGCGAACGTCGTGTCGTTCTTCCTCGTGCGGATGCTCGCGCGCAACCTGAAGGGAGAGTACGACAAATGAGCGACCTGACCTTCGAGGGCCGGCGCGTGCCGGCCGTGTTCGACCTCGTGCGGCGCGCGCTGCCCGGCACGCTCGCGTGGCTGATCGCGCTGCTGCTGTTCTTCCCGATCTTCTGGATGGCGATCACCGCGTTCAAGACCGAGCAGCAGGCGTATGCGTCGACGCTGTTCTTCATCCCGACGCTCGACAGCTTCCGCGAGGTGTTCGCGCGCAGCAACTACTTCGCGTTCGCGTGGAATTCGGTGCTGATCTCGGCGGGCGTCACGGTGATCTCGCTGCTGTTCGCGGTGCCGGCCGCGTACGCGATGGCGTTCTTCCCGAACCACCGCACGCAGAAGGTGCTGCTGTGGATGCTGTCGACCAAGATGATGCCGTCGGTCGGCGTGCTGGTGCCGATCTATCTGCTGTGGAAGAACGCGGGGCTGCTCGATACCGTGTCGGGCCTCGTGATCGTCTACACGCTGATCAACCTGCCGATCGCGGTGTGGATGACCTTCACGTACTTCAACGAGATCCCGAAGGACATCCTCGAAGCCGGGCGGATCGACGGCGCGTCGACGTGGCAGGAGATCGTGTACCTGCTGATGCCGATGGCGCTGCCGGGGCTCGCGTCCACCGCGCTGCTGCTCGTGATCCTGTCGTGGAACGAGGCGTTCTGGAGCATCAACCTGTCGAGCTCGAATGCGGCGCCGCTGACTGTGTTCATCGCGTCGTACTCGAGCCCCGAGGGGCTGTTCTGGGCGAAGCTGTCCGCGGCGTCGCTGCTCGCGGTCGCGCCGATCCTGATCGTCGGCTGGCTGTCGCAGAAGCAGCTCGTGCGCGGGCTCACGTTCGGAGCCGTCAAATGACCGCGACGAACGTCCTGATCTGCGATTGCGACGGCGTGCTGATCGACAGCGAGGCGGTGGCGGCCGACGTGCTCGTGCGCGAGCTCGATGCGCGCTGGCCGGGCGCGGATGCGCGGCCGGCCGT
This sequence comes from Burkholderia sp. AU31652, assembly GCF_002223155.1. NCBI lineage: Bacteria > Pseudomonadati > Pseudomonadota > Betaproteobacteria > Burkholderiales > Burkholderiaceae > Burkholderia > Burkholderia sp. AU31652. Next base: position 383,043 of record NZ_NKFG01000004.1, on the reverse strand, counting down.
GATGCCGCTGCTCGGGCTGCGCATCGAGCGCGTGCTGGCCGGCGCATGCGACGCGCTCGGCCGCACGCTGTCGAACGACGACGTCGTCGAGATCCGCGCCGCGGTCGAGGCGGCGGCCGTCAACGCGCCGATGGTCGACGGCATCGATGCGGCGCTGGCCGCGATCGAACTGACGACGGCCTGTGCGAGCAACAGCTACCGCGCGTACGTCGAGGCGGCGCTGACCCGCACGGGCCTCGCGCGCTTCTTCGGCGACCGGCTGTTCTGCGCGGACGCCGTCGCGCGGCCGAAGCCGGCGCCCGACGTGTATCTCGCGGCGGCGCGCACGCTCGGCGTCGCGCCGGCCCGGTGCCTCGTGGTCGAGGACAGCGTGACCGGCATCACCGCGGCCGCCGCGGCCGGCATGACCGTGCTCGGCTTCGTCGGCGGCGGGCATGCGTCGGCCGCGCAGATCGACGCGTTGCGCGGGATCGGCGCGCGTCACGTATTCGACGACATGCACGAGCTGCCCGGGTACGTCGCGCGCTGGCAGGCGACCGGTGCGGTGCTGCCGAACTAGCCACCACGAATGATTGCGCGCCGCGTTCGACGCGGCGCATCACGAACGAACGGAGACAGATCATGGCAAGCGTACTCCTGCGCAACATCGCGAAGCGCTACGACGACACCGAAGTGCTGCGCAACGTGAACCTCGACATCGCCGACGGCGAATTCGTCGTGTTCGTCGGCCCGAGCGGCTGCGGCAAATCCACGCTGATGCGGATGATCGCCGGCCTCGAGGATATTTCGAGCGGCGACCTGCTGATCGACGGCGCGAAGGTCAACGACGTGCCGAGCGCGAAGCGCGGCATCGCGATGGTGTTCCAGTCGTATGCGCTGTACCCGCACATGACGCTGTACGACAACATGGCGTTCGGCCTGAAGCTCGCGGGCGCGAAGAAGCCGGAGATCGACCAGGCGGTGAAGCAGGCCGCGAAGATCCTGCACATCGACCATCTGCTCGACCGCAAGCCGAAGCAGCTGTCGGGCGGCCAGCGGCAGCGCGTCGCGATCGGCCGCGCGATCACGCGCAAGCCGAAGGTGTTCCTGTTCGACGAGCCGCTGTCGAACCTCGACGCGGCGCTGCGCGTGAAGATGCGGCTGGAGTTCGCGCGGCTGCACGACGAGCTGAAGACGACGATGATCTACGTGACGCACGACCAGGTCGAGGCGATGACGCTCGCCGACAAGATCGTCGTGCTGTCGGGCGGCGCGGTGCAGCAGGTCGGCACACCGAACGAGCTGTACCACGCGCCGGCGAACCAGTTCGTCGCGGGCTTCATCGGCTCGCCGAAGATGAATTTCCTGAAGGGCACCGTCGAAGCGGTCGACGCGGGCGGCGTGCTCGTGCGTTTCGACAGCGGCGAGACGCAGCGCGTCGCGGCCGAAGCAGCAGGGCTGCAGCGTGGCGCGGCGGTGACGGTCGGCGTGCGGCCCGAGCACCTGCTGGTCGATGCGGCGGCGGCGGGCGTCGCCGCGCGGACGATGGCCGTCGAGTCGCTCGGTGACGCCGCGTATCTGTATGCGGAGTCAGCTGTCGCGCCGGACGGGCTGATCGCGCGGATTCCGCCGCTCGACACGTACCGCACCGGCGACGCGCTGCGCGTGCATGCGCAGGCCGAGCACTGCCATCTGTTCGACGAAAACGGGCAGGCGTTCCGGCGGCTGAGCGTGCACGCGAAGGCGGCGTGACGCGCCGGCACGTGCGCCTGCGGTGCTCAGAGGCGCAGGTGCTCGGCCACGTAGTCGACGAACGCGCGCAGCTTCGGCGTCGGATGGCGGCCTGACGGCCACAGTACGTAGAACGGCGTGCGGCTCTCGACGTGTTCGTCGAGCACCGGGCGCAGCGTGCCGTCGGCCAGCGCGTCGTGTACGAAAAACTCGGGCAGGCAGGCGATGCCGAGCCCGCGCAGCGCGAAGCACAGCCGTGTTTCCGCGTTGTTGCTGACCATCGATACCGGCACCTCCGGCGGCGTGCCGGCGCGCGGCGCGCGCAACGGCCAGGTCTCGAGCCGGCCGCTGCTGGGGAAGCGGTAGTGCAGGCAGCGGTGCCGCACGAGATCGGCCGGCGTGCGCGGCGTGCCATGCCGCTCGAGATAGCCGGGCGACGCGACGAGGTGCTGGCGAAAATGGCCGAGCAGCCGCGACGACAGCCGCGAATCCGACGGCTGGCCGGTGCGCAGCACCGCGTCGAACCCTTCGTCGATCACGTCGACGAGCCGGTCGCTGAAATCGATGTCGAGCTCGATCTCCGGATACGCGGCCATGAAATCGGCGAGCATCGGCAGCAGCAGCGTGCCGATCGTCGGCAGGCTTACGCGCAACCGCCCGCGCGGCGCTTCGGCGCTGTGCGTCAGTTCCTGCTCGGCCGCGTCGATCTCCGCGATCACGCGCCGGCACCGTTCGAGAAAGCGCGCGCCTTCGGCCGTCAGCGTGATGCTGCGCGTGCTGCGGTGAAACAGCCGCACGTTCAGGCGTGCTTCCAGGCGCGCGATGCGCTTGCCGATCGCCGACGCCGACAGCCCGAGCGCGCGGCCGGCCGCGACGAAGCTGCGCGTTTCCGCGACCTGAACGAATACGACGAAACCGCCCAGATTTTCCATGCAGGTTCCCGATTGCGGACATCGATGTCCGGAGTGTCCGGAACTCTACCCCGGTTTTTCTTCACGCGTCGGCTCCCTACGATGGGCGTTCCTTCATCGTTCGAGGTCACGCCATGTCATCCCTGCCTGTCACCACCCACCGCGGAGAACCGGACGCCGCGCTGCGCGCGCGGCTCGACGCCGTGCTCGATCGCGCGCTGGCCGACGCGCGCGTGGTCGGCGCGGTCGTGCTGGTCGCCCGCGACGGCGAATTGCGTTATGCACGCGCGGCCGGGCTGGCCGATCGGGAAGCCGGCACGCCGATGCGCGAGGACACGGTGTTCCGGCTCGCGTCGGTGTCGAAGCCGATCGTGACGGCCGCCGCGATGCGGCTGGTTGCGGCAGGCCGCATCGGGCTCGACGAGCCGGTCGCGCGCTGGTTGCCGGCGTTCACGCCGACGCTCGCACGCGGCGCGCCGGTGAACATCACGTTGCGGCATCTGCTGTCGCATACGGCCGGCCTCGGCTATCGCTTCCTCGAAGCGGACGGCGACGGCCCGTATGCGCGTGCAGGCGTATCCGACGGGATGGATCGCGCGAGCCTGTCGCTCGCCGAGAACGTGCGGCGCATCGCCGTCGTGCCGCTGCAGTTCGCACCCGGCACGTCGTGGGGCTACTCGCTCGCGACCGACGTGGCGGGGGCGCTGATCGAAGCGGTCGACGGCCGCCCGCTCGCGCAGGCGGTGGCCGCGCTCGTCACGACGCCGCTCGGGATGACCGATACCGGATTCGTCGCGCCCGACGCCGCGCACGTCGCGACGCCTTACGTGAGCACGCCGGGCGCGCCGCGCCGGATGGCCGACGACGATCTCGTGCCGGTGTTCGACGGCACGGTCGGCATCCGCTTCGAGCCGGCGCGCGCGTTCGATGCCGCCGCGTGGCCGTCGGGCGGCGCGGGCATGGTCGGCACCGCGCACGATTGCCTGACGCTGCTCGATACGCTGCGCACGGGCCTCGACGGCTGGCTCGCACCGCGCTGGATCGACGAGATGGCGCGGGTGCAGCCGGGCGCGCACGACTTGCCGGATGCGCCGGGATTCGGTTTCGGTCTCGGCTTTTCGGTGCTGCGCGATCCGGCGGCCGCGCAGTCGCCGGAGTCGGTCGGCACCTGGCGCTGGGGCGGCGCGTACGGGCATGCGTGGTTCGTCGACCGTGCGGCCGGGCTGACGGTCGTCGCGCTGACCAATACGTTGTACGAAGGGATGTACGGGCGCATCGTCACCGACGTGCGCGATGCGGTGTATGGCGTCGACGACCGGAGCGCGGCATGAGCGAATGCGTATCCGCTTCCCCGTCCGTTTCCGCGTCCTCCGCCGGCCGGGCTGCCGATTCCGCAGCCGGCTCGTCTGCACCGGGCCGCGCGCGCCTGCCCGTCGCGAACCTGCTCGCGCTAGCCACTGCCGGCTTCATCACGGTGCTCACCGAAGCCCTGCCCGCCGGCCTGCTGCCGCTGATGAGCGTCGACCTGCACGTGACCGAGGCGCTGATCGGCCAACTGGTGACCGTCTATGCGCTCGGCTCGATCGTCGCGGCGATTCCGCTCGTCGCCGCGACACGTGCGATGCGCCGGCGCGGCCTGCTGCTCGCGGCGCTCGCCGGGTTCGTCGTGTCGAATGCGCTGACGGCCGCGTCGCCGTACTACGCGCTCACGCTGGCCGCGCGCTTCGTCGCCGGGATGTCGGCCGGGCTGCTGTGGGCGCTGCTGGCGGGCTACGCGAGCCGGCTGGTCGAGCCGTCGCTGCGCGGCCGGGCGATCGCGGTCGCGATGCTCGGCATACCGGCAGCAATGTCGATCGGCATTCCGGCCGGCACCGCGCTCGGCGCGATGTTCGGCTGGCGTGTCGCGTTCGCCGGGATCACGGTCGCGGCGCTGGCGCTGATCGGCTGGATTCGCCTACGCGTGCCCGACTATCCGGGGCAGCAGGCCGGCGCGCGCGAGCCGGTGCTCGGCGTGATGACGCTGCCCGGCGTGCGGCCGGTGCTGACCGTGATGTTCGCGTACGTGCTGGCGCACAACATGCTGTACACGTACGTCGCGCCGTTTCTCGCCGGCGTGCGGATGGGCGCGCAGGTCGATGCGGTGCTGCTGGTGTTCGGTCTCGCGTCGCTGGTCGGCATCGCGCTGACGGGCGCGTGGATCGGCGCCGCGCAGCGACGCCTGACGCTTGCCAGCATCGCGCTGTTCGCGGTCGCGGCGGCGATGCTCGGTGCCGGTTCCGGGATGGCGATCGTCTATGCGGGCGTCGCGTTGTGGGGGCTCGCGTTCGGCGGTGCGCCGACGCTGTTCCAGACCGCCGCCGCGAATGCGGCGGGGGAGGCGGCCGACGTCGCGCAGTCGATGCTCGTGACGGTGTGGAACCTCGCGATCGCGGGCGGCGGCATCGCGGGCGGGATGCTGCTCGGTGCAACGGGCGCCGGCGCGATTCCGTGGGTGCTCGTCGCGCTCTTGGCGGCTGCGTGGGTCGGCGCGTGGCGTGCGCGCCGGCATGCGTTTCCGGCGCCGCACGCGGCTTGAGCGCTCGACAGCCGCGCGCGGTGGGCCGTGCGCGGCTTCGGCGTCAGGCCGCTTTCGCGGCGAGCGCGGCGCGCGCGCACGCTTCGTCGGTGACGAGCCCCGACAGCCAGCCGCCGCGCAGCGCGGCAATCACCGCGTCGTGTTTCTTCGGGCCGCCGGCGAACGCGATCGTCGGCAGCTTCGGCGGCGTCGCGAGCGCGACGCTCGTCACGCGTGCGCTCGTCGACACGGCGATCTGCGTGCCCTGCGCGTCGATCGGCACGCCGAGCAGCTCGGCCACCGCGCCCAGCGCGGTCATCTCGTCGCGCTCCTGTTCGGTGATGAAGCCGTCTTCATAGAGCGGGCAGTGCGGGCCGATGTTGCCGATCCCGACGAATGCGACATCGGCCTTGCCCGACAGCGCCTCGACGATCCGGTACAGCCGGTGATTGCACCACTGCGCGCGCTCGGCGTCGCTGTCGGCGAACAGCGGCGCGGGCAGCAGGAAGTGCTTGCTGCCGGTTTTCTCGGAGATGTACTGCGCGACGTCGTAGCGGTTCGACGAGCCGTCGGCCGCGATCGCGCCGACCATCGACACGAGCCGGTGCTGCGGGCGGTCGATCTGCGCGATCTGCGCGACCGCGGCCTTCAGCGTCCGGCCGCTGCTGACCGCGATCACCATCGGACGCGTTTCGTTCAGGTAGCGTTCCATCACCTGCGCGCCGGCGACCGCGAGCTTGCGGTCGATCGCGTCGGGCGCATCGGCATCGACGGGCACGACTTCGCACATCGCGAGGCCGTAGCGCTTCGACAGCTGCGCGCCGAGATCGAGGCAGTCGGCGAGCTGGTGGTCGACGCGCACGCGGATCAGGTTCTTCTCGACCGCAAACGCGACGAGACGCTGCGCGACCGGGCGCGACACCTGCAGCTTTTCCGCGATTTCGTTCTGCGTGTCGCCCGCGACGTAGTAGAGCCACGCGGCACGCGTGGCGAGATCGAGTTTTTCTGAGGACTTGGACACGATAGCGATTCGGTTCGGATCGGGGGGCCGCCCCGCGGGCCGGTCGGTGGGCCGCATGGCGGCATCCACTGTACCGCATGTCGCGCACGCGGCCGATGGCCGCCACGCGTGACGTGCGGCGCTTATGCGAGCCGTGCGCGCGACGGTTCGTACAGCGGCTGCACGTGACGGTACAGCGCGCGGAACGCATCGAGGCGTTCGCGCAGCAGCGCATGGCGTGCCGCATCGGGCGCGTATTCGGCGCGCACCGGCGGCTTGGTCAGCACCGCATGCGGATCGGCGCCGACGGCCAGCCAGCCGAGCCGTGCCGCGCCGAGCGCCGCGCCGGTTTCGCCGCCGCCGTGCTGGCGCGTGCGCACGTTCAGCGCATCGGCGATCAACTGCGCCCAGAACGCGCTGCGCGCGCCGCCGCCGATCAGCGACAGCTGGTCGGTTTCGACGCCGGCCGCGTGCAGCGCGTCGAGACCGTCGGCGAGGCCGAGCGTCACGCCTTCGAGCACCGCGTAGCCGAGATGCGCGCGTTCGGTCGCATGTGTCATCCCGAAGAACACGCCTTGCGCGTACGGGTCGTTGTGCGGCGTGCGCTCGCCGGACAGGTAGGGCAGGAACAGCGGGGCCGTCGCGAGCGCGTCGGCGTCGAGCGTTTCGATTTCCGCGAGCAGCGCGGGCTCGTCGGTGCCGGTCAGCTTGCAGACCCAGCGCAGGCAGCTCGCGGCCGACAGCACGACGCTCATCAATTGCCAGCGATCGGGAATCGCATGGCAGAACGCATGGACGGCCGACGCGGGGTTCGGCATGAAGCGATCACCGACCACGCTCAGCACGCCGGACGTGCCGAGCGACACGAAGCCGTCGCCTGCATGGATCGCGCCGATGCCGAGCGCGCTCGTCGCGTTGTCGCCGCCGCCGCCGGCCACCACGACGGCCTCCGACAGCCCGAGTTCGCGTGCGATGTCCGCGCGCAGCGTGCCGGATGGCGCGTTGCCTTCGACGATGCGCGGCATCTGCTCACGCGTCATCCCGCACGCGGCGAGCAGCGCATCGGACCAGTCGCGGCGCGCGACGTCGAGCCACAGCGTGCCGGCGGCGTCCGACGGATCGGACACCTTCGCGCCGGTCAGCCGGAACCTCAGGTAGTCCTTCGGCATCAGCACGCAGGCGGTTGCCGCGAACACGTCGGGTTCGTGCTTCGCGACCCACAGCAGTTTCGGCGCGGTGAAGCCCGGCATCGCGAGGTTGCCTGCCAGTGCGTGGAGATCGGGCGCGCGTTCGGTGAGCAGCGCGCATTCGTCGGCGCTGCGCATGTCGTTCCACAGGATCGCGGGGCGCAGCACGCGATCGTCGCGGCCGAGCAGCACGGCGCCGTGCATCTGGCCCGACAGGCCGATGCCGCGCACGGCCGCGAACGCGTCGCGGTGCCGTTCGCGCAACGCCGCGAGCGCGGCGAGCGTGCCTTGCCACCAGTCGTCCGGATGCTGTTCGGCCCAGCGCGGATGCGGCCGCGACACGGTGAACGGCGAGCCGGCGGTGCCGACGACCGTGCCGTCCGGGGCGAGCAGCAGCACCTTCACTTCCGAGGTGCCGAGGTCGATGCCGAGATACATGAGCGATCCGTTCCGTCAGTGGGGAGTCGCTACTTTAGCCGCGCGGCCGCGCCCGTGCCAAGGCAGGTTCGCCCGGATGCACGTCAGCGTGCCGCGAGCCATGTGTCGACACGCGAGAGTCCGCCGCGCAAGGCCTCGAACAGTGCGGCGTTGCCGGCGAGCGAGCCCCACAGCTGCCGGTTCGCGCACAGCGCGACGACCGGGTCGTCGGCCTGGACGATCGCGCGTGCGGCGCTTTCGTCCATCACGCCGTCCTGGTACGCGTACGGCAGCGCGCCGCGCGCCCAGCGCTCGAGAAAGCGCAGGAACAGCGCGGGCAGCACGGCGGTGGCGACCGGCGCCGCGCCGCGTGCGAACGATTCGACGAGCGTCGGCGCGATGAAGCCGGGAATCTTCGAGAAGCCGTCGGCCGCGACGCGCTGGTTCGTGTCGAGCACGTACGGGTTGCCGAAGCGTTCGAGCACGACGTCGCGGTAGCGCGCGAGATCGAGCGGGCTCGGCGTGAGGCAGGGGATCACGTCCTGCGTCACGTAGTCGTGCGCGAAGCGGCGGATCGCCGCGTCGTGCGTGCCTTCGTGGATATACGTATGGCCCGCGAGCGTGCCGGCCCACGCGATGCAGCTGTGCGTCGCGTTGAGGATGCGGATCTTCGCTTCCTCGTACGGGTGCACGTCGTCGACGAGTTCGGCGCCGGCCACTTCCCACTTCGGCCGGCCGGCCGCGAAGCGGTCCTCGATCACCCACTGGATGAACGATTCGCCCATCACCGGGCATGCGTCGTCGAAGCCGGTGGCCGCCAGCACACGCTCGCGCACGTCGGCGGTCGGGCGCGGCGTGATGCGGTCGACCATCGCGCTCGGTGTCGCGACGTTCGTATCGAACCAGGCGAGCAGGTCGGCCTGGCCGCGCCGCTCGAGGAATTCGCGCATCCCCGCGCGAAAGCGCGCGCCGTTGTTGCGCAGGTTGTCGCAGCTCTGCAGCGTGAGCGGGCCCGCGCCGCGCTTCACGCGTTCGGCGAGCAGCGCCGCGAGCGCGCCGTACAGCGTCGTGCGCGCGCCTTGCAGGTCGGCCGCGAGATCGGCGTTCGCGAGGTCGAGCCGGTTGTGTTCGTCGAGGTAGTAGCCGCCTTCGGTGACGGTAAACGACACGATCCGGCAGGCCGGATCGGCGCCGGCGTCGATCAGCGCGGCGAGGTCGATCGACCACGGCAGCACGCGCGTGATCGCGCGGATCGTCTCGTACGCGCGCTCGCCTTGCGGCGTGACGGTTTCGAGCGTGTAGGCGCCGTGCTGCGCGGCGAGTGCGTCCATCGTCGCGTGCATGTCGTCGCGGATGTTGCCGACGGTCAGCGACCAGCGCTCGTCGGCCGGGACGGCCGCGTTCACGCGATGCAGATACCACGCCTGGTGCGCGCGGTGAAACGAGCCCGCGCCGATGTGCAGCAGCACGGGCGTGCGGGCGGAGGGCGATGCGCTCATCCGGTGTCTCCTTTTCGTGCCTGACAGTCCTGCCGAATACGATCATTTGCTCTTTGTGTGAGCGAATGATCGTATTCGGGCGAGCGAAAGTCAAGGCGGGGAAACGGCATTTCGATGGTGCGCTGCGGCGGCGTGCGGGCAGCAGGGTGGGAAGGCCGCGAACGGGCGGCCGGTGCGGAAAGCGCTGTCAGCGTCCTTCGCGCGTCAACGCGACGAGTTCCTCGAGCAGCTTGCCCGCTGGCCCCGGCAGGATGCCGTGGCGGCGCCGGAACGCGGTGAGCGTGCGCACCGCGACGACCTCGCGCACCGGCAGCGTGTCGATCGTGCCGGCGCGCTGCTCGGCGCCGTACATCGGCTCGGCCATCCAGCTCAGGAAGCCGGCATGCGCGACGAGGCTCTTCAATGTAGTAACCGAGCGCGTCTCGACCGCGATGTCGGGCAGCGCCAGCCCGTGCGCGTCGAAGGTCGCGCGCATGTGGTCGAACGGCGCGGTGCCGCGCGGCGGAATCGCCCAGCGCGCGTGCAGCGTGTCGGCGAGCGTCGGCGCGCGGCCGAGCGCGCGCAGCGGATGGTGCTGCGCCGCAACGATGTGGCTGCGATCCTCCCAGCGACACTCGGGAATCGCGACGATCTCGTCGGTATCGGGCCCGTGCGCGGACAGCGCGAGATCGATCTCGTGCTTGTTCAGCCCTTCCGCGAGCCGGTCCCACACGCCTTCGATGATCTCGACGCGCAGGTTCGGCCAGCGGTCGAGCACGCGGCCGACCGCGACCGGCAGCACGAGGCTCGCGATGCTGCCCACCGTGCCGACCTTGATCGTGCCCTTCGCAAACCCGCGCATCGCATCGAGCTCCTCGCGTGCGTGCTCGGCCTCGTGCTGCAGCAGCGTCGCATGCGGCAGCAGCGCGTCGCCGAACGCGGTGAGCTGCACACCCTTCGAATGGCGTTCGAACAAGGGCGCGCCGACCTGGTCCTCGAGTCGCTTCAGGATCCGGCTCAGCGCCGGCTGCGTCACGTGCAGCGCGTCGGCCGCGCGGCCGAGGCTGCCGCACGCGACGATCGTCGTGAAGGCGCGCAATTGTCGGAGATCGAAAGTCATGTCGGAACGGTATGGCTTATCGCAAAAAATACAGTATCCGAGAATGGCTCGCGCTTCGATACTGTGGAAACCGCCAAGCCATCGAGGAGACGCCCGAGCATGTCCGGCCATACGCCCCCTTCCGCCGCACCGATCACCGTTCGCGATGCGGTGATCGACCTGTTTCGCCAGTTCGGCATCGACCGCGTGTTCGGCAACCCCGGCTCGACCGAGCTGCCGATGTTCCGCGACTTCCCGGACGATTTCCGCTACGTGCTCGGCTTGCATGAAGCTGTCGTGGTCGGGATGGCCGACGGCCACGCGCAGGCGACCGGCAATGCGGCGGTCGTCAACCTGCATTCGGCGGCGGGTGTGGGCAACGCGATGGGCAATCTCTTCACCGCCTTCAAGAACCGCACGCCGCTGATCGTCACCGCGGGCCAGCAGGCGCGCGCGATCCTGCCGTTCGACCCGTTCCTCGGCGCGACGCAGGCCGCCGAGCTGCCGAAGCCGTACGTGAAATGGAGCATCGAGCCCGCGCGTGCGCAGGACGTGCCGGCCGCGATCGCGCGTGCGTACCGCATCGCGATGCAGGAACCGCGCGGCCCCGTGTTCGTGTCGATCCCGGTCGACGACTGGGATCAGCCGGCCGAGCTGCTGCCGCGCCGCGACGTCAGCCGTGTCGTGCGGCCCGATCCGGATGCGCTCGCGCGGCTCGGCGATGCGCTCGACGCCGCGCGGCGTCCCGCGTTCGTGGTCGGGGCAGCCGTCGATCGCGCCGGTGCGTGGGACGACGTCGTGCGGCTCGCCGAGCGGCACCGTGCGCGTGTGTACGTCGCGCCGATGTCGGGGCGCTGCAGTTTCCCCGAGGACCATCCGCTGTTCGCCGGCTTCCTGCCCGCGATCCGCGAGAAGATCGTCGCGCGGCTCGACGGGCACGATCTCGTGTTCGCGTTCGGCGCGCCCGCGTTCACCTATCACATCGAGGGCTTCGGCCCGCACGTGCCGCCGGGCGCGACGCTCGTGCAGCTCGTCGACGATCCGGGCCTCGCCGCGTGGACGCCGTCGGGCGATGCGGTCGTCGGCAACCTGCGGCTCGCCGCGCGCGACCTGCTCGCGCGCCCGGCGCCGCCCGAGCGGCCGATGCCCGCGCCGCGGCCGCCGCGTGCGCGCGTCGAACCGCCGGCCGCCGGCGAGCGCATGTCGGTCGCGTTCGCGCTGCAGACGCTCGCCGACGTGCGCGCCGCACACGACATCGTCGTCGAGGAAGCACCGAGCGCGCGGCCCGTGATGCAGGAACACCTGCCGTTCACGCACAGCGGCACGTTCTACACGATGGACAGCGGCGGGCTCGGCTACGGGATGCCGGCCGCCGTCGGCGTCGCGCTCGCGCAGCCGGGCCGGCGCGTGATCGGGCTGATCGGCGACGGGTCGAGCCTGTATTCGATCCAGGCGTTGTGGAGCGCCGTGCAGTTGAAGCTGCCGATCACGTTCGTGATCCTGAACAACCGGCGCTACGCGGCGCTGCAGGATTTCGCGCCGGTGTTCGGCTTCGGCCCGGACGATCCCGTGCAGGGCACCGATCTGCCGAACCTGGATTTCGTCGCGCTCGCGCAAGGGATGGGCTGCCGGGGCGTACGCGTGTCCGATGCCACGCGCCTGCGTGACACGATGACCGACGCGCTGCGTGTGGCGGCGCCGGTCGTCGTCGAAGTCGAGATTGTCTGAATGACGTGATGCGCAGTGCGCGTCCTGCCGGAGATTCCATGCAAACCGTATCGATGCTGATCGGCGGCGAACGCCGTCACTCATCCAGCGGCGCGACCTTCGCGCGCCGCAACCCGCTTGATGGCGAAGTCGCGTCCGAAGCACCCGCGTGTACCGTCGACGATGCGCGCGCGGCGGCCGACGCGGCCGCCCGCGCGTTTCCCGGCTGGGCCGCGCTCGGTCCCGGCGCCCGCCGCGCGCTGCTGCTGAAGGCGGCCACCGCGCTCGAAGCGAAGCACGAGCAGTTCGTCGCCGCGATGGCGGCGGAGACGGGCGCGTCCGCGCTGTGGGCCGGCTTCAACGTGCAGCTTGCCGCAAGCGGGCTCGTCGAGGCCGCGTCGCTGACCACGCAGATCAGTGGCGAGCTGATTCCGTCCGACGTGCCCGGGTCGCTCGCGATGGGCGTGCGGCAGCCGGCCGGCGTCGTGCTCGGCATCGCGCCGTGGAATGCGCCGGTGATCCTCGCGACGCGCGCGCTCGCGCTGCCGCTCGCGTGCGGCAACACCGTCGTGCTGAAGGGCTCGGAGCTGTGTCCCGTCACGCACGGGCTGATCGTCGAGGCGCTGCAGGAGGCCGGGTTGCCGCCGGGCGTCGTCAATTTCGTGACGAACGCGCCCGAGGATGCGGGCACGATCGTCGATGCATTGATCGCGCATCCGGCCGTGCGCCGCGTGAATTTCACGGGCTCGACGCGCGTCGGCCGGATCGTCGCCGAAGCCTGTGCGCGCCACCTGAAGCCGTCGGTGCTGGAGCTCGGCGGCAAGGCGCCGTTCGTCGTGCTCGACGATGCCGATCTCGACGCGGCAGTCGCGGCGGCCGCGTTCGGCGCGTTCGCGAATTCCGGGCAGATCTGCATGTCGACCGAACGCATCGTCGTCGACGCGTCGATTGCCGATGCGTTCGTCGCGAAGCTCGCCGACAAGGCCGCGTCGCTGCCGCTCGGCGATCCGCGCCAGGGGCCCGTCGTGCTCGGTTCGCTGATCGACATGAAGGCCGTCGAGCGCTGCAACGCGCTGATCGACGATGCGCTCGCGCACGGCGCGACGCTCGTGTGCGGCGGCAAGGCCGACAGCACGCTGTTCCCGGCCACGCTGCTCGACCATGTGACGCCGGCGATGCGCATCTATGCGGAGGAGTCGTTCGGGCCGGTGAAAGGCATCGTGCGCGTCGATGGCGAGGACGCCGCGATCCGCTGCGCGAACGACAACGCGTTCGGGCTGTCGTCGGCCGTGTTCAGCCGCGATGTCGCGCGTGCGATGCGCGTCGCGGCCCGCATCGAATCGGGCATCTGCCACGTGAACGGTCCGACCGTGCACGACGAGGCGCAGATGCCGTTCGGCGGCGTGAAGGACAGCGGCTTCGGCCACTTCGGCGGCAAGGCCGGCATCGCGGCGTTCACGGACCTGCGCTGGATCACGGTGCAGACCGCACCGCGCCACTATCCGTTCTGACGAGGACGACGACGATGAGGATTGCGATTCTGGGCGCCGGCGCGATGGGCTCGCTGTTCGGCGGGCGGCTGGCCGAAAGCGGCGAGGCCGTCACGCTGATCGACGTGAACGATGCGCATCTCGATGCGATTCGCCGCGAAGGGTTGCGCATCGATGACGATCGTGGTGAGCGGTGTATCCGGACGTTGCAGGCCGTGCGGCCGGAAGCGGCGAATGCGGCTGCGGCCGCATCGCCCGATGCATCATTCGACCTGCTGATCGTTTTCACGAAATCGTTGCATACGCGTGCCGCACTCGACGGCGTGCGCGCGCTGCTCGAGCGGGACACGCACGTGCTGACGCTGCAGAACGGGCTCGGCAATGTCGAGACGCTGAATGCGTTCGTGCCGCTCGAACGCATCCTGGTCGGCGTGACGACGTGGCCGGCCGACGCGGCGGGGCCGGCGCACGTGCGCTCGCACGGCGCGGGCGCGATCCGCATGATGACGGCCGACGGCGCGGCACGCCCGTTCGCGGCGACGGTGGCCGATACGCTGTCGCGCGCGGGGCTCGCGTGCACGCTGGACGCCGACGTGTGGGCCGCGATCTGGGAGAAGGTCGCGTTCAACGCGGCGCTCAACACGCTGTGCGCGGCGACCAACTGCACGGTCGACCAGCTCGGCAACCATCACGACGGGCCGCGGCTTGCCCTCGCGATTGCAGCCGAGGTGGCCGCCGTCGCCCGCGCGAAGGGCATCGCGGTCGACGGCGAGCGCATCGCGCGCAATGTCGAGCACGCGATCCACGCGCATCGCGGCCATCGCCCGTCGATGCTGCAGGACGTGCTCGCGGGCCGCCGCACGGAAATCGACGCGATCAGCGGCAAGGTCGTCGCGGCCGCGCGCGAAGCGGGCGTCGCGGTGCCGCATGCGGAGACGCTGCTCGCGCTGGTCCGGCTGATCGACGCGCGGGTGAACTGAGCATCAGGCGGGCGGCGCGGCTTGCGCCGCACGACGAGACGAGCACGTCGCGCGCAGGCGACGGCGCCGGATCGGGACAGGTTGGACGAGACACCGGAGGCGGCGCCGATGCGTCGACGCCGGCCGCCTGCGCAGCACGAGATCCGGGCACGCGCCACCGCGCCAGCCCGGGCAACCGGAGACGCCATGAACGCCATCGAATGCCGTTGTCTTGCCGCGCGCTGCTTGCGCATGTTGCCGCCTGAGCGCGGCGCACGGGAGGTCGCATGAGCACGCGCGACGGATTGTTGCCTGCGTCCGTCGACATCGGCGCGACGCTCGACGACGGGCCGTTCACGACGATGCAGCGCTGCGTGGTGCTGCTCGCCGCGCTCGCGATCGTGCTCGACGGCTTCGACGGCCAGCTGATCGGCTTCGCGATTCCGGTGTTGATCCGCGAATGGGGCATCACGCGCGGCGCGTTCGCGCCGGCGGTGGCGGCCGGGCTGATCGGGATGGGCATCGGCAGTGCGTGCGCGGGGATCGTCGCCGATCGCTTCGGCCGCCGCCAGGCCGTGATCGGCAGCGTGTTCCTGTTCGGCATCGCGACCTGCGCGATCGGCTTCGCACCGGACGTCACGGCGATCGCGGTGCTGCGCTTCGTCGCAGGCCTCGGGATCGGCGGCGCGTTGCCGACGGCCACGACGATGACGGCCGAATACACGCCCGCGCGGCGTCGCACGATGATGGTGACCGCGACGATCGTCTGCGTGCCGCTCGGCGGGATGCTGGCCGGCCTGTTCGCGCACGAGGTGCTGCCGCGCTACGGCTGGCGCGGGCTGTTCTTCGCGGGCGGCGCGTTGCCGCTCGTGCTCGGCTTCGTGCTCGTGCATGCGTTGCCCGAATCGCCGCGCTATCTCGCGCGGCGCCCCGCGCGCTGGCCGGAACTCGGCGCGCTGCTCGCGCGGATGGAGCGGCCCGTCGTGCCGGGCACCGTCTTCACCGACCTGAGGGACGCCCGCGCGGCGGGCGGCCGCGGCGGCTTCGGCGCGCTGTTCGCGAGCGGCCAGGCGCGCGACACGATCGCGCTGTGGTGTGCGTTCTTCATGTGCCTGCTTGCCGTGTATGCGGCGTTCAGCTGGCTGCCGACGATGCTGGCGGCGAGCGGGCTGAGCGTGTCGGTGGCGGGGACGGGGCTCACCGCGTACAACCTCGGCGGCGTGATCGGCGCGCTGTTGTGCGCATGGACGATCGCGCATGCCGGGTCGCGCTGGCCGCTCGTGCTGTGCAGTGTCGGCGGCGCGGCGAGTGCGGTGTGGCTGATGGGTGTCGATGCGAGCCGCCACACGGGCTGGCTGATCGTCGGGCTCGGCCTGCACGGGTTGTTCGTCAACGCGGTGCAGTCGACGATGTATGCGCTCTGCGCGTACATCTACCCGACGGCCGTGCGCGCGACGGGCACCGCGAGCGCGCTCGCGTTCGGCCGGCTCGGCGCGATCCTCAGCGCGTTCGCGGGCGCGGTCGTGATCACCACGGGCGGCGCCACGGCCTATCTGACGATGCTGGCGATTGCGATGGGGGTGGTCTGCGTCGCGCTGCTCGTCGTGCGACGGCACATTCCGCGACTGTCGCGTGCGGCCGTGCAGCCGCGCGAAGGGGAGGAGCTGGCCCGCACGTCGTCGTGACGGCGGGCGGGCCGGGGGCGCGTCGCGCGTTACAGCGTGGTGCGCACGTGCCAGAGCTCGGGGAACAGCACGACGTCGAGCATCTTGCGCAGGTACGGCGCGCCGCTGGTGCCGCCGGTGCCCTGCTTGAAGCCGATGATGCGCTCGACGGTCGTCACGTGACGGAAGCGCCACTGGCGGAACGCGTCCTCGAGATCGACGAGTTCCTCGGCCATCTCGTAGAGCTCCCAGTGCTGCTGCGGATGACGGTACACCTCGAGCCACGCGGCTTCGACCGTCTCGTCGTGCCGGGTCGGCTGCGTCCAGTCGCGTTCGAGCCGCTCGGCCGCGATCGGGAAGCCCCGCCGCGCGAGCAGGCGCACGACTTCGTCGTAGAACGACGGCGCTTCGAGCGTCGCACGCACCTGTTCGAGGATGTCGGGCCGGTGCGCATGCGGCTGCAGCATCTGCACGTTCTTGTTGCCGAGCAGGAATTCGAGTTGTCGGTACTGGTACGACTGGAAACCCGACGACTGCCCGAGATACGGCCGCATCGCCGAATACTCGGACGGCGTCATCGTCGACAGCACGTTCCAGGCCTGCACGAGTTGCTCGAGAATCCGCGACACGCGGGCGAGCATCTTGAACGCCGGCGGCAGCGCGTCGGTGCGCACCGCGTCGAGGGCGCCGCGCAGCTCGAACAGCGCGAGCTTCATCCACAGCTCGCTCGTCTGATGCTGGATGATGAACAGCATCTCGTTGTGATCGGGCGACAGCGGATGCTGCGCGTCGAGGATCGAATTCAGCGACAGGTAGTCGCCGTAACTCATCGACTTCGAGAAATCGAGCTGCGCGTTGTGCCAGCCGGCATCGCCGGGCACGTGCGACGCTTCGTGCGCGGCCGGGGCTGCTTGGGCCGAATGCGCGGCGCGTGCGCCCGAGAACGGGCAGCCCGCCGGCGCGTCGTCGCCGGGTGGCTGCATATGACCAGAATTCACGACTTTCTCCAGATTTGAATGACGGGGCGCGGCGCGCGGCTCGCGCGCGCCGGGCAAGGCCGATCAGGTCACCGCGCCGCGTTCGGCGAACTCGGGCGCCTTCCACGCGTCGGTGGCGAGGATGTCGCGCAGCGTCTCGACGGCATCCCACACGTCGGCGAAGCGCGTATAGAGCGGCGTGAAGCCGAAGCGCAGCACGTACGGCTCGCGATAGTCGCCGATCACGCCGCGCGCGATCAGCGCCTGCATCACCTCGTAGCCGTGCGGATGCTCGAAGCTCGCCTGCGAGCCGCGCTGGTGATGCGCGCGCGGCGTGACGAGTTTCAGCGACAGGCCCGCGCAACGCGCTTCGACGAGCGCGATGAACGCATCGGTCAGCGCGAGCGACTTGCGGCGGATCGCGTGCATGTCGGTCTGCAGGAACACGTCGAGCCCGCATTCGACCATCGACATCGACACGATCGGCTGCGTGCCGCACAGGAAGCGCGCGATGCCCGGATCGGGCGCGAAGCCCGGCTGCATCGCGAACGGTGCGCGGTGGCCCCACCAGCCGGACAGCGGCTGCGAGAAGTGCGCGTGATGGCGCTGCGGCACCCATACGAAGGCGGGCGAACCGGGGCCGCCGTTCAGGTACTTGTACGTGCAGCCGACCGCGCCGTCCGCGCGCGCGCCGTTCAGGTCGACCGGCACCGCGCCGGCCGAGTGCGCGAGATCCCACAGCATCAGGCCGCCCGCGTCGTGCACGAGCTGCGTGACGGCCGGCATGTCGTGCATGTAGCCGGTGCGGTAGTTCACGTGCGTGATCATCGCGACGGCCGTGTCCGCGCCGAGCGCGCCGGGCAGGTCGGCCGGGTCGTCGATCAGGCGCAGTTCGTAGTCGCCGCCGAGCTGCTCGATCAGCCCCTGCGCGATATACAGGTCGGTCGGGAAGTTCGAGCGCTCCGACACGATCACTCGGCGCTCCGGCGCGCGCTCGGCCTGGTGGCGCACCATCGCCGACAGCAGCTTGAACAGGTTGATCGAGATCGTGTCGGTCACGACCGTCTCGTCGGGCGCGCCGCCGATCAGCGTCGCGAGCTTGTCGCCGAGACGGCGCGGCAGCGCGAACCAGCCGGCCGTGTTCCAGCTGCGGATCAGGCCTTCGCCCCATTCGGCGCCGATCACCTGCTGCGCACGGGCGGCCGATGCGCGCGGCTGTGCGCCGAGCGAGTTGCCGTCGAGGTAGATCACGCCGTCGGGCAGGGAGAACTGGTCGCGCAGCGGGGCGAGCGGATCGTCGCGGTCGAGCGCGAGCGCATCTTCACGGGTCTTGATCATGATGTGGGGGTCGTCAGTCGGGGTAATCAGGAAGCACGCGCGGGCAGCGCGCGCAGCACCGCGCGCACGGGGCTCGCGTCGAGCGTCGCGAACTTCAGCGGCAGTGCGATCAGTTCATAGTCGCCGGGCGGCACGTCGTCGAGCACGATGCCTTCCAGGATCGCCATCCGGTGCGCGCGCACGCGGTGATGCGCATCCATCGTCTTCGATTCCTGCGGGTCGAGCGACGGCGTGTCGATGCCGATCAGCTTCACGCCATGCGCGGCGAGCAGGTCGACGGTCTCGGGCGCGACCGCGCAGAAGTGGCTGTCCCACTCATCGACGCTGGCGCGCGCACAGGTGCGCAGCAGCACGCGCGGCGGTACGCCGTCGAGCGCGGCCGCGACATCGGCCGGCTGCACGACCGGCGATGCGCCGATGCAATGGATCACGCGGCACGGGCCGAGGTAGGTGTCGAGCGGCACGGCGCCGATCGGCGCGCCGTCGGCGTCGTAGTGCAGCGGCGCGTCGCAGTGCGCGCCCGTGTGCGGCGACAGCGTCAGGCGCGCGACGTTGACCGGCGAGCCGGCCTCCATCCGCCACACGCGTTCGACGGAAACCGGCGTATCGCCCGGCCACACGGGGGTGGCGGGGCTGACGGGCGGCGAGATGTCCCAGAGGGTGTCCATGGCATGACGATTCGGTGAGTCGATCCTTCGAATGATAGGTGGACGCTCGCAGAAAGTGCTTGCGAAATAAACATGGACAATCCGCCGGATTGGCAGATAATTCGACTCAGAGGGAAAACGGGGACCAAAAATGCACGCGATCACGCTCGATGCCACCGACTGCCGGATTCTGGCGGTACTGCAGGAAGAGGGCAGAATCAGCAATCTCGACCTGGCGGAACGGATTTCGCTTTCGCCGTCCGCCTGTCTGCGCCGCATGCGCCTGCTCGAGGAGCAGGGCGTGATCGAGCACTATCGCGCGTGCCTGAGCCGCGAGAAGCTCGGCTTCGAGCTCGAGGCGTTCGTTCAGGTGTCGATGCGCAACGAAGAGAATCAATGGCACGAGCGCTTCGCGGAAGCGCTGCGCGAATGGCCGGAGGTGGTCGGCGCGTTCGTCGTGACGGGCGAGAGCCACTACCTGCTGCGCGTGCTCGCGCACAACCTCAAGCACTATTCGGATTTCGTGCTGAACCGGCTCTACAAGGCGCCGGGCGTGATGGACATCCGTTCCAACATCGTGCTGCAGACGCTGAAGGATGAAGCCGGCGCGCCGGTCGGGCTGGCGCGCACGGGGGCGATCAAAGCGGTGTAAGGCCGTGGAAGCCGCCGCCGTGGAACACGAGCGGCGGTGCCGTGTCCGATTCCATGCGCACGCCGCAGCGCTCCACTTCGCCGACGAAGATCACGTGGTCGCCTTCATCGTAGCGGCTGCGGTTGTGGCATTCGAACCACGCGAGTGCGCCGTCGAGCACGGGCATCCCCGAGTTGCCGGCCGCATGCGCGATCCCTTCGAAGCGGTCACCCTTGTAGGTCGAGAAGCGCTTGCACAGGTCGAGCTGCGAGGCCGCGAGCACGTTCACCACGTAATGGCTGTTGCCGCGAAACACGGGCGTCGACGCCGATTTGTGCGCGAGGCTCCACAGCACGAGCGGCGGATCGAGCGAGACCGAGTTGAACGAGCTGGCGGTGATGCCGATCAGTTGGCCGGACGGCGCGCGCGTCGTGATCACCGTCACGCCTGTGGCGAACTGGCCGAGGGCTTGCCGGAAGGCGGCCGAGTCGAAATCCGGGGGATTGGCGTGACTCATCGCGCGGCCATCCGGAACGAGACGGGCGGGCGCGGCGCGACGCGGGTGGGGCGGGCACGGCGGACGAAAGGCGACAAGGCGGTCGAGGGGGAAGGGGTGCGCATGGCCCGATTTTAGCGGAATCGGGGCCGCCGGGCCCGGCCGGACGGCGCATTGCGGGGGCAGGGTGACGTAGCGAACACTGCGGCGCGCGGCCGGATGCGCGATGGCACGCTGCCGGCACGGCCGTTCCGTCGCGTTTTTTGTGCGGGGCCGCCGCTCCGCCCGGCACCTCTGCTCGACATCGGCCGCAGGTCCCCCCGCACTATCGCGTCGCCGCCAGCCCCAGCGACAACGCGCCCGTCACGATCAGGCTCGACGCCCACACCGCGTCGAGATTGAACCAGCTTCGCGATACGAACTTCAGCCCGAGATAGCGGTACACGAGCCACGCGAGCCCGCCGCCGGCGCCGATCATCGCGATGGCATGCACGGCCGCGACGACGAGCGCCATTCCGAGATGCGCATCGACGAGCGTGGCCGCCGCGCGATGGCCGGCGTCCTGGTCGAGCCCGCACAGCCCGAGGTAGATCGGTACCAGCATCAGCCCCGCGCCATGCGCGATCGCGACCGCGAACGACCACAGGCCGAGCCGGGCAGGCGGAATCCGCGCAAGCGCCCGCGGATGCCGGCGCCGGATCAGCAGCACGGCGCCGAAGCCGATCACGAGCGCGCTCGCGCCGATCCGGATCGCCGTCTGCCACGCAAGCAGCGCGGCGAGCAGCCCGAACGGCAGCATCACCGCGAACACGGCGAGCGCATGGCCGAGCGCGAGATAGCCGAGCGCCGCGACGAGCGCGCCGCCGCGGCGCGTCATCAGCGCGTTCGACACCGCGAGCGGCCAGCCCATCGCGGGGTTGAGCCCGTGATACACCCCGCTCGCGAGCACGGCCGCCCACAGCGCGAACGGCGCGTGAAAGCCGGCGTTCAACGCTTGACCGACGGATAGCAGAACGAGTCGGTCGAGCAGTCGCCGCCTTCGAGCCGGATCTGGTGCGCGCGATAGCCGTCGGGGAACTCGACCCAGTAATCGTCGGCGAGCGTCAGCCCGCCTTCCGGCCCCACGTGCGCGAGCACCTGCGCGCCCGGCACGCCGTCCGGATAAAACTGGTCGTCCCACGTCGAATACAGCGAGTTGGTCCAGTACACGCGCTTCCCGTCGCGGCTGATCTCGACCATCTGCGGGCCGCCCGCGAACGTGCGGCCGTTCGAGTGCGGCGCGCGGCGTGCGATGCCGCCGATGCGGACCGACCCCGCGAGCACCGGGTTGTGCGGGTCCGACACGTCGTACTGGCGCATCTCGCCGGTGCCCCAGCAGGACACGTAGAGGAACCGGTCGTCGAGCGACAGGTCGATGTCGGTCACGAGCGGCGGCACCGCGCCGAATCCCTTGAGCAGCGGCGGCAGTTCGTCGGCCGCGGCCGGCTCGGCCGGGATCGTCGCGGTTTTCTTCACATGGAACTTGCCGCCTTCGCGCCACCAGGTCCAGATCGAGCCTTCGAGATTCGTCGTGTCGACCACGACGCCGACGAACCCGTATTCGCGCGCCGGGTCGTGCGCGGGCCGCACCTCGAGCGCCATCTGGTGCTGCGCGCCGAGATCGATCGTCTGCACGTTGCGCCGTGCGCGCAGGTCCCAGAAATGCAGCCGGTGCCCGTATTTGTTCGCGAGCAGGTCCTCCGGCACGATTCCGTTCTCGAATTGCGGCGGCAGCGCCCATTCGCTCGACACCATGTAGTCGCGCGGCAGGTTCCACCAGAAGTCGTAATGCTTGTCCTGCGGGCCGCGATCGATCTCCCAGCGGCCGAGGACGTCGAAGGTTTCGCAATCCATGATGAAGATGCCGGGCGCGCCGTCGGTGCCGTCCTTGCCTGCGCCGCCGAGCGTGCTCACGTAGATGCCCTCGGGCCCGCAGTGCACGGTGTGCGGCCGCGAATAGCCGGTCTTCGAGAAGATCTCGTCGGGCTCGATGATCTTGTGGATGCGCGCCTGCGTCGGATGCGGCTTCGTGTCGATCACGTAGATGCGCGACGAGCGCAGGCCGGGGATGATCAGGAAGCGGCGTTCGAGGAATGCATGGCCGGTCAGCGGCGACAGCGACGACGAACACGCATTCCAGCCGAAGTGGTGAAACTCGTCGCCGGTGTTCGGCATCGTCACCGTGTGCACGATTTTTCCGTAGGTCGACGAGCCAGGCTTGACGTCGATCACGGCGAGCGCGTCGGGTCTGGAAAAATCGGGGCTCAGCAACAACGTATAGGCAAACTCCTCCGCCGGTGCCTGCATCGCAAGCTCGGGTGAAGCGTGAAACGTCGGGTCAGGCCGCATGCTCATGGTGATGCCCTCTCGATGGTGTCGGATCGGGGTCGCACGGCCGTTCGTTGCGGGCGTGCGAGTCGGGGTTGCCGCACGGCGCGCATCACGCCGGCGGGAGCGATCGGCAGGCGGACGCACGCGTCGATGAGCGTGCGACGCCGTGCATCAGATCGTGAAAGCGGAAAGAAGCGGTGTGCCGGATCGCCGCGCGCGGAGCGAGACGGATGCATGGCAAGGAGGTGATGCAATCGAAGCCGCGGCCCGCGACGCGGCGACGGCCGGACGCGTGACGCGGGCGAGGTCTGTTAAGGCATGCATAGCGAAGTTCCGGCAGATGATGTTTGCATCAGGGTCGGGCATGCATCGGGCACATTGCGCGAGCCAGCGGGTTTGCCGCCGCGCTCGCGCGTGCCTAAGTGTAGTCGAGAAAACGGGCGGCCGGTCGCGCGCGACACCCGTGCAATCTGTCAGGTTCGCGCGCGAGTGAGATACTTGCCGACGTGCCGTTGCGACCCGCACGCGGGTGGGCAGCGGCGAGACGGAACGGTGGCGCCGGCGCATGCGTGCCGGCTGCCGACATCAACGAGGGACTGATTTCATGGTGAACGAGATGCTTGAAACCGCGACATTGGGAGGCGGGTGTTTCTGGTGCACGGAGGCGGTGTTTCTCGACGTCGACGGCGTGACGGCCGTCCAGTCGGGCTATGCGGGCGGCCATACGCGCAATCCCGGCTATCGCGACATCTGCGAAGGCGATACGGGCCACGCGGAAGTCGTCAACGTGACGTTCGATCCGGCGCGCATCGGCTATCGCGAGATCCTCGAGATCTTCTTTGCAACGCACGATCCGACCCAGCTGAACCGGCAGGGCAACGACGTCGGCACGCAGTACCGTTCGGTCGTGTTCACGCATTCGGACGCGCAGCGCGACACGGCGCTCGACGTGATCCGCGAGCTGGAGCGCGAGCAGGTGTTCGGGCAGCCGATCGTCACGCAGGTCGTGCCGCTCGACGACAACTACTGGCCGGCCGAGGATTATCACCAGAACTATTACGCGCGCAACCCGGGGCAGGGCTACTGCTCGGTCGTGATCGGGCCGAAGCTCGCGAAATTCCGGAAGAAGTTCTCGCACCGTCTGAAGTCGCTGCGCGGCGCGTAAGCGTCGTGACCGCGGCCGGCGCAAGCCGGTATCTAGCCGGTATCAAGCGGGTATCAAGCCGCCTCGTTGCGCCACTGCGCGCACGCGGCGGCGATCTCGCGCGCAAGCGCGATGCACGACAGCGGCGCGGAGCCTTCCGCCTTGTTGTTGATCGTGATGATCACCGGCTGCCCGGCCAGCGCATAGCGCGCGGCCAGTTCGGCAAGCGCCGAGCGCGTGGCCGGATCCTCGTCGACGAGCTTGTCGAACGGCTCGTACTTCGCTTTCGCCTGTTCATACTTGAAGCCGCCGTGCAGGCTCCAGCGCACGATCAGCGGGCCCGGCGCGTCGCCGTCGAGCAGCGCGAGCGCGGCCGCCTGGCGCAGCGGGTCGGGCATCCGCGCGTGCAGGCCGACGCAGTAGCGCACGCCGAGCGCGGCGAGCGCGCGGATGAAGCGCGGCGTGAGCAGGCTCGCGTCGCGAATCTCGATCGCATAGCGGGTGCCGTCGGCTTCCGCCGGCAGCGGCGGCAACGCCGCAAAGAACGCGGCCAGCCGGTCGATCAGTTCGGCCGGCCGGGCAAGCAGCGTGTCGGGCAACGGCGAGAACTGGAACACGAGCACCCCGGCTTTCCGGCCGAGCCCTTCGAGGCAGGGCTGCACGAATTCCCGGGTGGCGAGATCCGCGTCGAGGAAGGTCGGGTTCGGTCCCGACGGTTCGCCGCGCCGGCCGCGGATCACCGCATCGGTCACGGAAGCCGGCGCCTTCACGACGAAGCGGAAATCGTCGGGCACCTGCTGCGCATAGCGCAGGTAGTCGGCCACCGATAGCGGGCCATAGAACGACCGGTCGAGGCTCACGCTCTTCAGCAGCGGATGCGCGCCGTACGCTTCGAGCCCTTCGCGCGAGAGTTTCGTCTGAGCGAAATCGCCGTCGTAGACGATGCCGTCCCAGCCGGGGAAGTACCACGACGACGTGCCGAGCCGGACGTTCGGCGGCAGGCCGGCCGCCGCATCGGCCACATCCGGTGTGATCGGCGCGGGCAGCACGCCGCGCCGGCGCCGGCCCTTCTTCGGCGGCTCGACTGGCAGGGACGGTTCGTCCCACAGCAGGCCGGAAGCGGCGGGCGGTGTTTCGTCTGAAGAACGGGGGTGGGTGCGGGTGCGCGGTGCCGGCTGCGCGTCGTCAGGCGCGCCCGGGTTCACATGTTCGTCGGCGTCGGCAGGCGGGCCATCGTTCTCGGGCGACGCGCGTGCAGCATCGGCCGGCACGCCGAACAGGTCGAATTGCCCGTCGGCGTGCGGCGTGTTCGCGTCGTCGTGCTGCTGTCGTTCCGGCGGCGCCTTGCGCCGCGTCCTGCCGTCACCCATGCATGCCCAGCGTGAAGCGCCGCCTAGCGCGGCAGCGCGTGTTCGTACATATAGCGCCGCGACCACGGCAGCGTCTTCGCGCTCTGCCCGGCCTTGCGGCACACGATCTGGAAGATCGACACGTCGTCGTGCTCGAACGCATACGCGCAGCCGGCGAGGTATACGCGCCAGATGCGGAATTTTTCGTCGTCGACGAGTTGTCGCGCGGCGTCGGCCTTCGCCTCGAAGTTTTCCGTCCAGATATCGAGCGTGCGGGCATAGTGCCGGCGCAGGCTTTCGACGTCAATCGCTTCGAGCCCGCCGCGCTGCGCGGCTTCCAGCGCGAGGCTGATGTGCGGCAGCTCGCCGTCCGGGAACACGTAGCGATCGATGAACTCGCCGCCGCCGAGCGCCGTCTCGCCGCTTTCCGCGTCGGTCGACGTGATCCCGTGGTTCATCGCGATGCCGTCGTCGGCGAGCAGGTCATGGATCCGCGAGAAATAGAGCGGCAGGTTCTTGCGCCCGACGTGCTCGAACATCCCGACGCTCGTGATGCGGTCGAATTGCCCGTCGATCTCGCGGTAGTCCTGCAGCCGGATCTCGATCTTGTCTTCCAGCCCGGCGGCCTTCACGCGCGCGGTCGCGAGGTCGAACTGGTTCTGCGACAGCGTGACGCCGAGGCACTGCGCGCCGAACTTCTGCGCGGCGCGCAGCACGAGCGCACCCCAGCCGCAGCCGATGTCGAGCAGCCGCTGGCCGGGCTGAAGCCGGATCTTGGTGAGGATATGGTCGATCTTCTTGATCTGCGCGGTGGCGAGATCCTCGTCGCCGTTCTCGAAGTACGCGCACGAGTACACCATGTTCTCGTCGAGCCACAGCTGGTAGAACTCGTTCGAGACGTCGTAGTGATACTGGATCGCCTTCTTGTCGGTGCTCTTCGAGTGATTGAAGTAGCGCTTCACGCGCGCCAGCTTGCTCGCGCTCGTGACCGTGCTGCGCGCGAGCGAGTAGCCGATGTTGATGATGTCCGACAGCTTGCCTTCGATGTCGATCTTGCCCTTCACGTACGCCTCGCCGAGATTGTCGAGGCTCGGTTCGAGCAGGAGCGGCAACGCCGACGCGCTGTTGACCTTCAGCGTGACCTGCGGCGCGCTGAAGGTGCCGAAATCGAGTTGATCGCCGTTCCACAGCACGAGGCGCGCCGGTATGTTCGCTTTCGCCCGTACTTCGTCCGCCCACTGTGCCAGCTTCTTTTCCCAGAACATTTGGATTCTCCGTTTGTTCGTTGAATCGAATACAGCCAAGTATCTTGACCGGCCCCGCCGCTTGCGAGGCGGGCGCCCGAATGCAACACGAGACACGACCGGCGTGCGCCGGCGCAGCGCTTACGGCGACAGGCGCGAAATCGACCAGCCCGTCGACGTGCCGGCGTCGCGCGTGTAGAGCAGGCGGTCGTGCAGCCGCGACGGGCGGCCCTGCCAGAACTCGATCGAGTCGGGCACGAGACGGTAGCCGCCCCAGTGCGGCGGGCGCGGCGGGTTGTCGCCGTAGCGTTCGCTGACGGCCTTTTCCTGCGCTTCGAGCGTCGCGCGGCTGTCGATCGCCGCACTCTGTTGCGACGCCCATGCGCCGATGCGCGAGCCGAGCGGGCGCGACGCGAAATAGCGGTCACTTTCTTCTGCGCTGGTTTTCTCGATCCGGCCTTCGATGCGCACCTGGCGCTCGAGCTCGATCCAGTAGAACAGCAGCGCGGCCTCTGGGTGCGCGGCAAGATCGCGCCCCTTGCGGCTTTCGTAATTGGTGAAGAAGACGAACCCGCGTTCGTCGACGCCCTTGATGAGCACGATGCGTGCCGATGGCCGGCCGTCGGCGCCGACGGTCGCGAGCGTCATCGTGTTCGGCTCGGGCAGCTTGGCGGCGAGCGCCTCCTTGAACCAGCGGTCGAACTGGACGAAGGGGTCGTGGGCGACGTCGGCCTCGTCGAGCGAAGCACGTGAGTAATTGATGCGGAGATCGGCGAGAGTCGTCATGTTATGCAAACGCTTCAATCTGGAACCATTGTAGCCAACGCGCAAGAAACGTGCGTGCACAGTGGCGCGTGCGAGCGGGGAGTTCAGGCAAAATAGAGGGCTGCACGACTTACGTTTTCCTTGCTGCCATGTCCGTCGCCGACGCTGCCCCGCCCAGTTCCTCTGATCTTACCCCGACCCCGGAAATCCAGCTTGACGTGGATCGCGCGCGGCGTTTCGGCGGTGTTGCGCGCCTGTACGGCGCGCCGGCCGCCGCCGCGTTCGAGCGCGCGCACGTCGCGGTGATCGGGATCGGCGGCGTCGGCTCGTGGGTGGCCGAGGCGCTCGCGCGCAACGCGGTCGGCACGCTGACGCTGATCGATCTCGACAACGTCGCCGAAAGCAATACGAACCGGCAGATCCACGCGCTCGACGGCAATTACGGCAAGCCGAAGGTCGACGCGATGGCCGAGCGGATCGCGCTGATCGATCCCGCGTGCCGCGTGAACCGGATCGAGGATTTCGTCGAGCCCGACAACTTCGACGCGCTGCTCGGCGGCGGCTTCGACTACGTGATCGATGCGATCGACAGCGTGCGCACGAAGGTCGCGCTGATCGCATGGTGCGTCGCGAAGCGCCAGCCGCTCGTGGTGGTCGGCGGCGCGGGCGGCCAGCTCGACCCGACGCGCATCCGGATCGACGATCTCGCGCTGACGATCCAGGATCCGCTGCTGTCGAAGGTGCGCGCGCAGTTGCGCAAGCAGCACGGCTTTCCGCGCGGGCCGAAGGCACGTTTCAAGGTCAGCGCCGTGTATTCGGACGAGCCGCTGATCTATCCGGAAGCGGCCGCCTGCGACCTCGAGGACGGCGCCGAGCCGTCCGCGGCCGCGCACGTCGCGGGGCTCAACTGTGCAGGGTTCGGTTCGAGCGTGTGCGTGACCGCGAGCTTCGGCTTCGCGGCCGCCGCGCATGCGCTGCGCGCGATCGCGGCGCAGGCCGCCGGCTGAGCCGCTGCGAATCGCGGTCGTCGAGGCATGGCGGCGCGTGACGCGCGCCGTCGGCCGTCATGCGGGGCGATCCCGCAGCCGGGCCGTTGCAGCCCGGCCGGTCATCCATCCGTTCAGTTGAGCGCCATGCTCAGCCTGCGCCGCCACCCGGCGACGAGGTCCGGGCGATCGCCGGCCAGCTCGAACACCGAGATCAGCGTGCGGCGGCCGAGATCGTCGCCGTACGCGCGGTCGCGCGTGACGATTTCCAGCAACTGCTCCACCGCGCCTTCGTACGCGCGCCGCGCGATCAGGCTCTGCGCGAGGTCGAAGCGCGCGTCGAGGTCGGCCGGGTTCGCCGCGATGCGCGCTTCGAGCGCGTCGGTCGGCGGCAGGTCGGCCGTCGCGTCGAGCGCGTCGAAACGGGTCTTGATCGCCTGGTAGCGCGGATCGCCGTTCTGCACGGTCTGCGGCGACAGGCGTTCGGTCTCGGCGCGTGCGGCGTCGACCTGGTTGTTCGCGAGCAGCAGTTCGATCAGATCGAGGCGGGCGTCGTCGAAGCCTGGGTTCAGCGCGAGCGCCGCCTCGAGGTGCGTGAGCGCGTCGTCGTAGCGCGCCTCGGCCATCGCATACTGCGCGGCACGCCGTTCGGCTTCCTCGGGCGCCGGCAGGAGCCGGTCGAGGAAGGCGCGCAGCTGGCCTTCGGGCAGCACGCCGACGAACTGGTCGACCGGGCGCCCGTCGGCGAACGCGATCACGTGCGGGATGCTGCGCGTCTGGAAGTGCGCGGCGAGTTCCTGGTTCTCGTCGACGTTGACCTTCACGAGCTTCCAGCGGCCTTCATAGTCGCCTTCGAGCTTTTCCAGCAGCGGGCCGAGCGTCTTGCAGGGGCCGCACCACGGCGCCCAGAAGTCGACCAGCACGGGTGCGTCCAGCGACGCCTCGATGACGTCTTTCTCGAATGTGGCAAGCGTGGTGTCCATGTCGTTCTCTTCCGTTCGAATGTCGTCAGGATGGGGGCGGCGCGCCCCTTTTTCAACGCGGCTTCGACTCGGGCAGCGGAATCCACTCCGTCTCGCCCGGCACCTTGCCCATTTCCTGGCGCGTCCACGCTTCTTTCGCGCGCTCGATCGCCTCGCGGCTGCTGGCGACGAAATTCCATTCGATGAAGCGCTCGCCGTCGATCTTGTCGCCACCGAGCAGCATCGCACGCGCGCCGCCGCCGCTCGTCAGCGTGACCGCGGCGCCGGGCGTGAGCACGGCCATCTGCTCGGCCGGCACCGGCGTGCCGTCGATCGCGAGCTCGCCGTCGACCACGTAGACCGCGCGCTCCTCGTGCGACGCGTCGAGTGCGAGACGGCCGCCGGCCGCGAATTCGGCCGCGACGTACAGCGTGCGCGAGAACGTCGTGACCGGCGAGCGCAGCCCGAACGCATCGCCGGCGATCACCGTCAGCGCGACGCCGTCCTCATTGCGCTTCGGCAGCGTGTCGGCCGCATGGTGCTCGAACGACGGCTCGGTCGTCTCGTGCGCGCGCGGCAGCGCGACCCAGGTCTGGATCCCGTGCACGGTGTGGCCGTGTTCGCGCTGCGCGTCGGGCGTGCGTTCGGAGTGGACGATCCCGCGGCCGGCCGTCATCCAGTTCACGTCGCCCGGCACGATCTCCTGCAGCGAGCCGAGGCTGTCGCGGTGCAGGATCGCGCCGTCGAACAGGTAGGTGACGGTGGCGAGGCCGATATGCGGGTGCGGGCGTACGTCGAGGCCCGTGCCGGGCGGCAGCGCGGCGGGCCCCATGTGATCGAAGAAGATGAACGGGCCGACGAGGCGGGCGGCGAGTGCGGGCAGCGTGCGGCGCACCTGCAGGTTGCCGATGTCGCGCACGTGCGGCTTCAGCAGGGCTTTGATCGGAGCGGTCATGGCGGATCCTGTGGGGCGGCGGGGGATGCCGGTCATTGTACTGGCCGTCCGCCGCCGATTCCATGCGCGCCGCGCGGGTATCGGGCCGGGGGCTGAAACCCGGTAGACTGACCGGCTTCCCAGAGGAAAACACCGGGCCGCGCCGGGCTTTCCGCCTCGAAGGCAGTCTTCTCGGGGCGCCCGGCGCAAAGCAACAGGGCCTGAGCGCACCGTGCACGACCATTCGACAATCGAGGAGACGCCGATGATGGCCCCGAAGGACTTGCTGCTTGCGCTGGTCGTGATCCTGGCGTGGGGCGTGAACTTCGTCGTGATCAAGGTCGGCCTGCACGGCATGCCGCCGATGCTGCTCGGCGCGCTGCGCTTCACGCTCGCGGCCGTGCCCGCGGTGTTCTTCGTGCGCCGGCCGCAGATTCCATGGCGTCTGCTGGTGCTGTACGGCGCGACGATCCAGCTCGGCCAGTTCGTGTTCCTGTTCACCGGCATGTACGTCGGCATGCCGGCCGGCCTCGCGTCGCTCGTGCTGCAGTCGCAGGCATTCTTCACGCTCGTGTTCGCGATGCTGTTCCTCGGCGAGCGGCTGCGCGTGCAGAACCTGCTCGGGCTCGCGATCGCCGCGGGCGGGCTCGTCGTGATCGCGGCGCAGGGCGGCCGCGCGATGACGCTCGCGGGCTTCCTGCTGACGATCTGCTCGGCCGCGATGTGGGCGTTCGGCAACATCGTCACGAAGAAGGTCGGCCGTGCGAACCTCGTGTCGCTCGTCGTGTGGGCCAGCCTCGTGCCGCCCGTGCCGTTCTTCCTGCTGTCGCTGTGGTTCGAAGGGCCGCAGCGGATCGCGACCGCGCTCGCCGGGCTGAACGGTGCGTCGATCTTCGCGGTCGTCTATCTCGCGTTCGTCGCGACGCTGCTCGGCTACGGGCTGTGGAGCCGCCTGCTGTCGCGCTATCCGGCCGCGCAGGTCGCGCAGTTCTCGCTGCTGGTGCCGATCGTCGGTCTCGCGTCGTCGGCGCTGCTGCTCGACGAGCATCTGACGCGCACGCAGCTGATCGGCACCGCGCTCGTGATGGGCGGGCTCGCGGTGAACGTGTTCGGCGGGAAACTGATGCGCCGCTTCGCGGCGTCGTGACGCGCCGGCACGCACCGCGTGCCGGCGGCGGGGCGGGGTGGCCGGGTACGGGCGTCAGGCCATCCGGCTCTTCGCGAGCGGCGGATTCGCGGCGAAATAACGCTTGATGCCGCGGAAGATCGCGTCGGCCATCTGGTCGCGATAGCCGTCGTCGTTCAGCCGGCTCTCTTCTTCCGGGTTGCTGATGAAGGCCGTTTCAACGAGGATCGACGGAATGTCGGGCGCCTTCAGCACCGCGAACCCGGCCTGCTCGACCGAGCCCTTGTGCAGCTTGTTGATGCCGCCGACTTCCTTCAGCACGTAGTTGCCGTAGCGCAGCGAATCGCGGATCTGCGCGGTCGTCGACATGTCGAACAGCGCGCGGTTCACGGCCGCGTCCGCCGTCTTGATGTTGATGCCGCCGATCAGGTCGGACGAGTTCTCCTTGTTCGCCATCCAGCGCGCCGCGGCGCTCGTCGCGCCGTGGTCGGACAGCGCGAACACCGACGAGCCGCGCGCGGACGGCGTCGTGAATGCATCCGCGTGGATCGACACGAACAGGTCGGCGCCCACGCGGCGCGCTTTCTGCACGCGCACGTTCAGCGGCACGAAGAAGTCGGCGTCGCGCGTCATCATCGCGCGCATGTTCGGCGCGCCGTCGATCTTCGCGCGCAGCTTCTTCGCGATGTCGAGCGCGATGTGCTTCTCGTACGTGCCGCCGCCGCCGATCGCGCCCGGATCCTCGCCGCCATGGCCCGGATCGATCGCCACCGTCAGCAGGCGGACGGTGCTGCCCTTGCCGGATTTCGGCGCGGTGAACTTGTAGGTGTCGCCATCGTCGTCGCTGTCGTCGCGGCGTGCGATGACGGGCGGCGGCTTGACGGCCGGCTTCGCGGGCGTCGAAGGCGTGGCGGGCGGCGTGTGCGGCGTGGCCGGCGTGTTCTGCGTGAAGCGCTGGAAGAACGCGTCGCTGTTGTCACCCGCGGCGGGCGGCGGGGTACCCGGGCCGGCCAGCGTGGACGGCGGCTGCATCTGCTGCGCGCGCGCGTTGTCGTTGAGCGCCTGTTCCTTGCGTTCCGTCTGCGCGATCAGGTCGGACAGCGGATCGGGCGCGACGGCCGGATACAGGTCGAACACGAGCCGGTACTTATAGGTGCCGACCGGCGGCAGCGTGAACACCTGCGGCTTCACCGAACCTTTCAGGTCGAACACCATCCGCACGACGTGCGGCTGATACTGGCCGACACGCACCGACTGGATCTGCGGATCGTTCGGCGCGATCTTCGACACGAGGTCGCGCAGCGCCTGGTCGAGGTCGAGGCCGGTCAGGTCGACGACGAGACGGTCGGGACCCTGCAGCAGCTGTTGGCTATTCTGCAGCGGCTGGTCGGATTCGATCGTGACGCGCGTGTAATCGCGAGCGGGCCACACGCGCACGCCGAGCACCGACGACGCGCGCGCGAGCCGCGGGGCGACGAGACCGAGCACCAGCGTCGACGCGCCCGCGCACAGGATCTGGCGGCGGCGCCAGTTGTGCGTCGCGGTGGCCGCCGATTCGATCGAGCGGAACGGTTTGATCAACATCTTTCGAGACATGCCTTTCCTGAAGCGCTGTACGCCCGGACGGTGAGGGCGCGGCCGTCGCCGTCCACGTCGAGCGAGAAAACCAGATCGGGTACGCCGAGCAGCGTGCCTGCCTGTTGTGGCCATTCGACGAGGCAGATCGCGCTGGAATTGAAATATTCGCGAAAGCCTGCGTCGGACCATTCGGCCGGATCGTTGAAACGATACAGATCGAAGTGATAGACCTCGAGTTCCCCATCGTCGCGTTCGAGCGCGTACGGCTCGACGAGCGTATAGGTCGGGCTGCGCACGCGCCCCGTGTGGCCGAGGCCACGCAGGATCGCGCGGACGAGGGACGTCTTGCCCGCGCCGAGATCGCCGACCAGCTGGATCTGCAGCCCGTCGAACGCATGCGCGCGGGCAAGCTCGGTGCGCGCCGCGTCGAGCGCGTGCGCGAAGCGGGTGCCGAAGGCCTCGGTCGCCGCTTCGTCGGCGAGCGCGATCACGCGCTCCGCGAGCGGGGCGGGCAGCATGGTGTCGTGAGGCGGATGGCTGGGCGTGGCTGGCATTCTCGTAAAATAGTGCGATGAACCGATTACCGGAACTCGCCGCATCCGACAGACCTTCGACTCGTGCCGAAGGTGCGGCACCGTGCGCGCTCGACGATGCGGCGTTGACTGCGCTCGCCGCGCGCATCAGGGCGTGGGGGCGCGAATTGGGTTTCGGGGCGATCGGCATCAGCGATACCGATCTCTCGGATGCCGAAGCAGGCCTCGCCGCCTGGCTGGAAGCCGGATACCACGGCGAAATGGATTATATGGCGAAACATGGGATGAAACGCGCGCGTCCGGCCGAACTTGTGGCCGGTACGCGACGCGTGATCTCCGCCCGGCTCGCCTATCTGCCGGCCCAAACGCTCGCCGCCGACGCGGCTGAAAGCGAGCCGGGCGCGCTCGCACTGCACGACTGGCGTGCGCGCGAACGGGCGCGGCTCGACGATCCGCAGGCGGCCGTCGTGTCGATCTACGCACGCGGGCGCGACTATCACAAGGTGCTGCGCAACCGCCTGCAGACGCTCGCCGAGCGCATCGAGCAGGAGATCGGCGCGTTCGGCTACCGCGTGTTCACCGATTCGGCGCCCGTGCTCGAGGTCGAGCTCGCGCAGAAGGCCGGCGTCGGCTGGCGCGGCAAGCACACGCTGCTGCTGCAGCGCGATGCGGGCTCGCTGTTTTTCCTCGGCGAGATCTACGTCGACGTTCCGCTGCCGACCGATGCGCACACGTCCCCCGACACCGCGCCCGAGACGCCCGGCGCACACTGCGGCAGTTGCACGCGCTGCATCGACGCCTGCCCGACCGGCGCGATCGTCGAGCCGTACCGCGTCGACGCGCGCCGCTGCATCTCGTATCTGACGATCGAACTGAAAGGCAGCATCCCCGAGCTGCTGCGGCCGATGATCGGCAATCGCGTGTACGGCTGCGACGACTGCCAGCTCGTGTGCCCGTGGAACAAGTTCGCGCAGGCCGCGCCCGTCGCCGATTTCGACGTGCGGCACGGCCTCGATCGCGCGACGCTCGTCGAGCTGTTTGCATGGGACGCGGACGCGTTCGATACGCGGATGCAGGGCAGTGCGATCCGGCGCATCGGCTACGAAAGCTGGCTGCGCAATCTCGCGGTCGGGCTCGGCAATGCGCTGCGCGCGGACGCGGGCCGGCTCACGCCGCAGGCGCGCGACGCGATCGTCGCCGCGTTGCGCGCGCGGGCCGACGACCCGTCGCCGGTCGTGCGCGAGCATGTCGAATGGGCGCTGCGTGCCGCGTGAAGGCGGCGTAAAGTGTCGTCGGCGCGCGGTGGTGTCGCGCGCATCCATCGGTCAGGAGAGGGCCATGTTCAATGCAGTCATCGACGCGCCGTTCGGCAAGGTCGGCATCCGCACGGATGCCGCGGTGGTGCGCGAGATCGTCTATCTGCCCGAATCGGTGAAGTCGGTCGATCCGGATTCGCCGCTCGCACAGCGTGCGGTCAAGCAGATCGAACGTTATTTCGAGCGCGCGTCGGCGCGCTTCGACCTGCCGCTCGCCGAAGTCGGCAGCGCGTTCCAGCACCGCGTGTGGGACGTGATCAGCGATATTCCGCCCGGCACGGTGCTGACCTACGGCCAGGTCGCGAAGCGGATCGGCAGCGCGCCGCGCGCGGTGGGCCAGGCATGCGGCGCGAACTACTTCCCGCTCGTGATTCCGTGTCATCGCGTCGTCGCGGCGGGCGGACTCGGCGGCTTCGCGAACCACGACGACAACGGTTATTACCAGAAAGTGAAGCGCTGGCTGCTGGCGCACGAAGGCGTGCCGTACTGATGAGTGAATCGCTGATGTCCCCCGAAGTCGACGGCGATGCCGTCGAGGCGTCCCCCGCGCTGCTCGCGAGCCGCGCGTCGATCGACGTGTTTTGCGATGCGCTGTGGCTCGAGCACGGGCTGGCGCGCAACACGCTCGATGCGTACCGGCGCGATCTGGTGCTGTTTTCACAATGGCTGGCCGAGACGCACGACGCGTCGCTCGATTCCGCCGACGAAGCGATGGTGACGGGTTACATCGCCGCGCGCAGCGACGGCAAGGCGACGTCGTCGAACCGGCGGCTGTCCGTGTTCCGGCGCTATTACGGCTGGGCCGTGCGCGAGCATCGCGCGAGCGCCGACCCGACGCTGCGGATCACGTCCGCGAAACAGGCGGCCCGGTTTCCGTCGACGTTGTCGGAGGCGCAGGTCGAGGCGCTGCTCGGTGCGCCCGACATCGGCACGCCGCTCGGGCTGCGCGATCGTACGATGCTCGAGCTGATGTATGCGAGCGGGCTGCGCGTGAGCGAGCTCGTGACGCTGAAGACCGTCGAGGTCGGGCTCAACGAGGGCGTCGTGCGCGTGATGGGCAAGGGCTCGAAGGAGCGGCTCGTGCCGTTCGGCGAAGTCGCGCAAGGGTGGATCGAGCGCTACCTGCGCGAGGCGCGGCCGGCGCTGCTCGGCGCGCGCGCGGCCGACGCGCTGTTCGTGACCGCGCGCGGCGACGGGATGACGCGCCAGCAGTTCTGGAACATCATCAAGCGCCACGCGCAGCACGCGGACGTGCGCGCGCACCTGTCGCCGCATACGCTGCGGCACGCGTTCGCGACGCACCTGCTGAACCATGGCGCCGACCTGCGCGTCGTGCAACTGCTGCTCGGCCACAGCGATATCTCGACCACGCAGATCTATACGCACGTTGCACGC
The DNA here is from genome assembly GCF_002223155.1 of Burkholderia sp. AU31652. NCBI lineage: Bacteria > Pseudomonadati > Pseudomonadota > Betaproteobacteria > Burkholderiales > Burkholderiaceae > Burkholderia > Burkholderia sp. AU31652. Next base: position 347,076 of record NZ_NKFG01000004.1, on the reverse strand, counting down.
GAGCGCTTGAAGACGCTGCATGCGCAACACCACCCGCGCGGTTAGCGCATCCGGTGCGGAGCAGGCAGTGTCACGCGCCGCGGCCGGTTCAAGTCAGACCAGCTCGCGCAACTTGTGCTTCAGGACCTTGCCCGTCGATGCGGCCGGCAGCGCGTCGAGTACGCGGATGTGTGCGGGGCGTTTGTAAGGCGCGAGCCGCTCCGCACACCAGGCGTGCAACGCCGCTTCGTCGGCCGTCGCGCCGGGCACTAGTTCGACGAACGCGAGCACTTCCTCGTTGCCTTCGACCGCGCGGCCGATGACGGCCGCCTGCACGACGTCCGGATGCGCGTTCAGCACCTGCTCGACTTCGACCGGATAGACGTTGAAGCCCGACCGGATGATCAGTTCCTTGCTGCGGCCCGCGATCGTTACCGCACCGTCCGCCTCCTGCCGCGCGAGATCGCCGGTGCTCAGCCAGCCGTCCGGCGACACGGCCGCGTGCGTGGCGTCCGCGTTGCGGTAGTAGCCGAGCATCACGTTCGGCCCGCGCACGCGGATCTCGCCGACTTCGCCCGGCGGCACGTCGGTGCCGTCCGGCGCGACGATCCGCATCTCCACGCCGGGAATCGGCACGCCGACCGAGCTGTCGGTGCGCGGTGCGTCGAGCGGCGTCTGCGTGATCGTCGGGCTGCTTTCGGTCATCCCGTAGCCGTTGTGCAGCGGCACGCCGTACAGGCGCTCGACGCGCGCCTTCAGGTTCGCGTCGAGCGGCGAGCCGCCCGAATACGCGAAGCGCAGGCGCGGCGCGCACCACGCATGGCCGTGCGTGTGCAGGTGTTCGAGCAGCTTCGCGTGCATCGCGGGCACGCCCTGGAAGATCGTGACGCCTTCGTCGGCGAGCGCGACGCGCACGGCTTCCGGCGAGAAGCGCGGCGCGAGCCGCAGCGTCGCGCCCGCGTACAGGCTGCCGAGGCAGACCGACGCGAGCCCGTACACGTGCGATACGGGCAGCACCGTGTAGACGACGTCGTCGGGCGACACGCGGCGCAGCGTGCTCGACGTCGCCGCGATGAACAGCAGGTTGCGATGCGACAGCATCACGCCCTTCGGCGTGCCGGTCGTGCCGGTCGTGTAGATCAGCGCCGCGCATTGCGCGGCACCGTCGGCGGCGACCGGTTCGCCCGGCGCGCTCGCGTCGACGTGGTACGACCATGCACCGACGTCGACCGGCAGCGTGCCGGCGGGTGTCGCACCGTGCCGTTCGGCATGCGTGCGCGCGTCGGGCGAGGCGTCGGTGGTGAACGCGATCAGCTTCGGCCGCGCGTGCGCGGCGATCGCGTCGAGCTCGCTGGCGGACAAGCGCGCGTTCGACACGAGCGCCCACGCGTCGAGGCGGGCGGCCGCGAACAGCAGCACGATCTGCGCGACGCAGTTTTCGGCGACGATCATCACGCGGTCGCCGCCTTGCACGCCGAGGTCGGCGAGCAGCGCGGCGGCGGCATCGACGGCCTGCGACAGGTCACCGTACGACAGGCGGCGCGCGTCCTCGATCAGCGCCGGATGCGCGGGCGCCTGCGCGGCCCAGCGTGCGGGCACGTCGGCGATGCGGCGAGGCAGCGCGGCGAGCAGTGCGTCGACGTCGAGCGGCTCGGATGAACGGAGGGACGAGGACATGGCGTCTCCAGAAAAGGGGCGGGCGGCGGCCGACGAGGTTGGCGAACGATCGTGCCATGACCGCGGGCGCGCCACAATCGGCCATTCGGGCAATAGCGCTTCGCGATGTCCGCAATGATGATGGACGGAATCGTTGCGGCGACGCAGCAGGCCGCCCGGCGAAAAACGGGCCGCGAGTATACCGTCGGTGGGGGCGCGCGGGCGTGATCGCGCGCGCGCCGGTCGTTCACCCTTAAAATGCCGCCATGAGCAAATCCAGGCATGTGTCCGAAACCCCCGCGACCCAGTTGCTGCGCCGCCACGGCGTTGCGTTCGGCGAGCATCCGTACGACTACGTCGAGCACGGCGGCACCGGCGAATCGGCGCGCCAGCTCGGCGTCGACGAGCACAGCGTCGTGAAGACGCTCGTGATGGAAGACGAGCACGCGAAGCCGCTGATCGTGCTGATGCACGGCGACCGCACGGTGTCGACGAAGAACCTCGCGCGGCAGATCGGCGCGAAGCGCGTCGAACCGTGCAAGCCCGAGGTCGCGAACCGCCATTCGGGCTATCTCGTCGGCGGCACGTCGCCGTTCGGCACGCGCAAGGCGATGCCCGTCTACGTCGAGGCGACCATCCTCGAGCTGCCGACGATCTACCTGAACGGCGGGCGTCGCGGCTACCTCGTCAGCCTCGCGCCGGCCGTGCTTACGTCACTGCTCGGCGCGCAGCCCGTGCAGTGCGCCAGTGTCGACTGAGGGTTTCACCTTCGTGGCAGGCGGCGCGCGTTCGGTAGAATGGGCGCCGTTTCGGCGTGCCGCGCGCAGCCGTCCCTTTACCGATACGTTGAAAGAAGAGTCCTCCGCATGCAGATCCTGCTCGCCGCCCTCGTTGCCTACCTGATCGGTTCGGTGTCATTCGCCGTCGTCGTCAGTGGCGCGATGGGCCTGGCCGACCCGCGTTCGTACGGGTCGAAGAATCCCGGCGCGACCAACGTGCTGCGCAGCGGCAACAAGAAGGCCGCGATCCTGACGCTCGTCGGCGATGCATTCAAGGGCTGGATTGCCGTCTGGCTCGCCCGGCGCTTCGGCCTGCCGGACGTCGCGGTCGCATGGGTCGCGATCGCCGTGTTCCTCGGCCACCTCTATCCGGTGTTCTTCCGCTTCCAGGGCGGCAAGGGCGTCGCGACCGCGGCCGGCGTGCTGCTCGCGGTGCACCCGGTGCTCGGGCTCGCGACCGCGCTGACCTGGCTGATCGTCGCGTTCTTCTTCCGCTATTCGTCGCTCGCGGCGCTGGTGGCGGCCGTGTTCGCGCCGGTGTTCGACGTGTTCCTGTTCGGCACGAGCCACAACCCGGTCGCATGGGCCGTGCTCGCGATGAGCGTGCTGCTCGTGTGGCGTCACCGCGGCAACATTGCGAAGCTGCTCGCGGGGCAGGAGAGCCGGATCGGCGACAAGAAGAAGGCGGCCGCGGATGGCGGCGCGCAGGACGGCGGGAAGGCCTGAGGAAGCGCGGCGCCTGGCCGCAGCCGGGCGCGCCGCGTGTGCGGGGCCCGGCGGGGTGACGTGACGGATCGCCCGGCGATCAGTCGCGGAAGTTGTTGAAGTCGAGCGGCGTGTCGGTCACGTCCTTGCGCAGCATCGCGATCACGCTCTGCAGGTCGTCGCGCTTGGTGCCGTTCACGCGCACGGCGTCGCCCTGGATGCTCGCCTGCACCTTGATCTTGCTGTCCTTCACGAGGCGCACGATCTTCTTCGCGAGATCGCCGGTCACGCCTTTCTTCACGGTGACGATCTGCTTGACCTTGTCGCCGCCGATCTTCTCGACCTTGCCGTAGTCGAGGAAGCGCACGTCGACGTTGCGCTTGGCCAGCTTGCCGATCAGCACGTCCTTGACCTGGCCGAGCTTGAAATCGTCATCGGCGAACAGCGTCAGCTCGCGTTCCTTCTGCTCGACGCGCGCGTCGGAGCCCTTGAAGTCGAAGCGCGTCGAAATTTCCTTGTTCGACTGCTCGATGGCGTTCTTCACTTCGATCATGTTCGCTTCGGAAACGACGTCGAACGATGGCATGGCATTCCTCCCTTGAGATGCGGGCACCCGGCTCGCGCGCGGGCACTCGCTATAATTGCGGACTGTTTGCCATTTTACCGATGCCCCTCCGTTTGCCCAAGGCCGGCCATGCGCCGCCCGGGCGGACGTGACCGCGAATGCCGATGCCTTCTGACGATTCCGCCCTGTCGCTGCTTCCCGACTATCCGCTCGCCGCGCACAACACGTTCGGCATCGCCGCGACCGCGCGCTTTGCCGCGCGCATCACGCATGCGTCGCAGTTCGAGGCGCTCCATCGCGACCCGCGCGTCGCGAACCTGCCGCAACTCGTGCTCGGCGGCGGCAGCAACGTCGTGTTCACGCGCGACTTCGACGGCGTCGTGCTGCTCGACGAGATCGCGGGCCGCCGCGTCGTGCGCGAGGACGACGACGCGTGGTACGTCGAGGCCGGCGGCGGCGAGAACTGGCACGCATTCGTCGCATGGACGCTCGAGCACGGGATGGCGGGCCTCGAGAACCTCGCGCTGATTCCGGGCACGGTCGGCGCCGCGCCGATCCAGAACATCGGCGCATATGGCCTCGAGATGAAGGCGTATTTCGACTCGCTGGTCGCGGTCGAGCTGGCGACGGGGCGCAGCGAGCGTTTCGACGCCGCGCGCTGCGCGTTCGGCTATCGCGACAGCTTCTTCAAGCGGGAAGGGCGCGGCCGGTTCGCGATCGTGTCGGTGACGTTCCGGTTGCCGAAGCAGTGGGCACCGCGGCTCGGCTACGCGGACGTCACGCGCGAACTCGACGCCCGAGGCATTGCATCCGATGCGGCCACGGCGCGCGACGTGTTCGACGCGGTCGTCGCGATCCGCCGCGCGAAGCTGCCCGATCCGCTCGTCCTCGGCAACGCGGGCAGTTTCTTCAAGAATCCGGTGATCGATGCCGCGCAGTTCGATGTGCTGCGCGCCCGCGCGCCGGAAGTCGTGTCATATCCGCAGCCGGACGGGCAGGTCAAGCTCGCGGCTGGCTGGCTGATCGACCGCTGCGGCTGGAAGGGGCGCGCGCTGGGCGCGGCGGCCGTGCACGACCGCCAGGCGCTCGTGCTCGTCAATCGCGGCGGCGCGACGGGGGGCGACGTGCTCGCGCTGGCGCAGGCGATCCAGGCCGACGTGCGCGCCCGTTTCGGCGTCGAACTCGAGCCCGAACCGGTCTGCCTGTAACGCGGGTTCAGCACCGCTTTTCCCGCGCCCAAACAAAAAGCGCCGATCGTCGATCGGCGCTTTTTTCATGAGCTGGCGGGTTGCCGGCGCGTCAGTGCTTGAGGCGGCCGAGCAGCAGGAATTCCATCAGCGCCTTCTGCACGTGCAGGCGGTTTTCCGCTTCATCCCACACGACGCTCTGCGGGCCGTCGATCACGCCGGCCGTCACTTCCTCGCCGCGGTGCGCGGGCAGGCAGTGCATGAAGAGGGCGTCCGGGTTCGCGTGCCCCATCATTTCCTCGTCGACGCACCAGTCGGCGAACGCCTGCTTGCGGGCCTCGTTCTCGGCCTCGAAGCCCATGCTCGTCCACACGTCGGTGGTGACGAGGTCGGCGCCCTTGCATGCTTCGTTCGGATCGTCGAACACTTCGTAGAACGGCGCGCTGTCGGGCGACACGAGCTTCATGTCGAGCGCGTAGCCGGGCGGCGTGGACAGGCGCAGCTTGAAGCCGAGGATCTGCGCGGCTTCGATCCACGTGTAGAGCATGTTGTTCGCATCGCCGACCCAGGCAACGGTCTTGCCGGCGATCGGGCCGCGGTGCTCGTAGTACGTGAAGATGTCGGCGAGCACCTGGCACGGGTGGTATTCGTTCGTCAGGCCGTTGATCACCGGCACGCGGGAATTGTCCGCGAAGCGCTTGATGACGTCCTGCTCGAACGTGCGGATCATGATGATGTCGACCATCCGCGAGATGACCTGCGCGGAATCCTCGACGGGTTCGCCGCGGCCGAGCTGCGTGTCGCGCGTGCTCATGAAGACGGCGTGGCCGCCGAGCTGGAAGATCCCGGCTTCGAACGACAGGCGCGTGCGCGTCGAACTCTTCTCGAAGATCATCGCGAGCGTGCGGTCGTGCAGCGGGTGATAGGTCTCGTAGTTCTTGAACTTGCGCTTCAGGATACCCGTGCGTTCGAGCACGTACTCGTAGTCTTCCAGCGAGAAATCCTTGAACTGCAGGTAGTGACGAATGGTTTTGGTGGTCATGAAGCGAAATACGGCGGGTTGCACCCGGCAGCAAGGCCGGACGGCGCCGCCGTCGGGTGTGGATAACTCAAAGCAGCATAAAGGATTTTCTGTGCTTTGACGAGCCGCGGAGAGAAGCGGGGCACGATCGCCGCGCGCGGCAAGCGATGCAGCAGGAGGGGTGTCGGGACGGCGCGCGATGGCGCGCTGCGGTATAATTCAAAAGTTTTCTCCAGCCCGGCAGGCAAGCCTCCTCGCGCTCTGCCGGACACAAGCCGTGCGCTGCACAAATCCGGTGCAGTCCGCCGGTGGCGCGCACCGACGTCCCGTTTTCGGGATATCGGAATGCTTGTGCCGCCGTCCGTTTCAGCTTTGTGTTCGCGTATCCAGGCGCCGTTGCCTGGACATCGCCGGGCCGTCACTTGGGTAACCACATGGCTGAAACCCCTCCGACCGAATTCTTCATTCAGGGCATCACGAAAGACGGGAAAAAGTTTCGCCCGAGCGACTGGTCGGAACGTCTGGCCGGTGTGATGGCCTGCTTCGGGCCGGGGGCGAGCGGGCGGAACGCGCGTCTCCAGTATTCGCTCTACGTGCGTCCGACGATGCTCGGCGACCTGAAATGCGTGATCCTCGATTCCCGGCTGCGCGACGTCGAGCCGATGGCGTTCGATTTCGTGCTGAATTTCGCGAAGGACAACAATCTCGTCGTGACCGAGGCGTGCGAACTGCCGGACTACGACGCGAAGAAGTGATGCCGGCGCGGGCGAGGGCGCTTGCCGCGCCCGCCCTCGTGGCAACTGTCACCGGCCCGCAGGATGCGCTGGCGACAGGCGACAAAAAGCCCGCCTAGGCGGGCTTTTTTGCGATCGCAGGAAACAGGAACGCCCGCGTGAGCGGGCGCACCGGATTTACGCTGCTGCCTGCAGACCCTTGACGGCTGCGGCCAGGCGGCTCTTGCTGCGAGCGGCCTTGTTCTTGTGAACGATCTTCTTGTCGGCGATCGTGTCGATCGTCTTGACGGCAGACTTGAACAGCTCTGCAGCCTTTGCTTGATCGCCGGCGTCGACAGCCTTGCGAACAGCCTTGATCGCGGTACGGAATTTCGAGCGCAGCGCCGAGTTGTGCGAATTTGCCTTCGCGGCCTGGCGGGCGCGCTTGCGTGCTTGTGCGGAGTTAGCCATGACGGTTCCTTATCCTGTCCTGTTTCCAGAGCTTGGAGCCTAGACGGCCAAGCGCTGCTTTTCGATCCGTCCCCTGAGAGCGATTGCCCAGGGGCGCATAAAAAACGGTGATTTTAACCGAGGCAGGGACATGAAAACGGCAGTTGCCGTGCATGTACGAGCCTAGAAACCGGCGATTATAGCAACGAAATCAAGCGCGTGGCAAGTTCAACGTGACACCCGCCGAGGACGGCGCCGAACGCGTGCGCGCTTTTCGGCATCGGCCGCTGGCCGGGCCACGCAACGTCCGTATAATAAGCGCCCCATGAATCTATTCCGAGCCCTGCTGACGGTCAGCGGCTTCACGCTGCTGTCGCGCGTGACCGGACTGGCCCGCGAGACGCTGATCGCCCGTGCGTTCGGCGCCAGTCAATACACCGACGCGTTCTACGTCGCCTTCCGTATCCCGAACCTGCTGCGCCGCCTGTCTGCCGAAGGCGCGTTCTCGCAGGCGTTCGTGCCGATCCTCGCCGAGTTCAAGAACCAGCAGGGGCATGACGCGACGAAAGCGCTCGTCGACGCGATGTCGACCGTGCTCGCGTGGGCGCTTGCCGTGCTGTCGGTGGTCGGGATCGCCGGCGCATCGTGGGTCGTGTTCGCCGTCGCGTCCGGCCTGCACACCGACGGGCAGGCGTTCCCGCTCGCGGTCACGATGACGCAGATCATGTTCCCGTACATCGTGTTCATCTCGTTGACGACGCTCGCCTCCGGCGTGCTGAACACGTACAAGAGCTTCTCGCTGCCCGCGTTCGCGCCGGTGCTGCTCAACGTCGCGTTCATCGCCGCGGCGGTGTTCGTCGCGCCGCACCTGAAGGTGCCGGTGTTCGCGCTCGCATGGGCCGTCATCGTCGGCGGCGTGCTGCAGTTCCTCGTGCAGTTGCCGGGCCTGAAGAAGATCGACATGGTGCCGCTGATCGGCCTCAACCCGCTGCGCGCGCTGCGCCACCCGGGCGTGAAGCGCGTGCTCGCGAAGATGGTGCCCGCGACGTTCGCGGTGTCGGTCGCGCAACTGTCGCTGATCATCAACACCAACATCGCGTCGCGGCTCGGGCAGGGCGCCGTGTCGTGGATCAACTACGCCGACCGCCTGATGGAATTCCCGACGGCGCTGCTCGGCGTCGCGCTCGGCACGATCCTGCTGCCGAGCCTGTCGAAGGCGCACGTCGATGCCGATTCGCACGAGTATTCGGCGCTGCTCGACTGGGGCCTGCGCGTCACGTTCCTGCTCGCGGCGCCGAGCGCGCTCGCGCTGTTCTTCTTCGCGACACCGCTCACCGCGACCCTGTTCAACTACGGCAAGTTCGACGCGCACACCGTCACGATGGTCGCGCGCGCGCTGGCGACTTACGGGATCGGCCTCGTCGGCATCATCCTGATCAAGATCCTCGCGCCGGGCTTCTATGCGAAGCAGGACATCAAGACGCCCGTGAAGATCGCGATCGGCGTGCTGATCGTCACGCAGATCTCGAACTACGTGTTCGTGCCGCTGATCGGCCACGCGGGCCTGACGTTGAGCATCGGCGTCGGCGCGTGCCTGAACTCGCTGCTGCTGTTCATCGGGCTGCGCAAGCGCGGCATCTACCAGCCGTCGCCGGGCTGGCTGCGCTTCTTCGTGCAGCTGATTGGCGCGGCGCTCGTGCTCGCCGGCCTGATGCACTGGCTGTCGATCAGCTTCGACTGGACCGGGATGCGTACGCAGCCGCTCGATCGCATCGCGCTGATGGCCGCGTGCCTCGTGCTGTTCGCTGCACTATATTTCGGTATGTTGTGGGTGATGGGCTTCAAATACGCTTATTTCAGAAGGCGCGCCAAGTGACGACCGCAATGACCCGCGTCCTCGACTACTTCAGCACGCTCGTGGCAGACGACGACAGTCTGCCCGTCACGGAAGCGGCGCTGTCGCTGGCGCAGGACGCGTATCCCGACCTCGACCTGCAGGGCACGCTGGCCGAACTCGACATGCTGGCGGCGCGGTTGCGCCGGCGGCTCACGGACGATGCGGACCTGAAGGGCCGCGTCGCCGCGCTGAACGATTTCTTCTTCCGCGAGCTCGGCTTCGCGTGCAATCACAACGACTACTACGACCCCGATAACAGCCACCTGAACGCCGTGCTGAAGCGGCGGCGCGGGATCCCGATCTCGCTGTCGGTGCTGTACCTGGAGCTCGCCGAGCAGATCGGCGTGCCGGCGCGCGGCGTGTCGTTCCCCGGCCACTTCCTGCTGCGCGTCACGCTGCCGGACGGCGACCTGATCATCGATCCGGCCAACGGCCATTCGCTGTCCGAAGCCGAGATGGTCGAGATGCTCGAGCCGTACGTCGCGCGGGCGGCCGGCGCGGTCGACAGCGCGTTGCGCGCGCTGCTGCAGCCGGCGACGAGCCGCGAGATCATCGCGCGGATGCTGCGCAACCTGAAGACGATCTATCTTCAGACGGAACGCTGGCAGCGGCTGCTCGCGGTGCAGCAGCGGCTCGTGATCCTGCTGCCCGAGCACCTCGACGAAGTCCGCGACCGCGGGTTCGCGTATGCGCGGCTCGATTACCTGCGGCCCGCGCTCGAGGATCTCGAACTGTATCTCGGCGAGCGGCCGGACGCGGACGACGCCACCGTCGTCGAGTCGCAGGTGACCGAATTGCGGCAGCGGATGCAGCGCGACGGCGAGGACTGAGCCGCCGCCACGCTGCTGGCACCCTGAATGAAAGGACGCCCGCATCGCGGGCGTTTTTTGTGCCTATTTCGGCTGCATCCGGATCGCACCGTCGAGGCGGATCACCTCGCCGTTGAGCATCGGATTCTCGACGATCTGGCGCACCAGCAGCGCGTATTCGGCCGGTTTGCCGAGCCGCGGCGGGAACGGCACCATCGCGCCGAGCGCGTCCTGCACGTCCTGCGGCATGCCGAGCAGCATCGGCGTCTCGAACAGGCCGGGCGCGATCGTCATCACGCGGATGCCGCTGCGCGACAGGTCGCGCGCGATCGGCAGCGTCATGCCCGCGACGCCGGCTTTCGACGCCGCGTACGCGGCCTGGCCGATCTGCCCGTCGAACGCGGCGACCGACGCGGTGCTGACGATCACGCCGCGCTCGCCGTCCGCGGTCGGCGCGGTGGCCGCCATCGCGGCGGCCGCGAGCCGGATCATGTTGAACGTGCCGATGAGGTTCACGTTGATCGTCTTCGCGAACACGTCGAGCGGATGCGCGCCGTCCTTGCCGACGGTCTTCGCGGCGGGCGCGATGCCCGCGCAGTTCACGAGGCCGCGCAGCGTGCCGGCTTGCGTCGCCGCGCTGACGGCGGCCTGGGCGTCGGCTTCGCTCGACACGTCGCAGTGCACGAAGCGGCCGCCCAGTTCGGTCGCGAGCGCGGTGCCCGCCGCGTCGTTCAGGTCGGCGAGCACGACCGTGCCGCCTGCCTGCGCGAGCATCCGCGCGGTGCCGGCGCCGAGGCCCGATGCGCCGCCCGTGATCAGAAACACGTTGCCGCGAATTTCCATGACTGTCTCCGTTGTTGAGCGCCAGTGGCGCTTCAGCGCTCAGGGCGGACCCGTCCAGGGTGATCGACCGCTATCGGTGCTTCGGCGCGGGTTGCGGTGCCGCGCCAAGCGGTTGTCTGGTTCGATGCCGTGCGATGGGTTGAAATGCCGGCGCGTGGGAAACGCTAGCGCCCGCACCCGACCGATTGTACGGGGCACGCTCGCTCGACGGCGGGACCAGAACGGTCGTGCCAATTCCGCGCGGGCAAAAAAAAGCCGCCCGGAAAGGGCGGCTTGCGGGTGCGCGATGCGCTGCTTACTTACTTCAGTGCGCCAAACGCGCGCTCGCGGATTTCCTCGACGCTGCCGAGGCCCGAGATCTTGCGGTACTGCGGTGCCTTCAGGCCGTTTTCCTCGCCGCGCTGCGCCCAGTCGCCGTAGTACGTGATCAGCGGCTTGGTCTGCGCTTCGTACACTTCGAGACGCTTCTTGACGGTTTCTTCCTTGTCGTCGTCACGCTGGATCAGCGGCTCGCCCGTCACGTCGTCATGGCCTTCCACCTTCGGCGGGTTGAACTTGACGTGGTACGTGCGGCCCGATGCCGGGTGCGTGCGGCGGCCGCTCATGCGCTCGATGATTTCCGAGAACGGCACGTCGATCTCGAGCACGTAGTCGATCGCGACGCCGGCTTCCTTCATCGCGTCAGCCTGCGCGATCGTGCGCGGGAAACCGTCGAACAGATAGCCGTTCGCGCAGTCGGATTCCTTCAGGCGCTCCTTGACGAGGCCGATGATCAGCGCGTCCGGCACGAGCTTGCCCGCGTCCATGTAGCCCTTCGCCTCGACGCCGAGCGGCGTGCCGGCCTTTACGGCCGCGCGCAGCATGTCGCCCGTCGAGATTTGCGGGATGCCGAATTTTTCCTTGATGAAGTTTGCCTGGGTGCCCTTTCCCGCGCCGGGCGCGCCCAACAGGATCAAACGCATGGTGATATCTCCAGTATGTAGATTCGTGTGGCGAGACGAAAAAAGCGCCGGCGACGGTGTGCGCGGGGCTTGCCTGGCGCGTGGCGGACCGGTCTGATGCGGCGCGTCGGGTTGGGCGACGCGCGGCTGCCGGCAGGGCCGCGGGCGGGGTCAAGCGAGGACGCGCTGGTCGCGGACGGCTCGCACAATCGCCTGATTATGCCACGGGTTATTTTGATGACGGCTGAAAAAGGGCCTGCACGCGTGCGAGATCGGCCGGTGTGTCGATGCCGGCTTCCGGTGCGGACTCGGTGATCAGCACTGCGATGCGCTCGCCGTGCCAGAGCGCGCGCAGCTGCTCGAGCTGCTCGGCCTGTTCGATCGGCGCCTGCGCGAGCGTCGGATAGGTGCGCAGGAAACGCGCGCGATACGCATAGAGGCCGATGTGCCGGTAGACCGGGAAGGCCGGTGCTGGCATGGCCGCGACGTCGGGCCAGTGCGGCTGGTACGCGTCCCGGCTCCACGGAATCGGCGCGCGCGAGAAGTACAGCGCGACGCTCTGCGCGTCGAGCGCGACCTTCACCACGTTCGGGTTGAACACGTCGGCCGCGTCGTGGATCGGGTGGGCTGCCGTCGCAATCGCGCAGGCCGGATGCGCGGCGAGGTGCGACGCTACGTCGCGCACGAGCACCGGGTCGATCAGCGGCTCGTCACCCTGCACGTTGACGACGACGGTGTCGTCGCTCCACCCGAACGTCGCCGCGACTTCCGCGAGCCGGTCGGTGCCGGACGGATGGTCGGCGCGCGTCAGCACCGCTTCGAAACCGTGATCGCGGGCCGCATCGAGCACGCTCTGCGCGTCGGACGCGACCAGCACCTGCTGCGCGCCCGCTTCGCGCGCGCGTTCGGCGACGCGCACGACCATCGGCTTGCCGCCGAGATCGGCGAGCGGCTTGTTCGGGAGCCGCGTCGACGCGAGCCGGGCGGGAATGACGGCGATGAAGGGTTGAGTCATCGGGGAGGACGGTGAGAAGAACGGAGCGGGCAGCGCGTCGGGTGCGGGCCGCCCGGCGGGTTCGGCGCCCTCGCCGCGGACGGGCCGCTACGAGGGGCGGGTCGGGCGGCTTAGCGGCCGGCCGGGTCGACCGGCGTGCCTTCGACGGTCTGGCGCGCCTCGTCGACCAGCATCACGGGGATGCCGTCGCGGATCGGGTAGGCGAGCTTGTCCGCGTTGCAGATCAGCTCCTGCGCGGCACGGTCATAGTGGAGCGGGCCTTTGCAGATAGGGCACACAAGGATTTCAAGCAGGCGAGCGTCCACGGAGTTTCTCCACAACGAGGGCAATGAGGCGAGGGTCGAGCGCGGCTTCGACGGGGACAACCCACAGTCGGGCGTCGCGCCAGGAAGCGCCCAATTTTACTGCATCCTTCTCGGTGATCAGGATCGCATCGACGGCGTCGTCGACGAACGGATTGTCGGTGAACGCGTAGTGGTCGGGCAGCGCGCGCGTCGCGGGCGCGAGACCGGCCGCGCGCAGCGTCGCGAAGAAGCGTTCCGGCGCGCCGATGCCGGCCGCGGCGAGCACGCGCTCGTTCGCGAATTGCGACAGCGGGCGGCGCAGCGCGGGCTGGTCGAGGTGCCACGCGGCGCCCGGCGTGAGCGCGAGCGAATAGGTGTCGGGCCACGGCGGCAGCGCGCCGCTGTACGGATCGTTGACGAGCGTGGCGTCGCGGTGCCGCGACAGCGGCTCGCGCAACGGCCCGGCCGGCAGCAGGAAGCCGTTGCCGCCGAGCCGGTGGTCGAACACGACGAGCTCGACCGTGCGCGCGAGGCGGTAGTGCTGCAGGCCATCGTCGCTGACGATCACGTCGACGTCCGGATGCGCGGCGCGCAGCGCCTGCGCGGCCGCGACGCGATCCGGGCAGACCCAGACGGGCGCACCGGTGCGGCGTGCGATCAGGAGCGGTTCGTCGCCGCCCGCGCCGGCGCGCGACGCGGGTGTGACGGCGGTCGGCGCCTTCACGTTCGCACCGTAGCCGCGCGATACGATGCCGGGCGTGAAGCCGGCCGCGCGCAACGCGTCGACGAGTGCGATCACGGTCGGCGTCTTGCCGGTGCCGCCGACGGTCACGTTGCCGACCACGACGACGGGCACGCCGACGTCGACCGGCTTCTTCCAGCCTTGCGCGTAGGCGGTGCGCCGCAGCGCCGCGCACAGGCCGAACACGCACGCGAACGGCGTGAGCGCCCACGCGAGCGCGCCGCGGCGCTGCCATTCGCGCGTCAGGCGGGCTTCGAGCCGGGCGAGCGGGCCGTCGGGCGCGCTCATCGGGCCGGGCGCGGCAGGTCGTGCGCCGCGGCGTGGGACGGATTCGTCAAGGCGGATTCTCCGTTGGGCGGCGCATGCCGCGGGGTCTGCGGAAGGCGGCACTCTAGCGCGCCGCGGGCGGGCGCGGCAAGCGCGACCGGCGGCCGCAGCTCGCGGGGCCGGATCGCGGCGGCTTGTGGATAACTCTGTGAAGAACTCCCTCCTCGATGGCGTCAAACGCCCGCCGGGTGGGCTTCGAATCGGATGAGAATCATTCGGAAAGATTTAAAAATATATAAAAATCAATGTGTTAGAGAGAATTGTCTGGATTTTTCCGCGGTTTTCACGTGTTTTAGGCCGATGATTGCCAAAGTGTGGACACCTTCCGAACGTCACGGTACATGCGCCCGGCGCTGGACGTCGCGCGCGTGTCGGACTATCGTGTCGCCGCCAGCATTCATCCGACCGTCCATGCCTTCCGACTCCCCATTTGCCGCACCGGGCGCGACCCGCGGCGGCGACGAAGTGATTCCCGTTTCGGCGCTCAATCGCGCGATTTCGACGATGCTCGAGCGCTCGTTTCCGCTGCTGTGGATTTCGGGCGAAGTGTCGAATTTCACGCGCGCCGCGAGCGGCCACTGGTATTTCTCGATCAAGGACCAGCAGGCGCAGATGCGCTGCGTGATGTTCCGCGGCCGCGCGCAGTACGCGGAGTTCACGCCGCGCGAAGGTGACCGGATCGAGGTGCGCGCGGTCGTCACGATGTACGAGCCGCGCGGCGAAGTGCAGCTCAACGTCGAGGCCGTGCGGCGCACCGGGCAGGGGCGCCTGTACGAGGCGTTCCTGCGGCTGAAGGCGCAGCTCGAGAGCGAGGGACTGTTCGCGCCCGAACGCAAGCGGCCGCTGCCGGCCCATCCGCGCGCGATCGGCATCGTCACGTCGCTGCAGGCGGCGGCGCTGCGCGACGTGCTGACCACGCTCGCCCGCCGTGCGCCGCACATTCCGGTGATCGTCTATCCGGCGCCCGTGCAGGGTGCGGGTTCCGCCGAAAAGCTCGTCGCGGCCGTCGAGACCGCGAATGCGCGCCGCGAGGTCGACGTGCTGCTGGTCTGTCGCGGCGGCGGCTCGATCGAGGATCTGTGGTCGTTCAACGACGAGGCGCTGGCGCGTGCGATCGCGGCGAGCGAACTGCCGGTCGTCAGCGGCGTCGGGCACGAAACCGATTTCACGATCGCGGACTTCGCGGCCGACGTGCGTGCGCCGACGCCGACCGGCGCGGCCGAGCTGGCGAGCCCGCAGCGCGCGCTGCTGCTGCGCGAGGTCGGCGAGCGCCAGCGGGCGCTCGCGCGCGGCATGGAACGCCGGCTCGAACAGCGCGCGCAGCAGCTCGACTGGCTCGCGCGCCGGCTGGTGAGCCCGGCCGAGCGGCTGCAGCGGCAGCGCACGCACGTCGAGCAGCTCGCGGTGCGGCTGGCGTCGGCGGCGTCGCGGCCGGTGCGCGACGCGCGTGCGCGGTTCGCGCTCGCGCAGCTGCGCTGGCAGCGCGCACGGCCTGATCCGTCGCAGGCGCGCCAGGCGCTCGCGGGACTGTCGCAGCGTCTTGCGCTGGCCTTGCAGCGCCGTCACGAACGCGACACGGCTCGCGTGTCAGCCTGTGCGGCACGGCTCGAGGTGCTGAGCCCGCAGCGCACGCTCGAGCGCGGCTATGCGGCGCTGATCGATGCGCAGACGGGCCGCGCGGTGCGCACGCCGAACGCGCTGAAGCCGCAGCGCCGCCTGACCGTGCATCTCGCGGAAGGCTCGGCCGACGTGTCGATCGCCGACGTGCAGCCGCGGCTGACCGATACGATCTGACGTAACGGGTGCGAGCGGCGCGAAGGTTGTCGCAACGGACGCATCGTGCACGGGAACGGATGCTGCTCATCGTCGGGTTCGTCCTGCCGGACGTTGCGCAAACATCGCTTTTCCGCATACCGCGGATAAATGGCCCGTGAGTTTGCGGGGTTATTCGTCCTCGCCTACAATCGGACGCTCGGCAGCATCCAACACAGCCTCCCTACATACTCAACGAAGGAATCGCCATGGCTCATACGCTCCCGCCGCTCCCGTACGCTGAAGACGCACTCGCGCCGACCATCTCGCTCGAGACGATCCAGTACCACTACGGCAAGCACCATCAGGCTTATGTGACGAACCTGAACAATCTGATCCCGGGCACGGAATTCGAAAACCTGTCGCTGGAAGAGATCGTGAAGAAGTCGTCGGGCGGCATCTTCAACAACGCCGCGCAAATCTGGAACCACACGTTCTTCTGGAACAGCCTGTCGCCGAACGGCGGCGGCGCACCGACGGGCGCGCTGGGCGACGCGATCAACGCGAAGTGGGGTTCGTACGACGCATTCAAGGAAGCGTTCACGAAGGCTGCAGTCGGCACGTTCGGCTCGGGCTGGGCATGGCTCGTGAAGAAGGCTGACGGTTCGCTCGACATCGTGTCGACGAGCAACGCAGCAACGCCGCTGACGACCGCCGACAAGGCACTGCTGACGATCGACGTGTGGGAACACGCGTACTACATCGACTACCGCAACGCACGTCCGAAGTTCGTCGAAGCGTTCTGGAACATCGTGAACTGGGACTTCGCAGCGAAGAACTTCGCGTAAGGTCCGGCGCCTGCGCGCCGCTGCGGCGCGCGGCACCCAGCAAAAAAGCCCTCGAAACGAGGGCTTTTTTGTTTTTGACGCGGTGAAACGTGTCGCGCGCACCTGGTCAGGCCGGGAGGCCGAGCCCCCAGCCGAGCGCGGCGCTCGCGATCACGACGGCCCACGGCGGCACGCGCCAGAACACCAGCGCGACGAACGCGACGAGCGCGGCGGCCAGATCGCGCGGCGCCACGATCGTGTCGGTCCAGACCGGGTGATAGAGCGCGGCGAGCAGCAGCCCGACGACGGCCGCGTTCACGCCGGCGAGCGCAGCCTGCATCCACGTGCTGCGGCGCAGGCGTTCCCAGAACGGCGCGGTGCCGGCCACCAGCAGGAACGACGGCGCGAAGATCGACACCAGCGCGATCGTGCCGCCGAGCCAGCCGTTCGGCGCAGTGCGCAGCGACGCGCCGAGGAACGCCGAGAACGTGAACAGCGGCCCCGGCACGGCCTGCGCGACGCCATATCCGGCCAGGAACGCCGCATCGCCGACCCAGCCGGGCGCGACCACGGCCGCCTGCAGCAGCGGCAGCACCACGTGACCGCCGCCGAACACGAGCGCGCCCGTGCGGAAGAACGCATCGACGACGGCAAGCGTATCGGAGCGCAGCGTACGAACCGCGAACGGCAGGACGACGAGGAGCGCCGCGAACAGCGCGAGCCACAGCACGCCCGCGCGAGGCGACACGTGCAGCGGCAGTGGATCATGCGCGCCACGTGGCGGCTGCGGCAGCAGCACGAGGCCGGCTAACCCGGCCGTGACGATCACCGCAACCTGGGTCCACGCGGCCGGCGCGAGCAGCGCGACGCAGGCGGCCGCGGCCATCAGCGTGACGCGGCGCGCATCCGGGCACAGCGTGCGCGCCATCCCCCACACGGCTTGCGCGATCACGGCGACCGACACGATGCGCAGCCCGTGCAGCGCACCGGCTTCGATCGGCGCGCCCGTTGCATGCACACCGAGCGCGAACAGCATCATCAGCAGCGCCGACGGCAGCGTGAAGCCGAGCCACGCGGCGAACATGCCCGTGTAGCCGGCGCGCGCAAGGCCGATCGCCATCCCGACCTGGCTGCTTGCGGGCCCGGGCAGGAACTGGCACAGCCCGACGAGATCCGCGTACGTGCGCTCGGTGAGCCAGCCGCGCCGCGTGACGAACTCGGTGCGGAAGTAGCCGAGATGCGCGACCGGGCCGCCGAACGACGTGAGGCCGAGCCGCAGGAACGCGATGAACACAGGCCACGGATGGCGGGACGGAGCGGAGGCGGTCGACGTGCTCAAGGCGAGGCGGGCGGATGAACGGACGAGCCGCCACGATAGCGCAACGCGGTGACGGCGGGGAGGCCGCGTGGCGGTGGTGCGGAACCTCAGCGCATGCCGTCGGGCAACCCGCTCGCGCGTCGCAGCGCATCGACGTCGACGAGCTCGATCTCGCCGACGTGCAGCCGCACGACGCCGTCGGCCTGCAGCGCCTTCAGCAACTGGTTGGTGGTCTGCCGCGTCAGCGACAGCATCGCCGCGAGCTTTTCCTGCGACAGCCGGATGCGGGTGCGGCCGGCACTGATCCCGCCGTAGCCGTCGGCGATCATCAGCAGCCGGGCGGCGAGCCGCTGCGCGGCCGGCATCACGCTCATCGATTCGACGGTCAGGAAGCTCAGGCGCAGTTTCTGCGCCATCAGCAGCGCGAATTGCCGCCAGTATTGCGGCGTCGCATCGAGGATCGCGAGCAGCGCGGCCTGCGGGACGTGCAGCAGCAGCGCGTCGTCGAGCGCGATCGCGTCGTGCGTGCGCGGCTGGCCGTCGAACAGCGCGATTTCGCCGAACCAGGTGACGGGCTCGGCCACCGTCAGCAGCGCTTCCTTGCCCTGCGGGTCGACCGCACCTATCGTGAGTGAACCGGCCAGTACCGCGTACAGCCCGCACGGCGGGTCGCCGCGCCGGAACAGCGCCTGGCCGGCCGGCAGCCGGCGCAGCGCCGCGCGGGCGAGCAGATCCGCGCGCAACGCGGGCGGCAGCGCGGCGAACCACGGGTTCGCTTCGATCTGCGGCAGGTACGGGGCGAGCGAAGAGGGCATGGGCACGCGATGTCGGGTAGCTGACAGAGGTTCTCGGGCGTGACGCGCATCATAGCGCTCAACCATGGACCAGGAGACGCGATGAAGACACTCGAAGACCATCTTGCCCAGTATGCGGCGTACCACCGCGACGCGCGCAACATCGCGACGCATCTGGTCGGCATTCCGATGATCGTGTTCGCGGTCGAGGTGCTGCTGTCGCGGCCGGCGCTCGGGGTGCTGGCCGGCATTGCGCTGTCGCCGGCGCTGCTGCTGGCCGTCGCGTTCGCGCTGTTCTACCTGCGTCTCGACCTGCGGTTCGGGATCGTGATGACCGCGCTGTTCGCGCTCGGCCTGTGGGCCGCGCAGGCGCTCGCGTTGCTGCCGACCGCGCAATGGCTCGCGATCGGCATCGGCGCGTTCGTCGTCGGCTGGATCGTGCAGTTCGTCGGGCACTGGTTCGAGGGGCGCAAACCCGCGTTCGTCGACGATCTGGTCGGCCTGATGGTCGGGCCGCTGTTCGTCGTCGCCGAGGTCGCGTTCTTCGCGGGGCTGCGCGGCGACGTGCGCCGCGAAGTCGAGCGTCGGGCCGGCCCCGTGCACGGCGGCGCGCATTCGCATGTCTGACGCCGCGGTCTGCGTGTTCGGCGCGGGCGCGGTCGGCTGCTATCTCGGTGGACGGCTTGCGGCGGCCGGCGCGAATGTGACGCTCGTCGGCCGCGCGCGGATCGGTGACGCGATCCATCGGCACGGGTTGACGCTGACCGACCAGCGTGGCTACCGTGCGACGCTCGCGCCGGCCGACGTCGTGTTCGAGTCCGATCCTGCGGCTGCGGCCACCGCGCGGCTCGTGCTCGTGGCGGTGAAATCGGCCGCGACGCGTGAGGCCGCGGCGCAGCTTGCCGGCGTGCTGCGGCCCGGCACGGTCGTGGTCAGTTTCCAGAATGGCCTGCACAACGCCGACGTGCTGCGCGAAGCGCTACCGCAAGCCACCGTACTGGCCGGCATGGTGCCGTTCAACGTGATCGAGCGCGCGCCCGGTGCGTTTCATCAGGGATCGGCCGGCGCGCTGGCGGCCGAAACCTCCCCCGCGCTGACGCCGTTCGCCGGCGCATTCGCGCGTGCCGGGCTGCCGCTCGCGCTGCATCGCGACATGCCGGCCGTGCAATGGGCGAAGCTGCTGCTCAACCTGAACAACGCGGTCAACGCGCTCGCGAACCTGCCGCTGCGCGACGAACTCGCGCAACGTGCGTACCGGCGCTGCGTCGCGCTTGCGCAGCGCGAAGCGCTGCACTGGCTGGCGCGGGCCGCGATCCGGCCCGCGCGGCTGACGCCGTTGCCGGCCGGGTGGCTCCCGGCGGTGCTCGATTTGCCCGATCCGGCGTTTCGCGTGCTGGGCGGCCGGATGCTCGCGATCGACCCGCTCGCGCGTTCGTCGATGTCCGACGATCTCGCGGCGGGGCGGGCGACGGAAGTCGAGTGGATCAACGGCGAGGTCGTGCGGCTGGCCGCGCACTTCGGCGGGCAGGCGCCCGTCAATGCGCGACTGTGCGCGCTCGTGCACGACGCGGAACGCGCGGCGGCGCGCCCGGCCTGGCGCGGCGATGCGCTGTGGGCCGAGCTGACCGCGCAGGCGCCGCGCGCGGGCGACGTGCGGGCCGCGTAGGGGCTGCACGGCTCGCCGCATGGGCGTGCGTGATGCCGCACGGAGTGTGCAACGGCTAAGATGCGGAGTGCGTCATGCGACGCCTATGCGGAGCCGTCACCATGGTGGATCGCCCGACTCTCGATGCCTACGACGCCCACGCCGCGCAATACGCGCAGGACTGGCTCGACCAGGCTGCGCCCGACGACATGTACGCGTTGCTGGAGCAGCATTTCTCGCCGGGGCCGACCGCGGACGTCGGCTGCGGGGCCGGGCGCGATACGGCCTGGCTCGCGTCGCGCGGCTTCGACGTGCGCGGCTACGACGCGAGCGCCGCGCTGCTCGACGAGGCGCGGCGCCGCCATCCGGATCTCACCTTCGAGCTGGCCGCGCTGCCGGCGCTGGCCGGCGTGCCGTCCGGCGCGTTTCGCAACGTGCTGTGCGAAACGGTCGTCATGCATCTCGAACAGGCGGAGGCGGCCGCTGCCGCCGCGCGACTGGCCGAGCTGCTGATGCCGGGCGGCACGTTGTACATGAGCTGGCGGGTGGCTGGAAATGGCGCGTTGCGTGACGAGCGCGGCCGCCTCTACACGCCGCTCGATTCGGCGCGGATGCGCTCGGCGCTGGGCGCCGGCACGCAAGTGATCGACGAGCACGAGGTCGTCAGCGCCTCGTCCGGCAAGCGCGTGCACCGGCTGATCGTACGCAAGGCTGCCGCCGCCGCATAAGTGGGGCGGCGCGGCGGCGCGTTCATTCGCGGTTGAGTGCCGCTTCCCAGTTGATGTCGACGCAGAGCACCTGCATGCCGGTCGCGACCGGCGCGGCGATCGACGCCGTCACGCACAGGTGCGCCTCGTTGATCGACAGGTAGGGTGCCGTCAGGTGCACACGGCCCGGCGCGCGCATCGCATCGATGAAGTACGGACGGCGTTCCCAGCTCGCCCCTTCCGAATGCAGCAGCGGCCGGAAGCGCTTCGCGCGCTGCGAGACGCTGCCGCGCGCGAGCACGTTGTCGCCGATCTGGCGCCCCGATGCGTCGAGCAGGAAGCAGCGTGCGGTCTCGGGCAGCCCGAGTACGGCTGCGGCCGCGTCGGTCAGCGATTCTCCCGCGACGAGCTTCTGGCTCGCTTCCTCGAGCGCCGCGACGTACGGCGCGAGCCGTTCCGCCTGCGTGCGCTCGCGTTTCGCGACGCGCAGCCGCAACGCGGCCGACAGCGTATCCATGCAGCCCGCGGCGGCCTGCGGCTGCACCGGTTCGACGCTCGGCCCCGCGAAGTACTGGCCCTGCACGAAATCGACGTCGCACTCCAGTGCGATCAGCGCGTCGCGCTCGGTCGCGAGCCCGCCCATCAGCACAAGCTGCCCGGATTCGTGCAGCAGCGACACGAGCCCCGGCAGCACGCGTTCGAGATGTGAGTGCTCGCTCGCCTGCGCGAGGATGCCGCGGTCGAGCGTGACGATGTCGGGATGCAGGTGCCACACGCGGTCGATGTTCGAATGCTTCGCGCCGAACCCGACGAGCGCGATCAGGAAGCCGGCCTTGCGCAGCCCGTCGACGATCGCCGCGTAGCGCGGCGTCTCGCCGCCCGCCTGTTCGGGCACCTCGAGCACGACGCGATGCGGCGGCAGCCCGAGCGCCTTCAGGTTCGCGAGCAGCGCGTCGCTGTAGACGGTGTCCATCAGCGCGGCCGGATGCAGGCTCAGGAAGAGCCATTCGTCATGGCTGTCGAATGCGTGGAAGTTGCCGAGATGCAGCGATTCGGCGAGCCGGCCGAGCTCGAGCAGGTCGCCGCGCCGCGCCGCCTGCGTGAACACCTCGTGCGACGCCACCTGGCGGCTTTCCTCGTCGTGCGCACGCAGCGACGCGTGATAGCCGATCGCGCGGCGGTGCGACACCGAGAAAACGGGCTGGAACACGCTGAACACGGTGTAGCCGCCGTACAGCACGGTGCGCCGGTTCCCGTCGTCGCCGGCGATGGGGCGGGGCGGCTGAAAGCCGGGGGGATCGATTTCGATCATGCTCATGATGTCGGCCGAAGGAAGACTGCCAGTTTACCTAGAGAATAGGCGAGCAAGAAGCGTGCACGGCATCGTACCCCGTGCGGCGGCGCGTCGCGGCCAAGCCCCGCGGGGCATTGCCGGTGTTTCGGATGCGCATCGCGGGGCCGCGCTGCACCGTGATGGTGCGCGCCGACCCGGTTCGGCGCGCGCCACGCATCACGCGCGCTCGGACGGGTCGGTCTTGCGCGCGGTGCTGCGGATCTCGGGCGCGAGCTGCGCGAAGATCCACGCGGAAGCCGCCGTGATGATCCCGACGCAGATGAACGTCGCATGGAACGCCGGCAGCGTGTTGCTCGGCGTCACGGTGCGCAGCATGCCCGTGAACGTCGCGAGCAGCGCGCCCGCGACCGTGACGCCGAGGCTCATCGACAGCATCTGCACGAGCGAGAACAGGCTGTTGCCGCTGCTCGCGCCGCCCGTGCCGAGATCCTTCAGCGTCAGCGTGTTCATCGCGGTGAACTGCATCGAGTTGAAGCCGCCGAACAGCGCGAGATGCACGACCTTCACCCAGACGGGCACCGTGTCGCGCATCAGCGCGAAGCTCGCCATCATCACGCCGACCATGATCGTGTTCGCGAGCAGCACCTTGCGATAGCCGTGCCGCGTGATCAGGCCCGTGATGATCCGCTTCGAGAACATCCCGGCGGCGGCCACCGGCAGCATCATCAGCCCGGCCTCGAACGCCGAGTAGCCGAGGCTCACCTGCAGCAGCAGCGGGATCAGGTACGGCATCGCTCCGCTGCCGATCCGCGCGAACAGGTTGCCGAGCAGCCCGACGCTGAACGTATGGATCCGGAACAGCTCGAGCGAGAAGATCGGTTGCGGCGCGCGCACCGCATACAGCCCGTACGCGACGAAGCACGCGAGGCTCAGGATCAGCAGCACGAGCACGGCCGCGTGCTGCATCCCGAGATCGGCGAGCCCGTCGAGCGACAGCGAGATCGCGACCATGCCGATCGTCAGCAGCAGATAGCCCTTCAGGTCGAAGCGGCCGACGGCCGGGTTGCGCGAATCGGGCATCGAATAGAAGGTCGCGATGCAGCCCGCGACGCCGACCGGCACGTTGATCAGGAAGATCCAGTGCCACGACGCGATCTTCACGAGCCAGCCGCCGAGCGTCGGCCCGATCAGCGGGCCGATCAGGCCGGGAATCGCGACGAACGACAGCGCGGCCAGGTAGCGCTCGGCCGGAAAGGTACGCAGCACCGCGAGCCGTCCGACCGGCAGCAGCATCGCGCCGCCGACCCCCTGCACGACGCGGAACGCGACAAGTTGCGTGAGCGAATGCGCATTCGCGCACAGCAGCGAGCCGAGCGAGAACACCAGGATCGCGCTGAAGAACACACGCCGCGTGCCGAAGGTATCGGCGAGCCAGCCCGAGACCGGGATCATTACCGCCATCGTCAGCGAGTACGCGATCACGACCGACTGCATCCGCAGCGGCGATTCGCCGAGGCTCGCGGCCATCGACGGCAGCGCCGTGTTCACGATGGTCGCATCGAGCGTCTGCATGAAGAAGCCCGTTGCGACGAGCCAGAGCATCACGGTGAGGTTCTTTTCGCCGGGAGCGGCGGCAGGCGGGCGCTGGAACATGGGGGCGGAAGGGGGGCGCGGGACAGCCGACATTGTAGGGAAAGCCGTCGCGTCGTGCCGGTTCGGCGCAAGGACGGCGCGCAGTCCCGGCCGGCGGGTGCCCCGTCTCCGTCGATCGACCAGTACAGTTCAGCCAAAAGTGTCTGCATCCGTATCTGTCCGCGTGCTGCCACTGTCCGAAATACTGATGCCATCGGATCCGTGCGACCAGGAGGCTGCCATGCGCGAACTGCGACTTTATGTGATCGATGGCGACGAGCCGGCCGGTCGCTGGCGGATCGTCGATCGCACCTCGCTGGAGGTGGCCGACGGCGAGATCTGGGTGACGATCGAGGGCTTGCCCGACGATCACTGGCTTGGTGCCGGGGATTCGTTGATGCTGACGCGCGGCATGCGCGTATGGGTCAGCGCGGGGTCGCAGGGTGCGACGTTTGCGTTCGGTCCGCTCGAGGTGCCGGCGAGGCGCGCCGCGCAGGCGTGGTGGAGGCCGCTCGTCGCGTGGCGCGACGGCCGGCGTCACGCGCCCGCGTCGTTGCCGACGTAGCGCGCCCGGGGCGGGATCAGCGCTCCGTCTGTGCATTGTTCGAGCGAACGTTCGACGCTGGCGCGCGAGCGTATCGCGTCGGCACGGCAGCGTGCGAGCAGCGGCACTCGATCTGCGTGATGGTAGCGGTACCGGTCGCGCGATCCGGTAGTGAGCGCTGCAGGTCGCGGTTCACACGTGCAAGGGTTCACGCCGGTATCGAGGATACCGGCAGGTTTCTTGCGCACTGGAAGGGGTGAGGTCGGCCGTTTCTGCCGGAACGCAGGGGATACGACCGTGCGTGATGTGCGGATTCATGCAATCAGGATTGCTCGCGGTTGCCGCCGATCCTAGACTCGATGTTGTCTTTCTCACCGCCCATTCCGCCATGACCCCCGAACTTGCTTTGGCGCATCTGTGGCGGCTCGCACACGGCGACCCCGGCGCGCTGGCCCGTGCGACCGTAACAGGGCAGGACCCGACGCTGCCGTCGACCTTCCGGGTCGGCACGCTGGCCGCGGCGACGATCGCGGCAGCCGGGCTCGCGGCGGCCGAATGCCACCGGCTTCGCACGGGTGTTGCGCAATCCGTCGACGTGTCGGTGCGCGACGCGCTCGTCGCATTCCGCAGCGAACGCTACCTGCGCGTGGACGATGGTCCGCCGCCGGAGTTGCGTCATCCGGTGACGGGCTTCTTCGAGACGGGCGACAGACGCTGGATCCAGTTGCACGCGAACTTCCCGCATCACCTGAGCGGCATTCTCGACGTGCTTGGCTGCGGCGCGCAGCGGGACGATGTCGCCGCGGCGATCCGCACGTGGGACGGTGCGACACTCGATACCGCGCTGGCCGACGCCGGGCTGTGTGCCGCATTGATCAGAACACCTGACGAGTGGGCGTCACTCGAGCAGGCGCGCGCGATCGCGTCGCTGCCGCTGTTCGAGATCGAGCGGATCGGCGATGCACCGGTCGAGCCGATCGGTCGAGGCGAAGCCGCCCAGCCGCTCACGGGTGTGCGTGTGCTCGATCTCACGCGCATCATCGCGGGGCCGGTCGCGGGCCGCACGCTGGCGTCGCACGGCGCGCAGACGCTGCTCGTCAACGGTCCGCACCTGCCGAACATCGCGCCGCTCGTGATCGACAACGGGCGCGGCAAGCGTTCGACGTGGATCGACTTGCGCGATGCGGCGGGCATCGATACGCTGCACGCGCTCGCACACGACGCGGATGTGTTCCTGCAGTCGTACCGGCCGGGCGCGCTCGCGGCGCGCGGCTTCGCGCCGCACGCACTGGCGATGCGGCGCCCAGGCATCGTGTACGTGTCGATATCTGCGTACGGGCATGCGGGGCCGTGGGCGCAGCGGCGCGGCTTCGACAGCCTCGTGCAGTCGGCGAGCGGGATCGCGTGGCAGGAGCAGCAGGCCGCGCACGCGGACGCGCCGCGCCACCTGCCGTGCCAGGCGCTCGATCACGCAACGGGTTATCTCGCGGCGTTCGGCGCGATGATCGCGCTCGCGCGCCGGGCGCGCGAAGGGGGAAGCTGGCACGTGCGGCTGTCGCTCGCGCAGACGGGACGCTGGCTGCAGTCGTTCGGCATCGTGCCGGACGGCCTGCAGGCACCCGATCTCGCGCATACCGACGTGCGCGACCGGATCGAGCGCATCGCGTCGCCGTTCGGCACGCTCGACGCGGTGCGGCCGGCAGAGCGGTTGTCGGCGACCCCGCCGTCGCTTGCGCGCCCGCCCGTGCCGCTCGGCACCGATGAGGCGCGCTGGCTGTGAGCGCCGGCGGCACGGCGGGCGTTACTTGCGCAGCTCGACGACGAAGTCGTAGTAGTCGTTGCGGCAGTAGGTGTCGGTCAGTTCGATCGCGCGCTGGTCCGACGTATAGCCGATCCGCGTGATCAGCAGCAGCGCGTCGTGCGGCGCGATGCCCATCTGCTCGGCGATCTCGTCGGTCGCGTTGACCGCGCGGAAATGCTGCAGCGCGCGCACGATCGGCGTGCCGCGCGCTTCGAGATAGCTGTACAGCGAGCCGCCGATCGCCTGCGGATCGGGGATCAGCGTCGCGGGGAACGTCGAATTCTCGACGGCCATCACGATGCCGTCGGCGAGTCGCAGGCGCTTCAGGCGCGTGACCGATGCGGCCGGCGACAGCCCGAGCTGGATCACTTCGTCGCGGTTCGCCGGCTGGATCTCGCGCGCGAGCCATTGCGAGCTCGGCTTGAAGCCGCGCCGTTCGAGCATTTCGCTGAAGCTCGACAGCCGCGACAGCGGATCTTCGTAGCGCGGCTGGATGAAATTGCCGGCGCCCTGCGTGCGGCGAATCAGGCCTTGCTCGACGAGCAGCGCGATCGCCTTGCGCGCGGTGATGCGCGAGACGCCGAGCGCATCGGACAGCACGCGCTCGGAGGGCAATGCCTCGCCGGCCGTCCAGCGGTTGTCGTGGATCGCATCGCCGAGCTTGCGGGCGAGCTGCAGGTAGAGCGGCGTGTCGTTGTCGGGGTCGGGGCGCAGGTCCTGCCAGCGGTCGTCCGTGGATGCCTTCATGGAGTGGGTATCGATCTGATTGCGGCCATTCTAAGTCATCACGTGGCGCCGTTATAGCCGGTTTTTGCCGTGCAATAGGTGAATGGCGCGCCGATTGACTACACTGATGCGTCGTATTCCATGGCTGGGCCGCGGTGCGCGGCCACGAATCCGCAACGAGGAACGCATGACAGACACGATCGCCACGGTCGTCCTGCCGGACGGCGAGACGATTCCGAAGCTTGGCCTGGGCACGTGGGAAATGGGCGAACGGCCGGGCCGGCGCGCAGACGAGATCGCGGCGCTGCGCGAAGGCGTCGCGCTCGGGATGACGCTGGTCGATACGGCCGAGATGTACGGTGACGGCGCGACCGAGGAGCTGGTGGGCGAAGCACTCGCGGGCTTGCGCGACGACGTGTTCCTCGTCAGCAAGGTCTATCCGCACCATGCGAGCCGGCGCGGCGTCGTCGCCGCGTGCGATGCGAGCCTCGAGCGCCTGCGTACCGATCGCCTCGACCTGTACCTGCTCCACTGGCGCGGCTCGGTGCCGCTCGAGGAGACGGTCGAAGGCTTCGAGGCGCTGCGGCGCGCGGGCAAGATCCGTCACTGGGGCGTCAGCAATTTCGATACGGCCGACATGGCCGAGCTCGTCGATGAAGCCGGTGGCGGTGCGTGCGCGACCAACCAGATCCTTTACAACATCGCGCGGCGCGGCCCCGAGTTCGACCTGCTGCCGTGGCTTGCCGAGCACCGGATGCCGGCGATGGCCTACAGTCCGGTCGATCACGGGCGGCTGCCGAAGCACTCGCCGCTCGACGAGATCGCGCGGCAGCGCGGCGTGTCGGTGATGCGCGTCGCGCTCGCGTGGGTGCTCGCGCAGCCGGGGGTGTTCGCGATCCCGAAGGCATCGCGGCTCGAACACGTGCGCGACAACCGGGCCGCGCTCGATTTCGTGCTCAGCGATGACGAGCGCGCGCAGCTTGACGCTTACTTCCGTCCGCCACGCAGCAAGCGCGCGCTCGAGATGCTCTGACGATACCCGCGGATCAACGCAGCAGGTCAGTGGTGGCCTCCTGACGATCCGCCGTTGCCGTGACCGCCGCCGTTGCCGTTCCCGGTGCCATGGCCGTTGCCGACACCGTTGGCCCCGCCATTGCCGGCGCCGCCACTGCCGTTTCCATTGCCGTTGCCACCGCCATTGCCGTGGCCGCCATTGCTGCCGGTACCGCCGCCGTTGCCCGAGCCGCTGCTGCCGCCGGCGCCATTGCCATTGCCGCGACCGTTGCCGACACCGTTGGCCCCGCCATTGCCGGCGCCGCCACTGCCGTTTCCGTTGCCACCGCCGTTACCGTTGCTGCCGGTACCGCCGCCGTTGCCCGAGCCGCTGTTGCCGCCGGCGCCATTGCCATTGCCGCGACCGTTGCCGACACCGTTGGCCCCGCCATTGCCGGCGCCGCCACTGCCGTTTCCATTGCCGTTGCCACCACCGTTACCGTGGCCACCGCCGTCGCCATGGCCACCGCCGTTGCCGTGGCCGCCGCCACCGCCGTCACCATGGCCACTACCGTTGCCGTGGCCGCCGCCACCGCCGTCGCCATGGCCACCACCGTTGCCGTGACCACCGCCATCGCCGTCGCCGTCGCCATGGCCACCACCGTTGCCGTGACCACCGCCATCGCCGTCGCCATGGCCACCACCGTTGCCGTGACCACCGCCATCGCCGTCGCCATGGCCGCCACCGTTGCCGTGACCGCCGCCGTCACCGTTGCCCTGGCCACCGCTGCCGTGACCGCCACCATCACCGTCCCCGTGGCCGCCGTTGCCGTGACCGCCGCCATCACCGTCACCACCACCACCGCCATGGCCACCATGTCCGCCGTGACCTCCGCCGCCTGAAGTTCCACCACCGGAAGTGCCGCCTCCCGAGGTACCGCCACCGGAAGTACCGCCGCCCGAAGTACCGCCACCGGAGGTGCCGCCACCCGAAGTGCCGCCACCGGAAGTACCGCCACCCGAGGTACCGCCACCGGAAGTACCACCACCGGAAGTCCCACCACCGGAAGTCCCACCACCGGAAGTGCCGCCACCCGAAGTGCCACCACCCGAAGTGCCACCACCCGAAGTGCCACCACCCGAAGTGCCACCACCCGAAGTGCCGCCACCGGAAGAACCACCACCCGAACCCCCGCTGCCGGACGCATTGCCTCCGCGGCCCGAGCCACCTGAACCACTCGTGCCGCCGGATGTTCCGCTTGTCGTTCCGCCGACACCAGCAGGCCCGACGGTACCGTTCCCGTTGTTGCCGCTACCGCCGCCGTTCCCGTTCCCGTTTCCGCTACCGGGGCTGCCGCCGCTGCCATTGCCGCCCGAGCCTGCGCCATTTCCGCCCACGCGCCCGCCGGCGAAGACGTGCACCGCGCACGCCGCCGGATTGGCTGCGCAAGGCGAAGCATCGTCGACCAGCGTCATGATGGCGTCCGCGCTGGCAACTGCATCGGCCGCGGCGTCCGGTGTCGCATCCTGTGCGACGGCATACGAGCAGCAGCACGCGAACGCGGCTGCGGCGAACAAGGTTGCGCGATAGCGCCGTCCCGGCGTACGGAACGGTTGTTTCTTCTTGAGCATCATGGCCTCCCCATGCGCGCGATGCCTCGTCGCCGCGCGGCTATCTAGGTGTGGTGCAGGGGGCCGGTAAAGATTCGTAGTCCTGTCGGCAGCCGATCGCGTCCGGGCGGGCGCTGGACGCCAGCCGCGAGCGCGGAACGGTATGCGGGCCCGCCGTGCGAATCCCTATCTGCGAGATCCGTGCCACCGGCCGCTTGCGCCCGTCGCGCAAGGCGCACGCGAGTGCGCGACGGCGCCTGCAACGCCTTGGGGGGAGTTTTGTTTCCGGAATGAAACGTCTGAGCTATGTTCAGCGTGCAGGCGCATCGGCCGCACGCTGCCAGCGGTGGAACAGGATCGACGCGATCCAGCAGACGAGGAACAGGGCGACGATGCCGTAGCCGATCGAGCCGAAGCGTTCGCCGAGCGCATCGAGCGCGTCGCGCACGGGGCCCGTCAGCGACAGCTTGTCGGCCAGCAGGCCGGCTGCCTCAATCCCGCCGATCGCCAGTGCGACGGCCGCCGACACGAACGTGATGCTCGCGTTGTAGAGCAGCTTGCGCTGCGGATCGTCCATCGCCCAGCCGTACGCGTGAATCATCAGCACGTTGTCGGTCGAGTCGATCAGCGTCATGCCGGCGGTGAACAGCGCGGGAAACAGCATGACCGTATAGACCGGCAGCCCCTGGCTCGCCTGTGCGGCGGCGATCGCGAGCAGGCCGATTTCGGTTGCAGTATCGAAACCGAGCCCGAACAGCACGCCGACCGGATACATGTGCCAGCTCTTCGACACGAACCGGAACAGCGGTCGCAGCAGCCGGGACACGAGCCCGGCGGGGCGGTGCACATGCGCGGCATCGTGCGCATGCCCGTGCGTGCCGCGATAGCGCCGCCACACGTCGCGCAGGATCACCAGGTTCACGCACGCGAGCACGAGCAGGAAGGTGGCCGACACCGCCGTGCCGATCGTGCCGCCGATCTCGCGGAATGCGTCGAACCGGTCGCGCAGCGCGAACGCGGTCAGCGCGATGCCGAGCGTCGCGGCGATCACGATCGTCGAATGACCGAGCGAGAAGAACAGCCCGACGCTCACCGGACGCTGGCCTTCCTGCATCAGCTTGCGCGTTGCAACGTCGATCGCGGCGATGTGATCGGCGTCGACCGCATGACGCAGCCCGAGCCCGTATGCGATCGCCGCGGTGCCGAGCAGCAGCGGATGATCGCGCAACACGGCGAGCGCCCACAGCCAGACGGCGGCGTTCGCGGCGATCAGGCCGGCATAGAGGATCAGCAGGCGGCGCAGGGCAGGGGTGGGCGGCATCGGGATGGTTCCATCTGATGAATCGCGATGCATTGTGGCACGCGAAAAAAAACCGGGACGTGCCGATCAAAAAAGGCCGTGTGTGCGGTGCGCGCGAATGAAAAAAGGCCCGTCCGGAACCGGACGGGCCTTGCCTGCAAGCAGCAGCGCGCGAGCGCGCCGCGCTTACTTCACTTTCGCGTTGATCACGCCTTCCGATACGTTGGCCGGCGTTTCCGCGTACTGCTTGAACTCCATCGTGTAGGTCGCGCGGCCCTGCGTGGCCGAACGCAGCGACGTCGAATAGCCAAACATTTCCGCGAGCGGCACTTCGGCGCGCACGAGCTTGCCGCCGCCACCCGCGATGTCTTCCATCCCCTGCACGATGCCGCGACGGCTCGACAGGTCGCCCATCACGTTGCCCATGAAGTCCTCGGGCGTTTCCACCTCGACGGCCATCATCGGCTCGAGCAGCACGGGCTTCGCGCGGCGCATCGCTTCCTTGAACGCCATCGAGCCGGCCATCCGGAACGCGTTTTCGTTCGAGTCGACGTCGTGGTACGAGCCGAACGTCAGGTGCACCTTCACGTCGACGACCGGATAGCCCGCGAGCACGCCGCTCTTCAGCGTCTCGGTGATGCCCTTGTCGACGGCCGGGATGAATTCGCGCGGAATCACGCCGCCCTTGATCTCGTCGAGGAACTCGTAGCCCTTGCCGGGGTTCGGCTCGAGCGTGATCACCGCGTGGCCGTACTGGCCGCGACCACCCGACTGCTTGACGAACTTGCCCTCGACGTCGGACGCCGTCGTGCGCACCGTCTCGCGATATGCGACCTGCGGCTTGCCGACCGTTGCCTCGACGCCGAATTCGCGCTTCATCCGGTCGACCAGGATTTCGAGGTGAAGCTCGCCCATCCCCGAAATGATCGTCTGGCCGGATTCTTCGTCGGTCTGCACGCGGAACGACGGATCTTCCTGCGCGAGGCGGTTCAGCGCCAGGCCCATCTTTTCCTGGTCGGCCTTCGTCTTCGGCTCGACGGCCTGCGAGATCACCGGCTCCGGGAATTCCATCTTCTCGAGGATGATCGGCTTCGCCGGATCGCACAGCGTGTCGCCGGTGGTCGCTTCCTTCAGCCCGACGGCCGCCGCGATGTCGCCCGCGCGCACCTCCTTGATTTCCTTGCGCTCGTTCGCGTGCATCTGCAGGATCCGGCCGAGCCGTTCCTTCTTGTCCTTGGTCGCGTTGAGCACCGTGTCGCCCGATTCGACGACGCCCGAATACACGCGGAAGAAGATCAACTGGCCGACGAACGGGTCGGTCATGATCTTGAACGCGAGCGACGAGAACGGCTCGTCATCGCTCGGATGGCGTTCCGCCGGCTTTTCCGGATCGGCGAAGTCGTGGCCGAGGATGGCCGGCACGTCGACCGGCGACGGCAGGTAGTCGATCACCGCGTCGAGCATCGCCTGCACGCCCTTGTTCTTGAACGCGCTGCCGCACAGCATCGGCACGATCTCGTTCGCGATCGTGCGCTTGCGCAGCGCGGCCTTGATCTCGTCCTCGGTCAGCGATTCATGGTCGTGCAGGTACTTCTCGAGCAGTTCCTCGCTCGCTTCCGCCGCGGCCTCGACCATCTTCTCGCGCCATTCGTGCGCGAGCTCGACGAGGTTCGCCGGGATGTCCTCGTACGAGAACTTCACGCCCTGGCTTTCGTCGTCCCACACGATCGCCTTCATCTTCACGAGATCGACGACGCCCTGGAAATGATCTTCCGCGCCGATCGGAATCTGGATCGGCACGGCGACGCCTTTCAGGCGCTCGCCGATCTGCTTCTGCACGCGGAAGAAATCGGCGCCGATGCGGTCCATCTTGTTGACGAACGCGATGCGCGGCACCTTGTACTTGTTGGCCTGGCGCCAGACGGTCTCGGACTGCGGCTGCACGCCGCCGACCGAGTCGTAGACCATGCACGCGCCGTCGAGCACGCGCATCGAGCGCTCGACTTCAATGGTGAAGTCGACGTGCCCGGGCGTGTCGATGATGTTGATCCGGTGCTCGGGATAGTTGCCGGCCATGCCCTTCCAGAAGGCCGTGGTCGCGGCCGACGTGATCGTGATGCCGCGTTCCTGCTCCTGCTCCATCCAGTCCATCGTGGCCGCGCCGTCGTGCACTTCACCGATCTTGTGGCTCACGCCGGTGTAAAACAGGATGCGCTCGGTCGTCGTGGTTTTGCCGGCATCGATGTGAGCGCTGATCCCGATATTTCGATAGCGCTCGATGGGGGTTTTGCGGGGCACGTGAACCTCCTTAGGTTCGGATGTAAGCGGGCCGACAGCGGCGGCCCGGGCTGGACAAGCGAGACTTAAAGCATAGCGCTTGCGCGTGGCTTTTGCAGATGCGGCCGGCGGCGGCGGAATCAAGCCGGGTGCCACCGCCGGCGGGCGAAAAAAAAGCCGGCGCGCAACGGGCGGCCGGCTTCGGTCGGTGCGCGGCGCGGTGCCGCGGCAATGGCCGTTACTGGGCCTTCGGCAGGCCTTCGAGCTTCATTCCGGGCTTGATGCCCTTCGTCGCGAACCAGCCCTTGCTCATTTCGAGCGCATAGACGCCGTTGTTGCGCGGGCAGTGGTTGTCGGTCGTCTCGGCCTTCATCTCGTCGATGTCGGTGATCGTGCCGTCCGCGCGGATGAACGCGATCGACAGCGGGATCAGCGTGTTCTTCATCCAGAAGCAATGCACCGCGTTCTCGTTGAACACGAACAGCATGCCTTCGTTCGGCGCGAGCTGCGAACGGTACATCAGCCCCTGTTCGCGGTCGGGGTCGTTCGCGGCGACGGCTGCGTCGATCACGTACATGCCGGCGCGCAGCTTCACGCGCGGGAATTCGCTCGGCTGCTTGGCGCCGGGCGGCACTTGCGCGCTGGCGGCCTGCATGCCGAACGCCATGACGGCGAGCGCGGCGGGAAACACGGCGGCGCGCGCAAGGCGGCCGAGCGACGAGCGCAGGGAGAATTGCACAGCAAGGCTCCTATCTGGAAAACGAGACCCGCATGGTACGCGATGCGCGTCGTCGGGCACAAAAAGAAAAAGGCAGATCGCCTTGCGGTGATCTGCCTTTCAACGCCGTAAGAACGGCAAGACTGCGTGTTCTTGACTGCGTTATTTATTACAGCAAGCTTACTTAGTTCGAAGCAGCTGCCGGTGCTGCTGCGTCGCTCGCTGCAGCCTTCTTCGATGCCTTGTGGTGCTTCTTAGCTGCGTGGTGCTTCTTAGCAGCGTGCTTTGCCGGTGCCGAAGCAGCTTCAGCAGCAGCCGGAGCAGCTTCCGGAGCCGATGCTTGTGCGAATGCAGCCGTTGCGAAGAGACCAGCGACCAGAGCAGCGATCAGTTTGTTCATGTTGTGTTCCTCAGCTTTAGTTAATTAACCAAATGACCCGGCAATAGGAGTCATGTCGTCTAACGGTGCCATCCACCTTTCGGTTGACAGACGCTTCGAGAAATTTCTCATTGCGCTGCGGGCGCCGAATCGTATTCGATAAAAACGTCGCTTTCGTGACGCAAACACGGGTTCGGCTGCCAATGCCGGATAGCTAAGGTTGGCATCTGCGTGGTTTAACGCGCGATCTTCGCAGCCGGTTGACGAAAAAGATGACGAAAAATTCGCCTATCCCGAATTCGTCATCCGGCGGGCGCGAAACCCTCCCACGGTGCGCGTGGCGGCAGTGCGATTGTTTCTCCCGGTGCAATGCCGAGCGCGAATATATCCAGTGCGCCGATGCCGACGCGCACCAGGCGCAACGTCGGGAAGCCAACTGCCGCCGTCATCCGGCGCACCTGCCGGTTCTTGCCCTCGGTGATTGCAAGCTCGATCCACGTCGTCGGGATCGCGGCGCGGTAGCGGATCGGCGGAGTGCGCGGCCACAGGGTGTCGGGCGGTTCGATGAACTCGGCGCGGCATGGACGCGTCACGTAGTCGCCGAGGTCGACGCCGCGCGCGAGCGCCTTCAGGTCGGCGGTGCCGGGCGCGCCCTCGACCTGCGCCCAGTAGCGCTTGACGAGCTTGTGGCGCGGCTCGGCGATGCGCGCCTGCAGCGCGCCGTCGTCGGTGAGCAGCAGCAGCCCCTCGCTGTCCGCGTCCAGCCGGCCGGCCGCGTAGACGCCGGGCGTTTTGACCCAGTCGCCGAGCGACGGGCGCGTCTCGTGCGCGGAAAACTGGCAAATCGTGCCGAACGGCTTGTTGAGGGCGATCAGGTTCATGGCGGGGCGTCCGCCCGGCGCGCCGCGGGAAGCGGGGGCGGGCGGTCTATGGCAAATGGCGGAATCTTAATGCATAATACGGAACGGCAAGTCCTCTGTCTTATATAAGACATAAGTGGGGTCTTGATACGCAGTGCCGCGCTTCATGCCGAAGTGCCCGGTTGGGGCGCTAGAATAGCGGCTCGCTGTTGCCGTCACGGGGTGGCCATGCCGCGCCCCCGCCGCGCGCGCAGCTTCGACCAGCATCACCTGCTCAGCCACGTCACTGGAGTCGATCATGCCGTATCAGCACATCAAGGTTCCGGAAGGCGGTGACAAGATCACCGTCAACAAGGACTTCTCGCTCAACGTTTCCGATCAGCCGATCATTCCCTATATCGAAGGCGACGGTACGGGCTTCGATATCACGCCGGTCATGATCAAGGTCGTCGACGCGGCGGTCGCGCATGCCTACAAGGGCAAGCGCAAGATCCACTGGATGGAGATTTTCGCGGGCGAGAAGGCGACGAAGGTGTACGGTCCGGACGTGTGGCTCCCGGACGAAACGCTGCAGGTGCTGAAGGAATACGTGGTGTCGATCAAGGGGCCGCTCACGACCCCGGTCGGCGGCGGGATCCGTTCGCTGAACGTCGCGCTGCGCCAGGAACTCGACCTGTACGTGTGCCTGCGCCCGGTGCAGTACTTCAAGGGCGTGCCGTCGCCGGTGCGCGAGCCGCAAAAGATCGACATGGTGATTTTCCGCGAGAACTCGGAAGACATCTACGCAGGCATCGAATGGGCCGCGGGCTCCGAGCAGGCGAAGAAGGTGATCAAGTTCCTGCAGGACGAGATGGGCGTGAAGAAGATCCGCTTCCCGGAAACCTCGGGGATCGGCGTCAAGCCCGTGTCGACCGAAGGCACCGAGCGTCTCGTGCGCAAGGCGATCCAGTATGCGATCGACAACGATCGCAAGTCGGTCACGCTGGTGCACAAGGGCAACATCATGAAGTTCACGGAAGGCCTGTTCCGTGACGCCGGCTACGCGCTCGCGCAGAAGGAATTCGGCGGCGAGCTGATCGACGGCGGCCCGTGGATGCGCGTGAAGAACCCGAAGACGGGCAACGAGATCGTGATCAAGGATTCGATCGCCGATGCGTTCCTGCAGCAGATCCTGCTGCGCCCGGCCGAATACGACGTGATCGCCACGCTGAACCTGAACGGCGACTACATCTCCGACGCGCTGGCCGCGCAGGTCGGCGGCATCGGGATCGCGCCGGGCGCGAACCTGTCGGATTCGGTCGCGATGTTCGAAGCGACGCACGGCACCGCGCCGAAGTACGCGGGCAAGGATTACGTGAACCCGGGTTCCGAGATCCTGTCGGCAGAAATGATGCTGCGCCACCTCGGCTGGACGGAAGCAGCCGACACGATCATCGCCGCGATGGAGAAGTCGATCCTGCAGAAGCGCGTCACCTACGACTTCGCGCGTCTGATGGAAGGTGCGACGCAGGTGTCGTGCTCGGGCTTCGGTGAAGTGCTGATCGAGAACATGTAAGACCCCTTCCGGGGTGGGCCGGCAGGTTGCCGGCCGCCCCGGCGCCTACTGCCGGCGCCGGAGCGTTTCGTGGATGGCAGGTTTGTTGGCAGGGCGGTCCGGCATGCGGGCCGCGGCGCCGCGATGCGGCCCGGAGCCCCTGCAAGGTAGAACATGACGGCCCTCGCAACACCACCGCCCGGCTAAGCCGGCGCGCCCCTTTCGCGACCGACCCGGTCGCTCCCCGCCGGTTACCCGCCGGCGCTCCCTGTTCAACAATCACGTAGCAATGCTTTGACCACCATGTCCACTTCGCCCAAGATCATCTACACCCTCACCGACGAAGCGCCCGCGCTCGCGACCTATTCGCTGCTGCCGATCGTCAAGGCCTTCACGCGCTCGTCCGGCGTTGCCGTCGAAACGCGCGACATCTCGCTCGCCGGCCGCATCATCGCCGCATTCGCGGACGTCCTGCCGCCCGAGCAGAAGGGTTCCGACGATCTGG
This sequence comes from Burkholderia sp. AU31652, assembly GCF_002223155.1. Classification (NCBI taxonomy): domain Bacteria; kingdom Pseudomonadati; phylum Pseudomonadota; class Betaproteobacteria; order Burkholderiales; family Burkholderiaceae; genus Burkholderia; species Burkholderia sp. AU31652. The sequence goes on along the minus strand of NZ_NKFG01000004.1, from coordinate 309,946 downwards.
CCGAACTGGGCCAGCTCACGCTGAAGCCGGAAGCGAACATCATCAAGCTGCCGAACATCAGCGCATCGGTGCCGCAGCTCAAGGCCGCGATCGCCGAACTGCAGGCGCAGGGCTACAAGCTGCCGGCCTACCCGGAAGATCCGTCGACGGACGAAGAGAAGGCGGTCAAGGCCCGCTATGACAAGATCAAGGGCAGCGCGGTGAACCCGGTGCTGCGCGAAGGCAACTCCGACCGCCGCGCGCCGCTGTCGGTCAAGAACTACGCACGCAAGCATCCGCACAAGATGGGCGCGTGGAAGGCGACGTCGAAGGCCCACGTCGCGCACATGAGCGAAGGCGACTTCTACGGCAGCGAGAAGTCGGCGCTGATCGCCGATGCCGGCAGCGTGAAGATCGAACTCACGACGACCGACGGCGCTAAGAAGGTGCTGAAGGAAAAGACGGCCGTGAAGGCCGGTGAAGTGATCGACGCGTCGGTGATGAGCCGCAACGCGCTGCGCAGCTTCATCGAAGCGCAGATCGCCGACGCGAAGGCGCAGGACGTGCTGTTCTCGGTGCACCTGAAGGCGACCATGATGAAGGTCTCGGACCCGATCCTGTTCGGTCACTTCGTGTCGGTGTTCTACCGCGACGCGCTCGCGAAGCACGCGGACGTGCTGGCGAAGGTCGGCTTCAACCCGAACAACGGCATCGGCGACCTGTACGCGCGCCTGAAGGACCTGCCGGCCGACACGCGCGAAGCGATCGAAGCCGACGTCAAGGCTGAGTACGCAGTGCGTCCGCGCCTGGCGATGGTCAACTCGGACAAGGGCATCACGAACCTGCACGTGCCGAGCGACGTGATCGTCGACGCATCGATGCCGGCAATGATCCGCGATTCGGGCGGCATGTGGGGCCCGGACGGCCAGCTGTACGACGCGAAGGCCGTGATTCCGGATCGCTGCTACGCCGGTGTCTACCAGGCCGTGATCGAGGACTGCAAGCAGCATGGCGCGTTCGATCCGGTCACGATGGGCAGCGTGCCGAACGTCGGCCTGATGGCGCAGGCGGCTGAAGAATACGGTTCGCACGACAAGACGTTCCAGATCCCGGCGGACGGCGTCGTGCGCGTCACCGACGAAGCGGGCAACGTGCTGCTCGAGCATGCCGTGGAAGCGGGCGACATCTGGCGCATGTGCCAGACGAAGGACGCACCGGTGCAGGACTGGGTCAAGCTCGCGGTCAACCGCGCACGCGCGACCGGCGCACCGGCCGTGTTCTGGCTCGATCCGGCTCGCGCACACGACGCGCAGATCATCGCGAAGGTCGAGCGTTACCTGAAGGATCACGACACGAACGGCCTCGACATCCGCATCATGACGCCGGTCGAAGCCACGCGTTTCTCGCTCGAGCGCATCCGCGCGGGCAAGGACACGATCTCGGTCACCGGCAACGTGCTGCGCGACTACCTGACCGACCTGTTCCCGATCATGGAACTCGGCACCAGCGCGAAGATGCTGTCGATCGTGCCGCTGATGGCCGGCGGCGGGATGTTCGAAACGGGTGCGGGCGGCTCCGCGCCGAAGCACGTGCAGCAGTTCGTCGAGGAAGGCTTCCTGCGCTGGGATTCGCTCGGCGAATTCCTCGCGCTGGCCGCGTCGCTCGAACATCTCGGCAACGCATACCAGAACCCGAAGGCGGTCGTGCTCGCGAAGACGCTCGACCAGGCGACCGGCAAGTTCCTGGACGAGAACAAGTCGCCGGCGCGCAAGGTCGGCGGCCTCGACAACCGCGGCAGCCACTTCTACCTGTGCCTGTACTGGGCGCAGGCGCTGGCCGAGCAGACCGAGGACGCGGCGCTGAAGGCGCAGTTCGAAGGCGTGGCGAAGGCGCTGTCCGACAGCGAAGCGCGCATCCTGGAAGAGCTGGCGGCCGCGCAGGGCAACGCGCAAGCTATCGGCGGCTACTACCGTCCGAACGTCGACCTGACGAGCCAGGCCATGCGCCCGAGCGCGACGCTGAACGGCATCGTCGACGCGGTCGCCTGACGCAGGCCGCGCGATCGCGCGGGCCCAGGCATGGGCCGGTGCGGCGGATTGAGCCGTTCGCTGCCCGGCATTAAGACAAACGCCCCGGTCGCCCGGGGCGTTTGTCGTTGCAGATGTGCCATTCAGACGTGAACGATTTCCCACTCGGCGATTTCGTCCGGCACTTCGAGCGTCGCCGTGTCCAGTTCGGACGGTTGCGCGCAGTCGCCGCGGGAGATGCGGTCGGCCGCGATTTCCGGGCACGAGAACGCGCCGAGCGAGGCGTTGCCGAACGTCGCTTCCCAGCCGCCGTTTGCCGGCAGGATGTAGAACGACCCGAGCGCTGAACCAAAGCGAAATCCCTTCATTTCCGTTCTCCCTTTCTGATCACAAGCGATTCTGGTGTGCCGCCCGCCGGCTTGGCCGGCTGTGGCCCGACTGGCTGCTTGCGCCGGGTTCCGTATCGAACGTCGCGGCGAAGCGTCAGTGCATGGAACAAAGTCTACGTCCGCGGCCCGCTCGGATGGTGCATGTAGAACGGCTTCACTAAACAAAAATTCTCTTTTAAAAACAAATAATTATTTCCATCGTTTTGTATTGCGGAACGTTTTTTGGCATCGCGAAACGGGGATTTTGTGCCCTGCACCACGAATTTTTATAACGCAGAGACTTGTTCCGCATCGTGAAATATTGGCGGGTTTGCGGATCGGCGAAGTGACCGGCGTCGTGGTGGGGCCGAACGGCAGGCGCGAGGCGACCGCCTGGAACTGCCCGGGGCAGGGTTGAGTGGCGCTTCGGCCGTGAGCGAAGAGCCGTGGATCGCCGATCGACGCTGCGTGACGAATCGGGTGCGGTGTTGTCGAGCCCTGCGGCGTATCGCCGCCCGGCCGGCCGCGGCGCGTCTCGATTTTGGCCTGCGGTTATGATGACGCGGGCATCAGGATTTGCGTCGCGCATCGGCGCATCGGCGCTTCGGCCGGCCGGCGCGGGCGTCGCGGCGGCCGCGCGACCCAGCATGGATAACGAGGAACGATTGATGATACGGAGAACCTTCCTGTCGCGCGCCATCGGTGTCGCGGCCGCGTCACTGTTCGCGCGCGTCGCGTGGGCGCAGCATGCCGGCCACGCCGGCATGGCCGGCATGGACTCGATGGACGACATGCCCGGCATGTCAGGGATGGCGGGTCACGGGCAGCACGGCAAGTCCGCACCGGCTGCGCTCGCGGCCGCCGACGCGTTGCCCGCCGGCGCGCCGCTCGCGGCGCTGCGCACGCTCGCGAACGAAGGCCGCGAGCCCGGCACGTTCCGGGCCACGCTGGTGGCGCAGCCCGTGGCGCGCCCGATGCTGCACGGTGCACGGCCGACCACGTTCTGGCAGTTCGGCGCGGGCACGCAGGGCCCCGTCGTCGGTCCTCTGATCGACGTGCGCGAGGGCGACACGGTCGAGATCAAGTTCGTGAACAAGCTGCCGCAGCCTTCGACCATCCACTGGCACGGCCTGCCGGTGCCGCCTGACCAGGACGGCAATCCTTCCGATCCCGTCGCGCCCGGCGCGTCGCGCGTGTACCGCTTCACGTTGCCGAAGGGGAGTGCCGGCACCTACTGGTACCACCCGCATCCGCACATGATGACGGCCGAACAGGTCTTCCGCGGGCTGGCCGGCCCGTTCGTCGTGCGCGCCGCGGACGATCCGCTGGCGGGCTGGCCCGAGCGCAACCTGTTCGTGTCGGACCTGAAGCTTGCGCGCGACGGCACGATTGCACCGAACGACATGATGGACTGGATGAACGGCCGCGAGGGCCAGTTCGTGCTGGTCAACGGCGCCCGCCGGCCGCGGATCGACGTCGCGGGCGACGAGCGCTGGCGTGTGTGGAACGCGTGCAGCGCGCGCTATTTGCGCGTCGCGTTCGACGACGGTCGTACGTTCGAGCATGCGGGCACCGACGGCGGGCTGTTCGACGCGCCGCGCCGCGTCACGTCGCTGTTGGTCGCGCCGGGCGAACGGGCGGAGCTGCTGGTCCGCGCCGGCGACCGGGCGTCGCGCGCCGTGCTGCAGGCGGCTGAATACGACCGCCGCAAGATGTCGATGTCGCACGATGACGGACACGGCAGCCTGCCGCCCGATCCGGCGCTGGCGCTGGCCGACGTCGCATTCGCGCCGGCCGCCGCACGTGCGCTGCCGGCGACCCTGCGCACGGTGCCGCCGCTGGGCGAGCCGGTCGCGCACAAGACGGTCGAGTTCGGCGAAGAGATGGACATGGACGCGATGATGAAGGGCGCGGCGCACGGCCGTCCGGCCGGCATGCGCTTCACGATCAACGGCGACACTTACGCGCCGCATCGCGCGACGTTGACGAGCCGCCGTGGCGACGTCGAGCGCTGGACGATCCGCAACGGCACCGACATGGATCACCCGTTCCACCTGCATGGCACGCAGTTCCAGGTGATCGAACGCGAATCGGGCGGTTCGCGCACGAGCGAACCGTTCCGTGCATGGCGCGATACGGTGAACGTGCGCAGCGGCGAAACCGTGACGATTCTCGTCACGCAAGACATGCCCGGAGAGCGCATGTTTCATTGCCACATTCTCGAACACGAGGATCTCGGCATGATGGGCACGCTGAAGGTCGTGTAACGAGGCGGTGATTATGTTTCACGCGCGGGATGAGTATCCGATCTGCGCGCGTGACAAGACAATGTATGTTCAATTATCGGGATTGAACGAAAAGGCCGGCCAATCGATTATCGATTGGCCGGCCTCAAATAAAGAAACCCGGCGCAAACCATGCGCCGGGTTTCTTCGTCTGATATCCGATGCCTTATGCGGCCTGGATGTTCGACGCTTGCTTGCCCTTCGGTCCTTGAACGACGTCAAAGCTCACCTTCTGGCCTTCCTTCAGCGTCTTGAAGCCATTCATGGTGATAGCCGAGAAGTGCGCAAACAGATCCTCACCGCCCTCATCGGGAGTGATGAAACCGAAGCCCTTCGCGTCGTTGAACCACTTAACGATACCAGTTGCCATTTCCTACTTCCCCTGTCACACAGTCGCTGCTACTTACCACGAGCACGCTCGAAAAGCTAAACGACCTGAAAAACGCAGCCGTTCCCCCCTCACAAGCTCACCTCGGCCTCTTTCATTTTGCCAACCGGCAAATTGAAAAAAGTGCCAGCTTGATTGTTGGCGCTCTTTATTGGAGTGTCAAGTGGAATTTTTAGACGTTTAGAGGGACGTTGTAAAGAACCCATTTTCAGGGTTTTTCCGGCTTTGCTTAGCAGCACGCGGCCAAGCGCGAGGTCTTGAAAAGCCGCATAATCGGCTCATATACCAGGCTCGAGTGACACGCGTTCGAGTCGTCCCGGCTTGTGGGATACTGGATGCAGACACGACGTTCCGGTGCGGTTCCCCTGACGGTTCGTGTTCCGCGCCACGCGTGAAAGCCGGCACCGCAGCCGGCTTTCGTATGGCGCGAAGAAGATCGCGTGTTCCGGGATTCCGGGGAGGGCGCCGGCCGGTCGGTCGGGTAATGGCAGGATTGCGGGCCTGTCCGAGTTGTTTAGAATGGGTGTATGGCGATTATCCCGGACAAGCAGGACAGCACCGTCCTGGAACGCAAGCAGCAGAAGCTCAAGCCGCCTTCGATGTACAAGGTGGTGCTGCTGAACGACGACTTCACGCCGATGGAATTCGTCGTGATGGTGGTCCAGGAGTATTTCAAGAAGGATCGCGAGACGGCCACGCAGATCATGCTGAAGGTCCATCGCGAAGGGCGAGGGGTTTGTGGGGTCTATACGCGGGACATCGCGTCGACCAAGGTTGAGCAAGTCGTTACCCATGCGCGGCAGGCCGGGCATCCGCTGCAGTGCGTGATGGAGGAAGCATGATTGCCCAGGAATTGGAAGTCAGCCTGCACATGGCGTTCATGGAAGCACGCCAGGCGCGCCATGAGTTCATTACGGTCGAGCATTTGCTGCTGGCTCTGCTGGATAATCCGACGGCAGCCGAGGTGTTGCGCGCGTGCGCGGCAAACATCGAGGACTTGCGTCAGAACCTGCGCAATTTCATCCACGACAACACACCTACCGTCCCGGGTACCGACGATGTCGATACCCAGCCGACGCTCGGTTTCCAGCGCGTGATCCAGCGCGCGATCATGCACGTCCAGTCGACGTCGAACGGCAAGAAGGAAGTGACCGGCGCGAACGTGCTGGTCGCGATCTTCGGCGAGAAGGATTCGCATGCCGTGTACTACCTGCAGCAGCAGGGCGTCACGCGCCTCGACGTCGTGAACTTCATTTCGCACGGCATCGCGAAGACGAACAACGGCGAAGCCGCGAAGTCGGCCGACGCGAACGCGGAAGGCGAAGACGCGAATGCGCAGAAGGAAACCCCGCTCGCGCAATTCACGCAGAACCTGAACCAGATGGCGAAGGACGGCCGCATCGATCCGCTGATCGGTCGCGAGCCCGAGGTCGAGCGCGTGGTCCAGGTGCTGTGCCGCCGCCGCAAGAACAATCCGCTGCTCGTCGGCGAGGCCGGCGTCGGCAAGACCGCGATCGCGGAAGGGCTCGCGTATCGCATCACGCGCGGCGAAGTGCCGGACATCCTCGCTAACGCGCAGGTCTACTCGCTCGACATGGGCGCGTTGCTCGCGGGCACCAAGTACCGAGGCGACTTCGAGCAACGTCTGAAGACGGTGCTGAAGGAGCTGAAGGAGCGTCCGCACGCGATCCTGTTCATCGACGAGATCCACACGCTGATCGGCGCGGGCGCCGCGTCGGGCGGCACGCTCGATGCTTCGAACCTGTTGAAGCCGGCGCTGTCGTCGGGCGTGCTCAAGTGCATCGGCGCGACCACGTTCACCGAGTATCGCGGCATCTTCGAGAAGGACGCGGCCCTGTCGCGGCGCTTCCAGAAGGTCGACGTGACGGAGCCGACCGTCGAGCAGACGGTCGCGATCCTGCGCGGGCTGAAGTCGCGCTTCGAGGAGCATCACGGCGTCAAGTATTCGTCGGGTGCGCTGTCGGCCGCGGCCGAACTGTCGGCGCGCTTCATCACCGACCGTCACCTGCCGGACAAGGCGATCGACGTGATCGACGAAGCGGGCGCGGCCCAGCGCATCCTGCCGAAGTCGAAGCAGAAGAAGACGATCGGCAAGAGCGAGATCGAGGAAATCATCTCGAAGATCGCGCGCGTGCCGCCGCAGAGCGTATCGCAGGACGATCGCAGCAAGCTGCAGACGCTCGACCGCGACCTGAAGAGCGTCGTGTTCGGCCAGGATCCGGCGATCGATGCGCTCGCAGCCTCGATCAAGATGGCGCGCGCGGGCCTCGGCAAGATGGACAAGCCGATCGGCGCGTTCCTGTTCTCCGGCCCGACGGGCGTCGGCAAGACCGAAGTGGCGCGCCAGCTCGCGTTCACGCTCGGCATCGAGCTGATCCGCTTCGACATGTCGGAATACATGGAGCGTCACGCGGTGAGCCGCCTGATCGGCGCGCCGCCGGGCTACGTCGGGTTCGACCAGGGCGGCCTGCTGACCGAAGCCGTCACGAAGAAGCCGCACTGCGTGCTGCTGCTCGACGAAATCGAGAAGGCGCATCCGGACATCTTCAACGTGCTGCTGCAGGTGATGGATCACGGCACGCTGACGGACAACAACGGCCGCAAGGCGGATTTCCGCAACGTCATCATCATCATGACGACGAACGCGGGCGCCGAGTCGATGCAGAAGGCGACCATCGGCTTCACGACGCGCCGTGAAACGGGCGACGAGATGACCGACATCAAGCGCCTGTTCACGCCGGAGTTCCGCAACCGGCTGGATTCGATCATCAGCTTCCGCTCGCTCGATGAGGAAATCATCATGCGCGTGGTCGACAAGTTCCTGATCCAGCTCGAGGAACAGCTGCACGAGAAGAAGGTCGACGCGCTCTTCACCGACGCGTTGCGCAAGCATCTCGCGAAGCACGGCTTCGATCCGCTGATGGGCGCGCGACCGATGCAGCGGCTGATCCAGGACACGATCCGCCGTGCGCTGGCCGACGAACTGCTGTTCGGCAAGCTGCTGAACGGCGGTCACGTGACGGTCGACGTCGACGAAGGCGACAAGGTGCAGTTGTCGTTCGACAAGCTCGGGAACCCGCCGCACAAGCCGAACGAAGAGGCGGTCGAAGTCGAGTAAGCGATAATCGGGTAGTTCATGCGAACGGCGCGGGAGGTTTTCCGCGCCGTTTCGTTTTATCTGGCGCCGGCGGCGCGATGGTGGTGCAGGGGAGTGGCAACGCAGTGACACAACAACAACGGACGTTCGACGACATCGTCGCGCGCGAACAGGGTTTGCGCCACGCGCTGACGTCTGGGCAGATGGCGATGATCGCGATCGGCGGCGCGATCGGCACGGGGCTGTTCCTCGGCAGCGGGTTCGCGATCGGGCTCGCCGGCCCGAGCGTGCTGGTCTCGTATGCGATCGGCGCGCTGATCGCGCTGCTGCTGATGGGCGCGCTCGCGGAAATGACGGTCGCCCATCCGACGGCCGGCTCGTTCGGCGCGTATGCCGAGCATTATGTCGGCCCGCTGGCGGGTTTCCTGGTGCGCTATGCGTACTGGTTCGCGGTCGTGTTCGCGATCGGCACCGAGATCAGCGCGATCGCCGTGTTCATGAAGTACTGGTTCCCGGCGGTGCCCGGCTGGTACTGGGTGATCGGCTTCTCCGCGCTGCTGATCGCCGTGAACCTCGCGAGCGTCACGCTGTACGGCACGGTCGAATACGCGTTCTCGCTGCTGAAGATCGCGGCGATCGTCGTGTTCATCGTGCTCGGCGCCTATCTCGTGTGGTCGGCGCCGGCCGCATCGGGCGTCGGTTTCGCGAACTACACCGCGCACGGCGGCTTCATGCCGAAGGGGCCGTGGGGCACCTGGGTCGCGGTGATCGTCGCGATCTTCAGCTACATGAGCATCGAAGCCGTCGCGATCGCGGCCGGCGAGGCGCGCGATCCGCAGCACGCGGTCACGCGCGCGTTCCGTTCGACCGTGTTCCGGCTCGTGCTGTTCTACCTGCTGACGCTGTCGCTGATGCTCGCGATCGTGCCGTGGACGCAGGCCGGCACCGACGAAAGCCCGTTCGTGAAGGTGATGGCCGCGACTCATGTGCCGTACGCGGCAGGCGTGATCAACTTCGTGCTGTTGATCGCGGCGCTGTCGGCGATGAACAGCCAGCTTTACGTGACGACGCGGATGATGTTCAGCCTGTCGCGTGCGCGGCTCGCGCCCGCGGTGTTCGGCCGGCTCGGCACGAACGGCGTGCCGCGCGCGGCGCTGTGGATCTCGACGAGCGGCGTCGCGGTTGCGGCCGTGCTGGTCGCGCTGGCGCCCGACACCGCGTTCACCGTGATGATGGCGATCGCGATGTTCGGCGCACTGTTCACGTGGCTGATGATCTTCGTCACGCACCTGCGCTTCCGTGCGCGCTATCGCGGCCCCGCGCTCGCGTTCCGGATGTGGGGGCATCCGTTCGGCAGCCTGCTCGGCGCGGGCCTCGTCGCGGCGATTCTGTTCACGACCGCGTTCACGCGCGAATTCCGGATGACGATGGTGGTCGGCGTCGTGTTCGTCGTGCTGCTCACGCTCGCGTACGCGCTGCATTACCGGCACCAGCACGCGCGTTGAGGGTCACGGCGCGGCCGCCCGCACCGATTCCCCGTTCGCTAAGGTTGCGTTAAGCCTGCGGCGACTACATTCGATCCTGTCTGCAAGGCGGGCCGGCACGCGCCGGCCCGCCGCTTTCCTGCGAAAGGGGTTCGAATGAACAAACTTCCCGAAATCACGCTCGCGTTCTGGATCATGAAGATCTGCGCGACGACGCTCGGCGAAACCGGCGGCGACCTGCTGTCGATGACGCTGAACGTCGGCTACGCGGTGAGCTCCATCCTGCTGTTCGGCTTCTTTCTCGTGACGCTGGGCGCGCAGCTCAGGACGACACGCTATCGCCCGGCGATCTACTGGGCCGTGATCGTCGCGACGAGCACGGCCGGCACGACGATGTCCGACTTCATGGACCGCACGCTCGGCCTCGGCTATGCGGCCGGCTCGTCGATTCTCGTCGCGATCCTGCTGGCGATCTTCGCCGTGTGGCGCCTGAGCGGCGAATCGCTGTCGGTCGACCTGATTCGCACGCGCAAGGTCGAGCTGCTGTACTGGATCGCGATCCTGTTCTCCAACACGCTCGGCACGGCGCTCGGTGACTTCCTCGCGGACAGTTCAGGGCTCGGCTTCGGTGGCGGCGCGCTGCTGATCGGCGGGCTGCTCGCGGTGATCGTGCTGGCGCACTATTTCACGCGGATCTCCGGCGTGCTGCTGTTCTGGGCCGCGTTCGTGCTCACGCGCCCGTTCGGCGCGACGGTCGGCGACCTGTTGACGAAGCCGGTGGCGAAGGGCGGCCTCGCGCTCGGCACGATCGGCTCGTCGGCCGTGCTGCTCGGCGTGCTGGTCGCGATGGTGATCTATGCGATCGTGGCTCAATCGCGGCAGCGCGACCTGGCGCCCGCGCGGATCGCACAACCCGTCGAGGAATGACGGCGAAGGAATGAAAAAAAGGGGCCGCGGCCCCTTTTTTCGTTGCGTCGTTCAGTGACGGCCGGTGCTGCCGAAGCCGCCCTCGCCACGATCGCTTTGCGCGAAGTCGTCGACGATGTTGAACTGCGCCTGCACGACCGGCACGATCACGAGCTGGGCGAGCCGCTCGAACGGATTCAGCACGAACTCGGTCTGGCCGCGGTTCCACGTCGAGACCATCAGCTGGCCCTGGTAGTCGGAATCGATCAGGCCGACGAGGTTGCCGAGCACGATGCCGTGCTTGTGGCCGAGCCCCGAGCGCGGCAGGATCAGCGCCGCGTAGCCGGGATCGGCGAGATGGATCGCGAGGCCGGTCGGCACGAGCGTGGTCTCGCCCGGCTGCAGCGTGACCGGTGCATCGAGGCACGCGCGCAGGTCGAGGCCCGCGCTGCCGGTGGTTGCGTAGGCGGGCAGGTAGTCGCGCATGCGCGCGTCGAGGATCTTCAGGTCGAGTTTCATGCGGTCGTCGGATGAGTCGGGAAGGGCGCGGCGGCAACGGCCGCCGCGCGGGAGATCAGATCAGGCGGTTGTCGGGCAGGCGCTTCGCGATTTCCGCGACGAGCGTGTGCGCGAGTTCGTCCTTCGGTGCGCGCGGCAGGCGCGTGAGGCCGGCGGCCTCGAACAGCACGACTTCGTTGTCGTCGCGACCGAACGTCAGCGGGCCGAGGTTGCCGACCAGCAGCGGCACGTTCTTGCGCTTGCGCTTCTCGTCGCCGTGCACGTCGAGGTCGCCGCTTTCGGCCGCGAAGCCGACGCAGAACGGCGGATCGGGCAGCGCCGCGACCGACGCGAGGATGTCGGGGTTCTCGACGAACGCGAGCTCGGGCATCTTGCGGTCGGCCGTCTTCTTCATCTTGTGCTCGGCCGGCTGGGCGACGCGCCAGTCGGCGACGGCAGCCACCGCGATGAAGATATCGGCATCGGCGACCGCATGCATGACCGCGTCGTACATCTGCTGCGCCGTCTGCACGTCCTGACGGTAGACGCCCCACGGCGTGTCGAGCGCCACCGGCCCCGCGACGAGATGCACGTCGGCGCCGGCCTGCTGCGCGGCGCGCGCGAGCGCGAAGCCCATCTTGCCGCTCGAGCGGTTCGTGAGGCCGCGCACCGGGTCGAGCGGTTCGAACGTCGGGCCGGCCGTGATCAGCACGCGCCGGTGCGCGAGCACCTTCGGCGCGAAGTGCGCGACGATCGCTTCGTAGATCGCCTCGGGCTCGAGCATGCGGCCGTCGCCGACTTCGCCGCACGCCTGCGCACCCGAATCCGGGCCGAGCACCGACACGCCGTCCGCGCGCAGTTGCGCGGCGTTGCGCTGCGTGGCCGGGTTCTGCCACATCTGGCGGTTCATCGCGGGAACGACGAGCAGCGGGCAATCGCGCGCGACGCATAGCGTCGACAGCAGATCGTCCGCGAATCCGTGCGCGAGCTTCGCGAGGAAATCCGTCGACGCGGGCGCGATCACGATCGCATCGGCTTCGCGCGACAGGTCGATGTGCGCCATGTTGTTGTCGACGCGCGCGTCCCACTGGCTCGTGTAGACGGGGCGGCCCGACAGCGCCTGCATCGTGACGGGCGTGATGAACTGGGTGGCGGCTTCGGTCATCGCGACCTGCACGGTCGCGCCGGCCTTCACGAGCAGCCGCGTGAGCTCGGCGATCTTGTAGCAGGCGATGCCGCCCGTCAGGCCGAGAACGAGGTGTTTTCCTGCGAGTTCTGCGTGTGCCAACTCAGGCCTCCAAGGGTCAAACGGAACGGCCGGCGCGAAGCCGGCCGTCGACGCCGAGTATGCGCGTTTAGCGCGAGCCGCGCACGCGACGCAGTTCGTCGTAGATCAGCAGCACCGCGCCGACCGTGATCGCGGAATCGGCGAGGTTGAACGCCGGGAAGTGCCAGGCGCCGAGATGGAAATCGAGGAAGTCGATCACGTGGCCGTAGACGAGCCGGTCGATCACGTTGCCGAGGGCGCCGCCGAGGATCATCGCGAGCGACAGGCTGAACAGCCGCTGCTGGCCGTGACGCTTCAGCAGGAAGCAGATCACGAGCGTCGCGGCGATGCCGAGCGCGGTGAACGCCCAGCGCTGCCAGCCGCCTGCGGTCGACAGGAAGCCGAACGCGGCGCCGCGGTTGTACACCAGCACGAGGTTGAAGAACGACGTCAGCTCGTGCTGCGCGCCGTACGCGAACGTCTTCAGGATCGCGATCTTCGACAGCTGGTCGAACAGGATCACGATCAGCGAAATGCCGAGCCAGGGCGCAAGCGCGCCGCTGGCCGGTTTCGACAGGGTTTTCGCCATGGTTAAGCAGCGCTCCGGATTTCGCCGTTTTCGAACAGGTTGGAGAAGCAGCGGCCGCACAGCGTCGGATGATCGGCATGCGCGCCGACATCTTCACGGTAATGCCAGCAGCGTTCGCACTTCTGGTACTTCGACGCAGCCACGTCGACGCTTTCCTGTGCTTCGTCGTCGACCTTGACGACCGTCGCGGCCGACGTGATCAGCACGAACTTCAGATCGTCGCCGAGGCTCGTGAGCGCGTCGTAGCGTGCGCCGCTCGCGTGCACCGCGACTTCGGCCTGCAGTGATGAACCGATGCGGTTCGCGGTGCGTGCTTCCTCGAGCGCTTTCGTGACGTTGCCGCGCACCTCGCGCAGCAGCGCCCACTTCTCGATCAGCGCGGCCGAGCCGTCGACTTCCGGATACGCGTAGTAGGTTTCTGTGAAGATCGTATCGCTGGCCGGCTGGAACACCTTCCACGCTTCTTCCGCCGTGAACGACAGGAACGGCGCGAGCACGCGCAGCAGGCCGTGCGTCAGGTGGTACAGCGCGGTCTGCGCGGAGCGGCGTGCGCGCGAATCGGCCGCGCTCGTGTACAGGCGGTCCTTCAGCACGTCGAGGTAGAAGCCGCCGAGATCTTCCGAGCAGTACGTCTGCAGCTTCGCGACGACCGGGTGGAATTCGTACTTCTCGTAGTGGCCGAGCAGCTCCGTCTGCAACTGCTGCGAGAACGCGACCGCATAGCGGTCGATCTCGAGCCATTCGTCGACGGGCACCGCGTGCTGCGCGAAGTCGAAGTCCGACAGGTTCGCGAGCAGGAAACGCAGCGTGTTGCGGATGCGGCGATAGCCTTCGGTCACGCGCTTCAGGATTTCCTCGGAGATGGCGAGCTCGCCCGAGTAGTCGGTCGACGCGATCCACAGGCGGATGATTTCCGCGCCGAGACGGTTCGCGACTTCGTGCGGGTCGATGCCGTTGCCGAGCGACTTGCTCATCTTGCGGCCTTCGCCGTCGACCGTGAAGCCGTGCGTGAGCAGGCCCTTGTACGGCGCGCGGCCGTCGATCATCGACGCCGTGAGCAGCGACGAGTGGAACCAGCCGCGGTGCTGGTCGGAGCCTTCGAGGTAGAGGTCGGCCGGGAACTGCAGCTGATCCTTGTGCGAGCCGCGCAGCACGTGCCAGTGCGTCGTGCCCGAATCGAACCACACGTCGAGCGTGTCGCGGTTCTTTTCGTACAGGTTTGCGTCGTCGCCGATCAGCTCGCGCGGGTCGAGCGTCTGCCACGCCTCGATGCCCGACTGCTCGACGCGCTTCGCGACTTCCTCGAGCAGCTCGAGCGTGCGCGGATGCAGCTCGCCGGTTTCCTTGTGCACGAAGAACGCCATCGGCACGCCCCACTGGCGCTGGCGCGACAGCGTCCAGTCAGGACGGTTCGCGATCATGCTGAACAGGCGCTGCTTGCCCCACGACGGGTAGAACGCGGTCGCGTCGATGCCTTCGAGCGCCGTTTCGCGCAGCGTCTTGCCGCCGTCGCGCGGCGTCACGTCCATGCCGGCGAACCACTGCGACGTCGCGCGGTAGATGATCGCCGTCTTGTGGCGCCAGCAGTGCATGTAGCTGTGCTTGTAGTGCTCGCTGCGCAGCAGCGAGCCGGCCGCGTTCAGCGCGTCGACGACCTTCGGGTTCGCGTCCCAGATCGACAGGCCGCCGAACAGCGGCAGCGATTCGATGTAGCGGCCGTCGCCCATCACCGGGTTGATGATGTCCGAGTCGGTCATCCCGTGCGCCTTGCACGACACGAAGTCCTCGATACCGTACGCGGGCGACGAGTGCACGACGCCGGTACCCGTGTCGGTCGTCACGTAGTCGCCGAGGTACACGGGCGCGGTGCGCTTGTAGCCGGGGTGAGCCGACGCGAGCGGGTGGTGGAAGCGCAGGCCCGCGAGCTTCACGCCCGGCGCGGTCGCCACGACGCGGCCGGTCAGCTTGAAGTCGGTCATGCAAGCTTCGACGCGCTCTTCCGCGATGATCAGCAGACCGCGCTCGGTATCGACCAGCGCGTAGACGATTTCCGGATGGAGGTTCAGCGCCTGGTTCGCGGGGATCGTCCACGGCGTGGTGGTCCAGATCACGATGCCGCCTTCGGCGCGCGGCAGGGCCGGCAGGCCGAACGCCTGCGCGGTCTTTTCCGGTTCCGCGAACGCGAACATCACGTCGATCGTCGGATCGGTGCGGTCCTTGTACTCGACTTCCGCTTCCGCGAGCGCCGAGCCGCAGTCGAAGCACCAGTTCACCGGCTTCAGCCCGCGATACACGTAGCCCTTCTCGATGATCTTGCCGAGCGCGCGGAGCTCTTCCGCCTCGTTGACGAAGTTCATCGTCTTGTACGGGTTGGCCCAGTCGCCGAGCACGCCCAGACGCTTGAAGCCGACCTTCTGCTTCTCGATCTGCTCGGTCGCGTACGTGCGCGCCTTGCTCATCACTTCGGCCGCCGGCAGCGACTTGCCGAACTGCTTCTCGATCTGGATCTCGATCGGCATCCCGTGGCAATCCCAGCCCGGCACGTACGGCGCGTCGAAGCCGGCCATGTTGCGCGACTTGACGACGATGTCCTTCAGGATCTTGTTGACGGCGTGGCCGAGGTGGATGTCGCCGTTCGCATACGGCGGGCCGTCATGCAGGATGAACTTCGGCCGGCCGGCGCTGGCCGCGCGGATCTTCTCGTAGATGCCGCGCTCTTCCCATTCCTTGACCCACTGCGGCTCGCGCTTGGGCAGGTCGCCGCGCATCGGGAACGGCGTGTCGAGCAGGTTGACCGGATACTTGGCCTGCGGTTTCGAATCGGCTTTCTTGTTGCTCATGATGGAATCGCTATCTCAATCTCGGGGGACGCGCGAGCGTCGTGAATCGGGGATGCGCGCAAGGGAGCGGCGCGAGGGTGCGGCGCGGGGCGCCGCCGTCCGGATCAGCTAATTCGGTCGGTGGCCGACGTCGCGAAGCCCGTGGCGCGGCTGCCCGGCGCACGGTCGCGCTCGATGAAGTACGCACGCGCATTCGCGACGTCCAGCGCGATCGCGCGCGACAGCGCCTCGAGATCGTCGAATTTCGCCTCGTCGCGCAGCTTCTTCAGGAATTCGACGCGGATGAGCTTGCCATAGGCATCGCCGTGCCAGTCGAGCAGGTGGACTTCGAGCAGCACGCGGCCCGAATCGTCGACGGTCGGGCGCAGGCCGAGGCTCGCGACGCCCGGCAGCGGGGCGGGGCCGAGGCCGTGCACCTGCACGACGAAGATGCCCGAGAGCGCCGGCCGCTTGTGTGCGATCGGCAGGTTCAGCGTCGGGAAGCCGAGGTCGCGGCCGAGCTTCAGCCCGTGCGCGACGTGGCCGCTGATCGCATAGCCATGGCCGAGCGCCTGCGCGGCCGCATCGAGATCGCCGGCCGTGAGCGCGGCGCGCACGCCCGAACTCGAGATGCGCGTGCCGTCGCTGCCGGCCACCGTACCCATCTGCTCGACCTCGAAGCCGTACTGCGCGCCGGCTGCCTGCAGCGTGTCGAAGGTGCCCGCGCGTTTCGCGCCGTAGCAGAAATCGTCGCCGACCATCATCCAGCGCGTGTGCAGCCCGTTCACCAGCGTGCGTTCGACGAACGCCTGCGGCGACTGGCTCGCGAACGTGTGGTTGAAGTGCTCGACGACCACGCGGTCGACGCCGTGATCGCGCAGCGCCTCGAGCTTGTCGCGCAGCATCGCGATGCGCGGCGGCGCGCCGGCCGGGTTGAAGAATTCGCGCGGGTGCGGTTCGAACGTCATCACGCACACGGGCAGGCCGCGTGCGTCCGCTGCCGCGCGCACGCGCGCGAGCAGGGCCTGGTGGCCGCGATGGACACCGTCGAAGTTGCCGATCGTCAGCGCGCACGGGGCGCGGCTCTCGGCGTTGGGCAGGCCGCGGAAGACTTTCACGATAGCGGATGCAGCGTCGGGGGAATGGGCGGTGGGATGCCGCAAAGCAGAAGATTATAAACGTTCGGGCGGGCCGGCGGCCGAGAAGGGGGGAAACGCGGGGGCGAATGGTAAAATTCGCGGATGAAAAAACTCGTGATCCTGATTTCCGGTCGCGGCAGCAACATGGAGGCCATCGTCCGCGCGTGCGCGCAGGAACGCTGGCCGGCCGAGGTTGCGGCCGTGATCGCCAACCGGCCCGACGCGGCCGGCCTGGCATTTGCCGCGTCGCACGGGGTGGCGACGGCGGTGGTCGACCACCGGTCGTTCGACGGCCGCGACAGCTTCGACGCGGCGCTTGCCGCCGAGATCGACCGATTCGCGCCCGATCTCGTGGTCCTCGCCGGCTTCATGCGCATTCTCACGCCCGCATTCGTCAGACGATACGAAGGCCGGCTGCTGAACATCCATCCGTCGCTGCTGCCGAGCTTCAAGGGCATCCACACGCACCAGCAGGCGCTCGACGCGGGGGTCGCGCTACATGGCGCGAGCGTGCATTTCGTCATTCCCGAACTCGACAGCGGCGCGATCGTCGCGCAGGGCGCGGTGCCCGTGCGCGCGGGCGACGACGCGGCCGCGCTCGCGCAGCGTGTGCTGACGGTCGAGCATGTGCTGTATCCGCGCGCGGTGCGCTGGTTCATCGAGGGGCGTCTGCGCCTCGAGAACGGCCGTGCAGTGGTGGCGCCGGAAGAGGCGCGCTGGATTTTCGCGGATCAACCGCATACCGAAACGAGTGAGGGCGTATGAAACTGCACGGATTCCTGATCGGCCAGACCGAGACTTTGTTGGCCGAGGTGCTGAAGTTCGCCGGCCCCGCCGATGCGACGACGAGCCGGTTCTTCCGCGCGCATCCGAAGCTCGGGCATGCCGAGCGCGGCGTGATCGCCGAGGCCGTGTTCGCGGTGCTGCGCCGCAAGATGGAGTTTTCGCATCTCGCCGAGAGCGGCACGGGCACGCCCGCGCGACGCCTCACGCTGCTCGGCCTGATGCAGACGGCTGGCCGCAATGCGCTGAAGCCGTTCCTGTCCGACACCGAGTCCGCATGGCTCGAGCACGTGTCGAAGATCGATCCGGCGAGCCTGCCGGTGCGCATCCGCACGAACCTGCCCGACTGGATCCACCAGGCATTGTCGGCCCGTTTCGACGCCGACGAGCTCGCGCAGCTCGCAGCCGCGCTGAACTACCCGGCGCCGCTCGACCTGCGCGCCAACGTGCAGAAGGCCAGCCGTGACCAGGTCATCGACGGGCTGCGCGCGGAAGGCATCGATGCGGGCGCGACGCCGTTTTCACCGTTCGGCGTGCGCGTGGTCGGCAAGCCGGCGCTGACGCGCCTGAGGCTGTTCGAGGAAGGCGCGATCGAGGTGCAGGACGAAGGCAGCCAGCTGCTGTGCTCGCTGGTCGCGCCGCGCCGCGGCGAGATGGTCGTCGATTTCTGCGCGGGCGCGGGCGGCAAGACGCTCGCGCTGGGCGCGATGATGCGCTCGACCGGGCGCCTCTACGCGTTCGACGTGTCGGAGAAGCGCCTGGCGAAGCTGAAGCCGCGCCTCGCGCGCAGCGGGCTGTCGAACGTGAACCCGGTGCTGATCGACAGCGAACACGACGCGAAGATCAAGCGGCTCGCCGGCAAGATCGACCGCGTGCTGGTCGATGCGCCGTGCAGCGGCCTCGGCACGCTGCGCCGCAACCCGGACCTGAAGTGGCGCCAGACGCGCACCGCGATCGACGAGCTGACGCCGAAGCAGGCGTCGATCCTCGCGAGCGCCGCGCGCCTGGTGAAGAAGGGCGGCCGGCTCGTCTACGCGACCTGCAGCGTGCTCGACGCCGAGAACGAACGCATCGTCGAACAGTTCCTGGCCGACCATCCCGAGTTCGTGCTGGTGCCGGCGCAGAAGGTGCTGGACGACCAGCGCATCGAGCTCGAGACGGGCGACTACCTGTCGCTGTGGCCGCATCGCCACGCGACCGACGGCTTCTTCGCCGCGGTGCTCGAACGGCGCGCTGCGCAGTAACGGCGGGCTGGACGGACGATGGAGAATCTGCAGAGCCGCCTGCTGTCGCACCGGCTGGCATTGGTCATCCGCGATTTCCACCAGCCGGTGATGATCTGGCAGGCGGCGATCCTCATCGGCGCGCTGTGCTTCGCATGGGTGGCCGCGCGCTTCGTGCACGGCCGGATCGACGCGCGCCGCCGGGCGGCCGGACGTGCGCCCGGCGCGGGCGCGCAAAGCCTGAAGCGCGCGTTGTTCCCGCTGTTCGGCGGCCTGTTCGTGGGCGGCGCGCAACTCGCGTTCGACCCGTTCATGTCGACGTCGCTGCTGTCGCTCGCGCTCGTGCCGCTGTTCGGCATCGGGCTGATCTACGTGCTGTTCTTCTTTGCGCGGCGCGTGTTCGCGCGCGACGGCCACACGCATGCATGGCTGTCGATCGTCGAGAAGATCGTGTCGACCGTCGTGTGGGCCGCGATGGTGCTGACCGTGCTCGGCATCCAGCGTGACGTGCTCGGCTGGCTCGACAGCGTGCAGTTCCGCGTCGCCAATGCGCATCTCACGCTGCTGTCGGTGATCTCCGGCGCGCTGTGGGTGTGCGTGACGCTGATGGTCGCGATGTGGCTCGGCTCGGTGCTCGAGGATCGCCTCACACGTGCGAGCACGCTCGACGCGAACCTGAAGGTCGTGCTGTCGCGGGTCGGCCGCGCGCTGCTCGTGTTCGCGGCGATCCTGATCGGGCTGTCGCTGGTCGGCATCGACGTGACCGTGCTCGGCGTGTTCGGCGGCGCGGTGGGTGTCGGCCTCGGTTTCGGGCTGCAGAAGATCGCCAGCAACTACGTGTCGGGCTTCATCATCCTGCTCGACCGCTCGCTGCGGCTCGGCGACGCGATCAGCGTCGGCGGCCTGCAGGGCGTCGTCACGCAGATCCGCACGCGCTACACGGTCGTGCGCGGCCTCGACGGCAACGAGACGCTGATCCCGAACGAAAAGCTGATCACCGACGTCGTGCAGAACCAGTCGTCGTACCTGACGCGCGGCTACGCGAAGGTCGCCGTGCAGGTCGCGTACACGAGTGACGTCGAGCACGCGCTCACGCTGCTCGCCGATGCGGCCAAGGGCGTGCCGCGCGTGCTGGCTGAGCCTGCTCCGACCCCGTATCTGGTGAGTTTCGGAGCGGACGGGATCGACCTGGAGCTCGGTTTCTGGATCGAGGATTCGGCGAAAGGCACGTCCGGCGTGCGTTCGAGCGTGAACCGGAACATCTGGCGCCTGTTCAGCGAGCACGGGATTTCGATTCCGTTCCCGCAGCGCGAAGTGCGCGTCGTCGGGTTGCCCGACGCCTTTCCCGCCACGGGTGTGACGGCCGGCAACGGCGCCGTGGACGGGCACGCACCGGCGGCATGACGCGCGCCGGTCGTCAATCGTACTGACCCCGCGGCCGGAACCGGATCGCGGGCCTTTCCAAGTCCGCCCATGGACTGGGTTTGTTGCGTCAGGGCAAGAAAATGTTCATTTTTTACAAAGACTTGGAACGGTTGAAGTAAAATTCTGGTCTACACGCGGTATGCTTTCATTTTTCTGACGCTCGGCGCGTGCCGGCGTCGCTCTCATCACAGGTAACTGCCTTGTTGAATTCCCTGCTCGATTTTCTTTCCCACGGGCTCCTGCATTTTTCGTGGTGGCAGGTCGCGTTGTTCGCGCTCGCCGTCACGCACGTCACGATCATCGGCGTGACGGTCTACCTGCACCGCTGCCAGGCGCACCGCGCGCTTGAGCTGCATCCGATCGCGAGCCACTTCTTCCGCCTCTGGCTGTGGATGACGACCGGCATGCTGACCGGCCAGTGGGCCGCGATTCACCGCAAGCACCACGCGAAGTGCGAGACCGAGGAAGATCCGCACAGCCCGCAGACGCGCGGCATCTGGAAGGTGTTCCTCGAAGGCGCCGAGCTGTATCGCGCGGAAGCGAAGAACGAAGAGACGATGCGCAAGTTCGGCCACGGCACGCCGAGCGACTGGGTCGAGCGCAATGTCTATTCGAAGTACCCGATTCTCGGCATCAGCCTGATGATGGTGATCGACGTCGCGCTGTTCGGCGTGATCGGCCTGACCGTGTGGGCCGTGCAGATGGTCTGGATTCCGTTCTGGGCGGCTGGCGTCGTCAACGGCTTCGGTCACTTCTGGGGCTATCGCAACTTCAACTCGGCCGACGCGAGCACGAACCTGTTCCCGTGGGGCATCGTGATCGGCGGCGAAGAACTGCACAACAACCACCACACGTTCGCGACGTCGGCGAAGCTGTCGAACAAGTGGTACGAGTTCGACATCGGCTGGATGTACATCCGCATCATGTCGGCGTTCGGTCTCGCGAAGGTGAAGAAGGTCGCGCCGACGCCGCGCCTGAACAAGCCGAAGACGGTGCTCGACCAGGAAACGCTGCAGGCCGTGCTGTCGAACCGCTACGAAGTGATGGCGCGCTACGGCAAGGCCGTGAAGCGTGCGTACCGCCAGGAGCTCGCGCACCTGAAGGAAATCGGCGGCGAGAAGTACCAGATGATGCGCGGCGCGCGCAAGTGGTTCCACAAGGACGCCGACGGCCTCGACGAGCCGCAGAAGAAGCTGCTGCCGGAAATCTTCGCGAACAGCCAGAAGCTGCAAACCTACTTCCAGCTGCGCCAGGATCTCGCCGCGATCTGGGATCGTTCGACCGCATCGCGCGAACAGCTTCTCGCGCAATTGCAGGATTGGTGCCATCGCGCAGAACAAAGCGGCATCAAGGCGCTGCAGGAATTTGCGACGCGCCTGCGCCGCTACGCCTGATTCGAAATCGATTAGAATCTAAGGACGTCAAAAACCCCGCGTTGGCGGGGTTTTTTATTTGGTCCGCCGGTTTTTGAATGGTGGTCGGCAGGGCCGGATTGGTATGAGGCTTGGGGCAACGTGGAAGTGTTGCTCCGGGGCGAACGCAGGGGATGGGATCGGAGTGGGCGCTAAAGCGCTAACTCCGGTCGACCGCGAAGCATGGGACCAGCGTAAGCGCTAAAGCGCTAACGCTGGTCGACAGGAGATATGGAGATGCAATCGACGATCAAACCCGTCGAGTACGACCGGCCCGTTGCAGCAGGGACCGTGTGCGGTGTGGGGCAGGCATGGGCCAAGGTGCCCGATGCACCGTCCGCCGAAGAGCGGGCCGCGCTGAAAGCGCGCATCAGGGCATTGCTCGTGCGTGAAAAGGCCGTGCTGGTCGCGCACTACTACGTCGACGCCGAGTTGCAGGAGCTCGCCGACGAAACCGGCGGCTGTGTCGCCGATTCGCTCGAAATGGCCCGCTTCGGCCGTGACCACGACGCGCAGACGCTGGTCGTCGCCGGCGTGCGCTTCATGGGCGAAACCGCGAAGATCCTGAGCCCGAACAAACGCATCCTGATGCCCGATCTCGACGCGACCTGCTCGCTCGACCTCGGCTGCCCCGTCGACGAATTCTCGGCGTTCTGCGATGCGCATCCCGACCGTACCGTCGTCGTCTACGCGAATACCAGCGCCGCCGTGAAGGCGCGCGCGGACTGGATGGTCACGTCGTCGATCGGCCTCGAGATCGTGGCCGACCTGCACGCGCGCGGCGAGAAGATCATCTGGGCGCCGGATCGCCATCTCGGCAGCTACATCCAGAAGAAAACCGGCGCGGACATGCTGCTGTGGCAAGGCTCGTGCCTCGTTCACGACGAATTCAAGGGCATCGAACTCGACCTGCTGCGCGCCGAGTATCCGGACGCGAAGGTGCTCGTCCACCCGGAATCGCCGGAAAACGTCGTCGCGCAGGCCGATGTGGTCGGCTCGACCACACAGCTGATCGACGCAGCGGTCAAGCTCGACGCGACGCATTTCATCGTCGCGACCGATCTCGGCATCCTGCACAAGATGCAGCTTGCGGCACCCGGCAAGACCTTCATCGCCGCGCCGACCGCCGGCAACAGCGCCACCTGCAAGAGCTGCGCGCACTGCCCGTGGATGGCGATGAACGGCCTCGCGAACCTGGCCGACGTGCTCGAACGCGGTCACAACGAGATCTTCGTCGATCCCGCGATCGGCGAGCGCGCACGCCTGCCGATCGACCGGATGCTCGATTTCGCAGCCGCGCACAAGAAGCGCGTGCAGGCGAGCGGCGATCTGCAGCGTGACCAGCAACTGTTCGCGAACGTGGGGGCTGCGTAATGAATAGCCCCCACGCTCACATTCGTTCACTGCCCCCCGAGGGGGCGGCCACCTTCCTTGGGGGCGGCCCGGCGGAAGGCGGCGCGAGTTCCGCAGTATCCCCGCTCTTCAACATCGTCCGCGAGCAGTACGGCGCGGCATTCGACGATGCGATCGCGCGCAATGTGGCCGATGCGATCGCGGAAGACGTCGGCACCGGCGACCAGACCGGGCGGCTCGTACCGGCCGGCGAACGTCGCCGTGCTCGCATCATCGTGCGCGAGGAAGCCGTGCTGTGCGGCGTGCCGTGGTTCGAGGCCGTGATTGCCCGGATCGACCCGGCGATCGTCGTGCAGTGGCGTTATCGCGAAGGCGATCGTATGTCGCCCGATTCGACCGTCTGCGAACTCGAAGGGCCGGCGCGCGCGCTGCTGACGGCCGAGCGCAACGGGCTGAACTTCCTGCAACTGCTGTCGGGCGTCGCGACCGCGACGCGTCGTTACGTCGATCGCGTCGAAGGCACGCGCGCGAAGATCCTCGATACGCGCAAGACGCTGCCGGGCCTGCGGCTCGCGCAAAAGTATGCGGTGCGCGTCGGCGGCGGCGAGAACCAGCGTCTCGCGCTGTACGACGGCATCCTGATCAAGGAAAACCACATCGCGGCGGCAGGCGGTGTCGGCGAGGCGCTCGACGCGGCATTTGCGCTGGAGTCGGGTGTGCCCGTGCAGGTCGAAGTCGAGACGCTTGCACAACTCGATACGGCGCTCGCACATCGCGCGCAGTCAGTGCTGCTCGACAACTTCACGCTCGACATGATGCGTGAAGCGGTGCGCGTGGCGAACGGCAAGGCCGTGCTCGAAGTGTCGGGCGGCGTCAATTTCGATACGGTGCGTGCGTTCGCGGAAACGGGGGTCGATCGCATCTCGATCGGCGCGCTGACGAAGGACGTGCGCGCGACCGACTATTCGATGCGGATCGTCGACTGACCGAACGCCTTCGATCAGACAAAAAAGCCGTTGGCGCGCAAACGCCAACGGCTTTTTTCCTGTGCGGCCGCAGCCGGGAAGGGCGCGCCGCTCAGCGACGCGCGCGCGGCGTGAGCACGCTCGGCAGCGCCTTCGGCAGCGAGTTCGGCCAGTCGCGGCTGTAGTGGAGCCCGCGGCTTTCGCGGCGCGAGTGCGCGCTCTTCACGATCAGCGTCGCCACGTCGACGAGGTTGCGCAGTTCGAGCAGGTCGCGCGTCACGCGGAAGTTCGCGTAGTACTCCTGGATCTCGTCGCGCAGCAGCGACAGCCGGTGCTTCGCGCGTTCGAGGCGCTTGTCGGTACGCACGATGCCGACGTAGTTCCACATCAGGCGGCGCAGCTCGTCCCAGTTGTGCGCGACGACGACTTCCTCGTCCGCATCCGACACGCGGCTTTCGTCCCACGCGGGCAGCGTGGCCGGCGTTTCGGCATCGAAGCCGGCCGCTTCGATCGCCTCGGCCGCCGCGCGGCCGATCACGAGGCATTCGAGCAGCGAGTTGCTCGCGAGCCGGTTCGCGCCGTGGAGCCCCGTGTACGACGTTTCGCCGACCGCATACAGGCCCGCGAGATCGGTGCGCCCGGCGAGGTCGGTGACGACGCCGCCGCACGTGTAGTGTGCGGCCGGCACGACGGGAATCGGCTCTTTCGCGATGTCGATGCCGAATTCGAGGCAGCGCGCGTGGATCGTCGGGAAGTGTTCGCGCAGGAACGCTTCCGGCTGGTGGCTGATGTCGAGATACACGCAGTCGATCCCGCGCTTCTTGATCTCGAAGTCGATCGCGCGCGCGACGATGTCGCGCGGCGCGAGTTCGGCGCGCGGATCGTGCGCGGGCATGAAGCGCGTGCCGTCGGGCAGCTTCAGCAGGCCGCCTTCGCCGCGCACGGCTTCGGAAATCAGGAACGACTTCGCATACGGATGGAACAGGCAGGTCGGGTGGAACTGGATGAATTCCATGTTCGACACGCGGCAACCTGCGCGCCACGCCATCGCGATGCCGTCGCCGGTCGCGGTGTCGGGGTTCGTCGTGTACAGGTAGACCTTGCCGGCGCCGCCCGTTGCGAGCACCGTATGCGGCGCCTCGATCGTGATCGTGCGGTCGTTGTCGACGTCGAGCGCGTACAGGCCGTGACAGCGGCGGCCGGGCAGGCCGAGCCGGTCCGACGTGATCAGGTCGATCGCGTGGTGGTTTTCGAAGAACGTGATGTTCGGATGCTGGCGTGCACGGGCCGACAGCGTGGCGAGCACCGCATGGCCGGTCGCGTCGGCCGCGTGGATGATCCGGCGGTGGCTGTGGCCGCCTTCACGCGTGAGGTGGAAGCCGAGCTCGGCCGCGTCGTCCTTCGTGAACGGCACGCCCTGCGAGATCAGCCATTCGATCGCTTCGCGGCCGTGCTCGACGATATAGCGCGTCGCGCCTTCGTCGCACAAGCCGCCACCGGCGACCAGCGTGTCGTCGACGTGGTTCTCGATGCTGTCCGCCGAATCGAGGACTGCCGCGATGCCGCCTTGCGCGTTATCGCTCGCGCCCTCCATCATCGACCGTTTCGCAATCAGCGCGACACGTCGCGTGCTGGCCAGGTTGAGTGCGACCGACAGCCCTGCCAGGCCGCTGCCGACGATCGCCACGTCGAATTTCATGCTGCATCTCCATCGTTACGCTTTTGATCTTGTGCGTTCCGGCAGCCGTGGCCGCGGAAAGGGGAGAGCATACCGCGTCGCGCCGGAGCGTGCGCGCAAAACAAAAAGCCCCGCATGTGCGGGGCTTTTCGGTCGCCGTCAGGCTAGCAGAAACCGGAGATTACTTGATCTTGGTTTCTTTGTATTCCACATGCTTGCGGACGACGGGATCGAACTTCTTGATCGCCATCTTTTCCGGCATGTTGCGCTTGTTCTTCGTGGTCGTGTAGAAGTGACCCGTACCAGCGGTCGACTCGAGCTTGATCTTGTCGCGTGCGCCTTTTGCCATGATTGTGCTCCTTGGGCTTAGGCTTCGCCGCGTGCGCGCAGGTCAGCGAGCACGGAATCGATGCCGTTCTTGTCGATCAGGCGCAGGCCGGCGTTCGAGACGCGCAGGCGCACCCAGCGGTTTTCGCTCTCTACCCAGAACCGGCGGTTTTGCAGGTTCGGCAGGAAGCGGCGCTTCGTCTTGTTGTTGGCGTGGGAAACGTTGTTGCCGCTCATCGGCGCTTTCCCAGTTACTTGGC
Source organism: Burkholderia sp. AU31652 (assembly GCF_002223155.1). NCBI lineage: Bacteria > Pseudomonadati > Pseudomonadota > Betaproteobacteria > Burkholderiales > Burkholderiaceae > Burkholderia > Burkholderia sp. AU31652. Next base: position 283,653 of record NZ_NKFG01000004.1, on the reverse strand, counting down.
ATACGCGTGCCATGAGAGCACTCCTAATACGCTAAATTCGGGGTTCGATCGCCGATGAAGGTTCCATCGTACCGCCACGTGATCCATGGCTGCACTCAGAACGCCGAAGCCCTTACAGACAAGGCCCTTCGATGGCTAGAACTGGTTGGAAAAAAGACAGACGGCGATTCTAGCAGAAAAAGTTCAGAAAAATCAAACCTAATTTCGCATCACCGTTGCGGCGCCGTTGGGCGGGCCGCAACCGCACAGTCTACATCCAACCGGCCCGTGCGAACGAAAAAGTATCACTGGTGCCGATCACGACGTGATCGAGCAGCCTGACATCGACGAGCGCGAGCGCGTCGTGCAGCACGCGGGTCAGGCGGCGATCTTCCGCGCTCGGCTGCACCGCGCCCGACGGATGGTTATGGGCAACGATCAGTGCCGCGGCGTTGTATGCGATCGCGCGGCGCACGATCTCGCGCGGGTAGACGGCCATGCGCGTCAGCGAGCCGCGCGTGATTTCCTCCATGTCGATCAGGCTGTGGCGCGCGTCGAGGTAGACCGCGGCGAACACTTCGTACGGACGCGCGCCGATCTTCAGCCGCAGATAGTCCTCGACCGCGCCGGGCGAATCGATCGGCTGCTTCTCGTGCGCTTTCTCCTTCAGCATGCGACGCGCGATCTCGATGACGGCGACCAGCCGCGCGGCGCGCGCGGGGCCGATGCCGGGGTGTGCCTCGAAATCGTCGGTGGTCGCCTCGAGCAACCCGTGCAACGACTTGAACTGCTTGACCAGGGCGCGGGCGGTGGTGAACACGTCGTGCCCGGGCTTGCCCGTGCCGAGCAGCAGGGCGACCAGTTCGTCGTCGGTCAGCGCCGCCGGCCCGCGCTCCAGCAGTCGCTCGCGTGGCCGCTCGGGCCGCCAGCCGCGCAGGCGGTGCTTGCGCCGGTGGATCGGGATGACGCGGCCGGGCGGATCGGCCGGCAGATCGGTGCTGTCGCGGCATTCGACTGGCGGCAAGGCTGGGCAGGGTGACAGCATGCTTGAAACTCCATTGGCGGCGGGCAGTGTGCGCGACGTCGTCGCACTTTCCGCCTTGCGCGCTCAGGTGACTTACAATATTGGTTTTGCGCCGGGCCTTTCGGCCGTATCGGGCGCCGACTGAACGAGTAATTCATGAGCCTCATCGATCTATCCGAAGTGAAGCCCGGTTCCCACGTCACGTTGCATTACCGGCTGGCACTCGCCGACGGCGCCGATATCGTCAACACCTTCACCGACAAGCCGGCCACGCTGCTGCTCGGCGCGGGGCAACTGGCGCCGTCGCTGGAACAGATTCTGATCGGCCTCAGGGTCGGCGACCATTCGACTTTTCAGCTAGCCCCCGAACAGGGGTTCGGTCCCCGGAATCCCGACATGCTCCAGCGCGTGACGCTGTCGACGCTGCGCGAGAACGGGATGGTCGGCGACGATTTCACGCCGGGCGAGCTGATCGAGTTCAACGCGCCGGACGGCGGCCGATACGCGGGGGTGCTGAAGGAAGTCAGCGAAACCTCGGCACTGTTCGACTTCAATCATCCGCTCGCGGGCCAAGCGCTCACGTTCGAAGTGAAAATCATCGGAATCCTGTAATCATGAGCACCACCGATACGCTGTCCGGGCAGACCGTCGCCGCCGATGCCGAAATCCTGCTGGCCCAGCCGCGCGGTTTCTGCGCGGGCGTCGATCGCGCGATCGAGATCGTCGAGCGCGCCATCGCGATGCACGGTGCGCCGATCTACGTCCGTCACGAGATCGTCCACAACAAGTACGTGGTCGAGGATCTGAAGAAGAAAGGCGCGATCTTCGTCGAGGAACTCGAGGAAGTGCCGGCCGGCAATACCGTGATCTTCAGCGCGCACGGCGTGTCGAAGGCCGTGCGCGACGAGGCCGACGTGCGCGGGTTGCGCATTTACGACGCAACCTGCCCGCTCGTCACGAAGGTGCACGTCGAAGTGGCGAAGATGCGCCAGGACGGCGTCGACATCGTCATGATCGGGCACAAGGGCCATCCGGAAGTCGAAGGCACGATGGGGCAGGTCGAGCGCGGCATGCATCTCGTCGAGAGCGTCGAGGACGTGCAGAAGCTCGAGCTCGCCGATCCCGAACGCATCGCGCTCGTCACGCAGACGACGCTGTCCGTCGACGATGCAGCCGAGATCATCGGCGCGTTGAAGGCCAAGTATCCGAAGATCCGCGAGCCGAAGAAGCAGGACATCTGCTACGCGACGCAGAACCGCCAGGACGCCGTGAAGTTCATGGCGCCGCAGTGCGATGTCGTGATCGTCGTCGGCAGCCCGAACAGCTCGAATTCGAGCCGCCTGCGTGAAGTGGCCGAGAAGCGCGGCGTGGACGCGTACATGGTCGATGCACCCGACCAGATCGATCCGGCATGGGTCGCAGGCAAGCGTCGCATCGGCGTGACGGCCGGCGCGTCGGCCCCCGAAGTGCTCGCCCAGGCCGTGATCGCACGGCTGCGCGAACTCGGTGTGCGCAATGTGCGCGCGCTCGACGGCATCGAGGAAAACGTGTCGTTTCCGCTGCCGCGCGGGTTGAACCTGCCGCCCGCCGCCTGATTGCCGCATCGCACCCGCGGAACACCGAAGCGCGCCTGACGGCGCGCTTTTTTTTGCCCGTCGAAATCGCAATCGCAACCATTATTCGGATCAATGGTGCAACCGGGTTGCTCTGCGCGCTTCCAAGCGTCTCTCAAAATTGGTTGCAATGCAGGAAAACCCCATCGAATCAGGATTATTGGCGTCCTATAAATGGAGTTACAATGCGCCCGTTTTCAGGCCTGAATGGCTTTGAAATCGGATTTTGGCAAGGCGCGGGAGACCACTCGATGCATGTGAAGTTGGCTTACGCCATGTCCGTCGCCGCACCGGTTGCAATGCTTGCCGGCTGCAGCAAAAAGAGCGACGACGAGGCGGGGAGGGAGGCTGCGGCGTTCGCGGCACCGCCGGCCAGCGGCGTGCGCGTCGCCGGAACCGGTCGTGCGGCACCGTTCGCGTGCCGCACCGCGCAATTGGGCAAGGACAAGGAAAACGGGGCACGTTTGGCGATCGAGGAAATCAACGCGCTTGGCCTGGCGAACGGCCAGGCAGCGGGCACGCAGGTTGCAGCACAGCAGGCCGCCGGTCGTGGCGTGACAGCGACCGTGCGCGCCGATCGACGCAGGCCGGCCCGGGTGCCCGGCGATGCGGGCAGCGTGCCGATGTCGCCGGTCCCCTTTCATTTCGATTCGACGAAACAGCGCGTTGCCGCGAGCAATGAGGTCGCGGCGCGCGGTCTGGTTCGTACGATGGATTCCGACGCAGTCCTGACGAATGTCGGGCGCGGCGTTCGCGGTGCCTCGCGAGGCACCGGGGCACGGAATCCAATCCGCCCGGGTGCGGGGCTTGCCTCGCACCGGACGGGACAAGGCACGGATGCCGGGCAACCGGACGATGGCCGTCTCGGCATGCTGCCCTACGACTTCAAGGAGGCCACGAACACCGTCCTCGATGTCGTGACGATTTAGCGACGGGACTCATGACGGCACCGGAACAGTGCGGTGCCGTTTTTGTATCCGCTCCGGCGGCAGGTCCGGCCGTACAGGCCGGGCGGCGCGCGCCGGGACGATCCACCCTTACCGGTATCGACTAGTACCCGCAGTGTCGCCGAGAAGGCGCGATTCCTCGCTTACCCGCGGGGCGCAACGTCCTCCGGCAGCACGGGCCAAGGAGCTTTAAATGGATATTTTCGTCCAGCAGGTTCTCAACGGGCTGGTGCTCGGCAGTGTCTACGCCATCATCGCGTTGGGTTACACGATGGTGTACGGCATTCTCGGCATCATCAACTTCGCGCATGGCGACGTGCTGATGATCGGCGCGATGGTCGCCCTGTCGGCCATCACCGTGCTGCAGAACCATTTCCCCGGACTCGGCAACGTCGCAACGCTGACGATCGGCCTGGGCATCGCCGCAGTCGTCTGTGCATTCGTCGGCTTCACGATCGAACGGGTCGCCTACCGGCCGCTGCGTCGCGCTCCGCGCCTCGCCCCGCTGATCACCGCGATCGGCGTGTCGATCCTGCTGCAGACCGCTGCGATGATCATCTGGTCGCGCAACCCGCTGCCGTTCCCGCAATTGCTGCCGACCGATCCGATCAACGTGATCAAGGCCACCGACACGACGCCCGGCGCCGTGATCTCGGTGACTGAAATCGTGATCATCGCGGTGGCGTTCATCGTGATGGGCGGCCTGCTGCTGCTCGTGCACAAGACCAAGCTCGGCCGCGCGATGCGCGCGATCGCCGAAAGCCCGAACACCGCGAGCCTGATGGGCGTGAACCCGAACTTCGTGATCTCGGCGACGTTCATGATCGGCTCCGCGCTCGCCGCGCTGGCCGGCGTAATGATCGCATCCGAATACGGCAACGTGCACTTCTACATGGGCTTCATCCCCGGCATGAAGGCATTCACGGCCGCGGTGCTGGGCGGGATCGGCAACCTCGGCGGCGCGATGGTCGGCGGCGTGCTGCTCGGCCTGATCGAGCAGCTCGGGGCCGGCTACATCGGCAACCTCACGGGCGGCGTATTCGGCAGTAACTACCAGGACGTGTTCGCCTTCATCGTGCTGATCATCGTGCTGGTGTTCCGTCCGTCCGGCCTGCTGGGCGAACGTGTCGCGGATCGCGCGTAACGGAAGGGAGCAAACAACATGACATCCATTCAACCGATCGAATCCTCGACGTCGCTCGTCGAAGAGCGCAACACCACCAAGACGGTCATCATCGGCCTCCTGACCGCGGTCTTCGTGATCGCGGCGCCGATCATCATCGGCTCGGCCGGCGGCAACTACTGGGTCCGCGTGCTCGACTTCGCGATGCTGTACGTGATGCTCGCGCTGGGCCTGAACGTGGTGGTCGGCTTCGCCGGCCTGCTCGACCTGGGTTACATCGCGTTCTACGCGGTGGGTGCGTACACGGCGGCATTGTTGAGCTCGCCGCACCTGACCTCGCAATTCGAGTGGATCGCGGCGCTCGCGCCGAACGGGCTGCACATCCCGTTCCTGATCATCGTACCGATCGCGATGGCGCTGGCGGCGACCTTCGGGATCCTGCTCGGCGCGCCGACGCTGCGCCTGCGCGGCGACTACCTGGCGATCGTGACGCTCGGCTTCGGTGAAATCGTCCGGATCTTCATGAACAACCTCGACCGTCCGGTGAACATCACCAACGGGCCGAAGGGGATCACGGGCATCGATCCGGTGCACATCGGCGACTTCAGCCTCGCGCAGACGCACTCGCTGTTCGGGATCCAGCTGCCGTCGGTCTACATGTACTACTACCTGTTCGTGCTGTGCTCGCTGCTGGTGATCTGGGTGTGTACGCGCCTGCAGCACTCGCGTATCGGTCGCGCATGGGCGGCGATCCGCGAAGACGAGATCGCGGCGAAGGCGATGGGCATCAACACCCGCAACGTGAAGCTGCTCGCATTCGCGATGGGTGCGTCGTTCGGCGGCCTGTCGGGTGCGATGTTCGGGTCGTTCCAGGGCTTCGTGTCGCCGGAATCGTTCACGTTCTGGGAATCGATCGTCGTGCTGGCCTGCGTGGTGCTCGGCGGCATGGGCCACATCCCGGGCGTGATCCTGGGCGCGGTACTGCTCGCGATCTTCCCGGAATTCCTGCGCTCGACGATGAGCCCGCTGCAGCACGCGCTGTTCGGTCATGACATCGTCGATACGGAAGTGATCCGTCAGGCGCTGTACGGCCTCGCGATGGTCGTCATCATGCTGTATCGCTCGGAAGGCCTGTGGCCCGCGCCGAAGCATGAGGACAAGATCGCGAAACTGGCGAAGCGCGCCAGCAAGAAGCCGGTGCGCGCTTAATCGACGGACAAGGGGATACACACATGAGCGACAAACAAATCCGACTGTCCGTGCAGGGCGTGAACAAGCGCTTCGGCGGCCTGCAGGCGCTGTCCGATGTCGGTCTGCAGATCAGGGAAGGCGAGATCTACGGCCTGATCGGCCCGAACGGCGCCGGCAAGACGACGTTCTTCAACGTGATCACGGGCCTCTACACGCCGGACTCCGGCGAGTTCAAGCTCGACGGCACGGAATACAAGCCGACCGCGGTGCATCAGGTCGCGAAGACGGGCATCGCGCGCACGTTCCAGAACATCCGCCTGTTCGGCGGGATGACGGCGCTCGAGAACGTGATGGTGGGCCGCCACGTGCGCACCAAGCACGGGCTGCTCGGCGCGGTGTTCCAGACGCCGGCCGAACGCCAGGAAGAGCGCGAGATCAAGGAGCGCGCGATCGAGCTGCTCGAATACGTCGGCGTGCTGCAGTACGCGGACTACACGTCGCGCAACCTGTCGTACGGCCACCAGCGCCGCCTCGAGATCGCGCGCGCGCTGGCCACCGACCCGAAGCTGCTCGCGCTCGACGAGCCGGCGGCCGGGATGAACGCGACCGAGAAGGTCGAACTCACGCGCCTGCTCGACAAGATCCGCTCGGACGGCCGCACGATTCTCCTGATCGAGCACGACGTGAAGCTCGTGATGGGGCTGTGCAACCGGATGACGGTGCTCGATTACGGCAAGGTGATCGCCGAGGGTCTGCCGCAGGACGTGCAGAAGAATCCGAAGGTGATTGAGGCATATCTCGGCGCAGGGGTGCACTGATGGCAGCGGCAATGTTGAAAATCAAGGGCTTGCAGGTCAACTACGGCGGCATCCAGGCCGTCAAGGGCGTTGACATGGAAGTCCGTCAGGGCGAGCTCGTGACGCTGATCGGCGCGAACGGCGCGGGCAAGACCACGACGATGAAGGCGATCACGGGTCTGAAGGCGTATTCGGCCGGCGACATCGAGTACGAGGGCAAGTCGATCAAGGGCATCCCGACGCACGAGTTGCTCAAGCGCGGCCTCGCGATGGTGCCGGAAGGCCGCGGGATCTTCGCGCGGATGTCGATCGTCGAGAACATGCAGATGGGCGCGTACCTGCGCAACGACGGCGAGCAGATCAAGAAGGACGTCGACCGCATGTTCGGCTTCTTCCCGCGCCTGAAGGAGCGTGCGACGCAGCTCGCGGGCACGCTTTCGGGCGGCGAGCAGCAGATGCTGGCGATGTCGCGCGCGATCCTCTCGAAGCCGAAGCTGCTGCTGCTCGACGAGCCGTCGATGGGCCTGTCGCCGATCATGGTCGAGAAGATCTTCGAAGTGGTGCGTGAAATCTCGAAGGAGGGCATCACGGTGCTGCTCGTCGAGCAGAACGCGCGCCTCGCGCTGCAGGCGGCCGACCGTGGCTACGTGATGGACTCGGGCACGGTCACGATGGAAGGCGATGCGAAGCAGATGCTCGACGATCCGAAGGTGCGTGCCGCGTACCTGGGTGAATGAGTGAGTGAATGAGCGGGCCCGGTGGCGCGCGGCGGCAGATGCCGGCCGCGTCGCACACGGGCTTTCGAAAGGCTGTCACGGGATGCCGTGACAGCCTTTTTTTTCGTGTGATGCGATTCCGGCCGAACTTGTGCATGCGGGCGCGACTCCATTCGACTGTCGCGCCGCGCACGCGGCGCGGGAACGATGGGGGCGGCCGCTCGTTGCCGGTCGCCTGCAAACCGACACACGGGCCATGTAGCATCGGCGGCCCATCGGGACACGGAGAGCACGCATGAGTCTGGACTACGGTTTCGTGAAGGCGAAGGTGACATCGGTGGCGAAGCTGAAGGGCTCGCCGCACGGCAGCGAGATCCAGTACCACATCCACCTGACGCTGGCGTTGCCCGGCGGCGACTGGGACGTCGCGATCAACGTGGGCACCAACGACGCGGACGACCTGCTGAACTACAAGCTCGTCTACGATTTCCACCACCCGATCACGCAGACGCTCGCGGCCGCGGCCGAGGGCTACACGGACCTGACGGGGCAGGTGGCATTGCCCGCGCTCGACTACCTGCGCAGCGACATCCTGAACGAAACGGGCGCGTGGCGCCCGAGCGCCGTGATGGACGGTACCGAGAATCAGGAGCCGATCCCGTCGCTGCTGCGGCTCGTAAACGCCGCGCAGTCGCAGGGGCTCGACGTCGTCGTGTTCGGCCGCTCGTATGCGGAAGGCAACGGCATCCACGACACGCACATGAACCAGGGTTCGACCGGCTCGAACTACCTGCACCGCGCGGGCGACGACCACAACGATCACAACGACATCTGGCAGGACGGCGCGCTGATCGTGCGCGTGAGCGATACGCAGTGGGCCGCGTATTTCGCCGCGTTCGAGCAGCAGGCCGTGCCGACCGACGCGCTCGGCAATCCGCTGCCGGGCGCGGGGCCGATCACGCGCTGAAGTGGCGGGCTGCCGGCCTTTGCGTCACGCGGCCGGCAGCGTCTTGCCGAACGAGATGCGTTCCTCGACGCGATAGCCGAGCGCCGCGTAGAAGCGGCACGCATCGTCGTTGCCGGGCAGCACCTGCAGGTTGATCTTCAGGCAGCCGCGCGCGGCGAGCGCGCGTTCCGCATGCGCGATCAGCGCGCGGCCGATGCCGAGCCGGCGTGCGTCGTTCGATATGCCGAACGAGTAGAGCCAGCCGCGATGCCCGTCGAAACCCGCCATCAGCGTGCCGACCACGCGCGCGCGGCTGGTCGCGACGAAGAACAGTTCCGGCTGCGTCGCGAGCTTCAGCTCGATCGATCGCAGCGGATCGCGGTGCGGCGGCGCATCCGCGTCTTCGTACTGCGGGAACGCGTCGCGCCATACCGCGAGCACGGCATCGGTGTCGGCGCGTTCGAACGGGCGGATCACAACGGCATCGGCGGCGGCATCCATCGGCGGGCTCTCCTTAGAGCGTGTCGAGCACCGACCGCAGCATCGCCATCATCTGGTCGATTTCCTCGGTCGTCACGTTCAGTGCGGGCATGAAGCGCAGCAGGTTCGGCCGCGCGGCGTTCAGCAGCAGGCCGTCGGGCTGCATGTCGCGCGCCTTCTCGACGATCTGCGGGCCGATGTCCTTGCCGAGCAGCAGCGCGCGCAGCAGGCCTTCGCCGCGTTCGCCTTCGAAGCCGCGCTCTTCCGACAGCTCGAGCAGCTTGCGCTTCAGGTATTCGCTGCGCGCACGCACGCCTTCGAGGAAGCCCGGTGCGACGAGCTGCGAGATCACCGAATAGCCGACCGCCGTCATCAGCGGGTTGCCGTTGTACGTGCCGCCCTGGTCGCCGGCCTCGAACACCGCGAACTCGGCCTTCGACAGCAGCGCGCCGAGCGGGGCGCCGCCGCCGATGCCTTTCGCGAGCGTCATGACGTCCGGCTCGATGCCGGACAACTCGTACGCGAACAGCGTGCCCGCGCGGCCGCAGCCGCTTTGCACTTCGTCGACGATCAGCAGCAGGTCGTGCTGCTTCGTCAGCGCGCGCAGCGCCTGCATGAATTCACGCGTGGCCGGAATCACGCCGCCTTCACCCTGGATCGGCTCGAGCATCACGGCGACGGTCTTGTCGGTGATCAGCTTCTCGACCGAGTTGATGTCGTTCAGCTCGGCCTTCGGGAAGCCCGGCACCTGCGGGGCGTAGATCGTGTCCCAGCCCGGCTTGCCGCTGGCCGACATCGTCGCGAGCGTGCGGCCGTGGAAGCTGTGGTCGAACGTGATGATCTCGTACGCGCCGTTCTTGAACTTGCGGCCCCACTTGCGCGCGAGCTTGATCGCGCCTTCGTTCGCTTCCGCGCCGCTGTTCGTGAAGAACACCTTGTCGAACACGCTGTGCTGCGTGAGCAGGCCCGCGAGCTTTGCCATCGGTTCGTTGTAGAACGCGGGCGACGGGTTCAGCAGCTTTTCCGCCTGCGTCTTCAGCGCGTCGACGATGCCTTCGTTGCAATGGCCGAGGCTGTTGACGGCCCAGCCCTGGATGAAGTCCAGATAGCGCTTGCCCGTGTGATCGTAGAGCCACGAACCCTTGCCGTGCGTAAACACGATGTCGGGGCGGTTCGTGATGTACATCAGCGAGTCGATCGGATAATCGTTCAGGGGCATGGCAGCAGACTCCAGCGGACGTTGAAAGGGAAACGGGCAATAAAAAAGCCACGGAAGGCCGTGGCTGGTGGGTCGAACAGCTTGTGCGTAACCGGTGAAGCTGTGGGGGTTACGCGCGAGTCCGTGACGAGCCTGCGGCATCCGGGCGGAGCGGCGAGCGGCGACGTCGAAGGGCGGACAGGAAGCAGTTCATGTGCGCAAGCATAAGGCATCCCGCGCGTCACTGTAAACCGCCGCGATGCCACGGATGTGACATCGCGGCGCGTAGTACCGTACGCGGGTGCGCGGGCCTCAGACCGGATGCGCGAGATCGGCGGCGCTCGTGAACGAGTCCGCGTAGAACTCGTCGGCCGGCAGCGCGTGGTGCTGCGTGAAGTCGCGCTGCGCGGATTCGACCATCACCGGCGCGCCGCACGCGTACACCTGGTGGCCCGACAGGTCGGGCAGATCCTCGATCACCGCGCGGTGGACGAAGCCGGTGCGGCCCGTCCACTGATCGCCGGCGTCCGGCTCGGAGAGCACCGGCACGTACTTGAAATTCGGGATCTCGCGTGCCCACTGCTCGGCCAGTTCGCCGAGGTAGATGTCCTTCTTGCGGCGCGCGCCCCAGTAGAGCGTCATCGGGCGCGTGATGCCCGTGTGCTTCACGTGCTCGATGATCGCCTTGATCGGCGCGAAGCCGGTGCCCGATGCGAGCAGCACGATCGGCTTGTCGGAGTCTTCACGCAGGAAGAACGTGCCGAGCGGGCCTTCGAAGCGCAGGATGTCGCGCTCCTTCATCGCGCCGAACACGTGGTCGGTGAACTTGCCGCCCGGCATGTGGCGGATGTGCAGCTCGACCGGGCCTTCCTCGTGCGGCGCGTTCGCCATCGAGTAGCTGCGGCGCGAGCCGTCCTTCAGGATGAACTCGACGTACTGGCCCGCGAGGTACTGCAGGCGTTCGTTGGCGGGCAGTTGCAGCTTCACGACCATCACGTCGTCGGCCTTGCGCTCGAGCGCGGCGATCCGGCACGGCAGCTTCTTGACCTGCACGCCGTCGACGCCGGCGATTTCACGCACGTCGATTTCGAGATCGCACTGCGCCTTCGAGCAGCACAGCAGCGCGAGGCCGCGCGTGCGCTCGTCGTTGGACAGCGCCGACGCGGCGTGCGGGCCCTGTTCGATCTGGCCCGACACGATCTGGCCCTTGCACGAGCCGCACGCGCCGTTCTTGCAGCCGTACGGCAGATGGACGTTCTGGCGCAGCGCGGCCGCCAGCACGGTTTCATCCGACTCGACCTGGAATTGCCGGCCGCTTTGCTTGAGAGTGACGTTGAATGCCATAGAACCAAACTAGAACAAAATGGGGGGACCGTGCATGTCGGGCACGGCAGCTACAATGCAAACCCGTTGCGCGTCGCGCAACGGTGGCTACTGATTTCGCAACCAACATGATCGCGACTCGAATCCTGCGCCGGCCGCGCGCACTGATCGTCGGCTGCGGCGACGTCGGCATGCGCTGCGTCGCGCAATGGCGCGACACGCGCCGCAACCTGCGGATCTTCGCGCTGACGAGCCATCCGGCCCGCCGCGACGAACTGCGCGCCGCGGGTGCAACGCCGATCGTCGGCGACCTCGATCGCCGGGCGACACTTGGCCGCCTCGCGGGTCTGGCCCGCACGATCCTGCATCTCGCACCGCCGCAGTCCGATGGCCGTGACGACCGGCGCACCCGTGCGCTGATCGCCGCAACGACCGTGCCTGCGCGACGGCCACCGGTGCCGCCGGCCTCGGCGGTCGGCCGGCTCCGAACCCTGCGCACCGCTACCCGGCAGGCCGGCGCGCCCGTTCGGGCAGCGCGTATTGTACCCGACGCCCTTCGTGCGCCGAGGCTCGTCTACGCCAGTACGACGGGCGTTTACGGCGATTGCGGCGGCGCGCGCATCGACGAAACGCAGCCGCTGCGCCCCTCGAATCCGCGCGCGTTCCGGCGCGTGTCGGCGGAGCGGCAACTGCGTGCGGCGACGGTGCGCGGCGTGCTGTCCGCGCGCATCGTGCGGATTCCCGGGATCTACGCGGCGAACCGCCTGCCGGTCGCACGGCTCGAGCGCGGCACGCCGGCGCTCGAGCCGGCCGACGACGTCTACACGAACCACATCCACGCGGACGATCTCGCGGCGATCCTGCGCCGTGCGGCCGAACGCGGCAAGCCGACGCGCGCCGTGCACGCGTCGGACGACAGCGAACTGCGGATGGGGGAGTATTTCGACCGGGTCGCGCAGGTGCTCGGCCTGCCGAGGCCGCCGCGCGTCAGCCGCGCGGACGCCGAGCGTCAGCTCGAACCGACACTGCTGTCGTTCATGCGCGAGTCGCGGCGCCTGTCCAACGCACGGCTCAAGGCCGAATTGTGCGTGACGTTGCGCTATCCGACCGTAGACGATTTCCTTCAAACGCTCGCGCCGGGCAGCGCGTCAGGTGAGCGCCGGTAACGCCTCGATCAGCAGGAAGCACAGCAACGCGCCGATCAGCGCGCCAATCAGGTTCGGATGATATTTGTGCTTCATGTGCATCGCGGCCAGCAGCCCGCCGATCACGATGACACCGACGACCGCGAACGCGATCATCACGGACGACAGTTCGAAAGTATGGTTGTTCATGATGCCTCCCCCTACGTCGCTGTTCTCTTACAGCTTGTGATTTCAGTATAGCGGGGGAACATGCGGCCGAGATGCGGTCGAGCGTCGAACGGTCGTGCGGATTTTCCCTTACAGGGTTTTGACGGTATTGCGCAGCGCCGAAAGGTCGGCGTCGTCGAGCCATCGCCAGGCACCGGGCGCGAGGTCGCCCGGCAGCGTGAAGCCGCCGATGCTTTCGCGGTGCAGCAACTCGACGCGGTTGCTCACCGCCGCGACCATCCGCTTGACCTGGTGATACTTGCCTTCGAGCACGGTCAGCGCGAGCGCGTGCGGGTCGCGCGCGTCGGCGGCGACCGCCGCGATCGGCTTCGGCTCGCCGTGCAACAGCACGCCGGTGCGCAGCGTGTTCAGCTGCGTGTCGTCGAGCGGGTGGCGCACGGTTGCCACATAGGTTTTCGGCACCTTGCGTTTCGGCGACGTGTACGCGTGCACGAACTGGCCGTCGTCGGACAGCAGCAGCAGGCCCGTCGTGTCCTGGTCGAGACGCCCGACGCACTGCACGCCGCGCGCGACGAGCGGTGCAGGCAGCAGGCTGAACACGCTCGCATGGTGTTGCGGATCGCGCGAACACTCGTAGCCGGCCGGCTTGTTGAGCGCGAGATAGGCGCGTGCGTGGAACGGCCACGCCGTATCGTCGACCGAGAACACGAGGCCGTCGGTATCGAACGCGGCGTCGGGGTCGGTCGCGCGGGCGCCCGCCACGGTGACGCGGCCCGCTTCGATCAGGCCCCGGCACTGGCGGCGCGAGCCGAAGCCCTGGGTGTAGAGAATGCTTTCGAGATCCATAGCGCGCGCATTCTATCAAGCGATGGCGCGCGACCGGCATGAGCGCGCATGCGCTGGTAAGCTGCCGGTACGCCGCGCGGGGCGCGGCGCCCGTTCATTCTTCACGGAAAGTCCATGCCTTTTGCTTCGTTCCCGTTCGGCCGCCACGCCGCTGCCGTCATCGTTGCGGCGACCGTCTCGTCGGCCGCGTTCGCGCACGCGCACCTCGCGAAGAGCGATCCGGCGGCGGGCGCGTCGGTGGCTGCCGCCCCGGCCGCCGTCACGATCGACTTCACCGAGCCGCTGGAACCCGCGTTCAGCTCGATCGTCGTCGTCGATGGCGACGGCAAGACGGTGTCGGACGGCCGCGCGCGCATCGACGCGTCGAACCGCAAGCGGATGTCGGTGCCGCTCACGGCGGTCGGCACCGGCGCCTATACGGTGAAATGGGTGGCCGTCGCGACCGACGGGCACCGCACGCAGGGCGCGTACGGCTTCAGCGTGAAGTGACGCAACGGCGACGGCAGGCCCGTGCCAGGGCTGCCGCCGCCCCTATCCGACAGGGAGTCCCGCATGAATCCGACGACGCTCGACGCACTCGCCGATTTCCCCCGTCAGCTCGAAGCCCATTTCGCGGCCGTCCCCGACGGCTACGCGCGCTGGACGCCCGACGACTGGGCCGGGATGCCGAGCGAGCATTTTTCGCCGCTCGGGCAGCTCTGCCATGTGCGCGACATCGAGATCGACGGCTATCACGTGCGGCTGCGGCGGATGCTCGACGAAGACCGGCCGCTGCTCGTGTCGATCGACGGCGACGCGCTCGCGATCGAGCGCCGCTACAACGATGCGTATGCGTCCGACGTGCTCGCGGCGATCCACGAAGCGCGGCGCGAGACGCTGGACCTCGTGTCGCGCCTCACGCCCGAACAGTTCGCGCGCACCGGGGAATTCGACGGCTACGGTTCGTTGACCGTGCGCGGGCTCGTCCACTACCTGTGCAGCCACGACCAGCAGCACCTGGCCGGCATGCAGTGGCTGCTCGGCAAGATCGACGCGACGCTGTACGCGCGCTGAGCGGGCGCCGCCCTCGGCATCGGCGCCCATCAATCGAGGGCGGATCCGGCGCGGTTGTCGGTGCGGCAGGCTGCACTGCCGCGCTTCGATTGGATCGTTTTTCTGGATAATCCATCCAGCGTTGCCCGGCTGACCGGCGCGTCGCGCGTGCCTACACTCCAAGCTTCGTTCAACGAGAAAGGGAGTCAACCGTGGCAACTCATACGCTCGCAGACAAGGTCGTCCTGATCGCAGGCGGCGCAAAGAATCTCGGCGGCCTGATCGCGCGGGATCTGGCGAGCCACGGTGCGAAGGCCGTGGCGATTCACTACAACAGCGCCGCGTCGCAGGCGCAGGCCGAGGAGACGGCCGCCGCGGTGCGTGCGGCCGGCGCGGAAGCGGCTACGTTCCAGGGCGACCTGACGACGGCCGCCGCGGTCGAGAAGCTGTTCGACGACGCGAAGCAGCGCTTCGGCAAGATCGACATCGCGATCAACACGGTCGGCAAGGTGCTGAAGAAGCCGTTCACCGAGATCGGCGAGGCCGAGTACGACGAGATGTTCGCGGTCAACAGCAAGTCGGCATTCTTCTTCATCAAGGAAGCGGGGCGGCACCTCGAGGATCACGGCAAGCTCGTCACGCTCGTGACGTCGCTGCTCGGCGCGTTCACGCCGTTCTATGCGGCGTACGAAGGGTCGAAGGCGCCGGTCGAGCATTTCACGCGCGCGGCGTCGAAGGAGTACGGTGCGCGCGGGATCTCGGTGACGGCCGTCGGGCCGGGCCCGATGGACACGCCGTTCTTCTATCCGGCCGAGGGCGCCGATGCGGTCGCGTATCACAAGACGGCGGCCGCGCTGTCGCCGTTCAGCAAGACGGGCCTGACCGACATCGAGGACGTCGTGCCGTTCATCCGCCATCTCGTCACCGACGGCTGGTGGATCACGGGCCAGACGATCCTGATCAACGGCGGCTACACGACCAAGTAACCGGCCCGGCAACGGGCCGCGCGGCGCACCGCAATGGCGCGTTTGCGTGGACAATGGACGGGCGCGCGGCCTCGCGGCTGCGTGCCCGTTTTCTCTGTGCCGCCGGACCTGGCCGCGACGCGCGACGGCTGGCGGCGGCGTTCGTCCGAACCTACGTTTCCTGCCGATGGACAAGCTGGATCAGGTCAGAATCTTCCTGCAGGTTGCCGAGATGGGCAGCTTCATCAAGGCCGCGCATGCGCTCGACGTGCCGCGCGCGACCGTGTCGGCGGCCGTCCAGCAACTGGAAACGGGGCTCGGCACGCGCCTCTTGCACCGCACGACACGCCAGGTGCAACTGACCGCCGACGGCGCGCTGCTGCTCGAACGCGGCCGGCGCCTGCTCGCGGAGGCCGACGAACTCGACCGCCTGTTCCGCCGCCGCGACCGCGACGTGATCGGCCGGCTGAACGTCGACGTGCCGAGCCGGATCGCGCGCCGCATGGTGGCGCCCGCGCTGCCGTCGCTGTTTCACCGTTATCCGAAGCTGCAACTGTCGCTCGGCTCGACCGATCGTTCGATCGACCTGGTGCAGGAGGGCGTCGACTGCGCGATCCGCGTCGGGCGGCTTGCCGACAGCAGCCTCGTCGTGCGGCCGCTCGGGCAGTTCACGCTGATCAACTGCGCGAGCCCCGACTACCTGCGCGAATGCGGCGTGCCCGAGCATCCGGATGCGCTCGCGCACGGACACTGGGCGATCGGCTATGCGTCGCCGACGACCGGGCGCGAACTCGACTGGGAATACTGCACGGACGGCCAGCGGCACACGCTCATGCTGCCGAGCCGGGTAATCGTCAACAATGCCGAAACCTATATCGCCAGCTGCATCGCCGGGATGGGGCTGATCCAGATTCCGCGCTTCGACGTCCAGCATCTGCTCGACAGCGGCGCACTCGTCGACGTGATGCCCGGCCACCGCGCCGCACCGATGGACGTGTCGGCCGTGTACCCGCACCGGCGTCACCGTTCGCGCCGGCTCAATGCCTTCATCGAATGGTTCGGGGAACTGATGGCGAGCGCGCTGACGCATGGCGGGGAGGGCGCGGAGGGCGACTGACCGGCACGGCCGGATCGCGTCACGTGCCGTCGTGCCTGTTTCAGCCGGGCAGCGCCGCGAACTGCCGGCTGCGCCCGGTTTCCCGCACCGCGTCGATCAACGCGGCGGCGGCGCCGTCCGGTTTCGCCGCGAACGCGTAGAAACGCGCGGCCGGCAGCGCCGGCAGGCCGTCCTGCGGGCCGCATTCGCGCAGGCCGTCGCGCAGCTGGCTGCGCGCCAGCGCGGTGACCGCGAAGCCCGCTAGCGCGGCCGACACGCAGCCGGCCATGCTGCTGCTCTCGAACAGCACGCGAAACGGCCGCAGTGCAGCGGCGAGTGCCGCGACGGCGGCTTCGCGATAGACGCATGGCTGCGGAAACAGCGCGAGCGGCACGTCGCCGCCGGCGTCGAGCGTGCGATCCGACGCGAACGCCCACACGAGCGGTTCTTCCCACAGCAGTTCGCCCGGCGTGTCGACCTGCCGGCACTGCTTGCCGAACACGACGTCGAGCCGGCCGAGCGTCTGCTCGCGCAGCAGCGACGCGGTGATCCCGACCTTCAGCTCGATCGACGTGCGCGGGTGGCGGTCGCGGAACGTGCGCAGCACGTGCGGCAGCCACGCACCCGCAAAATCCTCCGATGCGCCGACCCGCAGCGGGCCGTGCGCCGGCGCGCCGCGCAGCCTTGCGCGCACTTCGCGCTCCATGTCGACGATGTTGCGTGCGTACGCGTACAGCGTGTCGCCGGCCGGCGTGAGCGCGATGCGACGGGTGGTGCGCGCGAGCAGCACCGTGCCGGCCGCCTGTTCGAGCCGCTTGATGTGGCCGCTGACGGCGGATGGCGTCAGCGCGAGCCGTTCCGCGGCCGGCGCGAACCCGCGGCTGTCGACGACTTCGAGGAAGGTGCGCAGCAGCGTGATGTCGAGCGAGGTCGACGCGGGATCGGTCGGCGGTTCCATGGATCAATTCAACGCGATATTCGAAGAATTAACCATGATACTCCGTGAATCGTGATGAAAGGCCGGCCTACCATCGTGCACTCGGATCCACCCAACGGAGTGCACGATGACGACCTATGCGCATGCGACGACCGCGTCGCTCGACATTGCCTATTTCGAATGGAACCCGCGCGGCGAGCGCGTGGCCGTGCTGCTGCACGGCTGGCCGGACAGCCCGGTCGGCTGGGACGCGGTGGCCGCAAGGCTCGCCGCGCACGGCTACCGCGTGCTCGCGCCCGCGCTGCGCGGTTTTGCGCCGACCCGCTTTCGCGACGCATCCGTGCCGCGCAGCGGCCAGCTCGCGGCGCTCGGGCGCGACCTGCTCGACTTCGTCGATGCGCTCGGCATCGAGCGGCCCGTGCTGGTCGGGCACGACTGGGGCGCGCGGGCAGCCGCGAACGCGTGCGGGCTGCGCGAAGGCGCCGCATCGCATCTCGTGATGCTGTCGGTCGGGTACGGCACCAACGATCCTGGGCAGCCGCTGTCGCTGCAGCAGGCACGAAACTACTGGTATCACTGGTTCATGGCGACGCCACGCGGCGAGCAGGCGTTGCGCGACGATCGCCGCGCGTTTGCCCGCCTGATGTGGGACACGTGGTCGCCGCCGGGCTGGTATCGCGACAGCGATTTCGACGCGGCCGCCGCCGCGTTCGACGGGCCCGACTGGATCGACGTCGTGCTGCATTCGTACCGGCATCGATGGGGATTCGCACCG
Source organism: Burkholderia sp. AU31652 (assembly GCF_002223155.1). Classification (NCBI taxonomy): domain Bacteria; kingdom Pseudomonadati; phylum Pseudomonadota; class Betaproteobacteria; order Burkholderiales; family Burkholderiaceae; genus Burkholderia; species Burkholderia sp. AU31652. Next base: position 265,352 of record NZ_NKFG01000004.1, on the reverse strand, counting down.
GGCACGCCGGTCTATGCCGACGACGATGCGCGGCTGAATCCCGCGCCGGTGCTGGCGCTGCCGACGCTCGTGCTGCACGGCGGCGCGGATACCTGCAATCATCCGGACAGCTCGGCCGGGCGCGAGCGGTTCTTTGCGGGGCGCTACGCGCGGCAGGTGCTGGACGGTGTCGGCCACTTTCCGCAGCGCGAGGCGCCGGCGGCAATCGCCGACGCGATCCTCGGGTTCTGCGAGCCAGGCTGACGCGCGCCGGCGTGACCGGCGCACGGTGGATCAGCCGCCGACGCGGGCCGCGAGCAGGTCGGCGAGGCCGATGTTCCTGAACATCTCGCGGCGAATCCGGTCGCCGACGCGGAACACCTCCTCCGCGCCGTCCTGCGACGGATCGACGAACACGCGGTACGGGCGCTTGCCAGCCGGGGCGGCGACGATGTCGGCAATGGCTGTCGCGACGGTGCCGGCATCGGCGTCTGCCGGTTCGAGCGCGGCGAGGCCTTGAAGCGCCTGTTCGGCGACGCCGGCATAGGGGCCGTCGACGTAGGCGGCCTGAACGCCTGCATCGGCCGGCTTGCCCGCGTGGGCGAAGTGATTCGTGCCCTGGGTGAACGCGCCCGGCACGACGATCGACGTCTCGATCCCCCAGCGTGCCAGTTCGGCCGCGTAGGACACCGCGAGCGAATCCATCGCGGCCTTCGCGGCGAAGTAGGGCGCGAGGAACGGCGGCGTACCGCCGCGCGCGGACGACGACGACACCCAGACGAGCAGCCCGCGCCCCTGGCGGCGCAGGTGCGGCAGCGCCGCGCGGTTGACGCGCTGGGTCGACACGACGTTGATGTCGTAGAGCTCGCCGATCTGCTCGGGCGTGAACGCTTCGGCCGGGCCGAACACCATGTGGCCGGCGTTGTGGACGATGACGTCGAGCCGGCCGTTGTCCGCGATCACGCGATCGATGGCGGCGCCGACGGACGCGTCGTCGCCGACGTCGAGCTCGACGGTGCGCAGGTCGACGCCGTGTTCCTGCGCGTAGGCGGCGATGGCGGCGACGCGCGGCGCGTTGCGGCCGGTGCTTTCGCGCATCGACGCGTAGACGGTATGCCCGGCGCGGGCGAGCGCCTGGGCCGTCAGCAGGCCGAAGCCGCTGGACGCGCCCGTGACGAGAATGACTTCCTTCATGATCGATCTCCGGTAAGCGGTGGGCGTGGCAGGCGGCCGGTCAGCACATGCCGCCGTTGGCACGCAGGACCTGGCCGTTGACCCACGCGCCGTCGGGGCCGGCGAGGAACGCGACGACGCTGGCGATGTCGGCGGGCTGGCCGAGCCGCTCCAGCGGGTTCATCTTCGCCATCCGGTCGACGAGTTCGGCGCTCTTGCCCTGCAGGAACAGCTCGGTCGCCACCGGCCCGGGCGCGACGGCGTTCACGCTGATGCCGCGGCCCCGCATCTCCTGCGCGAGCACCTGCGTCATGCCCTCGACGGCGGCCTTGGTCGCGATGTACACGCCGTAGGTCGGCAGGCGCATGCCGATCACGCTCGAGGTCAGGTTGACGATGCGCCCGCCGTCGCGCACGCGCTTCGCTGCTTCGCGGCTGACGTTGAACGCGCCCTTCAGGTTGATCGCGACGGTCTGGTCGAACGCGGCGTCGTCGAACTCGGCGAGGGGCGCGAGCTTCATCACGCCGGCGCTGTTGACGACGACGTCGATCCGGCCGAATGCCTGCTCGGCCGTGTCGAACAGCGCGGCCACCGCGGCCGGATCGGCGACGTCCGCCTGCACCGCGACGGCCGTGCCGCCGCCGGCGACGATCGCGTCGACCACTTCCTGCGCGGGGCCGGCGCCGCCGGCATAGTTCACGACGACCCTGAAACCGTCGCGGGCGAGGCGGCGGGCGATTTCCGCACCGATGCCGCGCGACGAGCCCGTGACGAGGGCGACCTGTTCCGATGTGCTCATGTCCTGCTCCTTGGTTCGTGAGTGCCGTGCGATCCGGCGACAGGACTAATGTAGGCTCCCTCGATCAATAAAAATAATGAATAATGATCAGATCAAGAATGACTGAAAGTACGTCTCATGGCATTCGACAGCAGGCTTTTGAGCGGGATCGGCGTGCTCTCGGCGGTGATCGAGGCCGGCACCTTCGCGCGCGCCGGCGAGGCGATGGGGTTGACGCAGCCGGCGGTGAGCCGTGCCGTCGCCCGGCTGGAGGAGCGCGTCGGCATCCGGATCTTCAACCGCACGGCCCGTGCGATCACGCTGACCGACGAAGGGCGGCGTTTCTATGAAGCGGTCGCGCCGCTGCTGGCCGGCATCGAGGACGCGGCGATCGACGCCGGCCAGTCGAAGGCGCGTGTCAGGGGGCGGCTGCGCGTCAACGTCGACGCGACGTTCGGCCACTACGTGCTGGCGCCGAAGATGGCCGAGTTTCTCGACCGCTTTCCCGACCTGTCCGTCGAGATCAGCGTGCGCGACCGGATGGGTGACCTCGTCGCCGACGGGTTCGACGTGGCGGTGCGGTTCGGCATTCCGGAACCATCGTCATACCGTGCGCGGCTGCTGCTGGAAACGCGCGTGCTGACCTGCGCGTCGGCGGCCTATGTCGCGCGCCACGGCGAACCGCGGCACCCGCGGGATCTCGCGAGCGGGCATCGCTGCGTGCTGATCCGCGACCCGGTGACGGGGCGGCCGTTCGAATGGGAATTCCATCGCGGCAAGGAGGTGATGCCGTTCGATGCCGCCGGCCGGCTGATGGTCAACGATACGGGCATGCTGCTCGGCGCGTGCCTGGGCGGCGCGGGGATTGCCCAGCTGCTGGAACTCTATGCGCGCGACATCCTTGCCGACGGGCGGCTGGTGCTGCTGCTGCCGGAATGGGCGGACGAGACGTTTCCGCTCTACGCGTATCACCACGCGTCCAACCTCGTTTCCGCGAAGGTGCGCGTGTTTCTCGACTTCGTGCGGGCGTTGATGGTTTGAGCCTGAGCTCGGCTCGACGTGCCGACGGTGGCCTTCCGGTCCACTCATTCGGTGCGATGCGGAATATTGTCCGGGAACGGGTAGGGCGCGTGCGGGCCCGGCCAGTCGGGCACCGGCGGCGCGGTCAGTACATCGCAGCCGGCCAGCATGAGCGACAGCACCGCGGCGAGCACGCGGCGGCGGAGCGGGGATGAAATCGTGCGCATGGACATGGCGTGCCTCCGTGCCGCGCATCCTCATGCCGCTTGGACTGTTGCGCGGGGCGCGCGTTGCGGCGCGGGCGGCAAAAACAAAAAACCCGCGAAGCGGCGAGCTTGCGCGGGTTTCGGGAGGCGCAGCGCGTCACGCTGCGAGAATGCTGGTGCCCAGGGCCGGAATCGAACCGGCACGCCTTGCGGCGGGGGATTTTGAGTCCCCTGCGTCTACCAATTTCACCACCTGGGCTTGATCCTGGCCGCGCATGCGATGGTGCGCGGCGAAACGCGGATTATGTCCGAAATCCTGCCGCCGGGCAAGCTGCCCGGTTGCGGGCCGCCCAAGTCACTGACTGAGGTAGACGAACCGGCCCTGCTTGACGATCCCCATCACGCTCGCGCGCTGGTCGAGTCCCACATGATCCTTGTCGCTCGTGTTGACGACACCGTTCGGCACGACCAGCTCGTGCGCACGTTCCAGCTCGCGCCGCAGCGCCGCGCGGAACGCGGGCGTGCCGGGTTGCGCGGCCTTCAGCGCGCGGCCGACCGCGTCGGCGAGGCGCGGGTAGACGCCCGCCGCGTCGCCCGCGAACTGCGTGACCGTGCCGGCACCGTACTTCGCTTCGTACGCGTCGACGAACGCGAGCGCGGCCTTGCGGGACGGATGATCGGCCGGTAGCGTGCGCGCGACGACCACCGGCTGGGTCGGGAACAGCGTCCCGTCGACATCCTTGCCGCCCAGCTTGATGAATTCCGGTGTCGCGATCCCGTGGGTCTGGTAGACCGGGCCCTTGTAGCCGCGCTCGATCAGCGTGCGCTGCGGCAGCACGGCCGGCGTGCCCGAGCCCGCGATCAGGATCGCGTCGGGTTTCGCCGCGATCAGCTTCAATGCCTGGCCCGTGACGCTCGCGTCGGTGCGGTTGAAGCGCTCGGTCGCGATGACGCGGATCTTGCGCAGGTCCGCGAAGCGCGTGAACTCGTTCAGCCAGCTATCGCCGTAGCTGTCGGCGAAGCCGATGAAGCCGACCGTCTTCACGCCGTGGTTCGCCATATGGCGCGTCATCACGTCGGCCATCGCGCGGTCGCTCTGCGCCATCTTGAACGCCCAGGTCCGCGCGCCTTCCTGCGGCTCGACGATCGCGCCGGAGCCGACCAGCGTGATCATCGGCGTCTGCCCGGCGGCCACCGCATCGAGCGCCGCGAGCGCGGCCGGCGTGATGTTCGGCCCGACCACCACGTCGACGTGATCCTCGTCGACCAGCTTTCGGATGTTGCGCACCGCGGTGCCCGGGTCGGACGCATCGTCGAGCACCGTCACCTGCACGGGTTGCCCGGCGATCGTCTTCGGCCACATCAGGATCGCGTTCTTGCTCGTGATGCCGATCGCGGCGGCCGGGCCGGTCGACGACAGGTCGACGCCGACCTTCAGGTCGGCATGCGCGGCGGCGCTGGCCAGTACGAGAGCGGCGCCGGCAGCGCGGCGCAACAGGGCGAGAAGCGTCATGCGGAATTCTCCGTCGGGCAGCAAAAAGGGGCGCGATGTGCGCCCCCGTGGTTATACACGCCGCTCAGAGTTCGTACGATTCGGATTCGCCCTTGAGCGCCTGCTCGATCAGCTTGCGGTTCAGCGTCGGCGACAGCAGCTCGACCAGCGTATACACATAGCTGCGCAGGTAGGCGCCCTGCTTGAGCGCGACGCGCGTCACGTTGCTGCCGAACAGGTGGCCGACCGGGATCAGCCGCAGGCTGCGGTCACGCTCGGGATTGAACGCGATGTCGGCCATGATGCCGACGCCGAGGCCGAGTTCGACGTAGGTCTTGATCACGTCGGCGTCGATCGCCTCGAGCACGATGTCCGGCGACAGCCCGCGCAGCGCGAACGCATGGTTGATCTTCTTGCGGCCCGCGAACGCATCGTCGTACGTGATCAGCGGGTACTGGGCGAGATCGTCGAGGGTGACCGGCTTGCGTTCGAGCAGCGGGTGGTCGGCCGGCACGACGGCCGCGTGGTGCCACTGGAAGCAGGGCAGCGACACGAGTTCTTTATAGTCAGAGATCGCCTCGGTGGCGATCGCGAGATCGGCCTGGTCGTGGATCACCATCTCGGCCACCTGCGTCGGGCTGCCCTGCAGGATCGACAGGTGCACTTTCGGGAAGCGCTTCTTGAACTCGGCGATCGCGGCCGGCAGCGAGTAGCGGGCCTGCGTGTGGGTCGCGGCGATGGTCAGGTTGCCCTGATCCTGGGCTGCATAATCTTTTCCGACCCTTTTAAGGCTTTCAACCTCCTGGAGAATCCGCTCGACCGACGCGAGGATGATCCGGCCCGGCTCGGTGAGCGAGCGCACGCGCTTGCCGTGCCGCGTGAAGATCTCCACGCCGAGCTCGTCCTCGAGCTCGATGATCGCCTTCGATACCCCCGGTTGCGACGTGTAGAGCGCCTTGGCGGCCTCGGTGAGATTGAAATTCTGCCGGACGGCCTCGCGCACGAAGCGAAATTGGTGCAGGTTCATTTATAACCCTTCCGCATATCAACAGAATTTTTTAGTCGTTTGAAATATAAGGCGAGTTTATTACGATTCACCGGAGTTTTTCAAATATGGATATCTGTTTTCGTCATTAGCAATCCAGCCGGGCAGCGGAAGGCCGGCGATAGCGGCGGAACGGAGATTCGGGCGCGACGTGGCTAGGACGTCGCGCGGTCACCACGAAAACCCTGGGGTCCCCGAATGTATCAGTACGACCAATACGACCAGACGATCGTCGACGAGCGTGTCGCGCAGTACCGCGATCAGGTGCGCCGCCGGCTGTCGGGCGAGTTGAGCGAGGAAGAGTTCCGCCCGCTGCGCCTGCAGAACGGCCTGTACATGCAGCGCCACGCGTACATGCACCGCATCGCGATTCCGTACGGCAACCTGCGCAGCGATCAGCTCCGGATGCTGGCGCGCATCGCCCGCGAACACGACCGCGGCTACGGTCACTTCTCGACCCGCTCGAACATCCAGTTCAACTGGATCAAGCTGGAAGAAACGCCCGAGATCCTCGCGAAGCTCGCGTCGGTGCAGATGCACGGCATCCAGACGTCGGGCAACTGCATCCGCAACATCACGGCCGACCAGTTCGCCGGTGTCGCGCAGGACGAAGAGATCGATCCGCGTCCGTGGTCGGAAATCCTGCGCCAGTGGTCGACGTTCCATCCCGAATTCGCATGGCTGCCGCGCAAGTTCAAGATCGCGGTGTCGGGCTCGAAGGACGACCGTGCGGCCGTGCAGATCCACGACCTCGGCGTGTACCTGAAGAAGAACGCGCAGGGCGAAGTGGTCGCGAGCATCCTCGCGGGCGGCGGCCTCGGCCGTACGCCGATCATCGGCGCGGTGATCAAGGAAGACCTGCCGTGGCAGCACCTGCTCACCTATTGCGAAGCCGTGCTGCGCGTGTACAACCGTTACGGCCGCCGCGACAACCTCTACAAGGCGCGCATCAAGATCCTCGTGAAGGCGTTGTCGCCCGCGAAGTTCGCGCAGCAGGTCGAGGAAGAGTGGCAGCACCTGAAGGACGGCCCGTCGACGCTCACGCAGGCGGAAGTCGACCGCGTGTCGCAGTACTTCCAGCCGCCCGTCTACGAGAAGCTGGCCGACACCGACGCGTCGTTCGAACAGCACCTGCTCGAGAACAAGGCGTTCGCGCGCTGGGTCGAGCGTAACGTTGCCCCGCACAAGGTGGCCGGCTATGCCGCCGTCACGCTGTCGCTGAAGGATCACCGTATCGCGCCGGGTGACGCGACCGACCAGCAGATGGATCTGGTGGCCGACTGGGCCGACGCTTACTCGTTCGGCGAGCTGCGCGTGTCGCACGAGCAGAACCTGATTCTCGCGAACGTGAAGAAACGCGACCTGTTCGCCCTGTGGGAAAAGGCGAAGGCAGCCGGTTTCGCGACGCCGAACATCGGCCTGCTGACCGACATCATCGCGTGCCCGGGCGGCGACTTCTGCTCGCTCGCGAACGCGAAGTCGATCCCGATCGCGCTGGCGATCCAGCAGCGTTTCGACGATCTCGACTATGTGTACGACCTCGGCGACCTGTCGCTGAACATTTCCGGTTGCATGAACTCGTGCGGTCACCATCACGTCGGCAACATCGGCATCCTCGGCGTCGACAAGGACGGCGCCGAGTGGTACCAGGTGTCGCTCGGCGGCGAGCAGGGCACGGGCCGGAACGGCGCGCGCCTCGGCCGCGTGATCGGGCCGTCGTTCTCGGCGGAGGAAGTGCCCGGCGTGATCGCGAAGCTGATCGACACGTTCGTCGAATCGCGCATCGACGGCGAGCGCTTCGTCGACACGTACGATCGCATCGGCATCGCGCCGTTCAAGGAGCGCGTGTATGCGGCGCGCCAGGCAGTGAACGCGTAACCAACCGGGTAGAAGGAATTAGCAGATGGCTTCGATTATCAAGAACCGCGCAGTGATCGACGATGCATGGCAGGTCGTGCGCGCGGCGGAAGACGGTGCACTGCCCGCGGTCGACGCGTTGCCGGCCGGCAAGGTGCTGGTGCCGTTCGCATTGTGGCAGGCCGAGCGCGCGGCGCTCGTTGCCGCGAAGACGAAGGACGAGCTCGGCGTGTGGCTCGCACCGGACAGCGAGCCGGCCGATCTCGTGGCCGATTTCGGCGCGATTTCGCTGATCGCGGTCGACTTCCCGCGCTTCGCGGACGGCCGCGGCTACAGCATCGCGCGCCTGCTGCGCGAGCGCCACGGCTGGACGGGCGAGCTGCGCGCGATCGGCGACGTGCTGCGCGACCAGCTGTTGTACATGTCGCGTTGCGGCTTCGACGCATACGCGGTGCGCGCCGACAAGGACATCCACGACGCGCTGAATGCGTTCACGGAATTCACGCAGCGTTACCAGGGCGCGTTCGACCAGCCCGAACCGCTGTTCCGCCGCCGCGGCGCGACGCCCGACGCGAAGGTGAGCGCATGAGCACCACGACCGCCACCGCGCTGACGCCGGAACTCGCCGCGAAGGTCGAGCGCCTCGATGCGCTGCTCGCGCAGATCGGTGCCCGTCACGAGAAGGTGAAGTTCGCGAGCAGCCTCGCGGCGGAAGACATGCTGCTGACGCATGCGATCCTGTCGAAGGGTGTGCGGATCGGCATCTTCTCGCTGAACACGGGCCGCCTGCACGCGGAAACGCTCGGCATGATCGACCGCGTGCGCGAGCGCTACGGCTACGAGATCGAGCAGTTCCATCCGCAGCAGGACGCGGTCGACCAGTACGTCGCCGAGCACGGCCTGAACGCGTTCTACGAGAGCGTCGAGCTGCGCAAGTCGTGCTGCCACATCCGCAAGGTCGAGCCGCTGAATCGCGCGCTCGCCGACGTCGGCGCATGGGTCACGGGCCAGCGCCGCGAGCAGTCGGTCACGCGTGCCGAACTGCACGAGGAAGAGCAGGACGAAGCGCGCGGGATCGCGAAGTACAACCCGCTCGCCGACTGGACGGAAAGCGACGTGTGGGCGTACCTTAAGGCGTTTGACGTGCCGGTCAACCCGCTGCATGCGCGCGGCTACCCGAGCATCGGCTGCGAGCCGTGTACGCGGGCGATCCGTCCCGGCGAAGACAGCCGCGCGGGCCGCTGGTGGTGGGAGTCGCGCGATACGAAGGAATGCGGCTTGCACATCACGACGATCACGCCGATTCCCGCGGACGCCGTTGCCGGCGCCACGCGCTGAAAGCCTGACAAGAAACTGAATATTGCGCCGCCTGCGACAGCGGGCGGCACGAACCCAGAAGAGAAGGACTGAAATCATGAGCACGACGCTCGAGCAATCCGCCTTTGCCCCGCCCGCCGGTGCCGACAACCGCATGGGCCACCTCGACTGGCTCGAAGCCGAGTCGATCCACATCCTGCGCGAACTGGTCGCCGAATGCAGCAAGCCGGCGCTGTTGTTCTCGGGCGGCAAGGATTCGGTCGTCGTGCTGCATCTGGCGCTGAAAGCGTTCGGCCTCGGCGCGAACCGCAAGACGACGCTGCCGTTCCCGCTCGTGCACATCGACACGGGCCACAACTACGAAGAAGTGATCGACTTCCGCGATCGCCGCGCGCAGGAGCTGGGCGCGGAGCTGGTCGTCGGCCACGTCGAGGATTCGATCAAGCGCGGCACGGTCGTGCTGCGCCGCGAAACCGATTCGCGCAATGCCGCGCAGGCCGTCACGCTGCTCGAGACGATCGAGCAGCACGGCTACACGGCGCTGATCGGCGGCGCGCGCCGCGACGAAGAGAAGGCGCGTGCGAAGGAACGCATCTTCTCGTTCCGCGACGAATTCGGCCAGTGGGATCCGAAGGCGCAGCGCCCGGAACTGTGGAGCCTGTACAACGCCCGCCTGCACAAGGGCGAGCACCTGCGCGTGTTCCCGATCTCGAACTGGACCGAGCTCGACGTGTGGCAGTACATCGCGCGCGAGAACCTCGAACTGCCGTCGATCTATTACGCGCATCAGCGCGAGATCGTGCGCCGCAACGGGCTGCTCGTGCCCGTCACGCCGCTCACGCCGATGCGTGACGGCGAGACGAGCGAGCTCGCGCAGGTGCGCTTCCGCACGGTCGGCGACATTTCCTGCACGTGCCCGGTCGAGAGCGACGCGGACGACGTCGAGAAGATCATCGCGGAGACGGCGGTGACCGAGATCACCGAGCGCGGCGCGACCCGGATGGACGACCAGGCCTCCGAAGCCGCGATGGAACAGCGCAAGAAGCAAGGTTATTTCTGAAGCACACGAGGACATTCACATCATGAGCATCATCGAGAACACCGAAGACCTCGGCGTGCTGCGCTTCATTACCGCAGGCAGCGTCGACGACGGCAAGAGCACGCTGATCGGCCGCCTGCTGTACGACAGCAAGGCCGTGCTGTCCGACCAGCTGTCCGCGCTGTCGCGTGCGAAAAACAAGCGCACGGTCGGCGACGAGCTCGACCTCGCGCTGCTGACCGACGGCCTCGAAGCCGAGCGCGAGCAAGGCATCACGATCGACGTCGCGTACCGCTACTTCGCGACCGCGAAGCGCAAGTTCATCATCGCCGATACGCCGGGCCACGAGCAGTACACGCGCAACATGGTGACGGGCGCATCGACCGCGCACGCGGCGATCGTGTTGATCGACGCGACGCGCATCACGGTCGAGAACGGTGTCGTGCAACTCCTGCCGCAGACCAAGCGCCACAGCGCGATCGTCAAGCTGCTCGGGCTGCAGCACGTGATCGTCGCGATCAACAAGATGGACCTCGTCGACTACAGCGAAGCGCGCTTCAACGAGATCCGCGATGCATACGTCACGCTTGCGAAGCAGCTCGGCCTGAGCGACGTGCGCTTCGTGCCGGTGTCGGCGCTGAAGGGCGACAACATCGTCGGCGCGAGCGAGCGCATGCCGTGGTACGCGGGCGAACCGCTGCTCGACGTGCTCGAATCGCTGCCGGTCGAGACGCAGGCGCATGACGCGCTGCGCTTCCCCGTGCAGTGGGTCGCACGGCAGGACGGCAGCTCGGCCGACGATTTCCGCGGCTACATGGGCCGGATCGAGTCGGGTGAAGTGAAGGTCGGCGACGAGATCGTCGTGCTGCCGTCGAACCGCACGGCGACGGTCGCCGAGATCGTCGCGCCGGTGCCGGGCGGCACCGCGTCCGTGCCGCACGCGTTCGCGGGCCAGACCGTGACGATCCGCCTCGCGGAAGACGTCGACGTGTCGCGCGGCGACATGTTCGTCACGTCCGCCGAGCCGGTCGAGCCGGCGAAGAAGCTCGAAGCTGATCTGTGCTGGTTCGACGAGACGCCGCTGTCGCCGCAGCGCAAATACCTGCTGAAGCAGACCACCAGCACGGTGTTCGCGAAGATCGGCGGCGTCAAGCAGGTGCTCGACGTGCACACGCTGTCGCACGCGACCGACCGTCACGATCTGAAGATGAACGACATCGGCCGCGTCGCGCTGACGCTGCAGAAGCCGATCGTGTGCGACACGTACGACGCGCATCCGGGTACCGGTGCGTTCGTGCTGATCGACGAGGCGACGCATCACACGGTCGCCGCAGGGATGATCCGGGCGTTCTCGGCGTGACCGGGCAACCGCGCCGCTTCGCGGCGGCGCGGGCCGGAGCCGACGCCCGCTGGAAGGCGAAGCGATAAACATGGGCAAGGTGTATCTGATCGGAGCAGGGCCGGGCGCGGCCGACCTCATCACGGTGCGCGGCGCGCGGCTGCTCGAGCAGGCGGACGTCGTGCTGCACGACGCGCTCGTCGAGCCCGCGATGCTCGACTACGCGCCGCATGCGCGCCGGATTGCCGTCGGCAAGCGCTGCGGGCAGCGCTCGACCGCGCAGCACTTCATCAACAAGCAGATCGTCGATGCGGCACGCGAGCATGCGTGCGTCGTGCGGCTGAAGGGTGGCGACCCGATGCTGTTCGGTCGCGCCGAAGAGGAGATGCGCGCGCTGGAAGCGGCCGGCATCGACTACGAGGTCGTGCCGGGCATCACCGCGGCGCTGGCCGGGGCGGCGACGCTGAAGCGTTCGCTGACGTTGCGCGGCGTGTCGCGCAGCGTCGCGTTCGCGACGCACAGCCGCGCGCCGGGCAGCGACGAGATTCGCGAAGCCGCGCGCGCCGATTCGATGGTCTATTACATGGGCCGCGACAGCGCGCCCGGCATCGCGCAGGAGCTGATCGACGCGGGCCGTGCGCCGGCGACGGCCGTGGCGATCGTCGAGGCGTGCAGCACCGCGCGCGAACGTACGCTGACGCTGACGCTCGCGCAGATGGCGGCGGGCGACGCGCAGGCGTGGCTCGATCCCGCGGAACCGAGCCTGCTGATGATCGGCGATGCGTTCGCCGAGCGCGCCGGGCAGGCGAAAGTGGGCGATGTGCTGCGAAATGCGGCCTGAGCGGAATCCGGCTGGAGTTCCAAACGAAAAAAGCGCTGGCGGAAGCCGGCGCTTTTTCTTTGTGGGCCGTGACGGCGTGATTTACGCGTCGTCGCCGATCTGGTCGATGCAGTAGCGCGCGATCGCGTCGAGCACGCCGTCGTCTTCGCCGACGGCCGTCGCGCAGCGGATCTCGACACCCGGATGCACGGCGCGGCATGCGTCGACGAGCTGCGGCAGGTCGCGGCGGACATGGCCGCCCTGGCCGAAGAACACGGGCACCACGGTGATGTGCGTGCAGCCGGCCGCGACCTGCCCGGCGACCGCGTCGCCGAGCGTCGGCGTCATCAGCTCGAGGAACGCGAGCGACACGTGTGCGGCGGGGGAGGGGGCGCCGCGCAGCCGCGCGGCGAGCCGTTCGAACGGCTCGGCCCAGCGTGGGTCACGCGCGCCGTGGCCGAACAGGACGATGCCATGCGAGCTCATGTCGAAACCTCCGTCGTGACGCGGCGCTCAGTGCCGGTCGACCCACTTGAGCGCGAACAGGCCGAGCGCGAGATAGATCAGGCCCGGCGTCGCCGCGGTGAGCGGCGCGGGCCACGTGTTCAGCGTGCCGATGTGCGAGAACAGCGTATTGAGAAGCTGGAAGCTCATGCCGAGCATGATGCCGCCGAACACCTTCACGCCGACCACGCCCGCACGCGTGTGCAGGTACGCGAACGGCAGCGACAGCACGAGCATCACGAACACCGCGAACGGATACAGCAGCTTGCGCCACAGCGCGATGTCGTAGCGCTGCGTGTCCTGCTGATTCTCGCGCAAATGCTGGATGTAGCGGAACAGGTTGATGATCGACATGCGATCCGGCGACACGAGCAGCACCGACAGGATCTGCGGCGTCAGGTCCGAGCGCAGCCGGTATTCGGGCAGCGATACCTGCTGCGACCGGTACACGGGGTTCAGCGCATCGGCCGGCTGGCCGCTGATCGGCTTGATCGGCGTCAGCTCGGTTTCGTTGACGCCCTTCAGCAGCCAGTGGCCGGGCGGCTCGTAGCGGCCCGTCTGCGCGATCCGCACGTTGCGCAGCTGGAATTTCGAATCGAATTCGTAGATGCGCACGTTGCTGATCGTCGAGTCGGGCGACAGGCTGCCGACGTTGACGAAGCGCGTGACCTGCTCGCCGTTTTCACGGGCCGCGAGCGTGTCCTTCACCCACACGCCCGACTGGAAGTTCGACGACACCGATGCGCCGAGCGCCTGCAGCCGCACGCGTTCGGACAGCTGGTCGGCGTACGGGCCGACGAATTCGCCGATCAGGTAGGTGATGATCACGAGCGGCACGCCGATCTTCAGCAGCGAGCGCAGCGCCTGGTTGGTCGCGAGGCCCGATACGCGGAAGATCGTGAATTCCGAGTTCGCGGCCATCTGCGCGAACACGTAGATCGCGCTGATCAGCGCGGCGACCGGGATGATTTCGTAGAAGCGCGACGGGGTCTGCAGCGCGACGCGCAGCACCGCGTAGCCGAACTTGTAGTTGCCGTGCCCGACCGAGTTCAGTTCGCTGATCAGGTCGAAGAAGAAGAACAGGCCCGAGAACGCGAACAGGATGAAGACGAACGTGACGTAGATCTGCCGCGCGAAGTACTTTTCATAGAGCCGCATCGATCATGCTCCCGAGCGGCCGAACAGCGCGCGTGTAAACAGCGGACGATTGCGCACGCGCAACCAGAAGATGAACGCGACGATCGCCGCGACGACCAGATGCAGGCCGACGAGACCGACGCCGAACGACATCTTGCCCTGCTCGATCTGCGACTGCACGACGTTCAGCAGGTTCGAGTACGTGAGGTAGATCAGCACGGCCATCACGAGGTTGATCGTGCGGCTGCGTCGCGGGTTCTGGTACGACAGCGGAATGCCGAGCACCATCAGGTTGATCGCGATCAGCGGCAGCCCCGCGCGCCACGCGAATTCCGCGAGGTTGTCGTTCGTCGGGTTGCGCAGCAGGTCCGGCGTCGGCGTGCTGTTGGTGGTCTGCACGTTGGTGACCGGGGTGCTCGTGATCTTCACGCCATAGCGCTCGAACTCCATGATCTTGAAGTTCGGCTGGCCGGGCGTGCCGTCGTAGCGGCGGCCGTCCTCCAGGACGACGAAGCGGCTGCCGTCGCGCGTTTCCGTGTGCCCCGTCTGCGACACGACCACATTGACCTTGCCGTTCTCGGTCGAGGTCACGAACACGTTCTGCACCTTGCTCTGGTCGGGCGTCATCTTCTCGATGAAGAACACGCGGTGGTTCGAGGCCGATTCGCGGAACTGGCCCGGCGCGAGCAGCGAGATCTCGTCGCGCTGCTGGAAGCGCGCCTTGATCATCTTGCTTTGCTGGTTCGACCACGGCCAGCCGACGAACGCGAAGAAGGCGATCAGCAGGATGATCGGCGTGGCGAACACGCCGATCGGCTTGATGAGGCGCGTGAGGCTCACGCCGGACGCGAGCCACACGACCATTTCGGAGTCCCGGTACCACCGGGTCAGCACGAACAGGATCGACACGAACAGCGTGACGACGAGCATCACGGCGAGGTAGCCGATCACGGTGAGGCCGATCAGCACGAGGACGTCCCGCGGATCGATTTCACCGGACGCGGCGTAGCCGACGATGCGGATCATCATCGTCGTGAGCATGATCGTGAGCAGCACCATGAACACGGCGCCAGCCGTATACGCAAGCTCGCGCTGGAGGGAGCGTTCGAAGATCATTCTTGATGAGAAGAGGGCGGGAGGCTGCGCACGCGTGGTGGAGCGCTCGCGCCGCCACGGGAAAAATAGCGGATAATTGCGGCTTTCATCCTTAGCCCAGATTTTATCCGAGGACAAGCGCGATGGACTTTAGCATAAAAGGCTGTGATTGGAGCAAAGGCGAGGCGAAGGGGTTCCTGACCGGGAAGTCCGACTGCATCGTGCTCGGCATCTTCGAGGCGCAGACCCTGTCGGGCGCGGCGCTCGATATCGACACGGCCACCAAGGGGCTGGTTTCGCGCGTGATCAAGGCCGGCGACATGGACGGCAAGCGCGGCAAGACGCTGTTCCTGCACGAAGTGTCGGGCATCGGCGCGTCGCGCGTGCTGCTGGTCGGCCTCGGCAAGCAGGATGCTTTCAATCAGAAAGCCTATAACGATGCCGTGACGGCCGCATGGCGCGCGCTGCTGGCGACCAAGGTCGTCCAGGTCACGTTCACGCTCGCGCAACTGCCGGTCGACGAGCGCAGCTCCGACTGGGGCGTGCGCGCGGCAATCCTCGCGCTGCGCAACGAGACCTACCGCTTCACGCAGATGAAGAGCAAGCCGGAGCCGGCGTCGCACACGCTCAAGCGCGTCGTGTTCAGCGTCGATCCGTCCGACGAAAAGGCCGCGAAGGTCGCGGTCAAGCAGGCCGTCGCGCTCGCGAACGGGATGGATCTCACTCGCGACCTCGGCAACCTGCCGGGCAACGTCTGCACGCCGACCTACCTCGGCAACACCGCGAAGAAGATCGCGAAGGATTGGGGCCTGAAGGCGGAAGTGCTCGGGCTCAAGCAGATCCAGGCGCTGAAGATGGGCTCGTTCCTGTCGGTTGCGCGCGCGTCGGTCGAGCCGCCGCAGTTCATCGTGCTGCACTACCAGGGCGCCGCCGCGAAGGCCGCGCCGGTCGTGCTGGTCGGCAAGGGCATCACGTTCGACACGGGCGGCATCTCGCTGAAGCCGGGCGAGGGCATGGACGAGATGAAGTACGACATGTGCGGCGCGGGTTCCGTGCTGGGCACGATGCGTGCGGTCGCCGAGATGGGCCTGAAGATCAACGTCGTCGCGATCGTGCCGACCTGCGAGAACATGCCGGGCGGCAACGCGACGAAGCCGGGCGACATCGTCACCAGCATGAAGGGCCTGACGATCGAGGTGCTGAACACCGACGCCGAAGGCCGTCTGATCCTGTGCGACGCGCTCACGTATGCCGAGCGCTTCAAGCCGGCCGCCGTGATCGACGTTGCCACGCTGACGGGCGCGTGCGTGATCGCGCTGGGCGGCCACAACAGCGGCCTGTTCTCGACGGACGACGCGCTCGCGGGCGAACTGCTCGACGCGTCGCGCGAAGCGAACGACCCGGCATGGCGCATGCCGCTCGACGACGAGTACCAGGATCAGCTGAAGTCGAACTTCGCGGATCTCGCGAACATCGGCGGGCGCCCGGCCGGCGCCGTGACGGCCGCGTGCTTCCTGTCGCGCTTCACCGAGAGCTATCCGTGGGCCCACCTCGACATCGCGGGCACCGCATGGAAGGGTGGCGCGGCGAAGGGCGCGACGGGCCGTCCGGTGCCGTTGCTCGCGCAGTTCCTGATCGACCGCGCCGGCCAGTGATGGCGGTGTTGACGACGCTGCGGGTACGCGGGCAATGACGCGGATCGATTTCCACTCGAACGTCGGCGATTCGCTCGCGTATGCGTGCCGGCTGCTGCGCAAGGCCTACCTGGCCGGGCAGCCGGTCGTCGTGCTCGCCGAGCCCGCGCGCCTGCGCGCGCTCGACGAGCGGCTCTGGACGTTCTCGCCGCTCGATTTCATCCCGCATTGCGGTGTCGACAGCGAGCACGCAGCCGGCACGCCGATCGTGCTGGCCGCGGATCTCGACCGCGCGCCGCATCATCACGTGCTGCTGAACCTCGGCGCAGCCGTGCCCGCGCAGTTCGCCCGCTTCGAGCGCCTGCTCGAAGTGGTCGGCAATGCGCCGGACGAGCTGGCCGCGGGCCGCGACCGCTACCGGTTCTACCGCGACCGCGGCTACGCGCTGAACAACTACAAGCAGGGCAGCTAGCCGCAACCGTCAACGGAGTGTTCCCGTGACCGAAGCCGATTCATCCTCGATCCCGACGCTGACCGACGTGCTGGTGCCGGGCAAGCCGGTGCCGGCGCGCTCGCCCGCGCCCGACGCGCCGCAGCCGCCCGCCAGCGCGGCGATTCCGGTGCTCACCGACGTGGTCGCGCCGCACGCCGCAGATGCGGCGCCGGCCGAATCCGCGCAAAGTGAGCTTGACCCCGATTCCGTCGTGGTCGAATGCGTGCCGACGCCGCACGTGCCGGCGGTCGAACTGCCGGGCGACGTGGCGACGGCTGTCGCGGCAGCGATGGGCGAGACCGATGCGCCGGCCGAACCCGGCGCCGTGGAGCACGTGGTCGCCGAAGATTCGGCGGCCATGCGCGCGCCGCTGCAATCGTCGCTGGCCGACGCCGATGTGTCGCTACCCGCGTTCGCAGCGGTGGCGCATGAGGCGGTGGGGCATGCGCGTGAAGCGCACCTGCCGGAGGCCGTCGTACCAGTCGCTGCGCGGCAGCCTGAAGCGCAGGCTGCAGCCGGGCTGACGCCGGAAGATGCGCAGCACATCGCCGAGCGCCTGCGCAATCGCCTGACGAACTATCTGACTGGGGAAGGGCGCGACGCGATCGAGGCCCGCTGTCGCGATGCACTGCATGAGCATTCGGCCTGGCTGGTCGGCCAGATCACGCGCGAAGTGGCGCTGGCGCTGGAAACCGAGGTGATGGGCTGGGTCCGCGACGCGGTCGACGAAGAGATCGCACGGCGCCACGCCGGTCATTCCGGCTAAGCAACAGGCGTTTCGCTGAAAAACGGAGTGCGATCCAGTAAGGGCCGGTGAAGTTATCGGCGGGGCACTGCACGGGTTAGTCGGGTATGCCCGCCAGTCGCCGGAATCCGGCAGATTGGCCGTTCGGCCCGGGCGTCCGGTTCAGCGCACCGACAGCACCCATTGCGCGAGCGTGTGGGCTTCGCTGTTCGTCAGTTGCGTATTCGCGGGCATCGGCACGCCGCCCCATACGCCGACGCTGCCTTTCACGATCGACTGGGCAAGGTAATCGACGGCGTCGCCGCGCGGCGCATACTTGCCGGCGATGTCGTGGAACGACGGGCCCATCAGCGGCTTGCCGATCGCGTGGCAGGCCATGCAGTTCTTGCGCTGAGCCAGCGCGAGCCCGTCGGCCTGGTCGGCGCGCGCCGCTGCCCCGCTGCCGATCAGCAAGGTGGCGAGCAGGACGCGCAATATCGAGTGTTTCATGCGGTTCTCCGCCGGCGGGGACGGCCGGCTACATGGTCCGCGCATTATAGAAGCAAAGGGAAAGCGCGTTTTGCGCGTTCCCCCGGCAGCCATGTTTATCGGGGTCGCATGTCTTGACGCGCCCGGATCAACCCGTGACGGCGCCCTGGTTCGCCGGGCGGGCGAGCGCCGCGAATTTCGCGAGCACGCCGCGCGTGTAGCGTGGCGCCGGTTGTTGCCATGCGGCGCGGCGGCGCGCGAGTTCCGCATCATCGACGTTCAGCTGCAGCAGCAGCCGATGCGCGTCGATCGTGATCGAGTCACCCTCTTGCACGAGCGCGATCGTGCCGCCGACGAACGCCTCGGGCGCGACGTGGCCGACCACCATCCCCCAGGTGCCGCCCGAGAAGCGGCCGTCGGTGATGAAGCCGACCGATTCGCCGAGCCCCTTGCCGATGATCGCGGACGTCGGCGCGAGCATTTCCGGCATGCCGGGGCCGCCCTTCGGGCCGAGGTAGCGCAGCACGAGGATGTCGCCGGCGCGAATCCGGTCGCCGAGAATCGCATCCATCGCGCTCTGCTCGTCGTCGAACACGCGTGCCGGGCCCGTGATCACCGGGTTCTTCAGGCCGGTGATCTTCGCGACCGCGCCATCTTCCGCGAGATTGCCCTTCAGGATGGCGAGGTGGCCTTCCTTGTACAGCGCGCGGTCGATCGGGAAGATCACGTCCTGGTCCGCGCGCGGCACGCCCGGCACGTCCTTCAGCTCGTCGGCGAGCGTGCGGCCGGTGATCGTCATGCAGTCGCCGTGCAGCAGCCCCGCGTCGAGCAGGATCTTCAACACCTGCGGAATCCCGCCGGCCCGGTGCAGGTCGGTCGCGACGTACTTGCCCGACGGCTTCAGGTCGCAGATCACGGGCACGCGCTTGCGGATGCGCTCGAAGTCCTCGATCGTCCAGTCGACCTCGGCCGCGTGCGCGATCGCGAGGTAGTGCAGCACTGCATTGGTCGAGCCGCCCGTCGCCATGATCACCGACACCGCGTTCTCGATCGACTCCTTCGTGATGATGTCGCGCGGCTTCAGGTCGCGCTTCACGGCCTCGACGAGCACACGCGCCGATTCGGCGGCCGAATCGACCTTCTCCTGGTCGGGGTTCGCCATCGTCGACGAGTACAGCAGCGACATCCCGAGCGCCTCGAACGACGAGCTCATCGTGTTCGCGGTGTACATTCCGCCGCATGACCCCGACGTCGGGCAGGCGTTCTGCTCGACGCCTTCGAAATCCTCCTGCGACATCCGGCCCGCGGTGAATTCGCCGACCGCCTCGAACGACGACACGATCGTCAGGTCCCGGCCTTTCCAGTTGCCGGGGCGGATCGTGCCGCCATACACGTAGATGCCCGGCACGTTCAGGCGCGCGAGCGCGATCATCCCGCCCGGCATGTTCTTGTCGCAGCCGCCGACCACCACCACGCCGTCCATCCATTGCCCCTGCACGCAGGTCTCGATGCAGTCGGCGATCACCTCGCGCGACACGAGCGAGTACTTCATGCCTTCGGTGCCCATCGACATGCCGTCCGAAATCGTCGGCGTGCCGAAGATCTGCGGGTTCGCATCGGCCGCCTTCACGGCCGCGACGGCCGCGTCCGACAGGCGCTGCAGGCCGGAATTGCACGGCGTGATCGTCGAGTGGCCGTTCGCGATGCCGATCATCGGCTTGTCGAAATCGTCCTTCTGGTAGCCGAGGGCGTAATACATCGAGCGGTTCGGCGAGCGGGCCACGCCTTGCGTGATGTGCTTCGAGCGACGGTTGTAAGCCATGGGGGACTCCATCGTTGTCTGGGCAACGCCGTCGAGCGACGCGCCGGTTTGGATCAATCAAGCATGGAGTGTCCGGATTGGGATGTCCAATATATTATTTGTCGCTTATTAAGTCGTTTTTCGAATGAGAGAGCCATGGCCGATCCGACTCCCGACCTGCGCCAGTGGCGCTATTTCGTGACCGTCGCCGACGAGCGCCATTTCGGCCGCGCGGCCGAACGCCTGTCGATGACGCAGCCGCCGCTGTCGCAGGCGATCCGTGCGCTCGAGGATGCGCTCGGCGTCGCGCTGTTCGCGCGCACCAAGCGCTCGGTGGCGCTGACGGCGGTCGGGGCGGCGCTGCTGCCGGACGTGCGCCGGCTGCTTGCAGCGGCCGATGCGCTGCCGCCGCTGGCGCGACGGCTCGCGCGCGGCGAGGCCGGTTCGCTGTCGCTCGCGTTCGTGTCGACCGCCGATTACGGGCTGCTGCCTGCGCTGCTGCGGGCGTTCGGTGCGCGCTATCCGCAGGTGCGGCTGCAACTCACGGAGGCGACGAGCGACGTGCAGATCGATGAGCTCGTCGCGGGGCGCATCGACGCGGGGCTCGTCATTCCGCCCGTGCCGCCGCGCCACGCGGCCGGGCTGTCGTACCTGCCCGTCATGCGCGAGCCGCTGGTGGTGGCGATGCCGGCCGCGGCGAGCAATGCGCCGGAAGACGAACCCGTGCGTCTCGCCGAGGTTGCCGCGTTGCCGCTCGTGATCTTTCCGCGTCGTCTGGCGCCCGGCTTTTATGACATCATTACGGGCTGCTACGGCGCGGCGGGGGCAACGCCGCACATCGGCCAGGAGGCGATCCAGATGCAGACGATCGTCAGCCTCGTGTCGGCCGGCATGGGCGTCGCACTGGTGCCGCAATCGCTGCGTAACCTGCGTCGCACCGGCGTGGTCTACCGGCCGCTTGCCGATCGCGCGCCGGTCGTCGAGACCGGCCTCGTGTGGCGCACCGGTGACGTGAGCCCCGTGCTGGCCGGCTTCATCGACGTCGTGCGCGCGCAGGGCCTCGCCACGTGACGTGAACGATGACGCGCCGGTGCCGTCCAACGCGCGGTGCGGCGCGTTTGCGACGGCCGTACCGCATTCGAAAACTTCTTCGCTAACCCATGATCATTCACCCGAATTTCGACCCCGTTGCGATCCATCTCGGGCCGCTGGCCGTGCGCTGGTACGGGCTCATGTATCTCGTCGGCTTCATCGCGGCGATCGTCGTCGGCCGGATCCGGCTGAAGCTGCCGCACGTCGCGGCGCAGGGCTGGACCGCGAAGGACATCGACGACATGATGTTCTACGGCGTGCTCGGCACCGTGCTCGGCGGCCGGCTCGGCTATGTGCTGTTCTACAAGGCCGATTTCTACTTCTCGCATCCGCTCGACGTATTCAAGGTGTGGGAAGGCGGCATGTCGTTTCACGGCGGCTTCCTCGGCGTGACGCTCGCGATGATGCTGTTCGCGTGGCAGCGCAAGCGCCACTGGCTGCAGGTCACCGACTTCGTCGCGCCGATGGTGCCGACGGGGCTCGCGGCCGGGCGGCTCGGCAACTTCATCAACGGTGAGCTGTGGGGCCGCGTGACCGATCCTTCGGCACCGTGGGCGATGCTGTTCCCGGGCGCGATGCGCGACGATGCGGCATGGTTGCCGAAGCATCCGGAGCTCGTCGAGAAGTGGCATCTTGCCGACGTGTTCATGCAATACCAACTGCTGCCGCGCCATCCTTCGCAGCTCTATGAAATCGCGCTCGAAGGCATCGCGCTGTTCTTCGCGCTGTTCTTCTTCGCGCGCAAGTCGCGGCCGATGGGCGCCGTGTCCGCGCTGTTCCTGATCGGCTACGGCCTCGCACGCTTCACGGTCGAGTTCGCGCGCGAGCCCGACGACTTCCTCGGCCTGCTCGCCCTCGGCCTGTCGATGGGGCAGTGGCTGTCGCTGCCGATGATTCTCGCGGGTGTCGCGCTGATGGTCTGGGCGTATCGCCGCCGCGCGGCGCATGCTGCTGCGTGATGCGATGTCGATGCACGTGCGATCGGCGCGTGCATCGGCGCCCTGCAGGTCAACGCAAAACGCCGGCCCTCGGGCCGGCGTTTTTCATTTCGGACTGCCGTGCGCTGCGCGTTACTTCATCTGCACGGAGCCGTTGACGGTGACCGACACGGTGGCCTTGCCGCCTTCGACCGCGATCGGCGCGCTCATCTTCGCGCTGTCCATCGGCGCCGCGGCCATCGCCATCATGCGCGGGTACGGCTGTACGTTGCGGCCGCCGCCGACGTTCACGTCGCGGATCGTGTAGCTGCCGTAACCGAATGCCTTCGCGGCTTCGTCGGCGCGGGCGCGGAACGACTTGATCGCTTCGGTCGTCAGCTTTTGCTCGGCCGCGCGCTGCGCTTCGGGCGACAGCGAGAACTCGACGTTCGCGACCTGCATCAGGTTCGACAGCTGGCCCGCAAGCTTCGACGCGGCAGCGAAATCGCGCGATTCGAGCGCCACTTCCGTACGACCGCGCCATGCGGAGATCTTGCCGTCACGATCGGTGCTCGGGTACACGGAGAAGGCGCCCGTGTGTGCGGTGACGCCCGATACGCCCTTCGCCTGCGACAGCGCTGCATCGGCGCGCTGGTTCAACTGCGCGGTGAGGCTGCCCGGATCCTTGGCCTGCTGCTCGTAGAACAGCGTGATGTGGATGATGTCCTGCGGCACGTCCGCGCTGGCCTGCGACGACAGCGACAGCACGCCTGCCGGCTCCGGAAAGTGCGGGTTCGCGGTTTGCGCGTGCGCGGCGGTCGACGCGAGCGTCAGCGCGGCGGGAACGGCGGCGGCAAGGGCGAGCGACAGCGCGAGTGCGGATTTCTTGGTCATTGTTGGACTCCTTGTGCGAGGGCGTGCACGCGGATTGCGCGTGCACGACGCGGGCGTACCGCGCGACGAAAAAACGACAGCCGGCCTGATCGGCCGACAGCGGTTGCTTAGGCCGCGCGACAGTGCCGCGAGTTCCGTTGCGGCAGTGCGGACTGACCGGATTTGACCTTTGGCGTGCGCCTACTTCATCAGCTTTTCGGTGATGAAGCGCCATTCGGCGCGCGTGACCGGCGTGATCGACAGCCGGTTGCCGCGCGCGAGCACGCGCATGTCGGCGAGTTCGTCGTGTTCGCGCAGCGCCGCAAGCGGCACGAGCGGTGATTTTTTCACGTAGCGCACGTCGACGAGCAGCCAGCGCGGTGCTTCCTGAGTCGACTTCGGGTCGTAATAGGGGCTTTTCGGATCAAACTGCGTGGGGTCGGGGTAGGGCGTCGACGACACTTCGGCGAGGCCCGCGATGCCCGGCTCGGGGCAGCTCGAGTGATAGAACAGCACGCCGTCGCCGATCTTCATCGTGTCGCGCATGAAATTGCGCGCCTGATAGTTGCGCACGCCGGTCCACGGCAGCGTGCGCTGCGGTGCGTTGGCGAGATCGTCGATGCTTGCTTCGTCCGGTTCGGACTTCATCAGCCAGTATTGCATGGATCGTGATCGACGCAGAAAGAGGCTGCTACAAAAGAAAACGGCACCGGGCTTCGCCCGATGCCGTTGGATAGGCCCCCGCCTTGGCCGCTAGGCCGGCATCCTGAACCTGAGGTTCAGAATTGGTCGCAGTTAGCAGCACTTCGGGTACATCAGACAGAGTGACGCGCGCGCCCGTGCTACAAATTTCCGCAACCGTGCACATGGCATTGGTTCAAGGAATATATGACCTTGGCGAACCAGGCAGGGAAGCTGACTGAACTGTGATTCGATGCGCCAATTTGACCACCGTTGATCGCCGAGATCAAGGGGAATCGACGCATCGATTAAAACGTTACTGCGTCTCGTGCTGTGCGAGCACCGCGCCGAGCTGTTCGTTCATCTGGTGCATTGTACGACGGATTTCCTCCGCCGGAAATGCTTCACCGTGCCGCACGCTCGTTTGCAGCCGCAGCAATTCGGACGCGAGCGACAGCGCCGCCATCACGGCGATGCGATCGGTGCCGCGTACCGAGCTGTTCGAGCGGATTTTCGACATTTCGGCGTCGACGCGTGCGACCGCTTCGAGCAGCGCCGCTTCGGTCTCGGCCGAGCAGGCGAGCCGATAGGCCTGGCCGAGAATCGAGACTTCGATCTGCTTGGTGCTCATGCATGTTCTCCATGGCTGGCCGCGTCATCGCCATCCGTACGCGCCTGCGCATCCAGCAGGTCGAGCTGGTTGTCGGCTTGCTCCGCATTTTTCGAGCGCGGCAGCTTTTCGAGAATCGCGTTCAGTTTCACCTGGGCGTCGTCGATCTTTGCCGACAGCGTGTCACGCTCGGCCGCAAGCGCATTGCGTTCATCGCGCAGTTGCGCGAGTTCCGTGCGGACAGCGTCCGCATCCGCGCGCAATTGCGCGACCTGCTCCTCGAGCGCGAGCCGTTCCGCGTGATAGCGCTTGTTCAGCGAAATCAGACGGCCAATATTTTGAGATAGGGTTTCGAGTTCGTTGAGCATTTGCTGCGTCCTCTAAAGACCCAGCATTTTAGCGCGGAATAACGCGCAATCCGACATCTGTAACGTTTCCAGTCGTAACACCCCTGCTTCTTGCCGCGAATCGGCGCGTCCCGTGCGTGTCCGGAGGCTTCCTTGACGCTCGCGCGACCCGCTCCTAAACTGGCGCCGCCTCGGTGCTCGCGCGTGGAACGCGCGGTTAAACGGGAAGCAGGGCGCGGGCGCCGGAAGCCCGCCAACCTGCGCTGCCCCCGCAACGGTAAGCGGCCGCGTCTCGTGACGCAGGCCGGCTCGGGCGCGTTTCGCGTGCAGATCCTGCATGCGGACGCGGGCCACTGCGCGTCATCGCGCGGGAAGGCGAGCCGGACCGCCGCCAGCCCGGATACCGGCCGAGACGGGGAGCCCGCACGGGCTTCGTGACGCGCGGCCTGCGGGGAGGCGGGGCGCGCAATGCTTCACGGAATCTTCTTCGATGCTGACCCCAATCGTCCGCGCGACGCTCAAATCACGACCGGTCCGCTGCCGCAAGCGGGTGTGCCGCACGTCGTGTGCGGCGCCGTGCGCGGCATGAGCGCCGCGCGCGCCACCGCGATCTGGGCCGCGCTGGCTGCGGCAGTCGCGCTGCTGTTCGTCGCGTCGCTGTCGATCGGCAGCGTGCCGATGTCGCCATGGCAGGCGCTCGCGTCGCTCGTGCCGCATGGCGGCGACGCGCTGTTCGCCGATATCGTCCGCACGCTGCGCCTGCCACGCGCGCTCGCGGGCTTCGCATGCGGCGCGCTGCTCGCGCTGGCCGGCGCACTGCTGCAGGTACTGTTGCGCAATCCGCTCGCGGAGCCGTACGTGCTCGGCGTGTCGGGCGGCGCGGCCGGCTTCGCGCTCGTCGCGATGATCGCGGGTGGCGCGTGGTGGCTCGTCGATGCGTCGGCGTTCGCCGGTTCGCTCGTGTCGGTCGCCCTCGTGCTCGGTCTCGCACGCCGCGAGCTGGGGCGCGGCGATTCGCGCGACGCGTCGCCGCGTTTGCTGCTCACCGGCGTCGTGATCGCGGCCGGGTGGGGCGCGCTCGTCACGCTGCTGCTGTCGCTTGCACCCGACGCACGGCTGCGCGGGATCATCTTCTGGCTGACCGGCGACCTGAACGGCGTGGCCGCGCCGTGGTTCGCGTGGGGGGCGCTGTTGCTGGCCGCCTGCGTCGCGCTGCCGGTCGCGCCGCAACTGAACGTGCTGCTGCGCGGCGACGCGACCGCACTCGCGCTCGGCGTGCCCGTTGCGCGCCTGCGCGTGCGGATCTATCTCATCGCGTCGCTGGCCGCCGCAGCCGCGGTGACGACGGCCGGCACGATCGGTTTCGTCGGCCTCGTCGTGCCGCATGCGCTGCGGCTCGCCTTCGGCAACGACCAGCGAATGCTGCTGCCCGCCGCGATGCTCGCGGGCGGCGGCGGCGTGATGGCGGCCGACCTGCTCGCACGCACCGTGATCGCGCCCGCGCAACTGCCGGTCGGCGTGATGACCGCGCTGATCGGCGTGCCGGTGTTCCTGTGGATGTTGTTGAGGAGACCGATGCGATGACGGGGGCCGCACTGCACGCCACGGCCGGCGACTTGAACTACGCGGCCGTCGGCCTGACGCTGAAGGCCGGCGCGCGTACGCTGCTCGACGGCTTCACCCAGGTGTTTCGGCCCGGCGAGATCTGGTGCGTCGCCGGGCCGAACGGCGCGGGCAAGACGACGCTGCTCGCGACACTCGCGGGGCTGCAGCCGCCGGCCGGCGGACACGTCGAGATCGATGGCCGGCCGCTTGCCGCATGGCCACCCGAGCAGCTCGCGCAGCGTCGCGCGCTGATGCCGCAGCAATTGCACGACGCATTCAGCGCGACCGTGTTCGACACGGTGCTGCTCAACCGCTTTCCGTATCTCGGCGGCTGGGGTTGGGAACGCGACGGCGACCACGCGGCCGCGCGCGACGCGCTGGCGACGTTCGACCTGACCGCGCTCGCGTCGCGTGACGTGCTGTCGCTGTCGGGCGGCGAGCGGCAGCGCGTCGCGCTGGCCGCGACGCTGTGCCAGGACGCACCGTTGATGCTGCTCGACGAGCCGCTCGCGCATCTCGACCTGCATCACCAGATCGATTGCCTGACCGCGCTGGCCGCATGGCTCGACGCGGGCCCGCGCACGGTGCTGTTCTCGTGCCATGATCTGAATCTCGCGCGGCGTTTCGCGACGCATGCGCTGTTGCTCGACGGCCGCGGCCATGCGTGGGCCGGCCCCGTGCACGACGTGCTGACGCCCGAGCGCGCGAGCGATGCGTTCGGCTATCCGCTCGTGCTGATCCGCGAGAACGGCCGCGATGCGCTGCTGCCGGCGTGGCCCGAGCGACAATGACCTTTTCTTTTCCGATGCGCGGCGCACACCGCGCCAACGACACGGCTTTTCGATGACGACCCCGACCCCCTTCCCGCCCGCGATCGCGCCGCTCGACGAGGTGCTGCGCAAGCGCCTGCAGCACGTGATCGACCACAAGACCAAGCCGCCCGGCAGTCTCGGCCAGCTCGAGGCGGTCGCGTTGCAGATCGGCCTGATCCAGCACACCGAGCGGCCGGTCGTGCAGCGTCCCGTGATGATCGTGTTTGCCGGCGATCACGGGATTGCCGCCGAGGGCGTGAGTCCGTATCCGCAAGCGGTGACCGCGCAGATGGTCGCGAACTTCCTCGCCGGCGGCGCGGCGATCAACGCGTTCTCGGGCGTCGCGCAGAGCACGCTCGAGATCGTCGATGCGGGGGTTGCGTCACCGCTGCCGCTGTCCGGCCGGCTGGTGTCGCTGCCGGTCGCACGCGGGACGCGCAACTTCGCGGCAGAGCCGGCGATGACGCGCGACGAGGCGATGACGGCGCTCGCGGCCGGCGCGGCGCGCGTGCGCCTGCATGCGTCGCTCGGCACGAACGTGATCGGCTTCGGCGAGATGGGGATCGCGAACACGTCGTCGGCCGCGTGCCTGATGAGCCGCCTGCTCGGCGTGCCGATCGACGCGTGCGTCGGGCGCGGCACGGGCCTCGACGACCAGGGCCTCGCGCACAAGCGCGCGGTGCTCGGCCGTGCGCTCGTCAAGCACTCGCACGCGATCGCGCCGCTCGATGTGCTCGCGACGTTCGGCGGCTTCGAGATCGCGATGATGACGGGCGCGTATCTCGCGGCCGCGAGCGAGCGGATGACGATCCTCGTCGACGGCTTCATCGCGACGGCCGCGCTGCTGGTTGCCGAGCGCATCGCGCCCGGCGTGCGCGACTACTGCGTGTTCTCGCATACGTCGCACGAGGCCGGGCACCGGCGCATGCTCGAGCATTTCGGCGCGAAGCCGCTGCTCGCGCTGGACCTGCGGCTCGGCGAAGGCACGGGCGCCGCGCTCGCGCTGCCGCTCGTGCGGGCGGCCGCCGCCTTCCTCACGGAGATGGCGAGCTTCGAGTCCGCCGGCGTCGACAATCGTGACGCCTGATCGCGCGCGCGGCGTGCGGGCCGAACTGCGCTACTTCTTCGTCGCGCTCGGCTATTTCACGCGGGTGCCCGTGCCGCGCGCGATCGGCTACGCGGCCGGCGATCTCGACCAGGCCGCGCGCTATTTCCCGCTCGTTGGCGCATGCGTGGGCGCGTGGGGTGCGCTCGTCTATCTTGCTGCGCTGCGCGCGCTGCCGCCGTCGATCGCGGTCGGGCTGTCGATGGCCGCGACGCTGCTCGCGACGGGCGCCTTCCACGAGGATGGCCTGGCCGACAGCTGCGATGCATTCGGCGGCGGCTATACGCGCGACGACGTGCTGCGCATCATGCACGACTCGCGGATCGGCACGTTCGGTGCGGTCGCGCTCGTGATCTCACTCGGCGTGAAATGGCAGGCGCTCGCGTCCATGCTGCCGTTGCGTGCCGCGTGGACGATGATCGCCGCGCACGCGGCGAGCCGAGCGGCGGCGGTGAGCCTGCTGATGACGCTCGACTACGTGCGGCCCGAAGGCAAGGCGAAGCCGGTTGCGCAACGGATGGGTGCACGCGCGGCGTGCGTCGCGGCACTGTTCGGATTGCCCTGGCTATTCTGGCCCGACTGGCGCATGGGTGTCGCCGCATGCGTTGCGCTCGTGCTCGTGCGCGCGTGGGCCGCCCGCTACTTCGTGAAGCGGATCGGCGGCTATACCGGCGACTGTCTCGGCTTCACGCAGCAACTGTGCGAACTGGCGATCTATCTCGTGGTGCTCGGATGGACGTCGTCCTGATCCGTCATCCGGCCGTCGGCATCGAGCCGGGCATCTGCTACGGACGCAGCGACGTGCCGCTCGCCACGCCGGCCGAGGCCGGGGCGAAGGTGGTGCGTACGCATCTGTCTGCTATCGGCGCGCCGCTCCCCGAACAGGTCTGGACGAGCCCGCTGATGCGCTGCGCATCGGTGGCCGAACGGCTCGCGCAGGCATGCGACGTGCCGCTGCGGCGCGACGCGGACTGGCAGGAAATGGATTTCGGCGCGTGGGAAATGCGGCGCTGGGACGATATCGATCGCGCGGCGCTCGATGCGTGGGCGGCCGACCTGATGCATGCGTGCGCGCATGGCGGCGAAAGCGTCGCGCGGTTTGCCGCGCGGGTTGCGCGGCGAGCCGACGCAGTGGCGCAGTTCGTCCGGCCGCAGTGGGTCGTCACGCATGCGGGCGTGATCCGTGCGTTTGCATCGCATGTATTGCGCGTGCCGCTCGACACATTGCTGTCGCGCCCCGTACCGACAGGGGGTGTCGTCTGGCTGCGCGCGGATGCTGCCGCGCGAACGTGGGACGTGATGCACTGGGACGCATAGGTGCGCTGGCCACTGCATGTGAACGACGCAGCGCGCGGTCAGTTCGTCTCAGGCATCCGGCACGCGATGACCGCGGACGTCGCCGGAAATCAGCGCGCCGCCCGCCGCGCACGCGCGGCATCGAGATCCTCGCACAGCGCGGCCGCGCCCTGCGCGATCCGCGGCGACGGCCGTGTCAGCAGATCGCCGTCGATCGCGAACAGGTTGTTGCGTGCCACGGCCGTCAGTGCGGGCCACGTGCGCCAGCGCGCCAGGCTCGGCAGCGGTTCGTCGGAGCGCGTCGTACCCGCACGGGTCGTCACGATCGCCTCCGGATTCGCCGCGAGCACGGCCTCGTCGGTGACGGTCGGCACGAGCGGCTTGAGCGAGCCGAACACGTTGCGGCCGCCGCACAGCTCGATCACGTCGTTGATCAGGTGCGCACCGTTGAGCGTCATCAGCGGCCGATCCCAGACCTGGAAGAACATCGTGACGGGCGCTCGCGTCGAGTAACGCGTGCGCAGTGCCGCGATGTCGCGCGTATAGGCAGCCGCGGCCGCATCGGCAGCCGGTTGCGTGCCGAGCAGCGTGCCGAGCCGGCGCAGCGATGACGCGACGTCGTCGAGATGCTTCGGTTCGCTGAAGAACAGCGGGATGTGCAGCGCGCGCAGCGCATCAGTCTGCCGCTCGGCATTGCCGTGTCGCCAGACGACGATCAGGTCGGGCTTCAGCGCGGCGATCCGCTCGAGATCGAGCGCCTTGTTGTCGCCGACGCGCGGTATCGCTTGCGCCGCGGGCGGATAGTCGCTGTACGTGACGGTGCCGACGAGCTTCGCGCCGCCGCCGGCCGCGTAGACGAGTTCGGTCGCGTGCGGCGCGAGACTGATCACGCGCTGCGCGGGTGCCGGCAGCGTGATGGTGTTGCCGGCGTCGTCACGCGTCGTGACATCGGCGTGGACGCGTGGCGCGTAAGCAAACGCAGCCAATAGCGCGATTGGCGCGAGCCGGTGAAACATGCGTGAACTCATGCGGATTCCCGTTGCAGCGTCGGCACGCAGTGCGCGAGCGCGTCGCCGAGGCGCTGCCATTCCGCTTCGCTCCCCGGCAAGCCGACGCGTACGCTCGACGGTGTCGGGAAGTGCCGCGTCCAGACCCCGCGTGCGGCGAGTGCCGCATGCAGTGCCGCGGCGCGCGGGTCGTCGGTCCAGCTGAAGAGCGGGGTCGCCCGAACCGAGAAGCCGTGCGCGCGCAGCAAGGCGGCCAGCCGTTCGCCGTCGGCCGCGAGCCGTTCGCGGGCGGCGGCCTGCCATGCGCGGTCGGCGAACGCCGCGGCGACCGCGTGGCGGGCAGGGCCGCCGACCGTCCATGCGCCGAGCATGTCGCGCAGCGCGACGATCCGGTCAGGACAGGCGAGCACGAAGCCTGCGCGGATGCCGGCGAGCCCGAAGAACTTGCCGATCGAACGCAGCACGATGAGCCCGGGGCGATCGACGTGCGGCGCGAGCGACCGCGTCGCGCCCGTATCGGCGAATGCCTCGTCGACGATCAGCGTGCCCCCGCGCGCGGCCAGTTGCACGTGCCAATCGAGCAGGCGCTCGGCCGACAAGAACTCGGCGGTCGGATTGTTCGGATTCCCGACGATGACGTGACGCAGCGTCGCAGGCAGCGTATCCGCGTTGATGTCGAGCGCGACGACGCGATGGCCGTGGCGCGCGAAGGCGGGCGCGTATTCGCCGTACGCGAGCGCCGCGACGCCGGCGTCGCCGGTCGGCAGCAACGCGGGCAACGCGCGGATCGCAGCCTGGCTGCCGGCAACCGGCAGCACGTGTGCGGGATCGGGCGCGTGGTAGTACTGTGCGGCGCAGGCCGCGAGGCCGTCGCCGTCGTCGGGCAGCCGGCGCCATGCGTCGGCCGGGACGGGCGGCACCGGATAGCCGACCGGATTGATGCCGGTCGACAGGTCGAGCCACGCGTCGTACGGAATGCCGTGGCGGCGCGCGGCTTCATGCAGGTTGCCGCCGTGTGCGATGCGGGTGTCAGACATGATGGGTGGCCATGGCGAGGGCGCCGCTCGCGACCAGCAGCGCGAGCCACAGGGCGAGCGTGCGCGTGACGAGCGACAGCGCGGCGACGATGTGGACGGCGGTCGCCGTGGCGCCGGTGCCGAGCGCGGGACGATCCTCGATCTCGCCGTGATAGACGGCCGGGCCGCCGAGCTGCACGTTCAGGCTGCCGGCGCCGGCGGCCATCACCGGGCCCGCGTTCGGGCTGTCCCAGTGGCGCGCCTGCGTGCGCCAGCAGCGCCATGCGGCGGCCGTGTCGCCGAGCAGTGCGTAGCTTGCGGCCGTGAGGCGCGCGGGAATCCAGTTCAGCGCGTCGTCGAGGCGCGCGGCGGCCCAGCCGAAGGTCAGGAAGCGCGGCGTGCGGTAGCCCCACATCGCGTCGAGCGTGTTCGCGAGCCGGAACAGCAGCGCGCCGGGGCCGCCCGCGACGACGAACCAGAACAGCGCGCCGAAGATCGCGTCGTTGCCGTTCTCGAGCGCGGATTCGACGGCTGCGCGCGACAGCGCGCCTTCGTCCGCGTCGCTCGTGTCGCGCGACACGATGCGCGCGGTCAGCGCGCGGGCGGCGCCGAGGTCATGCCGCAGCAACGCGGCAGCGATCGGCGCGACGTGGTCGGCGAGGCTTTTCGCGCCGAGCGCGAACCACAGCAGCGCGATATGCAGCGCGGCCGCGAGCGGCCACGGCAGCACGGTCGTGAGCCATGTCGCGATGGCGACCGGCGGCACGACCGCCGCGACCCAGGCGGCGACGCCGATCACGCGGCCGCGCCGGCCCGTGTTCAGCGCGCCTTCGATGCGCGCTGCGAGGCGGCCGAACGCGACGAGCGGGTGCCAGCCGGCTGGTTCGCCGATCGCGCGGTCGATGATCGCGGCCGCGACCGCGAACATCGCGACGACGGGCAGCGTCAGCATCAGCATGACGGTGCTCCGGTCTTGAGGTCGAGCGGCAGCCCGGCGACGAGCAGCGTCACGCGTGTCGCGAGCGCGGCGACGCGCTGGTTCAGGCGCCCGAGCTCGTCGACGTAGCGGCGCGTGACCGACCCGAGCGGCACGACGCCGAGCCCGATTTCGTTACTGACGACGATCACCTTCGCGCGCGCGCCGCGCAACGCGTGCTCGAGCCGCTCGACCTGCGCCGCGTACTGCGCATCGTCGAGCGGTTCGCCGTCGGCGGGACACAGCAGGTTCGTGAGCCACAGCGTGAGGCAGTCGACGAGCAGGCATGCGTGCGGATCGTCGAGCCGCGCGAGCGTGCCGGCAAGATCGACGGGCGCGTCGGCGAAACCCCAGTCGGCCGGCCGGCGCGCGCGATGGTGCGCGATGCGCTTCGCGAACTCGGCATCGGCGGCGGTTGCGGTCGCGATGTAGGTGACGGGGAGGCCGCTGTCGGCGGCGAGCCGCTCGGCATGTGCGCTCTTGCCCGAGCGCGCGCCGCCGAGGACGAAGGTGAGGTCGTGCGGAATCATCGCGTGATTGTAACGGCGCGGGCAGGGCGGCGCGGGGGATAATGCGGCCTTTGCTTCGCGACGACCTTTACACGATGAATGCACCCGAGCCGCGGCCGCGCGGCACGCTGATGATCCAGGGCACGACGTCCGACGCGGGCAAGAGCACGCTGGTTGCCGGCCTGTGCCGGCTTGCCCGCCGCGCCGGCGCGCGCGTTGCGCCGTTCAAGCCGCAGAACATGGCGCTCAACAGCGCGGTGACGGCCGACGGCGGCGAGATCGGCCGCGCGCAGGCGCTGCAGGCGCTGGCCGCGGGCGTCGCGCCGCATACGGATTTCAACCCCGTGCTGCTGAAGCCGACGAGCGATCGCGGCGCGCAGGTGATCATCCACGGCAAGGCGCGCATGAACCTCAATGCGCGTGCGTACCACGACTACAAGCCGGTCGCGTTCGACGCGGTGCTCGAGTCGTACGCGCGCCTGCGCGCCGGCTACGACACGGTGATCGTCGAAGGCGCGGGTAGCCCGGCCGAGATCAACCTGCGCGACGGCGACATCGCGAACATGGGATTTGCCGAACGTGTCGACTGCCCGGTCGTGCTGGTCGCCGACATCGACCGCGGCGGCGTGTTCGCGCATCTGGTCGGCACGCTCGCGTGCCTGTCGGACAGCGAGCGCGCGCGCGTGCGCGGCTTCGTGATCAACCGCTTCCGCGGCGATTTCAAGCTGCTCGAACCGGGGCTCGACTGGCTGCGCGCGCAAACGGGCAAGCCGGTGTTCGGCGTGCTGCCGTACCTGCACGGCCTGCTGCTCGACGCCGAGGACATGCTGCCCGCCCAGGCGCGCAGCGCCGCCGCACGGGGCGATGCCGGCGTGCTGCGCGTCGTCGTGCCGGCGCTGCCGCGCATCAGCAACCACACCGATTTCGATCCGCTGCGTGCGCATCCGCAGGTCGAATTCACGTACTGGAAGAGCGGCCCCGTGCCGGACGCCGACCTATTGATCCTGCCCGGTTCGAAGAGCGTGCAGCGCGATCTCGCGTGGCTGCGCGACGCGGGCTGGGACACGCTGATCCGTCGCCACCTGCGCTATGGCGGCAAGGTGATCGGCATCTGCGGCGGGATGCAGATGCTCGGGCGCACGCTCGACGATCCGCTCGGCCTCGAAGGCGCGCCCGGCAGCGTGCCGGGGCTCGGGCTGCTCGATTTCGACACGACGCTGCAGCCCGACAAGACGCTGAAGAACGTGGCGGGGCAGCTCGCGCTGCCGGGCGGGGCCGCGGTGCGCGGCTACGAGATCCACATGGGCGATACGCACGGGCCTGCACTCGCGTCGCCCGCGCTGGCGCTGGCCGCCGACGCCGCGCGGGACGGCACACGCCCCGACGGCGCGGTGTCCGACGACGGCCAGATCCTCGCGACCTACGTGCACGGGCTGTTCGACTCGCCCGACGCCTGCACGGCGCTGCTCGCATGGGCCGGGCTCGACGGCGCGGAGCGCATCGACTATCCGGCGCTGCGCGAGGCATCGCTCGAACGGCTGGCCGACACGTTTGCCGACCATCTCGACCTCGACGCGCTGTACGCCGAGTTTCGTTGACGCGAGGCCGGCCCGTACTCGCTTTTTCCGCCGGATCGCGTACAACACAGAAGGGCGGAGGTCCGCCTGGAGGAGTGCGACGATGAAGGCTCGATGGTGGTGGAGCGTGCTGCTCGCGGCGCTGCTGGGCGCGTCGGCGGTGGCGCACGCGTGCGATTCGTCCGCACCGGGCGGCAGCCAGTCCGGTTCCGGCGACGCCACACAAGGCAAGAGCGGTTACTGAGGCAGGTGGCGGGGCATGATCGGTCATGCCCCTTTTTACGCCCCGATTAACTCCATATAGGAATCAGTTAAAGCGAAGTGGCGAGTTTATCGGTCGAATTGATTCGAATAGAGTGCGATCCATTCACACCACTCACGAAGGAATTCGCCATGAACCCCAATCGCCTCAACGATTTCGCCGCGACCCTGCTGCGCGTCGCGCTCGGCGTGTTGTATCTCGCGCACGTCGCGCAGAAGGTGTTCGTCTTCACGCTGCCCGGCACCGCGCAGTTCTTTGCGTCGATCGGCCTGCCGGGCTGGCTCGCGTACCTGACGACGTTCATCGAACTGGCCGGCGGCCTGGCGCTGCTCGCGGGCTTCCGCGTGCGCGTCGCCGCACTCGTGCTGCTGCCGTTCATGCTCGGCGCAACCGCTACGCATTTGCCGAACGGCTGGAGCTTTGCGTCACCGCACGGCGGCTGGGAATATCCGGCGTTCTGGGCCGTCACGCTTGCCGTGCAGGCGCTGCTGGGCGGCGGCGCGTTCGCGCTCGGCGCACGGGAGGCCGCGGTTCAGCGCGTGTAAGGGGTAAGTCAGCGCACCCGGGGCGGCGCAACCCGTTCCGGTGACCCCCCGTTTGCCGATATCATCGCTCCCTGTATCCGCAATCGAGCGGCGCCTGCCAGGCGGCGGGCGCCGCGCGGCTTTTTCGGGGGAATTCATGACGGTGATCGTGGTGGCGAATCCGAAGGGCGGCGTGGGGAAGAGCACGCTGTCCACCAATCTTGCCGGCTTTTTCGCGGCGCAGGGCGCGTGGGTCGCGCTCGCCGACCTGGACCGGCAGCAGTCCGCGCATGCGTGGCTCGACCTGCGGCCGGCCGGATTGCCGCCGATCGAGGCATGGGAACTCGACCCGGACGCGCCGACGAAGCCGCCGCGCGGCCTCGAATATGCGGTGATCGATACGCCGGCCGGCCTGCATGGCAACCGGCTCAACGTCGCGCTGCAACTGGCCGACAAGGTGATCGTGCCGCTGCAGCCGTCGATGTTCGATATCCTGGCCACGCAGCAGTTTCTGGAGCGCCTCGCCGACGAGAAGGCCGTGCGCAAGGGCAACGTCGAGGTCGGGATCGTCGGGATGCGGGTCGATGCGCGCACGCGCTCGTCCGACCAGCTTCACCGCTTCGTCGAAGGGCTCGGCCTGCCGGTGCTCGGCTACGTGCGCGACACGCAGAACTACGTGCAGATCGCCGCGCACGGCCTGACGCTGTGGGACGTCGCGAAGAGCCGCGTCGAGAAGGATCTCGAGCAATGGCGGCCGATCGTCGAATGGGCCGAACGCCGGGCGCCGAAGGCAGGGAAGACGGAGAAGGCCGCCAAGGCGTCCTGATCGCGTGGCCGCCGGGGCGGCGCACGATGAAATGAGAAAGGGCCGGATGCCGTCGAGTACGGCATCCGGCCCTTCGACCACAAGCGGCACCGCCGCGCCCGCGCGCCGCGGCACGCGGGCAGGCGGTCAGGTCAGGTCCAGTTCTGCGTCGGCACGTGATCGCGGTGGCCCTTGATCTTGTTGCCGTCGTCCATGAACACGAGCTTCGGCTTCCAGCCGGCCTGCAGCTCGGCTTCGTCGACCATCGCGAAGGCCGCGATGATCACGAGGTCGCCGAGTTGCGCGCGACGCGCGGCCGAGCCGTTCAGCGAGATCATCCCGCTGCCGCGCTCACCCTTGATCGCGTAAGTCGAGAAGCGCTCGCCGTTGTTGATGTTCCAGATGTCGATCCGTTCGTTCTCGATGATGCCCGAGGCGTCGAGCAGGTCTTCGTCGATCGCGCACGAGCCTTCGTAGTGCAGCTCGCAGTGCGTGACGGTCGCACGGTGGATCTTCGATTTGAGCATGTGGCGCTGCATGGTGTCTCCGTGATGCGTGAGAGGCGCGGGCGGGGCGGCCCGTCAGATTTCCAGGTTGTCGATGAGGCGCGTCGCGCCGAGCTTCGCGGCGGCGACGACGACGAGCGGTTCGCCGGCTTCGAGCTGGGCCGCGTCCGGCGCGATCAGGTTCGCGCGGCGGCGGATCGAGATGTAGTCGGGCGCCCAGCCGCGGCCGGCCAGATGCGTGCGGGCCAGTTCCTCAAGCTTGCCGAGGTCGCGCTCGCCACCGAGCACGCTTTCGCGGATGCGCTGCAGCGTCTTCGCGAGTTCGGGCGCTTCGCCGCGCTCGTCGGCCGACAGGTAGCGATTGCGCGACGACAGCGCGAGGCCGTCCTCGTCGCGCACGGTTTCGGCGGCGATGATGTCGACCGGCAGCGCGAGCTGCTGGCACATGCGGCGCACGATCATCAGCTGCTGGTAGTCCTTCTTGCCGAACACGGCGACGCGCGGCTGCACGCAGGCCATCAGCTTCGCCACGACCGTGCACACGCCGGTGAAGAAGCCGGGCCGGAATTCCCCTTCCAGGATCCCGCCGAGATCGTCCGGGGGCAGCACGCGGTATTCCTGCGGTTCCGGGTACATGTCGCGCTCGGTCGGCGCGAACAGCACGTAGACGTTTTCCTTCTGCAGCTTCTCGATATCGTCCTGGAGCGTGCGCGGATACTTGTCGAAATCCTCGTTCGGGCCGAATTGCAGCCGGTTGACGAAGATGCTCGCCACGACCGGGTCGCCGTGCTGGCGCGCGAGGCGCATCAGCGACAGGTGCCCTTCGTGCAGGTTGCCCATCGTCGGCACGAACGCCGTGCGGTTCTGTCCGCGCAGCTGGTCGCGCAGTTCATGGATCGAGCTGATGACTTTCATGATCGGGTAGCGGGTTCCTCGCGCTGGCGCGCGTTGGCGCCGCAGCAGCGGCGTCGGGGTCGAAGCGGAGAACGCCGGCGCGCGGGCGGCGCATCGGGCGTCGGCGGATTGTAGAGGATTTGGCCGCCAAACGCATCGAAAAAAGAACGGTCGTTCACTTTTTAATCGGGCGTGCCGGCAACCATGCGCGCGGCCGCACCGGACTGCGGCGTAGCGGCGAGCGTGCCGGGATGAAGCGGGAGAACGGGAAGGGCGGGCGCGGGTGTTACGCGGGCAGGTACGCGAGACGCACGTAGATCGGCGCGAACGGCTCGGCCTGCGTGATTTCGAGGAGCGACTCGCGCGCGAGTTCGAGCATCGCGATGAAATTCACGACGACGACCGGCACGCCGCGCGACGTGTCGAACAGCTCGGCGAACTCCATGAAGCGCGCGTTCTGCAGCCGGCGCAGGATCAGGCTCATGTGCTCGCGCACCGACAGCTCCTCGCGCGAGATCTTGTGGTGCTGGACGAGCTTCGCGCGCTTGAGCACGTCGGCCCATGCGGCGCGCAGGTCGTCCGAATTCACGTCGGGGAAGCGCGGCGTGACGCTTTGCTCGATGTAGACCTCGGCGCGCAGGAAGTCGCGGCCGAGCTGCGGCAGCTGGTCGAGCCGCTGCGCGGCGAGCTTCATCTGCTCGTATTCGAGCAGGCGGCGCACGAGTTCGGCGCGCGGATCCTCGGCTTCCTCGCCGGTGTCGGCCTTCTTGACCGGCAGCAGCATCCGCGACTTGATCTCGATCAGCATCGCGGCCATCAGCAGGTACTCGGCCGCCAGCTCGAGGTTCGACGTGCGGATCTGGTCGACGTAGCCCAGGTATTGCGCGGTGACCTGCGCCATCGGGATGTCGAGCACGTTGAAGTTCTGCTTGCGGATCAGGTAGAGCAGCAGGTCGAGCGGGCCTTCGAAGGTCTCGAGGAAGACCTCGAGCGCATCGGGCGGGATGTAGAGATCCTGCGGCAGCTTGAAGAGCGGCTCGCCGTACAGGCGAGCGAATGCCGCGACGCCGTCGACCGTGTCGGGCGTCGAATCGGCGCCCGCGGGCGCGGCGATCGCGTCGTCCTGCCGGGCGGCGCTGGCCTCGTCGGCGGCGCTCACGTCGTCAGAAGTTCTGGTAGTAGACGTACGGCGTTTGCTTCACGCGCGATTCCTGCTGCTCGGCGCGCTCTTCGAGGTCGATCGGCTGCTTGTCCCACAGCAGGGAACGGCCCTTGCGCTGCTCGTCCTCGAGCGTCGGCTTCTGCTGCTTGAGCTGGTTCAGGAACTGCGTGACATCGGACTGGTACGGCATGGCTGGGTTTTCCGTTTCGGGCGGCGCACGATGCGCCGGATTCACGATGGCGGGATTTTACCGCATCGCGGGAACGGCCGGCGTCAATCGCGCGTCGAATCCGCTGGCCGGTACCGGCGGACATCGTGCGGCGGCCCTTCCGGTGGCTTGGCACTCTTTCACAATCGTTTGGCGGTGACGTCGGCGCCCTGTGGTCAAATACAGGGTTTTCCACGAAACCGTAACACTCCGAGACGGCGAGGTCATATTTGGCGGGGCAGTCGAACCAGCAAGCACACACGGCGCATGACGCGAGCCCGCGCGCGGCACGCGAGCGCGCCGCCGCCGCGGCCCGCGTCGCGCGGGCGGCCCTCGCGGGTTGCCTGGCCGCGTGCTTCGCGCTGCCGGCCCATGCGAAGTACGACGTCGACATCGACGCGCCGCGTTCGATCCGCAAGCTCCTGAAGACGCATCTCGACATCGCGCGCTTCGCGAAGCGTGACGACATCAGCGACGACCAGTTCGACTTCCTCGTGACCGCCACGCCGCAGCAGGTGCGCGACCTCACCGCGACGGCCGGCTATTTCTCGCCGGTCGTGCGCACCGACGTGCGCACGCGCGACGGCAAGCGCGACGTGCGCATCGCGGTCGATCCGGGCAAGCAGACGATCGTGTCGAGCGTCGACCTGACGTTCAAGGGGCCCATCGACACCGAGGATCCGAAGCAGGAAGCCGCGACCCGCTTCGCGTTCTCGCTGAAGCCGGGCGATCCGTTCACGCAGTCCGACTGGGACGGCGCGAAGGGCGCGGCGCTCAGGCAACTGCAGTCGCACCGCTATCTCGGCGGGAAGATCGCGTCGTCCGAAGCGCGCATCGACCCGCGCACGCAGCGCGCGATGCTCGCGGTCA
The DNA here is from genome assembly GCF_002223155.1 of Burkholderia sp. AU31652. Taxonomy (NCBI): domain Bacteria; kingdom Pseudomonadati; phylum Pseudomonadota; class Betaproteobacteria; order Burkholderiales; family Burkholderiaceae; genus Burkholderia; species Burkholderia sp. AU31652. The sequence goes on along the minus strand of NZ_NKFG01000004.1, from coordinate 225,756 downwards.
CGTTCGACAGCGGCCCGACGTTCACGATCGGCAAGGTCGACGTCGACGGCGTGCGGCGCTATCCGGAAAAGATCGTCACGAACGTCAATCCGCTGTCGGAAGGCGAGATCTACGACGTGCAGCGGATCACCGAACTGCAGCGGCAGTTGCAGAACACGCCGTATTACGCGAGCGTCGCGATCGACGTCGGCGACGATACGGCGAAGCCCGAGCGCACGCCCGTGCACGTGAAGGTCAGCGAGTTTCCGTACAACAACATCCGCGGCGGCGTCGGCTTTGCCACCGATACCGGGCCGCACGTGCAGGGTTCCTACACGTATCTCGACACGTTCGGCGCCGCGTGGCCGCTGACCGTGTCGGGCCGGCTCGACCAGATCCAGCAATACGGGCAGGTCCAGCTGTCGATGCCGCCGGGCGAGAAGGGCTGGACCAACAGCGTGCTCGCGTCGTACACGAACACCAACGTGTCGGACACGCGCATCTACAGCGCGCGGGTCGGCGTGCAGCGCACGCGCACCGGCCAGTTCATCGACTATGCGTATTCGCTGATGTACTACCAGGACCGGCTCGACCAGAACGGCGCCGGGCCGACCACGAGCCGCGCGCTCGTGCCGCAATGGGCGTGGACGCGCCGCAACGTCGACGATCCGCTGTTTCCGCGTTCGGGCAACCTGATCCACGCGGAGGCCGGCTTCGCGGTCAAGGGCGTGCTGACCGACCAGTCCTTCATCCGCGGCTACGCGCGCGGCCAGCAGTACCTGCCGATCGGCAAGCGCGACCTGTTCGTGTTCCGTGCGGAGCTCGGCGGCGTGTTCACGAGCGGCAGCTCGACCGGCGTGCCGGCGTCGCTGCTGTTCCGCGCGGGCGGCTCGAACTCGGTGCGCGGCTACGGCTACCAGAGCATCGGTAACAGCGTCGACGGCTCCGTGCTGCCGACCAAGTACCTGATGACGGGCACCGCCGAATACCAGCACTGGTTCAACCGCGACTGGGGCGCGGCGACGTTCTTCGACATCGGCACTGCCACCGATGCGTGGGGCGAGCGCGTGTTCTACCCGGGTGTCGGCATCGGCGCGCGCTGGCGCAGCCCCGTCGGCCCGATCAACGTCGACGTCGCGTACGGGTTGCGCAACCATAGCGTGCGCCCGTACCTGACGCTCGGCATCGCTTTCTGACCGTACCGCTTCACCGACGACGAACCGCATGACGAAGGACCCGAACGACACGCCGCCGCCTCACGATCCGGACTCGCCCGACGGCGCGCCCGACGCGCCGCCGCGCACGCCGCGCCGCGGGCCCGTCGCGTGGATCGGGCGGTTCGTCGCGTGGACGCTTGTCACGGTCGTGCTGCTCGTCGTGCTGGCGGTCGGCCTCGTGCTGGCCGCGGCGACGACCGAGCACGGCACGCGGCTCGCGTGGCAGGTGGCCGGTCGCGTGCTCGGCGCGCGGCTCGCGGGCACGCTCGACGGCGGCGCGCTTGCGACCGGTGTGCGGTTGCGCGGATTCGCGTGGACGAGCCCCGACGGCACCGGCACCGAAATCCGCATCGACCGGCTCGACGGCCGCTGGGCCCTGACCCGCGCGCCGTGGCGGCTGTCCATCGCGTACCTTCGCGCCGGCACGATCGACGTGCGGATCGCGCCGGGGCCGTCGACGCCGAGTACGACGCCGCAGGACCTGAGCCTGCCGCTGCAGTTGCGGATCGACGACCTGCGCGTCGATCACCTCGCGATCCACGACGGCGGCTCGACGACGCAGCTCGACCATATCGCACTGAACGGCCGCAGCGACGGCCGTCACCATGAACTCGTGCTCGCCGGCGTCGATACGCCGTACGGCGCGCTGACCGCACGCGCGAAGCTCGACGGCGTGAAGCCATTCGCGCTGACGGGTGACGCCACCTATGCAGGCAAGCTGTCCGACGAGCCGGTCGACGCGCGTGCGCGCGTGTCGGGGTCGCTCGAGGCGCTCGTCGCCGAAGTCGACGCAAGCGGGATGAAGCTGAACGGACGCGCGCACGTCGAGGCCGCGCCGTTCGGCGCGGTGCCGCTCACCCGCGCATCGCTCGCGTTCGATCACGTGAATCCGCAGGCGCTCGCGCCCGGCGCGCCGGCTGCCGATCTCGCGGTGCGCGCGGAACTCGCGCCGGTGACGGCGCCGGCCGGGGCCGAGCCCGCGAAGGGTTTTGCGGTGACGGGCCCGGTGTCGATCGTCAACGCGAAGCCCGGCACGCTCGGCGACCATTTGCTGCCGGTGATCGATGCGCACGCGAACGTGCATCTCGACGCGCACGCGCAGCGGATCGACGATCTCGCGCTGAAGCTGATCCGCGACGGCAGCGTGACCGGCAACGGCACGCTGACGGGTGGCAAGGGCCGCTTCGACCTGAAGGTCGCGAACCTCGACCTGAACGCGTTCGTCGCCGAGCTGCGACCGATGCGCCTCGCCGGCCCGCTCGGCGTGACGCTCGCGGGCGATGTCACGACCGTCGATTTCAACCTGAACGATCCGAAGCTCGCGCTCGGCGCCCGCGCGAAGGTTGCGCTGACGCCGCAGCAGACCGTGCTGACCGACGCGCGCGTGACGGCGGGCAAGGGCCGCATCGACCTGACGGGTGTGTTCCGCCACGATGCGCATTCGAGCTATGACGCGAAGGCGACGCTGACCGCATTCGATCCGCTGCTGCTCGCCGCCATGAGCGCGCCGAAGGCGGGGGGCGGCAAGGCGCCCGCCAAGGCCACGAAAGCGCCGGCCCCGCGCGGCGAGACGCGCGTGTCGGGCACGCTGACGGCGTCGGGCGCATTCGCGCCGCAGGTATCGACGAAGGCGACCTTCAAGCTCGGCGACAGCCTGTACGACGGCGTGCCGCTGACCGGCGCCGGCGTCGTGCAGCTGGCCGGCTCGCGCATCTTGCCGAGCAACGCGAACCTGTCGATCGCGGGCAACCATGTCGACCTGCGCGGCAGCTTCGGTGCGCCCGGCGACCGGCTGCGCTTCGTCGTCGACGCGCCGCAGCTCGACCGGCTCGGCTTTGGCGTGCAAGGGCTCGTGCAGGCGCAGGGCGACCTGACCGGCAGCTTCGCGCACCCGAACGTGACGGCCACCTACAAGGCCGAGCACGTCGTCGTCGGCTCGAACCGGATCGGTGCCGCGCAGGGCCGCGCGGACATCCGCGACGGCGCGCACGGCGCGCTCGTGTTCACGGCCGATGCGTCCGACATCGCGCTCGGCTCGCTGAAGCTGAAATCGCTGCGCGCGAACCTCGACGGCACGCGCGCGAAGCACACGCTCGACGCGTCGGCGCTCGGGGCGGCCGGCGGCCGCGTGATCGACGTGACGCTCGCGGCGAATGGCGGCGTGGTCGAGAATCGCGACGGGATGCGCTGGGACGGCACCGTCACGCGTCTTGCGAACCGCGGCACGCCGACCATCGCGCTGCAGTCGCCGCTGACCGTGTCGGCCGGCGCCGGCCGCGTGACGCTCGGCGCGACGCGCCTCACGCTCGAAGGCGCGGCGATCGACCTGAAGTCGTTCGTGTTCGATCACGGCCAGATGCGCTCGGCGGGCTCGGTGACCGGTGCGTCGGTCGCGCGTTTCCTCGAGGTCCGCCAGGAACTGACGGGCCAGCGGCCGCCGGTGCGCACCGACGTCGTGCTCGATGCCGACTGGGATTTCTCGCTCGGCGCGAACGCGACAGGCTACGTGCAGGTGAAGCGCCGCGGCGGCGACGTGACGATCGAAAGCGGGCGCGGCATCGCCTCGCTGGGGCTGACCGACCTGTCCGCGCGCGCGAGCTTCACGCCCGGCAACCGGCTCAACGTGACGGCGCTCGCGAAGGCGGCCCGGATCGGCACGCTCGACGCGAACGTCACCGTGCCGTTCGCGCTGCGCGACGGGATGTTCGGCGTGGTCGACGACGGCCCGCTGTCGGGTCGCATCGACGCCGACATCCCGGCGCTGAAGACGACCGGCAACCTGTTCGGGCCGAGCTACCTGCTCGGCGGGCGCGCGGCGCTGAAGCTGACGGTCGCCGGCACGCCGGTGAAGCCGAACCTGTCGGGGATGCTGACGGGTGACGACCTGTCCGCGACGCTGATCGACCAGGGCGTGCAGCTGAAGGACGGCATCGTGCGCGTGAAGCTGTCGGAAAACCTCGTCGAATTCCAGCAGGTCGAGTTCCACGGCGGCGACGGTACGCTGCGCGCACTCGGCCGCGTGCGCCTCGACGGCGAGGCGCCCGACCTGACCGCGAGCATCGTCGCGGACAAGCTCGAACTGTTCGCGGCGCCGGACCGCAAGCTGTCGCTGTCGGGCAAGGCGACGGTTGCGAACGACGGGCCGCGTGGCGCACTGTCGATCGACGGCAAGTTCGTCGTCGACCGCGCGCTGTTCGACTTGCCCGAGGAATCGGCGCCGCACCTGTCGGACGATGTGGTGATCGAGCAGCCGGGCGGCACGGTGCGCGGCGAGACGCCGACCGGTTCCGCGGTCGCGAAGCCGAAGCCGGTCGAGGACAAGCCGGCGCCGTCGCTCGCGCCGCGCGCGAACATCGACATCGGCCTCGGCAACAACTTCCGCTTCAAGGGCCACGGCGCGGATCTCGGGCTGCGCGGCACGATCACCGTGATGAGCGCGCCGGGCGTGCCGCTGCGCGCGGTCGGCAACGTGCGCGTGACCGAAGGGTCGACGTACACGTCGTTCGGCCGCAAGCTCGCGGTCGAGAACGGCTTCTTCACGTTCAACGGCCCCGTGTCGAACCCGGGCGTCAACATCCTCGCGATGCGGCGCAACCAGGAGGTCGAGGCCGGCGTGCAGGTGACGGGCACGATCCAGTCGCTGACGGTCAAGCTCGTGTCGGAGCCGAACGTCACCGAAAACGAAAAACTGTCGTGGCTGTTGTTCGGGCACGGCACCGACCAGGGCAACAACGTCGGCCAGCAGGGTGCGATGACGGCGGCGCTCGGGCTGCTCGGCAGCGTGACCGGCAAGCGCGTCGCGCAGACCTTCGGTCTCGACGAGGTGTCGGTCGGCCGCAGTGAAGTCGGCCTGACCGATCCGCAGGTCGTGCTCGTGTCGAAGGCGATCAACGAGCGCTTCGTGCTCGGCTTCGAGCAGGGGCTGCAATCGGCGGCCAACGCGTTCAAGGCGACGATCAACCTGACGCGTTTCTGGTCGGTATCCGCGTACGGCGGCACGTTCCAGGGCGTCGACCTGAACTACACGCGGCGTTTTGATCGCTGGTTCAGCAGTGACCGCGGGGGCGGGCGGCGCGCCGAGCAGCCATGAAAAAAGCCCCGCACATTGAACTGCACCCCAAAAGTTGGACATCGATCCAACCTTTGGGGTGTTTTTCATGAGCAAGTACACGGAGCAGTTCAAGGTATCCATTGCAGAGGAGTACGAGTCCGGCCACGCTGGGTTCCGTGAGATGTCCAAGCGCCACGGCGTCGATGAGGCGACGATCCGCAAGTGGGTGGCGGCCCATCGCATACATGGTCCGGCAGGCTTGAAGAAGAAGTGCGAGCGCTACAGCGCAGAGTTCAAGTTGCTTGTACTGCAGCAAATGCGTAGCGAAGGGTTGTCAGCGCGTGAGACGGCTGCACGCTTCAACATTAGGAACCGTACGGCCATCGGCCAGTGGAAACGCCAGTATGATGAAGGCGGTATAGACGCACTGTCGCCGCGCCAGCGGGGGCGCCCCAGGAAGATGCCCAAGCCACCGCTCACGCCACCGCCGCTACCCGAGGACGATACGCGCTCCCGACAGGAACTACTCGACGAGTTGAACTTCCTGCGCATGGAGAACGCGTACTTAAAAAAGCTCGAAGCCTTGGCTCAAGCGCAGCAGCGATCAGCGCAACGCAAAAAGCGCAAATCGTGCTCGAGCTAAGGCAGCAATATCCGCTTGCGGGCTTGTTGAAGGTTGCCGGCTTGGCGCGCAGCACGTTCTACTATCATCAGAAATTGCTCGGAGCAGCCGACAAGTATGCCGATACAAGGGCAAGAATCTGCTCGCTGTTCGAACGGCACAAGGGCCGCTACGGCTATCGACGCATCACGCTCGCTCTACGTAATCTGGGACAGGTGATTAACCACAAGACTGTGGCGCGTCTGATGGGTGAGTTGCGGCTGAAGTCTTGTGTGCGCCCGAAGAAATACCGCTCCTACAAAGGTAGCGTCGGACGTGTTGCACCTCATGTTTTACAGCGTCGGTTCTACGCAAAGCGTCCGAATGAGAAGTGGGTAACGGATGTCACGGAATTCAACGTGGGTGGCCAGAAGCTGTACCTGTCACCAGTGCTCGATCTGTACAACGGCGAGATCATTGCTTATGAAACCGCGAGGCGCCCGGCGTTCGAGATGGTCAGCGCAATGCTTCGCAAGGCATTGGCGCGCTTGAAGTCACACGAGCGGCCTCTCTTGCATTCGGATCAGGGCTGGCAGTACCAGATGCCTGCGTATCGCCGCCTACTGCAGCAACGAGCGCTCACGCAAAGCATGTCGCGTAAAGGGAATTGCCTGGACAACGCCGCCATGGAGAGCTTCTTCGGCACGCTGAAATCCGAGTTCTTCCATCTGAATCGGTTCCGCAACCTGGACGAACTGCAAACCGGCTTGGCAAGCTACATCCACTACTACAATCACGACCGCATCAAACTGAAACTAAAAGGGCTGAGTCCCGTGCAATACAGAACTCAGCCCTAGCCGTCATAACCCGTCCAACTTTACGGGGTCAGTTCACATCGTGCGGGGCTTCTTTTTCGCGCAAGCGGCAGCGCGTTCGGCTTACTTCACGCGCATGCCGGGCTTCGCGCCGCTGTGCGGCTCGAGGATGTAGAGGCCCGGCTCGGCCTTCTCGTCGGTGGCCGACGCGGCGAGCACCATCCCTTCGGACAGGCCGAACTTCATCTTGCGCGGCGCGAGGTTCGCGACCATCACGGTCAGCTTGCCGACGAGCTGCTCGGGCTGGTACGCGGACTTGATGCCCGAGAACACGTTGCGGGTCTTTTCCTCGCCGACGTCGAGCGTGAGCTGCAGCAGCTTGTCCGAGCCTTCGACGGCCTGGCACGCGACGATCTTCGCGATGCGCAGGTCGATCTTCGCGAAATCGTCGATCGAGATCGGTGCGTCGTCCGCGCCGTTCACGACAGCCTGCTTCGCGTTCGCCTTCGCGTTGTTCTTCGCATCCTTCGCGGCGTTCGCGCTCGCGGCAGCCGCGCCGGTGGCTTCGGCCTGCAGCGAATCGCGGTTCGCGGCGAGCAGCGCTTCGATCTGCTTCGGGTCGACGCGCGTCATCAGGTGCTGGTACGCCTTGATCGGCTGCTCCGACGACAGCGGCTTCGCGGCATCGGCCCAGGCGAGCGGCGCGATCCCGAAGAACGACTCGACGGCTTCGGCCACGCGCGGCATCACCGGCTTCAGCGCGAGCGACAGCAGGCGGAACGACTCGAGGCTCACGCTGCAGGTTTCGTGCAGCGCGACCGCGTTGGCCGGATCCTTTGCGAGATCCCACGGCTTCGCGCCGTCGACGTACGCGTTCACCTCGTCCGCGAGCTCCATCGTGTGGCGCAGCGCGCGGCCGTACTCGCGTGCCTCGTAGTGCGCGGCGATCTGCGGGATCGCCTCGCGCAGCTTCGCGACGAGCGGATGGTTCATCGCGCTGTCCTGCACGCGGCCGTCGAAGCGCTTGATCAGGAAGCCTGCCGCGCGGCTCGCGATGTTCACGTACTTGCCGACGAGGTCACTGTTCACGCGCGCCTGGAAGTCGTCGAGGTTCAGGTCGATGTCTTCCATCGTCGCGTTCAGCTTCGCGGCGAAGTAGTAGCGCAGCCATTCGGGGTTCAGGCCCGTGTCGATGTAGCTCTGCGCGGTGATGAACGTGCCGCGCGACTTCGACATCTTCGCGCCGTCGACCGTCAGGAACCCGTGCGCGAACACGTTGGTCGGCGTGCGATGGCCCGAGAACTCGAGCATCGCGGGCCAGAACAGCGTGTGGAAGTACAGGATGTCCTTGCCGATGAAGTGGTACTGCTCGGTGGTCGAGCCCGGGCGGACCCACGCATCGAAGTCGATGCCGTTGCGCTCGCACAGGTTCTTGAAGCTCGCGTAGTAGCCGACCGGCGCGTCGAGCCACACGTAGAAATACTTGCCGGGCGCGCCCGGGATCTCGAAGCCGAAATACGGCGCGTCACGCGAGATGTCCCAGTCGGCGAGCTTGGCCTCGCCGGCGTCGCCGAGCCATTCGCGCATCTTGTTGGTCGCTTCGGGCTGCGCGAGGCCGCTCACCCATTCGCGCAGGAACGTTTCGCAGCGCGGATCGGACAGGCGGAAGAAGTAGTGCTTCGAGGTCTTGCGCACCGGCGTCGCGCCCGACACGACCGAATACGGGTTCAGCAGTTCGGTCGGCAGGTAGGTCGAGCCGCACACTTCGCAGTTGTCGCCGTACTGGTCCTTCGCGTGGCACTTCGGGCACTCGCCCTTAATGAAGCGATCCGGCAGGAACATTTCCTTGACGGGATCGTATGCCTGCTCGATCTCGCGCTCGGCGATGAAGCCGGCGTCCTGCAACGCGACGTAGATCTTCTCGCTCAGCACGCGGTTCTCGTCCGAATCGGTCGAGTAGAAGTTGTCGAACGACACGCCGAAGCTGTCGAAGTCGCGCTTGTGTTCGGTCCACACGCGATCGATCAGCTGCTTCGGGGTCAGGCCTTCCTTCTCCGCGCGCAGCATGATCGGCGTGCCGTGCGTGTCGTCGGCGCCGATGTAGTAGACCTCATGGCCATGCATTCGCAGCGTCCGCACCCAGATGTCGGTCTGGATGTACTCGACCAGGTGGCCGATGTGGATCTGCCCGTTGGCATAGGGCAGTGCGGACGTAACGAGGATCTGGCGGCCGCCTTGCGGCGCCGCAGCCTGCACGGAAGTGAGGTCGGATGCGGACATAGGGTCTGTAGAGGAACGGCGGAAAAACGACGGGAAACTGCGATTCTAGCAGGGGCGCGCGTCAGCGACGCGGGCAGGCGCCCTCGACCGGGCGCCGAAAGAGGCGGGGCCACGCAAGCGGCGTGCCCGAGGGCGGTGTGCTGCGGCGCAGCACGATTTCTGCGGGCAAAAAAAACCGGGGCGGATACGGCCCCGGAGCAACAACGACAAGAGGAGAATGGTGACGCGCCGGCAACACCAGCCGCGTACCGTAAATACTGACCACGGCCTGCGACAGAAGTTCGAAAATTTTTTCGATTTGTTACCGGGTCCGCCGGAAGCCTTGTCCGGCGGGGCTGCGCGGGCCGCGAGCCCGCGCGTTCCCCTCGTCGTGCGCTTACTGCGCCTGCGCTGCGCGCAGGTAGATTTCGACGCGGCGGTTCTGTGCGCGGCCGGCTTCGGTCGCGTTGTCCGCGATCGGGTTCGATGCGCCCATGCCTTGCGCCGACAGGCGGCCGCCGTTCACGCCGCGCTGCGCCAGTGCGTTCACGACGCTTTGCGCGCGGTTCTGCGACAGCGTCTGGTTCAGCTGCGCCGAGCCCGTGCTGTCCGTGTAGCCGACGATCGAAGCCGTCACTTGCGGGTTCTGGTTCAGCGTCGTCGCCAGGTCGTTCAGCAGCGGCGTGAAGGCCGGCGTGATCGCGTACTGATTCGTCGCGAACGTCACCGAGCTCGGCACGTTCAGCTTCAGCGAGCCGTCCGGCTGCTCGGTCACTTGCGTGCCCGTTTGCGCTGCCGACGGTGCGAGCTTGTTCTTGATCGCCTGCCAGTTGTAACCCGTCACGCCGCCGACCAGTGCGCCGACGCCAGCGCCGATCGCCGCGCCCTTGCCGCCGCCTGCCAGCGCGCCGATGCCTGCGCCCAGTGCTGCGCCCGTGCCGGTACCGACGGCCGCGTTGTTGCCTTGCTGCGTGGCGCAGCCTGCCAGCAGTGCGCCGGCCAATGCGAAGACGGACAAGCGGGTCGCGATTTTCATGTTCATCTTGGATTCCTCTCTTGGTTGAACGAGTCGACAACGACGACAACAACAGTTATGGCTCCCTGCGCGGGCCGCCCGAAAAAGGAGGGCAGGCCCGTGCTCGCGGCAGCCGCCGAGGTGGCTGCATGCCCTGCCCGTCAGCGTGGCTGTTGGGACAGTGCGACGCGTCAGCCTCTACAATATAGGCGGTAAGTGGCCGATTTGGCCCCATAGCATGCCGCACGCGAAGAGTGCGCCGGGTCGCGCGTTCGCGCAATGGCGTGCAACAGATTCTTTCACTTTTCCCGATTTTCGCGCCGAAATTTGATATTTTTTGACGTTTGCGCGCGAGAAAAACGTTTTCACGGAGTTTCGATGAGCATTGACCGGGCACAAGTCGACGCCGCTTTGGCGGCTGTCGTCGACCCCAATACCGGCCGTCCGTATGCGGCGAACAAGGGCGTGCGCAACGTCGCGATCGACGGCGACGTCGTGGCGCTCGACGTGGTGCTCGGTTATCCCGCGCGCAGCCAGCACGACGACGTGCGTGCCCGCGTCACCGCGGCGCTGCAGGCCGTGGCCGGCGTGCGCGACGCGCGCGTCGCGGTCTCGCAGGAGATCGTCGCGCACACGGTGCAGCGCGGCGTGAAATTGCTGCCGAACGTGAAGAACATCGTCGCGGTCGCATCGGGCAAGGGCGGTGTCGGCAAGAGCACGACGGCCGTCAACCTCGCGCTCGCGCTCGCCGCGGAAGGCGCGTCGGTCGGCATCCTCGACGCCGACATCTACGGCCCGTCGCTGCCGACGATGCTCGGCATCCACGGCCAGCGTCCCGAGTCGCCCGACAACCAGTCGATGAACCCGCTCGTCGGCCACGGGCTGCAGGCGAACTCGATCGGCTTCCTGATCGAGGAAGACAACCCGATGGTATGGCGCGGCCCGATGGCGACCTCCGCGCTCGAGCAGCTGCTGCGCCAGACCAACTGGCGCGAGCTCGACTACCTGATCGTCGACATGCCGCCCGGCACGGGCGACATCCAGCTGACGCTCGCGCAGCGCGTGCCCGTCACCGGCGCGGTGATCGTCACGACGCCGCAGGACATCGCGCTGCTCGACGCGAAGAAGGGCCTGAAGATGTTCGAGAAGGTCGGGATTCCGATCCTCGGCATCGTCGAGAACATGAGCATCCACATCTGCTCGAACTGCGGCCACGAGGAGCACGTCTTCGGCGCCGGCGGGGCCGAGCGGATGGCGAAGGAGTACGGCGTCAACGTGCTCGGCAGCCTGCCGCTCGACATCGCGATCCGTGAGCGCGCCGACAGCGGCACGCCGACGGTCGTGGCCGATTCGGAAGGCGCGCTGGCGCATCGCTATCGCGAAATCGCGCGCGGTGTTGCGCTGGCGATTGCCGAGCGATCGCGCGACATGACGTCGAAGTTCCCGTCGATCGTTGTTCAAAATACGTAAAACCCTTGCGGGGCGGGGCCTCACGCTGTTTACGGCGCCGCGAGGCGCGGTATCATGGCGACTTTTCCCGGGTCCCTTTACCCGCCCGGCGCGGCCGTCGTGTCAAACGGCCGTCAGCCGGCATGAGGATCGAATGAAACAACGACATCACGGCGTGTACGCCGGCCGCGCGCGGTGCGCGCTGCTGGCCGCCGCCGCGCTGGGCCTGCTGGCCGGCTGCACCTCCTTTTCCTCGTCGCACGAAAAACGGGCCGACGCACAACTGCAGCCGACGGTCGGCTCGCAGGCGCGCGGCGCGGTGACGTTCGTCGAGCGTCCGGACGGCGTGCAGGTCACCTACAACCTGGCCGGCTTGCCGCCGAACAGCGATCACGCCTTGCAGGTACACGAACGCGGCGACTGCAACGCGGGCGACGGCTCGAGCGCCGGCCAGGTGTTCGCGCCGGCGGCCGACCGGCTGCGCGCGGGTGCCCGCGTCGCCGGCGATCTCGGCAACATCCACGCGGACGCGAACGGCGTCGCGGCCGGCTTCATCGTCGCGCCCGATCTGGCCCTCGATGGTGTGCGCTCGGCGATGAACCGCGCGGCGCTGGTGCACCGCGAACCGAGCGATCCCGCGTTTCCGCAGCATGGCGCGGGGCCCGCGCTCGCTTGCGGCGTGATCCGGTGACGGCCGCTGCGTGCGCAGGCCGATGATCGCGTAAAATGTGCGCCTTTCCCGGCCGCTGCCTCGCGCGAGCGGCCCTCCCTGACTGTCACGCAGCGTTTCCAGGCGCCCTGATATGAAACGACCCCAACGCTCACTTCGTTCGCTGTCCCCCGAGGGGACGGCCAGCCTCCTTGGGACGGCCCGGCGGAGGCTGGCATGAGCATCAAGTCCGACAAATGGATTCGGCGCATGGCCGAAGAGCACAAGATGATCGAGCCGTTCGTGCCCGATCAGGTTCGCGCGTCCGAGGACGGCCGCCGGATCGTCAGCTACGGCACGTCGAGCTACGGCTACGACATCCGCTGCGCGGACGAATTCAAGATCTTCACGAACATCAACTCGACGATCGTCGACCCGAAGAACTTCGACGAGGGTTCGTTTGTCGATTTCAAGGGCGACGTGTGCATCATCCCGCCGAACTCGTTCGCGCTGGCCCGCACCGTCGAATATTTCCGCATCCCGCGCACGGTGCTGACGGTCTGCCTCGGCAAGTCGACCTATGCGCGCTGCGGGATCATCGTCAACGTGACGCCGTTCGAACCCGAGTGGGAAGGCTACGTCACGCTGGAATTCTCGAACACCACGCCGCTGCCCGCGAAGATCTACGCGAACGAAGGCGTCGCCCAGGTGCTCTTCTTCGAGAGCGACGAAGTGTGCGACGTGTCGTACGCGGATCGCGGCGGCAAGTATCAGGGGCAGCGTGGTGTCACGCTGCCGAAAACCTGATCTGGTTGCATAACGTCTCACCAGTTTCCGGGTGACCGCTGCGCGTGACGCGCCGCGGTCGTTCTTTTTGGAGAATCGCCCATGAAGTTTCGTTTCCCCGTCGTCATCATCGACGAAGATTTCCGCTCCGAGAACATCTCGGGCTCCGGCATCCGGGCGTTGGCCGAAGCGATCGAGAAGGAGGGCGTCGAAGTCCTCGGTCTCACGAGCTACGGTGATCTGACGTCGTTCGCGCAGCAGTCGAGCCGCGCGTCGTGCTTCATCCTGTCGATCGACGACGACGAACTCATGCTCGGCGAAACCGGTTCGGACGGCGAGCTGCCCGAGCTCGCGACCGCGATCATCGAGCTGCGCGCGTTCGTCACCGAAGTGCGCCGCCGCAACGCGGACATCCCGATCTTCCTGTACGGCGAGACGCGCACGTCGCGCCACCTGCCGAACGACATCCTGCGCGAGCTGCACGGCTTCATCCACATGTTCGAGGACACGCCGGAGTTCGTCGCCCGCCACATCATCCGCGAGGCGAAGGTCTATCTCGACTCGCTCGCGCCGCCGTTCTTCAAGGAGCTCGTGAAGTACGCGGACGAAGGCTCGTACTCGTGGCACTGCCCGGGCCACTCGGGCGGCGTCGCGTTCCTGAAGAACCCGCTCGGCCAGATGTTCCACCAGTTCTTCGGCGAGAACATGCTGCGCGCGGACGTCTGCAACGCAGTGGACGAACTCGGCCAGCTGCTCGACCACACGGGCCCCGTCGCGGCGTCCGAGCGCAACGCGGCGCGCATCTTCAGCGCGGACCACCTGTTCTTCGTGACCAACGGCACGTCGACGTCGAACAAGATCGTCTGGCACGCGACGGTCGCCCCGGGCGACATCGTGCTGGTCGACCGCAACTGCCACAAGTCGATCCTGCACGCGATCACGATGACGGGCGCGATCCCCGTGTTCCTCACGCCGACGCGCAACCACTTCGGCATCATCGGGCCGATCCCGCGCGACGAATTCAAGCCGGAGAACATCCGCAAGAAGATCGAGGCGAACCCGTTCGCGCGCGAAGCGATGCGCGAGAACCCGGACATGAAGCCGCGCATTCTGACGATCACGCAGAGCACGTACGACGGCGTCGTCTACAACGTCGAGATGATCAAGGACCTGCTCGGCGACCTGCTCGACACGCTGCACTTCGACGAAGCGTGGCTGCCGCACGCAACCTTCCACGATTTCTACCGCGACATGCACGCGATCGGCGACGGCCGTCCGCGCACCGGCGCGCTCGTGTTCGCGACGCACTCGACGCACAAGCTGCTCGCGGGCATCTCGCAGGCCTCGCAGATCGTCGTGCAGGATTCGGAGAACCGCACGTTCGACAAGCATCGCTTCAACGAGGCGTACCTGATGCACACGTCGACGAGCCCGCAGTACGCGATCATCGCGTCGTGCGACGTCGCGGCCGCGATGATGGAGCCGCCGGGCGGCACCGCGCTCGTCGAGGAATCGATCGCCGAGGCGATCGACTTCCGCCGCGCGATGCGCAAGGTCGACGCCGAATACGGCGACGACTGGTTCTTCAGCGTGTGGGGCCCGGACAACCTGTCCGAGGAAGGCATCGGTTCGCGCGAGGACTGGATGCTGAAGCCGAACGACCACTGGCACGGCTTCGGCCCGCTGGCGGAAGGCTTCAACATGCTCGACCCGATCAAGGCGACGATCATCACGCCGGGGCTCGACGTCGACGGCGAGTTCGGCGAGACCGGCATTCCGGCCGCGATCGTCACGAAGTACCTGGCCGAGCACGGGATCATCGTCGAGAAGACCGGCCTGTACTCGTTCTTCATCATGTTCACGATCGGCATCACGAAGGGCCGCTGGAACTCGATGGTGACCGAGCTGCAGCAGTTCAAGGACGACTACGACAACAACCAGCCGCTGTGGCGCGTGCTGCCGGAATTCGTCGCGCAGCATCCGCGCTACGAGCGTGTCGGCCTGCGCGACCTGTGCACGCAGATCCACGACGTGTACCGCGCGAACGACATCGCCCGCCTGACGACGGAGATGTACCTGTCGGACATGGAGCCGGCGATGAAGCCGTCGGACGCGTTCGCAAAGCTCGCGCACCGCAAGATCGACCGCGTGCCGCTCGACGAGCTCGAAGGCCGCGTGACGAGCATCCTGCTCACGCCGTACCCGCCGGGCATTCCGCTGCTGATCCCGGGCGAGCGCTTCAACAAGACGATCGTGAACTACCTGCGGTTCGCGCGCGACTTCAACGAGCGCTTCCCGGGCTTCCACACCGACATCCACGGCCTCGTCGCGGAAGAGGTGAACGGCCGGGTCGAGTACTTCGTCGACTGCGTGCGCGACTGATGGCGACGCACGGACGAATCCAGGCGATACGTGCGGCGCTGGCCGCGCTCGTCGTCTGGGCGGCAGCGGCGGCAGGGCTGGCGGGAGTCGGGGCCGCGCACGCGGAAGTCGCGGCGGCCGACCCGATCGACGTCGCGATGCGGCAGTGTCTCGCGCGGCGCGACCGGTCGTCACCGGCCGGCCAGATCCAGTGCATGGGCGAGGCGCAGCAGCAGTGGCAGGCCGTGATGGACGGCGCGTACCAGCGCCTGTTGAAGGATGCGCCGGCCGACGCGAAGCGCGGCTGGCAGGACAGCCAGCGCCATTGGCTCACGTGGCGCAAGGACGAAGTGCATCTGCTGAAGGCCGTGTACGACACCACGCGAGGGACGTCGTACGCGATGTCGAGTGCCGACCTGCAGCTGCAGCCGGTGCGCGATCGCGCACTGGCGCTGCGCGGTGCGGCCGATCGCTATGCGCCGCCGCCCGCCGCCGTGCCGGTCGTGGCCACGAGCGGCGTGCAGGGCAGCGTGGGTGATGTCCCGAGCGCGGCCAAACCGAACGCCAAACCGAACGCCAAGCCGGCGAACGCGCCGCGCGATCCGGCCGTGCGCCGCGTGCGGCCGTGCGAACAGGACGCCGCGTGCGAGCACGCGCTGTTCGACCTGAACCGCTATTACCAGAAGCTGCGCCGCAAGATGCCCGCGCATTCGGCCGCGACGCTCGTGCGCGCGCAGCGCGCGTGGGTCGGGTTCCGCGATGCGACGGCACCGCTCGTCGGCGAGGACGGCCGCGTCGACCTGATCGGCGCGCGCATCGCGACGATGAAGCGTCTGTCGGAGACGGCCGGCAACAAGTAAGCGCAATGGCGACGCCGGTGATCCGGCGAGACGGCAAAAAGCAAAACGGGCACCCGGAAAGGTGCCCGTTTTTCATTTGGCGGCCGTGATTCAGGCGGGCCGTTGCGTATCGAGCCCGCCGAACCACGACGGCACGAGCGCGACCGCATCGTCGAGCGACGTGAGCACGTGCAGGCTCAGCGCGACGATTTCGGGCGTCGGCGCCTTCAGGTCGGGCACGGTGATGACCGATGCGCCCGCGCCGGCGGCCGATTGCGCGCCGAAGTCGCTGTCCTCGAACGCGACGCAGGCGTGGGCCGGCACGCCGAGGCGTTCGGCCGCGAGCCGGTAGACGGCCGGGTCGGGCTTGCCGCGCGCGACTTCGTCGCCGCCCGCGATCGCGCGGAAGAACGGCAGCACGCCGACCGCGTCGAGCCGCGCGCGGATGACCTCGCACGCGGACGACGACGCGACCGCACACGGAATGCCGGCTTGCGCGAGCGCGTCGAGCAGCGCCAGCGCGCCCGGCTTCAGCGGAAACTTCGGATGCGGTTCGGGCGCCGCAAGCTGCTCGCGCACGCGGATGCGCACCGCGTCGAACGTATCGGGGTTGCCGATCAGCCGTGCCAGGATGACCTGGCCTTCGGCGAACGAGCGGCCGACGATCTGCAGGTAGTCGGTGGTGGTCAGCGTGACGCCGTGCGCATTCGACACGTCGATCCACGTGTTCATGATGGTCCGCTCGGAATCGACGAGCAGGCCGTCCATGTCGAAGAGCGCGGCGGAAAAGGTCATCGGCGGCATTCGGGAAGCAGGGAAGGCAATGGGCGGCGCGACGGCCGCCCGAATGAAAAACGGACGCCGAGGGCGTCCGTCCGGAACAGCAGGCTTACTGGCCGAGCGCGGCGCGCGCGGCCTTCACCGCCGCACGCACCTGGTCGGGCGCGGTGCCGCCCGGGTGGTTGCGGCTCGCGACCGAGCCCTCGAGCGTCAGGTAGCCGAACACGTCTTCGCCGATCAGGTGCGCGACGTTCGGCAGTTCCTGCTTCATCTCGTCGAGCGTCAGGTCGGCCAGGTCGATGCCGCGGTCGTCGCAGATCTTCACGGCGTGCGCGACGGCTTCGTGCGCATCGCGGAACGGCAGGCCGCGCTTCACGAGGTAGTCGGCGAGGTCGGTGGCGGTCGAGAAGCCCTGCAGCGCGGCCGCGCGCATCGCGTCCGGCTTCACGGTGATGCCGGCCACCATCTCGGCGAAGATCCGCAGCGTGTCGGCGACGGTGTCGACCGTGTCGAACAGCGGTTCCTTGTCTTCCTGGTTGTCCTTGTTGTACGCGAGCGGCTGGCCCTTCATCAGCGTCAGCAGCGCCATCAGGTGGCCGTTCACGCGGCCCGTCTTGCCGCGCGCGAGCTCGGGCACGTCCGGGTTCTTCTTCTGCGGCATGATCGAGCTGCCGGTGCAGAAGCGGTCGGCGATGTCGATGAAGCCGACGCGCGGGCTCATCCACAGCACGAGTTCTTCGGAGAAGCGCGACACGTGCGTCATCACGAGCGCGGAAGCCGCCGTGAATTCGATCGCGAAGTCGCGATCCGACACCGCGTCGAGCGAGTTCGCGCAGATGCCGTCGAAGCCGAGCGTCTTCGCCACCGCGTGACGATCGATCGGGTAGCTCGTACCGGCGAGCGCGGCCGCGCCGAGCGGCAGGCGGTTCACGCGGGTGCGGCAGTCGCGCATGCGCTCCGCGTCGCGCGAGAACATCTCGACGTACGCGAGCAGGTGGTGGCCGAACGTGACGGGCTGGGCAACCTGCAGGTGCGTGAAGCCCGGCATGATCGTGTCGGCGTTCTGTTCCGCGAGGTCGAGCAGCGCGCCGCGCAGGTCGTTCAGCAGGCCGCCGATGCGGTCGATCTCGCCGCGCAGCCACAGGCGGATGTCGGTCGCGACCTGGTCGTTACGCGAGCGGCCCGTGTGCAGGCGCTTGCCGGCGTCGCCGATCAGCGCGGTCAGGCGCGCCTCGATGTTCAGGTGGACGTCTTCCAGATCGAGCTGCCATTCGAATTCGCCGCGCTCGATTTCACCCTTGATCTGCGTCATCCCGCGTTCGATCGCGGCCAGGTCGTCGGCGCTGATGATCTTCTGCGCGGCGAGCATGTTCGCGTGCGCGAGCGAGCCGGCGATGTCGACGAGCGCGAGGCGCTTGTCGAAAAATACCGACGACGTGTAGCGCTTGACCAGCTCGGACATCGGTTCCGAGAAGCGGGCCGACCAGGCCTCGCCCTTTTTGTGCAGTTGGGACGTCATGGCGATTCTTCGAAGGGAGATTGAGCGGCGTGCGCCGCCGAGGAATCCGGGGATTTTAGCATTCGCGGCCGGGTGTCCGGCACAAGCCCGCCGCGGGCGGGAGCGGCGCGGGCGCTAGCGCGGCGAGCAGGTCAGCGGGCCGATCCGCGGCAGCGTGCCGTCGTCCGGCCGCCGGTACGCGAAGGCAACCGCGCAATCGTGGCCGTTGCCGGAGATTTCCAGGCGGTTGTGGTCGACGAGGCCGTCGACGAACGTGAGGCCGTCGTAGCCGACGATCGTGCGCTGGCCGTTCTCGACATCGCGGACTTCGAGCCCCGGTGGCAGCGGCGTCCCGTCGGGCGCGTGCAGGATGATCGACGCCGCGCTGTAGCGCGACACGGCGAAATGCGCGAGCACGCCCGAGCGCGCCTGCGGCACGACGTCGAGTGTCGTGTCGGCGATGCGCGCATCGGCCGGTAGCGTCGCGCCGTCGATCGCGACGCGATTGTTCTGGTACGCGTTCAGATCGGGCACCAGCAGGTAGCCGGCGCGGTTGGTCTCGCCGATCAGCCGGTTCTGGTGCAGGACGGGGACGCGCCCCGTATCGGTCGAGACGAGCGCAAAGCTGTCGTCGATGCGGCGCGCCGTCATCAGCCGGCCGTCCATCAGCACGAGCGCGCCCGTGACGTCGACCGACGCGTTGCCGCGCCCGCCGAACGACTGCGCAAGCAGCGTGACCTCGCCGGCGCGGCCGAGATACCGCACTTGACCCTGCCCATAGCGCAGCGCGGCGCTGGTGCCCGCCTGCACGTTCCAGCCGAAGCCGCCGCCGTAGTCGGGCGGGCGCGACGCGTTCACCGCGTAGGTCGATTCGCCGTTCTGCCGGCCTGCGCTGGCCGAGACCGACGTGTTGCCGCCGAGGCCGATGCTCACGCTGGCGAAGAAGCCGCGCGTGTCGCGCTGCCGGAAATCCTGGAACGCACTGACGGTCAGCGAGGTCAGCATGCCGAGATTGACGAGGTACGCGATCGAACCGATGCGCGATGCATCGATGCCCGGGTACTTGAGGCCGAGATAGCTGAACGACAGCGTCTGCGCGCGCAGGAACGGAAACGATACCGTGACGCGGTCCGTGGCGCTCGACACCGGGATGCCCTCGCGCGCACCGAGGTCGCCGTAGCCGCCGAATGCGCGTAGCGTCTGCGCATCGATCGAGACACGCGGCGTCACGTACTGGTAGCCGAGGCCCACCTGCGCGCCGGCGCCGCGCTGCGCGCTGACGGCCAGCGACGCGTTCGCGACGCCGCCGTTGCCGATGCGCGCGAGGACGCCCGCGCCGGCGTTGTAGACGCCGGTCGTCGCTTCCGCGTGTGCCTCGACGGTCAGCCGCTCGCTGATGCCGTAGCGCAGCGACCCGCTCGCCGCCGGCGTGCGGGCGTAGTCGAACGAGGTGATGCCGTACGCGCGTCGCAGGAAGCCCGCCTCGACCGAATAGCTCGCGAGGCCCGGCGCGAGCAGGCGCGTATCGATGTACAGCGGAATCGACGTCGACACCGAGCGGCCCAGCGCGTCGCGCGTGACCACGGTGGCGTTGCCCGAGCCGGTGATGCCCGGCACGCTGTTGATCACGAACGGCCCGCCCGGCACTTCGCCGCTGAACTGGCGCACGTTGTTCACGTACAGGTCGACCGACGTCGGCACGACCGCGCTGCCGGACAGCGCCGGCACCGGGAACGTCACGAGATCGGGGCGCAGGCCGAAGTTGCTGCGCCATTGCACGCCACCGATGCGCAGCGA
The DNA here is from genome assembly GCF_002223155.1 of Burkholderia sp. AU31652. Classification (NCBI taxonomy): domain Bacteria; kingdom Pseudomonadati; phylum Pseudomonadota; class Betaproteobacteria; order Burkholderiales; family Burkholderiaceae; genus Burkholderia; species Burkholderia sp. AU31652. The sequence continues at coordinate 205,660 of NZ_NKFG01000004.1, read as the reverse complement.
GCGCGTCCACGACAGCGACGACGAGATCGTGTCGCCGAACTGCGTGGTCGTGAGCGTCGCCGGGCTCGAGCGCGTCCACGACGTGTCGTAGCGCAGGTAGCGCTGGCGGTCGTCGTACAGGTACGCGATGCCGGTGCTGCTGAAGACGCCGGCCGGGTCGAAATAGCGTGCCTCGCTCCAGATGGCGAGCGGCGAATGGGCGAGGGTCTGCGCGTAGGCATCGTAGTTCAGCACGACGCCGCGGCCGGCCGTGGCGGGCGGCGCGGCGGTGAGCGCGCGCGTGTCGAACGTGTGCGGAATGCGCAGCGCGTCGGGCACGCGCAGGTCGAGCGTCTGGCGGCTCATGTCCACGTCGTAGCGCAGCCCCGGGAGCGTGTCGAGCGCGACGAGCGTATTCGAAGGCTCGTGCGTGCGCTCGCCCGTCGCGACGCCGAGATCGTTCAGGTCGGCGGAGGCCGCGTAGAGTCGGCCGTCGATCTGCTGGACGCGGGCGATCCGGTGGGTCGGCTCGCCGTTGAGCGACACGTCGAGAAACAGCACGCCGGGCTCCGGGGCAGCCGCGGGGGCGGGCCGCGCGGGCGCCGGCTCCGCGCGTGCCGCGGCGGCATGCAGCGCCAGCGCGATCGCGAGGGCGGCCGCGAGCCGGGTGTGTCGCGCGGGGGCGTGGGCCCGGTGGGCATGGCGCGTCGTCGGCACGGGCAGCGTGGCGGGTTCGTGCCCGCGCGTCAGGGTGGCGTCAACTGCGCCTCGACCGGCTGCGCGTTGACGGTGGCCTGTACCCTGACGAACGATGCCGCGCGCGCGTCGAGCCTGAGCGGCCAGCGGCGCGTGCTGCCGGCGAGCGCATAGCCGAGCAGGCCGCGTGCGACCTCGTGAGTGGCGCCTTGCGCGTCGACCAGCCGGACCGCGGAAAGCTGCGCCCGCCGTCCGCCGCGATTGTCGACCGCGAGCCGCAGGCCCTGCGCGTCGCGTTCGACGCGCCACGCGAGACGCGGCGGCGCCGGCATCCCGGGCGGCTCGACGAACACGGGCACCGAATAGCGCAGCCGGATCGTGATGCCGTTTTCGACCGGGGTGCCGGGCGCGGGCAGTTCATCGATCAGGACGCGATAGCTTTCCTCGGCTGCCGGCGCGTCGAGGGCCGTGCGCACGAGCCGGATCAGCTGCCCGGCGTTCGCGCCGATCTGCAGCAGCGGTGGCGATGCGGCCAGCGCGTCGGTCGGCGTCATCACGTCGTCGCCGTTTTCCTGCGTCCAGCGGTACGTGCGGACCTGGCCGTAGATCGGCCGTCCGCCGGGATTGTCGAGCATGACGCTGGCCGCGGCGGCCGACGGCGGCAGCTCGATCGTCACGGGCGTGATCTGCAGCGTGGCCGCAGATACGGCCGCCGCCGACGTGGCCCACAGCGCGGCGACCGCGCGCGGAAGGAACGCCACGGGGCGTCAGAAGTAGACGGTGGCGGTGACACTCGCCTGATAGGTGTCGGGCTTCGGTGTCGCCTGCGCCGGCACCTGGCCATACACGTTCAGCGTCTGTGCGGAACCGGTCCCGGTGCCGCCGACCGTGTCCGTTCCCTGCGTGTTGCCCCAGACCGTGGCGTGGCTCGAATCCTGGTAGATCTGGTAGCCGACCGTCGTGCTCGTGTTGCCGCTCGCGGTGCCGGCCATCAGCCGGCTGGCGACCGTCGAGCCCGTGACGGCGCCCGCATCGAGCCCGACGTTGTACGGCGTCGAGTTCGTACAGGTGACGGACAGGGTGGTCTGCTGGCTGATCGTCGACGCGAGCACGCCGGTCGTGCCGAATGCGAGCGGGTTGGCGGCGATCGTGCAGTTCGCCTGGATCGTCAGCGTGACGTTGAACTGGGCGGTGGCGTTGCCGTTCGAGTAGGTGGCGGCGACGGTAACGGGTTGCAGCGCCGGTGCGAATGCGAAGGCGGTCGCGAGCGCGGTGGAAAGGACACGACGTCGGGTAGCGTTCATTGTGGTTATCTCCAGCCGTTCAAGGGATGTCGCCCGGCTCGCGGGTGGCCTCCCGCGTTGTGCCTGCCGTGCCGACGGAACAGCGCTGTCGTTGAAGGAAGACTACTCCACGCTTTCGGGCGCCGGCAATGGTGAAAACGCCGACGCGGCAGGTTTTGTGCCGGATTCCTGATAGATTGCTGTGGGCGGCTTGACCTGGATCAAGAATCGGCGCGAACGACGCGGTACGCGGCCGGCTACCATCGAGGGGCGCGTGGCCAGGCGACGGTTGTCGCGGGGCGAGCGTGCTTACGGGGAAAACCATGGCGGATGAGCGATTCGACGCGGCGCGCGGCTGGCTGCGCATGCTGTCGTGCCTGCTGCTGGTCGTGGCGCTTGGCGCGCCGTGGGCGTCGGCACGCGCGGATTCCTGTTCGGTCACGCCACCGGCGCCGAGCTTCGGCTCCGTCAGCCCGATCCGGCTGCTGGCCGTCACGACCACCAGCACGATGACCGTCAACTGCACGTGGGATGCGCTGAGCCTGAACACGGGCGTGCTCGTCTGCGTGAACCTCGGCGGCACGAGCCCGCGCTACCTGAGCAACGGGACGAACCAGATGCAGTACGACCTGTACCAGGATTCCGGCTATTCGCAGGCGTGGGGTTCCGTCAGCGCCGGCACCACGCCGATCTCCGTTACGTTGCAGAAACCATTGCTCGGCACCAGCGCGAGCGCGAACATCACCGTCTATGGCCGCGTCACGGCCAACCAGCCGACCGTGCCGACCGTGAACAACAGCAGCACGGTCTACACGCAGAGCTTCAGCGGCAACCAGGCGACGTACAGCCAGAGCTTTTCGCTGCTCAGCATCCTGCCGACGCTGACGTGCGCGGCGCAGTCGGCGGCCGGCACGGTGAGCTTCTCCGCCACGGCCACGGTCACCAACGACTGCATCATCACCGCCACCGGCGTCGCGTTTCCGGCCACCGGCGTACTGACGTCTCCGTTGGCGGCGGCCGGGTCGATCAACGCGCGCTGCACGAACGGCGACGCGTTCCAGATTGCGCTGAACGGCGGCGGCAGCGGCAACGTCGCCGCGCGCACAATGTCGCGCGCGGGCGGCGGCGGGTCGGTCGGCTATCAGCTTTACAAGGACGGTGGCTACACGACGCCGTGGGGCGACGGCACCGGCGGCACGGCGATGGCGACGGGGGCGGGCAGCGGACTTAGCCAGACGATCCCCGTGTACGGGCGCGTGCCCGCGCAGACAACCCCCGCGCCGGGCAACTACAGCGACACGATTACCGCAACGATCAGCTTCTGAGTGGCGTCAGTCGCGCACCAGCACGACCAGCTTCAGGTCCTCGCGGTGCGCGGGCTTCAGCGTGATCTGCTGGTACACGAGGCGGCCGTCGGCCGGATGGTCGAATTCGCGCAGGCCGCCTTCGCGCTCGAATACGTCCTGCGATGCCCAGTACTGCGCGAAAGCGTCGCTGCCGGCGGTCAACGCGTCGATCAGTGCGCGCGTCGGCGCATCGGTCAGGTGACGGATCGAATCGGCGCGGAATTCGGCCGCGAGCCGCCGCGCGCGGGTTTCCCAGTCGACGATCAGCGTGCGCGCAGCCGGCGACATGAACGTGAAGCGCAGCAGGTTGCGGTCGTGCTCGCCGTCGAGCCAGCCGGAAAAGAGCGTGGCGGCCGGCGCATTCCAGGCGAGGGCGTTCCATTGCCGGTCGAGCACGTACGCGGGCGTCGCGATGGCCGCGACGGTCGCGGCGAGCGTCGGCGGCAGGTCGCCGCCCGCGACGTCGGGCTCGGCCGGGTCGCGCTGCGCGGCCAGCTCGAACAGATACGCGCGCTCGGCCTTCGACAGTTGCAGCGCGACGGCGATCCGCGCGAGCGCGTCGGCCGACGCCGACACCGGGCGGCCCTGTTCGATCCACGTGTACCAGGTCGGGCTGACGCCGCACAGTTGCGCGACTTCCTCGCGCCGCAGCCCCGGCGTGCGGCGGCGCGGGCCGGGCGGCAGGCCGACGGCCTGCGGCGACAGCCGCTCGCGGTGGGCGCGGATGAATTCGCCGAGTGCGCGGGCGGGCGAGGCGTCGAGCGGCGGGACGGGAGCGGAGGACGGGTGGTTCATGCGGAAACGGCGAAATGGAAACGGGGGCGCGGCAACGGTCAGGCAGGTGTATCGAATACCAGAATAACTGCTTAACTTGTACCGGTACAAACGCAGGCCTATTGTAGCGGCTCGCGCGCTGGCAGGGCAGCGCGCGTCCCACAAAACGCGTTGCATGGGGCCGGAGCAGAGGCGGAGGCGTCTGTCGCACCGGCAACGGTACAAAGGAGCGAACGATGAAACACCACGACCAGGTCGTCGACGCATTCGGTACGACGGCCGCCGCCTATCTGACGAGCACGGTCCACGCGACGGGTGCCGATCTGCAGACGCTCGCGGACGCGGTGCGCGCGACGCCCGACGCCGCGGTGCTCGATCTCGGCTGCGGCGCGGGCCATGCGAGCTTCGCCGTCGCGCCGCACGTGCGCGACGTGGTCGCCTACGATCTCGCCGCGCCGATGCTCGCGACGGTCGACGCCGCCGCGCGCGAACGCGGGCTCGCGAACCTCCGTACGCAGCAGGGGCCGGCCGAGCAACTGCCGTTCGACACGGCGACGTTCGACTGGGTCGTGAGCCGGATGAGCGCGCACCACTGGCACGACATGCGCGCGGCGCTCGCCGAGGTGCGCCGCGTGCTGAAACCGGGCGGCCGCGTGTTGATGATCGATATCGCCGGCAACGATCATCCGCTTCTCGATACGTACCTGCAGGCCGCGGAGGTGCTGCGCGATGCGTCGCACGTGCGCGACTACCGGGCGGACGAATGGCTCGCGATGTTCCGCGAAGCCGGCTTCGACGCGCACGTGCACAGCCGCTGGCGGCTGCCGATCGATTTCGATACGTGGGTCGCGCGCATCCGCACGCCGGCCGACAGCGTCACCGGCATTCGCGCACTGTGGGCGCATGCGCCGGACGAGGTGCGCGGCTACTACGCGGTGCAGCCCGACGGTTCGTTCGAACACGACGCGTTGCTGATCGACGCACACTGAGCGCGAGGTGTGCCGCTGCTGTTTCGCCGGCGCATGAAAAAAGCCGCGATACGCATCATCGCGTATCGCGGCTTTTAGGACGTCAGTCGGCGCGGCATCCCACCGCGCCGCAGGCGGATCAGCCCGTGTTGCGCAGGCCGGCCGCGATCCCGTTGATCGTCAGGTGAATCCCGCGGCGCAGCCGCGCGTTCGTGTCGCCCGCACGGTGGCGCTTGATCAGCTCGACCTGCAGGTGGTTCAGCGGATCGAGATACGGGAAGCGGTTCTTGATCGAGCGTGCGAGCAGCGGGTTGGTCGCGAGGCGGCCTTCGTGCCCGGTGATTTCGGCCAGCGCCTGCGACGTGCGCTCCCATTCCGCGACGATCCGCTCGAACACGTGCTTGCGCAGCTTGCGGTCGGAAACGAGCTGCGCGTAGCGCGACGCGACCGCGAGGTCGGTCTTCGCGAGCACCATGTCCATGTTCGACAGCAGGTTCGAGAAGAACGGCCAGGTCTTGTTCATCTTCTTCAGCAGCGCGACACGCTTCGTGCGCTCGGCGTCGTCCTGCGCGCCGTCGAGATACGCGCTCACCGCGCTGCCGAAGCCGTACCAGCCCGTCAGCAGCAGCCGGCACTGACCCCACGAGAAGCCCCACGGAATCGCGCGCAGGTCCTCGATCTTGCGCTGCTTCGGATCCTGCAGCTTGCGCGAAGCCGGGCGGCTGCCGATGTTCAGCTCGGCGATCTCGGTGATCGGCGTCGACGAGAAGAAGTAGTCGGTGAAGCCCGGGGTTTCATAGACGAGCGCGCGGTACGCGGCCATCGCCGAATCGGACAGCGTCTGCATCGCGGCCTCGAACGCCGGCAACTGCGCCGGCGCATTGTTCTGCGGCAGGAGCGTGGCTTCGAGCGTCGCGGCGACGACCGTCTCGAGGTTGCGGCGGCCGATCTCCGGGTTCGCGAACTTGCTCGCGATCACCTCGCCCTGTTCGGTCAGGCGGATCTGGCCGTTCACGGTGCCGGGCGGCTGCGACAGGATCGCCTGGTAGGTCGGGCCGCCGCCGCGGCCGACCGTGCCGCCGCGGCCGTGGAACAGCCGCAGCGTGATCTTGCGGTCGCGGAACAGGTCGACGAGCGCGAGCTCAGCACGATACAGCTCCCAGTTCGACGTCAGGAAGCCGCCGTCCTTGTTGCTGTCCGAATAGCCGAGCATCACTTCCTGCTCGGCGCCCTGGTGTGCGATCAGCGCGTCGATGCCCGGCAGTGCGAAGTACTCGCGCATGATGCGCGCGGCGTCGCGCAGGTCGGGAATCGTCTCGAACAGCGGGATCACCATCAGGCTGTTCTTCGCATCGCCGCCCGGGACGCCGAGCGCGCCTTCGAGCAGGCCCGTCTCCTTCTGCAGCAGCAGCACCTCGACGAGGTCGCTGACGGTTTCCGTATGCGAAATGATGTAGTTGCGTACCGCACGTGCGCCGAATTGCGCGCGGACTTCGCGCGCCTTCTCGAACACGCCGAGCTCGCTCTGCGCGAGCGCCGAGTATTCGAAATACGGCGAGCGCAGCGGACGCGGATCGGCGAGCGCCGCGAGCAGCACGCGCAGCTTGTCTTCCTCGGCGAGCGCCGCGTAGTCGGCCTCGACGCCCGCGCGGGCGAACAGTTCGGCGACCACGGCTTCGTGGATGTCGGAGCTCTGGCGCAGGTCGATGCTCGCCAGGTGGAAGCCGAACACTTCGGCCGCGCGCACGAGCGGCGCGAGGCGCGGCGCGGCGAGCGACGTGCCGTGGTGTTCGTCGAGCGACGCGGTCAGCACCTTCAGGTCGGCGACGAACGCTTCGGAATCCGCGTACGGGATCGCACGCACGGGCGGCGCGCCGCGGCCTGCGCTGCGCACCGGCACCGTGCCTTCGCCGAGCCGCACGCGTGCGCTTGCGGCGAGGCGCGTATAGATGCCGATCAGCGCGCGGCGATACGGTTCGTCGACGCGGTGCGGCGACTGGTCGGGGGAGGCTGCCGCGAGCGCCTTCACGGCGTCGTTCGCACCGACGAGCAGGTTCGACACCGACAGCTCGGCGCCGAGCTTGTGCACCTGTTCGAGATAGTGCTCGAGGATCACCGCGGCCTGGCGGTTGATCGCCTCGTCGAGCGTCGGCGCGGTCACGTTCGGGTTGCCGTCGCGGTCGCCGCCGATCCAGCTGCCCATCTGGAAGAACGCGGGTACGCGCGCGGACAGGCCGTGCTCGGCGAGCGCGGCCTCGATGTCGCCGTACAGCGCGGGCAGTTCGTCGAGGAACGTCGCGCGGTAGTACGACAGCGCGTTCTCGATTTCGTCGCCGACCGTCAGGCGCGAGTCGCGCAGCATGCGGGTCTGCCACAGCGCGGTGACGCGCGCCCGCAGCATCGATTCGTTGTGCTGGCGCTCACGGCTCGTCAGTTCCTGGTCGCGTTCGGCGAGCAGGCGCGCGATGTCGTGCTGGGCGTCGAGGATGCTCTTGCGCTGCACTTCGGTCGGGTGCGCGGTCAGCACCGGCACGATCAGCGCATCGTCGAAGAAGCGCTGCAGCAGGCGCTTCGACGCGTTGCCGGTCGTCTTCAGTTGTTCGAGCGCGTACGCGACCGTGCCGGGCTGCGACGCGGAGCCGGCCAGCGCATGGATGCGGCGACGTCGGTTGTGGTGGCGGTCTTCCGCGATGTTCGCGAGATGCGAGAAATAGCTGAACGCACGCACGACGCTCACCGTCTGCTCCGGCGTCAGCTTGCGCAGCTTCTTCTCGAGCGTCTGCGCGGCTTCGCTGTCGTCCTCGCGGCGGAACTTGACCGCGGTCTGGCGGATCGTCTCGACGACGTCGAACACGGTATCGCCTTCCTGCTCGCGCACGACGTCGCCGAGCAGGCGGCCGAGGAAGCGGATGTCTTCGAACAGCGGGCCGTCCTTGTCCTCGCGCGTGCGCGTGCCGGACTTCGGCGCACCGGCCGTGCGGGCCGCGGTGCGGGCAGCCGGGCCGGCGGCTTTCGTCGCGCGTTTTGTCTGACGTATCGGGTCTTTCGGTTTCGTTGCCGTTTTCGCACGGCCGTTCGCGGCGGTGGCGACGGTGTCCGTCGAGGCGTCGGAGGAGGACAGGGCAGCATTGCGGCGCGCCGTACGCGCCGATCCGGAAGACTTCACGATGGGTTTCCTTGGGAAAGCTCGAGTCAAAAGGAACTGCGGAAACTGCGAAACTGCGGTCAAGCAACCAGCTACGTGCGGCACATCCGCGCATCGGCGCCGCGACCCGCTCGGCGGCAGGCCGGGCGCAGGCTCCAGGCCCGGGCGGGCAGGGGCGTGCGTGCTACCATTGTTCGATCTTCAATCCCGTCCTTCGATGTTCCAGCAATGAATTCCGAGACCCCCGCGGCCGGGCCGCAACAGGCACAGTCGCCCGCGACGTTGACGATTGCTTCGCGCGAGAGCCGCCTGGCGATGTGGCAAGCCGAACATGTGCGTGATGCGCTGCGCAAATTATATCCAGCTTGTGACGTGAAAATCCTCGGGATGACGACGCGCGGCGACCAGATTCTCGATCGCACGCTGTCGAAAGTCGGCGGCAAGGGCCTGTTCGTGAAGGAACTGGAGGCCGCGCTGGCCGACGGCCGCGCCGATCTCGCCGTGCATTCGCTGAAGGACGTGCCGATGGCGCTGCCCGACGGCTTCTCGCTCGCCGCGATCATGGAACGCGAAGATCCGCGCGATGCATTCGTGTCGAACGACTACGCGTCGCTCGACGCGCTGCCGGCCGGCGCCGTGGTCGGTACGTCGAGCCTGCGCCGCGAGGCGATGCTGCGCTCGCGCTACCCGCACCTGGACGTGCTGCCGCTGCGCGGCAACCTCGACACGCGCCTCGCGAAGCTCGATCGCGGCGACTACGCGGCGATCATCCTCGCGGCCGCCGGCCTGAAGCGCCTCGGCCTGGAAGCGCGCATTCGCACGCTGATCGACGTCGAGGCGAGCCCGCCCGCCGCGGGCCAGGGCGCGCTCGGCATCGAGATCGCATCGCACCGCGACGACGTCGCCGCCTGGCTCGCACCGCTGCACGACCCGCAGACCGCGCTCGCGGTCGAGGCCGAGCGGATGGTGTCGCGCGCGCTCGGCGGCAGCTGCGAGGTGCCGCTCGCCGCGCACGCGGTGTGGCGCGCGGGCGAACTGTACCTGACGGGCCGCGTGTCGACGACCGACGGCAAGCGCGTGCTGACGGCCGAGGAGTGCGGGGCAGTCATGACCGTCGCCGATGCGCTCGCGCTCGGCCGCGCCGTGTCCGACGAGCTCGAGGCGCAAGGCGCGCTCGACATCGTCCGGGCGCTGCTCGCGGGCTCGCAGGCCGCCGGCAAGGGCGACGCCTGATGGCGGGCGGCGCGCGCGCGTTCACCGCTGTCCTGACGCGCCCGGACGGCCAGTCCGGCGCGCTCGCGTCGCAACTGGCCGAGGCCGGCTGCGACGTGCTCGAATTCCCGTTGATCGACATCGCGCCGGTCGACGATCCCGCGCCGCTCGACGCGGCATTCGCGGCGCTCGCCGACTACGCGCTGGTGATTTTCGTCTCGCCGAACGCGATCGACCGCGCGCTCGCGCAGTACGGCGCGATCTGGCCGAACGCGCTGCCGGTCGGCGTGGTCGGGCCCGGCAGCGTGGCGGCGCTCGAGCGTCACGGGATCGCGGCGCCCGCGCATCGCGTGATCGCGCCGCAGGCGCCGGCCGACGGCGGCGTACCCCATTACGATTCGGAAAGCCTGTTCGCGTGCATCGAGGCCGCGTTCGGCGGCGCCCAGGCGCTGGCGGGCAAGCGCGTGCTGATCGTGCGCGGCGACGGCGGTCGCGAATGGCTCGCCGAACGATTGCGCGAGGCCGGCGCGGACGTCACGCTCGCCGCCGCCTACCGGCGCGTCGTGCCCGAGCCGCGTGTCGGCGCGTGGGAGCGCGTGCATGCGCTGCTTCACGGCGAACCGCATGCGTGGCTCGTCACGAGCTCGGAAGGCGTGCGCAACCTGCACGAACTCGCGCGGGCGCACCTGAACGATGCCGAGATCGACGCGCTGAAGCACGCGCCGCTCGTGACGCCGCATCCGCGGATCGAGCAGACCGCGCGTTCATTGGGTTTTGATAGGATTACGCTGACCGGCGCGGGCGATGAGCGCATCGTCCGCGCGTTTCGAACGATGGCCGAGGAGGCCGTCCAACCGGCGACAGCCGCACCGGTGACTAAACGCATGACAGATACCAACGATTCCAAAAGCGTCGCTTCCCAGCCGGCCGCTGCATCCGCACCGCCGTCCCGCCCTGCCTACATGGGCGCCGAACCACCCGCGCGCCGCGGCGGCAGCGCGGTGCTGTGGTTCGTCGTCGTCGTGCTCGGCTGCGCGGCGGGCGTCGGCGGCTACGCACTGAACCGGAAGATCGACCGGCTCGACGGCACGTTCGTCACGCGCCAGAAGGCGCTGGATGCGCAGACGGCCGAGACGCGCATGAAGACCGAGCAAGCGCTCGCGAGCACGCACCAGGTTGACACGCAGCTTGCGCAGCTCGACGGCAAGCTCGCCGACGCGCAGAGCGCCCAGCAGGCGCTGCAGCAGCAATACCAGGATCTGTCGCGCAACCGCGATGCGTGGATGCTCGAGGAAGTCGACCAGATGCTGTCGAGCGCGAGCCAGCAGCTTCAGCTGACCGGCAACACGCAGCTCGCGCTGATCGCGCTGCAGAACGCCGACGCGCGCCTCGCAACGTCGCAGAGCGCGCAGGCCGTCACGGTCCGCAAGGCGCTCGCGCTGGACATCGAGAAGCTGAAGGCCGCACCGGCGGCCGACCTCACGGGCCTGGCGATCAAGCTCGACGATGCGATCGCGAAGATCGACGCGCTGCCGCTGTCCGGCGAGGCGATCGTCCCGCACGAGGCGCCGAAGGCCGCGCCGGCCGACACCGCGTCGTCGGCCGTGGCCGGCGAGCCGCGCTGGAAGGTGTGGTGGCACGACTTCTCGGCCGGCCTCGGCCAGCAGTTGAAGGGGCTCGTGCAGGTGCGCCGCATCGACAACGCGGATGCGATGCTCGCGTCGCCCGACCAGGGCTACTTCGTGCGCGAGAACGTGAAGCTGCGCCTGCTGACTGCCCGCCTGTCGCTGCTCGCGCGCAACGACAGCGCGATGAAGGCCGACCTGCACGCCGCACAGGCGTCGCTCGGGAAGTATTTCGACCAGGCATCGAAGGACACGCAGACCGTCGAGGATCTGCTCAAGCAGGTTGACGGCGCATCGCTGACGGTTGCGGTGCCGAACCTGAACACGAGCCTGAACGCCGTTCAGCAGTTCAAGAGCCGGGGGTAACGATGACGCTTCGAGGAATCGTCTGGCTCGCGGTCCTGTTCGCGATCGCCGCGGCGCTCGCCACCGTCGGCCGTTTCGACGCGGGGCAGGTACTGCTCGTCTATCCGCCGTACCGGATCGACGTGTCGCTGAACCTGTTCGTGATCGCCATCGTCGTGCTGTTCATCGTCGTGTATGCGCTGCTGCGCATCGTGCGCAACATCTGGCGCATGCCGCAGCGGGTCGCCGCGTATCGGGCGCGCTCGCGCAACGAGAAGGCACAGGCATCGCTGCGCGACGCGATCGCGAACCTGTATGCGGGCCGCTTCTCGCGCGCGGAGAAGGCCGCGCGTGAAGCGCTGTCGGTCGATGCGAACCTGGGCGCCGCGAGTCTCGTCGGGGCCACCGCCGCGCACCGGATGCACGAGTACACGCGCCGCGACGACTGGCTGTCGAAGGTCGACGCGCCGGAATGGCAGGACGCACGGCTGCTCGCCGCGGCCGACATGCGCGCGGATGCGCGTGATGCCGACGGCGCGCTTGCCGCGCTGGCCGACCTGCAGGCGGGCGGCAAGCGCATCCATGCGCAGCAGGTCGCGCTGCGCGCGCAGCAGCAGTTGAAGAACTGGGCCGAGGTGCTGAAGCTCGCGAAAGCGCTCGAGAAGCGCGAGGCGCTGCATCCGGCGGCGGCCGTGCGGCTGCGCCAGCAGGCCGCGGAAAACCTGCTGCGCGAACGCCGGCACGACCCGGACGCGCTGCTCGAGGTGTGGCAGTCGCTGTCGCCGGCCGAGCGCCAGTCGCCGCGTCTCGCCGACCTCGCCGCCGATCTGCTCGTCCCGCTCGAGCGCCGCAACGAAGCGCGCCGCATCGTCGAGGACGCGCTCGCGCACAACTGGGATGCGCGCCTGCTGCGCCGTTATCCGGATACGGCCGGCGCCGATGCGCTGCCGCTGATCCAGAAGGCGGAAGGGTGGAAGAAGGATCACCCGGAGGATGCCGACCTGCTGTTCGCGCTCGGTCGCCTGTGCCAGCAGCAGCAGCTGTGGGGCAAGGCGCAGTCGTTCCTCGAATCGGCACTGAAGCTGGCCGACAACGAGGCGCTGAAGGTGCGTGCGCATCGCGCGCTCGCGCGGCTGTTCGAGCATCTTGGCGAAACCGACAAGGCTGCGAAGCACTACCGCGAAAGCGCGCTCGCGATTACCGTGGTCTGACGCGCTGACGCGCTGACGCGCTGCGGCGCAAACCAGCCCCGAACGCCTGGCGGCCTTCGGGGCTTTTTTTCGTCGATCGCGACGCAGCGGGCGCGCGCGGTGCGTTACGCGCCGAGCCTGCGCAGCAGGTCGTCCTCGCTCGCGACGAACCACACCGATTTCCCGCGATTTGATTCGCGCACGAGCGCGCGAAGCGCTTCGCTGCGCGCGAGCCAGCGGTCAATATCACCGACCACACCGAGCCGGACGCCGTAGTTGACGAGTTTCTGCAGCACCGCGCCCGCCAGCCCGCTATCGAGCCGGTAGAAATCCTCGTGCAGCGCGTTGGCGGGCACCGCGACCCAATCGGCCTCATGCTCGTGCGCGAGCGCGACGAGATCGAGCGCATCGCTTTCGCGCTGAACCAGGCCAGCGGCGGGATCGCGGACCAGCACACGGTGGCCGGCTGCCTGGACGATTCGGTGGAGCATGCGGGTTGGCTCCCTGCGTTACTTGTCGACCAGCCGCTTCGGCACCGACAGCGCCAGCAGTCCGCCGAGCACGAGGAACCCGGCGAGCATGTACATGCCCGAATCGTTGGCGCCCGTTACCTGCTTGAGCCAGCCCATCATGTACGGGCTGAGGAAGCCGGCGAGGTTGCCGATCGAGTTGATCATCGCGATGCCGGCCGCGGCCGCCGTGCCGCCGAGGAACGCGGTCGGCAGGCTCCAGAACAGCGGCAGCGTCGTCAGGATGCCGATCGTCGCGAGCGTGAGGCCGAGCATCGCGAGCGCGGTCTGGTGCGCCCAGATCACCGACAGCACGAGCCCGAGCGCGCCGATCGCGGCCGGGATCGCGACGTGCCAGCGGCGCTCGCGGTGCCGGTCCGCGCTGCGTGCGATCAGGATCATCGCGACCACGGCGGCCGCATACGGAATCGCCGACAGCAGGCCGATCATGAGCGTGTCGGTCACGCCCGTCGCCTTGATGATGGTCGGCAGCCAGAAGCCGACGCCGTAAAGCCCCATCACGAACGAGAAGTAGATCAGCGCCATCAGCCACACGCGCGGGCTGGCCATCACGGCGCCGAGCGGCGGGTCTTCCTTGGTGGCCTCTTCGGCAGCGACGTTGCGCGTGAGCAGCGCCTTTTCGTCGTCGGTCAGCCAGTTCGCCTTCTCGATCCGCTCGTCCAGCTTGAGGAACACGACCACGCCGACCAGCACCGACGGGATACCCTCGAGCAGGAACAGCCATTGCCAGCCGTGCCACCCGCTGATGCCGTCGAACGCCTTCAGGATGAAGCCCGAGAGCGGCCCGCCGATCACGCCGGACAGCGCGACGGCCGTCATGAAGAACGTCGTCATCCGGCCGCGCCGGTGCGCGGGATACCAGTAGGTGAGGTAGAGGATCACGCCGGGGAAGAAGCCCGCCTCGGCGACGCCGAGCAGGAAGCGCATCACGTAGAACATCGTGGGTGTCGTGACGAACATCGTCAGGATCGAGATCACGCCCCACGTCGCCATGATCCGCGCGATCCACACGCGCGCGCCGACCCTGTGCAGGATGATGTTGCTCGGCACTTCGAAGAGGAAATAGCCGAAGAAGAAGATCCCGGCGCCGAGCCCGTAGACGGTGTCGCTGAGGTTCAGGTCGCTCGCCATCTGCAGCTTCGCGAACCCGACGTTCACGCGGTCGAGATACGCGACCACGTAGCACAGCAGCAGGAGCGGCACGAGCCGCCACGACACCTTGCGGTAGGTCGCTTCCTCGAATGCGCCGGACGAGCCCGGCAGCGACTGCGTCGATGTTGCCATGTTGTCTCCTGTCGATCAAAGTTAGCGCTTTAGCGGTTACTTGGATCCCATGCACCGCTGTCCTTGTAGTTGGCCGGGGAGGGCGCAGCGGCACCCGATCCGGTTTCGTGCGAAGCAATGCGTGGATGCCGTGCCGGCCGGCGAAACCCGGCGCGGCACGCAACAGCCCGGTGCGGCTAGATGCAGCGCCCGCCGTCGACTTCGAGACAAACGCCCGTGATGAATTCAGCTTCGTCGGAGGCAAGGTAAAGCGCCGCGTTCGCGATGTCCTGCGGCGTCGAGAAGCGGCCGAGCGGGATCGTCGCGAGGAACCGGCTGCGGTTCTCGGGGGTGTCCTCGCAGCCCATGAATTCGGTCATCAACGCCGTTTCGCCGAGCACGGGGTTGATGCAGTTCACGCGGATGCGGTCGGCGCCGAGCTCGGCCGCGAGCGACTTGCTTGCGGTGATCATCGCGCCCTTCGTGCTGTTGTACCAGACGAGGCCTGGCCGCGGCCGCACGCCGGCCGTCGACGCGACGTTCACGAACACGCCGCCGCCCTGTTCGCGGAAGTACGGCACGAAGGTCTGCACGCACCAGAACAGGCTCTTCATGTTGACCGCGTACACGCGGTCGAATTCGGCTTCCGTCACGTCGAGCACCGGCTTGTTGCGGTGCGTGGTGCCGGCGTTGTTCACGACGATCTGCACCGCGTGGAAATCGTCGAGCGACGCTTGCAGCAGCGCGTGCCAGTCGTCCTGCCTCGACACGTCGCCGGCCACCGCGATGGCCTTGCCGCCCGCGAGCGCGATCTCGCTCGCGACGCGCTCGGCTGCCGCGCCATTCAGGTCGTTGACGACGACGTTCGCGCCTTCGCGCGCATAGGTCTTCGCGATGCCTTCGCCGAATCCCGAGCCGCCGCCCGTGACGATTGCCGTCTTGCCGCTCAACCGCATGGTGTGTCTCCTGTGCTGGATATGAGTGTCGTCGTGCTTCGGCACGCAGCCCGGTGCTGCCGGCCGCGTGCCAGGTGCTGCATGCGGCGCGGTCAGCCGTGCCGGATCGCGATCGTCTTCAGCGTGGTGAAGCCGTACAGTGCCTCGAAGCCTTTCTCGCGGCCATGTCCCGAGTGGCCGACGCCGCCGAACGGCAGCTCGACGCCGCCGCCCGCGCCGTAGTTGTTGATGAACACCTGGCCCGCCCGCAGGCGCCGCGCGAGCCGCATCTGGCGTGCGCCGTCGCGCGTCCAGATGCCCGCGACGAGGCCGTACGGCGTGCCGTTCGCCAGCGCGACGGCTTCGTCCTCGTCGACGAAACGCATCGCGGCGAGCACGGGGCCGAACACCTCTTCCTGCGCGAGCCGGTGCGACGGCGGCACGTCGCGCAGCAGCGCGGGCGCCTGGTAGAAGCCGCTTTCGGGCGCGTCGGCGACGACCTGCCCGTGCGCGGCCATCGGAATGCCGTCGTGCTGCGCGTCGGACAGGAAATCCCACACGCGCTGTTGCTGCTTCGCGTTGATCAGCGGGCCGCAGTCGAGGTCGGCGCGGCTCGGGCCGACGCGCAGCCCGTTGAACGCGGTGGCAAGCCGCTCGACGAGCGGCTCGTACACCGCGCGCTCGATCAGCACGCGGCTGCCGGCCGAACAGGTCTGCCCGCTGTTCTGCACGATCGCGGACACGAGCACGGGCAGCGCCGCTTCGAGATCGGCGTCGGCGAACACGATCTGCGGCGATTTGCCGCCGAGTTCGAGCGTGACGGGTACGTGGTTCTCGGCCGCCATCTGCGTGACCAGCTTGCCGGTGGCCGGCGATCCCGTGAACGAGATGTGGTCGATGCCGGGATGGCGTGCGAGCGCGGCGCCGGCTTCATGGCCGTAGCCGGTGACGATGTTCAGCGCACCGGCCGGCAGCCCGGCCTCGATGGCCAGCTCGGCGACGCGCAGCAACGACAGGCACGCATCCTCGGCCGGCTTGACGACGCAGGCGTTGCCGGCCGCGAGCGCGGCGCCGACGCTGCGCCCGAAGATCTGCATCGGGTAGTTCCACGGCACGATGTGGCCCGTGACGCCGTGCGGCTCGCGCACCGTCAGCACCGTGTAGCCGGCTTGATAGGGGAGGGTTTCGCCGTGCAGCTTGTCGGCGGCGCCTGCGTAGAACTCGAAGTAGCGCGCGAGCGCGGCTGCGTCGGCGCGCGCCTGTTTCAGCGGCTTGCCGGTGTCGCGCGCTTCGATCGCGGCGAGTTCCTCGATCGACGCGGCGACACGCGCCGACAGGCGCATCAGCACGCGGCCGCGCTCGGCGGCGCTGGCGGCGCCCCACGGGCCCGCGAATGCGTCGCGGGCCGCGGCGACCGCGCGCTCGATGTCGGGCGCCGTGCCGCGGGCGATCGACGCGAACGGCTGGCCGTCGGAGGGATCGACGACCGCGATGGTTTCCAGTTGCGCGGGCAGCGTCCATTCGCCCGCGATGAAGTGCTTCGCCTCTTCCATGCCAGCTCCTGTCGACCCGAGTTAGCGCTTTAGCGCTTACTCGGATCCCATGCTTCGCGGTCGACCCGAGTTAGCGCTTTAGCGCTTACTCGGATCCCATGCTTCGCGGTCGACCCGAGTTAGCGCTTTAGCGCTCACCCGGGTCCCATGCTTCGCGGTCGACCCGAGTTGGCACTTCAGCGCTCACCCGGGTCCCATGCTTCGCGGTCGACCCGAGTTAGCGCCTCAGCGCTCACCCAGGCCCCATGTTTTGCGGTCGGCCGGCGATAGCGCTTCAACCGCCGACACCGATTCCACGTCACGCGGCCAATGATTCAACGGCCGGGCATCCGGAACGATTATCGGCCGATCGTCATCCGGACGCCACCGGTCGATTGGCTATAATGGCGCATTCCCTTGCGGGACGCCTGCGGCGATGCATCGGCCGCGGCGCCCTGTCCCGAATTCCCATCGACCTACAGAGAGTGCTCATGAGCTTCAATCATGTTCCGGCCGGCAAGGACCTGCCGCAAGATTTCAACGTGATCATCGAGATTCCCGCGCAAAGCGATCCGGTGAAGTACGAGGCGGACAAGGAACTGGGCCTTCTCGTCGTCGACCGCTTCATCGGCACGGGCATGCGCTATCCGGTGAACTACGGCTACATCCCGCAGACGCTGTCGGGCGACGGCGATCCGGTCGACGTGCTCGTGATCACGCCGTTCCCGCTGCTGGCGGGCTCGATCGTGCGTTCGCGCGTGCTCGGCATGCTGCAGATGACCGACGAGTCGGGCGTCGACGCGAAGCTGGTCGCGGTGCCGCACGACAAGGTCTGCCCGATGACGGCCAACCTGAAGTCGATCGACGACGTGCCCGAGTACCTGAAGGACCAGATCAAGCACTTCTTCGAGCAATACAAGGCGCTCGAGAAGGGCAAGTGGGTGAAGGTCGAAGGCTGGGCCGGCATCGAAGCCGCGCACAAGGAAATCACCGACGGCGCAGCGAACTACAAGAAGTAAGCGGCGCACCGGCCGACGGCCGGTTCGTGCGAAACGCCAACCGCGCGTGTCTCCTCAGGAGGCCGCGCGGTTTTGTTTTGTGCGTTGGGGTCGCTTGCGTGCGGCGGCGGGTACGGCCGCGGGCGACGGGGCGGTGGACGGCGCGTCCTTCGTGCGCTTCGCGCGGCGAGGGACAACGGGAGCGGCTGGCGCTTCGGCGGCTTGGGTAGCAGCCGCGCGGCGGCGGGCCGGTGCGGGCGCGGCATCTTCGCGTCCGGTCGTGATGAGTTTGCCGCTGGCTGCAGGCGCCTTTCCTTTCGACGAAGCGGGTGCGGCCGGCTTGTCCTTTTTTACCGGTGTGCCGCGCGATGAAGTCTTTTTTGCGACCCCATCGTTGTCGGGCTTCTTGCGCTGTGCGACCGGGGCGGCTTTTGTCGCCTTGGGAGACTTGGCGGCTTTTGCAGGCTTGTCGACCTTTTCGGCTTTCCCGGCCTTTCCGGCCTTCTTCGGGCTTTTGCCCGTCTCGACCGTCTTGTCCGCACGATCGACGTTCTTCGCCTTCTTCCGCCCGCGCGCACCAGCCTTCAACCCGGCCTCGTCACCGCTGGTATCGACGGCCACGACGGCCGGCAGCACCGACTCCAGCGTCCGCAACCCGGCCGCCAGTTCCCGCTTCTGCACCGCCGTGAGCTGCTTCACCCAGTACTCGGCGCGCGACGCGCTCGACCGGTCGGGCAGTGGAAACGACGCGAGCACCGCACGCGGCTTGCGCGAGCGCGTATAGCGCGCGCCCTTGCCGGAGGCGTGTTCGTCGAAGCGCGCGGCAACGTCGGTCGTGATGCCCGTATAGACGCTGTCGTCGGCGCATTCGATCAGATACAGAAACCAGGACATGGCAGGGCGGCAGGATGCAAAGCCGCCAGTGTCTCAGAAAAAGCGCTCGTCAACGCCACCGCTCGCCGTGCCCGTCGCGAAAGCGGCTCGGCGCCGCGCCGAGTTCGCGCGTGAAGAAGCGCGTGAACGCGCTCGTCGAACGGAAGCCGACCCGCGCGCCGATCTCGCCGATCGGCAGTTGCGTATTCAGCAGCAGGTCGCGCGCTTCACCGAGCCGTGCCTGCGCGACGAGCGCGTGAAACCCGACCGCTTCGCGATGCAGCCGCCGGCGCAGTGTCCAGCGCGACATCGCGAAGCGCGCGCAGACGTGCTCCATCAGCGTGTCGGACGGCACGTCGGCGTCGTCGGACGTGCGCAGCCAGTCGCGCACGCATTGCTCGACCGACGCGCCGAACGTCGAGCGGGCGCGCACGCGCTCGCGCGCGGCGTCGGCCGCCTGACGCTGGATGTCCGCGAGCGGCGCGTTGTAGCACTCGAACGGCGTGTCGAAGCGCGCGGAGCGCAGCACGACGCGGTTGCATGCGGCATCGAACGACACCGTCGCGCTGAGGAGATCGCGCAACGCGGCCGTCGGCGCGAACGCGCGGCCCGCGAACCCGGCTTCGTCGATCCGCACCTGCGGATCGTACAGGCGCGCGAGCGCGACGAGGATCGCGAAATTTGCGAACGCGCTGCTGGCGGGCCTTCCGTCACCTTCGTTCACGTACTCGAGTGCGATCGCGTCGCCTGTCTCATGCGCGAAAAGCCAGTCGACGTTGCCGATCAGTTCGCGGTAGCGCAGGTAGCCGTGCAGCGCGTCGCGCAGCGTCGCGGCGTTGCAGGTGACGCCCGCGAGTTCGGGGAATGGTGCGAGCCACGGCACGACCTGCGGCGGCGGCCGATGCCAGGACAACGGCCAGTCGCTCATCAGCCGCATCGCGGCGACGTGCCGATCGCCGGGGATGCGCCGCGCGTCGTCGGCGAGATCGGCCGCGCCGATGCCGAGCGTCGCATACAGCGGCGCGACGTCGAAGCCGTTGCGGCGCATGTCGTCGAGCGCCTGTCGGTAGACCCGGACGGATACCGATTTCTGTCGTAACTCCATGTCTCTCTCCATGACCTTCGGGTTGCCCCCGCTGCGAGAGGTCAGGTACTGCTCCTGCCGGTCAAGCATGGTGACCGGTCGATTTTTTTAAACTGGGACGCTGGAGTGGGATGACAAGTACAACAGATCGATTCAGGCGGATCAATGAAAACTTCGCTGTTCCGGCGTTCGACGATGGCGTGCGCGTGGGCGATCGAGGCGGTGCCGGCGACGGTGACGCTCGCCGCGCACCGGGCCGAAGGGGGCGTGCGGCATGCGGCGAAGCCGGCCATCGTCGCATGCCGGGGCCCTTGATGACGTTACTGGCCGCCGCGCCGGAACGGATCGTGTTCGCGCAGCTCGTCGACGTACGCGTGGATATGCTCGGTCTCGCGTTCGAGAAAGCGTGCGACCGCGTCCGAGAACGCCGGGTGCGCGAGCCAGTGCGCGGAGTGCGTGACGGTCGGCAGGAAGCCGCGCGCGAGCTTGTGTTCGCCCTGTGCGCCGCCTTCGAACGTATCGAGTCCGGCCTCGATGCAGAATTCGAGCAACTGGTAATAAGCCGTTTCGAAATGCAGGCAGGGCACGTGTTCGAGCGCGCCCCAATAGCGGCCATACAGCGTGCCGCCGCCGTTTTCGCCGCGCCGGTAGACGGCGAGCGCACTCGCGATCGGCTGCCCGCCGGCTTCCGCGATCACGAGCAGCAGGTTCTCGGGCATCGTCGCGCCGATCGTGCGGAAGAAGTCGAGATTCAGGTACGGGCTGGAATAGTGTTCGCGATAGGTCTGCCGGTAGCAGCGCGAGAAGAAACGCCAGTCGGCGTCGGTGATCTGGTCGCCGGTGAGCCGCCGGAACGTCACGCCCGCGTCGTGCACCTTGCGCCGCTCGGCACGGATGTTCTTGCGCTTCTTCTGCTCGAGCGTGCCGAGGAAATCGTCGAAGTGGCGGTAGTCGTCGTTGATCCAGTGGAACTGCACGCCTTCGCGCAGCATCATCCCCATCGATTCGAGGAGCGCCGCTTCGTCGCCGGTCGGGAACAGCACGTGCAGCGACGACACGTCGCTCTGCTCGGCGAACGCGAGCAGCGTGGCCGCGAGCCGGCGGCGCGCGTCGTCGTCGGCCGCGAGCAGGCGCGTGCCCTGCACGGGCGTGAACGGCACCGCGCACAGCAGCTTCGGGTAGTAGGGCAGGTCGTTGCGCTGGTACGCGTCGGCCCACGCCCAGTCGAACACGTATTCGCCGTATGAATGCTGTTTCGCGTACACCGGCGCGGCGGCCGCGAGGCGGCCGGTGCGCTCGTCGGTCAGCGTGACGAAGTGCGGCGACCAGCCGGTGTCGTCGACCGCGCAGCGCGCGACGTGCAGCGCGTCGAGGAATTCGTGGCGCAGGAAGGGCGTCGGCTGCGCGTCGCGGGCGAGCAGCGCGTTCCATTCTTCGGCCGGCACCTCCGCGGGGGACGACAGGATGCCCGTGCGATAATCGATGCGTTCGTGTTTCAAGCGTGAATCCGTACCGTTCTGTGTCGCCGGATGCGCGGGCCTGCGCGGCCTGCACCGGGACGATTTCGTCAGCCGTTCAGGGCGCGCCGCCGGGCTGCGCCGATCCCGCCATGAAGACCCGACTCGCTCTCGCCCAGATCAACGTCACCGTCGGCGACTTCGCCGGCAACGTCGCGCGAATCGTCGCGGCCGCCCGCGCCGCGCACAACGATGGTGCGCAGCTGATGGTCGCGCCGGAACTCGCGCTGTCCGGCTATCCGCCGGAAGACCTGCTGCTGCGGCCCGCGTTCTACGCGGCGGCCGCCGCGGCACTCGACGCGCTAGCCGACGCGTTGAAAGCATTCGACGGGCTCGCGGTGCTGGTCGGCCATCCGCTGCGCGGCGCGGGCGAAGGCGCGCACGCGCCAGCCGTCGATGGTAATGCAAACCGCCCGATCGAGCGCGGCGTGCCGCCCACCGATACCTATAACGCGGTTTCCCTGATCGTCGGCGGCGAGATCGTCGGCACCTATCGCAAGCAGGATCTGCCGAACGCCGAGGTGTTCGACGAGAAGCGCTACTTCGCGACCGACGCCGAGCCGCTCGTGTTCGAGCTGAACGGCGTGAAATACGGCGTGATCATCTGCGAGGATGCGTGGCACGCGTCGGCCGCGCAGATCGCGAAGGCGGCCGGCGCGCAGGTGCTGCTGATCCCGAACGGCTCGCCGTACCACATGAACAAGGAAGCGGTGCGCTTCGACATCCTGCGCGCGCGGATTCGCGAAACCGGGCTGCCGATGGTGTACGTGAACCTCGTCGGCGGCCAGGACGAGCTCGTGTTCGACGGCGGCTCGTTCGTGCTCGACGCGCAGGGCGCGCTCGTCGCGAAGATGCCGCAGTTCGACGAAGGGCACGCGATCGTCGAATTCGACGGCGCGCGGCCGCTGCCGGGCGCGATTGCGCCCGAGCTGTCGACGCACGCGCAGGTGTACCGCGCGCTCGTGACGGGCGTGCGCGACTACATCGGCAAGAACGGCTTTCCGGGCGTGCTGATCGGGCTGTCGGGCGGCGTCGATTCGGCCCTGGTGCTGGCCGTCGCATGCGATGCGCTCGGGCCGGAGCGCGTGCGCGCGGTGATGATGCCGTCGCGCTTCACGGCCGACATCTCGACTACCGATGCGGCGGAGATGGCGTGGCGCGTCGGCGTGCGCTACGACGAGATCGCGATCGCGCCGATGTTCGATGCGTTCCGCGCAGCGCTCGCGGGCGAGTTCGCGGGCCGCGCGGAAGACGCGACGGAGGAGAACATCCAGGCGCGCATTCGCGGCACGCTGCTGATGGCGCTGTCGAACAAGTTCGGCTCGATCGTGCTGACGACCGGCAACAAGAGCGAGATGGCGGTCGGCTACTGCACGCTGTACGGCGACATGGCCGGCGGGTTCGCGGTGATCAAGGACATCGCGAAGACGCTCGTGTACCGGCTGTGCCGCTATCGCAACGAAACGGCCGACTACCCGCTGCGCGACGTGATCCCGGAGCGGATCCTCACGCGCGCGCCGTCGGCCGAGCTGCGCGAGAACCAGACCGACCAGGACAGCCTGCCGCCGTACGACGTGCTCGACGCGATCATGCGGATGTACATGGAAGAGGATCGGCCGCTCGCCGAGATCGTCGCGGCCGGTTATGCGCAGGCCGACGTCGAGCGCGTGACGCGGCTCATCAAGATCAACGAATACAAGCGCCGCCAGGCGCCGATCGGCATCCGCGTCACGCATCGCGCGTTCGGGCGCGACTGGCGCTACCCGATCACGTCACGGTTTACCGAACGGCTCGATTGAGCGGTGCTGGGCCGCGTGCGGCTCGCAGGCTTACAATCGGGGTCGCGATTTTGCATCCAAACGAGCATTGGGGGACAACCACCATGAAACGCATCACTGCCATCATCAAGCCGTTCAAGCTGGACGAAGTCCGCGAAGCGCTCGCCGAAGTGGGTCTCACGGGCCTGACCGTGACGGAAGTGAAGGGCTTCGGCCGCCAGAAGGGCCATACCGAGCTGTATCGCGGCGCCGAATACGTCGTCGACTTCCTGCCGAAGATGAAGATCGAGGTGGTCGTCGCGGAAGCGCAGGTCGACCAGGTGATCGACGCGGTGATCGGCGCGGCCCGCACCGGCAAGATCGGCGACGGCAAGATCTTCGTGTCGGATGTCGAGCGCGTGATCCGCATCCGCACCGGCGAAGAGAACGAAGCGGCCGTCTGAGCGCCGCCTTCGTCGAAGGCCGCACAAAGCCGGCCCGCCAATAAAAAACGGTGCGATACCCGGTTGGGTACCGCACCGATACGCGCCTCTCGCAGCAGCGTGGAAAACGTCGTTGAATCGATTCTTTGAGAACGGCGCCTGATCAGAACAGGTGCTGGATACCGGCGTAGACGCCGGTCTGGCTGCCGCCGAATTTCGGATTGCCGGTAGAGACGTCGGTACCCGCGCCGTTGGCGTTCAGGCCGAAGTTCGCGGTCTTGCTGTTGCGTACCGTTGCGACCTGCAGGTCGAACAGCGTGCGCTTCGAGATGTTGTACGAACCGCCGACCGTGTAGATGTTCGCGTTGCCGCCACCGTGGTTCGCGTTCACGTGGTACACGGCCGCGATCAGCGCCGCTGCCGGCGTCGCTTGCCACGTCACGCCGCCCCAGACTTGCTGGGTACCCGTCACGCCGTTGTTGACGGCCGGGCCGCCGCTGCCGTCCGCGTGCGATGCCTGGTAAGCCGCTTGCACCTTGAACTGGCCGAGGAATACGTTCACGCCCGCGAAGTATTCGCGCGAGTATTTGAACACGTCCGAGAAGCGGCCGTTGCTGTCGCGCGTTTCGTCGTAGATGCCGCGCAACTGGAACAGCGAGTTCGTATAGGTGATCTGGGCACCGGCAGCGCGACCATCCTTGGTCGAATCGGTGTTGCCGTTGAAGCTGGTCGAGTTCGAGAAAGAGAACTGGCCGTAGAAGTCGAGGCCGTAGAGCGACGGCGACTGGTACGACACGTTGTTGCTGGTCTTGTTCCAGTTGCGGCCGCGCACCAGCGATGCCGTCGACCAGGCCGACTGGCCGAACGGGTCGAAGTCCCACACGCCGTTGGCGATCGCGAGCTCGCGACCCAACAGCAGCGTACCGTAGCGGTCGTTGGAGATGCCGACCGTCGCATAACGATCCCAGATCGAGCCGCTGAAGCCGCCCGTCATCGTGTTGAACGCGCCTTCGAGGTGGAACAGGATCTTGTTGCCGCCGCCGATGTCCTCGGTGCCCTTCAAGCCCCAGAGGCTCGTGCCCCAGTCGCCGCTTTCCGCGCGCACTTGGTGGCCGTTTTGCAGGCCGTTCATGTACTCGATGCCGGCATCCAGGCGGCCATACAGCGTGACGCTGCTCTGCGCGTGCGCCGTCACCACCCCAGCAGCCATCAGCGCGGCCGCGACCAAAGCTTTCTTCATCATCTCCTCCATACCCTGTCAAAAAGTCAACCCAGACTGCACGAGATGCCCGGAGCGCGAGCGCCGGGCAAAAGCGGGATAACCAGGGAGACCTCGTGCAGGGCCGGTAAGCGCGGCACGCGGGCAAGCGGACGGAAAACCGTTGAGCGGTCCCGCGCAGCCGGGTCGGCCTGCGGGGTCTCCTTGTAGTGTCGTGAAGCTAAACTACATTTCACGAACTTCGTTTTGCTACTTTGGTTACTAATTTAGCAAAAATACAATTTTGTGGCGATGGAAATCGTTGTTTGACTAACACGTGTCGCCAAATTGCCATGCAACACGGTGGGCAACAGGGGCGCCAAGGGTTTGCAATTAACGGAAAACCCTTGTCCCGCAAGGGAGACACGAGTTTTGCAAACAGGGGTCAAGGATTGCCACTATTGACGCTGCGAGGGCGCGGGCGTAAGCGTCGGACGCGAGAAATTGGTAAGTATTTCGTAATGAATGGATGGCTGCCGGAGAGGGCCGGCGGGTGCGTGAAACGCTTGTCCGTCAACGCCCGGCGCGAGGTACCAACCTGTGTCGGTCAGGCAGCGGCGGGCCTTGCGTCGAGCAACTGCGCGCGAATCCAGCGATGCGCATCGGTGCGCGCATGCTTCGCGTGCGAGTAGACCTTCACGGTGTAGCGCGGAATCTCGAACGGCGCCGGAAAGAGGCGGATCGGCGCCGCGTGCCGCAACGCCTGCGCGGCGCGGTTCGGCACCGTCATCAGCAGCGCGGATTCCGCGATCACGAACGGCGCGGCCAGCACCGTCGGCAACTGCACGGCGACCTGCCGCGCGAGGCCGAGCCGTTCGAGCACATGGTCGACGACGCCACGCGACTCGTTCCACGGCGTGACGACCACGTGGCGTGCGGCCAGGTACTGGTCGAGCGTCAGGCGCCGGCGAATCTCCGGATGCGTGGCGCTTGCAATCACGACGTAGTCGTCGGAGAACCAGTCGAAATCCTCGATGCCCGGCGCGTCGGCCGCCGATTCCTCGTGGTAGCCGAGCGCGAAATCGATACGGCCGGCCGCGAGTTCGTCGACGGAGATCTTTCGGTCGGAGTGCACGACGCGGATCCGCAATTGCGGCGCGACATGCTGGATGCGGGCGAGAAACGCCGGCAGCACGGCGAATGCCGTGTAGTCGGTCGCCGCGAACACGAACGTGCGGTCGCTTTGCGCAGGATCGAAGCGGCGTGCGCGGGCGAGCCCCTTCGACATCGTGTCGAGCGCGTCGCCGGCCCAGGCGGCGATGTCGTCGGCGCGCACGGTCGGCTGCATCTCGTTGCCGAGGCGCACGAACAGCGCGTCGCCGATCGCGTCGCGCAGCCGCGCGAGCGCGTGGCTCAACGCGGACGGGCTCAACGCGAGCTCGTGCGCGGCCGCGGCGACGGACCGGTGGCGATACAGCGCATCGAACACGAGCAGCAGGTTCAGGTCGAGGCGGCGCAGATCGGGATGCATCATGTTCAGGTCCGGATGAAGAAACTGCACTTCCTGCAGGAGCAGCATGAACGTAGCATGACGCTCTGATGGGTGCCAGCGCGGCTGCGCGGCATCGTTTCCCGTTACAAGCCAGGGCCGGAGGAGGGCTCAACCCGTGCAAATCGACATCCGTTCCGCCACCGTCGCCGACGTGCCGCAGATCCTGCGTTTCATCACCGAGCTGGCCATCTACGAGAAGGCGGAACACGAAGTGATCGCGACGCCCGCGTCGCTCGAGCGCAGCCTGTTCGGCGAGGGATCGCCGGCGCGCGCGCTGATGTGCGAGGTCGACGGCGAGCCGGCCGGCTTCGCCGTGTATTTCTTCTCGTATTCGACGTGGCTGGCCCGGCAGGGGCTGTATCTCGAGGATCTGTACGTGTCGCCGCGCTTTCGCGGCGCGGGCGCCGGGCTGCGGCTCCTGAAGGCGCTCGCGCGGATCGCGGTCGAGTCGGGCTGCGGGCGTTTCGAATGGAGCGTGCTCGACTGGAACGAGCCGGCGATCCGCTTCTACGAGAGTGTCGGCGCGGCGCCGCAGAGCGAATGGGTGCGCTACCGACTCGCAGGCGACGAACTGCGTGCGTTCGCCGACGCCGCGCCGGTCGACGCCGCCTAACGCCGCGTCAATGCAAAACGGGCGCCGCGCGGCGAACCGCGGGGCGCCCGTTCACGCGTCGCGACGCGTGCGATGTTACTTGAGGCTGCCCGACAGGAACCCGCGCAGGCGTTCGCTCTTCGGGTTGGCGAACACCTCGGACGGCACGCCTTCTTCCTCGACGCGGCCCTGGTGCAGGAACATCACGTGGTTCGACACGTTGCGCGCAAAGCCCATCTCGTGCGTGACGACGATCATCGTGCGGCCTTCCTCGGCCAGCTTCTGCATCACCTTCAGCACTTCACCGACGAGTTCCGGGTCGAGCGCGGAAGTCGGCTCGTCGAACAGCATCACGTCCGGATGCATCGCCAGCGCGCGCGCAATCGCCACGCGCTGCTGCTGGCCGCCCGACAGGTGCGACGGATACTGCTTCTCGACGCGCGGCGCGAGGCCGACTTTCTCGAGATACTCGCGTGCGCGCTCCTCAGCTTCCTTCTTCGGGATGCCGAGCACGTTCACCGGCGCTTCCATCACGTTCTCGATCACGTTCATGTGCGACCAGAGGTTGAAGTGCTGGAACACCATCGACAGCTTGGTGCGTACGCGCTGCAGCTGCTTCGTATCGGCGGCGCGCAGCGCGCCGGTCTTGTCGAGCGCGGTGCGCACTTCCTCGCCGTCGACGAAGATGCGGCCCGCGTTCGGCTGCTCGAGGAAGTTGATGCAGCGGAGCATCGTGCTCTTGCCGGAACCGGACGAGCCGATCACGCTGATCACGTCGCCCGAGTTCGCCTTCAGCGAGACGCCCTTGAGCACCTCGTTGTCGCCGTACCGCTTGTGCAGATCGTCGACGAAAAGCTTTTGAGTCTGGGAATTCATCATAGTCCTGCGAAAACTTACTTGCCTTGCGGGCGCAGATACGCGAGCCAGCGGCGCTCGGCCTGGCGGAACAGCCAGACGAGCGTGAACGAGATCACGAGATAGAGCAGGGCGGCGATGCCGAACGCATGGAACGACATGTAGGTCGCCGAGTTGACGTCGCGGGCGATCTTCAGGATGTCCGGCACGGTCGCGGTAAATGCAACGGTGGTCGCGTGCAGCATCAGGATCACCTCGTTGCTGTACAGCGGCAGCGCGCGGCGCAGCGCCGACGGCAGGATCACGCGGCGGTACATCGTGAACGTCGACATGCCGTACGCGCGCGCGGCTTCGATCTCGCCGTACGACGTCGCCTTGATCGCGCCCGCGAAGATCTCGGTGGTGTACGCGCAGGTGTTCAGCGTGAACGCGAGCAGCGTGCAGTGCATCCCGTCGCGGAAGAACGCGTCGAGCATCGGCGTGCCGCGCACGGCCTGCAGGCTGTAAAGGCCCGTGTAGCAGAGCAGCAGCTGCACGTAGAGCGGCGTGCCGCGGAACACGTACGTGTAGAGCCACACGGCGCCCGACAGCCACTTCTTCTTCGACACGCGCGCGACCGCGAGCGGTATCGACAGGCAGAAGCCGAGGCCGATCGACACGACCAGCAGCCACAACGTGATCGCGACACCGGTGATGCGATAGCCGTCGGTGTAGAGATAGTTGCGCCAGTATTCTTGGATGAGTTCGATCATAGGTCAGCCTTGCGGACGCCGGTCGAGTAGCGCTTTTCGAGCCACATCAGCACGAAGTTCGAGATCGTCGTGATCGCGAGGTAGACGGCACCCGCGATCAGCGTGAAGAAGAAGAACCGCAGCGTGCCCTTGCCGGCGTCCTGCGACGCCTTCACGACGTCGGCGAGGCCGATGATCGACACGAGCGCGGTCGACTTCACGAGCACCTGCCAGTTGTTGCCGATGCCGGGCAGCGCGAAGCGCATCATCTGCGGGAACATGATCCGCGTGAACACCTGCCAGTTCGTCATCCCGTACGCGCTGCCGGCCTCGAGCTGGCCGCGCGGCACCGACAGGAACGCGCCGCGGAACGTCTCGGTGAAATACGCGCCGTAGATGAAGCCGAGCACGAGCACGCCGGCGAGGAACGGGTCGATGTCGATCTGGTCCCAGCCGAGCGCGTCGGTCGCCATGTTCAGCCAGATCTGCAGGCTGTAGAACAGCAGCAGCATCAGCACGAGGTCGGGCACGCCGCGGATCAGCGTCGTGTAGACGGTGCCGACGCCGTTCGTGAAGCGGTTGCGCGACAGCTTCGCGCCCGCGCCGAGCAGGCCCAGCAGGAACGACAGCGCAAGCGAAAGCACCGCCAGTTTGACGGTTTGCCAGGTGCCAGCGAGGATCAGCGGGCCGTAACCTTGTAGAAACATTGAGTGGTCCCTGGTGTGGTCCCTTAGGGCGCACGCGGTGCGCCGCCAAAGACGCGTTCCGCCCAAGCTGCGCGGAACGCCCCGTGCGTATCATGACCGTCCGCCCCGGCATCGGTGCCGGGCCCGCCCGTCGCGCGAGCGGCGGGCAGGGGGCGGGCGGCGCGTGGTTGACTGCCTGTACTGCCCGGGTGCGGGGCCGCCCCCGCATCCGTCGTCTCTTCTTTTCGTTGCTCAGCGGGCCGAAGCCGAATAGACGCTGAACGCGAAATACTTGTGCGACAGCCGGTCGTACGTGCCGTCCTTGTGCATGTCGGCCAGCGCCTGGTTGATCTTGAGCTTCAGGTCCGTATCTTCCTTGCGCAGGCCGATCGCGGTGCCGTCGCCGATCGTCTTCGGATCCTTCACTTCCGGCCCGGCAAACGCGAAGCCCTTGCCGCGCGGCGTGCGCAGGAAGCCGTAGTCGGCCTGCAGCTCGTCCTGCAGCGTCGCGTCGAGACGGCCCGAGCCGAGATCGGCATAGACCTGGTCCTGGTTCTGGTAAGGAATGATCGTCACGCCCTGCGGCTCCCAGTACGCCTTCGCGTAGGTTTCCTGCGTCGAGCCCTGCTCGACGCCCACGCGCTTGCCCTTCAGCGATGCAACCGTCGGCAGCAGCGGCGAGCCGGTCTTCGCGATCATCCGCGCCGGCGCGTCATAGACCTTGTCGGAGAAGTCGATCTGTTCGCGGCGCTTGTCCGTGACGGTCAGCGACGACACGATGACGTCGTACTTCTTCGCCTTCAGCGCCGGGATGATCCCGTCGAGATCCTGCGCCACCCACACGCATTTCACGTTGATTCGCTTGCAGATTTCCTTGGTGAGATCGACGTCGAAACCGACGATCTCGCCGCTCGGCGCGGTCGACTCGAACGGCGGGTAGCTGGCGTCGACGCCGATCCGCACGGTCTTCCACTCCTTCGCGAAGGCGCTGCCCGCCATGAGGGCGAGGGCGGCGCACAGGGCGGCCTTCTTCATTTCCATCCTTCTGTTGCTGACTTTCCGGGAGCACTCGCGGCCGGTTGGACCGGGCGCCGCGGCGTATTCTAGACGGCCAAAAATCGCCGATCGGCGCTCTGGCAATGGCGGCCGCCGGAACGGCGAACGCCAAAAGGCCGGTATTTTACCCGAACGCGATACCCGGAAACCGGCAATCCGGGCCGACCGATCGATTCTTCGACGCATTGATCCGGCTGTTGCGATAATCGCCGCATTCGCAATGGACATTGCATCGATTGCATCCGCAGGTGCAACGATGCGGTGCGCAGGCGGCGGATTGTGGCGCGATTGGCACACTCATACAGTGATGGCATGGCAGAACCCTGCATCCCACGGAGTGTCCGTTCCATGTTCCAGATCCGCCGCGCCGCCGATCGCGACCAGCGCAGCCATGGCTGGCACGAATTCCTTCACAGCTTTCCTGGGGCGTCCGGCCGGAGCGGGCCGCCGGCGTTCGGCGCGTTGCGCGAACTGAACGAGGAGTGCATCGCGCCGACCCGCGGCTACGGGATGCGGCCGTACCGCGACGCGGAAATCGTCACCTACGTGCTCGACGGCGCGCTCGCGCATCGCGACAGCCTCGGCAACGGGGCGATCGTCCGTGCGGGCAGCGTGCAGCGCATGAGCGCCGGCAGCGGTGTCATGCTGAGCGAAACCAACGCGTCGCGTGACGAGCCGCTGCGCCTGCTGCGGATCTGGCTCGCGCCGGCCGGGGCAGGCGGCCGGCCCGGCTACGTGCAGACGCGCTTTGCCGATGACGAGAAACGCGGCCGGCTGCGGCTCGTCGCGGCGCCGGACGGTGGCGACGGTGCGCTGCCGATCGGTGCGGACGCCCGCATCTTCGCGGGGCTGATCGACGGCGACGAGGCGGCGGCGTTCGACGTGCCGGCCGGGCGCCGCGCGTACGTGCACGTGGTGCGCGGCGACGTCGAGGTGAACGGCTACGCGCTGTCCGCGGGCGACGGCGCGCGGATCGGTGCCGTGGACGCGGTAGCGTTCGCGCGCGGCCAGACGGCCGAGGTGCTGCTGTTCGACGTCGCCTGAAACGCAAAAAAGGGGACGCGGGCCGGTGCCCGCGTCCCCTTCGATGCCGCTGCGCGGAGCGGCCCGCCGGCTTACTGCGCCGGCGCCGACGCGGCCTTGGCCGCGCGATGCTGCTCCCAGCGCTCCTTCATCTTCTCGTGGCGCTGTTCCATCTTCGCGAACTGCTGCTTGAGCGCCGTGCTGACCATCGTCTTCTGCTGGTCGTTCAGCCCGTTGTAGAACGTGAGCCATGCGGCGGACGTCTGCTCGCGCAGTTGCGCGTTCTGCGCCTCGGCCTGCTGGCGTGCCGAGTGCATCGCGCTCAGGTCGAGGATCGGCTGGTTCTGCTGCGCCTTGAACTGGTCGCGCATCTGCTCGTGGCTCTTGCGCATCGCGTCACGGTTCTGCTTCATCGTGTTGACGGCCGCCTGCCATTGCTGTTCCTGCGACGCGTTGAGCTTCAGCTGGTCGTGCAGTTTCATGATCGCGCCGAACGGGCCGCCTTCGTGCCCGCCGTGCATCTGGTGCATGCCGGGGCCGCCCGGAGGCGGCATGTCGTTGGGCTGCGCGGCATGCGCGGTGCCGAATGCGAGAGCGAGCACGGTGGCGGCCGCGATGGCCACGCGGGAAGTCTTCTTATACATTTCAGAAACTCCTTGTATCCAAAGGGTCCGGCGATGCGGGTCCGGGAAAACCGGGCGCCGCATCCGGTAAGACGCAGGTTAGCGATGCAGGCTGCGGCCGGTGTTACGTGGGGCGGTGGCCGGGTTACCGCGCATTACAGTTCCCTTGCGCGGTAACCCGCAGTAACCCTTTCGTCCCTTTGTTTCGTTCTTCGACTCCGCCCTCGCGCGGTAAACTTCGAGCCATGACTACCCAGATCCTCATCGTCGACGACGACCAAGAACTCCGAGACCTGCTGCGCGACTACCTCGTGCGCCAGGGGATGGAAGTGTCCGTGCTGCACGACGCGGCGACGCTCGAGAAGCGCCTCGAGCGCGAGCGGCCCGACCTGATCGTGCTGGACCTGATGATGCCGGGCGTCGACGGCCTGACCGCGCTGCGCCAGCTGCGCGCGGCCGGCGACGACATCCCCGTGATCATGCTGACCGCGCGTGCGGACGACGTCGACCGCATCGTCGGGCTCGAGCTCGGCGCGGACGACTACCTCGGCAAGCCGTTCAACCCGCGCGAGCTGCTCGCGCGCGTGCAGGCCGTGCTGCGCCGCCGCCGCGCGACGCCGTCGGCGGCGGCGCCCGAACAGCGCGAGCCGTTCGCGTTCGGCCGCTTCGTGCTCGACTTCCAGGCGCGCACGCTGTCGGTCGACGGCAAGCCGGCCACGCTGTCGAGCAGTGAATTCGCGCTGCTGAAGATCTTCGTGAACCATGCGCTGCGCACGCTCACGCGCGAGCGGCTGCTCGAGCTGCTGCACGGGCCCGAGTACGACGGCACCGACCGCGGCATCGACGTCCAGGTGTGGCGCCTGCGCCGCATCCTCGAAACGGATCCGTCGACGCCGCGCTTCATCCAGACGGTGCGCGGGCGCGGCTACGTGTTCGTGCCCGACGGCGAGGCCCATGCGCAAACCCATTGATTCACTGTTCGGGCGGCTGGCGCTGCTCGTCGTCGGTGTCCTGCTCCTGTCGCACTTCGCGTGGTTCTTCGCGATGCGGCTCGAGCGCAGCCAGATGCAGACGCGTTACGCGGTCGAGGAGGCCGCGTTCCTGGTCGACGCGGTGCGCCAGCACGTCGCGCGCACGCCCGACCAGCCGCTGCCGTCGCGCGTGCGGCTCGTGTCGCCGGACAGCGCCGACGTGCCGAAGGGCGGTGATGCGGGGCTGCCGCCGCCGCTGAAGCGGTTCCGCGACGACGTGAGCGACCGCATGCCGCCCGGCACGCAGGTCGAGATCGGCACGCCCGGACATCCGCCGGTGCTGTGGGTGAAGGAGCCGACCGACCGCAACTGGATCGTGGTGCCGGTTCAGCCGCTGCGGCCGCCGCGCTCGCTCGACCGGATGCTGTTGTGGCTCGGCACGATCTTCTCGGCCGGCGTGATCGCCGCGCTGTTCGCGGCCTGGCAACTGCAGCAGCCGCTGCGTTCGCTGGCACGCGCGGTCGCGCGCTTCGGCCGCGGCCAGCCGGTGCCGCCGCTGCGTGAGCGCGGCCCGCGCGAGCTGCGCCAGCTCACGCATGGCTTCAACCAGATGGTGGAACAGGTGTCGCAGGCCGAGAGCGACCGCGCGGTGATGCTCGCGGGCGTGGCGCACGACCTGCGCACGCCGCTTGCGCGGATGCGGCTGCGGGCGGAAATGATGGACGACGCCCGGTTGCGTGATGGCGTCGTGCGCGACGTCGATTCGATGTCGCACATCGTCGATCAATTCCTGGTGTTCGCGCACGGCGGGTCCGATCGCAGCGAGCCGGTGCCGGTCGATCAGGCATGCGAGCGGATCGCGCGCAGCTATCGCGCGGTCGCGCCGAACGCGCCGACGGTCCAGACCCGGCTCGACGCCGATCCGGGTTTCCGGCTGCCGACGGCGACGCTCGACCGGATCCTGTCGAACCTGCTGGACAATGCGCATGCGTATGGTGCGCCGCCCGTGCTCGTCGAGACGGCGCGCACGCCGGCCGGCTACGTGTTGTCGGTGAGCGACAGCGGCGGCGGGATCGCGCCGCGCGACCTCGCGGCGGCCACGCGGCCGTTCGTGCGGCTCGACCCGGCGCGCGGCGGCAACGGCCACAGCGGGCTCGGGCTCGCGATCGTCGAGCGGCTCGTGCTCAGGCTGGGCGGGACGTGCGACATCGGCAACCGCCCCGAAGGCGGCCTGCGTGTCGCGATGACGTTCCCGTTCGAGGTCGTGCCGAAGGACGAACCCCACGCACAGGCCGCATGAGCGGCTGCGGCGCCGGCCCGGACGGGCTGGCGCCGCGTGCCATCATTCGCCGAACAGCGTGCCGAGCGTCTCGGCCGCGTTGCTGTCGATGGTGTTGTAGGTCACGGTGGTGGCCTCGAAGATGTAGACGGTCGTGTACCGGCCGAGGCGCTCCAGGATTTCCTCCTGCAGCGATTCCGGCACGACGTTCATGTTCAGGTACCACGCCGTCGACGACAGCCGCGTCTGGAACGACCCGTACTCCTGCATCAGTTCGTAGAACGCGTCGGCATCCTGATCGCGGCAGACGATCACCAAGTTTCCTGCCATTCCCTTTCCTCCCGCTCGTCGATCGATCCCCAGCGCCTGTTGACATCGGGCACGCGCATGCGTTGCCGTCGGACCATCCGCAACAGACCCCGAGGGCCAGCCCTGATCATACCCGCATAGTCGTATCCGGCTGGTGACGCCCGACATGGTTTGCGCGCACGTGCGGCTGGCGGGTTCCCGGGCGGGCCGGATCACGGCATAATTCGGGCCTGCATGCCGGCCGAAAGACTGCGGCCGGGGCTGCTCGACCCGCGCACCCGCCATCCGCCCGCGCGCCAGGCACGATCCGTGCGCCGCCTGCGCCGTTCCCGGACGGTTGTACCTGAAATACAGGTTGGTGTAGTGTCGTGCCGTCGCGGCCGACTCGTCCGGGGCGCGGCAGCGCGTGCACGCACGGCGCACCGCGCTCGCGCGCGATCGTCAGTCAATCGAATTACCGCACCCGTGCGCTTTGCCATGAATCAACATCGACTGCCGGCTTCGTTCGGCCTTACCGGGGAGGGCGCCTGATGGACGTCGGATTCTTCAATCCGAACCGGACCGCCAACGCGTCCGCGTGGCGCGTCCTGCCGAACCGGTGGGATTTCATCGCGTTTCCGCTGATCATCTGCCTGATCGCGATGGCGGTCGTCGGTTTCCACGAAACGATGGCGCCGATCGGTACCCTGCAGACGCAGAAGATCTCGCTCGACCCGTCGAACCTGCCCGAATACGCGTTGCGCACCACGCTGCGGATGCTTGCCGCGATGGTCGCGTCGCTTGCGTTCACGCTGATCTACGGTACGCTCGCCGCGAAAAGCCGGCGTGCCGGCATGGTGCTGATCCCGATCCTCGACATCCTGCAGTCGGTGCCGGTGCTCGGCTTCATCTCGTTCACCGTCACGTTCTTCCTCGCGCTGTTCCCGAGCCGCGTGCTCGGCGCCGAGCTCGCGGCGATCTTCGCGATCTTCACGAGCCAGGCGTGGAACATGACGTTCAGCTTCTACCAGTCGCTGCGTACGGTGCCGCGCGACCTGGACGAAGTGTCGCGGGGTTTCCACCTGACGTCGTGGCAACGCTTCTGGAAGCTCGAAGTACCGTTCTCGATGCCGGGCCTGATCTGGAACATGATGATGTCGATGTCGGGCGGCTGGTTCTTCGTCGTCGCGTCGGAGGCCATCACCGTCGGCAACCAGACTATTACGTTGCCGGGCGTCGGCGCGTATCTCGCGCAGGCGATCTCGGACAAGAACCTCGGTGCGATCGGCTGGGTGATCCTCACGATGACGGTCGTGATCGTCGCGTACGACCAACTGCTGTTCCGCCCGCTCATCGCGTGGGCCGACAAGTTCCGGATGGAGAACACCGCGTCGGGCGATGCGCCGCAATCGTGGCTGCTCGACCTCGTGCGCCGCACGCGCCTGATTCATCAGTTGCTCGTGCCGGCCGGCTGGTTCTTCGCGAAGGCCGCGCGGATTCCGCTGCGCCTGCCGCTGTCGGGGGCGATGCGCTTCTCGCTGCCGAAAGTCGAGAAGAAGGCGTCACGCACGGTCGACATCGCGTGGGCGACCCTCGTGCTGCTCGGCACGGCGTATATCGTGTGGCGTGTCATCAGCTTCGTGTCGACCGGCGTGACGATGGCCGAGGTCGGCCACGTGCTGGTGCTGGGGCTCATCACGCTGCTGCGCGTGGTCGTGCTGATCTCCATCGCGTCAGTGATCTGGGTGCCGATCGGCGTGTGGGTCGGGCTGCGCCCGAAGCTGGCCGAGAAGCTGCAGCCGCTCGCGCAGTTCCTCGCCGCGTTTCCGGCCAACCTGCTGTTCCCGGTGTTCGTGATCGTGATCGCGCGCTTTCACCTGAACGCCGATATCTGGCTGTCGCCGCTGATCGTGCTCGGCACGCAGTGGTATATCCTGTTCAACGTGATTGCCGGCGCGACGTCCTACCCGAACGACTATCGCGAAGCCGCGACGAACTTCCGCATCCGTGGCTGGCAGTGGTGGCGGCAGGCGATCCTGCCCGGCATCTTCCCGTATTACGTGACCGGCGCCATCACCGCATCGGGCGGCGCGTGGAACGCGAGCATCGTGTCGGAAGCCGTGCAGTGGGGCAATACCAAGATCGAGGCGCACGGCCTCGGTGCCTATATCGCGCAGACCACCGCCGCCGGCGATTTTCCGAAGATCATCCTGGGCATCGCCGTGATGTCCCTGTTCGTTACCCTGTTCAACCGCCTGCTGTGGCGTCCGCTGTATGCCTTCGCCGAAGCGAAGCTGCGGCTCGACTGAGACCGATTGAGAGCGAAACGCGATGCACAATCCGAATGCTGTAAACGCCCCCGTCCAGACGAACCAGCCGCCGCGCCTCGGTGAGGAAATCCTGCGCGTCGATCACGTCTGTCGCGGCTTCAACAAGACGCAGGGCGAATTGCTCGTGCTCGACGATGCGAACCTGTCGCTGCGCGAAGGCGAGATCGTCGGGCTGCTCGGCCGTTCCGGCTCGGGCAAGTCGACGCTGTTGCGCATCATCGCCGGGCTGATCGAGCCGACCGGCGGTGAAGTGACCTATCTCGGCCAGCCGCTGCGCGGCCCGGCCGAAGGCGTCGCGATGGTGTTCCAGACCTTCGCGCTGTTCCCGTGGCTCACCGTGCTGCAGAACGTGGAAGCCGGCCTCGAGGCGCTTGGCGTCGGCGCACGCGAGCGGCGTGAGCGTGCGCTGGCCGCGATCGACCTGATCGGTCTCGACGGCTTCGAGAACGCGTACCCGCGCGAGCTGTCGGGCGGCATGCGCCAGCGCGTGGGCTTTGCGCGCGCGCTCGTCGTCGACCCGACGATCCTGCTGATGGACGAGCCGTTCTCCGCGCTCGACGTGCTGACGGCCGAGACGCTGCGTACCGACCTGCTCGATCTGTGGACGCAGGGCCGGATGCCGATCAAGTCGGTACTGATCGTCACGCACAACATCGAGGAAGCCGTGTTCATGTGCGACCGGATCCTCGTGCTGTCGTCGAACCCGGGCCGCGTGATCGCCGAGATCAAGGTACCGTTCAAGCATCCGCGCAACCGGCTCGACCCGGCGTTCCGCAAGCTCGTCGACGACATCTACGCGAAGATGACGGCCCGCCAGACCGGCGAGGCGACGAAGAAGGGGCTCGAGCTCGGCAGCTGGCTGCCGCAGGTGTCGACCAACCTGATGGCCGGCCTGATCGAGACGCTCGCGATGGCGCCGTACCACGGCCGCGCGGACATGCCGGAAATCGCGCGCACGCTGCATCTGGAAGTCGACGACCTGTTCCCGATCGCCGAAGTGCTGCAGTACCTCGGCTTCGCGGACGTGCGGGAAGGGGACGTGTTCCTGACGCCGCCGGGGCGCGTGTTCGCGGAATTCGGCACGCAGGAGCGCAAGCTGATGTTCGCGGATCACCTGCTGAAGCACGTGCCGCTCGCCGCGCGGATCAAGAAGGTGCTGAACGAGCGCCCGGGCCATCGTGCGCCGCGCGTGCGCTTCGAGCAGGAGCTGGAGGATTTCCTGTCGGACGGCGCCGCCGAGGAGACGCTCGACGCGGTGATCGACTGGGGCCGTTACGGCGAGATCTTCTCGTACAACGACCAGACCGAGATTTTCAGTCTCGAGGACGTCGAGTCCTGATCGACGTGCCGGGCCGTGCGGCCCGGCATGCGTGTGCGCCGCGCGTCACGCGCGGCGTATCGCACACTTACTGCAGATTCCCCCACCGGTCGACCGCCGGTTCCGCCGACGCCCACTTCCAGTGCGTGCCTTGCTGGCACGCATTCGCGAAATACCAGTCGGCCTTGTTGCCATCCTTCACCGAGAACGCGAATTCCTTGCAGATCGCGAGCGCCGACGCGTACGCGCGCGTGACGCGCACTTCGCCTTCGCCGTTTTCGAGCGGCAGCGTGTTCTTCACCTTCCACGGCTTCACTTCGCCGACGGCCAGGCTGCCGGCCGTCTTCGCGATCGCGTCCTGCTGGTTCTGATGGAGCTGCTTCATCGTGCGGTTGACGGCTTCGTCGGTCGCGGCCTGCACGGCAATCCCGACGCCGACGCCGACCGCCGGGTTCGCGGTGACGAGGCCCGTCGCCGCGCCGGCGAGGGCGCCGCTCGCCGCGCCGACCGAC
The DNA here is from genome assembly GCF_002223155.1 of Burkholderia sp. AU31652. Classification (NCBI taxonomy): domain Bacteria; kingdom Pseudomonadati; phylum Pseudomonadota; class Betaproteobacteria; order Burkholderiales; family Burkholderiaceae; genus Burkholderia; species Burkholderia sp. AU31652. The sequence goes on along the minus strand of NZ_NKFG01000004.1, from coordinate 167,151 downwards.
CCGCAGCCCGACAGCGTGGCCGTTGCCGCGCACAGCGCGCCGATGGCCGCGATACGGAGCGCGACGCTCATTGCAGCGCACCCCAGCGTTCGGTCGCCGGTTCGGCCGATGCCCATTTCCAGACGGGGCCGTCGCGGCAGATCGTGGCGACGTAGAAGGCCGATTGCGCGGCTTTGTCGGGTTTCGCGGGCGTATCGACCGCGAACACGATTTCCTTGCAGTCGAGCGGGCCGATGCTGATCATCCGGCTGACCGTCACGCGACCCTGCTCGTCGTCCTCGATCGGGAACGAGTGGTGCGTCGACCACGGCGCCACGCCGCCCACGTCGAGCGGGCCCGCCGCCTTCGCGATCTGTTCCTGGGTGTAGCGGTGTGCGACCCGCTGCGAGTACTGGACGCCCGCCCGCGCCCCGGCGACGGCACCGAGGCCGATGCCCGTCGCGACGGCGGCGTTGTTGGTGACCTTGGAGGCGATCGCGGCGCCCGCGATACCGGCGCCGGCAGTCGCGCCTTCGCTGTACAGCGAGTTGCAGCCGGACAGCAGTGCGGCCGTGGCGATCACGGCCAGCACGACGCGCGCCGGCGTGGCCCGGCGCGGCGATTCGAAACGAATGTTCATCCCTGAGTGCAAGTCCTGTCTGGGTGAGCGGCGTGGCATGCACACCGTCAATGCCGCGTCATTGTTTCGCAATTGTCATAGGAAAACTGCAAAGCTTTGACAAATCGCCGTGCGGCAGGCCGCGTGCGCGCGAGCGGCGTTATTGTCGGATAGATGCTTGCGGAGGGGTCGAAACGTTACAAATTGAAGGTAATTGTTACCTTCGGATGCGATCAGGCGACCTAGACTGTTGTGCTATGGAATGTTTCTACGACGGCCTTGGGCCGCGCCGCATATGAGACACCCAGCTATGCGCCGTTCGAAACGGCTATCACCTCGGCCGTCCGATGCGGCCGTCCGTCCGGAAGACCTCCCGCGTCCGCGGACCGACGCGCCATCGGCGCCGCCGCCGGGCGCGCCCGACGACACGCCGTCGGACGGCGATCACAACCAGGGCGGCGCCCGCCCGGAAGGGCTCGACTATCAACGTGACCTCGGTCAGGAGCAGGACGCGTGATTCCGTCGTAGCCGCATTCCACCGCCGTATTTCATCGCAATTCTCGGAACTGAATCGCCGCGCGGCCGCCTTCGGGCCGCCGCGCCCGCTTTGGCGTGCGTCGCGCGCCAGCTAATCGAATCGAGGAGGGGAAGTCGCATGAGCAGATTGATCGTGGTATCGAACCGTGTCGCCGCCGGCGAGGACACGCGCCCGAGCGCGGGTGGCCTTGCGGTCGGCGTGATGGACGCGCTGAAGGAAACGGGCGGCGTCTGGTTCGGCTGGAACGGCGAGATCGTCGGCGCACCCGACACCGAGCCCGCGATCCAGCGGGACGGCAACGTCACCTATGCGACGGTCGGGCTGACCCGGCGCGACTACGACCAGTACTACCGCGGCTTCTCGAATGCGACGCTGTGGCCGGTGTTCCATTACCGCGGTGATCTCGCGCGCTTCGACCGCCAGGAATACGCGGGCTACCTGCGCGTGAACGCGATGCTCGCGAAGCAGCTCGCCGCCTTGCTGCGCCCCGACGACCTGATCTGGGTGCACGACTATCACCTGTTGCCGTTCGCGCATTACCTGCGCGAGCTCGGCGTGAAGAACCCGATCGGCTTCTTCCTGCACATCCCGTTTCCGTCGCCCGACATGCTGCGTCTCGTGCCGCCGCACGAGGAACTCGTGAAGTTCATGTGCGCGTACGACGTCGCGGGTTTCCAGACCGAGGCCGACAAGCAGGCGTTTACCGACTACATCGAGCGGCGCGGGATCGGCGCGGCGAGCGACGACGGGATGCTGCACGCGCATGGCCGCGTCGTGAAGGTCGCCGCCTATCCGATCGGCGTGCATCCCGACGCGATCGCGCAGGCGGCCGTCCAGTACGGCACGCGCAAGCCGGTGAAGATGCTGCGCGAGGCGCTCGACGGCCGCAAGCTGGTGATGAGCGTCGACCGCCTCGATTATTCGAAGGGGCTCGTCGAGCGCTTCCAGTCGTTCGAGCGGATGCTCGCGAACGCGCCGGGCTGGCAAGGGCGTGTGTCGCTGCTGCAGATCGCGCCGCCGACGCGTTCCGACGTGAAGACCTATCAGGACATCCGCGAAACGCTCGAGGGCGAGGCCGGCCGCATCAACGGCCGCTTCTCGCAGCTCGACTGGACGCCGATCCAGTACCTGAACCGCAAGTACGAGCGCAACCTGCTGATGGCGTTCTTCCGGATGTCGCAGGTGGGCTACGTGACGCCGCTGCGCGACGGGATGAATCTCGTCGCGAAGGAGTACGTCGCGTCGCAGGATCCGGCCGATCCGGGCGTGCTCGTGCTGTCGGAGTTCGCGGGCGCGGCGGCCGAGCTGACCGGCGCGCTCCTCGTCAATCCGTACGACCTGTCGCAGATGGCCGAGGCGCTCGAGCGCGCGCTGTCGATGCCGCTCGCGGAGCGGCAGGCGCGCCACGAGGAGAACCTCGCGCGGCTGCGCGCGAACGACCTGTCGGTCTGGCGCGATACGTTCGTCGCCGACTTGCGCAGCGTCGCGGCGGCCGCGTCGGTCACGCGGCGCGTGGGCCGGCGGGTTGCGCATGCGTGAGGTCGTGCAGGCGCCCGGCGCCGCCGACGATGCGGGCGAGGAAGCCGCACGCCGCTTCTTTATCGTCACCGGTGGCCCGGGCTCGGGCAAGAGCACATTGCTCGACGCGCTCGAACGCGCCGGTTTCGCGCGCTCGCAGGAAGCCGGTCGCGGCGTGATCCGCGACCAGATGGCGATCGACGGCCAGGCGTTGCCGTGGCGTGACCCGGCGGCGTTCACCGAGTTGATGCTGAGCTGGGAGATGCGCTCGTACGATCTTGCGCGCCACGCGCGCGGGCCCGTGTTCTTCGATCGCGGCGTGCCGGACGTGGTCGGCTATCTACGGCTGACAGGGCTCGCGGTGCCCGCGCATGCGGAAGCCGCGGCCCGCCGTTTCCGCTACCACCGGCGCGTGTTCATCGCGCCGCCGTGGCCGGACATCTATGCGCAGGACACTGAACGCCGGCAGGATTTCGCGGAAGCCGTGCGCACCTACGACGCGATGGTCGAGTGCTACACGTCATATGGCTACCGGCTGATCGAACTGCCGCGCGACAGCGTGCAGGCGCGCGTGCGCTTCGTGACGGACGCGCTCGACGCGGAATGACGAGCGGGAGCGAGGACGGCGAGCGATGTGTCAGGTCGCCGTGTCCGGCCGCGGCGACGTGATGCGCAGCATGCTGACGACCGCGGCCACCGCCGCGAATGCCGCGGCGACATAGAGCGCGATCGTCGGCCCGCGATCGGGCACGAGCCCGAAAATCAAGGCGACGAGCGCGGCGCCGAGCGTCTGCCCGGTCAGCCGCGCGGTGCTCAGCATGCCGCCCGCGCCACCGCTGCGCTCGCGCGGCGCCGACGACAGCATCGCGCGGTTGTTCGGCGACTGGAACAACCCGAAGCCCGCACCGCACAGCGCCATCCGCCACACGATGTCGACGGTGCCCGGGTGCGCGCCGATCGTCGCGAGCGACAAGAGCCCGGCCGCGAACAGCGCGAGCCCGATCCCGCCGAGGATGCCGGCTGAATAGCGATCGGACAGCACGCCCGCGAGCGGCGCGGCAAACACGATCACGAGCGGCCACGGCGTCATGTACAGGCCCGTCTCGACCTGCGAGAAGCCGAGCGAATTCTGCAGCCAGAACGGCAGCGCGACGAACGCGAGCATCTGCGACGTGAACGACGCCGTCGACGTATAGACCGACAGCGCGAACATCGGGATGCGCATCAGGTCGACCGGCAGCAGCGGCGCCGGCTGCGACAGCTGGCGCTTCACGAAGAAGTAGCCGACGACGAACGCGACGGCCAGCTCGGCCGCGACATACGCATGGCTTTCGCCATGGCCGAGCCCGTCCACGGCCGTGATCAGCAGCCCGAACACGCACGCGTTCATCACCGCGCTCGCGAAATCGTACGGTGCGTCGTGCAGCGGGTTGGCCGGCAGCGCACGCACGCTGCCGACTACCGCGGCGATGCCGATCGGCACGTTGACCGCGAAGAGCCACGGCCACGACGCGAACGACAGGATCGCGGACGCGACCGTCGGCCCGATCGCCGACGACAGCGCCACCACCATCGCATTGATCGACAGCCCGCGCCCGAGCATCGACGACGGGTAGATCATCCGCACGAGCGCCGCGTTGACGCTCATGATGCCGGCCGCGCCGAAGCCCTGGATCACGCGCATCACGGCCAGCATCGGCAACGAGCCGGCGAGCGCGCAGCCGAGCGACGCAGCGGTGAACAGCGCGAGCCCCGCGATGTAGATGCGGCGATAGCCGATGCGCTCGCCGAGCGACGCGAGCGGCAGCAGCGTGATCGTGACCGCGAGCTGGTACGCGTTGACGATCCAGATCGAGGCGGCGTCGGATGCGTGCAGGTCGCGCGCGATCGTCGGCAGCGCGACGTTGGCGATGGCGCCGTCGAGCACGGCGAGCGTGATGCCCAGTGCGACGCAGACGATCGCCCAGTAGCGTTGCGGAAGCGGCAGGCCGGTATCGGCGTTCATGGCGGGAGCAGAGGCGTGGTTGTCCGCGCGCCCGGTTGCCGGTTGCGTGCGCAACCATGCGCAAGGGTGGAGGCGGCGATGAGCGGCCCGGCCGGCGCAACGGCACCGGAGCGGGGCCGGTCGAGTGTATCACCGGGCCGCATCGCGCGACGCCGGCGCTCAGCCTTCGAAGTCGAGGCCGCCGAGCCGCACGAGCGGGTCGGCCTGCGTGCGCGACAGGAGATCGATGTCGCGCGCGCTCTGCCATGCCCCCAGCTTTTTCGGCAGCGCGGCGAGGTAGTGCTCGAAGCGTTGCGGGCCGTCCGGCTCCATCAGCCGCTCGATTTCGTCGGTGTCCCAGGTCAGTTCGAGATTCAGCGGATGGTCGAAGCCGCTGACGTGCTCGTGCGGCGCGCTGCGGATCTGCACGCGCGTCGGGTGGCCGTGGCCGCCATACGGGACGACGTCGGTCAGCACGTGTTCGGCGAAGAAGGCGGCGATTGCCTGTGCGATGCGCGGGGCGAATTCGGTATCGAAACGGCGGGCGGTTTCCGGCTGCATGACGGCGTCTCCTGTATGCCGAAAATCGTAGCACGGCGACGGCGCCTTTCGATGGGCGTGATACCGGTAATCGCGCGTTACCACTTGCTGCATCTATTACGGCCGCAAGCCGCCACAATGCATCGCATCCAGTACCACTTCGCGTGGGAGTCCATCATGAAAAAAATTGCCGCAGTGTGTGTCCTCGCCGGTTCGCTTGCCGTGGCAGGCCCGGCGTCCGCGCATGGCCGCGACGGTGGCGCCGTCATCGGCGCGTTGATCGGCGGCGCGGTGCTCGGCGCGATCGTGACGTCCGCGATGAATCCGCCCGTCGCGTATCAGGCGCCCGCGTACCAGGCACCGGCTTATCAGCCGCCGACGTACTACCAGGCGCCCGCGTATCAGCAGCCTGCGTATCCGACCTACCAGCAGGCGCAGTACCAGGACGACGGCCCGAACTATTGCTACGACCGCTACCAGCGCGCGTATGTGTGCGGCGCGCCCGTCTCGGGTGGCTACGCGCAGCCGGCCGGCTGGTGAGCAGGCTGACGCGCGAAGCGTGAGCAGGCGGCGGTGGCGCCGTTCGCTTCACCGCACCGAACGACAAAAAGGCCCTCGCTTCATGCGAGGGCCTTCGTCTTTTGCGCGGCCGTCCGTTCGTCCGCGTGACGCGTCGGCCATCGTGGCGCGCGGCACGCGGATACAAACGGTTGCAAATGCGCGTCAGTGGCGATGGCCGCCGCCGCCTCCGCCGCCATCGTTCCAGTCGCCGCGGTGTCCGCCGCCGCGCCCCCAGCCGTTGCCGCGGTTGCCGCGATCGCCGTCCCAGCGATGGTAGTCGCGCCGGCCGCGATCCCAGTCGCGTCCGCCGCCACCGCCCCAGATATTGACCGTGCCGTACACGGGCGAAGGGGCGTACGCGTAGCCGGGATCGGAATAGTAAGGCTGCCCGTAGCCGTATCCGGCGTCCGGGGCGACGACGCAGCCGGCCAGCAGGGTGGCGACGCCGGCGGCAGCAATGAGCTTCAGCATGATGTTCTCCGTTGGTTCCCGTATAAGTACCGCGCAAGGGGATTGCCAGCTGTTTGCAATTGTGTCGTCAAATTACAGCGGCGTAAGGTCGTGTGACGGAAGTGTTAGCATCCGGGGCTCATTTTGTTTTTCAGGAGTACATCGATGAAATTCGCGATCCGGGCCGCACTGGCCGCCTTCTGCGTGACGACAGCCGCCGCCTGCGTGGCGGGGCCCGCTTCGGCGCCCGCCGTGACGGCCGAGTCGATCAAGATGTTTCCGCAGGCAGCGGCCGGCCAGCAGCGCGTCGTGATCGCGCTGCCCGCGCTCGAGAACGAAGGCGATGCGCGCGTCGAGCTGATGATCGGCAAGACGCTGCAGACCGACTGCAACCAGCAGTGGTTCGGCGGCGAGCTGACCGCCGAGGACGTGAAGGGCTGGGGCTATACGTACTACCAGCTCACCGACGTGAAGGGGCCGGCATCGACGCTGATGGCATGCCCGGGCCAGGCGCCGCAGCAACGGTTCGTGCAGGTGCGCGGTGACGGCCAGCTGCTGCGCTACAACAGCCGCCTGCCGCTCGTCGTCTATGTGCCGGACGGCTTCGAGGTGCGCTATCGCGTGTGGCATGCGTCGAAGGACGTGCAACACGCGGCAAAGCAGTAACGTTACGGCGCGGCCGCGGCGTCCTGCCGCTACGCGCCGCCCGTACCGACGAGCGCTGGCCATGCGGCCAGCGCGGCTTGCGCGACGGCCTCCAGATCGCGACGGCTCGCACCGTCGCGCGCCTGGATCGACATCCCCTGCTGGACCGTGACGTAGTACCGCGCGATCGCATCGAGGTTCGCTTGTGCGGCGATCTCGCCGGTCGCGACCCCTTGCATGAGACGTTCGCGCAGGTGCTCGACCGTGCGCTCGCGCATCGCGATCAGCGTTTGCCGAACCGTATCGGAGCGCTCGGCCGGATGCAGTGCCGACAGCACGATCAGGCAGCCGGCCGGCTTCGACCGCCGCGTGAACACGCGTGCGGTATCCATCAGGTAGTTCCGTACGGCGTCGTGCGCGCTGCCGGCCTGTTCGACGCCGCCCCAGATTTCCCGCCCCTCCGTTGCGCTGTAATGCTCGAGCGCCAGCCGGAACAACGCTTCCTTGCTGCCGAATGCCGCATACAGGCTCGGCGACGCGATGCCCATCGCGGCCGTCAGGTCGGCCATCGACGCGCCTTCGTAGCCGAGGCGCCAGAACACCTCCATCGCGCGATCCAGCGCCGCTTCCTTGTCGAAGCTTCTCGGTCGGCCCCGTTCAGCCATTGCGTCCGTTCCTTCATCGATTTCTGTATCGATCGATAAATTAAATCAATTGACTGTGTCGCGCAACTTGCCACATTCTGTGTCGGTCGTTACATAAATTAGGAAAGGAACCGACATGAACCGACTTCAGGGCAAGCGTGCACTCATCACGGGCGGCAGCCGCGGCATCGGTGCGGCGATCGCGAAACGGCTGGCGGCCGAGGGCGCGGACGTCGCGATCACCTATGAGAAATCGGCGGAGCGGGCGCAGGCCGTCGTCGCCGGCATCGAGGCGCTGGGCCGCCGCGCCGTTGCGATCCAGGCCGACAGCGCCGATCCGGTGGCCGTGCGCGACGCGGTCGATCGTGCGGCGGAGGCGTTCGGCGGTCTCGACATTCTCGTCAACAACGCGGGGATTTTCCGGGCCGGCGCGCTGGACGACCTCACGCTCGACGATATCGACGCGACGCTGAACGTGAACGTGCGCGCGGTGATCGTCGCGTCGCAGGCGGCGGCGCGGCATCTCGGGGAAGGCGGGCGCATCGTGTCGACCGGCAGCTGCCTCGCCACGCGCGTGCCCGATGCGGGGATGAGCCTCTATGCCGCGAGCAAGGCCGCGCTGATCGGCTGGACGCAGGGGCTTGCGCGCGATCTCGGCCCGCGCGGCGTCACGGTCAACATCGTGCATCCGGGGTCGACGGATACCGACATGAACCCGGCCGACGGCGAACATGCCGGTGCGCAGCGTTCGCGGATGGCGATCCCGCAGTACGGCAAGGCCGACGACGTGGCGGCGCTCGTCGCGTTCGTGGTCGGGCCGGAAGGGCGGTCGATCAACGGGACCGGGTTGACGATCGATGGTGGTGCGAACGCGTGAGTGCGTGAATGCCGACGCCCGGCGTGATTGTTCGACCGGGCGGCGTTGCGTTCGTTATCGGCAGCCGAGCCGGTGATGCTCGGTTTCGAGATCGGCGCGCTTGTCGTAAGCGCGCAGCTCGTTGCGGGGTTTGCCGTCCGGGGCCATTCCGCGCACGACCTTCTGGCCGCGGTCGGGGGCGTGCGTGACGGCGTCGATGCCGGCGGCCAGTTCACGGCAGCGTGCGTCGGGGGAGAGGTTTTCCGCGTGCGGGGCTGCGGCGTTCGTGATGTTGGCGATGCCGGGGCTGACATAGCGCGGCTTCGCGGGTGCGGTAAGGGTGTCGGCGGCGTTTGCCGTGCCGGTCATCGCTGAAAGCGCGGCGAGTGCCGCGATCGCTCGAATCATTGCGGGAGTCCGGATGATGAAGAAGGTTCGGAATTCTACGCAATATGGGGCGCAGGGCCGTGGCGATCGGGCGGGATGCGATCGTGTGTCGCAGGGGACGTCGGCGGCTGAATGCTCCTCGACCCGTATGTGATGCTGGCAGGCCTTGAGCACGCAGCAGTGCATGCGCAAAGCAAAAAGCCCGCTTGCTTTCGCAGAGCGGGCTTCGGTATTGGTTGCGGGGGTAGGATTTGAACCTACGACCTTCGGGTTATGAGCCCGACGAGCTGCCAGACTGCTCCACCCCGCGGCGCGAAGTGTACTAGGGCTGATGTGGAGAGTCAATCGATTGGTGATTTGCGTCGAATGGAATCGGCGGCTCACTTTCAACAAGCGCGAGATCCGGCGTGCAGGTTGGCTGCCGATGCTTCCCGATCCGCTTCGACGTCAGGCGCTTTTCGTCGCCGCCGTTGCGGTATGCGATCGTGGGAAAGTGGATGAGGCCATGAGGATGGCTGGTCCCCCCGACAGGAATCGAACCTGTATCTAGCGCTTAGGAGGCGCTTGTTCTATCCATTGAACTACGGGGAGAGCCATGTCCAGGGAACGCAAAAAACGCGAACCGGACGGCGGTGTGGACAGCGCGCAGAGTATAGCAAACGCGCGGCGCGTCGGCGGGGCGGAATGCATGCCGACGCGCGTGATCGCGTCATCACCCGCGATCGGAAATCAGAGTGTCAGCGAATCAGAAATCGACGACGACGAAATCTTCCTTGCCCACATCGCAGAGCGGGCAGCGCCAGTCGGCGGGAATGTCGGCGAAGCGGGTGCCGGGCGCGATGCCTTCGTCGGGCAGCCCTTCCGCTTCGTTGTAGACCCACCCGCAAATCAGGCAGACCCAGCTCTGGTATTCGGTTACTTCGCTCATGTAGCGCTCGGGAAAATGGAAATTCGGTGATGCCGTCCGCGGCGTGGCCGGCGGACGAAAGGCGCAATGGTACCGGAATTTCGTCGAACGGCTCCGCAACGTCGTTTTAAACGTACGCATCGCGAACAACGCAACCGAAACACGCCTGCCGTGCGTGCGGTGTATGCTTCCGAGGCTGTCCAATCATAAGGAGAATGCGATGCTGAACAGAAAGTGGATCGCAGGTGCGGTATGCGTGGCGGCGATGGCCGTGTCGACGATGGCGCGGGCCGAGGCGCGCGTGTATTTCGAAGCGCCGAGCGAGGGCGCGACGGTGTCGAACCCGGTGCACGTGAAGTTCGGGCTCGAAGGAATGGAGCTTCGACCGGCCGGCGACAACACGCCGAACACTGGCCATCATCACCTGCTGATCGACGGCCGGCCGATTCCGAAGGGCGACGTGATCCCCGCGAGCGAACGTTCGCTGCACTTCGGCAAGGCGCAGACCGAGACCGACATCAAGCTGCCGCCCGGCCAGCACACGCTGACGCTGCAGTTGGGCGACGGCATGCACCGCTCGTACGGCCCCGAATTGAGCTCGACGATCACGGTCAACGTGAAGTAATTGCACGTGCCGCGTACGGACGCCCAGGGCGTCCGGCGCGAAATGGTCGATCGGACGGCCGCAGCATCCGGCCGACGCAGGCGTTTTGCCCGGAACGCACGCCCGGCGTTCCGCGAACGGAAGCCGGGCGCGCCCGGCGCGTGCCAGCGAAGCGCATTGCGTCGATGCGCTTCGATCGACGCCCCGCCTGCCTGCCGCCAAACGCACGTTCCAACCCGCCTCCCAACCCGTTTGCCGGCCTTATCCGTCCGGCCATACCGGCAACGCCGCCCGCGACCGGTACAATGGGCGCTTCCGATTTCTCTCTTCGCCGTCTCCCCATGTCGCTCTATTCCATTTCCGGTGCGCAGCTCGCGTTCGGTCACGTCGCGTTGCTCGATCACGCGGATTTCTCGCTGGAAGCCGGCGAGCGCGTCGGCCTGATCGGCCGCAACGGCGCGGGCAAGTCGTCGCTGCTGAAGATCGTCGCCGGGCTCGCGAAGCCCGACGACGGGCTGGTCACGCGCCAGCAGGAACTCGTGACCGTCTACGTGCCGCAGGAGCCCGAATTCGAGCCGGGCGCGACGGTGTTCGAGGCAGTCGCATCGGGGCTCGCGCACACGCGCGAACTGCTCGAAGAATATGATTCGATCGCGCACCGCCTCGCCGATATACCCGAAGGCGCCGAGCACGATGCGCTGCTCGCGCGGATGAACGTGCTGCAGTCGTCGCTCGATGCGCACGACGCGTGGAGCTGGCGCACGCGCGTGTCGATGACGCTCGCGCAGATCGGCCTGGCGGACGTCGATGCTCCCGTCGATGCGTTGTCGGGCGGGATGCAGAAGCGTGTCGCGCTGGCGCGCGCGCTGGTGCTGCAGCCCGACGTGCTGCTGCTCGACGAACCGACCAACCATCTCGACTTCGACGGCATCCGCTGGCTGGAAGAACTGCTCGTCGCGCAGCGCGCCGGCCTGCTGTTCATCACGCACGATCGCGCGTTCCTCGACCGCGTCGCGACGCGCATCGTCGATCTCGATCGCGGCCGCCTGCTGTCGTACCCGGGCAATTTCTCCGCGTACCAGACGCGCAAGGCACAGCAGCTCGAAATCGAGCGCGTGGAAAACGAGAAGTTCGACAAGTTGCTCGCGCAGGAAGAAGTGTGGATCCGCAAGGGCGTCGAAGCGCGCCGCACCCGCAGCGTCGGCCGCATCGCGCGGCTCGTGCAGATGCGCAACGAGCGCGCGGAGCGCCGCAACACGCTGGGCAACGTGAAGCTGGATGTCGCGCAGGGCGAGAAGTCCGGCAAGATCGTCGCGGAGCTGACCGACGTGACGAAGCGCTACGGCGGCCGCGCGGTCGTCGATCGTTTCTCGACGACGGTGATGCGCGGCGACAAGATCGGCTTCATCGGCCCGAACGGCGCCGGCAAGACGACGCTGCTCAAGCTGATTCTCGGCGAACTGAAGCCCGACGAGGGCACGGTGCGCATCGGCACCAACCTGCAGGTCGCCTATTTCGACCAGATGCGTGCACAGCTCGACCAGGAGAAGAGCCTCGCGGATACCATCAGCCCCGGCAGCGAATGGGTCGAGATCGGCGGCGTGCGCAAGCACGTGATGAGCTATCTCGGCGATTTCCTGTTCGCGCCGGAACGCGCGCGTTCGCCGGTGAAGTCGCTGTCGGGCGGCGAGCGCAACCGGCTGCTGCTCGCGCGCCTGTTCGCGCGTCCGGCCAACGTGCTGGTGCTCGACGAACCGACCAACGACCTCGACATCCAGACGCTCGAACTGCTCGAGGAGCTGCTGGCCGACTACGACGGTACGGTGCTGCTCGTCAGCCACGATCGCGCGTTCCTCGACAACGTCGTGACGTCGGTGATCGCGGCCGAGGGCGACGGCAAATGGCGCGAATACGTGGGTGGCTTCAGCGACTGGCAGATCCAGAGCGCGCGTGCCGATCAGCTCGCGCAGCAGGAAGCCGCGAAGCGTGCGGTCAAGGAAGCCGCGCCCGTCAAGGAAGAGGCGGCGAAAAGCGCCGCGGGCCGCAACACGCAACGCACGGTGAAGCTGTCGTTCAACGAGCAGCGCGAGCTCGATTCGCTGCCGGAGAAGATCGCGGCGCTGGAAGAGGAGCAGAAGACGATCAATGCGCGGCTCGAAGACGGCTCGATTTTCGCGAAGGATCCGCAGGAAGGCACGCGCCTGACCGAGCGGTTCGCGGCGATCGACGACGAATTGCTCGAAGCGCTCGAGCGGTGGGAAACGCTCGAGGCGAAGCGCAAGCCCGCGTAAAACGCAGACGCGTCGCGCGGCCGGCGGCCGCCGCGCGCGATTCCGCGATTGGCGTGCCACGCGGAACCAGTAAAATACCGCGCGTCCCGGGCAGCGCAGCGCACGCCGCGCGCCCGCTTTCGGAGCAGTCCAAGCACACCGTTGTTTCGATTCGCTTTTTTACGGAACTCAACGTTTTGTCCACGACGTTATCCACACGAGGTGTGGACAACGTCCCGATGAATGACGAAATTCAGCGCCTATGTCAACGAAGAAACCCAGCGCGGCCTATAGCGAAGCATCGATCAAGGTGCTCAAGGGTCTCGAGCCGGTCAAGCAGCGGCCCGGCATGTACACCCGTACCGAGAATCCGCTGCACATCATCCAGGAAGTCATCGACAACGCGTCCGACGAGGCGCTTGGCGGCTACGGCAAGCAGATCACGGTCACGCTGCACGCCGACCAGTCGGTCTCGGTCGAGGATGACGGCCGCGGCATCCCGTTCGGCATGCACCCTGAAGAGGGCGTGCCGGTCGTCGAGATCGTATTCACGCGCCTGCACGCGGGCGGCAAGTTCGACAAGGCCGCGGGCGGCGCCTACACGTTTTCGGGCGGCCTGCACGGCGTCGGCGTGTCGGTGACGAACGCGCTGGCGACACGCCTCGACGTGACGGTCTGGCGCGACGGCAAGATCGCGGAACTCGGCTTCGCCGAAGGCGACGTGGTGAAACCGCTCGCGACGCAGGGCGCGGGCCGCGGCGAGAAGAAATCCGGCACGCGGGTGCAGGTGTGGCCGAATCCGAAGTATTTCGATTCGCCGAACCTGCCGCTTGGCGAACTGCAGCGCCTGCTGCGCTCGAAGGCCGTGCTGCTGCCGGGCGTCGAGGTCGTGCTCGTCAACGAGAAGTCGGGCGAGCGCCAGACGTGGAAGTATGAAGACGGCCTGCGCGGCTACCTGCTCGACGAAATGAACGGCAGCGAGCTGCTGATTCCGCTGTTCGAAGGCGAGCGCTTTGCCGATTCGCGTTCGGGCGACGACACCTTCGCCGAAGGCGAGGGCGCGTCGTGGGTCGTCGCATGGAGCGAGGAAGGCTCGCTCGTGCGCGAGTCGTACGTGAACCTGATCCCGACGCCGGCCGGCGGCACGCACGAATCCGGCCTGCGCGACGGTCTCTACCAGGCAGTGAAAAGCTTCGTCGAACTGCACAACCTGCAGCCGAAGGGCGTGAAGCTGCTCGCGGAAGACGTGTTCGCGCGCGTGTCGTTCGTGCTGTCCGCGAAGGTGCTCGATCCGCAGTTCCAGGGGCAGATCAAGGAACGCCTGAACAGCCGCGACGCGGTGAAGCTCGTGTCGTCGTTCTCGCGTCCGGCGCTGGAGCTGTGGCTGAACCAGCACGTCGAGCACGGCAAGAAACTCGCCGAACTCGTGATCAAGCAGGCGCAGGCGCGCACGCGCGCCGGCCAGAAGGTCGAGAAGCGCAAGAGCTCGGGCGTCGCGGTGCTGCCCGGCAAGCTGACCGACTGCGAGACGGAAGATATCGCGCGCAACGAGCTGTTCCTGGTCGAGGGTGACTCGGCAGGCGGCTCCGCGAAGATGGGCCGCGACAAGGAATACCAGGCGATCCTGCCGCTGCGCGGCAAGGTGCTGAACACGTGGGAAACCGAGCGCGACCGCCTGTTCGCGAACAACGAGGTGCACGACATCTCGGTCGCGATCGGCGTCGATCCGCACAGCCCGGATGAAAGCGTCGACCTGTCGAACCTGCGCTACGGCAAGATCTGCATCCTGTCGGACGCGGACGTCGACGGTTCGCACATCCAGGTGCTGCTGCTCACGCTGTTCTTCAAGCATTTCCCGCAACTGATCGAGCGCGGCCATGTATGCGTTGCGCGCCCGCCGCTGTTCCGCGTCGACGCGCCCGCGCGCGGCAAGAAGGCTGCGCAGAAGCTTTATGCACTCGACGAAGGCGAACTCGAGGCGATCCTCGACAAGCTGCGCAAGGACGGTGTGCGCGAGACGCAATGGAGCATCAGCCGCTTCAAGGGTCTCGGTGAAATGAGCGCCGAGCAGCTGTGGGATACGACGATGAACCCCGACACGCGCCGCCTGATGCCGGTGAAGCTCGGCGAGCTCGACTACGAGGCGACCGTCGCACGCATGACGATGCTGATGGGCAAGGGCGAGGCAGCCGCGCGACGCGGCTGGCTCGAGGAAAAGGGCAACGACGTCGAAGCGGACATCTAAGCCGAACACCTGCGCGGCCGGGCATGACGCCCGGCCCGGCCTTACGCCACTTACGAATACGGAATTCAGATGGACGACAACACTTCCGATCTCTTCGCCAGCTCCGATGCACCGGATGCCGACGCGCTGACGCTCGGCAACTACGCGGAGCAGGCGTATCTCAGCTACGCGGTCAGCGTCGTGAAGAGCCGCGCGCTGCCCGACGTGTGCGACGGCCAGAAGCCGGTGCAGCGCCGGATTCTCTACGCGATGAACGAAATGGGCCTCGGCCCGGACGCGAAGCCGGTGAAGTCGGCGCGCGTGGTCGGCGACGTGCTCGGTAAATACCACCCGCACGGCGACCAGTCGGCATACGACGCACTGGTGCGTCTCGCGCAGGATTTCTCGCTGCGCTACCCGCTGATCGACGGGCAGGGCAACTTCGGCTCGCGCGACGGCGACGGCGCGGCGGCGATGCGATACACCGAAGCTCGCCTCACGCCGATCGCGAAGCTGCTGCTCGACGAGATCGACCAGGGCACGGTCGACTTCATGCCGAACTACGACGGCTCGTTCGAGGAGCCGAAGACGCTGCCGAGCCGCATGCCGTTCGTGCTGCTGAACGGCGCGTCGGGCATCGCGGTCGGTCTCGCGACCGAAATCCCGTCGCACAACCTGCGTGAAGTCGCGGGCGCAGCGGTCGCGCTGATCCGCAATCCGAAGCTCTCGCACGCGGAGCTGATGAACCTGATTCCCGGCCCGGATTTCCCGGGCGGCGGGCAGATCATCTCGAGCGACACCGAAATCGCGGCGGCCTATGAAACCGGCCGCGGCAGCCTGAAGGTGCGCGCGCGCTGGAAGATCGAGGATCTCGCGCGCGGCCAGTGGCAGCTCGTCGTGACCGAGCTGCCGCCGAGCACGTCGGGCCAGAAGGTGCTCGAGGAAATCGAGGAGCTGACGAACCCGAAGCTCAAGCTCGGCAAGAAGACGCTGACGCCCGAGCAGCTCAACACGAAGAAGGCGATGCTCGACCTGCTCGACGCGGTGCGCGACGAGTCGGGCAAGGAAGCGGCGGTGCGGCTCGTGTTCGAGCCGAAGTCGCGCACGATCGACCAGACGGAATTCGTGAACACGCTCCTCGCGTACACGAGCCTCGAGTCGAACGCGACGCTGAACCTCGTGATGATCGGCGCGGACGGCCGGCCGGGCCAGAAGGGCCTGCTGACGATCCTCGACGAGTGGGTGAAGTTCCGCCAGTTGACGATGACGCGCCGGTGCCGCCATCGTCTCGCGAAGGTCGACGACCGCATCCACATCCTCGAAGGGCGGATGATCGTCTTCCTGAACATCGACGAGGTGATCCGCATCATCCGCGAGTCGGACGAGCCGAAGGCCGCGCTGATGAGCGCGTTCGGGCTCAGCGAACGGCAGGCGGAAGATATTCTCGAAATCCGGCTGCGCCAGCTCGCGCGGCTCGAGAAGATCAAGATCGAGAAGGAACTCGAAGCGCTGCGCGACGAAAAGGCGAAGCTCGAGGAACTGCTCGCGAACGAAAGCGCGATGAAGCGGCTGATGATCAAGGAGATCGAGGCCGACGCGAAGCAGTACGGCGACGATCGCCGCACGCTGATCCAGCAGGAAAAGCGCGCGACCTTCGAGGCGAAGGTGGTCGACGAGCCGGTCACGGTGGTCGTGTCGCAGAAGGGCTGGGTGCGTGCGCTGAAGGGCCACGGGCTCGACCCGGCCAGCTTCTCGTTCAAGGCCGGCGATCATCTGTACGCGGCGTTCCAGTGTCGCACGCCGGATCGCCTGATCGCGTGGGGCAGCAGCGGCCGCGTGTACTCGGTGGACGTGTCGGTGCTGCCGGGCGGGCGCGGCGACGGCGTGCCCGTCACGTCGCTGATCGAGCTCGAGTCGGGCTCGCACCTGATGCACTACTACGCGGCGCCGGCCGACCAGCAACTGCTGCTCGCGTCGAGCAACGGCTTCGGCTTCCTCGCGAAGGTCGGCGACATGGTGAGCCGCGTGAAGGCCGGCAAGGCGTTCATGACGATCGATGCGGGCGCGGCGCCGCTCGCGCCGATGCCGGTGCTGCCGAACGCGACGCAGGTCGCGTGCCTGTCGAGCGGCGGCCGCCTGCTCGTGTTCGGGATGGACGAGATGAAGACGCTGTCCGGCGGCGGTCGCGGCGTGATCCTGATGGCGCTCGACGACAAGGAAACGCTCGTGCAGGCGCTCGCGATCGATCCGGCCGGCGTCGTGCTGATCGGCACCGGCCGCGGCGGCAAGACGATGGACGAAACGCTGTCGTATGCGGGGCTGGCGCCGCACGTCGGCAAGCGCGCCCGCAAGGGCCGCACGCCGGACACGAAGCTCAAGGTCGTCAGCGAACTGCGTCCGCTGCTCGGCTGACGCTACGCACGTTCGATCGCTCGGTTCAGCCGCGATCGAAGGCCGCACCTCCGCTTCGGCGGACGTGCGGCCTTTTCTTTTGGACGGGGATTCGGGTAAGCAAGCGTGGCGCTGTCACGCGGAACTTGCAAAATAATGTGAAATCGCGCCTGGGGTCTGAACCGCTCGGCGACAATCCGGTCGAACGTCGCTCGATGCCGCGTACGACGCGGCCGTTCGCCGCACCCCACTCCTCACAGGATCGCCGTCATGTCCCATGCTGTCTCCGTCGCGCTGTTTCTTCATCTGCTGGCCGTCGCCGTGTGGGTGGGCGGGATGGTCTTCGCCAACTTCTGCCTGCGTCCGGCGCTGTCCGACCTGTCGCCGCAGCTGCGGTTGCCGCTGATCGAGGGCGTGTTCGGCCGCTTCTTCAACTGGGTCTCGGGTTCCGTGATCGTGATTCTGCTGACCGGCGGCTTCCTGCTCGTGCAATTCGGCGGCGCGCACGCGACGTGGTCGCTGCACGCGATGGCCGGGCTCGGCGTCGTGATGATGCTGATCTTCGGGCATATCCGGTTCGCGCTGTTCCCGCGCATCCGCCGTGCGGTGCAGGCGCAGAAGTGGCCGGACGGCGCGCGCGCGGTGAATACGGTGCGCCTGCTCGTGCTCGTGAACCTCGTGCTCGGCGTCGTCACGATCGGCGCGGCGGTGTTGTCGCGCGGTTTCTGATTGACCGCAGCCGGCCGGCCCGCGCGCAGCCGCGGGTGCGCCGGCAAGCGCCGCTACGCGGCCAGCATCGCATCGAGCAGCCATGAGCCGACCGGTCCGAGCGGCCGGTTGCGCGACCAGACCGCATCGACCCGCACACGGCGCGGCCAGCCGCGCGCACGCAGTTCGCACAGCCGATCGCGCGCGAAGTGGTCGACCATCCAGCGCGGCAGTTCGGCCCAGCCGAACCCCAGCACGGCCATCTCCAGCAGCATCAGGTAGCTTGGCGCCAGCCAGTGCTGCGTGCCGACGACGATCCGGTCGTCGGCGCCGCGGCCTTCCGTTTTCACATAGGTATTGAGGCGCAGTTCGCGCACGTCGCGCAGCGCGGCGTGCGGCACGTCGGTGTCGCCGTATTCGGCGAGCGCGTGCGTGCGGCCGACGAACAGCCCGATTTCCGATTCCTCCGCAATCGTCGCCGCGCCGATATCGGCCGGGTAGGCCGCGCGCGCGGCCATCAGCCCCAACTGCGCGCGCCCCTGCTGGATCAGGTCGAGCACGTCTTCGTGCTCGGCGATCTGGCATTCGAGCTCGAGCGCCGGAAAGCGCCGTTCGAGCGCCATCAACGTTTCCTCGTAGCGCTTCGACTGGTACGTATCGGACACGACGAGCGTCAGCCGCGCTTCCTCGCCACGCGCGAGCCGCGCGGCCGTCCGGTCGATCGCCGCGCCGGCCTCGAGCGCGCGCTGCACCTGCGGCAGCAGCGCACGCCCGGCATCGGTCAGCGTCGGTGCGCGCGTCGAGCGGTCGAACAACTGCACGCCGAGATCGATCTCGAGGTTCGCGATCGCCTCCGACACGGTCGACTGGCGCTTGCCGAGCTTGCGCGCGGCGGCCGTGAACGAGCCGAGCAACGCGGCTTCGGCGAAGGCGAGCAGGGCTTCGGGGGCGTGGCGCATGCGGCGCTCCTGGCGGGTGATATATCGGTAAAACCGATGATATCAAACTGGATTCATACGGTTATGCCGATCAGAATGGCGGCCATGTACGAAGTAGACGAATCGGAGGGAATCATGAAACAGGTCAACAAAACGGTGACGGAACGGCTGCTGCATGCGCTGACGTTCGAGCTGGTCGCGATCGCGCTGTGCGCGCCGATCGGCGCGTGGCTGCTCGACATGCCGGTGTCGCACGTCGGCGTGCTGACGGTAATGGTGTCGCTGATCGCGATGGCGTGGAACATGGCGTTCAATACGCTGTTCGACCGCTTCGAGCGTCGCGCGGGGCTGACCCGCACGCTCGGCATGCGGATCGCGCATGCGGTCACGTTCGAGCTCGGCCTCGTCGCGATGGTGGTGCCGGTCGCCGCGTGGTGGCTGAACGTGAGCCTCGTCGAGGCGCTGCTGCTCGACCTCGGCATCGTGCTGTTCTTCCTGCCTTACACGTTCTGCTTCAACCTCGCTTACGACGCGCTGCGCGCCCGCTGGATGGCACGCCGGGTCGCGATGCAGGCAGGTTGAGGAGGGCCTGGACGGGCGAAGGCCGGTAGAACCCGGCGGGGCGGTGGCCGTCGCCCGTCAGCGCGCGGCGGCCAGCAGCCACACGCCGCAAGCCACCGCGACCGTGCCGTACACGGCATAGACGGGCACCTTGAAGCGCGCGAAGCACAGCGTCGCGAAGGCGCCCGTCAGCCAGTAAACGGGGTCGACGGGTTCGCGGTGCAGGATTCTCACGACGGCGACGACGAGAAAACCCGTGGTCGCGGCACGCAGCAGGCGCATCCCGTGCTCGAAGCGCGAGTGGCGCTTGAGCCGGGACAGGTGGTTCTGCGCAAACACGACGAGGCATCCCGACGGAATGAACAACGCGGCCGTCGCGAGCAGCGCGCCGACCCAGCCGTCGGTCAGGTAGCCGAGAAACGGGACGACGTTCAGCAGCGGCCCCGGCGCGACAGGGGACAGCGCGAACGCCAGTGTGAAGTCGTGATCGGAGATGCCCGTTGCGGGCGTGACGAACAGCGTCTTGAGCACGGGCAGCGCGGAAAAGCCGCCGCCGAACAGCGTCATGCCGGCGCCGGCGAGACGCGGCCACAGCAGCGTCGCCTGGTAATCGCCGGGCAGCGGCACCGCGAACAGCGTGACGAGCACGCCGAGCAGCACGAGCAGGTTGCGGTCGCGGGTCGACAACGTGAAATCGACCGCGTCGCGTTGCGGCGGCCCCGTGAGCCAGCCGGCCGCGAACGCGGCGAAGAGAATCCCGACGAAGGCGGCCGGATTATGTGCGAAACCGAGCAGAATCGTCGACAGCGCGGCGATCAGTTGTTCGCGCCGTGTGCGCGCGAGCGAGCGCAGCTGCTTGACCCACGTGACGCCGATCAGCGCGGCGAGCACCATCCCGAAGTGATTGATCAGCATCGGCGCGGCGAGCGAGCGCACGAGCGGCGTGCGGTAGAAGATCGCGAACAGCGTCATCAGGATGGAGAACGGCAGCACGCTCGCGATGCCGGCGATCCATGCGCCGATGCGACCATGCAGGATCTGGCCGACCTGCACCGCCACGTTGCAGCCGACGGGGCCCGGCACCAGCCAGGCCAGCGCGACGAGGTCGCCGAAGACGTTGGGCTCGATGCGCTTCAGCCGCTCCACGTAGTGGCGTTCGAGCTGCGCCATCATCGACAGCCCGCCCCACGAGACCGCCGAAATGCTGGCGACGACCTTGAACAGGTCCCACAGGGACGCCTGCGCCTGTTCGATATCAGCGGTCGCTTCGATTTCGACGGTAGTCATGTTGGTGGTATGAGCGCGGGGCCCGATCTCTCGCGTGTGGCCATGCCGGCGGCCCGCCGACACGTTGGCCCTCCCAATTGTCCGCCGCGCACCGTGACACTGCCATGCGCGAAAACGCTAGTTCATGAACTAAACAATTGGATCGGAAAACGAAACAATGCCGGCGCACGCAATAGCCACCAAGGCCACGGCCGCGCTGCGCTTACGCGCCCGTGCTGCCGGTCGCGCGATGCGCGATCACGTTCGGCGCGTCGCCGCGCACGCCGAAGCGTGCGATCAGCGCGGGAATCGCGTCGGCCGGCACCGGTCGCGAGAACAGGAAGCCTTGCGCCTCGATCTCGCCGAGCGCGGCGAGCCATGTGATCTGCTCCTCGGTTTCCGTGCCTTCGACGACGACGGTCAGGCCGAGCGAGCGCGCGAGATGCACGATCGACGACACCATCACGCACACGCTGCGATCGTTCGGGATCGCCTGCACGAACGAGCGGTCGACCTTCAGCGTGTCGACGGAGAAGCGGTGCAGGTACGACAGCGACGAATAGCCGGTGCCGAAATCGTCGAGCGCGATGCGGATGCCGAGCTTCTTCAGCGCGACGATCTTCTCGGACACGAGCTCCGGATATTCCATCATCGCGGTCTCGGTGATCTCGATCTCGAGCCGGTTCGCGTCGATGCCGGTGTCCTGTAGCGCCTGCGAGATCGTCTCGATCAGGTCGCCGCGCCAGAACTGCACCGGCGAGATGTTGACCGCGAGCGTCAGCGTGTCGTGGCCTTCGTCGCGCCAGCGCGCGATCTGCTCGCACGCGGTGCGGATCACGAAGTCGCCGATCGGCACGATCAGGCCGGTCGATTCGGCGATCGAAATGAATTCGTTCGCGGAGATGACGCCGTGCTCCGGATGATCCCAGCGCGCGAGCGCTTCGAAGCCGGTGATGTGGCGGTGCGTGAGGTCGATCTTCGGCTGGTACGCGAGGAACAGCTGCCCCTCGGCGAGCGCGACGCGCAGTTGCTGTTCCCAGCGCATCAGGTGGTCGGCGCGGTGCGACAGGTGCGGCGCATAGAACTGGTAGCAGTTCTTGCCGGCGTCCTTCGCGCTGTACATCGCGAGATCGGCCTTCTTCAGCAGGTCGATCTCGCTCTCGTTCGCCACCGTGTGCAGCGCGATGCCGATGCTCGCATGCAGCACGAACGAGCTGCCGCGCACGTCGAACGGTTCGCCGAACATCCGGATGATCGCTTCCGCGAGCCGCACCGCGCGCCGCTCGACGTCGTCGCCCTTCATCACCACGACGAATTCGTCGCCGCCGATGCGCGCGAGCGAGCCTTCGTCGCCGACCGCATCGGACAGGCGCGACGCGGTCATCTGCAGCACGATGTCGCCGGCGTTGTGGCCGAGCGTGTCGTTGACGGTCTTGAAGTTGTCGAGATCGATGAACAGCAGCCCGAGCCGCGACAGGCTCGCCGGCATCGACACGTCGTTGCGCAACCCGCGCAGCGTCGCATAGCGGTTCGCGAGGCCGGTGAGGAGGTCGTACTCGGCGAGCTGCGTCATTTCGCGCTCCCGGCCGAGCAGCTTGCCGATCAGGCCCGTCGCGACGCCAAAGAACGCGAGCATCGCGAGCGTGATGAAGCTCGTCATCAGCAGGTAGACGTTGCGCGTGTGGTAGTAGTCCGCGAATTCCTCGGTTTGCGACAGCCCGACCATCACCGCGAGCGGGTAGCCGTCGAGGTGGCGGTACGACACGATGCGCGTCACGCCGTCGATCGGATCGATGATCGTGCCCGTCACGCGCTCGGCGATCGGGTAAACACCCGACGCGGAAAACGCGCCGGGCGCATTGCTGACCGAGCCCGTGCGCCGCGCGAGCACCGCGCCGGTATCGGACACGACCGCGATCACGCCTTCCTTGCCGATCGCCGCGTTGTTGTAGAAGTCGTTGGTGAAGTAGCTCGGGTCTTCCGACACGACGACGATGCCCGCGAAGCTGCCGTCCGGGTTGTTCAGGCGCCGTGTCATCTGCAGCGTCCAGTGGCTCGACACGCGGCCGAGTACGGGCTTGCTGATGAACAGGCGGTCGTCGTTGTGCGCGAGGTGGACCTTGAAGTGCTCGCGGTCGGACAGGTTGATCGGCTGCGGATGCAGCTCGGCCGTGTTCGCGAACAGGATGCCCTTCGCGTTGACGAGCGACACCTGGATCAGCGTGTCGCTCGGCACGACGCCTTTCTCGACGGCGCCGGCGAGGTTGAAGCGGGCGGGCGACTTCTCGAATTCGAACTTGACGAAGCGGGTGATCTGGTCGACCTGGTGGATCGCCTTGACCGTATGCTGCTCGAGCGCGGAGGACAGGATCGCGGCGGAAGCCGCTGCTTCCTTGTACGCGCTGTCCTTTTCCACCGACAGACGCGCGATGATCACGGCCCACAGCAGCGCGAGCGCCAGCATCCCGAGCAGCGGGATCGCAAATAGCGCACGCCGGCGCGATTTGCGCGGCGCGCGTAGCGGCCGGGGCGGCGGCGTGTGGTTGGACCGGGCGGAGCTCATCGAAGCGGGTGGCGTCCTGCTCGCGTGCGCCATCCGTCTGGATGGCTGACTATTGGTTGGGGTTGTCCCGACGTCTGTTCGTTCGCGGGACACGCAACCATGGACAGACCTCCGAAACAACGGATTAGGCCCGATATTACTGGTTGGAACGTTTTTGCGATAGTTGGGCGAATCGTAGGGGGCGCCGGACGGGCCGGCGCCATCGCACATCGCGAAATGTCAGGCGGGTGACAGGAAAGTGCCGTCGACGACGGTGACGACCTGGCCGCCGATCCACGTGGTGCCGTCTTCGTCATAGCTGACGAAGATGCGGCCGTCGCGGCCGATCGCCGTACCCTGGCGGGCCGTATACGACTGGCCGGGGCGGCGTTCCTGCCGCGTCAGCAGCCCGGCGAGCGCGGCGTTCGCGCTGCCGGTGACGGGATCCTCTCCGAAGCCGAAATTGCCGCCCGTCATCAGGCAGCGGACTTCGAACGTCGCGGGGCCGCCTTCCGCGTGCGGCGCGTAGACGGCGACGCCGTCCATGCCGTAGCGGTGCGTGAGCGCCGCCAGCGCGGCCGGATCGGGCGTCAGGCCGATACAGGCATCGGCCGACTTCAGCCGCACGACCAGCCATGGCGCGCCGTTGTCGACCGCGCACGGTTCGGCATCCGGATCGAGCGCGTCGCTGCGCAACGCGGCAGCCAGCGCCGCGTAGTCCGAGCGGTCGAGCGGCGTGACGCGTGCCGGCGGCGCGGCGAACGCCCAGCCGTCGGCCTGCTCGCGCAGCGCGACCCGGCCGACCCCGCACTGCTGGATCAGCCGGCCCGGCGTGCGCGGCCGCGCGCCGCTTTCCAGGAACGCATGCGCAGTGCCCAGCGTCGGGTGGCCGGCGAACGGCAGTTCGCCCTCCGTCGTGAAGATCCGGACGCGGTAGTCGGCTTCCGGATCGGTCGGCGTGCAGAGGAACGTCGTTTCCGACAGGTTCGTCCAGCGGGCGATCGCGAGCATGTCGTCGTCGCCGAGCGAATCGGCGTCGAACACCACGGCGAGCGCGTTGCCCTTGAACGGTACCGACGTGAATACGTCGACCTGCTTGAAACGGACGAGACGGCCGGGCATCGGGCTGCGTTCGTTACGCAACTTCGGCGATCAGCTCGATCTCGACGCACGCGCCGAGCGGGATCTGCGCGACGCCGAACGCCGAGCGCGCGTGCTTGCCGGCGTCGCCGAACACTTCCGCGATCAGTTCCGACGCGCCGTTCGTCACGACGTGCTGTTCGGTGAAGTCGAGCGTCGAGTTGACGAGGCTCATCAGCTTGACGATGCGCGTGACCTTGTTCAGGTCGCCGGTGTGCGCGTGCAGCGTCGCGAGCAGGTCGATCGCGATCGAGCGGGCGGCGGCCTTGCCGTCTTCCGTCTGCAGATCCGCGCCGAGCTTGCCGGCCCAGACCTTGCCGTCCTTCTTCGCGATGTGGCCCGACAGGAACACCGTGTTGCCGGTTTGCGCGCTCATCACGTAGGCGGCGGCCGGTGCGCCGGCGGTCGGGAGCTCGATGCCGAGCGACTTCAGCTTGTCGTAGACGTTAGCCATGGATTCGATTCCTCGTAGAGAGTCGTGACAGGAAAAAGGGGATCAGAGACGCTCGCGCAGCAGCTTGCCGAGGCGCGCGACGCCTTCCTCGATCTTCTCGGGCGGCACCGTCACGAACGACAGGCGCAGCGTGTTCTGCTGTGCGTTGTCCGCGAAGAACGGCGCGCCCGGCACGAACGCGACGTGGTTGTCGACGGCCGTGGCGAGCAGCTTCATGCTGTCGATCTGCGCGGGCAGGTTCACCCAGATGAACATCCCGCCTTCCGGGCGGTTCCACGTGACGCCTTCCGGCATGTGGCGCTCGAGCGCGCCGAGCATCGCGTCGCACTGCGCGCTGTACAGCTCGCGGATCGTCGGGATGTGCTCGTCGAGGAAGCCGTCCTTGATCACTTCGTGCGCGATGCGCTGCGTGAGCGTCGGCGTGTGCAGGTCGGTGGCCTGCTTGGCCTGCACGAGCTTGAAGTGGAGTTCCTCGGGCGCAATGATGTAGCCGATCCGCAGGCCCGGTGCGAGCACCTTCGAGAACGTGCCGAGGTGCACGATGTGATCGGGCGCCATCGACAGCATCGTCGGCAGCGGCTCGCCGCGATAGTTCAGCGCGCCGTACGGATCGTCTTCCAGCACCGGGAACGGGCTCGACTGCGCGAACGCGGCGAGCGCGCGGCGGCGCTCGACGGGCAGGCGGCGGCCGGTCGGGTTCTGGAAGTTCGGCTGCGCGTACAGCAGGCGCGCGCCTTGCGTGAGTTCGGGCGTGAGGCCGTCCGGCAGCAGGCCCTGCTCGTCGGTCGGCACCTGCACGTAGCGCGGCTCGTACAGCGAGAACGACTGCAGCGCGCCGAGGTAGGTCGGGGTTTCGACGAGGATCGGGCTGCCCGGATCGACGAGCGCCTTGCCGAGCAAGTCGAGCGCCTGCTGCGAGCCGGTCGTGATCAGCACCTGCGACACGCGCACGCTGTAGCGCTCGGCGATCCATTCGCGCAGCGGCAGGTAGCCTTCGGTCGCGCTGTACTGGAGCGCGGCGGCCGGCGCGTCGCGCAGCACGCGATCGGCGGCGGCGCGCATGCGCTCGGCCGGGAACGTGGCAGGGGCGGGCAGGCCGCCGGCGAACGAGATGACCTCGGGGCGTTCCGTGACCTTCAGGATTTCGCGGATGGCAGAGCTCGTCAGCTTGCGTGCGCGTTCGGAAAGCTGCCAGTGCGGCGGATGCAGGTCGCTCGGATTCATAGTCTCCTCGTTCGGATATCGTGGTCAGTCAAGAAAGGTCGTTCGGGCAAATCGCTTCGACGCCGCCGGGTGGGCGGGCACGAGCGCGATCGAGCCTTCGCGGCCGGGTGGGCAAACCTATCAGGCAAAACGTCCATTATGGCGCAGCTGTTCAGCCGGCGCGAGCCGGTTGCGCGGCGGTGGCGACCGCCGAGCGGCGCCCGAGCACCACGGTGGCGATCACCGCGGCTGCGAACAGCCACGTCGACGGCGTCACCGTTTCGCCGAACAGCAGCGCGGAAAAAGCAATCGTGAAGAAAATCTGCAGCAGTTGCACCTGGCCGACGCGCGCGATGCCGCCCATCGCGAGCCCCGCGTACCACGCGAAAAAGCCGATGAATTGCGAAAAGAGGGTCACGTAGCCGAACGCGAGCCACGTGCGCAGCGCGAGCGGGCCCGGATGCGCGGCATGCTGCGTCCACGCGAGCCAGCCGACCGGCAGCACGAGGAACGGCGCGGACACGACGAGCGCCCAGCAGATCACCTGCCAGCCGCCGATCTGGCGCGCGAGCCGCGCGCCTTCCGCATAACCGAGCGCACCGATGCCGACCGCGACGAGCATCAGCGCGTCGCCGGCCTGCACCGTGCCGCCGCCGTCGCGCAGCGCGAACGCGATCACGAGCGCGCTGCCGGCCACCGCGCTGGCCCAGAACGCCTTCGACGGCCGCTCGTGCGACAGCCAGGCCGCGTACAGCGCGACGAACAGCGGCTGCAGGCCGTTGACCACCGCACCGTGCGACGCCGGAACCGTTTTCATCGCCCATGCGGAGAACACCGGGTACGCGATGATCACGCCGAGCGACGTGATCGCGAGGCTTTTCAGCTGCGCGCGGGTCGGCAGCGGCTCGCGGCGCCACCACAGCAGCAGGCCGGCCGGCACCGCGGCGGCGAGCGCGCGGCCGAGCCCGTTGAGCAGCGGATGGAGTTCGGCGACGACGATGCGCGTCATCGGCAGCGTCAGGCTGAAGATCATCACGCCGATGAGGCCGAGCAGCATGCCCCGGGTTTCGCGCGAATTCATGAAGTGGGTGTCTCCGTGTTGCCGGTATGGGTGTAGTTCAGCGAGGCGGCAGGGTGTTCAGCGCAGCGTGCGCGCGCCCTGCGGCGTGTCGAATTCGGCGACCAGCGCGGGTGGGCCGTCGGCGGCGTCGAGGTCGAGCAGGTGGGCGGCGCCGAGCCAGTCGAGCTGCTCGCGGAGTGCGTCGGCGCGCGGGTGGGCGCCCTTGAGCGCTTTCAGCGCGACGCCGTCGCCCGGCAGCGATTCGGCCGGGTGGCGCGCGCTGTCCCACTGGATCAGCGACGGCAGGAGGCCGTCGCCCGCGCCTTGCCACGCGGGGAACGTGCCGTCGTCGGGCACGGTGAGGCCCCAGCTCAGGTCGCCGCGCCGCATTGCGACGACCGGCGGGATGCGCGCCGGGTACTGGCTCTGCCACAGCGCGAGCTGGCGCGGACGGTCGACCCGCGCGACCCAGTGCGCGAGAAACGGGCCTTGCGCAAGCCGCGCGTGCATGGCCGGATCGTCGAGCCCGAACAGCCGCGCGCGCGGCGGCTCGGCGTCGGCGTTCGGCGCAGGCGCATCGGGATCGATCGCGATCACTTCGAGGTAGAGCCCGCCCCATACGCCGAACAGCGCATTGTGGGTCCGCATCAGCGGGTGGCGGCCGCCGCCGGCCGGTTCGATGCCGAGCGCGTCGGCGACGTGGCGGACGCCTTCGTCGAGCGTGCGCGCGGCGATCACGAGATGGTCGAGTGTCAGGGAGCGGGCTGGCATGAACGTCGGTCGGGAAGCGAAAGTGTCATGGTGGGCAGGTGATGCGCCGGGCGGTGGCCGGGCCGGCCGGCGTACCGGACGCGATGCGGGCCGGTGGGCGCGGTGCCAGGTGCGGCGGGGCCGGAACGGTGGCCGCACGGCCGCCATTCCGGTCAACTGTAATCGTCGCTACCGGCACAGTAACGGTACAATCGGCGCGATAGCCTTCGGTACAGTTGGAGCTGCCGCCCATGTCCACCGTCCCACTCGCCCAGATTCCCGTGCCGCACGACACGGCCACGCTCACGCTCGTCGACCAGCTTGTCCAGTGGGCGCGACGGCGCATCGACGAACGCGTGTTCCGGCCCGGCATGCGGATGCCGTCGATCCGCAAGCTCGCGCTCGACAAGAGCGTGTCGCGCTTCACCGTCGTCGAGGCGTACGAGCGCCTTGTCGCCCAGGGTTACCTCGACTCGCGGCGCGGCTCGGGCTTCTACGTGCGCGAGCGCACGGCCGCCGGCCCGCAGCCGGCCGACGGCGTCGCACGCGTGGCCGAGGCCGCGCCGGTGCACAACACGATCGACGTCGTCTGGCTGCTGCGCAACATGCTGCACACCGTCAGCCCGGAAAAGGGGCCGGGTCTCGGCTATCTGCCGGGCCGCTGGCTCGACGGCGAACTGATCACCGGCGCGCTGCGCGCGCTCGGGCGCCAGTCCGGCGCGCAGATGCTCGGCTTCGGCACCGCGCAGGGCTTCCTGCCGCTGCGCCAGCAACTGCAGACGCGCCTCGCCGAAGTGGAGATCGGCGCGAAGCCCGAACAGATCGTGCTGGTGTCGGGGATCACGCAGGCGATCGACCTGATCGCGCGGATCTACGTGAAGCCCGGCGATGCGGTGATCGTCGGCGATCCGGCCTGGTTCCAGATGTTCGGGCGCTTCGCGGCGCAGGGCGCGCAGCTCGTCGGGATGCCGTACACGCCGGACGGCCCCGATCTCGACGCGCTCGAAACGCTCGTGCAGATGTGGCGACCGAAGATGCTCGTGATCAATTCGGTGCTGCAGAACCCGACCGGCACGTCGCTGTCGGCTGCGCAGGCGTTCCGGATCCTGAAGCTCGCGGAGGCGTACGACTTCCTCGTCGTCGAGGACGACGTGTACGGCGACCTGTGCCCGCCGAGCTATCCGGCCACGCGCCTCGCGAGCCTCGACCAGTTGAAGCGCGTGATCTACCTCGGCAGCTATTCGAAGACGCTCGCGGCGAACCTGCGGGTCGGCTATGTCGCGTGCGCGCCGGAGATCGCGAAGGCGGTCACCGACCAGAAGATGCTGGTGGGGATGACGACGCCCGAGCTCAACGAGCGCGTGCTTTACAAGATCCTGACCGAAGGGCATTACCGGCGTCACGTCGAGCGGCTGCGCGCGCGGCTCGACGGCGTGCGCGACAAGACCGCGCGGATGCTCGAGCGCACGGGGCTCGGCCTTTTCACGATGCCGGCGGCCGGAATGTTCCTGTGGGCCGACACGGGTGTCGATTCGGACGCGCTCGCGGCGGTCGCGCACGAGGCCGGCTTTTTGCTGACGCCGGGCAGCCTGTTCTCGCCGCAGCAATCGCCGTCCACGTGGATGCGCTTCAACGTCGCGAACTGCGGCGATCCCGCGCTGCCGGCGCTGCTGTCGCGCTACATCGATTCGGCCGTGCGCCGCGCATCGTGAAGCGGCGCGGCACGCCCGCCCTTGAAATCGGGCGTGCCGCCTCCAGATACGCGCGCAAACCGCTAGCGCCAGGCGGTCGCCTTTCACGGGCCGGCCGGCGTCGCGCGCCGGGCGCTCGCGGCACCCCATTCAAGTTCAAGTAAGAGGAAACAGCATCCATGGCACATGAAACGATGAGCTTTCAGGCAGAGGTCAAGCAACTCCTCCACCTGATGATCCATTCGCTCTACAGCAACAAGGAAATCTTCCTGCGCGAACTGGTGTCGAACGCGTCCGACGCGGCCGACAAGCTGCGTTTCGAAGGGCTCGCGGACAACGCGCTGTACGAGAACGATCCGAACCTGCGCATCCGCATCGGCTACGACAAGGCCGCGCGCACGATCACGATCGACGACAACGGCATCGGCATGAGCCGCGACGAAGCGATCGCGAACCTCGGCACGATCGCGCGTTCGGGCACCAAGGAGTTCTTCACGAAGCTGTCGGGCGACCAGCAGAAGGATGCGGCGCTGATCGGCCAGTTCGGCGTCGGTTTCTACTCGGGCTTCATCGTTGCCGACAAGATCACGGTTGAAACGCGTCGCGCGGGCCTGCCGGCGAGCGAAGCCGTGCGCTGGGAAAGCGCGGGCGAGGGCGATTTCACGATCGACGCGATCGAGCGCGCGCAGCGCGGCACGACGATCACGCTGCACCTGCGCGAAGGCGAGGACGACCTGCTGTCGTCGCACCGCCTGAAGTCGATCATCCAGAAGTATTCCGACCACATCGCGCTGCCGATCCTGATGCAGAAGGAAGAATGGGATCAGGAAAAGGGCGAGATGGTCCTGAAGGACGAGGACGAGACCGTCAACCAGGCGAGCGCGCTGTGGACGCGGTCGAAGAGCGACGTCACCGACGAGCAGTACACGCAGTTCTACCAGCACATCGCGCACGACCACCAGGATCCGCTCACGTGGACGCATAACCGCGTCGAGGGCCGCAGCGAATACACGCAACTGCTGTTCGTGCCGTCGCACGCACCGTTCGACCTGTGGAACCGCGACTATCGCGGCGGCCTGAAGCTGTACGTGAAGCGCGTGTTCATCATGGACGACGCCGAGCAGCTGTTGCCGCAATACCTGCGTTTCGTGAAGGGCGTCGTCGATTCGGCCGACCTGCCGCTGAACGTGTCGCGTGAAATCCTGCAGGAAAGCCGCGACGTGAAGGCGATCCGCGAAGGCGTGACGAAGCGCGCGCTGTCGATGCTCGAAGAGCTCGCGAACGCGGAAGAGGATGCCGGCAAGGAGAAGTACAAGACGTTCTGGGGCGCGTTCGGCCAGGTGCTGAAGGAAGGCCTCGGCGAGGATCACGCGAACCGCGAGCGTATCGCGAAGCTGCTGCGCTTCGCGTCGACGCACGGCGACACCGACGCGCAGGACGTGTCGCTCGCCGACTACGTGTCGCGCATGAAGCCCGAGCAGAGCAAGATCTACTACGTGACTGCCGATACGTGGCAGGCCGCGAAGAACAGCCCGCATCTGGAAGTGTTCCGCAAGAAGGGCGTCGAGGTGCTGCTGCTGACCGACCGCGTCGACGAATGGATGCTGTCGTTCCTGCACGAATTCGACGGCAAGCCGCTCGCGAGCGTGGCCCGTGGCGATCTCGACCTCGGCGAGCTGAACGACGAGGAGAAGAAGGCGCAGGAGCAGGCGGGCGAGGCGATCAAGCCGGTCGTCGAGAAGATGAAGGAAGCGCTCGGCGACAAGGTGAAGGAAGTGCGCGTCACGTTCCGCCTGACCGATTCGCCGTCGTGCCTCGTCGCGGACGACAACGACATGAGCGGCTACCTGCAGCGCATGCTGAAGGCGGCCGGCCAGAACGCGCCGGCGATGCAGCCGATCCTCGAGATCAACCCGGAGCACGCGCTCGTGAAGCAGCTGAACGCCGACAGCGCCGATTTCGGCGACTGGTGCCATCTGTTGTTCGATCAGGCGCTGCTCGCCGAAGGCGGCATGCTCGACGATCCGGCAAGCTTCGTGAAGCGGACCAACGCGCTGCTGCTGTCGCGCGCCGCGTGAACGCACGCATGCGATTCGACGGCGGTCAGGCCGGCTGGCGCGAGACGCCTCGGCCTGGCTGCACGCTCGATCAGCGTGACTGGCTGACGCGCGGCGGATCGCTGACCGCGCACCTCGCGCGGCTCGGCCGCGTGAACGTGCGCGTGACGCGCGAGGCCGTCGACTGCCCGTGGTTCGACGAGCCGGACGCGCTCGCCAGTGCGCCGCGCGCGCCGATGTGGGTGCGCGAGGTGATCCTGTCGGTCGACGGCACGCCGTTCGTCGCCGCGCACAGCATCGCGCCGCTCGCGGCCAGCAAGGGCGTGTGGCAGGCGATGCGGCGGCTGCGCACGCGTCCGCTGGCGGAGCTGCTGTACAGCGATCCGCAGGTCGAGCGTTCGGCGCTCGTCAGCCGGCGCGTGATCGCCGGCCATCCGCTGTATGCGCTGGCGAGCCACGCGCTTGGCGCGGCGCGTGCGCCGCATTCGTTCGCCGCGCGGCGCTCGGTGTTCCAGCGTCACGGCAAGCCGTTGATGGTCACCGAGTGCATGCTGCCGGCGCTGTGGCGCCATCTCGATGCGCACGGCGACGGGCCGCGCTCGGGCGGGCCGGACGGAGGCGCGTGATGTTGCGGGGTTTTCCGCCGGTCGTCGCGGCGAATACGCACACGATGATCCTCGGCAGTTTTCCGGGCGAGGCGTCGCTCGATGCCGCGCAGTATTACGCGCATCCGCGCAACCAGTTCTGGCGGTTGCTCGGCACTGTGCTCGGCGAGCACGGGCTGCACGAGTTCGCGTACGACGCGCGGCTCGAGCGTGTGCTGTCGCACGGGATCGGAATCTGGGATGTATTGGCCGCGTGCCATCGTGAGGGCAGCCTCGATTCGGCGATCCGGCATGCGAAGCCGAACGATTTCGCGTCGTTGCGCGAGCATGCGCCGTTGCTCAAGCGCGTGTGTTTCAACGGCAAGACGGCGGGGCGGTTCGCGGAGGTGATCGGCGCGGCGGGGTACGACACGCTCGTGCTGCCTTCGTCGAGCCCGGCGAATGCGATGCTGACGTTCGAGCAGAAGCTTGCGCAGTGGCACGGGATTCGTGCCTGACGAATGGACGGATCGTCGCTTATTCGTCCTTGCCCCAGCGCCATTTCGGTTTTTCGCCTTTCAGCCAGCACACGATCGTGAGCGCGGCCACCAGCACCACGATGCAAGCCGCGAACGCCAGCGGTGACTGGGCGGGCGGCACGTGCGTCGCAACCACGACGATCCCGATCACGAAGAGCAGCAGGACGACCCAGCCCTGCCACGCGACCGGCAACCCCCAGCCCCAGCCGTAGCGTTTCGCCGGAAACCAGATCGTCTTGTGGTGCGAGGCCATGTGGCTCCTCGTTGTCTGATGATTGTTACGTTGACTTTTTGTTAGCGAGCGTGTCGCTGGCGGGCACTCATCGTATCGAGCAGGCGTTCCAGCCGTGCGAGCGCGTCGGATGACGAAACGTACTCGCCCGTGCGTCGCGCCTCGTCGCGCGATGCCATGCCGCGTGCGATGAACGCGCTTTGAAGCCGGCGACGCGCGATGCCGTCGCGGATTGATTGCTCGACGAAGCTCGACAGCGTTTCGCCGTCACGCAGGACGCGTTCGGCAACGGTGAGCAGTTCGGGTTCGATGGGGATGGGCTGAGAAACGGTGGTCTTCATCGGGCGACTTCCACGAACACGATTTCAATGCATTGTCGTCCACGCGCAGCGATTGTGCACGTGACAGGCCAACGGACGCAGTGGCGGATCGGTGTCCGACAGCGACTATCGTCCCGCCAATGCTATCCTCTCGTCCGCTAAAACCAGCTTCACCCAGCGAGATTCACACATGACCCGACTGATCAAGCGCGCGTCCGCCGAGGCGCGCGCGTCCAAGCGCAGCAAGCCGTCCGCGTACAACGGCTCCGAAAAACTCCAGCCGCCGCGCGTGAAGCGCCGCCCGGACATCGACGAGCACGACGACGTGCCCGTGCTCGAAGCCCCGCGCAAGCCGCGCTTCGCGCCCGTCACGTTCTCGGAAGAGGGCGGCGTGCGCTTCCTGCACTTCGGTACCGAATGGGTGCAGGGCGCGATGCGGATTTCGAAGCCGCTGCATATCGAGCTCGAATACGCGCAGCAGATGATGGCGTGGCTGCTGTTCCTCGAAACGCCCGAGCGGATCGTCCAGCTCGGGCTCGGCACCGGCGCGCTGACCAAGTTCTCGCACCGCTTCCTGTCGCACGCGAAGGTCGAGGCCGTCGAGCTGAACCCGGCCGTGATCGTCGCCGCGCGCACGATGTTCGCGCTGCCGCCCGACGATGCACGTCTCGCCGTGCATGAAGCCGACGCCTGGGATTTCGTCAACGATCCGGCCAACCGCGGCACGACGGGCGCGATCCAGATCGACCTGTACGACGCGACCGCGCGCGGCCCCGTGCTCGACAGCGTCGCGTTCTACCGCGCGGTGCGCGGCTGCCTCGCCGACGCGGGCATCGCGACGATCAACCTGTTCGGCGATCATCCGAGCTTCGTGCGCAACATGAAGCACCTGAACGCGGCGTTCGATCACCGCGTGATCGCGCTGCCGGAAGTGCATGACGGCAACCGGATCGCGATCGCGTTCTCGGGCCCCGCGCTCGACGTGTCGTTCGCGCAGCTCGACGAACGCGCGAAGCTGATCGAGGACACGCTGAAGCTGCCCGCGCGCAAGTGGGTGAAAGCTTTGAAAGAAACGACCGGCGCACGCGACACCGCGTTCGCGATCTGACGCCTCATGCACCGGCGGCATGCCGGTGCAACCACGCGACTAGGGGCGGATCACTCGGGTTCGCCCCCGCTTGACCGCGTGCTAGCGGCTCCTATAC
This sequence comes from Burkholderia sp. AU31652, assembly GCF_002223155.1. NCBI lineage: Bacteria > Pseudomonadati > Pseudomonadota > Betaproteobacteria > Burkholderiales > Burkholderiaceae > Burkholderia > Burkholderia sp. AU31652. The sequence continues at coordinate 132,784 of NZ_NKFG01000004.1, read as the reverse complement.
TGGCGCGAAGCCAGGGGAGCCGCAGCCTACCCGTTTTGCGCTCCTCTCGGCGCCGTACCCGCTCAACAAGATCGATAACCGGGAAAGATGAGGAGACGTCATGGCTCACGATGCCGACGCCAACCGGGCCGCCAAGCGCTGGCTCTGGCTGCTGGTACTGCCGCTGATCGCGATGGTCTGGGTACCGTCGTACAGCAAGATCGAACCGCAATGGTTGGGTTTTCCGTTTTTCTACTGGTACCAGCTGCTTTGGGTCTTCATTAGCGCGGTGATCACCGCGTTCGTGTACTTCAAGACCAAGAACGCGTGGAAGGCGAGCGGCCCGCAGGGAGGTGCACGATGAATCTCGGCGCAACCTTCGTCTTCGTGCTGCTGTTCATCGGTGTCACGATCATCGGTTTCCTGGCCGCGAACTGGCGGCGCGGCGATCTCGCCCATCTCGACGAATGGGGCCTCGGCGGCCGCCGCTTCGGCACGATCGTCACGTGGTTCCTGCTCGGCGGCGACCTCTACACGGCCTACACGTTCGTCGCGGTGCCCGCGCTCGTGTTCGGCGCCGGCGCGATGGGCTTCTTCGCGCTGCCGTACACGATCCTGATCTACCCGTTCGCATTCGTCGTGTTTCCTAAGCTGTGGAGCATCGCGAAGCGGCACGGCTACGTGACGTCCGCCGACTTCGTCAACGCGCGCTACGGCAGCCGGATGCTCGCGCTCGCGATCGCGGTGACGGGCATCGTCGCGACGATGCCGTACATCGCGCTGCAGCTCGTCGGCATCGAGGTGGTGATCGGCGCGCTCGGCTTCGACACGACCGGCTTCGTCGGCGACCTGCCGCTGATCATCGCGTTCGCGATCCTCGCCGCGTACACGTACACGTCGGGCTTGCGCGCGCCGGCGATGATCGCGATCGTCAAGGACATCCTGATCTACATCACGATCGCCGCGGCGGTCATCGTGATCCCGGCGAAGCTCGGCGGCTTCGGGCACATCTTCGCGAGCGTGCCGCCTGCGAAGCTGCTGCTGAAGGCGCCCGACGCGATGAGCCTGAACGGCTACAGCGCGTACGCGACGCTCGCGATCGGCTCGGCGCTCGCGCTGTTCCTGTATCCGCACTCGGTGACGGCGATCCTGTCGTCGTCGTCCGGCAACTCGATCCGTCGCAACATGGCGATGCTGCCCGCGTATTCGTTCGTGCTCGGCCTGCTCGCGCTGCTCGGCTACATGGCGCTCGCATCGGGCGTGAAGGACATGCCGCAGTACGCGCCGTACTTCAAGGCCTTCGGCCCGAACTTCGCGGTGCCCGCGCTGTTCCTCCAGTATTTCCCGTCGTGGTTCGTCGGCGTCGCGTTCGCGGCGATCGGCATCGGCGCGCTGGTGCCGGCGGCCATCATGTCGATCGCGGCCGCGAACCTGTACACGCGCAACATTCACCGCGAGTTCGTGAACCGCAACATGTCGCACGAGCAGGAAACGCATGTCGCGAAGCTCGTGTCGCTGATCGTGAAGGTCGGCGCCGTCGCGTTCATCCTCGGGCTGCCGCTGACCTACGCGATCCAGCTGCAGCTGCTCGGCGGGATCTGGATCATCCAGACGCTGCCGGCGATCGTGCTCGGCCTGTACACGCGCGTGCTCGACCATCGCGGCCTGCTGGCCGGCTGGGCGGCCGGCATCGTGTGCGGCACGTGGATGGCGATCTCGCTGAAGCTGGCCGGATCGATCTTCACGATCCACCTGTTCGGTCTCGCGATTCCCGGCTATGCAGCCGTGTGGTCGCTGATCGTGAACCTGGTGGTGGCGGTGGTGGTGAGCGTGCTGGTGCGCGTGATGGGCATGGCGCACGCGGAGGATCGCACGCGGCCGGAGGACTATCTCGACGTGGTGGAAGGCTGACGCCGCCTGCACGGCCACGCAATGAAAAAGCCCGCCACCGGCTGAACTGACCCCGTAAAGTTGGACGGGTTATGACGGCTAGGGCTGAGAGGGCTGAGTTCTGTATTGCACGGGACTCAGCCCTTTTAGTTTCAGTTTGATGCGGTCGTGATTGTAGTAGTGGATGTAGCTTGCCAAGCCGGTTTGCAGTTCGTCCAGGTTGCGGAACCGATTCAGATGGAAGAACTCGGATTTCAGCGTGCCGAAGAAGCTCTCCATGGCGGCGTTGTCCAGGCAATTCCCTTTACGCGACATGCTTTGCGTGAGCGCTCGTTGCTGCAGTAGGCGGCGATACGCAGGCATCTGGTACTGCCAGCCCTGATCCGAATGCAAGAGAGGCCGCTCGTGTGACTTCAAGCGCGCCAATGCCTTGCGAAGCATTGCGCTGACCATCTCGAACGCCGGGCGCCTCGCGGTTTCATAAGCAATGATCTCGCCGTTGTACAGATCGAGCACTGGTGACAGGTACAGCTTCTGGCCACCCACGTTGAATTCCGTGACATCCGTTACCCACTTCTCATTCGGACGCTTTGCGTAGAACCGACGCTGTAAAACATGAGGTGCAACACGTCCGACGCTACCTTTGTAGGAGCGGTATTTCTTCGGGCGCACACAAGACTTCAGCCGCAACTCACCCATCAGACGCGCCACAGTCTTGTGGTTAATCACCTGTCCCAGATTACGTAGAGCGAGCGTGATGCGTCGATAGCCGTAGCGGCCCTTGTGCCGTTCGAACAGCGAGCAGATTCTTGCCCTTGTATCGGCATACTTGTCGGCTGCTCCGAGCAATTTCTGATGATAGTAGAACGTGCTGCGCGCCAAGCCGGCAACCTTCAACAAGCCCGCAAGCGGATATTGCTGCCTTAGCTCGAGCACGATTTGCGCTTTTTGCGTTGCGCTGATCGCTGCTGCGCTTGAGCCAAGGCTTCGAGCTTTTTTAAGTACGCGTTCTCCATGCGCAGGAAGTTCAACTCGTCGAGTAGTTCCTGTCGGGAGCGCGTATCGTCCTCGGGTAGCGGCGGTGGCGTGAGCGGTGGCTTGGGCATCTTCCTGGGGCGCCCCCGCTGGCGCGGCGACAGTGCGTCTATACCGCCTTCATCATACTGGCGTTTCCACTGGCCGATGGCCGTACGGTTCCTAATGTTGAAGCGTGCAGCCGTCTCACGCGCTGACAACCCTTCGCTACGCATTTGCTGCAGTACAAGCAACTTGAACTCTGCGCTGTAGCGCTCGCACTTCTTCTTCAAGCCTGCCGGACCATGTATGCGATGGGCCGCCACCCACTTGCGGATCGTCGCCTCATCGACGCCGTGGCGCTTGGACATCTCACGGAACCCAGCGTGGCCGGACTCGTACTCCTCTGCAATGGATACCTTGAACTGCTCCGTGTACTTGCTCATGAAAAACACCCCAAAGGTTGGATCGATGTCCAACTTTTGGGGTGCAGTTCACGGCAAGGTGGCGGGCTTTGCTTTTCGCGTTATCCCTGCGCGCGCTCTGCGAGGTTCTCGCGCTGCGACAGATCCTCGACGTTGACCATCCAGTGCACGCCGAAACGATCCTTCGCCATCCCGAAGCCGAGCGCCCAGAACGTCTTGCCGAACGGCATCGTCACTTCGCCGCCGTCGGCGAGCGCATTGAACAGCTTCTGGCCTTCCTCGACCGTCGCCGGGTTCAGCGACAGCGAATAGCCGGCGTGCACGCCGCCGCCGGGCTGGCTGCAGTCGCCGTCCGAGCACATGATCATCGACTCGCCGATCGTGAAGCTCGCGTGCATCACCTTGTCGGCCATCTCCGGCGTCATCGGATAGTCGGGATTCGGCGGCGCGTCCTTGAAGTGCATCTTGAACATCGTCTTCGCCCCGAGTGCCTTTTCGTAGAACTGAAGGGCTTCGTCGGCGCGACCGTAGAACGTCAGGTACGGTTGGACTTGCATCGTTGTCTCCTGTATTGAGGGGGCCGGCCTACGCTTCTGCGCGGGTTCGGCGTCGTACAAGACTGACTGGGAAAGGGGGCCTCGGGAGGCGGCCGACGCACCCGTGACGTGGATTGTAGTGCGCGTGCTTGACGATGGAATGAAAAATAAAAACGGCCGCGAACATGACGTTCGCGGCCGTGTGCGGCGTGCGTGCTGACGGCTGTTGCCAGTGTTGCTGACAGCCGCTGACGCTTGTCGCGGCTCAGTGGCTCAGCGCAGCGAGTCGATCAGTTTCTCGAGCTTCACCGCATCGGCGGCGAATACGCGGATGCCTTCGGCGAGCTTTTCGGTCGCCATCGCGTCGTCGTTCAGCTGGAAGCGGAACGCGGCCTCGTCGATCGCGACACGCTCGGACGGCTTGTCCTGCAGCGCTTCCGGCGACAGCTTGCGCGCGACCGTCTCGTTGCTGTCCTGCAGCTTCTGCAGCAAATCGGGACTGATCGTCAGCAGGTCGCAGCCGGCCAGTTCGGTGATCTGGCTGGTCGTGCGGAAGCTCGCGCCCATCACTTCGGTCGTGTAGCCGAACGTCTTGTAGTACGTGTAGATGCGGCGCACCGACTGCACGCCCGGATCGTTCGCGCCGCCGTCCTTCTCTTCATTCCACTCGGCGCCGGCCTGCTTCTTGTACCAGTCGTAGATGCGGCCGACGAACGGCGAGATCAGCTGCGCACCGGCTTCCGCGCATGCAGCGGCCTGCACGAGCGAGAAAAGCAGGGTCATGTTGCACTTGATCCCTTCCTTCTGCAGCACCTCGGCCGCGCGGATGCCTTCCCACGTCGACGCGAGCTTGATCAGGATGCGTTCGCGGCCGATGCCGGCTGCTTCGTACAGCTTGATGAGCTCGCGGCCCTTGTCGATCGAGCGCTGCGTGTCGAACGACAAACGTGCGTCGACCTCGGTCGACACGCGGCCCGGGATCAGCTTCAGGATCTCGGTGCCGAATGCGATCAGCAGGCGGTCGATGATGAAATCGGTGCTTTCGTTGCGATGATCGCGGACGGTTTTCTCGAGGATCGGCTTGTACGCATCCTTCTGGACGGCCTTCAGGATCAGCGACGGGTTCGTGGTCGCGTCCTGCGGCTGGTATTGCGCAAGCTGCTGGAAATCGCCCGTGTCGGCGACGACGGTCGTGTACTGCTTCAGCTGGTCGAGTGCGGTAGTCATGGCGATTCGGAAGAAGGGCGCAAGGCGCCGGGTTCTCACGGGCCGCGCGAACGCGGCGGCGAAGCGAGGCGGCGCCGGGCACCGCCTCCGATCCGCTATTCTAGGCCCGATTCGTGTCGGGCACGTTCTGGCGTGTCCGATGGCCGCGGCGGCGGGCGCCGTGCAGCGTCACGCGGGGCGGCGCGCGTTCAGGATCACCTGCGTGACGACGCCCGCGACGAGCCCCCAGAATGCCGAGCCGATCGACAGCAGCGTGAGGCCCGACGCGGTGACCATGAACGTGACGAGCGCGGCTTCGCGCTGCTTCACGTCCTGCATCGCGTTCGCGAGGCCGCTCATGATCGAGCCGAACAGCGCGAGCGCGGCGACCGACACGACGAGCGCCTTCGGCAGCGCCGCGAACAGCGCGGCGATCGTCGCGCCGAAGATTCCCGCGACCAGGTAGAACGTGCCGCACCACACGGCGGCCGTGTAGCGTTTCGCGTGATCCTCGTGCGCTTCCGGGCCGGTGCAGATCGCGGCCGTGATCGCCGCGAGGTTGACGCCGTGCGAGCCGAACGGCGCGAGCAGCAGCGACGCGAGGCCGGTGGTCGCGATCAGCGGCGACGACGGAGCCTGATAACCGTCCGCGCGCAGCACCGCGATGCCCGGCACGTTCTGCGACGCCATCGCGACGACGAACAGCGGGATGCCGATGCTGACGATCGACGCGATCGAGAACGCGGGCATCGTGAACACGGGCTTCGCGAACGCGATGTGAAAGCCGCTGAAGTCGAGCAGGCCGAGACCACCGGCGACTGCCGTGCCGACGATCAGCGTCGTGACGATCGCGTAGCGCGGCGCGAGCCGCTTGATGATCAGGTAGGTGAAGAACATCGCGAGCACGAGCGCCGTCTGGAACTGCGCGGCACGGAAGATCTCGATGCCGATCTCGAACAGGATGCCCGCGAGCAGCGCGGCTGCGATGCCGGCCGGAATCTTGCGCATCAGCGTGTCGAACAGCCCGCTCACGCCGACGGCCGTCAGCAGCACCGCGCAGACGACGAATGCGCCGATCGCCTCGGGGTAGGGCACGCCGGGCAGCGACGCGATCAGCAGCGCGGCGCCGGGCGTCGACCACGCGACGACGACGGGCGCACGAAAGCGCAGCGACAGGCCGATCGTCGTCAACGCCATGCCGATCGACAGCGCCCAGATCCACGACGAGATCTGCGCATCGGTGAGGTGGGCGGCGCGGCCGGCCTGAAACATCAGCACGAGCGAGCTCGTATAGCCCGTCATCATCGCGACGAAGCCGGCGACGAGGGCCGAGACGGACGTATCGGCGAAAAAGCGGCGGCCGCCGGCGCGGCTGGCGCTCGCGGTGGGCGAGGGGTTCATGCTATCTCCGGGGGAGGCCGCTCGGACGCGGCCTTCGTGCTTGGTGGGTGTCGTTACTTGCTGAGTGCGCGCATCGCGGTTTCGAGGCCCGCGAGCGTGAGCGGATACATGCGATGGCCGAGCAGGTCGCGGATCACCGCGACCGACTGCCGGTATTCCCATAGCCGTTCGGGCTCGGGGTTCAGCCATGCATGATGGGGGAACTGGTCGGCGAGGCGGCGCAGCCATACGGCGCCGGCTTCCGGGTTGTTGTACTCGACCGAGCCGCCGGGCTGCAGCACTTCGTACGGGCTCATCGTTGCATCGCCGACGAAGATCAGCTTGTAGTCGGGCGTGAACTTGTGCAGCACGTCCCACGTCGCGGTGCGTTCCGAGTGGCGGCGGCGGTTGTTCTTCCACAGGTGGTCGTACACGCAGTTGTGGAAGTAGAAGAACTCCAGGTGCTTGAATTCGGCCTTCGCGGCGGAGAACAGCTCTTCGGTGCGCTTGATGTGATCATCCATCGAGCCGCCGACGTCGAGCAGCATCAGCACCTTCACGTTGTTGTGGCGCTCGGGCACCATCCGCAGGTCGAGCCAGCCCGCGTTCGCGGCGGTGCTGCGGATCGTGCCGGGCAGGTCGAGCTCCTCGGCGGCGCCTTCGCGCGCGAAGCGGCGCAGCCGCCGCAGCGCGACCTTGATGTTGCGCGTGCCGATCTCGACGGAATCGTCGTAGTCGCGATACGCGCGCGCCTCCCACACCTTCACCGCGGTGCGGTTGCCGTTCGACGGGCCGCCGATGCGCACGCCTTCCGGGTTGTAGCCACCGTGCCCGAACGGCGACGTGCCGCCGGTGCCGATCCACTTGTTGCCGCCCTCGTGGCGTTCCTTCTGCTCGTCGAGCAGTGCCTTCAGGCGCTCCATCAGCTTGTCGAGCCCGCCCATCGCCTCGATCTGCGCCTTTTCCTCGGGCGACAGCTCGCGCTCGAGGCGCTTTTCGAGCCAGTCGAGCGGAATGTCGAATGCTTCGGACGGCAGGGCCGACACGCCGTGGAAGTACGCGCCGAACGCCTGGTCGAACTTGTCGAAGTACTGCTCGTCCTTGACGAGCGTCATCCGCGCGAGGAAGTAGAACGCGTCGATCGACGGCGAGATCAGCCCGGCCTTCAGCGATTCGAGCAGCGTCAGGTATTCCTTCACCGAGACGGGCAGCTTGGCTGCGCGCAGCGCGTAGAAGAAATTGAGCAGCATGGCCGGGCCTTCGCGGGTGAGAGAGGATTACCGGTTGTGCCGGTTCATGTAGACGAGCCGTTCGAGCAGGCTCAGGTCCTGCTCGTTCTTCAGCAGCGCGCCCGCGAGCGGCGGCACGATCTGCTTCGCATCCACGCCGCGCAACTGGTCGGCCGGGATGTTCTCGGCGAGCAGCAGCTTCAGCCAGTCGAGCAGCTCGGACGTCGACGGCTTCTTCTTCAGGCCCGACACGCCGCGCAATTCGAAGAAACTCTCGAGCGCCGCGCGCAGCAGCTCCTCGCGGATGTCCGGGAAATGGACCGCGACGATCTTCTGCATCGTCGCCGGGTCGGGAAACTGGATGTAGTGGAAGAAGCAGCGGCGCAGGAACGCGTCGGGCAGCTCCTTCTCGTTGTTCGACGTGATGATGACGAGCGGGCGGTGCTTCGCGCGGACCGTTTCCCGTGTTTCGTACACATGGAACTCCATCCGGTCGAGCTCGCGCAGCAGGTCGTTCGGGAATTCGATGTCGGCCTTGTCGATCTCGTCGATCAGCAGCACGCTCGGATGCTCGGCATCGAACGCCTGCCACAGCACGCCCTTGACGATGTAGTTCGAGATGTCCTTCACGCGCGCGTCGCCGAGCTGCGAATCGCGCAGCCGCGATACGGCGTCGTATTCGTACAGGCCCTGCTGCGCCTTCGTGGTCGACTTGATGTGCCACTGCAGCAGCGGCATGTCGAGCGCGGCGGCCACTTCCTCGGCGAGCATGGTCTTGCCGGTGCCGGGCTCGCCCTTGATCAGCAGCGGGCGTTGCAGCGTCAGCGCGGCATTGACCGCGAGCTTCAGATCGTCGGTGGCGACGTAGTGCGAGGACCCTTCGAAACGCATGGCGGCGCTCTTCTCAATCGGGGGAAAAAACCCAGTATAAGTCAGAAGGGCTGTCCGGTTGGGCCACGCCCGCGTATCGTTGCGGGGCTGTGGCGGGGCGAACCGGGGTGCCTTGTGGACGCGTTCCCCGCCGACGCGGTACAATCTGGCCGTTTTTTTTGGCCTGCGTGGCGACCTGATAAGCATAACGGCGCGGGCCGTTGCCGCTTCGGCGCCAGTTTCCCCTCAAGCTAGGTTACAAGAGCTATGAACAAATTCGTCGGCAAACACGTCGTTGTCGCAGCGCTCGTGGCGCTCGCGGGCAGCGCGCAGGCGGCCGGTGTGGTCGGCAACCCGAAGGACGGGGCGAGCAAGGCCGCCATGTGCATCGGTTGCCACGGCATCCAGGACTACCGCGCGGCGTACCCGGAGGTCTACCGGGTGCCTGTCCTCGGCGGCCAGAACCAGCAATACCTCGAGAACGCGCTGAAGGCCTATCGCAAGAAGGATCGTCACTTCCCGTCGATGAATGCGATCGCCGGTTCGCTGACGGACCAGGACATCGCGGATCTGGCGGCGTACTACGCCGTCCAGAAGGCCGACACGAAGGACAATCCCTACAAGTAAAGCGCGCGCCGCCGATCTGACCGGCGGGACAGGAGCATTCATGAACAACGCATTCAAGACGGCGGCGGTTGCACTGGCGGCCGGCCTCGCGATCGGTACCGCGCACGCGGCGGACACCACGAAGGGCAAGGAACTGGTCGAATCGCACAACTGCGCCGCCTGCCACGGCGCGCAGATGAACAAGCCGATCAACGCCGAATATCCGCGCCTCGCCGGCCAGCACGCCGACTACCTCGTGTGGGCGATGCGCCAGTACCAGATGGGCCTCACGAATCCGCTGCTCGGTCGCAACAACGCGATCATGCAGGCGCAGGTGCAGAGCCTGTCGGTCAGCGACATGAAGGACATCGCGGCCTACATCGAGTCGCTGAAAGAAACCGATCTCGTGTTCAAGAAGTAAGCGCGACGGGCCCGACGGGCTCGCGCAGCAAAAATACCCCGCCTCGGCGGGGTATTTTTTTGTCCGCGCGCCGCGCGCCGCGCGCCGCGCCCGTGGGCCGGCGCCGCGGCGCTCAGTCGCGCGAGGCGCGACGCAAGATGCGCTGCAGGTACGCGTCGGTATCGGGCGGTGTGCTCGTGCGCTGGGCTTCCCAGATCGTCTCGCCGAGGCATTCCATGATCACGTGCTGCGCGTCGTGGGTCGAGTCGAGCTTGGCCGCGAGCTTGTCGTGTGCAGCGCGGATGCCGGGCGGCTGGTCGATCGACAGTTGCTCGCTGATCGCGAGATGCATCGACAGGTGCAGGAACGGGTTCGTGCGGCCTTCCTCGGGCGTGTACTCGCGCGCGTTCGCGCCATCGGCATCGGCGAGTTCGTCGTGGTATTCGGGATGCTCGACGATCCAGTCGGCTGCCATCGCTTCCAGCGGCGTCAGGATCTCGCCGGCGCGCTGCTTGCGCCAGGTCTCGGTGAAAAAGCGACGCACTTCGTCGCGGCTTGGATTGAACATGGTGGGGAAACGTCGTGATTCGGACGGCGTGGTGCCGCGTCGCGCATTGTACGCCGGGTCGGCGGACGGCGCTGGCGGCGGGCGGGAGCGGGTTGTGCGGCGGCCCGCCGGGCGAGCAGGTGCGTAGCCGCGCGGCGCCGGCGGGTTGCCGGCACCCTGAGCCGGCGCCGGGGAACGGGTAAGCGCGGGCTAGGCTCGCCGCCGCCGCGCCGTTACACTCCGACGATTTCCGGCGCCACGCCGATCGTCCTCGTTCCATCATGACCGCTACCGCCCGCCCGTCGTCCGCCGCCCTGCAGGGCACGCTCTACGTCGCGCTGTCCGCCGCCGCATTCGGCGCGATGGCGATCTTCGGCCGCTACGCGTATGCGGCCGGCGTCGACGTGCTCGGGCTGCTGATCGTGCGCTTCGCGATCGGCGGCGCGGTGCTCGCCGCGATCGCACGGCATCGCCGTGTCGCGTGGCCGCGCGGGCGTGCGCTCGCGCCGCTCGTGGCGATGGGCGCGCTCGGCTATGTCGGGCAGTCGTTCTGCTATTTCAGCGCGCTGCAGCACGCACAGGCGAGCCTCGTCGCGCTGCTGCTGTACCTGTATCCGGCGTTCGTCACGCTGCTGGCCGCGTGGTGGCTCGGCGAGCGCCTCACGCGCGCGAAGGCCGTCGCGCTCGTGCTGTGCGTCGCGGGTTCGGCGCTGATGGTCGGCGGCGGGCATGGCGAGCCGCTCGGGATCGCGCTCGCGCTGGCCGCCGCGGTGATCTATTCGCTGTACATCGTCGGCGGCACGAAGGCGACGCGCGGCGTCGATCCGCTCGCGACCACCGCGATCATCTGCCTGTCGGCCACCGCGACGCTCGTGGCGATCGCCGTCGTGCGGAGCGCCGCGTTCGGCGCGCCGCCGCGCTGGCCCGCGACGGCCGGCGGCTGGGCGTCGATGCTCGCGATCGCGCTCGTGTCGACGGTGGCGGCGATGCTCGCGTTCTTTGCCGGGCTCGAACGGCTCGGGGCCGCGCGCACGTCGATGCTGTCGACGCTCGAACCGGTCGTGACGGTCGCGCTTGCGGCGCTGCTGTTCGGCGAAGCGCTGTCGCCGCTGCAGTGGGCGGGTGGCGTCGCGATTCTGGCTGCCGTGCTGGCGCTGGTGCGCGCGGGCGGTGCGGCGGCAGACGACGCGACGGCGACGTCCAACGCGTAAGTCGGGAAGGGGGGAGGGGGGAAGCGGGGCGGCAGCGCGGGTGGCGACGCGCTATCGTGGTGGCGGCTGCGGTATGCCGGCCGGCCAACGGCCGACGCGGCGTGCATCGTGCGCCTGGCTGTCTGGCGCCGGGCGGCCTGCGGCATGTCAATCTCGGTGGCGCATCACTCGTTCGGCGGCGGCGTCTTCGGCCGGAATTCGCACAGCGGCTCGATCGCGCAATGCCAGCACTCGGGCTTGCGGGCCTTGCACACGTAGCGCCCGTGCAGGATCAGCCAGTGATGCGCGTCCTGCAGGAATTCCTTCGGCGTGAACTTCTCGAGCGCGGCCTCGACGGCGCGCACGTCCTTGCCCGGCGCGAGCCCGGTGCGGTTCGCGACGCGGAAGATATGCGTGTCGACCGCGATCGTCGGCTGGCCGAACGCGGTGTTCAGCACGACGTTCGCGGTCTTGCGGCCGACGCCCGGCAGCCCTTCGAGCGCTTCGCGATCGGCCGGCACCTCGCCGTCGTAGCGGTCCAGCAGGATCCGGCACGTCGCGACCACGTTCTTCGCCTTGGTCCGGTACAGGCCGATCGTCTTGATGTACTCGGTGACGCCTTCTTCGCCGAGTGCGACGATTTGTCGCGGGGTGTTCGCGACCGGAAACATCTTCCGCATCGCCTTGTTGACCGATACGTCGGTCGCCTGCGCGGACAGCATCACGGCGATCAGCAGCTCGAACGGCGTCGAGTATTCGAGCTCGGTGGTCGGATGCGGATTGAGGTCCTGCAGCGTTTCGTAGATCGCGCGTCGTTTGCTGGCGTTCATGGAGCGTTCGGGTCGGGCGGTGCGGACGGGCCATCCGGGCCGTCGTTGCCTGCGTCGTTCTTTTCGTCGTTGCCGCTCGCGGCGGCCGCCTCGGCGTCGCGTTGGGCCTGCTGTTCGGCGAGCCGCTTGCGGCGCGCCTCGGCCGCGTCGATCTGCGCCTGGACGGCCGCGCTCACGCCTTCGGTGTTCTTCGGCCCGGCGTCTTGCCCGGACAGCTCTTCCTTCTTCTTGCGCGCCCGTTCGAGCGCGGCGGCGATGATCGCGCGCTTCTTCGCTTCGGCGTCGTCCGCGGGTGCGGCGGCCGGCGCGGCGGACGGCGTTTCCGCTTGTCCCGCAGCCGGTTTTGCGGCACTCGCCGCGCGGCGTGCGGCCGCGCGCGCTTCGGCGGCTTCGCGTTCGCGGCGCTGGCGCGCGAGCCGCAGGTCGTGGTGCTCGCGTGCGGCGTCGGCCTGCTCCTGCGACCACGCATCCCAGCCGGTGCGTTCGCCGGTCACCGGCAGCATCGCGATGCAGTCGACCGGGCAGGGCGGCACGCACAGATCGCAACCGGTGCACTGCGACTCGATGATCGTGTGCATCTGCTTCGGCGCGCCGACGATCGCGTCGACCGGGCACGCCTGCATGCACAGCGTGCAGCCGATGCACAGGCTTTCGTCGATGAAGGCGACCGCCCGCGGATGCTCGGTGCCGTTGACGGGGTTCAGCGGAATCACCGGTTTGCCGAGCAGGCTCGACAGGCGCGCGATGCCCTCGGCGCCGCCGGGCGGGCACTGGTTGTAGTTCGCCTCGCCGGCGGCGATCGCCTCGGCGTACGGACGGCAGCCGTTATAGCCGCACTTCGTGCATTGCGTCTGGGGAAGCAGATCTTCGATGCGATCTGCGAGTGTTTTGGAATCGGTCACGGTGACAACGGGCGCAGCGGCGCCGAATGGCTCTCGGCCGCGTCGGGCGCGGCCGGAAAGGTTTGCCAAAGCTCGATTATCGCCGATTTCCCGCATTGCGCTGGACGCCGTCTGTGCGCATAATCGAACCGCTTTTTTGCAGGGGCTCAGCAGGAGGGCGGCCGCTCGCGGCGCGCCCGTTCCAGGGCGGCCGGCGCCAAGGCGGTGGGGGTGCCGGTCCGGATCAAGCGGCTCACATAGCAAAACGCCACCATGAATCAGCCAAAAATCAAAAGAGATCCTGAAGGTACGCGCCGCCGCATCCTGATGGCGGCAGCCGAAGAGTTCGCGAGTGGAGGGCTGTTCGGCGCGCGCGTCGACCAGATCGCGCGCAGGGCCGAAACCAACGAGCGCATGCTCTACTACTATTTCGGCAGCAAGGAACAGCTGTTCACGGCGGTGCTCGAACACGCGTTCTCCGCGCTGACCGAGGCCGAGCGCGAGCTCGATCTCGACGGCGTCGCGCCGGTCGAAGCCGTCACGCGGCTCGCGCATTTCGTTTGGGACTACTACCGCGACCATCCGGAACTGCTCAGGCTCATCAACAACGAGAACCTGCACGAAGCGCGCTACCTGCACAAGTCGACGCGGATCCGCGAGATGATGTCGCCGATCGTCGCGAAGCTCGGCAACGTGCTGACGCGCGGCCAGAAGGCCGGGCTGTTCCGCACCGACGTCGATCCGCTGCGCTTCTACGTGACGCTGTCGGGGCTCGGCTACTACATCGTGTCGAACCGCTTCACGCTCGCCGCGACGCTCGGCCGCGACTTCACCGACGCCGACGAGCGCGCGGAGATGGTCAGGATGAACACCGAAGTGCTGCTCGCCTATCTGCTGCGGCGCTGAAGTGGCCGCCCGATGTAAAAACGCCGCCGTGCGCAGGCAACGGCGGCGTTTTTTCGTCGGGACGCGATGCGTCAGGCGGCCTTGCGCGTGCGCACGGCTTTTGCGCGCGGGCTGACGGCGGCGGCGCGTTTCGCGGCCGGTGCGGCCTTGGCGGGGGCGGCGGCCTTCGCCGGCGCCTTCGCGCGCGTGCGCTTCGCCGTGGTGGCGCGCGTCGTTTCGGCCGGTGCGTCGGCGGCCGGCACGGCGGCGAGCGTCTTGGCGGCCGGCGTTTCCGGGACATCCTTCGTCGCACCGTGCTTCGGCTCCGGTGCATGCTCGCGGATGAAATCGCGCAGCTGCGGATAGATGATCGTGCGCCAGCGACGGCCCGAGAAAATCCCGTAGTGACCGCACTTCTCGGCGGTCAGGCTGCGGCGCTGGTCCTGCGGGATGCCCGTGCACAGCTCGTGCGCGACGTGCGTCTGGCCGCTGCCCGAGATGTCGTCGAGTTCGCCCTCGATCGTCATCAGCGCGGTGTGCCGGATGTCCTGCGGACGCACGCGCTCGCCTTCGACATCCCACGTGCCTTCGGCCAGGCGGAATTCCTGGAACACGACGCGGATCGTCTCGAGGTAATACTCGGCGGCCATGTCGAGCACCGCGTTGTATTCGTCATAGAAGCGGCGGTGCGCTTCGGCGTCGTCCTCGTCGCCGCGCAGCAGGCTCTGGTAGAAATCCCAGTGCGATTGCGCGTGCCGCTCCGGGTTCATTGCGACGAAGCCCGTGTGCTGCAGGAAGCCCGGATACACCTGGCGGCCTTCGCCCGGATAGTTCGCCGGCACCGTGTGGATCACGTTGTTCTCGAACCACGCGGTCGAGTGCTGCGTGGCGAGCGAATTCACCGACGTCGGGCTGCGGCGCGCATCGATCGGGCCGCCCATCATCGTCATCGTGAGCGGCGTGTCCTCGCCGCGGCTCGCCATCAGCGAGATCGCCGCGAGCACCGGCACCGTCGGCTGGCACACCGAGATCACGTGCAGGTTGCGCGCGCCGATATGACGGATGAACTCCTGGATGTACGCGATGTAGTCGTGCAGGTGGAACGGGCCGGTCTCGATCGGCACCATCCGTGCGTCGATCCAGTCGGTGATGTAGACCTTGTGATCCTGCAGCAGCGTGCGCACGGTGTCGCGCAGCAGTGTCGAGTGGTGGCCCGACAGCGGCGCGCAGACCAGCACGACCGGTTCGTCCTTCAGTTGCGTGACGGCGTCGGCGTCGTCCGAATAGCGCTTGAAGCGCAGCAGCCGGCAGAACGGCTTCTCGACGATCGTCTGCTCGACGATCGGGATGTTGTGGCCGTCCTTGACGATCTGATGAATGTTGAATTCGGGCTTCTCGTAATCCTTGCCGAGCCGGTACATCAGCTCGTACGCGGCGGCCATCCGCGTCGCGCCCGGCATCAGCGAGAACGGGCTGGACGGATTGGCGAACGATTTGGACGCGGCCTGGGCCCAGGCCGTCAGCGGGCTCAGCATGGCGCGCTGGAATTCGTGCAGTTGGTAAAGCATGCAGACTACTCCCGCGTGGGGGACGGAGCGCAAGGGCGGCGTGGGGCGTCGCGGCGTGCCGTGTGGGTCAGCGACCGGCCATGTTGCATTGCAGCCGGACAATCGCGTCGATCATATCGGACAACGATGGGTGGTGCAATGCAACATTTCCCCGATTTTTCATCAAAGTTTTGCGATTTGACGTTATCTGACCAAGCCGCTCGCGCCCCCGTTCAACGCCCCGTCGCGACGGCCGGCGCGGGCTGGCCGGCTGCGCGCGCCATTGCGTCCTCGTGGTGCATCAGGTTCATCGCGGTATGCACGAGCGCCACGTGCGAGAACGCCTGCGGGAAGTTGCCGACGAGCCGCCCGGCCACCGGGTCGTACTCCTCCGCGAGCAGCCCGAGGTCGTTCGACAGCGCAAGCAGCCGGCTGAACAGGCGGTGCGCGTCGTCGATCCGGCCCAGCAGCGCATAGTTGTCGACCAGCCAGAAGCTGCATGCGAGAAACGTGCCTTCGCCGGGCGGCAGGCCGTCGTCGTACTCGGTCGTGCGGTAGCGCATCACGAGGCCGTCGTGCAGCAATTCCCGCTCGATCGCCTCGACCGTGCCGACGATGCGCGGATCTTCCGGCGGCAGGAAGCCGAGCAGCGGCATCAGCAGCACGCTGGCGTCGAGCTCGTCGCTGCCGTAGCTCTGCGCAAACGCCCGTTTGCTTTCGTGCCACGCGTTGGCGCACACGTCGGCATGGATCTGGTCGCGCAGCGCACGCCAGCGGTCGAGCGAGCCGGGCAGCCGGAACATCTCCGCCGACTTGATCGCGCGGTCGAACGCGACCCACGCCATCACCTTCGAGAACGTGAAATGGCGGCGGCCGCCGCGCGTTTCCCAGATGCCTTCGTCGGGCTCCTGCCAGATCTTCTCGAGATGGTCGAGCAGCGCGCACTGCACGGACCAGACCGTGTCGTCGGCCTGCAGGCCACCCACCCGTGCGAGGTGCAGCGCGGCCATCACCTCGCCGAACACGTCGAGCTGGAGCTGGTTCGCGGCGCCGTTGCCGATGCGCACCGGCTTCGAGTCCTGGTAGCCGGGTAGCCAGTCGAGCTCCATTTCCGGCAGCCGGCGTTCGCCGGCGATCCCGTACATGATCTGGATCTGCTCGGGCGAGCCGGCCATCACGCGGCCGAGCCACGTGCGCCACGCGCGCGCCTCGTCGTAGTAGCCGCCGCGCATCAGCGCGAGCAGCGTGATCGTCGCGTCGCGCAGCCAGCAGTAGCGGTAGTCCCAGTTGCGGTTGCCGCCGATCTTCTCGGGCAGCGACGTGGTCGGCGCCGCGACGATGCCGCCGGTCGGCTCGTACGCGAGCGCCTTCAGCGTGATCAGCGAGCGGCGCACGGCGGCCGCGTAGCGGCCCTGTACCTGGCAGCGGCCCGACCATTCGAGCCAGTAGTTCTCGGTGCGCGCGAGCATCGACAGCGGATCGCGCGCGGGCGGCAGCCGCAGGTGCGACGCCGCATAGCTGAGCGAGAACGGCACGCGCTCGTCGGCGCTCACCGTGAATTCCGCGAGCGTGTGGAGATTCTTGCCGGTGAGCGGCACCGGCGTGCGCAGCACGACGGTGTCGGGGCCCGCGATCGCCTTCATGCCGTCCTCGCGGGTCAGTTGCGTGACCCACGGGATCGAGAAGCCGTAGTCGAAGCGCAACACCAGTTCCATGCGCATCTTCATCGTGCCGTGGCGGCCGACGACGATCCGCACCAGTTCGGACCAGCCGTTGCCGGGCGGCATGAAGTCGACCACGGTGACGGCGCCGTCGGCGCTTTCGTAGTCGGTTTCGAGAATCAGCGTGTCGCCGCGATAGCGGCGCGTCGTGTGCGTGATCGCGGCGTCGGCGGCCGGCGCGAGCAGCCAGCGGCCGTGCTCGGGGGTGCCGAGAAGCGCCGCGAAGCAGGCGCCCGAATCGAAGCGGGGCCAGCACAGCCAGTCGACGGAGCCGTCTTTAGCGATCAGCGCGGCGGTGTGGCCGTCGCCGACGAGGGCGTAGTCTTCGATCAGGGCAGGCATGGGCAGGCGATCCTTGGGTATTCGAGTTCACAATGCGGACGGCGGCGGCCGAGGCTTCACGCGCCGGCACCGCGCCCCGTATACTCGGCCGGGCGGCGGAGCGCATGAACGGCCGGCGTTTCGTCCTATCTCAACACTTGAAGCGACTCGACGCAAGGAGGATTCAATGCCCAACCGTTTACGCGAGCGTGACGCACGCGCTTCGACACGAGGGTTCCCGCTTAGGCTCGCTCACTGGATGAAAGGTTTCGCGATCGTGCTTTCCCTTTCCGCGACCCACGCATTCGCGCAGCAATCGCCCGCCCCGGCCGACGGCGTCTACAACCTGCTCGTCGGCACCTATACGGCGGGCGGCAGCGACGGCATCTATGTTTACCGCTTCGATACGAAAACCGGCAGCGTCGCACCCGTGTCGTCGGCGAAGACCGTGAATCCGTCGTACCTGTTGCCGAGCCGCGACGGTCGCACCGTTTACGCGGTCAACGAACTGCCCGGCGACGACGGGCCGGCGACCACGCGCGGCGGCATCAGCGCATTCCGCTTCGACGCGAAGACGGGCGCGCTGAGTTTCATCGACCGCGTGTCGTCGGAAGGGAACGATCCTTGCTATCTCGCGCTGTCGCCCGACGGCAAGTACCTCGTGACCGCCAACTACTCGGTCGCGAAGGATCCCGGCGGCAGCTTCGCGGTGTTTCCGCTGCGCGACGACGGCGCGGTCGGCCAGGCCGCGCTGACCGTGCACCATGAGGGCACGGGGCCGGTGAAGGGCCGCCAGGACGGCGCGCACGTGCATTCGACGGTGTTTTCGCCGGACGGCCGTTATCTGTTCGTACAGGATCTCGGTGCGGACAAGATCTACGGCTACCGCTACACGGTGGACGGCAGCCGCGGGCTGATCAGCCCGACGGACACGCGCTACACGCCGGTGAAGGCGGGCTCGGGCCCGCGCCACATGGTGTTCGGCGCCGACGGGCGGTACGCGTACGTAACGAGCGAGCTCAACGCGTCGGTCGAGGTGTTCGGCTATCACGACGGCAAGCTGACGCCGGTCGAGACCGTGTCGATGACCGCGCCGGGCTTCAAGGGCAAGGTCGGCGGCGGCGCGATCCACCTGTCGCCGGACGGCCGCTTCCTGTACGTGAGCAACCGCGGCGACGCGAACGACCTGGTGATCTACGCGGTGAACCAGGCCGACGGCCGGCTGAAGCACGTCGGCCGCCAGTCGAGCCTCGGCAAGACGCCGCGCGAGTTCCTGATCGATCCTACCGGCAAGTGGCTGATCGTCGGCAACCAGGACAGCGATACGTTCTACGTGTTCAGCCGCAATGTCGAAACGGGGCAGCTCGGCCCGAATCCGCAGAAGGTGGCGGTCGGCAAGCCGGTCGACTTCAAGCTGGTGCCGGTGCTGTAAATGAAAAAGGGCGCTGCCGATGCAGCGCCCTTCGTGTGTCGGGGCGGCCGGTTTCCCGGCGCGCCCGTATCGGCTGACGGCGGCCGACCGGCCGCCGCGCTCAGTCGGCCGCGGCCGGCACGAGCACCTCGCGGCTGCCGTTGATGCCCATCGGCGACACGAGCCCGGCCGCCTCCATCTGCTCGACGAGGCGCGCGGCGCGGTTGTAGCCGATGCGCAACTGCCGCTGCACCGACGAGATCGACGCGCGCCGCGTGCGCACGACGAACGCGACGGCTTCGTCGTACAGCGGATCGGCTTCCGCGTCCGGCGCATCGCCGAACAGGTCCTGCGTCGCGCCGTCGGCCGTCGGGCCGTCGAGGATCCCTTCCTCGTACTGCGGCTCGCCGAACTGCTTCAGGTACTCGACGACCCGGTGCACTTCTTCGTCCGCGACGAACGCGCCGTGCACGCGCTGCGGATAACCGGTGCCCGGCGGCAGGAACAGCATGTCGCCCATCCCGAGCAGCGATTCGGCACCCATCTGGTCGAGAATCGTGCGCGAGTCGATCTTCGACGACACCTGGAACGCGACGCGCGTCGGGATGTTCGCCTTGATCAGCCCCGTGATCACGTCAACGGACGGACGCTGCGTCGCGAGGATCAGGTGGATGCCGGCCGCACGCGCCTTCTGCGCGAGGCGGGCGATCAGTTCCTCGATCTTCTTGCCGGCGACCATCATCAGGTCGGCCAGCTCGTCGATCACGACGACGATCAGCGGCAGCGTCGACAGCGGCTCCGGATCCTCGGGCGTCAGCGAGAACGGGTTGCCGATCTTCTTTTCCTTCGCTTCCGCGTCGCGGATCTTCTGGTTGAAGCCCGCGAGGTTGCGCACGCCGACGGCCGACATCAGCCGGTAGCGCTTTTCCATCTCGCCGACGCACCAGTTCAGTGCGTTCGCCGCGAGCTTCATGTCGGTGACGACCGGCGCGAGCAGGTGCGGGATCCCTTCGTAGACCGACAGCTCCAGCATCTTCGGGTCGATCATGATCAGTCGCACGTCCTCGGGTGTCGCCTTGTACAGCAGCGACAGGATCATCGCGTTGATCGCGACCGACTTGCCCGAGCCGGTCGTGCCCGCGACGAGCATGTGCGGCGCTTTCGCGAGATCGGTGACGACCGGGTGGCCGGTGATGTCCTTGCCCATCGCGATCGTCAGCTGCGACGCCGAGTGCTGGTACGGGCGCGACTCGAGAATTTCCGACAGGCGGATCATCTGCCGCTTCGCGTTCGGCAGTTCGAGGCCCATGCAGGTCTTGCCGGGAATCGTCTCGACGACGCGGATCGACGTGAGGCCGAGGCCGCGCGACAGATCCTTCATCAGCCCGACGATCTGGCTGCCGCGCACGCCGAGCGCGGGTTCGATCTCGAAGCGCGTGATCACGGGGCCGGCGGACGCGCCGACCACCGTCACCGGCACCTTGAATTCCTGCAGCCGCTGTTCGATCACCTGCGCGGTTTGCGCGAGGTGTTCTTCGGTGATCGTTTCGATGTCGCCGGACGCGGACGCAGGCTCGAGCAGGTCGAGCGTCGGCAGTTCGACGCTGAACGACGCGGGTGCGTGGAATTCGAATGCGTTCGGGCGCGGCTGGCGCGCGGGGGTGTCGGGGGCGGGCGAGCCGGCTGCGGTAGGTGCGGTCGGTTCGGTTACCTGGGTGGTTGCTGCGGCCGGCGGGGCAGTGGGGGGCGCCGGTACGGTCGTGACTGCCGCCAGTGCGGACAGGCTCGCGTCGGGGATCGTTGCTGCGGGTTGCGGCGGTGCCACGGGCGATGTAGCTAACGGTGCCGCGGAGACATTCGACACGGACCAGCTTGCCGGCGACGAGGTCGCGGCGGCCGGGGGGGCGAACGTCGTGGCTTCGACGGCTGCAGGCGCGGAAGCGATCGACGGAGCCAGCGCCGCAGTGGTTGCGCCGAAGGACGTCAGCGAGCCGGCTGGCGCGACGGGCGAGCTGGCGATCGGTTGCGCGGGGGGCGCCGCGGCGGTGGTAATCGGTGCGACTGCGCCGGAGGACGTTGCCGTCGTGGCGGCAGGGGCCGGCGGCATGGGCAGGCCTGCGACCGACTGCGATGCGATTGCGCCTGAGGGGGCAAAGGTGCCGAATGTCGTACCGGTCGACGAGGCTGATGGGGTGGCCGGATGTGTCGGGGCAGGCGCGGCGGATGGAGCCGCGACCGAGCCGGACACGACATTCACGGGCGTCGTGGTAGCGATCGCCGGCGCGCTCGAACCGGATGCCGAGGCCGTCGAGCTGGCCGTCGACGGCGCCGCGGCGGGCGCAACGGGCGATGCGGGCGACGCGGGTGTTGATGCGCGGGGGAACGAACCGTAAGTCGTGTCCGCAACGGTCGATGCCGACGCGGCTGGTTGCGAAAGCGAGGTCGACGCAGTGCCGGTCACGTCGATCGGAGATGGCGACGCGACGGGTGCAGTGTTCGATGCCGAAGCGGTCGGCTGCGAAAGCGAAGCCGACGTGGCTCCGGTCACGCTGATCGGGGATGCCGGCGCGACGGGTGCAGTGTTCGCTGCCGACGCAGCTGGTTGCGAAAGCGAAGCCGGCGTGGCGCCGGTCACGCCGATCGGGGATGCCGGCGCGACGGGGGCAGTGTTCGATGTCGAAGCGGCGGGCTGCGAAAGCGGAGCCGACGCAGTGCCGGTTACGCCGATCGCAGATGCCGACGGAACGGCTGCAACGGTCGACGCAGCCGGTTGAGCCAGCGAACCGGATGCCGTGTCGGTCACACCATCCGACGAGGCAGTAACGGCGACAGGCGCAATGCCTGAGGCGGATGCAGGCGCTTGCGCGGTCGAACCGTACGCGGTGCCGACGAGCGGCGACGCAGTGCTTGCCGAAGCCTTTTGCGTGGCGGCAAACGGTTGAGCGGCAACCGGCGATTTCGGCAATTCCGCGGTGACAGGCGTATTCGTCGGGGCCGGTTGCGCCGTCGCAGGCGTCCACGTCCATGCTGTCGCCGGTGCGGTGCCTTCAGCGGTTGCCGCCAGCGGCGCTGCAGGTTCCACCGTATCCGACTTGGCAGCTTCCAGTGCGGCAATCGATGCGACCGGTGCCGCCGCCGCAAACGGCCTGGTTTCTACACTTGCGCGTGGCGTCGTTTCGGCGATCGGCGAAGAGGGGAGGGCCGTGAACGGCGTGCTGTTCCCGGCGGGTTGCACGTCGGCGTGTGCATTGGCGATGCCCGGCGGCACGCTGGCCGATGTGGTGCGATCGATTGCAGGCGCCGGATGCGCCGTGTACTTGTCGTCGGTATCGATGGATGCCGGGTTGCTCGCGGCGAGGTCGTGAACCGCCTCGTTTCCGAGCTGCGCGGAACCGGCATGGGCCGGTTCCGATCCCGTCACATCGGTCGATGACTCGGCGACCGGGTTCCAGGCGGATGCGTCGAACGCGGAAACCGGTTGGCTGGCGAGGTCCTCCCACGGCGCGAGGTCGATGGGCGCGTCGAACGTCGGCGCGGGCGAGATTCCCGATGCCGGTGCGATAGCGGCAGCGACATCGTCTGCGTGCCGGATCTCGTCATTGGCGTGATGCGGGAACGCGGCATCAGCGATGCCGGAATTCGACAACGCGTGCGGTGCGGTGGCGTCGACTGCCACGGCGCCCGCATCGGCAACCGGTGCATGGACAGCGGGCGCTGCCGGATTGAACGCGTCGAGCACGATCGGTGCGTTGTCGTCGTATGTCGGCGCCGGATCGTAGGCGAGCGGCGCACTGGCGTCATGCGCCGCGAGGCCGTGGGCCGCGGAGGTGATCCCGGTCGGCACGGCCGCTGCTGCTGGCGCTGCCACGCCGGCCGCCGTCGCGGCCACACCGGCCACGGTTGCCGCTGCCGCCGCGGTGTGCCCGGCATCGTCCTGCGCACCGCCCAGCGTCGCCCACTGCGCGGTGCTGGCTTCGATCGAGCGCAGCGTGTCGTGCACGCTCGGCGCCGGCGTGATCGGCGCGGCGGGCTTTTCCGTCCAGGCATAGAGGGGCGCTCGCGCCGGCGTTGGCTGCGCCGGGCGACGTCGTGCCGCATCCGGCGGCAGGCCGGCCGAACCGGCTGCTGCTGCGGCGGCAGGGCGTACCGGCGGGCGCTGCGGCTGCGCGGTGGCCGGCCGCGGCGTGACCGTGGTACGCGGCGGTGTCGGCTTCAACGCGGCGGTGGCGGGTCGCGCGCCAGTCGGCCGCGGGCGGACAGGTTGGAATCCGGCAGGAAGCGGGGCTGGATCGGGGCGCGGGACTTGCGAGTTCGCTGCTGCGCGCGCGAGGCTGGCGGTGCTGCCGGTCGTCGGCGGGGGCATCGCGCTGGCCGGCGTGATCGGGGCGGGCGGTGTCGGCATGCTGCGCTGGGGCGCGGCCGGCTTCAACCAGCCCGACGGCGCAACAGGTTCCACGTGCGGGCGCGCAGGCGTGCTGCTGCGCGGCTTCGGCCGCGCCTGCGGGTCGGGTTTCCACAGCGTCGGGCGCGAATACCGGCCGTTCTGGCGGGGCGCCATCGAATTGACGGTATGCGCGGTGGTCGGCTGGACGATGTCGTCGTCGCGATGCAATGCGCTGCGCGGCAGGTCGGCGATGCCGCGCGCTTCGTCGTCACCGCCGTCGCGCGCCAGCTTGACGCCGAACGACGTATCGACCCACGCGGCGAACTGCCGCCAGCCGATGCCGGTCAGCCAGGGCAGCCCGGCGAAGAACAGCACGACCATCGCGACCGGCGTGCCGATCGGGCCGAACACGTGGGCGAAGCCTGCCGAGAACGCATGGCCGAGCGCGTTCGTGTCGGGGCCCGACAGCGGGCTCGTCAGCGTGCAGCTCGCCACGAACACCGCGGCGAAGCCGAGCCACAGACGGATCGAGCCGCGGCCGGCAAGCCCGACACCGCCAGGCAGCATCGCCTGCACGAGACGCCAGAAGAGAAGGAGGAACCAGACGGCGGAGATGCCGAACCAGCCGAAGACAACCGTGTGCATGCTTTGAAACAGGAGTGGGGAGGGGCGCGCGTGGCGCGACCCGCCGAGTTTAACCGGCCGGCGAACAAGACTCTAACGCGGCGTGCATCCGATTCACGCCGCTCGACGCGTGTGGCTGGCACACGCGTGTGCCAGCCATGCGAAGGCGGTCGGTCGGCCTTCGCGCGCGCCGTGCATCAGGGGCTCCGGTGCGTGAAGGTCAACGTTGCGCCGGACGTGGTCACGATCTGCAATTGCTGCGGCTCGCGCATCTGCACACCGGTCTTGTCGACGTGGGCGAGTGCGTCGAGGTACGCGGTTTCGAGCTGGCCGCCGAGCGTATTCGGGCAGGCCATTCGCGTGCCGGCGAGCGGCCCGAAGCTCAACAGGCCGTTCTTGATCGCGTAGGTGCCCATGTAGCGGTTGCAGCCCGAAAACCCGCTGGCGCGCCGGATGCCCGAGTCGGTCGACAGCGCGAGCTTGATCGGCTCGCCGTTGTCGCCGTGCGGGATCGCGCGCTGCGTGCCGTCGGCATTCAGCCAGCTGGTGAGTTCCCAGCTCGTGTCGTCGAGCAACTGGACGGCGGCCGGGTTGTACGGGTCGGGTGCGGGGGCGGCGGAATCGGGGTGGGTCGGCATCGCGCAGGCGGCGAGAAGCGTGGCAAGCGTCAACGCGCAGAGCGGCGCGCGCAACGGACGAAGCAGGCCGGTGCGTGCGCGTGCGGCGGACAGGTGGGACATGAGCCTCGTTCCTCATCGGATTCTGATCAAGGCGTAAGAGTAACGCACCCGCCCCGCGGCAGGCGAGCCGACACTTCACGCGTGAAAACGTTCGCAGCCTGCTCGCGAGCGGCCCGCGGCCGGTTGCCGGCACGGCGAAACGCGCAAAACCGGCGCCGTGGCGCGTGTTAACATCGGAGCCGTTTTCGTCCTCCACCAGAAGCGGGTAATCACATGCAGATCGGTCAGCGGCTCGGTACGCCGCTCTCACCCTCGGCCACGCGCGTCATGCTGCTCGGCGCCGGCGAACTCGGCAAGGAAGTCATCATCGCGTTGCAGCGGCTCGGCGTCGAAGTCGTCGCGGTCGACCGCTATCCGGACGCACCGGGCCACCAGGTCGCGCATCGCGCGCACGTGATCGACATGACGGACGCCGCCGCGCTGCGCGCGCTCGTCGAAGCCGAACGCCCGCACCTGATCGTGCCGGAGATCGAGGCGATCGCGACCGACGCGCTCGCGGCGATCGAGGCGGCCGGCCTCGCCGAAGTGATCCCGACCGCGCGGGCGACGCAGCTCACGATGAATCGCGAAGGGATCCGCCGGCTCGCGGCCGAGGAGCTCGGCCTGCCGACCTCGCCGTATGCGTTCGCGGATTCGTTCGAGGCGTTCAGCGCGGCGATCGCGAAGATCGGCATGCCGTGCGTCGTCAAGCCCGTGATGTCGTCGTCGGGCAAGGGGCAGTCGGTCGTGAAGACCGAGGCCGACGTGAAGCCGGCGTGGGACTACGCGATGGCGGGCGGGCGTGTGAACCACGGCCGCGTGATCGTCGAGGGCTTCGTCGATTTCGACTACGAGATCACGCAGCTCACCGTGCGCGCGATCGATCCGGCGACGAACGCCACCCGCACCTATTTCTGCGAGCCGGTCGGTCACGTGCAGGTCGCGGGCGACTACGTCGAATCGTGGCAGCCGCAGCCGATGAGCGCGGTGGCGCTCGAGAAGTCGCGCGAGATCGCGCACAAGGTCACCGAGGCGCTCGGCGGGCGCGGGATGTTCGGCGTCGAGCTGTTCGTGCGCGGCGACGACGTGTGGTTCTCCGAGGTGAGCCCGCGGCCGCACGATACGGGCCTCGTCACGCTCGCGTCGCAGCGTCAGTCGGAATTCGAGCTGCACGCGCGTGCGATTCTGGGGCTGCCGGTCGATCCGGCGCTCGGTACGCCGGCCGCGTCGGCCGTGATCTACGGCGGGCTCGACGAGCGCGGGATCGCGTTCGAGGGCGTGCGCGACGCGCTTGCCGTGCCGGGCGCCGACTTGCGCCTGTTCGGCAAGCCGGAAAGTTTCGCGAAGCGGCGCATGGGCGTCGCGCTGGCGACCGGCGCGACCGTCGACGAAGCCCGCGAACGCGCGAAGCGTGCCGCCGCGGCCGTCCGGCCCGTGTCGGCCCGCTGACGTAATCAGGAGAGGACGATGACGCCGAAGTGGCTGCGTATCGGAAAGCTGGCCGTCGCGCTGGCGCTTGCAGTGAACCTCGCGGGTTGCGGGCTCGCGGCCGCACCGTGCCGGGTGGCCTCGGCCGGGCTCAAGATCGTGCCGCTCGTCGGTCATGTCGCGGCCGCACCGACCGACGCGTGTGCCGACGTCATCGATCCCTGATCACGCTACCCGACCCGATCGCCAACAATAATCACGCGCCCCGCGAGGGCGCGTTTCCACCCGTCTCGTGAGAGGACCTGCATGATCCGCCAAACCCTCGCCGCGCTCGCGCTCGCCGGCACGGCCGTTTCCGTCGCGCATGCCGCGCAACTGACCGTCGAAGAGATCGACGCCGATTCGCGTCAGTTCACCGTCTACCAGTGCGCGAACCAGAAGCAGCCGGTGCGCGTGTCGTACTGGCTCGCGGGCAACGGCCAGAGCTTCGCGCTCGTGCCGGTCAACGGGAAGCAGATGCTGTTCGTCGACACCGTGTCGGCGTCGGGCGCGCGCTACCAGGCCGGCCGCTATACGTGGTGGACGAAGGGCAAGGAAGCGACGCTGCGTGACGAGATCGCCGACCAGAGCTCGCCGCCGCTGCTGGGCGACTGCGTGCAGGTCGAGAAGAAAAAGAAGAAGGGCTGAGCGCCGGGCGGGAACGTGGATCGCGCAACCGGTGCCGGCCGGCGGCCGGCTCCCGGGCCTGACGGCCGGATACGCGGCGTGGCCGCAGGCGATCGGGGATCGGACCCCTGAAATCATCCGCCGGCCCATCGGGCTAGTCCGATCGGGTCATTCGTCTACCGCGCGGGCCTGCCCGGGCCTGCCGCGCGAACCGCCGTTGTGGCCGTTCGCCGCCTTGTCACGGACAGATGGCCGCGCAGTGCTACAATACGCCCCTTTCCGCCGGCATTCGCGCCGAACGGAGTCCGCACGGCCTGGCGTCCAGCGTTCACATTGAACCGGTCCCAAGCGCCAGAGCGGCGCCGCGCGGCGCGCCGCGGCTCCGTCTATTTCCGAATTGTGATGAGCGCAGGCCCGGCTGGCCTGACGCACGATGTCCCCGCCGCGCCTTTTGAGCGAAACGCCACCATGTCCGATTCTGTCGCCAAGCCCGTCGACGCAACCTTCGATCAATTCGGCCTTGCCGCCGATATCCTGAAAGCCATTGCGGAGCAGGGCTATACGACGCCGACGCCGATCCAGGCGCAGGCCATTCCGGTCGTGCTCGCCGGCCGCGACGTCATGGGCGCCGCGCAAACGGGCACCGGCAAGACCGCGAGTTTCTCGCTGCCGATCATCCAGCGCCTGCTGCCGCAGGCCAACACGAGCGCGTCTCCGGCGCGCCACCCGGTGCGTGCGCTGATCCTCACGCCGACCCGCGAACTCGCCGACCAGGTCGCCGCGAACGTGCACGCGTATGCGAAGCACACGCCGCTGCGCAGCGCGGTCGTGTTCGGCGGGGTCGACATGAACCCGCAGTCGGCAGAGTTGCGCCGCGGTGTCGAGATCCTGATCGCGACGCCGGGCCGCCTGCTCGACCACGTGCAGCAGAAGACGGCGAATCTCGGCCAGGTGCAGATCCTCGTGCTCGACGAAGCCGACCGGATGCTCGACATGGGCTTCCTGCCGGATCTGCAGCGCATCCTGAACCTGCTGCCGAAGGAACGCCAGACGCTGCTGTTCTCGGCCACGTTCTCGGGCGAAATCAAGAAGCTCGCGTCGACCTACCTGCGCAACCCGCAGACGATCGAAGTCGCGCGCAGCAACTCGACGAACGCGAACGTCACGCAGATCGTCTACGACGTCGCCGAAGGCGACAAGCAGGCGGCCGTCGTGCAGCTGCTGCGCGATCGCGGCCTCAAGCAGGTGATCGTGTTCTGCAACAGCAAGATCGGAGCAAGCCGGCTTGCGCGCAATCTCGAGCGCGACGGCGTGGTCGCATCGGCGATCCACGGCGACAAGACGCAGATCGAGCGGATGCAGGCGCTCGACGCGTTCAAGCGCGGCGAGATCGAGGCGTTGGTTGCGACCGACGTGGCCGCGCGCGGCCTCGACATCGCCGAACTGCCGGCCGTGATCAACTTCGACCTGCCGTTCAGCGCGGAAGACTACGTGCACCGGATCGGCCGTACCGGCCGTGCGGGTGCGACGGGCGACGCGCTGTCGCTGTGCAGCCCGAACGAACGCAAGCAGCTCGCCGATATCGAGAAGCTGATCAAGCGTCCGCTCGAAGTGCAGACGCTCGCGCTCGACAAGCCGGCGCGCCATCGTCACGACGAGCGCGGCAACGACCGCGGCGGCGATCGCAACAGCGAGCGCGGTGGCGAGCGGGGCGGTGAACGAGGCGGCCGTCGCGATCGCGACGAGCATCGCGGTGCATCGGGGCGCCGTCCGGGCGGTTCCGAGCGCGGTCATCACCGTCGCCACGAAGCGCCGGTCGACGATTTCTTCCTGAAGCCGTATGAGCCGTCGGCGCCGGCGAAGCAGCAGGACGACGCGCAGCCTGCGCAGCAGCCCGAGAAGAAGGGGCCGAAGCGTCAGGTCGCCGCACTGCTCGGCGGGTTCGGGATTCCGCGCAAGCCGTCGGCGTAAGCCGGGCGGACGTGACGGCGCGGCGCGCGAGCGCTGCTGCAGAAGCGGGTGCATGCGATGAGCGTGTGCCCGTTTTTCATTGGGGCTGCGGTTTGATGGGGGAGGCGGGCGTGTGGCGTCGGCGAGGGGGGGCGGTCGGCATCCGGCTGAGGCCCGGTCGCCGCGAAACCGGTGTGCCGTGTGCGTCAGCCGGCCTGCGGCCCGAAGCGCCTCGCCCATGCGGCCGTGGCGGCGGCGTAGAACGTATCGAGCGTCGTGCCAGCGAGCGTGCCGTCGGGCGCGAGGCCCAGGTGCGCGGCCGCGGCCCGCAGCGCCGGCAGCGGATCGTCGCGTTCGAGCGCGGTCGCGCCCGTCTGCTTGCTGAGCTTCTCGCCGTTCGCATCGACGACGACGGGCACGTGCAGGTATCGCGGTGTCGGCACGCCGAGGCAGTGCTGCAGGTGGATCTGGCGTGCGGTCGAGTCGAGCAGGTCGGCGCCGCGCACGACGTGCGTGATGTGCGCATCGGCATCGTCGACGACGACCGCGAGCTGGTAGGCCCATTGGCCGTCCGCGCGCTTCAGCACGAAATCGCCGACTTCGGTCGCGAGGTTCTGCGATTGCGTGTGCTGCCAGCGATCGTCGAACGTGACGATCGCGTCGTCGCCGTCCGGCACGCGCAGCCGCCACGCGCGCGCGGGCTTGCCGTGCAGGCCGGTGCGGCAGGTGCCCGGGTACGCGAGCGTCGTATGGCGCTCGTGCGCGGCGCGCAGCGAATCGGCGATTTCCTTGCGCGTGCAGCCGCACGGATAGACGAGCCCGGCCGCGACGAGCCGTTCGAGCGCGGCCGTATACGCGGCATCGCGCGTGCTTTGCCAGACGGGCGGCTCGTCGGGCGTCATGCCGAAATGCGCGAGCGTCGCGAGGATGTCGTCGGCGGCGCCCGGCACCGTGCGCGGGCCGTCGAGATCCTCGATGCGCACGAGCCATGCGCCGCCGTGCGCGCGTGCGTCGAGCCAGCTCGCGAGTGCACCGACCAGCGAGCCGAAATGCAGCGGGCCGGTGGGCGACGGCGCGAAGCGGCCGCGATAGCCGGTCATCGGGACGCGGGGCAGTGCGCGCTTACGCGGCGCTGGCCGCCGGTGCGCAGGCCGGGCACGACTTGCCGGGCACGTAGCTCGGCGACTGTTGCGCTTCCGGCGTGACGACCGCGCGGCACGCGAAGCACGTGACGTTCTCGGTGGGCTGGAGCTGCGGATTCAGCGCGGTGCGGTAGTCGAACACGAAGCAGTCGCCGTGATAGTGCGCGCCGCCGACTTCCTCGAAGTACTTCAGGATCCCGCCTTCGAGCTGGTACACGTTCTCGATGCCGATTTCCTTCATGTGGATCGCGGCCTTCTCGCAGCGGATGCCGCCCGTGCAGAACGACACGACCGTCTTGCCTTCGAGGTCGGCACGGTTCGCGTCGATCACTTCGGGGAATTCGCTGAACTTGTCGATCCGGTAGTCGAGCGCGTCGTCGAACGTGCCGACGTCGACTTCGAACGCGTTGCGCGTGTCGAGCATCACGACCGGGCGGCCCGTGTCGTCGTGGCCGCGATCGAGCCACGTCTTCAGCGTGCGCGCGTCGACGAACGGCGCGCGGCCGAGTTCCGGCTTGATCGCCGGCTTCTTCATCGTGATGATTTCGCGCTTCAGGCGCACGAGCATGCGGCGGAACGGCTGCGAGTCGGACAGGCTCTCCTTGAACTGCAGCGACGCGAACTTGCCCTCGAACAGCGGATCGTGGCGGATGTACGCGATGAACGCGTCGGCGGCTTCGCGCGTGCCGGCGATGAACAGGTTGATGCCTTCCGGCGCGAGCAGGATCGTGCCGCGCAGGCCGAGTTCGTTGCAGCGGGCGGTGACGAGCGGGCGCCATTGCTCGTTCGCGTCGAGCGACACGAAGTGGTAGGCGGCGAGGTTGACGATGGTCATGATGGTCCGACGGGAAAACGGCCGCACGGCGGCCCGCAAAAAAGGGTGCGAAGCCGGGGCGTGGATTCGAAAAACCGTATTATCCCGCAAACCGCGTCCGGGCCGGCACCCTGCCGTTTGGCCAGCCGCGCGACGTGCGGTCGCGCGCATCGGCCGAACGGCCAGCGCGGGGATTTTTTGGGCAGCCTGCGCGGCGGGGCGGCTACAATAGCGCCCATGTCAGATCCCCGCTTCGTCCAT
The DNA here is from genome assembly GCF_002223155.1 of Burkholderia sp. AU31652. Lineage (NCBI taxonomy): Bacteria > Pseudomonadati > Pseudomonadota > Betaproteobacteria > Burkholderiales > Burkholderiaceae > Burkholderia > Burkholderia sp. AU31652. Next base: position 101,928 of record NZ_NKFG01000004.1, on the reverse strand, counting down.
CTTCGCGTTCACTCCGAATTCTCGATTGCCGACGGCATCGTGCGCATTGACGACATCGTCAAGGCGGCGGCCGCGGACGGTCAGGGCGCGCTCGCGCTCACCGATCTCGGCAACGCATTCGGCCTCGTTCGTTTCTACCAGGAAGCCCGCGGCAAGGGCATCAAGCCGATCGCCGGCTGCGACGTCTGGATCGCCAATCCGGACGACCGCGACAAGCCGTCGCGGCTGCTGCTGCTCGTCAAGGACAAGGTCGGCTACCTGAATCTGTGCGAGCTGCTGTCGAAGGCGTGGCTCACGAACCAGTACCGCGGCCGTGCGGAGCTGGACGCGAGCTGGCTCGACGGCGAGCGCTCGAAAGGGCTGCTCGCGCTGTCGGGCGCGCAACAGGGCGATATCGGGCTCGCGCTTGCCGCGGGCAACGAAGAAGCCGCGCGCCGTCACGCCGAGCGCTGGGCGAAGGTGTTCCCGGGCGGCTTCTACATCGAGCTGCAGCGTTACGGCCAGCCGGGCGCCGAGGCGTACATCCAGCAGGCCGCAACGCTCGCCGCGGCGCTGAAGCTGCCGGTCGTCGCGACGCACCCGACGCAGTTCATGACCGACGACGATTTCACCGCGCACGAGGCGCGCGTGTGTATCTCGGAAGGCGACATCCTTGCGAACCCGCGGCGCCAGAAGCGTTTCACGACCGACCAGTATTTCCGCACGCAGGACGACATGGTCGCGCTGTTCGCCGACCTGCCGTCGGCGATCGCGAACACGGTCGAAATCGCGAAGCGCTGCAACCTGAAGCTCGAGCTCGGCAAGCCGAAACTGCCGCTGTTCCCGACGCCGGACGGCATGTCGCTCGACGACTACCTGGTCCAGCTGTCGAAGGAAGGGCTCGAGACCCGTCTCGCGCAGCTGTATCCGGTCGAGGCCGAGCGCGACGCGCAGCGCGACACGTATTACAAGCGTCTCGAATTCGAGTGCGGGACCATCACGAAGATGGGCTTCCCGGGCTACTTCCTGATCGTCGCGGACTTCATCAACTGGGCGAAGAACAACGGCGTGCCGGTCGGCCCGGGCCGCGGCTCGGGCGCCGGTTCGCTGGTCGCGTACGCACTCGGCATTACCGACCTCGACCCGCTGCGCTACAACCTGCTGTTCGAGCGCTTCCTGAACCCGGAACGCGTGTCGATGCCCGACTTCGACATCGACTTCTGCCAGCACGGCCGCGACCGCGTGATCCAGTACGTGAAGGAGAAGTACGGCGCGGACGCCGTGTCGCAGATCGCCACGTTCGGCACGATGGCCGCGAAGGCGGCCGTGCGCGACATCGGCCGCGTGCTCGACCTCGGCTACATGTTCACCGACGGCATCGCGAAGCTGATCCCGTTCAAGCCGGGCAAGCACGTGACGATCGCCGACGCGATGAAGGAAGAGCCGCAGCTGCAGGAGCGCTACGACCACGAGGACGAGGTGCACCAGCTGCTCGATCTCGCGCAGCGCGTCGAGGGCCTCACGCGTAACGTCGGGATGCACGCGGGCGGCGTGCTGATCGCGCCCGGCAAGCTGACCGATTTCTGCCCGCTGTACACGCAGGGCGACGACGGCGGCGTGGTCAGCCAGTACGACAAGGACGACGTCGAAGCCGTCGGCCTCGTGAAGTTCGACTTTCTGGGCCTCACGACGCTGACGATCCTCGACTGGGCCGAGCGCTACATCCGCCGCCTCGATCCGTCGAAGGCCGACTGGTCGCTCGCGCAGGTGCCGCTCGACGATCCCGCCTCGTTCCAGATCCTGAAGAAGGCCAACACGGTCGCGGTGTTCCAGCTGGAAAGCCGCGGGATGCAGGGCATGCTGAAGGATGCGCAGCCCGACCGCTTCGAGGACATCATCGCGCTCGTGTCGTTGTACCGTCCGGGCCCGATGGACCTGATCCCGAGCTTCTGCGCACGGAAGCACGGCCGCGAGAAGGTCGAGTATCCGGATCCGCGCGTCGAACCCGTCCTGAAAGAGACCTACGGCATCATGGTCTATCAGGAGCAGGTGATGCAGATGGCGCAGATCATCGGCGGCTACTCGCTCGGCGGCGCGGACTTGCTGCGTCGCGCGATGGGCAAGAAGAAGCCCGAGGAGATGGCCAAGCACCGCGAGATCTTCGCCGAGGGTGCGGCGAAGAACGGCCTCACGCGCGAGAAGTCCGACGAGATCTTCGACTTGATGGAGAAGTTCGCGGGCTACGGCTTCAACAAGTCGCACGCGGCCGCCTATGCGCTGCTCGCGTACTACACCGCGTGGCTGAAGGCGCACCATCCGGCCGAATTCATGGCGGCCAACATGACGCTCGCGATGGACGACACCGACAAGGTGAAGATCCTGTTCGACGACTGCGTCGTGAACAACCTTGTCGTGCTGCCGCCAGACATCAACGCTTCGCATTACCGCTTCGAGCCGGTCGCCGAAGCCGACGGCAAGCGCTCGCGCACGATCCGCTACGGCCTCGGCGCGGTGAAGGGCAGCGGCCAGAACGCGATCGAGGAAATCCTGCGCGCCCGCGAGGAAAAGGCGTTCACCGACCTGTTCGACTTCTGCGAGCGGATCGACCGGCGCGTCGTCAACCGCCGCACGGTCGAGGCGCTGATCCGTGCCGGCGCGTTCGATTCGCTGAACACGAACCGTGCGCAGTTGATCGCGTCGGTGCCGCTGGCGATGGAAGCGGCCGACCAGGCCGAGGCGAACGCGATGCAGGCCGGCCTGTTCGACATGGGTGCCGAGTCGCCGCACGCGCATGCGCTCGTCGACGAGCCCGCGTGGGACGACAAGCGCCGCCTGCAGGAAGAGAAGGGCGCGCTCGGCTTCTACCTGTCCGGCCATCTGTTCGACGCGTATCGCGACGAGGTGCGCCGCTTCGTGCGACAGAAGGTCGGCGACCTGAAGGAAGGGCGCGACAAGCTCGTGGCCGGCATCATCGCGTCGCTGCGCACGCAGATGACCCAGCGCGGCAAGATGCTGATCGCGCTGCTCGACGATGGCTCGGGCCAGTGCGAGATCACGATCTTCAACGAGCAGTTCGAGGCGAACAAGGCGCTGTTCAAGGAAGACGAGCTGCTGATCGTGCAGGGGCAGGCGCGCAACGACGCGTTCACGGGCGGCATCCGCTTCACGGCCGATACCGTGATGGATCTCGAGCGCGCGCGCAGCCGCTATGCGCAGGCCGTCCGGCTGACGATGAACGGCAACGCCGACGCAGCCGCATTGCGCCGCGTGCTCGAGCCGCACGTGTCGAAGGACGATCCGGCGGCGAACGTGGTCGACGCACCGGCGCCGCGCGGCGGCGGGCGCGATGGTGGTCGTCGCCCGCAGGCGCCGCTGCCGAACGGGCTTGCGGTGCAGGTCCACTACAGCAACGCGCGGGCGCAGGGTGAAATGCGCCTCGGCGACGCATGGCGCGTGAAGCCGAGCGACGTGCTGCTCGCGGAGCTGCGTGCGACGTTCGACGGCAGCGTCGTCGAAATCACGTACTGATCGCGCCTACGCCGAACGGCCGTCGCGCCATGCGGCCCGTCGCATCGCCATCGTGCGGTGCGGCGGGCCGTTTTTGCAGGTTCACGCAAGCGGGTCTTGGGCTGGCCATCCGGACGCTATACAATCCGGCGCTAGCTGCACGAACGCGGCGCTGACCGCCGCTTGTCCGGCAGATTGCGCCGGGATCGCGCACATAAGCGGGGGCGGATCCGTGCGGCGAGCCGCGATAGGCGACCCGGCCGTCCCGGAACCGGATGCTATGAAATGGCTCGTCGCGACGACAAAAACTGACAGTCCCCACATGACCATGGCCAATGTGAACCCGACGCAGCGGATCCTCGTGATCCGGATCGATTTTCTGGGCGACATGCTGTGCACGACGGCGTTTCTCCGCGCGCTGAAGGAGCGCTGGCCCGGCGCGGAACTCCATGTGGTCGCGAACCGCTACAACGCGGCCGCGCTGGACGGAAACCCGGACGTCGACACGATCCACACCTACGTCTATAGCCGTCAATGCGAGCGCAACGACCGTCCCGGGCGGATGCGCGCGTTCTTCGACCGGCTGCGGCTGGTGCGTCGCCTGCGTCGCTTGCGGTTCGACCTCGTGGTCGTGCCGAACGGCGGCATGCATCGCAGCAGCGTGCAGTTCGCGCGCCAGATCGGCGCGAAGGATTGTCGCTGGCACGATGCCGAGACGGAATTCGACGATCGCAAGCCCGAGCATGTCGCCGAGCGGCCGATGTGCCACGAGGCGTTGTCGGGTTTCCGGCTCGTACCTGAACTCGGCCGCGCCGACGTCGACCGCCTCGCGTTGTCGGTTCATCCCGACCGCGCGCTGCAGGACGCGTGGTACCGGCTGCTCGGCGCACGCACGAAGCCGCGCGTCGGGTTGTTCGTCACGAACAAGGCGGTCGAGCGCCGCTGGCCGGCCGATCGTTGGCGCGACCTCGCCGGGCGTCTCGCGCCGCATGCCGACGTGATCGTGTTCCGCGACCCGGCCATCGGCCATGCCCCCGAGGGCGACTCGTGGCGCGACGTGTGCGCGCGCCATGTTGCGCCGTCGTCGGTCGCCGAGCTGGTGGCCGCAGCGAGCCTGCTCGATGTGATCGTCTCCGCCGACAGCGCCCCCGTGCACCTCGCGTCGGCGCTCGGCGTGCCCGTCGCCGCGCTGTTCGAGGACCGTCCCGAGAAATACCTGCGCTGGCATCCGCTCGGTGTGCCGCACGTGATCGTGCGCGCCGGCGCGACCGTCGATGCGATCGGCGTCGACGCGGTCGAGCGTGCGGTGAATCACCTGCTGCCGCAGGCCACCCATCGCGACGAACGGTTGGCCGACGCAGCACACACTCAGCCCGCGGCTGCCGCTGCGACGCCGGTGATCATGACCATCGCTTCGTAGCGCCACGGGTATCGCAGGCCCCGCGTACGCCACCGGCGCACGGGTGCGCCTGCCGCGCAGCAACTCGTGAGCGGGGCCGCATCAGGCTGACCGGACGGCCGATTCGCCATGTCGCGCCGGCTGCTGCAAAATCCTGTACATTGCCAGCCTTGTTCAGCCAGCCAGACACACCCGCCGTGGCCCTGTTTTCTTCCGCCCGCCCGCCCAGAACCATCCTCGTTGCCGCGCCGCGCCGTATCGGCGACGTGCTGCTGACGACGCCGCTCGTCCGTTCGCTGAAGGCCCGCTGGCCTGAAGCGCAGATCGACATGCTGGTGTTTCGCGGCACCGAAGGCGTGCTCGAGCACAATCCGGACGTGCGGCGCGTGATCGTCGTCGCGCAACGCGCGGGGTTCCGCGAGCGGCTGCGCGACGCGCTGTCGATGTGGCGCCGCTACGATCTCGCGTGCGCGGCGCTGAGCTCCGACCGGCCGCGCTTCTACAGCTGGTTCGCGGGCCGCAAGCGAGTCGGCCTCGTCGATCCGAACCGCGTGACGTGGCTCACGCGGATGATGCTGAACGGGATCGCGATCAATCACCACGAATCCGCGCATACGGTCGTCAGCACGCTGGCGCTCGCCCCCGTGATCGGCATCGAGCCGGTGTCCGAGGTCGTCGCGCCCGGCATCGGCGACGATCCGGCGCGGCGCGCGCGCTTCGACGCGTGGCTGGCCGAATCGCCGGCGATCCGCGCCGGCAAGCCGCTGGTCGTCCTGCATCCGTATCCGATGTTCCGTTACAAGCAATGGCGGCTCGACGGCTGGGTCGAGATGATCGGCTGGCTGCGCGAACACGGCTTCGCGGTCGCGTTGTCGGGCGGCCCGGCGGACAGCGAGCGCGAGTATGCGGAGCAGGTCGCGGCCGAAGCGGGCGGCGATGTACTGAACCTGGTCGGTCGCCTGACGTTCGGCGAAAGCGCCGAACTCGTGCGGCGCGCACGGCTTTTCATCGGGCCCGACACCGGCGCGACGCACGTCGCGGCCGCGACCGGCACCGACACGATCGCGCTGTTCGGCCCGTCCGACCCCGTGCGCTGGGGGCCGTGGCCGCAGCACTGGCCGGCGACCGAGAATCCGTGGCCGCTGCGCGGCTCGGGGCGGCACGGCAACGTGTGGCTGCTGCAGGGGGAGGGGGATTGCGTGCCGTGCCGGCACGAGGGCTGCGAGCGCAAGGTCGACAGCCGCAGCGACTGCCTCGTCAATCTGGGTGCGCAGCGCGTGAAAGCGGCGGCGGCCGAGATGCTCGGGCTGAATCCGCCTGGCCCAGCCGAAGCCGTCGTCGATACGTCGCGACTGCACCGCGCCGGCTCCGACTGACGCGCGGGCGACGCGCGTTTTCCGCCGGTTTCAGGCGGCTTGTTTTGCGACGCGCCAGCGGCCCGGCCCGTTTCCGTCGAAGCTCGATCGTGAAGAACGCCGCTGTGGCCGGAGTCGGCCCCCAGCGGAGCGCAGGCCGCTGCGCGTTACGCGCTGCGCCGGATCGCCGACGTTTCGCGCGGCAGCGCCTCGGCGCGCTCGCCGCAGCCGAGCAGGATGCCGGCCAGCAGCACGATCAGGTGCCCTTCGGCGAAATCGAGCAGCAGCGAATTCGCGAGACTGCCGATCGCGAAGATCGCGAGCCAGCCGAGCAGCAGATGCCGCGAGCGCGGATCGAGCGTACGGCTGCCGCGCGCGATCTGCACGATCAGGTTGATGAACAGCACCAGCCCGAGCGTGCCGAGCTGCACGGCCATCAGCAGGTATTCGTTGTGCGGATTCGACGTGAGCTGGCCTGCGGCTGCTGTCTTGCCGGCCGTGAGCCGCTCGAATTCGGATTCGAGGCCGCCCGCGCCATAGCCGATCACCGGGCGCTGGCGATACAACTCGAGCCCCTTCTTGTACCACTCGAGGCGCAGCCCGGTCGACGTGACCGCGTCGCTCTGCCGGTATTGCTGCACTTCAGTCACGACCTTCGTCAGCCGGCCGTTGTGAACCGTGCACGCGGCGACCACGAGCGCGATGCCGGCCAGCACGAACGCGCCGGCGGCGAGCCCCGCGCGCAGCGCCGATTGCCGGCGCAGCAACAGCACGAAACGCACGGCGACGACGAGGATCAGCAGCAGCGCGATGACCTGCCCGGTGCGACCCTGCAGCATCACGAACACGTTGACGAGCGACCACGCGGCAACGCCCGCATATGCAGCGCGCGACAGCGCCGTGCGGGCCGCCAGCGCGAGATCGGCCGCCTGGTAGAACAGCAGCGCGCCGAACATGCCGGCGGCGATGTGGTTCTTGAACACCCAGGCGCGTGACAGCGGCAGCTCGGTCGCGTGCGCGGGCCCGATCGCGGTCAGGCCGAGATAGTTGGTGGTCGACAGCAGCAGGATCACGCACAGCGTGCCGAACCAGCAACGCCGCACGATCGGCGCCCAGTTCGAATGGCGGAAGGCGAGCACGGCGAACGGCAGCAGCAGCAGCTTGTCGTACTTGGCGACCCAGCTCCACGCCTTGTTGTGCGGCGCGACCGTATAGGTGACGCTGGCGGCCAGCGCGGCCAGGATCAGCAGCGCCGCGAGCGAGGCCGGGTCGGTGACGAACGAGCGCAGGTCACGCCAGAATTCGGGGGAAATCACGAGCGCGGCGGCGAACAGCCCGCAGAACACGTTGGTCAGCGCGGTCGAGACGGGCACCATGCAGAGCGCGGCGACGGCGAATGCGCGGGCGGCGGTCAGGCGCCGCGAGGCGGGAGCGGAAAACGAAAGCATCGGAACCTGTCGAATGGACGAATGCGGCTTGCGTACGTCGTGCTGCGCGCCGCGCGCCCCGGCGGGAGATCCGGGACGAACGGCGCAGAGTATACGCGAAGCAGCGCGCGTTTCCGTGTCGTTTTCGGGGCGCGATCAGCTGAACGCGCGCTTGATCCGCGAGCGCAGCAGCGCGCGCTTCAGGCTGCCTTCCACGGCCGGCGTGTCGAGCGCGATGCGCGTGCCCGCCGGCTCGCCGCGATGCAGGTAGTGGCGGTCGAACGTCGCCTGGGTCATGCCCCATTTGTTCAGAAACTGGCGGCGACCATCGTTCTTGACGATCTTGCCCGTGCTCTTCTGCTGGAAGTGGTAGACGAGGCTGTCGCCGACGCCGATGAAGATCCGGCAGCCGGCATCCCAGAATTTCATCGAGAAGTCGTTGTCGCTGCTCATGCCGGGCGACAGCTCGCTGCTGTAGCCGCCGATCCGGTTCCACCAGTCGCGGTGCACGAGCGTCGGCGGCCAGGTCGAGCCCAGCCAGTCGGCGCGCACGAGCTTCGGAGCCGCCGCGACGAGGCCCGCCGCGTCGAAATGTTCGGCGTCGCGGCCGAAATTGCTGACCACGACGCACGGGTTGCGCGTGTCGACCGGCTCGACCATCGTGCCCGACAGCATGAAGAGGTCGGTCGGCATCTGTTCGATGCGGCGCACGAGCGCCGTGTCCCAGCCGGGGCAGCAGAACATGTCGTCGTTCATGTAGACGACGTAGTCGCGCGTGGCGCGCGCGGCGGCCCAGTTCACCGCATGGCAGATGCCGATGTTGGTCGGCGACGCGGTGTGCTCGATCCCTTCGCTGCGCACCCAGTCGAGCGTGCCGTCCGAGCCGTCGTTCACGTGCACGATGATCTGGTGGTCGTACGCGGAGTGGCGGCGCAGGCTGTCGACGACGAGCTTGAGGTACGGCAGGTTGTTCCAGGTCGGAATGATGATGGAGAACATGGCGGTCGGATTCGGTAGTCGTCGTGGCGGGCGGCGCGTGGCGCCGCCGGTCGGGCGGGCACGCGCGGCGCGGGCAGCCCGGCATTGTAACGCCGGGCCGGCTCCCTGCCGGGCGGGTGCTCAGCGGGCCCGTTCGTGGCCGAGCTTCAGGAAACGGTAGTACACGGTTTCCGCGTTGAACACGGCGATCATGAAGCCGGCGCGGCCATCGAGGAAGCCGCGGCGCAGCACGTAGGTGCGCACGAACGCCCAGGCGCCGCGCGCGAGCGCCTTGCCGAAGCCGCCGCGCTGGCCGGCCGCGCGGCGCTGGCGCGCGCCGGCCGTCGAATAGGCGTCGAGCTTGCGCACGACGGTTTCGAAATCCTCGTACGAGTAGTGCATCAGCTTGCCGGACAGCCGCTGCGCGGCGCCGTCGAACACGAGGCGCTCGTGCACGAGATCGTCCGAGAAGCGCGCGGCGCCGCGCCGGAACAGGCGCGGGATCCAGTCCGGATACCAGCCGCTGTGATGGATCCACTGGCCGCAGAAGCTCGACAGGCGGTCGACCGCATAGACCTGCGCGGCCGGCGCGCGGAGCGTGTCGCGGATCGATTGCGCGAGTTCCGGGGTGACGACTTCGTCGGTATCGAGGGACAGGATCCAGTCGGTGTCGAGCGCGTCGAGCGCGCGGTTCTTCTGCGGGCCGAAGCCCGGCCAGTCGCGCTCGACGATCACGCGCGCGCCGTGCGCCTGCGCGATCGCGACGGTATCGTCGGTGCTGCCGCCGTCGATGACGACGACGTCGTCGGCGAACGACAGCGCGGCCAGGCACTGCGCGAGCCGCGCGGACGCGTTGAGGGCGATGAGGGCGACGCCGAGGGAGGGTTCAGCCATGAAATCGTCGGAAAAGGCGGAGAAAACGGTGAGCGGCAGTATACCCGCGGCCCGGGCGCCGCCCGCATCGGCCAGGACCGTGCCGGCGGGGGCGGTGCGGCTATAATGTTGAGCCCTTTTCGGCACCCGCCCGACAGGGCGAATTCCCGGGCGGCCACGTCCGGGCGCCGCATCGCGGCTCAAGAAGGATTGCCTTGGAAACCCAGAACACTCTTCGCAAACCGATGGACGGCACGGGCACCTCGCCCGTGACGGTCCTCAAGCGCCTGTGGCCGTACATCCGGCCGCTGATCGGCATCGTGGTGCTCGCCGTGATGACGATGGGCGTCGTCGCGGCCACCGAGGCCGGGATTCCGGCGCTGCTCAAGCCGCTGCTCGACCACGGCTTCGGCTCGCACGGCAGCGACCGCGCGAAATGGTACGTGCCGATGGCCGTGATCGGGCTCGCGCTCGTGCGCGGCGTGTCGCAGTACGCGTCGAATTACCTGCTCAACTACGTGTCGAACCGCATTCTGCTGCAACTGCGGCTCGAGATGTTCCAGCGGATGCTGCATACGGGCGCGTCGTTCTTCCAGCGCGAGACGGCGAGCACGGTGATCAACGCGATCGTGTTCGAGGTCAACCAGATCCTGTCGGTGCTGACCGGCGTGATGGTCACGCTCGTGCGCGATTCGCTGACGGTGATCTTCCTGCTCGGCTACCTGTTCTACCTGAACTGGCGGCTCACGCTGATCGTCGCGGTGATCCTGCCGGGCATCGGCTGGCTCGTCAGCAAGATCAACCGCCGCCTGCGCCGCCTGAACCGCGAGCACCAGACGCTGACCAACGAGCTGTCGTACATCGTCGAGGAGACGGTCGGCGGCTACAAGGTCGTCAAGGTGCACAACGGCGAAGCGTACGAGATGGACCGCTTCACGCAGATGAGCAAGCGCCTGCGCGGCTACGCGATGCGCATGACGATCTCCGGCGGCCTCGCGCAGCCGCTCACGCAATTCCTCGCGTCGATCGCGCTCGCGGTCGTGATCACGATCGCGGTCGTGCAGTCGTCGAACGACCAGACGACGGTCGGCGGCTTCGTCGCGTTCGTCACGTCGATGCTGCTGGTGATCTCGCCGCTCAAGCACCTGATCGACGTCAACCAGCCGCTGCAGCGCGGGATGACGGCCGCCGAACTGATCTTCGGGCTGATCGACGAACCGGCCGAGCCGCAGGGCGGCGGCCGGCCGCTCGCCCAGGCGCGCGGCGACATCGAGTTCCGCAACGTCACGTTCGACTACGGCGCGGCCGAGCGGCCGACGCTCGACCGCATCTCGTTCAAGGTCGCGCCCGGTGAAATGATCGCGCTTGCGGGCCCGTCGGGCAGCGGCAAGACGACGCTCGTGAACCTGCTGCCGCGCTTCTTCGACCCGACCGACGGGGCGATCCTGGTCGACGGCGTGCCGGTGGCCGATTACGACCTCCACGCGTTGCGCGGCCAGATGGCGATGGTCAGCCAGGACGTCGTGCTGTTCAACGACACGATCGCCGCGAACGTCGCGTACGGGCAGACGCCCGACCGCGCGCGCGTGCAGGCCGCGCTCGAGGCCGCGAACCTCGCCGATGCGGTCGCCGCGATGCCCGACGGGCTCGACACGCTCGTCGGCGGCAACGGGATGCGGCTGTCCGGCGGCCAGCGCCAGCGGCTCGCGATCGCGCGCGCGATCTACAAGGACGCGCCGATCCTGATCCTCGACGAAGCGACGTCGGCGCTCGACTCGGAATCGGAGCGCCACGTGCAGGCCGCGCTCGAGCGGCTGATGGAAGGCCGCACGACGCTGGTGATCGCGCACCGGCTGTCGACGATCGAGCGCGCGGATCGCATCCTCGTGCTCGAGGCCGGCAAGATCGTCGAGGAGGGCAGCCACGACGAACTGCTGCGCCACGGCGGCCTCTACGCGCACCTGCACCGGATCCAGTACCAGCAGCAGGCGGCGTAACGCGCGGTCATATGCGCGGTCATGTGGCCCCGCGATACCGTGTGCTAGTCTTCATCGGGCAGTCCGAGTGGTTTCGTTCGACGTGACAACACGGAGGGAAGGCACGATGAAGAAGATGCACCGAATGATGCTGGCTGCGCTGATCGCGGCGGGTTTCGCCGCGCCGGCCGCGATGGCGCAGGATCACGACCACCACGACGACCAGGGTGGCCACGGCATGCAGCGCGGCCACGGCCCGAAACACATGCCGCCCGGCCAGATGCGCCATGAGGACGACGTGCCGCCGCGCTGGGCCGACCAGCCGCGCCGCGAATGGCACAAGGGCGACCGGCTTCCGCCCGAGTTCCGCGATCGCCAGTACGTGATCGACGACTGGCGCGGCTATCGCCTGAGCCCGCCGCCGCGCGGCTATCAATGGGTCGGCGTCGGCGGGGACCACCTGCTGGTGCAGATCGGTTCCGGCATCGTGCTGCGGATCGGCAACTGACCTGGCCGACGGCCCGGCACGGATCGCGCGATGCCGCGATGCGCGCCGGGCAACCGGATCAACGCGTCACTTTGCCGCCGCGTGGCGGAACCAGCGGCGCTCGATTTTCGACATCACCCAGCACACGCCCAGCGCACACACGGTGCCGAGCGTCACCTCGCCGAGCCGCATCAGCGGAATGTCCCACAGCGGGCCGTTGCCCGGAAACAGCAGCACGATCGTCGCGGTCACGCCGCCGAGCCGTGCCGCGCTGCCGACGTTCAGGCACCAGCAGCAGACGATCACGACCGCGACGGTCATCGCATACGCGACGAGGCGGTCGCCGCCGAGCGCCGCGCCGGCGAAGCCGAGCACGCCGCCGACCATCGCGCCGACGAACTGGTCGCGCGACAGCGACATCGTGTCCGAGTAGTTGTGCTGCGTCACGGCGATCGCGGTGATCGCCGCCCACACGGCCTGCTCGGTGTGCAGCGCGCGGCCGATCACGTACGCGAGGCAGGCGCCGCACACGGCCTGGAGCGCCATCAGCCCGCCCTGGGCGAGCCGCTCGCTGAATGACAGCCCCTTGAACAGGTCGAAGATCGACTGCTGGATCTGCTGGCGGGCTTCGTTGAGTGTCCTGATCGTATCCATCATGCGTTGGCCAAGAAGCGGGTAACGGCGGCGCGCCGGGGTCAGCGCGCCTGTTCGGGCGATGCGGCGGCCGGTTCGTCGGCGGCCGCGTCACCGTTCGCGACGCGCGTTTCGGGCATCACGAGCCAGACCAGCAGCACCGCGAGCGCACCGGCGCCCGCGAGCCCGAAGAAGCTCACGGCGTTGCCGAAGTGATCGGCGACGTAGCCGGCCGCGGCCGTGCTGAGCGTCGCGCCGATTCCGGCCGCGAGGCCGAAGAGCCCGATGCACAGGTTGTAGCGGCCCTTGCCGCCCGCGACGTCGGCCGCGATCAGCGGCAGCATCACGCCGAACACGGCCGCGCTGATGCCGTCGAGCATCTGCACCGGTACCAGCAGGTACGGGCTGCTCACGCCGGCGAACAGCAGCGCGCGCACCGGCAGCGCCGAGAAGCCGAGCAGCAGGATCGGCCGGCGCCCCCAGCGTTGCGCGGAGCGGCCGACCCACGGCGACAGCATCGCGACAATGGCCTGCGGCACGATGATGCACGCGGCGATCACGAGCTGCACGTTCTCGCCCATCCCGGCCGTGACTTCACCGGCCGCGAGGTTCAGCATCGCCGCGTTCGACAGGTGGAACAGCACGACGCACGCCGCGAAGATCAGCATCCGGCGGTCGCGCAGCAGCTCGAGCAGCGTTTCGCGTTCGCCGGCTTCGTCGCGATCGTCGGGCTTCGACGACTGCGGGATCACCTCGTGGGTCGGCTGGATCATCGCGAGCGCGAACAGCGCGGGCAGCGCGAGCACGGCGGTCAGCCAGAACACCGCGCGGGCGGAGAAATATTCGCCGGTGAGCCCCATCAGGCCCGCCGCGACCGCGCTGCCGATCGACGCCCAGCGCGCGTTGCGGCCGAGCCGGTCGCCGAGGTCGGCGCGGCCGACGAGCGAGAACGAGATCGCGGCCATGGCCGGCACGAGCATGCAGCTCGCGAAGCCGTGGAACACCTCGGCGGCGATCACCGGCACGATCGTCGGGCTCGACGCGAGCAGCACCGCGGACAGGATGATGGCCGCGATCGCCCACGCGGCCGCGCCTTTCTTGTTCTTCAGCGCATCGACGGCCGCGCCGCCGGGCACCTGGCTGACCATCGCGCTGATCGTGCCGATCGACAGCACCATGCCGATCTCGCCCTGCGTCCACTTGTGCGACGCGAGGTAGGACGCGATGAACGGACCGAACCCTGTTTGAACGTTTGCAACGAAGAAGTTGAGCCAGTCGAGGGACCGGAGACTGCGTGCGCTGACGGAATGCTTGATCGTCATCGGGTCGCGCTCGCAGACGAAGCCGGTGCCGGGGCAACGGGCGGGGGGAAAACCGCGACGATCGGCTTGTCGGCCGCGTAGGGCGGCGACGCCTTGATCTGTGCGTCGTTCAAGTCGAGCTGCGGATGCAGCGCCTTGTCGCGCGTGACGAAGCGCAGCGCGCCCCAGCTCGCGGCGATCGAACGGCGGTCGGTATTGACCAGGCCGCCGAGGTCGAGCACGACCGCCTGCGGCTGCGATGCGCGGTCGATCAGCACGTCGACGATACGGCCGATCTTCGTGCCGTTCGGGCGCTCGACGTCGCTGTCGAGCATCGGCAGCCGCGTCGCAGGCGAGGCGGCGGCCGAACCGGACAGCGGCACGGCCTTGGGCCGCGCGGCCGGCGGGAGGTCGCCCGACGGCACGTCGAGCACGATCGGCTCCTGTTTGCCACCGGGCGTGAAGCGAAACACGTTCCACGGGAAGATGACCTTGCGGTCGCCCACGCCCATGAAGCCCTGCAGGTTCACGATCATCTCGCGCGGCTTGCCGCTCGCGTCGGTCACCATGTCGACCGCGCGGCCGATCACCTTGCCGTTGCGGCGCGCGACTTCGCTGTCGAGCAGCGCATGGATCTGGGTGCGGTCGAGCGGGCGCGTCGCGACGATCGGCGGCGGCGGAGGCGGCGGCGGTGTCGGCGATTCGGGGCGCTGCACGGGCTTCGGCCGCGTGGCTTCGCGGTGCGGCTTCTTCGGCGCTTCCGGTTCCTCCGGGTGCGTCGGCGCCGGCACGGGCGGCATCGTCAGCGGTTCGCCGGCGGTTTCCTCGACGGGCTCGACGAGCGCCTCGCTGATCGGCGCGGGCGGATTCTGCACCGGCAGCAGCCCGCAGCCGGACAGCAGCGCGGCGGCGGCGAGGATCAGGAAAACCGTCGAGGACGGCAACGACTTGCTGCGGGATGCGGGAAACGGAGGTCCGCCGCTCATTGACACTCACTCCATGGGTCGGGGGCGGCCCGGAGGCACGCGGCTGGCGATGGATGGCGGGTGCGGGCGGCGCACCACGCGAGGTGAGATTTTAACGTGTCTTGCTTTCAGGTCCGATTTCGATGGCTGGCTGGAGGCGGACTGTCGGGAAAAGGAAGGGATCGCGGGGTGGGGAAGAGGGTGAATGAAGGCGAAGGCTAAGGCTCAGGCCAAGTCGAAGGCGCCCGATCGTCTGCGACGATGCGGGCGCCGTGCCGGCCTGCCGCTTACTTGACCAGCGCGCCGAGCGTCGTCGTCACGGGGGCGAGCACGCCGCCCGTTTTCGAGAGCGCACCGGTGCCGCTGCCGCCCGTCAGCCCCGCGACGGGCGAGCCGCCGGCTGCGCCCGACACCGCTCCCGTCACGGTGCCGACCGCCGACGTGAGCGCACCGGCCGGGTTGCTGCCGCCCGTCGCGCCGCCGAGTGCGCCGGTCGACAAGAGCCCCGTGACCGGTGCGAGCGGGCTCGTCGCGGCGCCGCCACCGCCCAGCAGCGCCGTGCCGGCGGTGGCCACCGTGTTGCCGGTCGCGGTGACGACGTTGCCGACGCCGGTCGTCACCGGATTTCCGCCGGTTTTCGCGATCGTCGTGCCGGCGTTCGCGACGCCGTTGCCGACCGTCGTCACGAGGTTCGTGAGCGGTGCGCCGAGCGGCGTGCTCGACGCGACGGTCTGCGTGACCGACCCGACCTGCGCCGTGATCGGCGTGATCGCCGAGCTGGCGGCGCCCGTGACCTGCGCGACGGGACCGGTCGACAACTGCGTGCCGAGCGTCGCGCCGCCGCCTGCGATCGTATTGCCGAGCATCGTGACCGCGCCGCCGACCGGCGATGTGACGGGCGCGAGCGGCGCCAGCGCCGAACCGCTGGCGCCGAGACTCGACACGACGCCGCCGGTCGCGGCGACCGCGTCGCCGAGGTTCGTGACCACGCCGCCGGTGCTCGCGACCGTCGTGCCGACCGGGTTCGACGATGCGCCGAGCTGGCCGAGCCCCGAGCCGAGGCCGGTGCCGAGCGTCGTGACGGCCGCGCCGGCATCCTGGACGACCGTGCCGAGACCTTGCGTGGTCGACGCATGGGTGCCGGGCAGCGACTGGCCGGCGATCGTCGTGCCGACGCTCGATACCGCGCCGCCCGCGGCCGTCACGATGTTGCTCGACGAGTCGATCGTCTGGCCGAGGGCATTGGCGGATGCGCCGCTGCCCGCCGAGCCGCTGCCGCTGCCCGTGCTGCCGACGGTCGAGCCGCTGCCGGAACCGCTGCCCGAGCCGTTGCTCGTGCCGCCGGTCGTGGCCGTCGTATCGCCCGAACCCGATCCTGCGCCACCGGTGCCCTGGCTCAGCGAGCCGGAGCCGCCGCACGCGGACAGCGACACCAGCGCTGCGACGCCAGCCGCGATCATGATCATTCGGAGTCCTGCTTGATGGGTGGTAGGCGTATCCATGTCGTCCTCGTATTCGTTGGAGAGTGGTGTCAGGCGGCCTTCGCGTGCGTCAATGTGTCGCTGCGATGGGAAGCGGCTGGCGCATTGTTGGTTGTCTCCCTGATTGGCCTGTCGCCGTGTCGCGTTTTCGCCCGTACCGGAATCCGGAACATCGGTCGGGCGAGCGGTTTGCATTCTTTCGTCTTGCTTGCCGATCGCACCGGAAAACATCGGATTCCTGGCGATCAGAGTAGGTCTGCCGGCGCGAGCCGTCTTTTAAGCAACGTTAAATTGAAGTAAGCGTCCGATTCACTGCCGAAATCGGGGTAATCACCGTCGACGCGGCGGAAATCGTGTGAGTCGGTGCCGGTGGCGTGGGTATCGCGCGATGGCGGAAGGGGATGCGGAAGGGGATGCGGAAGGGGATGCGGAAGGGGATGCGGAAGGGGATGCGGAAGGGGATGCGGAGGGGATGCGGAGGGGATGCGGAGGCGAGGCGGAGGGAGCGGGGCGGCGCCGGCCTCACCCGCCGTGGCGGCGGGCAGGCGCGGGCGCTGCGCGACGGGCGTGAAGCCGGAAACTCAGGCTTCCGGGTACCACGCGTCGGTGAATTCGCTGACCTTGACGTCGGTCAGTTCCGGCCGTGCGGCCAGCCAGCCGCGCACGAGCTCGCGGTCGGCGTCGGTCGTCGTGCCGCGCGGTGCGCCGGAAATCACGTAAGCGCCGATGCCTTCGTCCGCCGACGCGACGGTCAGCAGCCCGTTCGCTTCGACGAAGTCGATGAACGCGTCGATCAGTTCGCCGCGCTCGAGGTCGGTCATTTCGTTGCGGTAATGCGCGGTGGCGTTGAACGCGAGTTCCTGGAATTCGCCGATGTGGAGTTTCTTGCGCTGGCGGCGGTTGTGGCCTTGGCTCATGGTGTGTGGTGAATGCGAAAAGGGTAGGGTGAAAGGGCGGCGGCGGGTGCCGGCGCGACATGCGCGGGCGGCCCGGGCGCCGCATCGAAGCGCCGCGCGGCGATGCCGGCGGCGGATGGACGGAACGTTACATCAGCACGATATCGTACTGCTCCTGGCTCAGGTTCGATTCGACCTGCAGCGACACCGGCTTGCCGATGAAGTCGATCAGCATCGCGAGATGCTGCGACTCCTCGTCGAGGAACAGGTCGATCACCTGCTGCGCGGCGATCACGCGGAATTCGCGCGGGTTGAACTGCCGCGACTCGCGCAGGATCTCGCGCAGGATGTCGTAGCACACGGTGCGCGACGTCTTCACCTGGCCCTTGCCCTGGCAGGTCGGGCACGGCTCGCACAGCACGTGCGCGAGCGATTCGCGCGTGCGCTTGCGCGTCATCTCGACGAGCCCGAGCTGCGAGAAGCCGTTGACCGTCACGCGCGTGCGGTCGCGCGACAGCGCCTTCTTCAACTCGGACAGCACCGCGTCGCGATGCTCGGCGTTTTCCATGTCGATGAAGTCGATGATGATGATCCCGCCGAGGTTGCGCAGCCGCAGCTGCCGCGCGATCGTATGCGCGGCCTCGAGGTTGGTCTTGAAGATCGTGTCGTCGAAGTTGCGTGCGCCGACGTAGCCGCCCGTGTTCACGTCGATCGTCGTCATCGCCTCGGTCTGGTCGATCATCAGGTAACCGCCCGACTTCAGGTCGACGCGGCGCGATAGCGCGCGCTGGATCTCCGTCTCGATGTTGTACAGGTCGAACAGCGGACGCTCGCCCGTGTAGTGGTGCAGCTTCGGGCTCACGGCCGGCGTGAATTCGCCCGCGAATTCCGACAGGCGCTGGTACGTCTCGCGCGAATCGACCTGGATACGCGTCGTGTCGTCGTTCGCGAAATCGCGCAGCACGCGCTGCGCGAGATCGAGATCCTGGTACAGCAGGCTCGTCGCCGGCAGCCGCTGTGCCTGGGCGACGATCGTCGCCCACGTCTTGCGCAGGTACGTGACGTCGCCGGCGAGCTCGTCGGAGGTGGCATCCTCGGCGATCGTGCGCACGATGTAGCCGCCTTTCTCGTCCGGCGGGATCACGGCCGTCAGGCGCGCGCGCACGGCCTCGCGTTCGGCCTCGCTCTCGATCTTCTGCGAGATGCCGATATGCGGCTCCTGCGGCAGGTAGACGAGCGTGCGGCCCGCGATGCTGACCTGCGTCGACAGCCGCGCGCCCTTCGTGCCGATCGGATCCTTGATCACCTGGACCATCAGCGTCTGGCCTTCGAACACGATCTTCTCGATCGGCTGGTGCGGCGTGCCCGACTGCGGCTCGCCCGCGAGGCGCGGATGCCAGATGTCGGCGACGTGCAGGAACGCCGCGCGTTCGAGGCCGATGTCGATGAACGCCGACTGCATGCCGGGCAGCACGCGCACGACCTTGCCGAGATAGATGTTGCCGACCCGCCCGCGCGACAGCGTGCGCTCGACGTGAAGCTCCTGCACCGCGCCTTGCTGGACGAGTGCGACCCGCGTTTCCTGCGGCGTGAGGTTGATCAGGATTTCTTCGTTCATGGTGGGTTCAGAAGGCGACGCGCGCGACACGCAGCAGCGCGGCAGTCTCAAAAAGGGGCAGACCCATGATACCTGAATGGGAACCGTCGATTCGCTCGATGAACTCGGCGGCGCGCCCCTGGATCGCGTACGCGCCGGCCTTGCCGAACGGCTCGCCCGATTCGACGTAGCGCGCGTACGCGTCGCGCGACGCGGCCGCGAAGCGCACCGTCGAGCGCGACAGCGCGGGCGGCAGCAGTTCGCCGTCGGCATCGATCACGGCGACGGCGGTCAGCACCGCGTGTTCGCGGCCGGCGAGGCGCGTCAGCATCGCGAGCGCGTCGTCGGCGTCGGCCGGCTTGCCGAGGATTGCGCCGTCGATCGTGACGGTCGTATCGGCGACCAGCACCGGCGACGCCGGCTTGCCGCTCGCGACGAGGCGTGCACGCGCAGCCTCGGCCTTGGCGATGGTCACGCGCCGCACGTAGGCATCGGCGGCTTCGCCGGGCAGTTCGGCCTCGAGCGCCTCGGCGTCCTCGTCGGGGCGCGGCAGCAGCAGCTCGAAGCGTACGCCGATCTGTTGCAGGAGCTCCTGGCGGCGCGGGCTTTGCGAAGCGAGGTAAAGGGTCGGGAAAAGCGCGGGGGGCGTGCTGGACGGCATGGTGTCGTTATCTCGGTGTGCGCGCGTGGCGCGCGTCTCGAGGACGACACGTCATGCGCGGTGGTAGGGGTGATTCTGCGTGATGCTCCACGCCCGGTAAAGCTGTTCGGCGAGCAGCACGCGCACCATCCCGTGCGGCAGCGTCATGCTCGAGATGCGCAGCAGCGTGTCGGCACGCGCTTTCAGTTCGGGATCGAGCCCGTCGGCGCCGCCGATCACGAACGCGACGTCGCGGCCGTCCTGCTGCCAGCCGGGCAGCGCCTGGGCGAGCTGCATCGTGGTCCAGTCGCGGCCGCGCTCGTCGAGCGCGACGAGGCGCGCGCCCTTCGGCAGCGCGGCCTCGATCTTCTGCCGCTCGGCCGCCATCACGCTTTCGGCGCTGCGGCCGCCCGAACGCAGTTCGGGCTTGATCTCGCGCAACTCGATGCGCAGCTCGGGCGGCATCCGCTTCGTGTATTCGTCGAAGCCGGATGCGATCCAGCCCGGCATCTTGTGGCCGACCGCAAGGATGAAAAGCTTCATCGGAAGACGCTTGACGAATCGGGGCTCAACGGCGGCGAGCGGCCGTCTTGCGCGCCGGGCGGGCGGGCGCGGCTTCCTCTTCGTCGTCGTCGCCTTCGCTGGCCTGGGCGAAGCCGTTGCCCTTGCCGCCGCCGAGCTTCATCCGCACGGGCTTGTCGCCCCAGATTTCCTCGAGGTTGTAGTACTGGCGCAGGGCCGGTTGCAGGATGTGCACGATTGCGTCGCCGCAGTCGACGAGCACCCATTCGCCGGTGTCTTCGCCTTCGGAGCTGACGATGTCGCCGCCGGCTTCCTTGACCTTGTCACGCACGCTCGACGCGAGCGCCTTGGTCTGGCGGTTGGAGGTGCCCGAAGCGACGACCACGCGGTCGAACAGTTCGGTCAGGTGGCTGGTGTTGAACACCTTGATGTCTTGCGCCTTGACGTCTTCGAGGGCGTCGACGATCACGCGCTGCAGTTTGCGAATATCCATGGATTCAGGAATGGTAGAGGCGATGTTGAAGAATATAGGCCCATACGGCGGCCGGCACATGCTCGGCCGATGCGTCGGGCATTTGCGCATGGCGCGCGATGCATTCGCGCAGGTGGGCGCGGATGTCGGTCGCGGCTATGTCGAACGAAAGGGTCGTATCGATCAGCAGGTGGCCTGCCGGCGTGGCCTTGAGCACGCCGGCGCCGGCTTGCCGCGCGGTGATTTGCTGCGCGACGTCCGGTGGCGCCGCGCCGAGGTCGAACCCCGGGCGCGTCGACACGCAGATGTGCGCGTAGTCGAACAGCTTGCGCCAGTCGCGCCACGTGTCGAGGCGCACGAGCTGGTCGGCGCCGATCAGCAGCGACAGCGACGCGTCCGGGCCGATCCGCTCGCGCCAGCGCGCGAGCGTCTCGACCGTATAGGTCGGGCCGGCGTGCTCGATCTCGTCGGTGGCGACGGTCACGGTCACGCCCGGCACGGACAGCGAGCCGGCGGCCGCGCGCGTCATCGCGAGCCGATGCTCGGCGGCCGACACGTCGCGCTTCTGGTACGGCTGCCCGGCGGGCAGCAGCACGAGTTCGGTCAGGCCGAGCAGTTCGGCGAACCGGCGTGCGAGCGCGAGATGGCCGTCGTGGATCGGGTCGAAAGTGCCGCCCAGCAAGCCGATACGACGCGGCAGCGGGGCGGGGCGGGCGGTGGTGTCCAGAAACGCGTCCTTTGCTTGAGGCAGGGTCAGACCCAGTCGCGCGGCACGATGAAGTCGCTGTACAGGCGCGCTTCCGGCGAACCCGGCTCGGGCTGCCAGTTGTAGCGCCAGTTCGCGACCGGCGGCATCGACATCAGGATCGACTCGGTCCGGCCGCCGCTTTGCAGGCCGAACAGCGTGCCGCGGTCGAACACGAGGTTGAATTCGACGTAGCGGCCGCGGCGGTACGCCTGGAAGTCGCGCTCGCGCTCGCCGTACGGCAGCTCGGCGCGCCGCTCGACGATCGGCAGGTAGGCCTGCAGGAACGCGTCGCCGACGCTTTGCATCAGGTCAAACGAGCGTTCGAAACCGGGCTCCGAGAAATCGTCGAAGAAGATCCCGCCGATGCCGCGCATCTCGTTGCGGTGCTTCAGGAAGAAATACTCGTCGCACCACTTCTTGAAGCGCGGGTAGAGCTCGACGCCGAACGGGTCGAGCGCATCCTTGCAGGTCTGGTGGAAATGCCGGGCGTCGTCCTCGAAACCGTACACCGGTGTCAGATCCATGCCGCCGCCGAACCAGAACACGGGCTCCTCGCCCGGTTTCGTCGCGATCAGCATCCGCACGTTCATGTGGACGGTCGGGCAGTAAGGATTGCGCGGGTGCAGCACCAGCGACACGCCGAGCGCCTCGAAGCCGCGGCCCGCGAGTTGCGGGCGCGCCGCGCTCGCCGACGGCGGCAGCGCATCGCCCGCGACGTCGGAAAAGCCGATCCCCGCGCGTTCGAACACGCGGCCGCCTTCGAGAATCCGCGTGCAGCCGCCGCCGCGCAGGCGTTCGGCCGGCCCGCGTTGCCATGCGTCGGTCGCGAGCGGCGTACCGTCGAGCGCGCCGAGCGCGTCGGCGATGCGTGTCTGCAGGCCCTGGAGGTACGTGCGCACGCGCGCCACGTCGTAGGTCGAATCGGTCATGTCTGGACTGGGTGCCCCCGCCCGAAGCGGAGGCCGTAAAAAAGGCTTCTGCCGGGCATTCTATCGAACCCCGGCAGACGAGCCGCCGCCGCGCGCGGGCGGGGCGGCAATTGCAGCGTCAGGCGCTCTTGCGGTTGAGCGCGCGAAAGCCGATGTCGCGGCGGTACTGCATGCCTTCGAAATTGATCTGGTTGATCGTGTCGTACGCATGCTGCTGCGCTTCGCGCACCGAATCGGCGAGGCCGACCACGCACAGCACGCGGCCGCCGGACGTCGTCAGCTTGTCGCCGTCGAGCGACGTGCCTGCGTGGAACGTGACGGCCTGTTCGGTCTCGGCCGGGATCCCGTTGATGCGGTCGCCCTTGCGCGGCGCGTCCGGATAACCGTGCGCGGCCAGCACGACGCCCAGCGCGGTGCGGCGGTCCCAGTCGAGCTCGACCGTGTCGAGCGTGCCTGCGATCGCCTGCTCGACGACCTTCGAGAAATCGCTCTTCAGGCGCGCCATGATCGGCTGCGTTTCCGGGTCGCCCATCCGGCAGTTGAACTCGAGCGTGCGCGGATTGCCTTCCTTGTCGATCATCAGGCCCGCATACAGGAAGCCCGTGAAGCGGATGCCGTCCTTCTCCATCCCGCGCACGGTCGGCATGATGATCTCGCGCATCACGCGTGCGTGCATCTGCGGCGTGACGATCGGCGCGGGCGAATACGCCCCCATGCCGCCGGTGTTCGGGCCGCGATCCTCGTCGAGCAGGCGCTTGTGGTCCTGGCTGGACGCCAGCGCCAGCGCGTGCTTGCCGTCGACCATCACGATGAAGCTCGCTTCCTCGCCATCGAGGAATTCCTCGATCACGACACGCGCGCCGGCGTCGCCGAGCTTGTTGCCCGACAGCATCATGTCGACGGCTTCGTGCGCTTCTTCGAGCGTCATCGCGACGACGACGCCCTTGCCGGCCGCGAGGCCGTCGGCCTTCACGACGATCGGCGCACCCTTCGCGTCGATGTACGCGTGCGCGGCGGCCACGTCGGAGAACGTTTCGTACTCGGCGGTCGGGATGCCGTGGCGCTTCATGAACGCCTTCGCGAAATCCTTCGAGCTCTCGAGCTGCGCGGCTTCGCGGGTCGGGCCGAAGACCTTCAGGCCGCGTGCGCGGAACAGGTTGACGATGCCGGCCGCGAGCGGCGCTTCCGGCCCGACGAGCGTGAACGCGACGCCTTCGCGTTCCGCGAAATCGGCGAGTTCGTCGAGCGCCGTGATGTCGACGTTCTTCAGACGCTCGTCCTGCGCCGTGCCGCCATTGCCGGGCGCGACGTAGACCATCTGGACGCGCGGCGACTGCGCGAGCTTCCACGCCAGCGCATGTTCGCGGCCGCCGGAACCGACGACGAGTAGTTTCATGGGATTCCCCGCAGACTAGAAAACAGGGCGGCCGGCACGCTCAGGCGCGCCGGCCGCGGATTCGGTCGGGCCGCCGCCGCGACAGGAACACGGCGGCCGGCACCTCATTCCTCGACGATGACGGCGTTCGTATACACGTCCTGCACGTCGTCGAGGTTCTCGAGCGCGTCGAGGAGCTTCTGCATCTTCGCCGCGTCGTCGCCGGTGAATTCGACTTCGTTCTGCGGCTTCATCGTCACTTCGGCGAGCTCGGCCTTGAAGCCGCCGGCTTCGAGCGCGTCCTTCACCGCCGAGAATGCCTGCCAGTCGCACAGCACTTCGATCGAGCCGTCGTCGTTCGTGTTCACGTCGTTCGCGCCGGCTTCGAGCGCGGCTTCCATCAGCGCGTCTTCCGACGTGCCCGGTGCGAACAGGAACTGGCCGACGTGATCGAACATGAACGCGACCGAGCCGTCGGTGCCCATGTTGCCGCCGAACTTCGAGAACGCATGGCGGACTTCCGCGACCGTGCGGGTGCGGTTGTCGGTCAGCGTGTCGACGATGATCGCCGCGCCGCTGATGCCGTAGCCTTCGTAGCGGATTTCCTCGTAGTTCGCGCCATCCGCGCCGCCGACGCCGCGATCGATCGCGCGCTTGACGTTGTCCTTCGGCATGTTCGCGTCGGCCGCCTTGTCGACCGCCAGACGCAGGCGCGGGTTCGAGTTGACGTCACCGCCGCCGAGGCGCGCCGCGACCTGGATTTCCTTGATCAGGCGGGTCCAGATCTTGCCGCGCTTCGCGTCGGCCGCTGCCTTCTTATGCTTGATGTTGGCCCATTTCGAATGACCAGCCATACCTTTCTCCGTGCCCGGGCGCACAGCGCGGGCGATTGTTTCAATGTGTCGTTGAATCGGCGGCCGTTTCGGCGGGCATGAAGCCGCGGGGCCGCGCGTGTCGAGTGGATCGAGATTTTATCACGCGGCGACCGCCGGATCGGGGCCGCCGCGCATGGCCGGACGGCCAGGCGGGCCGCCGCGAGCCGGGCCGCGCGCCGCGCGGCCGTACCGGGGCTCAGTTCTTGGTGCCGAACAGGCGGTCGCCCGCGTCGCCGAGGCCCGGCACGATGTACGCGTGCTCGTTCAGGTGCGAATCGAGCGACGCGACGAACAGCTTCACGTCCGGGTGCGCGTCCTGGAACACCTGCACGCCTTCGGGCGCCGCGACCAGCGCGACGAACATGATGTTCGCGGCCGGCACGTTGCGGCGCTTCAGCACGTCGACCGCGTGCACGGCCGAGTAGCCGGTCGCGACCATCGGGTCGCACAGGATGAAGATGCGGTCTTCCAGATCCGGCAGGCGCACCAGGTATTCGACCGGGCGGTGGTCGTCGGCGCGGTACACGCCGATGTGGCCGACGCGGGCGGACGGAACCAGGTCGAGCAGGCCGTCCGACATCCCGATGCCCGCGCGCAGCACCGGCACGATCGCCAGCTTCTTGCCCGCGATCACCGGCGCGTCGACCTCGACGAGCGGGGTTTCGACCCGCTTGGTCGTGATCGGCAGGTTGCGGGTGATCTCATAGCCCATCAGCAGCGTGATTTCGCGCAGCAGCTCGCGGAACGTGCGCGTGGACGTGTCCTTGTCGCGCATGTGCGTGAGCTTGTGCTGGATCAGCGGGTGATCGGTGATGAAGAGATTCGGGAAACGGCTGTCCTGTTTCATGACGGGGGCGCCTTGGCGGCAAAAGAGGATCGGGGGCGGTGGCGGGCGCAAGCCGGCCGCGCGCTTATGCCCGCAATTTTACCAAGGCGCGCCGCATGATCCGGATAATATCGACGTCTCACGACAATCCGCGCGCCCGCGCCCGCCCGATTGCCCGCCTGACCCGTCCGGGGTTCGTGCGCCGGCGTGATCGGGCCGAGCCGGCGCGTGTCGCCACCAAGGAATCGACGATGGATCTCGGCATCGAAGGAAAGACCGCGCTGGTGTGCGCGGCCAGCAAGGGGCTCGGTCGCGGCTGCGCGGAAGCGCTGGCCGCCGAGGGCGTGAACCTCGTGATCGTCGCGCGCACGCGCGACACGCTGGAGGAAACCGCGGAGGAGATCCGCGCCGGCGCGAACGTGTCGGTGACCGCGGTCGCCTGCGACATCACGACGCCGGACGGGCGCGCGGCCGCGCTCGCCGCGTGCCCGCAGCCGGACATTCTCGTGACGAATGCCGGCGGCCCGCCGCCCGGCGACTTCCGCGACTTCTCGCACGACGACTGGATTCGCGCGCTCGAATCGAACATGCTGACGCCGATCGAGCTGATCCGCGCGACCGTCGACGGGATGATCGCGCGCGGCTTCGGCCGGATCGTCAACATCACGAGCTCGGCCGTGAAGGCGCCGATCGACGTGCTCGCGCTGTCGAACGGCGCGCGCTCGGGGCTGACCGGCTTCGTCGCGGGGCTGTCGCGCAAGGTCGCGGGGCAGGGCGTGACGATCAACAACCTGTTGCCGGGCCTGTTCGACACCGACCGGATCGCGACCACGCTCGCCGCGTCGGCGAAGGCGCAGGGCGTGACGGTCGACGAGCTGCGCGCGCGGCGCACGAAGGACATCCCGGCCGGCCGCCTCGGCACGCGCGAAGAGTTCGGCGCGGCGTGCGCATTCCTGTGCAGCGTGCATGCCGGCTACATCACCGGGCAGAACTGGCTGCTCGACGGCGGCGCGTATCCGGGCACGTTCTGACGCACGCACCGCCTTTCACGACGACACTAATCGAACCACGAAGGAAACGGAGATGAGCAAACCCCGCATCGCACTGATTGCGCACGACGCGAAGAAGGACGATATCGTCGCGCTCGCGGGCCAGTACCGCGAGACGCTCGCGCAATGTCGGCTGGTCGCGACCGGCACGACGGGCGGCCGTATCGCCGCCGTGCACGGGCTCGACGTCGAGCGCAAGCTGTCGGGGCCGTGCGGCGGCGACCTGCAGATCGGCGCGGAACTGGTCGACGGCCGTGTCGACATCGTCGTGTTCCTGCGCGACCCGATGACCGCGCAGCCGCACGATCCGGACATCACCGCGCTGGTGCGCGCGTGCGACGTGCACGACGTGCCGGTCGCGACCAATGTCGCGACCGCGCGGATGCTGCTCGACGATCTGGCGCGCAACATGCAGGACCGCTGCTAGGCGCAGGCTGCGGCACGAATATCCTTGTCCGGCGTCGCCATGTCTGTCTCTCTGCCGCATGGCGGCGCTGTGCGTCGAGGATGGCGATATCGGCATGGGTTGCGCCGGGCCGGGGTACTGCCGATTATCGCAATGGCCAAAACCACACTTCCGATGCCGCCCAGTAGCAATCGGAGCCACAGAGGGCTCGGGCACCGTCGATCCGGTCGATATGTCCGCCACGACCGTTCATGTAACCCGGTATGTTCCAGAAAGCGACCACGCCCTTTCTGGCGGCAATGCCGAGCACCGCGTCGTCTCGTCGAAACGCTTCGGCTTTGCCGAAATACGCCGGCTCCGCCAGCATCCTGGCTAGCCTGGCTTGGCCTGCCTCGACACGGCGTCCACGATGCGGCCCTTTCTGAATGACCAGTCCACCACGCAACGTTATTCCGCATTTGACAAGAGCCACACTGATCCGAATGGCGCAGGTATTTGCATACGACGGATTCTGAATCAGATCTTGCCAGCCCAGTTCTTGGTAAAGCGCTTCCCTCGAAACAGCCTTGTTGCCTGGATAGTGGCTGCTCAGTAAAGAGAACGGCGGTTTCAAACAGGTTTTCCCTCGATTAACGGCAAGGATATTTTTGTTGCAAGACATGGGTAACCAATCTTGCTGCGCTTGCCTTCAGCGCGTCTCTTGGTAGCTTCCGGAGATCGCCAATCACTTCCGAATCGATTTCTCCCGGTTTGACGCGACCGTGGTCGCACCATTCCTTGCCCTCGGTGGCATCGGCGACGCCAGCCAGATACCCGGCCATCGCGTGGCGCTGGGCGTCGGCGTACGGACTGTTGTCGGAGCGGTTCATGTCGTCGAGCAGCCGGACGCCGTCGACGCGCGATACTGCGGCCGCCGTGGCGGTGCCGATACTTGCCGACAACGACGCGAGAATGACCACATTCCGGATAAGCAAGAGTTTCATGGCGTAGGCTTGGCGAATTTGGCAAACGGCAAAATAGCACGACCGTCATCTCGTAAATGTGCGTGGCAAGAAGTTGGGCAACCAGGCCGACCTGTATCAAGGTCGCCGATTCCGGGGTGAGTACGACGACGAGGCGCGGCAGATTCGTCGCGTACCAACGGCAAGCCGAAGATGCGCAGGGGCGGTCGGGCATGGCCATCGCGGACGGAATGGAGATTCATTCGACCCAAAAGCGATGATTTGAAGGTGTCGAAGTGTGACGACCGTCATCGATTCGAAAGCGCGACGAGCACACTGCTGCGACTCGTTCAAAGCCGTGCCGTCCTCCGGCATGCATGGCCCTTGCAATTCGTTTCCCGCGAAAACCCTAAAAACGTGAAGGGATTGCGATGGCGCGGTGCATGACGGCACAGGACGCGCGAGAATTGAACTTTGTGACCGGTGTTCGCACGCATCACCGTAGGGGCGATGTCGACGCATTCGCCGAACACGATTCCCAGACAAACGAGGAGCGAAACGATGCCGAAAGCAATCCGATACGACCAGCCGGGCGGCCCGGACGTGATGAAGTGGGTCGATGTCGAGGTCGGCGAACCGAAGGCGGGTGAAGTCCGCATCCGGCAGCACGCGGTCGGCCTCAACTACATCGACGTCTATTTCCGCACCGGTCTGTACCCGCAAGCGCTGCCCGGCGGTCTCGGGATGGAGGCGGCGGGCGAGGTGACGGCCGTCGGCGAAGGCGTGACCACGCTCAAGGCGGGGGACCGCGTCGCGTACGTCGGGCAACCGCCGGGCGCATACGCGCAGGAGCGCGTGATGCCGGTCGACCGGCTCGTGAAGCTGCCGGACGGCATCAGCTACGACGACGCGGCGTCGGTGATGCTGCAGGGCCTGACCGCGCACTACCTGCTGCGCCGCACGTATCCGGTGAAGGCCGGCGACACGATCCTGATCCACGCGGCGGCCGGCGGTGTCGGCCTGCTCGTGTGCCAGTGGGCGAAGGCGCTCGGCGCGACCGTGATCGGGACGGTCGGCTCCGACGAGAAGGCCGCGCTCGCGAAGTCGCACGGTTGCGACCATCCGATCGTCTACACGCGTGAGAACTTCACGCAGCGCGTGAAGGAGATCACGAACGGCGCCGGCGTGCCGGTCGTCTACGACTCGATCGGCAAGGACACCTACATCGGCTCGCTCGACAGCCTCGCGCCGCTCGGGCTGTTTGTCAGCTTCGGCAACGCGTCGGGCCCGCTGCCGCCGATCGACTCGAAGGAATTCTCGTCGCGCGGCTCGCTGTTCTTTACGCGCCCCACGCTGTTCTCGTACATCGCGAAGCGCGCCGATCTCGAAGCCGCGGCCGCCGAGCTGTTCGACGTGCTGCTGTCGGGCAAGGTGAAGACCAGCATCAACCAGCGCTATCCGCTCGCGGAAGTCGGCCGCGCGCATGAAGATCTCGAAGCGCGCAAGACCACCGGCTCGACGATCCTCGTTCCCTGACCTGCCTCCCCGTGCCGGCGCCACGTCGGCACGCGCTTGTCCGGGCGGCGCCACGGCGCCGTCCGTCCCGCCTCCCGGTCCCCGCCGTCGTCCTCCCCGAATGCCACGTTTACGTGTTTTTTATACGCGCCCCGATACCTTTGACCCGTCCTTTACGTGCGTTCCCATAAGGTTCTAGTCGTCTGATTTCGACGATGGAGAACAGAAAAATGGATGGGGTTTTCATCGGCGCACTGGTGCTCTTCACCGCGCTGATCCTCGGTTTGGTCGCCGGTTGCGACAAGCTCGTGCAATACGGTCGCGGGGGGCGAGCATGACCTGGATGCTTTGGCTGGCGGGCGCGTCGACGGCCCTGCTGTTCGCGTATCTCGTCTTTGCGCTGCTGCGCGCGGAGGACATTGAATGAACGCGAACAATCTCTTTCAGACGCTGCTCTTCATCGTCGTGCTGCTGGCGGCGGCCGTGCCGGTCGCGCGCTATCTGTCCGCGGTGATGGACGGCAGCTCGCGCGTCGTGCGCGTGTTCGGGCCGCTCGAGCGCGCGCTGTACCGCGTCGCCGGCGTCGACGCCGGCAGCGAGATGAACTGGAAGCAGTACGCGATCGCGACGATCGCGTTCAACGCGCTCGGCGCGCTGTTCCTCTACGGCCTGCTGCGCCTGCAGGGCTTCCTGCCCGGCAACCCGCAGCAGTTCGGTGCGATGACGGTCGACGGCGCGTTCAACACGGCCGTCAGCTTCGTCACCAACACGAACTGGCAGGACTACACGCCCGAGCAGACCGTCAGCTACCTGACGCAGATGCTCGGCCTGACCGTGCAGAACTTCCTGTCGGCGGCAACCGGGATCGTCGTCGTGATCGCGCTGATCCGCGGCTTCGCGCGTCATACCGCGCAGACGATCGGCAACTTCTGGGTCGACCTCACGCGCGTGACGATGTACGTGCTCGTGCCGATGTCGATGGTCATCGCCGCGCTGCTGATGAGCCAGGGCGTGATCCAGAACATGAAGTCGTACCAGGACGTGCCGGTGCTGCAGGCGAGCACCTACGCCGCGCCGAAGCTCGACGCGCAGGGCAATCCGGTGAAGGACGACAAGGGCAACGCGGTCACGGTGCCGACCCCGCTCACGAAGCAGACGCTCGCGATGGGCCCGGTTGCATCGCAGGAAGCGATCAAGATGCTCGGCACCAACGGTGGCGGCTTCTTCAACGCGAACTCCGCGCACCCGTACGAGAACCCGACGCCGTTCGCGAACGTCCTGCAGATCTTCGCGATCCTGATCATCCCGGCCGCGCTGTGTCTCGTGTTCGGCCGCATGATCGGCGACCGCCGGCAGGGCATCGCCGTGCTCGCGGCGATGACGGTCGCGTTCGTGATCGCGATCGGCTTCGAGGTGAGCGCCGAGCAGGCCGGCAACCCGACGCTCGCCGCGCTGCACGTCGACCAGTCGGCGAGCGCGCTGCAGCCGGGCGGCAACATGGAAGGCAAGGAAACGCGCTTCGGCATCGCGCAGACCGGCATCTTCACGGTCGCGACCACGGCCGCGTCGTGCGGCGCCGTCGACACGATGCACGATTCGCTGACGCCGCTCGGCGGCCTCGTGCCGATGCTGCTGATGCAGCTGGGCGAAGTGATCTACGGCGGGGTCGGCTCGGGTCTCTACGGGATGCTCGTGTTCGCGCTGCTCGCGGTGTTCGTCGCCGGCCTGATGATCGGCCGCACGCCGGAATACGTCGGCAAGAAGATCGAAGCGTACGAGATGAAGATGGTGTCGATCGTCGTGCTGCTCACGCCGCTGCTGGTGCTGGTGGGCACGTCGATCGCCGTGCTCGCCGATGCGGGCAAGGCCGGCATCGCGAACCCGGGGCCGCACGGCTTCTCGGAAATCCTGTACGCGTTCAGCTCGGCCGCCAACAACAACGGCAGCGCGTTCGCGGGCCTGACGGTCGGCACGCCGTTCTACAACTGGATGACCGCGATCGCGATGTGGTTCGGCCGCTTCGGCACGATCGTGCCGGTGCTGGCAATCGCCGGCTCGCTCGCCGCGAAGAAGCGCATCGCGGTGACGAGCGGCACGCTGCCGACGCACGGTCCGCTGTTCGTCGTGCTGCTGCTCGGCACCGTGCTGCTGGTGGGCGCGCTGACCTACGTGCCGGCGCTCGCGCTCGGCCCGGGCGTCGAGCACCTGATGATGTGGCTGGGCGCGTGATGCGCGCCCGCATGGCGACACCTTGAAAAGACTGAAGAGATTGAAGAGATCGCAATGACTCAACATTCCGCAACACGGTCCATGTTCGATCCGGCGCTGCTGCGCCCGGCGATCGTGGACTCGTTCAAGAAACTCACGCCGCGCACGCAGTTCCGCAATCCGGTGATGTTCTGCGTGTACGTCGGCAGCATCCTGACCACGATCCTGTGGATCGCGGCGCTCGCCGGCCAGGCCGAGGCGCCCGCGGGCTTCATCCTCGCGATCGCGCTGTGGCTGTGGTTCACCGTGCTGTTCGCGAACTTCGCCGAAGCGCTCGCCGAAGGGCGCTCAAAGGCGCAGGCCGCGTCGCTGCGCAGCGCGAAGAAAGACGTGATGGCGAAGAAGCTCAACGAGCCGCATCCGAAGTCGCCGATCCGCATCACGACCGCGACCGAGCTGCGCCGTGGCGACGTCGTGCTGGTCGAGGCCGGCGACGTGATCCCGGCCGACGGCGAGGTGATCGATGGCGTTGCGTCGGTCGACGAATCGGCGATCACCGGCGAATCCGCGCCGGTGATCCGCGAATCGGGCGGCGACTTCTCGTCGGTGACGGGCGGCACCCGCGTGCTGTCGGACTGGATCGTCGTCAAGGTCACCGCGAACCCGGGCGAGGCGTTCCTCGACCGGATGATCGCGATGGTCGAAGGCGCGAAGCGCAAGAAGACGCCGAACGAGATCGCGCTGACGATCCTGCTCGTCGCGCTGACGATCGTGATGCTGCTCGCCACCGCCACGCTGCTGCCGTTCTCGATGTTCTCGGTCGAAGCGATGAAGGCCGGCCACGTGGTGACGATCACCGCGCTCGTCGCGCTGCTCGTGTGCCTGATCCCGACGACGATCGGCGGCCTGTTGTCCGCGATCGGCGTGGCCGGGATGAGCCGGATGATGCAGGCCAACGTGATCGCGACGTCGGGCCGTGCGGTGGAAGCCGCCGGCGACGTGGACGTGCTGCTCCTCGACAAGACCGGCACGATCACGCTCGGCAACCGCCAGGCATCGACGTTCGTGCCGGCGCCGGGCGTGACCGAGGAAGCGCTGGCCGATGCCGCGCAACTGTCGTCGCTCGCCGACGAAACGCCGGAAGGCCGCAGCATCGTCGTGCTCGCGAAGGAGCGCTTCAACATTCGCCAGCGCGACATGGGGCAGCTGCACGCGACGTTCATCGGCTTCTCCGCGCAGACGCGGATGAGCGGCGTCGACCTGCCGGGCCGTGAAATCCGCAAGGGCGCGGCCGACGCGATCCGCCACTACGTCGAGACGCACGGCAGCCGCTTCCCGGAAGAAGTGCGCCGCGCGGTCGACGAAGTCGCGCGCCGCGGCAGCACGCCGCTCGTCGTGGCCGACCTGCATGAAGGCGCGGCGCGCGTACTCGGCGTGATCGAGCTGAAGGACATCGTGAAGGGCGGCATCAAGGAGCGCTTCGCGGAACTGCGCAAGATGGGCATCAAGACCGTGATGGTGACGGGCGACAACCGGCTGACGGCCGCGGCGATCGCGGCGGAAGCGGGTGTCGACGATTTCCTTGCCGAAGCGACGCCGGAAACCAAGCTCGCGACGATCCGCGAACACCAGGCCGCAGGGCGCCTCGTCGCGATGACCGGTGACGGCACCAACGACGCACCGGCGCTCGCGCAGGCCGACGTCGCCGTGGCGATGAACACCGGCACGCAGGCGGCGAAGGAAGCCGGCAACATGGTCGACCTCGACTCGAACCCGACGAAGCTGATCGAGATCGTCGAGATCGGCAAGCAGATGCTGATGACGCGCGGATCGCTGACGACGTTCTCGATCGCGAACGACATCGCGAAGTATTTCGCGATCATCCCGGCCGCATTCGTGACGACGTATCCGCAGCTGCGCGTGCTCGACATCATGCACCTGACGTCGCCGGCGTCGGCGATCCTGTCGGCGGTGATCTTCAACGCGCTGATCATCGTCGCGCTGATTCCGCTGGCGCTGAAGGGCGTCACGTACCGGCCGCTCGGCGCCGCGTCGCTCCTGCGCCGCAACCTGCTGGTGTACGGCCTCGGCGGCGTGCTGCTGCCGTTCCCGTTCATCAAGCTGATCGACATGACGCTCGCTGCACTCGGCTGGGCCTGAGCCGGCCGTATTTGAAGGAAACATCATGAAAACGTTGATTCGTCCGCTCGTCGTGCTCTTTGTCGTCCTGACTGCCGTGACGGGGCTCGCCTATCCGGCCGTGATGACCGTGTTCGGCCAGGCCGTGTTCCCGTCGCAGGCGAACGGCAGCCTGATCGACAAGGACGGCAAGGCGGTGGGCTCCGCCCTGATCGGCCAGCCGTTCGATGCGCCGAAGTACTTCTGGGGCCGGTTGTCGGCGACCTCGCCGATGCCGTACAACGCGACCGGCTCCGGCGGCTCGAACCTGGGCCCGTTGAACCCGTCGCTCGCCGACCAGGTGAAGGGGCGCATCGCAGCGCTGCGCGACGCGGGCACCGACATGTCGAAACCCGTGCCGGTCGACCTCGTGACGGCGTCGGCCAGCGGCCTCGATCCGGAGATCACGCCGGCCGCCGCCGCGTACCAGGTCGAGCGCGTCGCGAAGGCGCGCAACCTGGCGCCCGACGCGGTCGCGCAGCTCGTCGCCGCGAATACGACGGGCCGCCAGTTCGGCGTGCTCGGCGAACCGCGCGTGAACGTGCTGAAGCTGAACCTCGCGCTCGATGCGGCGCAGGCCGCGCACTGAGCGCGCGTCCGGGCTTCCGACGGCAACCGGCGTCCGGCGCGGCACGATCCGCGCCGGGCGCGCCTTTTCCCGACGGCGCATGCGCCGTCTTTGCCTTTTGCGGCGATTTGGAACAACAATGCTCGTACTCGCGCGCATCCGGGCGCTCCGCCTTTCTGACGCATGAATCGTCCCGATCCAGACCAACTCCTCGACAAGCTGCAGCGTGACGAAGAAAAGCAGCGGCGCGGCCAGCTCAAGATCTTCTTCGGCGCATCGGCCGGTGTCGGCAAGACCTACGCGATGCTGCAGGCCGCGCGCCAGCGCCTGCAGGAAGGCGTCGACGTCGTCGTCGGCATCGTCGAGACCCACGGGCGCAGCGAAACCGCCGCGCTGCTCGACGGCCTCGACGTGCTGCCGCTTGCGCGCATCGACTATCGCGGCCGCACGCTCGCCGAATTCGATCTCGACGGCGCGCTCGCGCGTGAGCCGCAACTGATCCTCGTCGACGAACTCGCGCATTCGAACGTGCAGGGCGCGCGGCACCTGAAGCGCTGGCAGGATGTGTACGAACTGCTCGACGCGGGCATCGACGTCTACACGACCGTCAACGTCCAGCACCTCGAAAGCCTGAACGACGTGGTCGGCGCGATCACCGGCATCCGCGTGTGGGAGACGGTGCCCGACCGTGTGTTCGATGCGGCCGACGAAGTCACGCTCGTCGACCTGCCGGCCGAGGAGCTGCTCGAGCGGATGCGCGACGGCAAGGTCTATCTCGCGCAGCAGGCCGAGCGCGCGGTGCGCAACTTCTTCCGCAAGGGCAACCTGATCGCGCTGCGCGAACTGGCGCTGCGGCGCACGGCCGATCGCGTCGACGCGCAGATGCGCGAGTATCGCGCCGACCGCTCGATCCAGCGCATCTGGCAGGCACGCGAGCGGCTGCTCGTGTGCGTCGGGCCCGGCCCTGAAGCGCCGACGCTCGTGCGCGCGGCCGCGCGGCTCGCCGCGAGCCTGAAGGCCGACTGGATCGCCGTCTATGTGGAGACGCCGCGCCTGCAGCGGCTGCCCGATGCGCGACGGCAGCGCACGCTCGATGCGCTGAAGCTCGCGGCCGAGCTCGGCGCGGAGACGGCCACGCTCGCCGGCGCCGACGCGGTTGCCGCGCTGATCGGCTATGCGAAGGTGCGCAACGTGTCGAAGATCGTCGCGGGCGGCTCGCCGAAGGTCGGGCTCGTGCGCCGCTTCGTGCGGCCGTTCGGCGAGAAGCTGGCCGAACGCGCGGGCGACGTCGACCTGATGCTGATCCGGGCGTCCGCGAGCGACGAGGCGCGCGCAGCCCCCCTCGACGCACGTGCGCGCGACTGGCGCGATGCATTCGCGCAGTTCGGCACGCACCGTTCGCCGCCGCGGCATTACGTATATGCGGCCGCGATCTGCGCGGCGATCACGGTGGTCGCGAGCCTCGTGTCCGAGCGGCTCGACCTCACGAACCTCGTGATGCTGTACCTGCTCGGCGTCGTGTTCTCGGCCGTGCGGCTCGGGCGCGGCCCGGGCGTGCTGCAGTCGTTCCTGTCGGTGGCCGCGTTCGATTACTTCTTCGTGCCGCCGCGCATGTCGTTCTCGGTCAGCGACACGCAATACCTGCTGACCTTCTTCGGGATGCTGCTGACGTCGCTCGTGATCAGCCACCTGACGTCGACGCTGACGCGCCAGGCGAGCGTCGCGCAGCGCCGCGAGCGCCGCACCGGCGCGATCTACGCGATGGCGCGCGAGCTGGGCGCGGCGCTGACGACCGAGCAGATCGTCGAGATCGGCAGCCGTCACGTGGGCGAGGTGTTCCGCGCGCGCGTCGCGTTCCTGCTGCCCGACAGTGCGGACAAGGTGCGCCAGAAGATCGAGGAGCCCGATGCGGCCGTCACGCTGACGGGCACCGACCTCGACAGCGACGTCGGCCAGTGGGTGTACGACCAGCAGAAGCCGGCCGGCCGCGGCACCGATACGTTGCCCGCGACGGCCGCGCTGTACCTGCCGCTGAAGGCGCCGATGCGCACGCGCGGCGTGCTCGCGGTCGCATCGCGCGAGCCGCGCGAACTCGAGGTGCCGGAGCAGCAGCGGATGCTCGACGCGTTCGCCGCGCAGATCGCGCTCGCGCTCGAGCGCGTGCACTACGTGGAGATCGCGCGCGACGCGCTCGTCAACATGGAGTCCGAGCGGCTGCGCAACTCGCTGCTATCGGCGATCTCGCACGACCTGCGCACGCCGCTCACGACGATCGTCGGCTTCTCGTCGATGCTCGCGAACGGGCGCGCGGCCGCGCAGGGCGGCGACGCCGCGGCGGCCGAACGCTTCGCGCAGCGCGAGGGCGAACTCGTCGATGCGATCCACGACGAGGCGCTGCGGATGACGGGCATCGTCACGAACCTGCTCGACATGGCGCGGCTGCAGGCCGGCAGCCTGCAGTTGAAGCGCCAGTGGTCGCTGCTCGAGGAAACCGTCGGCGCCGCGCTCGCCGCCTGCAAGCGCGTGCTTGCGCACCATCCCGCGCGCGTCGTGTTGCCGGCCGATCTGCCGCTCCTGCAGATGGACGCGGTGCTGATGGAGCGCCTGTTCACCAACCTGTTCGAGAACGCGGCGAAGTACACGCCGGCCGATACGCCGCTCGACATCGGCGCCGAGCGCGTGACCGACGACGGGCTGCCGTTCGTGCGCGTGCTCGTCGACGATTACGGTCCCGGCCTGCCGGCCGGGATGGAAACGCGGATCTTCGACAAGTTCACGCGCGGCGAGAAGGAATCGGCGACGCCGGGCATTGGCCTCGGCCTCGCGATCTGCCGCGCGATCGTCGAAGCGCACGGCGGTAAAATCGGCGCGTTCAACCGGACGGCACCCGACGGCCACGTGACGGGCGCGCGTTTCTGGTTCACGCTGCCGGTCGAGACGCCGCCGGCCGCGCCTGCCGTACCCGACGACGAACCCGAAGTGCCGGGTGCGTCGTCCCCATCCGAATCATTGCCAGATCATGAGTGAACCCAGCCTGACCGTCGTCCTGATCGAGGACGAAAAGCAGATCCGCCGTTTCGTGCGCGCCGCGCTCGAGGAGGAGGACATCGCGGTGTTCGAGGCCGAGACGGGCAAGCAGGGGCTGATCGACGCGGCGACGCGCAAGCCCGATCTCGTGATCGTCGACCTCGGCCTGCCCGATACCGACGGCCTCGACGTGATCCGGGAATTGCGCGGCTGGTCCGAGGTGCCGGTGATCGTGCTGTCCGCGCGCACGCAGGAAGAAGAGAAGGTCGCGGCGCTCGATGCGGGCGCCGACGACTACCTGACCAAGCCGTTCGGCGTGTCCGAACTGCGCGCGCGGATCCGCGCGCAACTGCGCCGGCGTAACCAGGGCGGCGCGAACGAGTCGCCAAAGGTGACCTTCGGCACCGTGACCGTCGATCTCGCGCTGCGCCAGGTGTGGCGCGACAACGAAATCGTGCACCTGACGCCGCTCGAATACCGGCTGCTCGCGACGCTCGTGCGGCACGCGGGGCGCGTGCTCACGCACCGCCAGCTGCTGCGCGACGTGTGGGGGCCGTCGCACGTCGAAAGCCACCACTATCTGCGCATCTACATGGCGCACCTGCGCCAGAAGCTCGAGCGCGACCCGGCGCAGCCCGAGTACATCGTGACCGAGACGGGCGTCGGTTACCGGCTGGTCGGCGCCGCATGACGGGCGTCGCCGGGTCGCAGCTGCACCCGTGCGCGTGACGTCGCATGCCGGCAGGGTTGCGCCGGCGCGACAGTCTCGCGGCCGGCGCGCGCGTTGCACACCCGGCGCTCATTCCCCGTTATCCTGACCGTTCCGCGAGCGAAAACGAGGAGCGTGCAATGTCCGTCCGTCTGGTCGTCATCTGTGCGCTGGCGCTTGCCGCGTCTGGCGCGTTCGCCCAACCGCTGCCGCCCGGGCAGCAACCGTCGTCGCAGCAGCAGGCGATGGCCAATCCCGCGTCGGTCAATTGCGCCAAGCTCGGCGGCCGCCACACGACCCGCAACCTGTCGAGCGGGCAGGTCGGCATGTGCGTGTTCAAGGATGGCCGCGTGTGCGAGGAGTGGGCGCTGTACCGCGACGACCGCTGCGTCGCCGGCGTCACGCCGAAGCGCGTGTCGAACTGACCGGGCCTGGCCGATCGTGCCCCCGATCGGCCGCCGGCCGCGCGCCGCGTCCGTAAGCATCTTGTTATACTCGGCGCCGCCTGGGGACGACCCCGGGTCATTCGTTTCAACGGGGACGGCCCCATCCGATACGGAGTACGTCGAGATGGCGTGGGTATTGTTGTTCATTGCCGGTTTGCTGGAAGTGGCCTGGGCGGCCGGCATGAAATCGTCGGACGGCTTCACGAAGCTCGGTCCGTCGGTGTTTACGATCGTGACGGCGCTGGCCAGCTTCGGGCTGCTCGCGGTCGCGATGCGCCAGCTGCCGCTCGGCACCGCGTACGCGGTGTGGACGGGCATCGGCGCGGTCGGTGCGTTCGTGTTCGGCATCGTGATGATGGGCGAGGCGCTGACCGTCGCGCGCGTCGCGAGCGCCGTGCTGATCGTCGCGGGGCTGATCGGCCTGAAGCTGTCGTCGGCTGCGTGACGACGGCACCCGGGCGCGTGCGCGCCCGGTGCCGCACTGCGGATTTGCGCCGGCCGCCCATCTAGCCTGTCTATAATGGAACGCATTCGGGCCTGAATACCGTCGTGCTTCTCGCGGCACGCGGTGCCGGTCGCCACGCGCCGCGCGGCCGGTCTGTCCGACCCGATCCGATCAATCGGCAAATCGCACGGAAAGTGCAAGGAGAGGGCCATGATCGAAGCCATTTCGCTCGGCGCGGGGCTCGCGTGGGCGAGCGGCCTGCGCCTGTACCTGACCGTGCTGATCGCCGGCGTGCTGGCGCGGTTCGGCTGGCTCCACCTGCCCGACACGCTGGCCGTCCTGATGTCGCCGTGGGTCATCGGCGCCGCGGCCGTGCTCACCGTCACCGAATTCCTTGCCGACAAGATCCCCGCGTTCGACTCGCTGTGGGATGCCGTGCACACCTTCATCCGCATTCCGGCCGGCGCCGTGCTCGCAGCCGGCGCGCTCGGCCATGCCGATCCGACCGTGCTCGCGGTCGCAGGGCTCGCCGGCGGCTCGCTCGCCGGTGCCGCGCACGTGGCGAAGGCCGGCACGCGCGCGATGATCAACCTGTCGCCCGAACCGATTTCGAACTGGATCGCGTCGTCGACCGAGGACGGCCTCGTGGTCGGCGGGCTCGTGCTCGCGTTCTTCGTTCCGCTCGCGTTCCTCGTGCTGCTTGCCGCCTTCATCGCGGCGTCCGCGTGGGCGCTCCCGCGCCTGTGGCGCGGTGTCTCGGGCGGCTTTCGCGGCATGGCGAACCACATGGTGTCGCGGCTCAACTCGATCGGGGGGAAGCGCGATTGAAGGGGCGGCAACCCGCGGCGCAGCCGCCGGCCGGGCACCCCGGCCATGAGGTGAACGCGCATGCCGGCCGCTTCGGCCTGCGCGACCTGATCCGCCAGGCCGCCCGCATGACCGCGCGCGACTGGCGCGCGGGCGAGTTGACGCTGCTCGTCCTTGCACTGGTGCTCGCGGTCGCGGCGCTGACGAGCGTCGGCTTCCTCGCCGACCGCCTGCGCCAGGGGCTCGAGCGCGACGCGCGCCAGATGCTCGGCGCCGATTTCGTCGTGCGGGCCGATCGTCCCGTCGATCCGTCGTTCGATCAGCAGGCCCGCGCGCTCGGCCTGCGTACTGCGACGACCGCCATCTTCCCGAGCATGATCGCGTCCGCCACGGGCGGGCAGGCGACCGACGCGGCGCCGTCGCGCCTCGCGGCCGTGAAGGCCGTGTCGCCCGGCTATCCGTTACGCGGCGCGGTCGAGATCCTGCCGGCCGGCGCGGCCACCGCGCAGAAGGCGGCCGCGATTCCCGCGCCCGGCACCGTTTGGGCCGATCCGGCGCTGCTCGATGCGCTGCACCTGAAGGCCGGCGATACGGTGCGCGTCGGGCTGCGCACGTTCAAGGTCGCCGCGTCGATCTCCCGCGAGCTCGATCGCGGGTTTTCCTTCGTCAATTTCTCGCCGCGGCTGATGATGCGCGCGGACGAGCTGGCCGCGACGGGGCTCACGGGCTATGGCAGCCGTGTCACGTACCGGCTGCTGGTTGCCGGTGACCAGCAGGCCGTCGCACGCTTCGAGGCGTATGCGCACGCACGTGTCGACGGCGGGAAGCTGCGCGGCGTCGGTCTCGAGTCGTTGCAGGAAGGCCAGCCGCAGGTGCGGCAGACGCTGGATCGCGCACGCCACTTCCTGACGCTTGTCGCGCTGCTCACCGCGCTGCTCGCGGCGGTCGCGATCGCGATGGCCGCGCAGCGCTACATGCGGCGCCATCTCGACGGCTGCGCGACGATGCGCTGCCTCGGCGTGAGCCGCCGCACGCTCGGCGCGCTGTTCGCACTCGAATTCGCTGGCATCGGGATCGTGTCCGGCGCTGCAGGCGCGGTGCTCGGCTATGGCGGCCACTGGGCATTGCTGGCCGCGCTCGGCAGCCTGATCGACGTGGTGCTGCCGCCCCCCACGCTGTGGCCGGCGCTGATCGGCATGGGCGCCGCGCTCGTGTTGCTGCTCGGTTTCGCGCTGCCGCCGCTCGTGCCGCTCACGCGCGTGCCGCCGGTACGCGTGCTGCGGCGCGAGTGGGGCGACGCGTCGCGCACGGCGTGGGTCGCGTATGCGGTCGGCGTCGTGCTGTTCGCGGGGCTGCTGATCGCGGCCGCCGGCAACCTGAAACTCGGGCTGATCGTCGCGGGCGGTTTCGCCGGCGCGCTGGTCGGTTTCGCGCTGATCGCGCGGCTCGTGCTGTTCGCCGCCGCGCGTGCGGTGCGCAACGCGCGCGTGGCCGCGGGCGTCGGCTGGCGTTACGCGCTGGCGTCGCTGCACCGGCGCGGCACGGCGAGCGCGCTGCAGATCACCGCGCTCGCGCTCGGCCTGATGTGCCTGCTGCTGATCGCGATCACGCGCAACGACCTCGTCGCGGGCTGGCAGCAGTCGACGCCGCCCGATGCGCCGAACCAGTTCCTGATCGACATCCAGCCCGACCAGCGCGCCGACGTCGCGGCCTATCTGGCCGCGCACGGCGTGCGCGACGCGGTGCCCGAGCCGATGGTGCGCGGCCGCCTCGTCGCGATCAACGGCAAGCCGGTGAATCCGGACGCCTACCCGTCCGAGGAGGCGCGCCGGCTCGTCGACCGCGAGTTCAACCTGTCCTATACGACCCGGTTGCCGTCCGACAACCGGATCGTCGAAGGCGACTGGTTCGGCACCGCGGCGACGCCGCAGATCTCGATCGAGGCGGGCCTCGCGAAGACGCTGAACGTGAAGCCGGGCGACGTGCTGCGCTTCGACGTGACGGGGCTGACGGTCGACGCGCCGATCACGAGCGTGCGCAAGCTCGACTGGGGTTCGTTCCGCGTCAATTTCTTCGTGCTGATGCCGCCGCCGGTGCTGAAGGATTTCCCGGCCGTGTACCTGACGAGCTTCCATTTGCCGGCATCGAATGCCGCGCTGCTCGATCCGCTGATCGCGCGCTATCCGAACCTGACCGCAATCGACGTCGCGCCGATCCTCGCGCAGTTGCAGCGGATGATGCTGCAGGTGGTCGGCGCGGTGCAGTTCCTGTTCATGTTCACGCTCGCGGCCGGCGTGCTCGTGCTGTACACGGCGCTCGCCGGCACGCGCGACGAGCGGGTGCGCGAGGCCGCGCTGCTGCGCGCGCTCGGCGCGTCGCGCGCCCAGGTCAACGCGGTGCAGCGCGCGGAGTTCGTCGTGGTCGGCGCGCTGGCCGGTGCACTGGCGTCGGCGGGCGCGATCGCGGTCGGCTGGGTGCTCGCGTCGCGCGTGTTCGATTTCCAGCTCGCCGTCGATCCGTGGCTCGTGCCGGCCGGCATCGCGGCCGGCGTCGCGTGCGCCGGTGCGGCCGGCTGGCTGAGCCTGCATAATGTGCTGCGGCGCCCCGCGCTGCAGTCGCTGCGCGACGCATGAGCGTCGCCGGCGGCCCCGAAGATCCTGTTTTCCGACTATCCGTATGACCGATGTGAATGACGATGCGCCGTCGCAGCCGACGGCGTTCGAGCTCGTGGGCGGTGAAGCCCGCGTGCGCGAAATGGTGGACCGCTTTTACGACCTGATGGATCTCGAGCCCGAGTTCGCGCAGATTCGCGCGCTGCACCCGGATTCGCTCGACGGTTCGCGCGACAAGTTTTTCTGGTTCCTGTGCGGGTGGCTCGGCGGCCCCGACCACTACATCAGCCGGTTCGGCCATCCGCGGCTGCGCGCGCGGCACCTGCCGTTCCCGATCGCGTCGGTCGAGCGCGACCAGTGGCTGCGCTGCATGGCGTGGGCGATGGAGGACATCGGGCTGCCCGAGCCGCTGCGCGAGCGGCTCATGCATTCGTTCTACGACACGGCCGACTGGATGCGCAACCGGCCCGGTTGATCGACCGGTACGCCGCCGCCCGCGCGCGGGACGATCTGCGTCTGGGCGCGCGCGCCGCGCGGCGCGACACTTGCCGCTTCCCCCAATCGATACGAGGCTCGCCCGATGACGACACAAGCGCTGTTTCGCGAAGACGCGTACCTCACGCAATGCGACGCGGTCGTGCTGGCCGTCGGCGACGACGGCATCCGGCTCGACCGCACCGTGTTCTATCCGCTCGGCGGTGGCCAGGCCGGCGACACCGGCACGCTGACGCTGCCCGACGGCAGCACGATCGCGATTGCCGATACGCGCAAGGCCAAGTTCGACGGCGCGACGCCCGACGACGCCGTGCACGTGCCCGCACCGGGGCAGGAGGTAAGCGTCGCGGCGCTCGAGCCCGGCACGCGCGTGATCGCGGAGATCGACTGGCTGCGCCGCTATCGCCACATGCGGCTGCATACCGCGGCGCACCTGATGTGCGCGGTGCTGCCGTACGCAGTCGATGGTTGCAGCGTGACGGCCGACTACGTGCGGCTGGATTTCGCGACGTCCGACGCGATCGACCGCGATGACGTCGAGCGGCGCCTCGCCGGCCTGGTGGGCGGCGCGCATCCGGTCACGACCGAATGGATCACCGACGACGAGATGGCCGCGCGGCCGGACCTCGTGCGCACGATGAGCGTGAAGCCGCCGATGGGCCTCGGCCGTGTGCGGCTGCTGCGCATCGAGCAGGTCGACCTGCAGCCGTGCGGCGGCACGCATGTGCGCAATACGTCCGAAATCGGCGAGCTGCGGGTCGCGAAACTGGAAAAGAAGAGCGCGCGCACCCGGCGCCTCGTACTGGAGTTTGCATGACGATTGACACCCCCCACGCGGGCGCGGCGGCGCTCGATCCGCAAGCGCGGGAAATTCTCGATTTCTGGTTCGGCGAGCCGGGCTCGGCCGAGTTCGGGCAGAACCGCAAGGTCTGGTTCAACGGCGGAGCGGCATTCGACGACGTGCTGCGCACGTGCTACGGCGCGTTGCTCGACGCCGCGTGCGACGGCGCTTGCGATCACTGGGCGGGCTCGCCGTCGGGGGCACTGGCGTTGATCGTCGTGCTCGACCAGTTCTCGCGCAACATCCATCGCGGCACGCCGCGCGCGTTTGCCGCCGATCCGAAGGCGCTCGCGCTCGCGCGCCGCGTCGTCGCGGCCGGCTGGGACGCGCAGTTGCCGAGCGGCCATCACCGCGCGTTTGCGTATCTGCCGTTCGAGCATGACGAGTCGGTCGAGAGCCAGCGCGAAGCCGTGCGCCTGTGCGCGGGCATTCGCGACGAAGCAGGGTGCGAGAGCTATCATCGCTTCGCGTTGCTGCATGCGGCCGTCGTCGAGCGCTTCGGCCGCTTTCCGCACCGGAACGCGATTCTCGGTCGGGAATCGAGCGACGAGGAGACGGCGTTTCTTCGCGAGCCTGGTTCGTCGTTCTGAGGATTCGGGCGGCGGTGTGACGCGGGAAGAGGGGAGGCCCACGGGGTCACGCGGGCA
Source organism: Burkholderia sp. AU31652 (assembly GCF_002223155.1). Classification (NCBI taxonomy): domain Bacteria; kingdom Pseudomonadati; phylum Pseudomonadota; class Betaproteobacteria; order Burkholderiales; family Burkholderiaceae; genus Burkholderia; species Burkholderia sp. AU31652. Next base: position 57,793 of record NZ_NKFG01000004.1, on the reverse strand, counting down.
CGGTGGCGGCAGGGCACGCCGGTCGGCGGCGCGCATTTCCCGATGGCTGTTCGCTGCTCGGGCGGTGGTGCTCACCATGCCACGCCCGCTACGACGGCAAGCACGGCGGCGCGTCTGCCGTGCCTCCCCGCATTACTCGACGTGCTGTTCAGGCGTGCGCACGTACACGCGCAGCAGTTCCTCGTTGTCGCCCGGGCGGGCGCCCGTCCAGAACAGTTTCCATTCGTCGCCGGGCGCCGGATCGACGGCCCGCACGCCCTGCACGATCATCCAGGTGCAGCGCGTCGTCTTCGCGTCGGCGATCGGCGTGTGCTGGATGCCGGAGAAGTAGTACAGCATCGGCGCTTCCGATTCGCCGAGCCCGTGCAGGCTCGCCATGCAGTCGCCGTCGTTCCATTCGAGCGCGAGGTGCGCGTTCAGGTCGTCGAACACCGAGCGGTAGCTCTTCGCGACATCGAGCCACGGCAGCAGCAGCGTGTAAATGAGCCCCCACGCAACGAGTGCGCCGGCGCCCCACGACAGCGCGCCGCGCCAGACGCCGGTCGTACGCAGCTTCGGCAGCAGCGTCAGCCAGCCGACCGTCAGCGCGAGCGCACCGATCACGAGCGCGGGTTCGATCGGCATCGTCCAGTCGAGCGGCAGCCAGCGGCCGAGCAGCGTCAGATCCTTGCGCGACGCGGCCGGATCGGCCATCACCGCCCAGATGGCCCAGGCGAGCGCGGTGGCCGTGCCGAACAGGATGCGGCTCAGGTAGTCCCACGCGAGATGCAGCTGGCGCGGCAGGCGGTCGATGGCCTGTGCGGCGACCAGTGCGAGCGGGGCGAAGAACGGCAGGATGTAGAGCTGGCGCGACGTCGCGGACACTTGCAGCACGGCGAGCCCGACGACCGTGAACATCACCGGCAGCGCGATGCGCGGCGTGCGCCAGTCGCGCCATGCGCCCCGCGCGAGCGCGACGATCGCGAGCGGCGCGACCGGGAAGCCGACGAGCAGGAACGCACGCAGGATGAAGAACGGCTTGTCGTTTTCCGCGCCCAGTTGGGGGACGGAGAAACCGAAGAAGCGGCCGACGTTGTTATCCCAGAACCACGTCATGAACAGCGTCTCGGAGCGCAGGAACAGTGCGGTCGGCCAGACGAGCGCGAACGGCGCGAACACGAGTGCGGCGATGCCGAGCGAGCGCGCGAACGCGCGGGTGCGGCAGGCCGGATAGAGCACCATCGCGCCGACGAGCGTGGCGGCAAACACGAGCGGCACGAACAGCCCCTTCGTCATCAGCGCGATGCCGACGCCCGCGCCGAAGATCGGCGCGGCCCAGCGGCCCGACGGCCGGACCGGCAGCCCGTGCCGCATCTGCTGCGCGCGCGTGACGTGCTGCATCACGAGTTCGAGCAGCCCGCAGAACGCGATTGCCGTGCCGGCGAACAGCGCGACGTCGGTCATCATGTCGTGCACGTGCTTGATGACGACGAGCGTGCCGGCGCTCAGCACGACGGGACCGATCACGCGCAGGTCGAGCCAGGCGTCCGCGCGGCTGGCGACGCGCGCCGCGCGCGCGATGAAGCCGAATGCCAGCGCGGCGAACAGCGCGCTCGCGAGCCGGGCCGCGTCGTGCAGCGGCATGACGCGCTGCAGCAGCCAGGCGAGGCTGGTCGCGACCCACGCGTAAAGCGGCGGCTTTTCCATGAACGGCAGGCCGGCATTGGTCGGCACGACGAAGTCGCCGGTCTCGAGCATGTGCTGGATGATGCCGAACGTGTAGGTTTCGTCCTGCTTCCACGGATCGTGGCCGAGCACGCCCGGCAGCGTATACGCGCAGATCAGCGCGGCGACGAGCAGCCACGCGCGCCAGCCGAGCAGGCGCGAGCGTTCGCGCGTCGTGCTGGTGGCGGCGGTCGACGCGGCGACGGGCGTGCCGGCGGCGTCGAGCGTTGCGGTGAGATCGGCGTCGGCGGTCGAGTGGGTGTGCGGGGCCGGAGCGGGCACAGACGTGCGTCGCCGGCTGGGCGCTGCGGTTCCAGGCATGGAAGGAATCTCGGGTCGAGTCGAGCCGGTCCGGCGACGTGGGCAGGACCGATTGGGGCCATATCAAAGGCCAACGGACGGATGTTTATGACACCTGTCTGAATGTCCGCTAGTAGACCACGGAATTGTTACGGTGGATTACCGTTCGTGTCACGAAATTGTGGAGATTTGTGGTGTCGTGACGACGGATTGCTTTGGACGGCGGTTTTTGATGTGCGGCAGTGCGGAATTACCGGCCGCCGCCGACGTCGAGCAGGGCGCCCGTCGTGTAGGACGCCGCGTCGCCGAGCAGCCAGACGATTGCTTCGGCGATCTCCTGCGCTTCGCCCGCGCGGCCGAGCGGCGTCGTGGCGCCGAGGCGGGCCGCACGGCCCGGCTGGCCGCCACTCGCGTGAATGTCGGTCTCGATCAGGCCGGGTCGGACCGCGTTGACGCGCACGCCGTGCGGGCCGAGTTCCTTCGCGAGACCGATCGTCAGCGAGTCGACCGCGCCTTTCGACCCCGCATAGTCGACGTATTCGTTCGGCGAGCCGAGCCGGGAGGCGATCGACGATACGTTGACGATCGCGCCGCCGCGGCCGCCGCGGTCGGTGGAGAGCCGGCGCGCGGCCTCGCGCGCGCACAGATACGCGCCGAGTACGTTGGTGTCGAACATCCGCCGCAGCCGGTCGGCCGGCATGTCGGCGAGCGGCATCGACGGCGCGACGATGCCCGCGTTGTTGACGAGCGCGTCGAGGCGGCCGAATGCGGCCGTGACGGTGTCGAACATCGCGACGACATCGGCTTCGTTCGCGACGTCGCCCGCGACGACGCACGCCCGGCCGCCCGCGTCGCGGACGGCCTGCGCGGTGAGTTCGGCCGCCGCCGCGTCGCGCGCGTAGTTGATGCCGACGTCCCAGCCGCGCTCGGCCGCGAGCACGGCGGTTGCGCGGCCGATGCCACGGCTCGCGCCGGTGATGAGGACGGCCTTGCGGTCGGACGGTGCGGTCATCGCGTGCGGGTTCCGGTGACGGTTACTTGGCCGCGTCGGGCGCCCACTTGTCGCGGGCGGGCGGCTGGTAGCGACGCAGTCGCTCGATCAGCTCGACGGGTTCCGACTCGACGCACAGTGCGTCGAAATAGGCCGGACGCATGAAGCCCTCGTCGACCGTATGACGCAACAGCGCGATCAGCGGATCGTAGAACGAATCGATGTTGTAGACCGCGACGGGCTTGCGGTGATAGCCGAGCTGCGCCCACGTGTAGACTTCGAAGAGCTCTTCGAGCGTGCCGGCGCCGCCGGGCATCGCGACGAACGCGTCGGAGAGATCGGCCATCATTTTCTTGCGGTGGTGCATGTCGGGCACGACGTGCAGTTCCGACAGCCCCGTATGGCCGACTTCCTTGTCGACGAGCAGTTCGGGGATCACGCCGACCGCACGGCCGCCGGCCGCCATCACTTCGTCGGCGATCACGCCCATCAGGCCGACCCGGCCGCCACCGTAGACGAGCGTGAGGCCCGCATCGACGAGCGCGCGACCGAATGCGCGCGCGGCATCGGCATAGACGGGCCGCACGCCGGACGACGAGCCGCAGTAAACACAAACAGCCTTCATTGCTTGGAGTCCTTGGCGGGTGCCTGCCCGGTGACGACGGGGCTGTCGGCGGGGCGCGGCGAGCCGTCGCGCGGCGGCAGGTAGTCGGTGAACTGGCGCTTCGGCAGCTTGCCCGAGACCAGGTCGTCGAACAGCTGGCGCGAACGGCCGCGCAGGTACGGTGCCATCACGGAGATCACGTGCATGCTGACCTGGTGCAGTTCCTCGCGGATCGCGTCCTGGTCGTTGTATTTGCGCGGATGCATCACGTACTGATACGACAGCCAGTACGTCGAAATGACGGCCATGTTGGTGGCGATGACTTCGATCTCGGCGGGCGTCGCGACCATCTCGGCGTCGGACACGAGCAGCTCGCACATGTCGCGCGCGAAGCGCACCTTGTGGCTGATGATCTGCTTGAAGTGCGTCTCGAGCGTGCGGTTGCGGGCGAGCAGGTCGTTGAGGTCGCGATACAGGAACCGGTAGGTCCACATGAAATCGGCCATGTACTGCAGGTACGACCAGGTTTCGTCGATCGTCGGACGGTGATCTTCGGGAAAGCGCAGCCGCCGTTCGATCTGCTGCTCGAACTGCGCGAAGATGCTGTTGATGATGTCGTCCTTGTTGCGGAAATGGTAGTACAGGTTGCCTGGACTGATTTCCATTTCCTCGGCGATCGTCGTGGTCGTGACGTTCGGCTCGCCGATCTCGTTGAAGAGTTTCAACGACAACTCGAGAATCCGTTCGCGGGTGCGGCGGGGAGGTTTCGCTTCCATGTCGTCCGGCCCTGTGTGTGCCGGACTGGCGGGCGCTGCAATCGATGCTGCGTGATTCGTCCGGCGCGGGTTGCTGTTCTATGTCTAGCGGACGATTATAAACCGGGGTTTCGCCACATCGGGGCATTTCGTGATCGCCGCGCCGCGCGGCGTATGGTGCAGCGCCGCACGCGGGCGGTGCGCCAGATACCCGCGGGGCAGCCGTCTAGAAGCCGAGCCAGCGTGCGACGACGGGGCCGAGCACGAAGCCCCACGTCGTCACGCACGCGAACAGCGCGACGGTCACGGCTGCGCTGCCGAGGTCCTTCGCGCGCTTCGAGAGTTCATGACGCTCGAGCGAGATGCGGTCGATCGCGGCCTCGACGCTCGAGTTCAGCAGCTCGACGATCAGCACGAGCAGCACCGACGCGATCAGCAGCGCACGCGATGCCGCCGGCACCGGTGCGAACGCGCCGATCGGGAGCATCAGCGCGGCGAGCGTGAGTTCCTGGCGAAACGCGCTCTCCTCGCGGATCGCCACGCGAAAGCCGTTCAGCGAATGCTTGAGGGCGTACCAGGCGCGCGTGATGCCGCGATGGCGCTTGTACGGGTTCGGCGGCAGCGGCGCGAGCCGATCGTCGGGGCCGAGCGGCTCGTGCGCGTGCACGTCCGCGTCGGCGTGCGGCTCTTCCTCGTCGAACGGGCGGTGCCGTTGCGGCGTTGCGTCGGGGGGCGGGATTTTGTCGTTCAGGTCTCGTTTCAAACGGCGGCACCTTCTGCTGGCGAGTACGCGGTCTTCGGCAGCGGCTTCAGATGCGACGCGAACTGCTCGGATGCCGCGCGCCACGAGAAGCGTTCGGCCCACGCGCGCGCAGTGGTGCGTTCGATCTTCAGCGCCTCGAGGCAGGCTTCCTGCAGGTCTTCGTGCATTGCGCCGGCGTCGCCTTCGCCGAGCACGTCGATCGGGCCCGTCACGGGATACGCGGCTACCGGCGTGCCGCAGGCGAGCGCCTCGAGCAGCACGAGGCCGAACGTGTCGGTGCGACTCGGGAACACGAACACGTCGGCCGCAGCATACACCTTGGCGAGCTCGGCCTGTGACAGCACGCCGAGATAGTTTGCTTCCGGATAGCGCGACTTCAGCTCCGCGAGCGCGGGGCCTTCGCCCGCGACCCACTTCGAGCCGGGCAGGTCGAGGCGCAGGAATGCCTCGACGTTCTTCTCGATCGCGACGCGGCCCACGTACAGGAAGATCGGCCGCGCGGTATTGAGCACCTTCGATTCCATCGGCCGGAACACGTCGAGATCGACGCCGCGCGTCCACAGCACGACGTTCGTGAAGCCGAATTTCTCGAGATCCTGCTTGACGACCGGCGTCGGCGCCATCACCGCGAGCGACGGGCCGTGGAACCAGTGCAGGAAGCGGTAGGTCGCGGCGAGCGGGATGCCGAAGCGCGCCTGCACGTATTCCGGAAAGCGCGTGTGGTACGCGGTCGTGTACGGCAGCTTGCGCGAACGCGCGTAGCGTCGCGCGGCGAGGCCGAGCGGGCCTTCGGTCGCGATGTGCAGCGCGTCGGGTGCGAACGCATCGATCCGCGCGCGCAGCTTGCGGTACGGCAGGATCGACAGGCGGATCTCCGGGTAGGTCGGGCAGGGCACCGTACGGAATTCCAGCGGCGTCAGCAGTTCGACGCGGTGGCCGAGCGCGGTGAGTTCGCGCGACGTGCTCTTCAGCGTGCGCACGACGCCGTTGACCTGCGGTTCCCACGCGTCGGTGACGATCATGATCTTCATCGCGGCTTTGTCCTGTAAGTAGGGGGGTGTCAGGCAGTGGCCTTGGCCTTGCGCGACGTGGTCTCCGTCGGTGCGGTGCGCATCACCGTCCAGTAGACGATCTTCAGTTCGCCTTCCATCGTCTCGACGAGTGCGGACAGGCTTTCGACCCAGTCGCCGTCGTTGCAGTACAGCACGCCGTCGATGTCGCGGATCTCCGCCTTGTGGATGTGGCCGCACACGACGCCGTCGCAGCCGCGGCGGCGCGCCTCGTCGGTCATCACGGTCTCGAACTGGGAGATGAAGTTGACGGCGTTCTTGACCTGGTGCTTCAGGTACTGCGACAGCGACCAGTACTGGAAGCCGAGCCGGCTGCGGATCCGGTTGAACCAGCGGTTCAGCACGAGGATCAGCGTGTAGAGCGTGTCGCCGAGGTACGCGAGCCATTTCGCGTGCTGGATCACGCCGTCGAACAGGTCGCCGTGCACGATCCACAAACGTTTGCCTGCGAGCGTCGTGTGGAACGCCTCGCCGCGCACCTGGATGTCGCCGAACGCGAGATCGCAGAACTGCCGCGCGCCTTCGTCGTGGTTGCCGGGGATGTAGACGACCTGCGTCCCCTTGCGTGCCTTGCGCAGGATCTTCTGCACGACGTCGTTGTGCGCCTGCGGCCAGTACCAGCCCTTCTTCAGCTGCCAGCCGTCGATGATGTCGCCGACGAGGTACAGGTACTCCGAATCGTTGTGACGCAGGAAGTCGAGCAGGTACGGCGCCTGGCAGCCGCTCGAGCCGAGGTGGATGTCGGACAGCCAGATGGTGCGGTAGCGGTGGGCCGACGAGTCGGGGTCGTCATGCTGCGTGGCGTGCCCCGCAGGCGGGTCTTGCGAGACCAGCCCGTCGGTTGCGGCAGAACCGGACAGGAACGCTGTGGCGGCGCGGGCGCCGATGGGGTGACGGAACAGGGAGGTCGCGGACGTTTTCTGGCCCATGCATGACTCGCGCCGGTTGACATTACCGGCATTCCGCCATGCGGGCGTGACTGTGCCATGACAGTCACGAGACGTTCTTATTACGACCGCTGCAGGGTGTTTAGCAGTGAATGGCGGGGCGTTGCGTAATGTGCCGTACAGAACGGACGGTCATTGTCGGGCAGCGCTGCCGGGACGGGCGGAAGTCGCCTCGGCGAGGTGTTTTCGTCAGGCGAATGCCGCGTGTCAGCGCGGTATCGCGACGACGCGCGTGCGGGCGATCCGGTCGTGCGGAAACTGCCGCTCGGCATGCAGCCGCGCGGCGCCGGCCCAGGCGGCGATCCATGCGGCGGTGAGCGCGAGCGTGACGGGTACCGACAGGCCGAGGAGCGGATGCAGCGCGAGCGGCGGCAGGAACCACAGCCAGCCGAGCGCATAGCGGACGAGCGCGTGGCCCGCGCTCAGCGGCCGGCCGCTCGACGATTCGAGCCGCAGCCGCCAGGTCTTCATCGGCAGCGTCTGCCCGCCGTGGGTCCAGAACCAGACGAAGTACGCGCCGACCACGAGCGCGATCCAGGCGGCGAGCAGGTTGTGATGGACGAGGCCGTTGCGTTGCTGCGTCGCGAGGCTGAACGCGAGCCCGGCGAAGAACACGACGCCGAACAGCAGCACGCCTTCGTAGAGCAGCGCGGCGAGGCGCCGCCGCACGGACGGCGCGGCGGCCGGAGTTTCAGGTGCGTGGGCGTTCGCCACGGGCACTCAGGAGCCCTTGAACAGCGAGGGCGCGTCGGCGGGCGACACCGGCGCCACGGCAGCCGGCGCGGATGCGGTGCCGGCCGTCGACGATGCGGGCACCGGCGGCGCGACGGCGGCCGAGACGGGCGCCGGTGCGGTGGCCGGGCCGCTGGCCGGGTGTTCGTGCGAATTGACGAGGCGGCGCACGTCCCGGTCGGCGACGGTCGGCGGCGCACTGACGACGCTCGGCCGGCGGCGGCGCTCGGCGGCCGCGAGCCGTTCCTTCTGCTCCTCCGGGAGTTGCTGGTATGCCTTCCACGCCCGCTCGCGCGCCTGTGCGGAAAGCTCCTTCGCACTCTGGTAGTTCTCGCGCGCGACGCGGCGCTGCTCGGGCGTCATCCTGGCCCATTCGGTCATCCGGTCCTGCAGGCGCTTTTGGTCATCGGGCGTCAACTTCGCGAAACGCGACGCGATCTTCAGCCATTTGCGCTTGCGGGCATCGCTGAAGCCGTCCCACTGGTCGGCGAACGGCGCGAGCGCCGCGTGCTGCGCCGGCGTGAGGCGCGCCCACGACAACGGGCCGGTAGCGGCCGGCAGCGGCAGGGGCAGCGGGGGGAGTTCGGTGCTCAGCCCGGTCGCGGCCGATGCGGGCGCGGCAGGGCTGCTGACCGCGGCGGTGGTCGTCGCGGGGGCCGGGTGGAATCGTGGGTAAGTGGCGACGTAGGAAACGGCGATCGCGATTACGCATCCGAAAAATACGGCCAGGCCGCGCTTCTGACTCACCCGTGCGATCCCCTCGTTATTGTCTGTTAGTGAGCGCGCGACAGATACGCGTTGAACCCGTGGTCGAGATACGCGTTGAGCGGCAGGTCGTCGCTGAGCATCGCCGCGTCGATATCGGCGAGTTCGGCGGTGCGCTGCATGTCTTCCCAGTAGGCGATGCCGACGAGCCCCGCGAGCAGCAGGGCCAGCGGCCACGCGCGCAGCAGGCGGCGCGCGAACGACGCCGGCGGGCGGCTCGCGGGCGCCGTGCCGTACGCACCGGCCGCGCCGGCGAAGGCCGGCACGAACACCGGCACGGTCGCGGCTTCGGGCTTCTTGCGCGCGAGCGCAGCCCGGCGGGCGACGGCCAGACGGTCGGTGGTCGCGGCAGGCAGGTCGGCCGCGCACTCGTCCAGCGCGCGGCGCACCTTCAACGCGAATTCGTGTTCTCGATTTGCGGGAGCGGAGCTCATAGCGTGATTCCTTTGGCCTTGAGCGCGTGCGCCAGCGTGTGGGTGGCCCGTGAGCAGTGCGTCTTCACGCTGCCCTCGGAGCACCCCATTGCGGCGGCAGTCTCGGCGACATCCATATCTTCCCAATAACGCATCAGGAACGCTTCCCGTTGACGCGCCGGAAGCTTCTGGATTTCTTCGTCGATCAGGGCCAGAACCTGCTCTCGTTCGAGGCGGTGCTCGCTGCTTTCGACGCCCGCGTTGTCGTCCGCGGATTCGAGTGTTTCGAGCGGGTCGAAGTCGTCGTCGTCGCTGCTGTTTAGCGACGAAAAGAGCGTGACCCACGTGTTGCGGACTTTCTGCCGGCGGAACCAGTCGTGGATCGCGTTCTGCAGGATCCGCTGAAAAAGCAGCGGCAACTCGGCCGCCGGCCGGTCGCCGTACTTCTCCGCAAGCTTGATCATCGCGTCCTGCACGATGTCGAGCGACGCATCGTCGTCACGCACGGCGTACGCAGCCTGCTTGAACGCGCGCCTTTCGACGCCCGCCAGAAAGTCGGCGAGTTCCTTGTCTGATGCCATTCCGTGAAGGTATGCGCTGCGGGCCGCTGCGTGGTGTAAAAGGTCGAAAAATTTCGTAAAACCCGCGGATGCTATCAAATTTTCGCGCCGCTTGGCACCGGGTTGGGCGCCGCACGTTGCGCGCGAGCCGCGGCGGCGGGGTGCCGGGCGGCACTCATGATGCGCTGCGGGATATTTTGCTTGACGACCCCATCGCGACCCGCTATCGTCAATGATTCGCAACATGAAGTGATGGTCTCATTTGAGGCTGGCCCAAGAAGCCTGCCCTTCAAACTGGACGCGCCGCTTGAACCCGAGCCACAAGCCCGGCAGAGAGCACCCGATCAATTTTTTGCCGAAAATTCGAAAGGTCAAAATGAACATGCCCAGCGCGGAATTCTCCACGTCGGAACCCCTTTCCCCTCCCGATAGCGACTCCATCGGCGGTACGGTGCTCATGAAGGCACTGGCCGATGAAAACGTCGAATTCATCTGGGGCTACCCCGGCGGCTCGGTACTCTACATCTACGACGAGCTTTACAAGCAGGACAAGATTCAGCACGTGCTGGTGCGCCACGAACAGGCGGCCGTGCACGCAGCCGATGCGTATGCGCGTTCCACCGGCAATGTCGGCGTCTGTCTCGTGACGTCGGGCCCCGGTGTCACCAACGCGGTGACCGGCATCGCCACGGCGTACATGGATTCGATCCCGATGGTCGTGATCAGCGGCCAGGTGCCCACGGCCGCGATCGGCCAGGATGCCTTCCAGGAGTGCGACACCGTCGGCATCACGCGTCCGTGCGTGAAGCACAACTTCCTCGTGAAGGATGTGCGCGACCTCGCGGAAACCGTCAAGAAGGCGTTCTATATCGCCCGCACCGGCCGTCCGGGCCCGGTGCTGATCGACATCCCGAAGGACATCTCGAAGACGCCGTGCGAATACGAGCCCGTCAAGAGCGTGTCGCTGCGTTCGTACAATCCGGTCACGAAGGGCCATTCGGGCCAGATCCGTAAGGCCGTGTCACTGCTGCTGACGGCCAAGCGCCCGTACATCTACACGGGGGGCGGCATCATCCTCGCCGACGCGTCGCGTGAACTGAACCAGTTCGCGGACCTGCTCGGCTACCCGGTCACGAACACGCTGATGGGCCTCGGCGGCTATCGCGCGTCGGACAAGAAATTCCTCGGCATGCTCGGCATGCACGGCACCTACGAAGCGAACATGGCGATGCAGCACTGCGACGTGCTGATCGCGATCGGTGCCCGCTTCGACGACCGCGTGATCGGCGACCCGGCGCACTTCGCGTCGCGTCCGCGCAAGATCATCCACATCGACATCGACCCGTCGTCGATCTCGAAGCGTGTGAAGGTCGACATCCCGATCGTCGGCGACGTGAAGGAAGTGCTGAAGGAACTGATCGAGCAGTTGCAGACGGCCGAGCATGGCCCCGACACCGAGGCGCTCGCGCAATGGTGGAAGGACATCGAGGGCTGGCGCTCGAAGGACTGCCTGAAGTACGACCGCGAAAGCGAGATCATCAAGCCGCAGTACGTGGTCGAGAAGGCGTGGGAGCTGACGGACGGCAATGCGTTCGTGTGCTCGGACGTCGGCCAGCACCAGATGTGGGCGGCGCAGTTCTACCGTTTCAACAAGCCGCGTCGCTGGATCAACTCCGGCGGCCTCGGCACGATGGGCTTCGGCCTGCCGGCAGCGATGGGCGTCAAGATGGCGCACCCGGACGACGACGTGCTGTGCATCACGGGCGAAGGCTCGATCCAGATGTGCATCCAGGAACTGTCGACCTGCCTGCAGTACGACACGCCCGTGAAGATCATTTCGCTGAACAACCGCTATCTCGGCATGGTTCGCCAGTGGCAGCAGATCGAATACAGCAAGCGCTATTCGCATTCGTACATGGATGCGCTGCCTGATTTCGTGAAGCTCGCCGAAGCGTACGGCCATGTCGGCATGCGGATCGAAAAGACCTCGGATGTGGAGCCGGCGCTGAAGGAAGCGCTGCGCCTGAAGGACCGCACCGTGTTTCTCGACTTCCAGACCGATCCGACCGAAAACGTCTGGCCGATGGTACAGGCCGGCAAGGGCATCACCGAGATGCTGCTCGGATCGGAAGACCTGTAACGGCGCGACGCGCGCCTGAGCCCGATGCGGCCGCCTTCACGAAGGGCGGCGCGGCACGCGGCAGCGCGCGGCGCGAGTGAATCGACACGGACACATTCTGGAAGAAGCGAACATGAGACACATCATTTCCGTCCTGCTGGAGAACGAACCGGGCGCGCTGTCGCGCGTGGTCGGTCTGTTTTCCGCACGCGGCTACAACATCGAAACCTTGACGGTGGCGCCGACCGAAGACCAATCGCTGTCGCGGCTCACCATCGTTTCCATTGGCTCCGACGACGTGATCGAACAGATCACGAAGCATCTGAACCGCCTGATCGAGGTGGTGAAAGTGGTGGACCTGACCGACGGTGCACACATCGAACGCGAGCTGATGCTGATCAAGGTACGTGCAGTGGGCAAGGAGCGCGAAGAAATGAAGCGGATGGCGGACATTTTCCGCGGCCGCATCATCGACGTGACCGAAAAGACCTACACGATCGAATTGACGGGCGCGAGCGACAAGCTCGACGCATTCATCCAGGGGCTGGACGCGGGCGCGATCCTAGAGACCGTGCGCACCGGCAGCTCCGGCATCGGACGCGGCGAGCGCATCCTGAAGGTGTGATGCCAGACAGGCACGCCGGGTGCGCCGTCATGTCCCGGCCCGCAGTACTCCATCCGAACGAATTGTTGAATTTTTGAATTAGCGAAGGAACCATCATGAACGTTTTCTACGACAAAGACGCTGACCTCTCCCTCATCAAGGGCAAGCAAGTCACGATCATCGGCTACGGCTCGCAAGGCCATGCACACGCGCTGAACCTGAAGGACAGCGGCGTGAACGTGACGGTCGGCCTGCGCAAGGGCGGCGCGTCGTGGAGCAAGGCCGAAAACGCAGGCCTGTCGGTCAAGGAAGTCGCGGAAGCGGTGAAGAGCGCCGACGTCGTGATGATGCTGCTGCCGGACGAGCAGATCGCCGACGTGTACGCGAAGGAAGTCCACGCGAACATCAAGCAGGGCGCGGCGCTGGCATTCGCGCACGGCTTCAACGTCCACTACGGCGCGGTGATCCCGCGCGCCGACCTCGACGTGATCATGATCGCGCCGAAGGCACCGGGCCACACGGTTCGCGGCACGTACTCGCAAGGTGGCGGCGTGCCGCACCTGATCGCGGTTGCGCAGAACAAGTCGGGCGCGGCACGCGACATCGCGCTGTCGTACGCGGCAGCGAACGGCGGCGGCCGTGCGGGCATCATCGAAACCAACTTCCGTGAAGAGACCGAAACCGACCTGTTCGGCGAGCAGGCCGTGCTGTGCGGCGGTACGGTCGAGCTGATCAAGGCCGGCTTCGAGACGCTGGTCGAAGCAGGCTACGCGCCGGAAATGGCGTACTTCGAGTGCCTGCACGAGCTGAAGCTGATCGTCGACCTGATCTACGAAGGCGGCATCGCGAACATGAACTACTCGATCTCGAACAACGCCGAGTACGGCGAGTACGTGACGGGCCCGCGCATCGTCACGGAAGAGACGAAGAAGGCGATGAAGCAGTGCCTGACCGACATCCAGACGGGCGAGTACGCGAAGAGCTTCATTCTCGAGAACAAGGCAGGCGCGCCGACGCTGCAGTCGCGCCGCCGCCTGACGGCCGAGCACCAGATCGAGCAAGTCGGCTCGAAGCTGCGCGCGATGATGCCGTGGATCGCGAAGAACAAGCTCGTCGACCAGTCGAAGAACTAAGCACCGCGTGCTGTTCCGGCCCCTCGAATAGAGGGCCGGTACCAAAAAGCCGCCCGAAGGCAGCAGTGCCCCGGGCGGCTTTTGCTATCCTACGGGCTTTGCAATTCACCGAACACAGAACGAATCCATGAACTATCCTCATCCGATCATCGCGCGCGAAGGCTGGCCGTTCATCGCGATTGCAGCCGTCATCGCGCTGTTGATCCATGCTGTCGGGGGCTTCGGCTTCGCGTGGCCGTTCTGGCTGCTGCTCGTCTTCGTCGTCCAGTTCTTCCGCGACCCGCAGCGCCCGATCCCGGCGCAGCCGAACGCGGTGCTGTGCCCGGCGGACGGCCGCATCGTCGCGGTCGAGACCACGCAGGACCCGTACGCGAACCGCGAAGCGCTGAAGATCAGCGTGTTCATGAATGTCTTCAACGTCCATTCGCAGCGTTCGCCGGTCGATGGCGCGATCTCCAAGGTCGAATACTTCCCGGGCGCGTTCCTGAACGCGGCGATCGACAAGGCGTCGACCGAGAACGAGCGTAATGCGGTCGTGATCCAGACGGCGAGCGGCAAGACCGTGACCGCGGTGCAGATCGCCGGCCTCGTCGCACGCCGGATCCTCTGCTACGTGCGTGCGGGCGAACCGCTGTCGCGCGGCCAGCGCTACGGTTTCATCCGCTTCGGTTCGCGCGTCGACGTGTACCTGCCGCTCGGCAGCCGCGCGAAGGTGTCGATCGGCGAGAAGGTCTACGCGTCGTCGACGATCCTCGCCGAACTCGAACAGTAAGCGGCGGAGCGCACGATGGCCGCATTCAAACCGCGTCGGCCGCGCAACGGCGCCGGCCAGACGCCACGCCCGTTCCGGCGCAACAAGGTGATGGCGCAGGATCCGGTGCCCATCGAGAGCCGCCGCGCCGCGCGCCAGCGGTTCCTGAAGACGCGCGGCATCTACCTGCTGCCGAACGCGTTCACGACCGCCGCGCTGTTCTGCGGCTTCTTCGCGGTCGTGCAGGCGATGAACGTGCGTTTCGAGATCGCCGCGATCGCGATTTTCGTCGCGATGGTGCTCGACGGAATGGATGGGCGCGTGGCACGCATGACGCATACGCAGAGCGCGTTCGGCGAGCAGTTCGACAGCCTGTCGGACATGGTGTCGTTCGGCGTCGCGCCCGCGCTCGTGATGTACGAGTGGGTGCTGAAGGATCTCGGCCGCTGGGGCTGGCTCGCCGCGTTCGTGTACTGCTCGGGCGCCGCGCTGCGCCTCGCGCGCTTCAATACGAACATCGGCGTCGTCGACAAGCGCTTCTTCCAGGGGCTGCCGAGCCCGGCCGCCGCCGCGCTGATCGCGGGCTTCGTGTGGCTCGCCACCGACAACCGCGTGCCGATGAAGCTCGGCTGGCTGCCGTGGGTTGCGTTCGTGCTGACGATCTACGCGGGCGTGACGATGGTGTCGAACGCGCCGTTCTACAGCGGCAAGGCGCTCGACGTGCGGCACCGCGTGCCGTTCGCGGCGATCCTGCTGGTCGTCGTCGCGTTCGTGCTCGTGTCGTCCGATCCGCCGCTGATGCTGTTCTGCCTGTTCGTGCTGTACGGGCTGTCCGGCTACGTGTTCTGGGGCTACATGGCCATCCGCGGGCGCGCGAATCCGGCGCGCTCGTCGCAGCGCGATCACTGACGCACGCGCATGCTTTGCCCGGAAACGGCGGCCCCAGGGTCGCCGTTTTCATTTGTCCCTGGATCGGCCCGTGCGGCCGGAAACCCCGGGTGCCGTCCGATTGCGCACCCAACGGAATGCCGCTATAGTCTTTGGCATGACTGCATTTTCCCGCCTCTCCCTCCTTCTAGCCGGTGCGCCGCTACGCGCGCTAGCTTCGGCGCGCCTGCCGCGCTGACCGTTCTCGCCCCCCGTCAAGCTTCGTCTGTTGTCGAGCGTCGCCAGCGGTGGCGCGATCTCGTTACGTTTGACTTCCGTATAAAGAGCCCTGGAGCCCCCCATGACAGACAAGCTGATCATTTTCGATACGACGTTGCGTGACGGCGAACAATCGCCCGGTGCGTCGATGACGAAGGAAGAGAAAATCCGCATCGCGAAGCACCTCGAGCGGATGAAGGTCGACGTGATCGAGGCCGGCTTCGCGGCCAGCTCGAACGGCGATTTCGACGCGATCCACACGATCGCCGGTCTCGTGAAGGACAGCACGATCTGCTCGCTGGCGCGCGCCAACGACAAGGACATCCAGCGTGCGGCCGACGCGCTGAAGCCGGCCAACAGCGCGCGGATCCACACGTTCATCGCGACGTCGCCGCTGCACATGGAGAAGAAGCTGCGGATGACGCCGGACCAGGTGTTCGAGCAGGCGCGTCTCGCGGTGCGCTTCGCGCGCAAGTTCACCGACAACGTCGAATTCTCGCCGGAAGACGGCAGCCGCTCGGATCTCGACTTCCTGTGCCGCGTGCTGGAAGCCGTGATCGCGGAAGGCGCGACGACGATCAACATCGCCGATACGGTCGGCTACGGCGTGCCGGAGCTGTACGGCAACCTCGTGAAGACGCTGCGGGAGCGCATTCCGAACTCGGACAAGGCGATCTTCTCGGTGCATTGCCACAACGATCTCGGGATGGCGGTGGCGAACTCGCTCGCCGGCGTGAAGATCGGCGGTGCGCGCCAGATCGAGTGCACGATCAACGGCCTCGGCGAGCGCGCGGGCAACACGTCGCTCGAAGAAATCGTGATGGCCGTGAAGACCCGCAAGGACTACTTCGGCCTCGACGTCGGCATCGACACGACGCAGATCGTGCCGACGTCGAAGCTCGTGTCGCAGATCACCGGCTTCGTCGTGCAGCCGAACAAGGCGGTGGTCGGCGCGAACGCGTTCGCGCATGCGTCGGGCATTCACCAGGACGGCGTGCTGAAGGCGCGCGACACCTACGAGATCATGCGCGCGGAAGACGTGGGCTGGACCGCCAACAAGATCGTGCTCGGCAAGCTGTCGGGCCGCAACGCGTTCAAGCAGCGCCTGCAGGAGCTCGGCGTGGCGCTCGACAGCGAGAGCGAACTCAATGCCGCGTTCATGCGCTTCAAGGATCTGGCCGATCGCAAGGCCGAGATCTTCGACGAAGACATCATCGCGATCGTGTCCGAGGAATCGGCGCTCGCGCACGAGCAGGAGCACTTCAAGTTCGTGTCGCTGTCGCAGCGTTCGGAGACGGGCGAGCAACCGCAGGCGAAAATCGTGTTCGCGGTCGAAGGCAAGGAAGTGACCGGTGAGGCGCGCGGCAACGGCCCGGTCGACGCGACGTTCAATGCGATCGAGAGCGAAGTCGGCAGCGGTTCCGAACTGCTGCTGTACTCGGTGAACGCGATCACGACCGGCACGCAGGCGCAGGGCGAAGTGACCGTCCGGCTGTCGAAGAGCGGGCGGATCGTCAACGGCGTCGGCACCGATCCGGACATCGTCGCCGCATCCGCGAAGGCTTACATCTCCGCACTGAACAAGCTGCATTCGAAGGACGACAAGGTCAATCCGCAGCGCTCGTAAGCGCAGCGCGTCCCCGAAACGCCCCGTGCGGCCCTGTGCCGCTGAACTGCACCCCAAAAGTTGGATTTTTGATCCGACCTTTGGGGTGTTTTTTCATGTACCCACTCATCCACGGCTCATTCGGCAGCCGGCGCACGGAACAGCCAGCGGCGCGCGGCCGTGCGCGGCGCCGGGCTGCGCCGCCGGAACTCGACCGCGATCCCGCGTCGCGGCGCATCGGCGACGAACGCGTCGAGCAGTTCGAGCACGTCGTGATCGATGTAGTCGGCGCGCGTCGCGTCGATGATCACCGCGGCGCGGTCGGGAATGTGCCGCAGGTGATGCTTGACCTGCACCTTGCCGAGAAACGACACGTCCTTGCGGAACGACAGCAGGAAGTGGTCGTCGTGCTGCGCGAGCGTGACGGGACTCTTCAGGTTCGCGACGGCGACCGCCAGCACGCTGCAGGCGAGGCCGAGCGCGATGCCGAACAGCAGGTCGACCGCGAGCACGCCGGCGATCGTCGCGGCGAACGGCACGAATGCGGCCGGCCCCTGTTTCAGCACCGAGCGGAACAGCGCCGGTTTCGCGAGCTTGAAGCCGGTGTGGATCAGGATCGCGGCCAGGCTCGCGAGCGGGATCAGGTTGATCAGGCCGGTGAGCGCGAACACGCTCGCGAGCAGCAGCATCCCGTGCACGATCGCCGACATCCGGCTTTGCGCGCCCGCATTGACGTTCACCGAGCTGCGCACGATCACCGACGTGATCGGCAGCCCGCCGACCGCGCCCGCGACGAGATTGCCGACGCCCTGGGCCTTGAGCTCGCGGTCAGGCTGGGTCGGCCGGCGCTTCGGGTCGATCTGCTCGACCGCTTCGAGGCTCAGCAGCGTCTCGAGGCTCGCGACGACCGCAAGCGTGATCGCGACCCGCCACACGTCAGGATTGACGAGCTGCGCGAAGTTCGGGCCGAGCTCCGCATGCTTGAGCGACGCCGCGAAGGCCGCGAACGATCCGAGTTCGGGCAGCGTCACGCGATGGGCGGCGCCCGGCGCAACTGACGGCGCGACGACGCTCAGCACGAGCGTGGCGCCGATCCCCAGCACGACCACTGCAAGCGGGGCCGGCACCGCGCGCACCAGCGCAAAGCGGCGCAGCGCGGGCGTGTCCCACGCGACCAGCAGCGCGAGCGAGGCGAGCGCGATGGCCGTCGCGGCCCACGCGACCGGCAGGCCCGGCCAATTCGCAAACGATTGCGCGGCTGACCCGCCGATACCGAAGGCAAACGGAATCTGCTTAACGATCAGCAGCAGGCCGATCGCGGCGAGCATGCCCTTGATGACGGGCGACGGCACGTAGGCGGCGAAGCGGCCGGCGCGCAGCATGCCGAACCCGAACTGCAGCACGCCGGACAGCAGCACCGCGAGCAGGAACGCGGAGAAGCTGCCGAGTTGCGCGATGCCTTCGACGACGATCACGACGAGGCCGGCGGCCGGCCCGCTGACGGACAGCGACGAGCCGCTCAGCAGCGCGACGACGATGCCGCCGACGATCCCGGACACGAGCCCGGCGAACGGTTCGACGCCGGATGCATTGGCGATGCCGAGACACAGCGGCAGCGCGACGAGGAAAACGACGACGCCTGCGACAACGTCGCGCGGCAGGGTGGACAGGCGCTCGTTCAGTTTCATGGTTGGGGCGATTTCATTGGCTTGGGGGCGGGGTAGGTCAGCCGAGCGCGCCGGCCGTCGCGGCCTGCACGGGTTCGACGTCGGCGGACGGCGTGGTGTAGCCGGAATCGAGTTCCTGCAGGCGGCCGTCGGCGAGCGAAAAGATCCAGCCGTGCACGAGCGGCGGCCGTTCGCGGCCCTGCACGATCGGGGACGCGCGCAGCAGCCTCACCTGTTCGAGCACGTTGAGTTCGGCGAGGCGGTCGGCGGCGGCCGCGTCGTCAAGCCCGTCCAGCGTGTCGCGATGGCGCCGCGCGAGCGCGCAGAGCGGCGCGATGCGGCGCGCGACGTGCGGCAGGTCGGACGGCGGCGGCAGCAGCGACGCGCGTACGCCGCCGCATCCGTAGTGCCCGCACACGATCACGTGGTCGACCTGCAGCACGCGCACCGCGTACTCGAGGACGCTGGCGGAATTGTCGTCGTCGGGATGAAACAGGTTCGCGATGTTGCGATGGACGAACAACTCGCCGGGCGCGCAGTGCGTGATGGTCTCGGCCGGCACGCGGCTGTCGGCGCAGCCGATCCACAGCACGCGCGGATTCTGGCCGCGCGCGAGCGCGTCGAAGAAGCCGGGCGTGTATTCACGCGTCTCGCGGGCCCAGGCGATGTTGGCAACCAGCATGCTCTTGGGGCGATTCATGAGGACTCCTTTGTGATAAAGGCAAACGAATATCGGCAAAAATGTCGCAATGGCATTCTTTCTAAATTGAAAGGTTGTTTTTCGACTGATATTAGGGGTATGCCCTAGCACTTCGGGGGTGATGAAACAATTTGTTTCAAATTGATTTGGCGTAGTGCATTGCGTGCACCAATTCGCCGCATGACATGCACCGCGCATGCCTGTTTACGCGCAAAGGCACGTATGACGGGGATGTCAGCGAGGTGCCATCGGAATGTCATCGATCGGAAAAGATTTCCGTCGCATTTTCCGAATTAATCGGGAAGCGGAAAAAAGGAAATGGCCATTCACGCAATGATTCGTGAATGGCCATGCTGAATATTGCGCGTAAATGCGTAATCGGTCAGAACAGGTTGCGGCGGTCGGGGTCGTGCAGCGGGTCGGGCGTTTTCTGCGTGATGCGCAGGATGCCCTGCGGATCGAAGCAGAAGCTGTACATCATGTACCAGACGTTGTCCTCGAGATACCGGTAAGTCCACACCTCGCGCTTCATCAGCGGGAAGTAGGACGTCTCGACGGGGCGTCCGAAGTTCACGAGGACGTCGGTCTTCGTCCACTTGCCGATCTCCGCGCGATAGAACTCGTTCGGCTGCAGGACCTGGCGCACGTTGACGATCTTGTGGGCCGCGTCAACGTCGGCCGCGATGGTGATTTCGCCCATCGGCTGGGTCGGCCACATCAGGCGCTTGCCGCCGCCGGGCAGGTCGTAGATTTCGCGCGGCGGGCCCATGCGTGCGACGATCGCCGACTCGTCCTGGCCGGCCTGGTATTGCTGCCACGGTTGCGCGCAACCGGCCAGCAGCGCGGCGGCGCTGGCGACCAGCACCGGCAGGCGCGCGGAAATGCGAATGCGCATGGGGATTCTCCAGAACACGGAAACAAGTCTCGTTTTATCACGGACGGCGTGCGACGGCGCATCGCGCGGAAAAAATCGGTGCGGATCGCCGGGCGCGTCGCGCTTGCGGGCGGCGGGGGCGCCGGCCTATGATCCGCGCTTCTCGGGCAGATTGAAGGGCAGGTGGCCGATGCAGGGGTGGAAGCGTTGTGCGCTCGCGTTGAGCGCGGGATGGATGCTGGTGTCGTCGGCGTTTGCCGGCGGCGAGCCGGTGCGGATCGCGCTGATCGAAGGGATGTCGGGCCCGTTCGCGAATGCGGGCGCGGCGGTCGAGCGCAACCTGCGCTTCGGCGTCGAGCAGGTCAACGCGGCGGGCGGCGTGAAGCTGCGCGATGGCACGCATCCGCTCGAACTCGTGGTGCTCGACAGCAAAGGGAGCCCCGAGGAGGCGCTCGTGCAGTTGCGCGCGGCCGCGGACCGCCATATCGGGTTCGTCACGCAGGGCAACAGTTCGGCCGTCGCCGCCGCGCTCGTCGCGGCGCTCGACAAGCTGAACGCGCGCGATCCGGACAACCGGATGCTGTTCCTCAACTATTCGGCCGACGATCCGGCGCTGACCGGCGCACGCTGCAGTTTCTGGCATTTCCGCTTCGATGCGCACGCGGGCATGCGGATGGCCGCGCTCGCGGACGTGATGGCGCGCGACCGCGCGCTCCACAAGGTCTACCTGCTGAACCAGGACTACAGCTTCGGCCGCGACGTCAGCGCGCTCGCCCGGCAGGCGCTGGTCGCGCGGCGCCCGGACGTGACGATCGCCGGCGACGAATTTCACCCGATCGGCCGGATCAAGGATTTCTGGCCGTACATCGCGAAGATCCGCGCGAGCGGCGCCGACGCCGTCGTGACCGGCAACTGGGGCAACGACCTCACGCTGCTCGTGAAGGCGGCGCGCGAGCAGGGGCTGAATGCGAAGTTCTATACCTTCTACGGCAACAGCCTCGGCGCGCCGGCGGCACTCGGCGATGCCGGTGTCGGGCGGGTCGTGGCCGTGGCGGACTGGCATCCGAACGCGGGCGGCGCGAAATCGGATGCGTTCTACCGCGCGTTCCGGAGCCGTTTTCCGGCCGCCCAGGACGACTACCCGGTGCGACGGATGAGCCTGATGATCGAGATGCTGGCCGCCGCGATGAACCGCGCGGGTTCCGCCGACCCCGTCGCGGTCGCACGCGCGCTCGAAGGCTTGTCGTTCGACGACGGCTTCCACGCGTCGAAGATGCGCGCGCAGGATCACCAGCTGATCCAGCCCCTTTACGTGATGGAGATGGACAAGGTCGGCACGCCGGGTGTGCGCTTCGACAACGAGGGTTCGGGCTACGGCTTCCGCACGGTGCTCGCGGTGCCGGCGCCGCGCACGGAGATGCCGTCCGCCTGTTCGATGACGCGCCCGTGACAGGAGGCGGTAAGAACGGCGCGGAGTTGTGCTACAATGCGCGCCGGTTGTAAGTCACGGCACGGCCATTCTTCCGTGTCCGCCTGTTCAGTTAGAAAGGAAATCACATGTCTGTTGCAGATATCAAGAAGTCGGAAGTTGTTGCTCAGTTCGCCCGCGGTACCAACGACACGGGGAGCCCCGAAGTCCAGGTCGCACTGCTGACCGCACGTATCGTCGAACTGACGGGTCACTTCAAGACCCACGCGAAGGATCACCACAGCCGCCGCGGCCTGCTGCGCATGGTGAGCCGCCGCCGCAAGCTGCTCGACTACCTCAAGGGCAAGGATGCCGACCGTTACCGCGCACTGATCGAGAAGCTGGGTCTGCGTAAGTAATCGAGGCGATTGCCGCCAGCAAGATGCCTGTGTCAGTCCGCTGATACAGGCATTTTGTTTTTGCGCGGTGCGTAGCGTCACACGCACCGCAGGCTGTCCGGCACGGTTGTGCCGGGCTGCCGCAACGACTGATACCGGGGCAGGATTTGTGTCATTCCAGCGCGTCGCTGCATGAGCGCCGCGCTGGAATGGCATAAAAAACACACCTTGCTCCGGGTGATTCGGTCGGGACGCCGCCGCGCGGGATGGCCGGCGCGGCGAATGAAATGCATGAATTCAAAGGAGCAACCATGTCCATGTTCAACAAGGTCGTGAAGGAATTCCAGTGGGGCCAGCACAAGGTGCGCCTCGAAACCGGTGAAGTCGCTCGCCAGGCAAGCGGCGCCGTGATCGTCGACGTCGAAGACACCGTCGTGCTGGCAACCGTCGTCGGCGCGAAGTCGGCGAAGCCGGGGCAGGATTTCTTCCCGCTGACCGTCGACTACCTCGAGAAGACCTACTCGGCCGGCAAGATCCCGGGCGGCTTCTTCCGTCGCGAAGGCCGTCCGTCGGAGCACGAGACGCTGACGTCGCGCCTGATCGACCGTCCGCTGCGCCCGCTGTTCCCGGAAGGCTTCTACAACGAAGTCCAGGTCGTGATCCACGTGCTGTCCGTGAACCCGGAAATCCCGGCGGACATCCCCGCGCTGATCGGCGCATCGGCTGCGCTCGCCGTGTCGGGCCTGCCGTTCAACGGCCCGGTCGGTGCCGCGCGCGTGGCGTACATCGACAACGCATACGTGCTGAACCCGACGCGTGACCAGATCAAGGCGTCGAGCCTCGACCTCGTCGTCGCAGGTACGGAGCGTGCCGTGCTGATGGTCGAATCGGAAGCCGATCAGCTGTCGGAAGAAGTGATGCTGGGCGCCGTGGTGTTCGGCCACGAGCAAATGCAGGTCGCGATCGACGCGATCCACGAACTGGTTCGCGAAGGCGGCAAGCCCGAGTGGGACTGGCAGCCGGCGCCGAAGAACGAAGCGCTGATCGCTCGCGTGACCGAGCTGGCACAGAACGACCTGCTCGCTGCTTACCAGCTCCGCGACAAGCAGGCACGCTCGACCAAGCTGAAGGAAGTCTACGCAGCAACCTCGGCGAAGCTCGAGGAAGATGCGCTGGCAGCCGGTACGGTCGCAGCCGACAAGGCAACGGTCGGCAACGTGCTGTTCGACATCGAGGCGAAGATCGTCCGTTCGCAGATCCTGAACGGCGAGCCGCGCATCGACGGCCGTGACACGCGCACCGTGCGCCCGATCGAAATCCGCACCGGTGTGCTGCCGCGTACCCACGGCTCGGCGCTGTTCACGCGCGGCGAGACGCAGGCGCTGGTCGTCGCGACGCTCGGCACGAAGGGTGACGAGCAGATCATCGACGCGCTCGAAGGCGAGTACCGCGAGCGCTTCATGCTCCACTACAACATGCCCCCGTTCGCGACCGGCGAAACGGGCCGCGTCGGCTCGCCGAAGCGCCGCGAAATCGGCCACGGCCGCCTCGCGAAGCGCGCACTGGTCAAGTGCCTGCCGAGCGCCGACGAATTCGGCTACTCGATCCGCGTCGTGTCGGAAATCACCGAATCGAACGGTTCGTCGTCGATGGCGTCGGTGTGCGGCGGCTGCCTCGCGCTGATGGACGCCGGCGTGCCGATGAAGGCACACGTCGCGGGTATCGCGATGGGCCTGATCCTCGAAGGCAACAAGTTCGCGGTGCTGACCGACATCCTCGGCGACGAAGACCACCTCGGCGACATGGACTTCAAGGTGGCCGGCACGGAACAAGGCGTGACGGCGCTGCAGATGGACATCAAGATCCAGGGCATCACGAAGGAAATCATGCAGGTCGCGCTCGCGCAGGCGAAGGAAGGCCGCATGCACATCCTCGGCAAGATGACGTCGGCGGTTTCGGGTGCGAACACGCAACTGTCGGAATTCGCGCCGCGCATGATCACGATCAAGATCAACCCGGAAAAGATCCGCGACGTGATCGGCAAGGGCGGTTCGGTGATCCGCGCGTTGACGGAAGAAACCGGCACGACCATCGACATCTCCGACGACGGCGTCGTGACGATCGCGAGCACGAACAGCGACGGCATGGCCGAAGCGAAGAAGCGCATCGAGCAGATCACGGCCGAGATCGAAGTTGGTCAGGTGTACGAAGGCACGGTTCTGAAGCTGCTCGATTTCGGCGCGATCGTGAACCTGCTGCCGGGCAAGGATGGCCTGCTGCACATCTCGGAAATCGTCAACGAGCGTGTGAAGGACATCAACGACTACCTGAAGGAAGGCCAGCAAGTGAAGGTCAAGGTCATCCAGACGGACGAAAAGGGTCGCGTGCGTTTGTCGGCGAAGGCGCTGCTGAACGAAGCAGCGGCAGCGTCGCAGTCGGACACGCCGCCGCAGCAGTAAGCGGATAGGCGGATCAACGGCCGGCAGTGCGAAAGCGTGCCGGCCGTTTTTTCTGTAGCATCGTTGTGCGGCGCAGCAGCGCCGGCAAGGCGCCCCGTGCCGCGTGCGGGTGCGCCATCCGATTCCGATCCTGATCCTGGAGCGACCCTCACCATGAAAGCCATCGAAATCACCGAGTTCGGCGCCCCCGACGTGCTGAAGCTTGCGGAGCGTCCGCGCCCCGAACCGAAGCGCGGCGAAGTGCTGATCAAGGTGGCGGCTTCCGGCGTGAACCGGCCCGACGTGTTCCAGCGCAAGGGGGCGTATGCGCCGCCGCCGGGTGCGTCGGATCTGCCGGGCCTCGAGGTCGCGGGCGAGATCGTCGGCGGCGACCTGTCCGACGCCGCTCAGAACCCGTTCGGCCTGAGGCTCGGCGATCGCGTGTGTGCACTGCTCGCGGGCGGCGGCTATGCGGAATATGCGGTCGCGCCGCTGCTGCAATGCCTGCCGGTGCCCGACGGGCTCACCGATATCGAGGCCGCATCGCTGCCCGAGACGTTTTTCACGGTGTGGAGCAACGTGTTCGACCGCGCGCAGCTCGGCGCGGGCGAGGGCGGCGAGCAGGAAACGCTGCTCGTGCAGGGCGGCTCGAGCGGCATCGGCGTGACGGCGATCCAGATCGCGCATGCGCTCGGCTTTCGCGTGTTCGCGACGGCCGGTACTGCCGACAAGTGCCGTGCGTGCGAGGCGCTCGGCGCGGAGCGTGCGATCAACTACAAGACGGAAGACTTCGTCGAGGTCGTGAAGTCGCTGACGCACGATCGCGGCGTCGACGTGATCCTCGACATGGTCGCGGGCTCGTACGTGCCGCGCGAACTGTCCGCGCTCGCGGATGGCGGCCGCCTCGTGCTGATCGCGCTGCTCGGCGGCGCGAAGGCCGACGTCAACCTGGGCGAGATCCTGCGTCGCCGGCTGACCATCACGGGTTCGACGCTGCGCCCGCGTCCGGTCGAATTCAAGGCGCAGATCGCCGCGCAATTGAAGGCGCGCGTGTGGCCGCTGCTTGCCGACGGCCGCATCAAGCCGGTGATCTATCGCGTGTTGCCGGCGGCGGACGCCGCGCAGGCGCATGCGCTGATGGAAAGCAGCGAGCATACCGGCAAGATCGTGCTCGATTGGGGTACGAACGCCTGACGGCCCATGCGGCCGGGCTTGACATGCGCGGTTTGACCGGTTCAAGCCGCGCGCAGTAAAATCGCCGGTTTGCTTCGCCAGATCAAACCTGACGGCCGGTTCCGGCGCGTTAATGACCAAGCGGTGACGAGACAGACACGATGTCGAAACAGAGAACTAAGCGTGTGATCGGCAACTGGAAGATGCACGGCCGGCTGGCCGGCAACCAGGCATTGCTGAACGAAGTGGTGCAGGGCGCGGGCGCGGTGGCGGCCGAGACGTCGGTCGGCGTGTGCGTGCCGTTCCCGTATCTCGCGCAGGTTCAGGCGCAGCTCGACGGCGGCCGTGTCGCCTGGGGGGCGCAGGACGTGTCGGCGCACGAGCAGGGCGCGTTCACCGGTGAAGTGGCGGCAGCCATGGTCGCGGAGTTCGGCGCACGCTATGCGATCGTCGGTCACTCGGAGCGCCGCGCGTATCACGGCGAACGCAACGAGACGGTCGCGGCGAAGACGCAGCGCGCGCTCGCGGCGGGGCTCACGCCGGTCGTGTGCGTCGGCGAGACGCTCGACGAGCGTGAGTCGGGCGCGACCGAGCAGGTGGTCGGTGCGCAGCTCGACGCAGTGCTGGCCGTGCTGACGGCCGACGAGGCCGCGCGCATCGTCGTCGCGTACGAGCCGGTCTGGGCGATCGGCACGGGCAAGAGCGCGACGTCGGCGCAGGCGCAGGACGTGCACGCGTTCCTGCGTGCGCGTCTCGCGGCAAAGGGTGCGGCGGACGTGTCCGTGCTGTACGGCGGCAGCGTGAAGCCGGACAACGCGGAAGAGCTGTTTGCGCAGCCGGACATCGACGGTGGCCTGATCGGCGGCGCGTCGCTGAAGGCGGAAGATTTCCTGGCGATCTGCCGGGCCGCGCGCTGAGCGGTCCGAGATCGAATTGAACCATGACGGCGGCCGGTCGGTCCGGTCGCCTGATCCATTCGGGTGGGTGTGATGCTGTTATTCAAGACGCTGATTATTGTGGTGCAGGTGCTGTCTGCACTTGGTGTGATTGGTCTCGTGCTGTTGCAGCACGGCAAGGGTGCCGACATGGGCGCTGCGTTCGGCAGCGGCGCATCGGGCAGCCTGTTTGGTGCAACGGGCTCGGCGAACTTCCTGTCGCGTACGACGGGCATTCTCGCGACGATCTTCTTCGTCGCGACGCTCGCGCTGACGTACCTCGGTTCGTACAAGTCGACGCCGTCGGCGGGCGTGCTGGGTGGGGTCGCGACCGCACCTGCATCGGCGCCTGCAGCATCGGCGCCGGCCGTCGCGGCGTCCGCTGCAGCAGGTTCGGCTGCAAGCGCGCCGGGCCAGGACGTCCCGAAATAAAAAGTTAAATTTTTTGCGATTGTGCGTTGAACAAATCTCGAAGTCGGGTTAGAATTTAATTCTTGAAGCGATTCGCGGGAAACAAGTAGTTACAACCCCGGTTGCATGCAGTGCCGACGTGGTGAAATTGGTAGACACGCTATCTTGAGGGGGTAGTGGCGAAAGCTGTGCGAGTTCGAGTCTCGCCGTCGGCACCAAAGTTACTCAATGCCAGCCGCTTCTAGTGGCTGGCATTTTTCATTTCTGGGGTGTGCTTGCGGTTGTCTTGCGATCGCCTGCACTCCGAAATGATTCCTTCCGCCGGAAGTGGTATTCTCCGGACGCTCAGAACCAACCGATAGAGGATTGCCTTGAACCTCGCAGCCTATTACCCCGTCTTGTTGTTCCTCCTCGTGGGCACTGGTTTAGGTATAGCGCTGGTCAGCATCGGCAAGCTCCTTGGTCCCAACAAGCCGGACGTCGAGAAGAACGCACCGTACGAGTGCGGCTTCGAAGCCTTTGAAGACGCCCGGATGAAATTCGACGTCCGGTACTACCTCGTCGCCATCCTGTTCATCATCTTCGATCTCGAAACCGCATTCCTGTTTCCGTGGGGCGTCGCGCTCCGGGATATCGGCTGGCCGGGTTTCATCGCAATGATGATTTTTCTGCTCGAATTCCTGCTGGGCTTTGCCTATATCTGGAAGAAAGGCGGCCTCGACTGGGAGTGATGGGTTAATCGCCGGTTTGCATGGGCGGCCACGCTCGGTCGCTCGTCTGGAGTGGAAAGCAAATGAGTATCGAAGGGGTCTTGAAGGAAGGGTTTGTCACCACGACGGCTGACAAGCTGATCAACTGGACGCGTACCGGCTCGCTGTGGCCGATGACGTTCGGGCTCGCGTGTTGCGCCGTCGAAATGATGCATGCGGGCGCGGCCCGTTACGACCTGGACCGGTTCGGCGTCGTGTTCCGCCCGAGCCCGCGCCAGTCGGACGTGATGATCGTCGCCGGCACGCTCTGCAACAAGATGGCGCCCGCGCTGCGCCGCGTGTACGACCAGATGGCCGAGCCGCGCTGGGTGATCTCGATGGGATCGTGCGCGAACGGCGGTGGCTACTACCACTACTCGTACTCGGTGGTCCGCGGCTGCGACCGGATCGTGCCGGTCGACGTCTACGTGCCGGGCTGTCCGCCCACGGCCGAGGCGCTGGTCTACGGCGTGATCCAGCTTCAGGCGAAGATCCGCCGCACCAATACCATCGCCCGTCAATAAAGCCCCGAGCGTCCCCTCAATATGGCAAGCAAAATCGAGACCCTCAAGGCAAACCTCGAAGCCGCGCTCGGCGCGCGCGTGGTGAGCCTCACCGAAGCGATCGGTGAACTGACGCTCGTCGTGAAGGCGAGCGATTACCTCGAAGTCGCAAAGATGCTGCGCGACGATCCGAAGCTCCGTTTCGAGCAACTGATCGACCTGTGCGGCGTCGACTACCAGACCTTCGGCGACGGCGCCTACGACGGCCCGCGTTTCGCGGCCGTGTCGCACCTGCTGTCGGTCACGAACAACTGGCGCCTGCGCCTGCGTGCATTCGCACCGGACGACGACCTGCCGATCGTGGCATCGCTGGTCGACATCTGGACCTCCGCGAACTGGTACGAGCGCGAAGCGTTCGACCTGTACGGCATCGTGTTCGAAGGCCACCCCGACCTGCGCCGCATCCTCACCGACTACGGCTTCATCGGCCACCCGTTCCGCAAGGACTTCCCGGTGTCGGGCTATGTCGAAATGCGTTACGACCCGGAAGAAAAGCGGGTCGTGTACCAGCCGGTGACGATCGAGCCGCGCGAAATCACGCCGCGCGTGATCCGCGAGGATCGCTATGGCGGTCTGAAACATTAAGGGGGCGTCATGGCAGAAATCAAGAACTACACGCTCAACTTCGGCCCGCAGCACCCGGCAGCGCACGGCGTGCTGCGCCTCGTGCTCGAGCTCGACGGCGAAGTCATCCAGCGTGCCGATCCGCACATCGGCCTGCTGCACCGCGCGACGGAAAAGCTCGCGGAATCCAAGACGTTCATCCAGTCCGTGCCGTACATGGACCGTCTCGACTACGTGTCGATGATGGTCAACGAGCACGGCTACGTGCTCGCGATCGAAAAGCTGCTCGGCATCGACGTGCCGGAGCGCGCGCAGTACATCCGCGTGCTGTTCGACGAAATCACGCGCGTGCTGAACCACCTGATGTGGATCGGCGCGCACGCGCTCGACGTCGGCGCGATGGCCGTGTTCCTGTACGCGTTCCGTGAGCGGGAAGACCTGATGGACGTGTACGAAGCGGTGTCCGGCGCCCGGATGCACGCGGCGTACTATCGTCCGGGCGGCGTCTATCGCGATCTGCCTGACGCAATGCCGCAATACAAGGCGTCGAAGATTCGCAACGAGAAGGCGCTCGCGAAGATGAACGAAGCGCGCAGCGGCTCGGTGCTCGACTTCATCGACGATTTCTTCACGCGCTTCCCGAAGTGCGTCGACGAATACGAAACGCTGCTCACCGACAACCGGATCTGGAAACAGCGTCTGGTCGGGATCGGCGTGGTCAGCCCGGAGCGTGCGCTGCAGATGGGCCTGACGGGCCCGATGCTGCGCGGCTCGGGCATCGCCTGGGATCTGCGCAAGAAGCAGCCGTACGAAGTGTACGATCGCATGGATTTCGACGTGCCGGTCGGCGTGAACGGCGATTGCTACGACCGCTATCTGGTGCGCGTCGAAGAAATGCGCCAGTCGATCCGCATCGCGAAACAGTGTATTGAGTGGCTCCGCAAGAATCCGGGCCCCGTGATGACGGACAATCACAAGGTTGCACCGCCGTCGCGCGTCGGCATGAAGACCAACATGGAAGACTTGATTCACCACTTCAAGCTCTTCACCGAAGGTTTCCATGTGCCGGAAGGCGAAGCGTACGCGGCGGTCGAGCATCCGAAGGGTGAGTTCGGCATCTACCTCGTGTCGGATGGTGCCAACAAGCCGTATCGCCTCAAGATTCGCGCACCGGGTTTCGCGCACCTGGCGTCGCTCGACGAAATGGCACGCGGTCACATGATCGCCGACGCCGTCACGATCATCGGTACGCAGGACATCGTGTTCGGCGAAATCGATCGCTAATGGTTAGCGCCGCCCGCGCGAGCGGGCGGCGAGCAGCAAGTCACACGCGATGCGCGCTGAACCGGCGCGGCTTCGCAAGCTGTCAACAGAGTGAGCGCCAGGTCTGCCGTCCATGCACCCCAGTGTGCGGCAGGTTGTTCGTTCGGTAGGAATTGAAAGAGTCGTGTCTGAAAATGATCTCAGCTGAAGGCCTGAAGGAAATCGATCGAGCGTTGACGAAGTATCCCGCCGATCAGAAACAGTCCGCCGTGATGTCGGCGTTGGCCGTGGCTCAAGAAGAGCACGGCTGGCTGTCGCCCGAACTGATGCAGTTCGTCGCGGACTATCTCGGCATGCCGGCCGTTGCCGTGCAGGAAGTCGCGACGTTCTACACGATGTACGAGCTCAACCCGGTCGGCAAGCACAAGATCACGCTCTGCACGAACCTGCCGTGCCAGCTCGGCCCGGACGGTGGCGCGGAAGCGACTGCCGACTACCTGAAACAGAAGCTGGGCATCGGCTTCGGCGAGACCACGCCCGACGGCAAGTTCACGCTGAAGGAAGGCGAATGCATGGGCTCGTGCGGCGATGCGCCGGTGCTGCTGGTGAACAATCACAGAATGTGCAGCTTCATGAGCCGCGAGAAGATCGACCAGCTGCTTGAGGAGCTCTCGAAATGACGTCCCTCCACGACCGTCACATCAAACCGCTGATCCTCGCTGGTCTGAACGGCGAGAACTGGCATCTCGAAGATTACGTCGCGCGCGGCGGCTACAAGCAGCTGCGCCGCATTCTCGAAGAAAAGATTCCGCCCGAGCAGGTGATCGCCGACGTGAAGGCGTCGGGCCTGCGTGGCCGTGGCGGTGCGGGCTTCCCGACCGGCCTGAAGTGGAGCTTCATGCCGCGCCAGTTCCCGGGGCAGAAGTACCTCGTCTGCAACTCGGACGAAGGCGAGCCGGGCACGTTCAAGGATCGCGACATCCTGCGCTGGAACCCGCACGCGCTGATCGAAGGCATGGCCATCGGCGCGTACGCGATGGGCATCACCGTCGGCTACAACTACATCCACGGCGAAATCTTCGAAGTGTATCGACGCTTCGAAGCCGCGCTCGATGAAGCGCGCGCCGCGGGGTTCCTCGGCGACAACATCATGGGCTCGGAATTCTCGTTCCAGCTGCACGCGCACCACGGTTACGGCGCGTACATCTGCGGCGAGGAAACGGCACTGCTCGAGTCGCTCGAAGGCAAGAAGGGCCAGCCGCGCTTCAAGCCGCCGTTCCCGGCGAGCTTCGGCGTGTACGGCAAGCCCACCACGATCAACAACACCGAGACGTTCGCCGCGGTGCCGTTCCTGCTGTCCATCGGGCCGCAGAATTACCTCGAGATCGGCAAGCCGAACAACGGCGGCACGAAGATTTTCTCGGTGTCGGGCGACGTCGAGCGTCCGGGCAACTACGAAGTGCCGCTCGGCACGCCGTTCGCGACGCTGATGGAGCTCGCCGGCGGGATGCGCGGCGGCAAGAAGATCAAGGCCGTGATTCCGGGCGGTTCGTCGGCGCCGGTGATCCCGGGCGACATCATGATGCAGACGGATCTCGACTACGATTCGATCGCGAAGGCGGGCTCGATGCTCGGTTCCGGCGCGGTGATCGTGATGGACGAGACGCGCTGCATGGTGCGCTCGCTGCTGCGCCTGTCGTACTTCTACTACGAGGAATCGTGCGGCCAGTGCACGCCGTGCCGTGAAGGCACCGGCTGGCTGTATCGCGTCGTGAACCGTATCGAGCACGGCGAAGGCCGCCAGGAAGATCTGGACCTGCTGAACTCGGTGGCCGAGAACATCATGGGCCGCACGATCTGTGCACTCGGCGATGCGGCGGCGATGCCGGTACGCGGGATGCTCAAGCACTACTGGGACGAATTCGCGTACCACGTCGAGCACAAGCACTGCATGGTCGGCGGCCACGCGCACGCGGCGGCAGCCTGAAGCGAACCCGGTTGCGGAATTTGAGCGCACGGTCGGGCGAAGGCGCGAACGGGCGGAAATAGGTTAAGGACCATTCACCATCATGGTTGAACTTGAAATAGACGGCAAGAAGGTCGAGGTGCCCGAAGGCAGCATGGTGATCCAGGCTGCGCACAAGGCGGACAAGTACATTCCTCACTTCTGCTATCACAAGAAACTGTCGGTTGCGGCCAACTGCCGGATGTGTCTCGTCGAAGTCGAGAAGATGCCGAAGGCCGTGCCTGCCTGCGCCACCCCCGTGTCGGCCGGCATGATCGTCCATACGCAATCCGACAAGGCCGTGAAGGCGCAGCAGTCGGTGATGGAATTCCTCCTCATCAACCACCCGCTCGACTGCCCGATCTGCGATCAGGGCGGCGAATGCCAGCTGCAGGATCTGGCGGTCGGTTACGGCAAGTCGTCGTCGCGTTACGCGGAAGAGAAGCGCGTGGTGTTCCACAAGAACGTGGGCCCGCTGATCTCGATGGAAGAAATGTCGCGTTGCATCCACTGCACGCGCTGCGTCCGCTTCGGCCAGGAAATCGCCGGCGTGATGGAGTTCGGCATGCTGGGCCGCGGCGAGCACTCGGAAATCACGACGTTCGTCGGCAAGACGGTCGATTCCGAAATGTCGGGCAACATGATCGACCTGTGCCCGGTCGGCGCGCTGACCAGCAAGCCGTTCCGCTACAGCGCCCGTACGTGGGAACTGTCGCGCCGCAAGTCGGTGAGCCCGCACGATTCCGTCGGCGCGAACCTCGTCGTGCAGGTGAAGAACAATCGCGTGATGCGCGTGCTGCCGTTCGAGAACGAAGCCATCAACGAATGCTGGATCTCGGACAAGGATCGCTTCTCGTATGAAGGCCTCAACAGCGAAGAGCGCCTGACGAAGCCGATGCTGAAGCAGGGCGGCCAGTGGATCGAGACCGACTGGCAGACCGCACTCGAATACGTCGCGAAGGGCCTGAAGGGCATCGCCGCGGATCACGGCGCGAACGCGCTGGCGATGCTCGCGAGCGCGCACAGCACGGCCGAAGAGCTGTTCCTCGTGAAGCAGCTCGCCAACGAACTGAAGACGCCGAACGTCGACTTCCGTCTGCGTCAGCAGGATTTCTCGGCGCCGGTTCAGGGCGCACCGTGGCTCGGCATGCCGATCGCCGACCTGTCGAACGTGGACGCCGCGTTCGTCGTCGGTTCGTTCCTGCGCCGCGACCACCCGCTGTTCGCCGCCCGCCTGCGTCAGGCCGCGAAGAACGGCGCGAAGCTGCATTTCCTGCACGCGACCGGTGACGACGCCCTGATCCCGACCGCGCAGCGCATCGTTGCCGCACCGTCGGCATGGCTCGACCAGCTGGCCGGCATCGCAGCGGCCGTCGCGCAACTGCGCGGCGTCGCACTGCCCGACACGCTCGCGGGCGTCACGGCATCGCCGGCCGCGCAGGCTGTCGCCCAGTCGCTCGCGAACGGCGAACGCCGCGCGGTGCTGCTCGGCAACGTCGCGGTCCGCCATCCGGAATTCGCGAAGCTGCACGCCGTTGCCAAGTGGATCGCCGACAACACCGGCGCCACGTTCGGCTTCCTGACGGAAGCAGCGAACACGGTCGGCGCGCACGTCGTCGGCGCACTGCCCGGCGAAGGCGGCCTGAACGCGCGCGAAGCGTTCGAGCAGCCGCGCAAGGGTTACGTGCTGCTGAACGTCGAGCCGGAATTCGACACCGCCGATCCGGCGCAGGCGCTTGCCGCGCTGAACCAGGCCGAGATGGTCGTCGTGATGTCGCCGTTCAAGCACGGCCTCGACTACGCCGACGTGCTGCTGCCGGTTGCACCGTTCACGGAAACGGCCGGTACGTACGTGAATGCGGAAGGCACCGTGCAGAGCTTCAACGGCGTCGTGCGCCCGCTCGGCGACACGCGTCCGGGCTGGAAGGTGCTGCGCGTGCTCGGCAGCCTGCTCGGCCTGCCGAACTTCGAATACGAGACCGCGGAAGAAGTGCGTCTCGCCGCGCTTGGCGACGCCGGCGTCGCGAGCCGCCTGTCGAACCAGACGTCGGTCGCGCCGGTGCGCGTCGCGGCGAGTGCCGCGAACGGCGGCTTCGAGCGCCTGGCCGATGTGCCGATCTATCACGCCGACGCACTCGTGCGCCGCGCAGGTGCGCTGCACCTGACGGCCGCCGCGAAGGCGGCGAATGCCGCGGCGCTGCCGGCCGCGCTGTTCGACAAGCTGGGCTTGAAGGAAGGCGACGCGGTGCGCGTGCGCCAGGGCGAGCGTGCGGTGCAGTTGCCGGCCGTGCGCGACGCGAATCTTGCAGAGACCGTCGTTCGCGTGTCGGCGGCGACGCCTGCCGGCGCAGCGCTCGGCAGCCTGTCCGGTGAACTGGTGGTGGAGAAGGCGTAAATGAGCTTGTTCGATACGATCAACGCGGGCGGGTCCCAGCTTCTCGGCTTCGCATGGCCGACGGTGTGGGCAATCGTGCGCATCCTCGTCGTCTCCGTCGTCATCCTGCTGTGCGTCGCGTACCTGATTCTGTGGGAACGCAAGCTGATCGGCTGGATGCACGTGCGTCTCGGCCCGAACCGCGTCGGCCCCGGCGGCTTGCTGCAGCCGATCGCCGACGTGCTGAAGCTGCTGCTGAAGGAAGTCATTCAGCCGAGCGCCGCCAGCCGCTGGCTGTACCTGATCGCACCGGTGATGACCGTCGTGCCGGCGTTCGCCGTGTGGGCCGTGATCCCGTTCCAGGCCGAAGCGGTCCTCGCGAACGTGAACGCGGGCCTGCTGTACGCGATGGCGATCTCGTCGATCGGCGTGTACGCGGTGATTCTCGCCGGCTGGGCATCGAACTCGAAGTACGCTTTCCTCGGCGCGATGCGCGCCGCGGCACAGATGGTGTCGTACGAAATCTCGATGGGCTTCGCGCTGGTGCTGGTGCTGATGACGGCCGGCAGCCTGAACCTGTCGGAAATCGTCGGTTCGCAGCAGCACGGCTTCTTCGCGGGCCACGGCGTGAACTTCCTGTCGTGGAACTGGCTGCCGCTGCTGCCGGCGTTCGTCGTGTACTTCATCTCGGGCATCGCCGAAACGAACCGCCACCCGTTCGACGTGGTGGAAGGGGAGTCGGAAATCGTTGCCGGTCACATGATCGATTACTCGGGTATGGCGTTCGCGCTGTTCTTCCTCGCCGAGTACATCAACATGATCGTGATCTCGGCGCTGACCGCGACGCTGTTCCTCGGCGGCTGGGATGCACCGTTCGAATTCCTGTCGTTCATTCCGGGCATCTTCTGGCTGGTGCTGAAGATATTCGCGCTGCTGTCGGTGTTCATCTGGGTTCGCGCGACGTTCCCGCGTTTCCGTTACGACCAGATCATGCGCTTGGGCTGGAAGGTGTTCCTGCCCGTCACGGTGGTCTGGGTGGTCGTGGTCGGCTTCTGGATGATGTCGCCGCTCAACATCTGGGTGAAGTAATCGGACGAAATCATGAGCGCAATCCAACACTTCTTTAAGACCTTCTTCCTGACCGAGCTGCTGCAGGGGCTCGCGCTGACCGGCCGTTACACGTTCAAGCGCAAGGTCACCGTGCAGTTCCCGGAAGAAAAGACGCCGATTTCGCCGCGTTTCCGCGGGCTGCACGCACTGCGCCGCTACGAAAACGGCGAAGAGCGCTGCATCGCGTGCAAGCTGTGCGAGGCCGTGTGCCCCGCGATGGCGATCACGATCGAATCGGAAACGCGCGCGGACAACACGCGCCGCACGACGCGCTACGACATCGACCTGACGAAGTGCATCTTCTGCGGTTTCTGCGAAGAGAGCTGCCCGGTCGATTCGATCGTCGAGACGCAGATTCTCGAGTACCACGGCGAAAAGCGCGGCGACCTGTATTTCACGAAGGAAATGCTGCTCGCGGTGGGCGATCGCTACGAGAAGGACATCGCCGCGGCGAAGGCTGCCGACGCGCCGTATCGTTGATTGTGTTTGCAGTGCCGGCCCGAAGCCAGGGCCGAGCCGCCGCGACGGGTGCGGCACGCGAGAGCGTCCCGCAAGCCGCGCCTGACTATGGCCTAACGATGAACCGGTAATCATGGAATTCACGACCGTACTGTTCTACATCTTCGCGCTGCTCCTGGTGGTATCAGGGCTGAAGGTGATCACTTCGCGCAACCCGGTGGCGTCTGCGCTTTTCCTTGTGCTGGCGTTCTTCAACGCCGCCGCGATCTGGATGCTGCTGGAAGCGGAGTTCCTCGCGATCCTGCTGGTGCTGGTCTACGTGGGCGCGGTGATGGTGCTGTTCCTGTTCGTCGTGATGATGCTCGACATCAACATCGACTACCTGCGCCGCGACTTCAAGCGCTTCGTCCCGATGGCGACCGTGGTCGGCGCGATCATCGTGATCGAAACCGCGCTGATCCTGTGGCGCGGCTACGGCGACACGCAGACGGTGCACGCGATGGCGACGGGCGAGATGGCCAACTGGTCGAACACGCGCCTGATCGGCAAGGTGATCTACACCGACTACATCTTCGCGTTTGAAATCGCCGGCCTCGTGCTGCTGGTCGCGATCATTGCCGCGATCGGGCTGACCGAGCGCAAGGGCAAGGACAGCAAGCGCCAGCGCGTGTCGGATCAGGTCAAGGTGCGCCGCAACGATCGCGTGCGCCTCGTGAAGATGGACGCGGAAAAGCCGCAGCCGGAAACGGCGCAGAGCGAAGCCGGTTCGGGCACCAACGGCTAAGCGGAGGAAAAGAAAACATGCTGACTCTTGCTCATTACCTCGTGCTCGGCGCGATCCTCTTTGCGATCGCGATCGTCGGGATTTTCCTGAACCGCCGCAACGT
This sequence comes from Burkholderia sp. AU31652, assembly GCF_002223155.1. NCBI lineage: Bacteria > Pseudomonadati > Pseudomonadota > Betaproteobacteria > Burkholderiales > Burkholderiaceae > Burkholderia > Burkholderia sp. AU31652. Next base: position 20,852 of record NZ_NKFG01000004.1, on the reverse strand, counting down.
CATCATCATCCTGATGTCGATCGAACTGATGCTGCTGGCGGTGAACACCAACTTCGTCGCGTTTTCGCATTACCTCGGCGACGTGCACGGCCAGATCTTCGTGTTCTTCGTGCTGACCGTCGCCGCAGCGGAAGCCGCGATCGGTCTTGCGATTCTGGTGACCCTGTTCCGTAAGCTCGACACGATCAATGTCGAGGATCTCGATCAGCTCAAAGGTTAATTTCAGGCAACGCTGTTATGTCAACGACACTCAATGAAAACCTGCTGCTGGCGATTCCGCTCGCTCCGCTGGCCGGCTCGCTGATTGCGGGGCTGTTCGGGAACGCAGTCGGGCGCAAGGGCGCACACCGGATCACGATCCTCGGCGTAATGATCGCGTTCCTCCTGTCGGCGAAAGTCTTCTTCGACGTGATGGGCGGCGCAAGCTTCAACGCGACCGTCTATGAATGGATGAACGTCGGCTCGCTGAAGCTCGAAGTCGGCTTCCTCGTCGATTCGCTGACCGCGATGATGATGGTCGTCGTGACCTTCGTCTCGCTGATGGTGCACGTGTACACGATCGGCTACATGGCGGAAGAAGACGGCTACCAGCGCTTCTTCTCGTACATCTCGCTGTTCACGTTCTCGATGCTGATGCTCGTGATGAGCAACAACTTCCTGCAGCTGTTCTTCGGCTGGGAAGCGGTGGGTCTGGTGTCGTACCTGCTGATCGGCTTCTACTTCACGCGTGAGAGCGCGATCTACGCGAACATGAAGGCGTTCCTCGTGAACCGCGTGGGCGACTTCGGCTTCCTGCTCGGCATCGGCCTGCTGCTCGCATTCGCCGGCTCGATGAACTACGGCGAAGTGTTCGCGAAGCGCGCTGAACTCGCGAGCCTGCACTTCCCGGGCACCGACTGGGGCCTGCTGACCGTCGCCTGTATCTGCCTGTTCATCGGCGCGATGGGCAAGTCGGCACAGTTCCCGCTGCACGTGTGGCTGCCGGACTCGATGGAAGGCCCGACGCCGATCTCCGCGCTGATTCACGCGGCGACGATGGTGACCGCCGGCATCTTCATGGTGTCGCGCATGTCGCCGCTGTTCGAGCTGTCGGATACCGCGCTGTCGTTCATCACGGTGATCGGCGCGATCACGGCGCTCTTCATGGGCTTCCTCGGCATCGTCCAGAACGACATCAAGCGCGTGGTCGCGTACTCGACGCTGTCGCAGCTCGGCTACATGACCGTCGCGCTCGGCGTGTCCGCTTACCCGGTCGCCGTGTTCCACCTGATGACGCACGCGTTCTTCAAGGCGCTGCTGTTCCTCGGCGCCGGCTCGGTGATCATGGGCATGCACCACGACCAGGACATGCGCAACATGGGCGGCCTGCGCAAGTACATGCCGATCACGTGGATCACGTCGCTCGTCGGTTCGCTCGCGCTGATCGGTACGCCGTTCTTCTCGGGCTTCTACTCGAAGGACTCGATCATCGACGCGGTGAAGCTGTCGCACCTGCCGGGTTCGGGTTTCGCGTACTTCGCGGTCGTCGCGAGCGTGTTCGTCACGGCGCTGTACTCGTTCCGCATGTACTTCCTGGTGTTCCACGGCGAAGAGCGCTTCCGCAAGCCGAAGCATCCGGAATCGCCGATGGGCATGGCGGCTGCGCACGGCCACGACGACCACGGCCATGGCCACGGTCATGACGACCACGCGCACGAACCGCACGAGACCCCGTGGGTCGTGTGGGTGCCGCTGGTCCTGCTGGCGATCCCGTCGGTCATCATCGGCGCGATCGCGATCAGCCCGATGCTGTTCGGCGACTTCTTCCAGCACGGCGTTGCATTCGACAAGGTGATCTTCATCGGCGAAAACCATCCGGCCCTGGCCGAGATGGCCGAGGAGTTCCACGGCTGGGTGGGCATGGGCCTGCACTCGGTGTCGGGCCTGCCGGTCTGGCTCGCGCTCGCCGGTGTCGTTGTCGCGTGGTTCCTGTACCTGAAGCGTCCGGAACTGCCGGCGTCGATCCGCCGCGCGTTCGGCCCGATCTACACGCTGCTGGACAACAAGTACTACATGGACAAGATCAACGAAGTGGTGTTCGCCCGTGGTTCGGTGGCGATCGGCCGCGGCCTGTGGAAGGAAGGTGACGTCGTGGTGATCGACGGCCTCGTCAACGGCAGCGCGCGGTTCATCGGCTGGTTCGCCGGCGTGATCCGCTTCCTCCAATCCGGTTACATCTATCACTACGCGTTCGCCATGATCATCGGCATGCTGGGGCTCCTGACCCTGTTTGTAACGCTCGGCGGCAAATAAGGCGGGGGACAACTTAATGCACGCTTTTCCGATTCTCAGTACCGCGATCTGGCTGCCGATCGTTTTCGGCCTCCTCGTGCTTGCGGTGGGTAACGACAAAAATCCGGGGACGGCCCGCTGGATCGCGCTGATCGGTTCGCTGCTCGGCCTGGCGGTTACGATCCCGCTGATCACGGGCTTCGACTCGAGCACGGCTGCGCTGCAGTTCGTCGAGAAGTCGACCTGGATCGAACGCTTCGACATCGCGTATCACCTCGGCGTCGACGGCATCTCGATGTGGTTCGTCGTGCTGACCGCGCTGATCACGGTGATCGTCGTGATCGCCGCATGGGAAGTGATCACCGAGAACGTCGCGCAGTACCTCGCGGCGTTCCTGATCCTGTCCGGGATCATGATCGGCGTATTCTCGGCGGCCGACGGCCTGCTGTTCTACGTGTTCTTCGAAGCGACCCTGATCCCGATGTACATCATCATCGGCGTGTGGGGTGGCCCGAACCGCGTGTATGCGGCATTCAAGTTCTTCCTGTACACGCTGGCCGGCTCGCTGCTGATGCTGGTCGCGCTGATCTACCTGTACACGGAAACGCATTCGTTCGACCTCGCGACGTGGCAGAACGCCAAGATCGCGATGACGCCGCAGATACTGTTGTTCATTGCGTTCTTCCTCGCGTTCGCGGTGAAGGTGCCGATGTGGCCGGTCCACACCTGGCTGCCGGACGCGCACGTGGAAGCGCCGACGGGCGGCTCGGTCGTGCTGGCTGCGATCATGCTGAAACTCGGCGCATACGGTTTCCTGCGTTTCTCGCTGCCGATCACGCCTGACGCGAGCCACTTCCTGGCACCCGTCGTGATCACGCTGTCGCTGATCGCGGTGATCTACATCGGCCTCGTCGCGATGGTGCAGGCCGACATGAAGAAGCTGGTCGCGTATTCGTCGATCGCGCACATGGGCTTCGTCACGCTCGGTTTCTTCATCTTCAACCAGCTCGGCGTCGAAGGCGCGATCATCCAGATGATCTCGCACGGCTTCGTGTCGGGCGCGATGTTCCTTTGCATCGGCGTACTGTACGACCGCGTGCACTCGCGCCAGATCGCCGACTACGGCGGCGTCGTCAACGTGATGCCGAAGTTCGCGGCCTTCGCGATGCTGTTCTCGATGGCCAACTGCGGCCTGCCGGGCACGTCGGGTTTCGTCGGCGAGTTCATGGTGATTCTCGCGGCCGTCCAGTACAACTTCTGGATCGCATTCGGCGCGGCATTCACGCTGATCCTCGGTGCTGCCTACACGCTGTGGATGTACAAGCGCGTGTACTTCGGCGCGGTGGCGAACGATCACGTTGCCAAGCTGAAGGACATCGGCCGTCGCGAATTCCTGATGCTGGCCGTGCTCGCCGCGTTCACGCTGCTGATGGGCCTGTATCCGAAGCCTTTCACCGACGTGATGCACGTTTCCGTGGAAAACCTCCTCTCCCACGTCGCGCAGTCGAAGCTGCCGCTGGCCCAGTAATCGCGAGCGGAGGAACTCAAGATCATGCAAAACGCCCCTATGAATGTCCTGTTGCCTGACGCGCTGGTGCTGGCCGCCATCGTCGTCGCATGGCTGAACGACACCTTTACCGGTGCTTCCGGCCGCCGCCTGACTTATCTGATCGCGGTCGTCTCGTCGGTCGTGGCCGGCGTGTGGTTCGCGGTGCAGGCACTCGACCCGCAGCAGTACTACTTCTTTTCGAAGATGGTCGTCGTCGACTCGTTCGCGAGCATGATGAAGGCTGTCGTGTCGTTCGGTTTCGCGGTCTCGCTCGTCTATTCGCGCAAGTACCTCGAAGATCGCGACATGTTCCGCGGTGACGTGTTCCTGCTCGGCATGTTCTCGCTGCTCGGTCAGCTGGTCATGGTGTCGGGCAACAACTTCCTGACGCTGTACCTCGGTCTCGAATTGATGTCGCTGTCGCTGTACGCCGTCATCGCGCTGCGCCGCGATGCCGCACAGTCGAGCGAAGCCGCGATGAAGTACTACGTGCTGGGCGCGCTCGCATCGGGCTTCGTGCTGTACGGCATCTCGATGCTGTACGGTGCGACCGGCTCGCTCGAGCTGGCCGAGGTGTACAAGGCGGTCGGCGGCAACACCGACGCGGCCGTGCTGATGTTCGGCGTGGTCTTCATCGTCGCCGGTATCGCGTTCAAGCTCGGCGCCGTGCCGTTCCACATGTGGGTGCCGGACGTCTACCAGGGCGCACCGACCGCGATGACGCTGTTCGTCGGCGGCGGCCCGAAGGTTGCCGCGTTCGCGTGGGGCCTGCGCTTCCTGGTGATGGGCCTGCTGCCGCTCGCACAGAACTGGCAGACCGCGCTCGTGATCCTGGCCGCACTGTCGCTGATCGTCGGCAACATCACGGGTATCGTCCAGCGCAACATCAAGCGGATGCTTGCGTACTCGGCGATCTCGAACATGGGCTTCGTGCTGCTCGGCCTGCTCGCGGGCATCGTGAAGGGCGACGCGACGGCACCGGCGAACGCATACAGCTCGGCGATGTTCTACGCGATCGTCTATCTGATCACGACGCTCGGCTCGTTCGGCGTGGTGATGCTGCTCGCACGCCGCGATTTCGAAGCCGAAACGATCGACGACTTCAAGGGCCTCAACAAGCGCAGCCCGGTGTTCGCGTTCGTGATGATGGTCATGATGTTCTCGCTGGCAGGCATTCCGCCGACCGTCGGCTTCTACGCGAAGCTCGCCGTGCTCGAGGCAACCGTCAACGCGGGCCTCACGTGGCTGGCCGTGCTGGCCGTGATCACGTCGCTGTTCGGCGCGTTCTACTACCTGCGCATCGTGAAGCTGATGTACTTCGATGCACCGCAGGATACGACGCCGATTTCGGGCGATTTCTGCAAGCGCACGATCCTCGTGCTGAACGGCCTCGCGGTCGTCGCGCTCGGCCTGATCCCGAGCCCGCTGCTGACGGCCTGCCTGCAGGCAATTCGTCACACGCTGCCGCTGTAATGTCGGCAGCCGGCTGGTTTATCGTGCTGTTGGCGCTCGTCTGCGCCAACCTGCCGTTCCTGAACCAACGCCTCTTCGCCGTCGTGCCGTTCGGCACGGCGAAGAAGAGCGGGTGGGTGCGGATCGGCGAGCTGATCGTGCTGTACTTCATCGTTGGCGCGCTCGGCTTCTGGCTCGAGTCGCGCGCCGGCAACCGCTTCGAACAGGGCTGGCAGTTCTACGCGATCACGTTCAGTCTTTTCGTCGTGTTCGCGTTTCCCGGCTTCACGTTCCAGTATCTCGTCAAACGACGCTGACGGCTTCGGCCGTCGCGCTCAATTTTGGAGCCGCCGATGGCCGAACTACCCAATCACGACGCCGCACTGACCGAAACCTGCCTCGAAAGCGAGGCGATCTTCGAAGGCGCGTTCCTCAAGCTCAAGCGCGATACCGTCCGTCTGCCGGATGGCAAGAAAGCCACGCGCGAATACGTCCAGCATCCGGGCGCGGTGATGGTGATCCCGCTGTTCGACGACGGCCGCGTGCTGATGGAAAGCCAGTATCGCTACCCGATCGGCAAGGTGATGGCCGAATTCCCGGCCGGCAAGCTCGATCCGAACGAAGGCGCGCTTGCATGCGCGGTGCGCGAACTGCGCGAGGAAACCGGCTACACCGCACGCGAGTACGTGTTCCTTGCCCGGATTCACCCGATCATTTCCTATTCGACCGAATTCATCGACCTGTACCTGGCGCGCGGGCTGACGGCCGGCGAGCGCAAGCTCGATGAAGGCGAATTCCTCGAGACCTTCATTGCGACGCAGGCCGACCTGCAGGAATGGGTGCGCACGGGCCAGATCTCCGACGTGAAGACGATCATCGGCACGATGTGGCTCGACAAGGTGCTGTCCGGCACGTGGCCGCTCGGGCCGGTCCTGACGCCCTGAGCGCGGGGTCAGCGGCGGGTGGGGCGCCGCGTTACAATCCGGTGACGCGGCGCCACGCCGTCGCGCGATCGATATTTAGCACGACCGTTCACAAAACCGCTTTTTGCGCTACACTCGCCACACGCCCTGATTCAGCATGAAGGTCCTCGATTTACAGTGCCCGCACGGTCATCGGTTCGAAGGCTGGTTCGCTTCCGCCGATGAATTCGAAGCGCAGTTGTCCCGCAAGCTGGTCGAATGTCCGGTGTGCGGAACGACCGAGGTCAACCGTCTGCCGTCGGCGCCGCGCCTGAACCTGTCGGGCGCGACGCAGGCCCAGCCGGTCGATTCGCGTGCACTGCAGGCGCAGGTGATGCGTGCGCTGCGCGAGGTGCTGGAGAAAACCGAGAATGTGGGCGAGCGCTTCGCTGAGGAAGCGCGGCGCATCCATTACAACGAGGCGCCGGCACGCAGCATTCGTGGCGTCACGACGCCCGAAGATGCGCAATCCTTGGCCGAAGAAGGCATCGACGTGATGCCGCTGCCGATTCCTGTCGCGCTCAAAGAACCGCTGCAATAGACATATGCAGTGGGTCCTTGCCGGGCCGGACGGCTGCGGACAGCCTTGCATGGGACCGGACTAACCGCTGAAGCGCTAACTCCGGTCGACAGGAGACACTGCGCATGGATCTGGATTATTCCCCCTCGGACGACGCGTTCCGCGTCGACGTCCGCGCCTGGCTCGAGGCCAACCTGCCTCACGCACTGCGCGCCAAGGTACTCGATCACAAACGACTCGATCGCGAGGATTTCGCGAGCTGGCACCGGATTCTCGGTCAGCGCGGCTGGTCTGCGCCCGCATGGCCCGTCGAATACGGCGGCCCGGGCTGGAACTCGACGCAACGACACATCTGGGACGAGGAGTGCGCGCGGATCGGTGCGCCGACCGTGCTGCCGTTCGGCGTATCGATGGTCGCGCCAGTGCTGATGAAATACGGCAGCGAAGCGCAGAAACGTCATTATCTGCCGCGCATTCTCGACGGCTCGGACTGGTGGTGCCAGGGCTATTCGGAGCCGGGGTCGGGGTCCGACCTCGCATCGTTGCGCACGCGCGCGGAGCGCCAGGGCGACCACTACGTCGTCAATGGCCAGAAGACCTGGACGACGCTCGGCCAGTACGCCGACATGATGTTCTGCCTCGTGCGTACCGATCCGGCCGCGAAGAAGCAGGAGGGCATCTCGTTCCTGCTGATCGACATGAAGACGCCCGGCATCACGGTGCGCCCGATCGTCATGCTCGACGAGGACCACGAGGTCAACGAGGTGTTCTTCGAGGACGTGAAGGTGCCGGTCGAGAATCTCGTCGGCGACGAGAACCGCGGCTGGACCTACGCGAAATACCTGCTTGGCCATGAGCGCACCGGCATCGCGCGCGTCGGCGGGTCGAAGCGCGAGCTCGCGTTCCTGAAGCGTGTGGCGTCGAACCAGCGCAAGAACGGCAAGCCGTTGCTCGCCGATCCCGTGTTCGCCGCGAAGGTCGCTGCGCTCGAGGTCGAGCTGATGGCGCTGGAGGTGACGGTGCTGCGCGTCGTCAGCCGCGAGACGAGCGGCAAGGGGCCCGGCCCCGAGGCGTCGATGCTGAAGATCAAGGGCACGGAAGTGCAGCAGGCGCTCACCGAGCTGATGGTCGACGCGATCGGCCCGCTCGCCGCACCGTTCGACGTACCGTTCCTCGACGGCCAGCGCGAGCACAGCATCGCGGGCGACGACGATGCGGCACCGCTTGCCGCGTACTACTTCAATTATCGGAAGACGTCGATCTACGGCGGCTCGAACGAGATCCAGAAGAACATCATCGCGCAGATGATTCTGGGGCTGTGATCAGGGAACGGAGACAACCATGGATTTCAGCTTTACCGATGAGCAGCAGCAGTTTGCCGACGCGCTGCGCCGTTATCTCGGCGAGCAATACGGCTTCGAAGCGCGCCAGGCAATCGTGCGCAGCGATGCGGGTGTGTCGGACACGCAATGGAGCGCGTTCGCCGAACTGGGGTTGACCGCGCTGCCCGTGCCGGACGCGCAGGGTGGCTTCGGCGGCGGCCCGGTCGACATGCTGGTCGTGATGCAGGAACTCGGCCGTGCGCTCGTGATCGAGCCGTACTGGGCAACGGCGGTGGGCGTCGAGGCCTTGCGCATTGCCGGTTCCGGCGCGGGTGAGGATGCGGCGCTGCTGGAAGCCGTCGCGCAGGGGCAAAAGCGTGTGGCAGTCGCATTCCACGAACCGCATGCGCGCTACGACCTGTTCGAACTCGACACGCATGCGCGCGAGCAGGGCGGCACGTACCGGCTGACCGGCACGAAGTCGGTCGTTCAGCATGGCGCACAGTCGGATGCGTGGATCGTGCCCGCACGCGTCGACGGTGGCGGCATCGGCCTCTTCGTCGTCGAGCGGGATGCCGCGACCGTGAAGGTGGTCGACTACCGGACGATCGACGGCCAGCGTGCCGCGACGATCGGGTTCAATGAAACGCCGGCGCGACTGCTGACGGGCGGTGCGCGCGACGCTGCGGCCCTCGAGCAGGTTGCCGACTACGCGACGTTCCTGCTGTGCGCGGAAGCGGTCGGCGTGCTCGACGAACTGAATCGCGCGACGGTCGAATACACGAAGACGCGCGAACAGTTCGGCGTGCCGATCGCGCGTTTCCAGGCGCTGCAGCACCGGATGGTCGACATGCTGATCCATGCCGAGCAGGCGCGTTCGCTGACCTATCTGGCAGCCGTACGCTACGCGAGCGGCGATGCCGATGCGCGGCGCAAGGCCGTGTCGGCCGCGAAGGCGCGTGTCGGCGCCGCCGCGCGCTTCGTCGGCCAGCAGGCCGTCCAGCTGCACGGCGGCATGGGCGTGACCAACGAGGTCGCCGCCGCACACTTGTTCAAGCGGCTGACGATCATCGAGACGACGCTCGGCGACACCGATCATCATCTTGCCCGCATCGCGGCGCTGCCCGATTTCGCGCAGACCGACGCAGCATGACGGCGACGCGCGAGCGCACCAGACAAGGAGACACCGAGTGGGCATCAGTTACGAAGACCTGGTGGTCGGCAGTACCACCGAAGTGGGCCGCTACACGTTCGAACCGGACGACATCAAGGCGTTCGCACAACGCTATGACCCGCAGCCGTTCCACCTTGACGAAGAAGCGGGAAAAGCATCGCATTTCGGCGGGCTCGTCGCGAGCGGCTGGCATACGTGTTCGGTGTTCATGAGCCTGCTCATCAAGAAGCTCGGGTCGGACTCGACGAGCATGGGCTCGCCGGGCATCGATTCGATCCGCTGGCTCAAGCCGGTGCGCGCGGGCGACACGATCACGATGTATCAGAAGGTCCACGACAAACGCGTATCGGAGAGCAAGCCCGATCGCGGCATCGTGTCGACGGAATGGGTCGGCGTGAACGGCGCCGGCGAGACGGTGATCACCGTGCATACCAAGGTGATCTTCGGGCTGCGCCATCCGGGAGGCACGCAGGCATGACCGACGTGACCTTGCCGCTGATCGCATCGGCGCAGGCGCTGCAGGCGCGAGTCGGCGCGGAGCCGCTCGCGAGCGGCTGGATCGCGATCGACCAGCGTCGTGTCGATGGCTTTGCCGATGCGACCGGCGATCATCAATGGATTCACGTCGATCCCGACCGCGCGCGGCGCGAGTCGCCATTCGGCGGCCCGATCGCGCACGGGTTCCTGACGCTGTCGCTGATTCCGGCGTTGATGGCCGATGCGATGCGTTTCGAGCAGAAGATGGGGGTGAACTACGGACTGAACCGCGTGCGGTTCCTGAAGCCGGTGCCGGTCGGTGCGCGTGTGCGTGCGCTGTTTGCGGTAAAGGAAGCCGCCGAGGCTGCGCGGGACGGTGTGCAGGTAACGTGGTCGGTGACGATGCAGGTCGAGCGTCCCGATGTGCCGCTGCCCGTCTGCGCGGCCGAATTCATCACGCTGCATTACTTCTGAAGCGGGGAGCGGCATGTACGGATGCCGCTCCGCCCGTCACATGCGTGTCAGTGCTTCGCGTATTGCGTCGCACCGAACAGCACCTCGCGTGCCTTGTCGTCCTGCAGCGCCTTGCGCATCGACGCGAGCACTTCGACACCGCGTTGCACGGCCGGTCGCGCGGCGATCGCGTCGTGCCAGCGCTTCACGTTCGGCAATTCGTCGAGCACGATGCCCTGGTTCTGCCACGAGCGCGTCCACGGGAACGTCGCAATGTCCGCGATCGTGTACGCGTCGCCCGCGAGATATTCGGATTCGCCGAGCCGCTTGTCCATCACGTTGTACAGCCGCTTCGCCTCGTTCGTGTAGCGGTTGACCGCATACTCGATCTTCTCCGGCGCATACAGGCGGAAGTGGTGCGCCTGCCCGAGCATCGGGCCGACACCGCCCATCTGGAACATCAGCCATTCGAGCGTCGCATAGCGTGCGGCCGGATCGGTCGGCAGGAACTTGCCGGTCTTCTCGGCGAGGTAGATCAGGATCGCGCCCGATTCGAACAGCGAGATCGGCTGGCCGCCGGGGCCGTCCGGATCGACGATCGCGGGGATCTTGTTGTTCGGGCTGATCTTCAGGAAGTCCGGCTTGAACTGGTCGCCCGCGCCGATATCGACCGGATGGGCGCGATAAGCGAGGCCCGTCTCCTCGAGCATGATGTGCACCTTGTGGCCGTTCGGGGTCGCCCAGCTATAGACGTCGATCATCGTGAACTCCTTTGTTGCATGCGCGAAAACGGCGCCGGCAGCGCCGCGACAGGCGGTCATTAGAGCATGGATCGATGCGGGCTGCTGGCGACGGAACCGTGCGCGCCGATGCGTATGCGCAGTCGTGCGCGCGTCGAGCTGCATGGTGTCGGGGGCGATCGCTTGTCGTTCCGAGTCGTCGAGATTGGGGGCGTCGCCGTGCAACATCGGGTCGATGCGGTGGCGACGCGTCCATCCGAAAGCGGGCGCGACGGTTCAGCGTTTGTAGCGGGGTTGGCGTTTCTCGAGAAATGCGGTGATGCCTTCGAGCCCGTCCGCATGATGCAGCGATGCGACGAAATGATCGCGCTCCGTGGCGAGATGCGCGTCGAGCGGTTGCGTCGTCGCGTCGTCGAGCAGCGACTTGATGCGCGTGAGTGCGTTCGGCGAGATGCCGGCGAGCGCATCGGCCCATGCCAGTGCATCGGTCAGTGCCGCGCCGGGCACGGCGAGCCGGTTGACGACGCCGAGCGTGTGCAGACGTTCGGCTGCAACAGGCTTGCCTTCGAACAGGATCTCGGCCGCGATCGCACGCGGCAGCGCGCGGGCGATGAACCACGAACCGCCTCCATCGGGCGTCAGGCCGACACGCGCGTATGACATCACGAACTTCGCGTCGTGCGCGGCGACGATCAGGTCGCACGCGAGCGCGAGCGAGAAGCCCGCGCCGGCCGCGGCGCCTTCCACCGCTGCGATCACCGGCTTCGTCGAAGCGTGGATCGCCGTGACCCAGGCGGCGAGCTGATCGATGCTGTCGGCCTGGTAGGACGGATCCTTCGAGCGGTTGTCGAGCAGCCGGTTCAAATTGCCGCCCGCGCAGAAGAAGCGATCGGCGCCGGTGAGTACGACCGCGCGAATCCCGGGATCCCGTTCGGCGGTGGCGAGCGCTTCGATGCCGGCCGCGTACATGTCGGGATGCAGCGCATTGCGCGCGCCGGGGTTGGATAGCGTGAGGACGAGCGTCGATTCGCTCTCGGGCGGACGCGAGGCCAGCAGTTCAGCACTCATGCGAGCGTGTCTCCATCGGATAGCAGGGCTGCGGCAGCGGACACATGGCGCGTGCTGATGCGGACGATGTCGCAGCAGAGGTATTGTTGTCGCGGCAGACGCAAAACTTGCTTTAGACTAGCACGAACGTGCTTTTCAGCGCGATGAATCCCGGTGCGGCCGGCATCGATGCGGCCGCGCTTCAGCAAGGAAGGAGACTCCGATGCTACAGCTGTGCGGTATTCCGTTGTCCAACTATTACAACAAGGTGAAGTTCGTCCTGCTCGAGCACGACATTCCGTTCGAGGAGTCGGTATGCGGATTGCCGGTCAGCGATCCGGCGCAGCTCGCCGATTCGCCGCTCGGCAAGATTCCCTTTCTGAAGACCGAAGAAGGGGCGCTGTTCGAGTCGCAGGTGATCATCGAGTACCTGGCGGCGCGCTATCCCGAAAAAGGCATTTTCCCGGCGAGCCCGTTCGCGGCCGCGAAGGTGCGCGAACTGATCGAGACGCTTGAACTTTATCTCGAATGGGTGGCGCGCGAGGTTTACACCGAAGCGTTTTTCGGCGGCAAGGTCAGCGACGGGATGAAGGCGCACGTCGAGAAGCGCCTGCCGCGCGCGATCGACGGATTCAAGCAGATGACGCAGTTTTCGCCGTATGTGCTCGGCGAGTCGTTCGGTCTCGCGGACATCGCCGCGTGGGTCCATCTGCCGGTCATCGGCATGGCGACGAAAGCCGTATTCGGGCGCGATTTCCTGCTCGATGCAGGCATCGACTGGAAGGCGCATGCGAAGAAGGTGGGCGAGCGCCCTGCCGCGCAGCGCGTGGCGGCCGAGCGCAAGGCGTATATCGACGCGACGAGCGTCGCGCGCTCGTAAGCGCGGTTCCCGCAGGGCGGTGTGCGACCGCCCGTGTGGGTCTTACAGGCGGGCGAGCCGTTCGAGCGCGGACGCGAGCGTGCTTTCCTGCTTCGCGAAGCAGAATCGGACGACGCCCGATTCGTGCGGCTCGTGATAGAACGCCGACACCGGAATGGCGGCCACGCCGATCTCCGACGTGAGCCACTTCGAGAATTCCGCTTCCGGCAGGTCGCTGATCGCCGAATAATCGACGCACTGGAAGTACGTGCCCGTGCAGGGCAGCAGCTTGAAGCGCGTGCGCTCGAGTCCGGCCCGGAAGAAGTCGCGCTTCTTCTGGTAGAAGTCGGCAAGCGTCAGGTACGGCGCCGGGTCGCGCAGGTAGTCGGCGAGCCCGATCTGCATCGGCGTGTTCACCGTGAACACATTGAACTGGTGGACCTTGCGGAATTCCGCGGTCAGCGCGGCAGGCGCTGCGACATAGCCGACCTTCCAGCCCGTCACGTGATAGGTCTTGCCGAAGCTCGACACGATGAAGCTGCGCGCGGCGAGTTCCGGATAGCGCGCGACGCTCTCGTGGCGCGCGCCGTCATAGACCATGTGCTCGTAGACCTCGTCGGACAGGATCAGCACGTTGGTGCCGCGCACGATCTCCTCGAGCTTGCGCATGTCCGACTCGCGCCACACGGTACCCGTTGGGTTGTGCGGCGTGTTGATCAGGATCATGCGCGTTTTCGGCGTGATCGCGGCCGCCAGGCGGTCGAACGGGATCGCGTAGTCGGGCGCTTCCAGCGTGACGAACACGGGCTTGCCGCCCGCGAGTTCGATCGACGGCAGGTAGCTGTCGTAGGTCGGTTCGACGACGATCACTTCATCACCCGGGTGCACCGTGCACATGATCGCGGTCAGCAACGCCTGCGTCGCGCCGGCCGTGACGGTGATTTCGGTCGCCGGATCGTAACGCCGGCCATAGACCTGCTCGATCTTGTCCGCGATCGCGTCGCGCAGCGGCGCGACACCGGCCATCGGCGGATACTGGTTGTGCCCGTTGCGCATCGCGGCGGCAACCGCATCGACGATGCGCGGATCGCAGTCGAAATCCGGAAAGCCCTGGCCGAGGTTCACCGCGCCTTTTTCTGCGGCAAGCGCGCTCATGACCGTGAAGATCGTCGTGCCGACGTTCGGCAGGCGCGAGGGGAAAACGGGAGTCGTTGGCATGTCTGAAGGAGCGTTCATCGATACGGTCGAAATCGGGTGGTGCGGCGTAGGTCAGGCCGGCGTGGTCGTCGTGTCCGGCGCGGCGTCGAGCGAGCAGGCCTCGGTAAATGGCGCGGGCTGCGCGATCCGGAAGCCGAAGTCGCGTGCGGTGCGCTTCGCGAGCTTCAGCAGCGCGCGGTCTTTCGACACGAGCCACTCGGCCTGCGCGGCGCGGGCGAGTTCGAGAAACTTCTGGTCGTCGCGGTCCTTGCACTTCGGCAGCGGCGGCGCGCCGGCGTCGACGGGCGGCGGCTCGACGAGGCTCGCCAGCCGGGCGACGGTCGCGAGTGCGGCCGCCTTGTCGATGGCGCGCGACTGGAACTGCGGATAGTCGAGCACGTATTCGAGCTCGGTCAGGCAGCGGCCGTCGATCACGGCGGCAAGCGCGCCGCTTTCCAGCGCAGCCCGGATCGGGCGCGTAGCGGGGTCGTCGAATACGAGGATGTCGATCCAGACGTTCGAGTCGAGCACGACGCGGTGCGCGGCGTGCGGGGCGAGAGAGCGGGTCATTCGTTACAATCGGTGGTTTTCGTCTGACCGCAAGGCACGGCGTGCCAGCGAGCCTCTATGATAATCGTTCTCTCTCCAGCCAAATCCCTCGACTACGATACGCCCGCGCACGTCCAGTCTTACACGAAGCCTGCATTCGTCGACGACGCGTCCGAGCTGATCGACGGCCTGCGCAAGCTGTCGCCGCAGGACATCGCAACGCTGATGGATATCTCCGATCCACTCGCGCGCCTGAATTTCCAGCGCTACGCCGACTGGTCGTCGACCTTTACGCCCGCCAATGCGAAGCAGGCCGTGCTCGCGTTCAACGGCGACGTCTATGAAGGTTTCGACGCGAAATCGCTGTCGTCCGCCGATCTCGACTATGCGCAGCAGCACGTGCGCGTGCTGTCGGGCCTGTACGGACTGCTGCGTCCGCTCGACCTGCTGCAGCCGTACCGGCTTGAGATGGGTACGCGCTTCGCGAACGCGCGCGGCAAGGATCTTTACGCGTTCTGGGGCGACCGCATCACGCGGGCGCTGAACGAACAGCTCGAAACGCGCAGCGGTGCGGCGCGCGTGCTGGTCAACTGCGCGTCGACCGAATACTTCAAGTCGGTCAAGCCGAAACTGCTGGCCGCACCGGTCATCACACCGGTGTTCGAGGACTGGAAGGGCGGCCGCTACAAGATCATCAGCTTCCATGCGAAGCGTGCGCGCGGTCTGATGGCGCGCTTTATCGTCGAGAACCGTATTGCCGACCCGAAGGCGCTGAAGGATTTCGCGACGGAAGGCTATGCGTTCGATGCGGCGGCGTCGAACGATTCGACTTACGTATATCGCCGGCGAGTCGGCGAGTGACCCTGCCGGCCGTTCACGAGACGGCCGGCGCATGCATGAGGCCGGGCAAGCGCTACACCGCCTGTTCCGGTCGCCCCAGGAGAGACAGATGGCCCTTTCGATCACCAGCAATTTCGACGCAGGCGCAATCGACGTCGTGTCGTGCGACAGTCCCGATGCGATTCGGCTGCGCGTGCGCGGCGACACCCACTCGGAATTCGCGCAATGGTTTTACTACCGCTTGACAGGCGTGCGCGGCGAGCGCTGCGTGATGACGTTCGAGAATGCTGCCGAATGCGCGTATCCGTCGGGCTGGCGCAATTACAGCGCGGTGGCGAGCTATGACCGGGTCGACTGGTTCCGCGTGCCGACGACGTTCGACGGCAAGACGATGACCATCGACCATACGCCGGAATTCGACAGCATCTACTACGCGTATTTCGAGCCGTACTCGGAAGAGCGTCACGCGGCGTTTCTCGGCGCGGTTCAGCAGTTGCCGCAGGCGAGCGTCGTCGAACTCGGCCGCACGGTTGAAGGTCGCCCGATGTCGCTGCTGACGCTCGGTACGCCGGAAACGGATGGCGTGCCGAAGAAGAAGGTGTGGATCATCGCGCGCCAGCATCCCGGCGAGTCGATGGCCGAATGGTTCGTCGAAGGTCTCGTCAAGCGGCTGGCCGGATGGGGCGACTGGGCCGGCGATCCGGTCGCGCGCAAGCTGTACGATCGTGCGACGTTCTATATCGTCCCGAACATGAACCCGGACGGGAGCGTGCATGGCAACCTGCGCACCAATGCCGCAGGCGCGAACCTGAACCGCGAGTGGATGGCGCCCGATGCCGAGCGCAGTCCCGAGGTGCTGGCCGTGCGCGATGCAATCCATGCGATCGGCTGCGACATGTTTTTCGACATCCACGGCGACGAGGATCTGCCGTATGTGTTCGTTGCCGGGTCCGAGATGCTGCCGAGCTTCACCGAGCAGCAGGGCAAGGAGCAGACCGCGTTCATCGAAGCGTTCAAGGTCGCGAGCCCGGACTTCCAGACTGAGCACGGCTATGCCGCGAGCAAGTACAAGGAGGACGCGCTCAAGCTCGCGTCGAAGTACATCGGCCATCAGTTCGGCTGTCTGTCGCTGACGCTCGAGATGCCGTTCAAGGACAACGCGAACCTGCCCGACGAACGCGTCGGCTGGAACGGCGAGCGAAGCGCGGCGCTCGGCGCAGCGATGCTGGCGGCGATCCTGGTGCACGTCGACACGTTCGCGTAAGCGTAGCGTCGCCGTATGAAAAAGCCGGGGCATCTCAGGATGCCCCGGCTTTTTTATTTCTGTGGATGCCGCTTCGGCGGATCAGGACTTCTTCGCGGTCTTCTTCACGACCTTCTTCTGGCCGCTCGACTTTTTCGTTGCGACGGCCTTCTTGCTGCCGGTACGGCCCGATGCCTTTGCCTTGCCCTTGCCTCGGTGCGACTTGCCCTTGAATTTCTTCGTCGAGGACGAGGAGCGCTCGACGCGCGGCTTAAGCGGCGGAACCGGGTCGTTCCAGCTGAACGCGAGCATCTGCTGACCGACATAGCCGCATCGGAATTTCAGCGGCGTCGCGTCGCTGCCGTCGCTGTGGATGCCGAGGCCGTCGACCGTGACGATATTGTCGACCTTCACGCGCTGCTTGCCCTGGTCGAACGAGTCGTTCCATGGCGTGATCGTCGCGTTGCCGCTGTCGAATGCGTTCGGCGCGAAGTCGACGCGGTCGAAGGCCGACGACGTGCTGGCGATGAAGCTGCCGTGCGCTGCACAATCGGCGGCGAGCGGATCGGCATGCATTTCGTTGACGAATTTGTTGATCAGTTCGGAGCGCTGGTCGAGCAGATCGGCGAATGCCGGTGTCGGAAGCGCAAGCGACAGGCCCGCAATACAGGCTGCCAGCTTGCCGAGCGCCCGGAAAATCCGGAGCGACGCAGGAGAGCTGTCCATCTGGTTATTGGTGAGGAGCGAATGAGACATCGGGCACGTATAGATGCCCGATGAAGAACCGGAGTTCAATCTTAGCGTAAAAAAGTTGTGCGGCAGTAGATGTCGCATTCTGCCGTACTGAGGGAGGGGAGGCCGGCGCGTGATGACGGCGCCGCCGCCGGAGGGCAATTCAGGCGCGCGGGCCGCCGAGACGATAGCGCCGGACGTCGAAGGTCGTGACCCACGCGGGACGATAGACAGCGATGAGTGCGGTCGCCATGCCGGTGAACCACGCTTCGCCGAGTGCGAGCAGCGCGGTGTTCAGCAGATAGCCGGCCGGAATCACGACGGGAACGCCATCCGCGAGCGCGAGCTGGACCCCGGCAGCGGCAGCGGCAACCGCGATGATCGCGATGGCGGGCGACAGGAATCCCTGGCCGGTAATGAACGACGCGAGATTGTGCGGCAACCATGCGAGTGCGGCGCGCTGCAGCAATGCCGACACGGCGACCGGCAGCGCGCCGTAGATCAGATAGGTCAGGCCAATGCCCTGCCAGGGCGCATCGAAGATGATCGCGGCGACCGCCGTGACGGCGCCCATCGCGATCAGTGCGAGTGTCCAGTCGAACAGCGTGACGAGCAGCGTCGCGCCAAGCAGATGCATGACGATGCCATCGTCGAGCCACGCATTCGAGGCCCAGAGGACCGCAATGGCGGTGACGAGCGCGAGCCACACGTGCTGGAGCGTGGCGTCCTGCAGGCGCACGAAGGGACGATTCCAGATCGCGAGCGCGAGCAGGGCCACGGCGGCGATCCAGCCACCGATGCCAACCCAGAGCGGAAGCGGTGTGAAAAGAAAACCCATGCGTCCATATTACTCGTTGAGCATCAAAGGTGGGAATCCGCACACACCGACCGTCGCAATATCGAGACTGTTTAACTAGCGTTCGCGCCGGAACCGCGCTGGCGGCTCGGCGGCGATCGGCAGGTCCTGCGCGCTATCGATCGAGGCCGGCAACGGGTACGGGCGGTTACTCCGTTGCGTACGCAGCGGAACCGGGCTCTGTTCGCCGATGGGCGGCTTGCGCGCACGACTGCGGTTCGCCAACAGCACCTCGAGATGGGGCGACAGCCAGCCGTTGTAGATTGCGACCGCGGCGGCCCGGTTGGCGGCACCGAGCTGCTGGAAGATGCTGGCGAGGTGGATCTTGACAGTGCCTTCGCTGATGCCGAGTGTGCGAGCGATCATCTTGTTGGTGCTGCCCATGTGGACGAAGCGCATGATCTGCGCTTGCCGCGGCGACAGGAGGCCGCTCGGCGGCCGCCGGGGAAGCGACCCGGCGAGCGTCTGGAAATGGGCATCGTAGCGCGCCGCAGCAGCGGAAGGCAGCAGGCGCAGCGCGATCGGCGGAATGTAGTGTCCGCCCAGCAGCACGATCTCGAGCGCACGCACGATCAGGTGTGGCCGCGTGGAATGCGGGATCACGCCGGCGACACCGTAGTTGAAGAAGCGCTGGATTGCTTCGGGCGAAGTTTCGTCGACCAGGACGGCGACGGGTGTCGGCGAGCACGCGCTGCAGAGCGCCTGAAGCTCGCTGAGCCGGCCGACGTCGAGCCAGTCGATCGCGACCAGGTCGAAACGCTGGTTGCGCAGCAGCCTGCGCGCCTGAAAACTGTCGGGCACATCGTTGATGCCGGCGTGACGGTCGATCTGTCGCAACAGGGCCTTCAGTCCGTCACGCCGCTCGGCGTCTGAATTGAGCATCAGGAACCGCATATTCAACCTCCGTAATGTGAGCCATTGATCTGCCGTCTGGCATGCCTTGGGTCTGATAATGACAAAGACCTTACACGATGTCTGCTTGGCTGAAAGGCTTAGGAAAAGTATGAAATTTCGGGCGACGGGAGGACAGACAAGTAAAAAGCCGCTCCGGCGGGAACCGTGAGCGGCTTCAGGTGGGCAGGCCGTCGGGCCTGCTGTGCTGCGGATTAGTGGAAGTGCGGCTGGGCGGGTGACGCGTCTTCCGGCATTTCAGCGTGGACGATTTCGCCGAGCGGATCTGCGTAGAGCGGCACGCCGCAGTCATCGCAATATTCAGGTTCGAAGCGGCCCGCGTGCCGCCGGACGTCGGTTACGCCGCATTCCTTCAGCAGACTCACGATTTCCTCGACCGGGCCTTCGATCGGCGCTTCGCCTTCGAGCGTCGCACTGTCGATCGACATGTCGCCGTTTTCACGGCCGTAAAGCGGCCATACGACGCCGTAGATTACGTCGTTGCTGGCACGCCGCGTGAAGCCGACACGGTACTCGTCGATACGGCGTTCGCCGAAGCCGGCGACCACCGCGCGGAGCTCTTGCGGCGCTGCACCAAGTGTGTCGAATAGATAACGAATGGCCGTTCGGACCGTATGTGGACGTATCCGTTCGTCCGCATCCCGGCAGGCCGAGTAGTACGCGTCCGGAAGCAGGCATTCGAATTCGCAGCCGGGCAGCGCGATCGACAGGTTCGGGCCACCTTGGGCCGTCCATTGCTCGAGGCACTGGCCGCGTTCGATCCGGCTGCCGTTTTCTTCTTCCTGCCAGCGGAACAGCGGTGCGCCGGCGGGGGCCGCAACGACGGCGAGCAGGAAGCGCGGGTCGGCGAGGATCGGCGAGGTTTCGGGCAGGTCGCCGAAGCTGAGCTTGGGCGTGTGCTGGCTGATCGCCCCATGCGCGAGCTGCTGGGCGAGCCGGTAGGTCTCGACGTGGTGTCGCGGCAACTGGTCGATGCTGTAGAGGAACGGGGCAAGCCCGACGAGGGTACCGTTCGCAAGGACGTGCGCCTGCAGGTGCGTTCGAAGTGCGTCGGCAACGTCGCCCTTGAGCGGGCCCGACGGAATCATGTAGCGCGTCCATGCGAGAACCGGGACGGCGACCAGCAGCGCATCGAACGGTTGGCCGTCGTGCTCGATCACCATCGACTCGCTGTGCGTCTCGGCCATGTCGGCGAGCGCGCCATAGGCGTCGGGATGATTCTGCTGCAGATGGTCGAGCGCTGCGTCGAGCGTGGTCTGGTTGCCGTTGCGGACAATCTTGGAGAGCAGCGCATCGAGCTTCGCTTCCCAGAAGCGGTCCTCGATGCGGCTGCCCGAGGCGAAGAGCGCAAGCGACAGGCCGACCAGTTTGTCGGCATCGGGGGGGAGGCGTTTGGCGATTCGCTGGCGCATATTAAAGACGTATATAGAAAGAGGCGAAGAGCCTCACATTCTAGTCCGTTCTTTGCACCATAAGCGGTCTCGTGCCGACACATGGCCGGCTGGCCGAATTGCAGCTTTTGTAAAAAAGTTGCTTCAAACCCCTTGCGCGAATGTCGCGAGCTACCTACAATCACGCCTCTTTCGCGCTAACGGAAACGCGGCGCGGGAGAAGGGAAGCAAGGCGGGTGGTGTGCTGGAGTCTGGAGCGCGCCACTGGCCTGGAAGTTGAACCCCGCAGTCGCAACGATGTAGTGT
>NZ_NKFG01000001.1:0-294350 GCF_002223155.1 Burkholderia sp. AU31652 | reverse complement strand
GTTGCGACTGCGGGGTTCAACTTCCAGGCCAGTGGCGCGCTCCAGACTCCAGCACACCACCCGCCTTGCTTCCCTTCTCCCGCGCCGCGTTTCCGTTAGCGCGAAAGAGGCGTGATTCTAAGCACCCGCCCCCGTCTACGCAAGCCCCTTTGTGAAAATATTTTGAAAAGGCCCCGTGCGCTCACGCGCACGGGGGCTTCGGGCTCGACGGGCCAAGTGGTGTCGCTGACCTACGCGTCGCCGGCAACCCTTCGCTCTATATATAGGAGCGCGTCACTTGCCGACCACCGCAGCCTGCAGTTGCTCGACCGGCACCGCGTCGGCCATCGCGGCGTAACCGGCATCGCTCGGATGAATGCCGTCCCCGCTATCGTATCGACGCTGCAGCACGCTCGGGTGTGCCGGATCGCGCAGCACAGCATCAAAGTCGACCACACCGTCGAACCCGCCACCGCTCCGGATCCACCGGTTCACCTCAAGGCGGATCGTCTCGCGCCCCGCCGGCAGCCCGGCCGGCGTCAGCGTCGCGCCGAAGACCTTCACGCCCTGGCGGTGCGCCGCTTCAATCAGCCGACGGTAGCCGTCGATCAAAGATACGGCCGTGACCTGCGTATGCGGGTGGTCACAATCGAGCCCCGCACGCGGCGGCATCGCGGCGAAGTTGATGTCGTTGATCCCGATCAGCACGATCGCCGCCTTCACCCCCGCGCGCGACAGTGCATCACGCTCGAACCGCGACGCCAGCGACGTGCCGTAACACGCCGAATCGCTGAGCAGCCGGTTTCCGCTGATACCAAGATTCGTGACGCCGATCGACTCCGCGCCGGAAGCGGTCAGCCGACGCGCCAGCGCGTCCGGCCAGCGGCGATTCCGGTTCACGCTCGAGCGCAGTCCGTCGGTGATCGAATCGCCGATCGCCGCTACGCTCGCGCGCGCTGAACCGGCCTCGACCGCGAGCTCGCTCACCCATGCGTATTGGGTAAAACGGGTGCGGAACGCGGCGGCGCCCGGATCACTCACATGGTCACCCGGTGCAGACACGTAATTGAACTGGTTCGACACGCGGTGCCAGACCGTCATCCGCTGGTTCGCCCCCATCTGGAGGCTGATCGCATACGGCCGCCCGGCCGCCACATCGATCGCCACCGGATCGCTTTCGAGTTCCTGGCCCGGCGCAAGCGTCACCGACGCCTTGCCGCCGAACCGGACCGGCGCCGCCGCACCAGCAAGCGCCGCCCCTTCGCCGGCGCGCGCGAGGCTCGCCGCTTCGACGACCAGCGGCGCATGTCCGTAGGCATTGCTGACGCGGATCCGCGCGGCACGCCCCGACACCGTCGGATAGACGATCTGGCGCACGGCCCGTCCGGACACGTCGGGTGCGCGATAGAGCGGCGGCGGTGCGGCAAGGTCGGGGATCGGCTGCAGCGCGGTCGCCCACGCCGCCACCCATCCAGCCGGCGCGGCCGAGGCCGATGCCACGAGCGGCGAGACAAAGACGGCGGCACCCAGCACGGCCGCGGCGATACTGCTTCGAAATGACATCGGCAAAATCCTCGTCGGAAAGCGGGCATTGTGCCGCAGAAGACGCGAACCCCACGCGCCGGATCGCCGTCACGCCGTCCGATCGCGCCCCGACGTCGCTCGTTTACCCGAGTCTCGCCGCAAATCCGCAAGAAATTTATTAACCGACCGGTCGGTTGGTTTATACTTCGCACACATTCACCCGGACGAGAGCCTCGCCATGTACACGCAATCCCTCGACATCCCCGGCAACGTCGCGCCGCTCGATGCCGCAGCCGAGTCGCCCGAGCAGGCGCGGTTCGATGCGGTCATGGCCGCCGACGGCAAGATCGAACCGCAGGACTGGATGCCCGATGCCTATCGCAAGACGCTGGTTCGCCAGATCTCGCAGCACGCGCACTCGGAAGTCGTGGGCATGCTGCCCGAAGGCAACTGGATCTCGCGCGCGCCGAGCCTGAAGCGCAAGGCGATCCTGCTCGCGAAGGTCCAGGACGAAGCCGGCCACGGCCTCTATCTCTATAGCGCGGCCGAAACGCTCGGCGTGTCGCGCGATTCGCTGATCGACGCACTGCTCGCCGGCAAGGCGAAATACTCGAGCATCTTCAACTACCCGACACCCACCTGGGCCGACGTCGGCGTGATCGGCTGGCTCGTCGACGGCGCCGCGATCATGAACCAGATCCCGCTGTGCCGCTGCACGTATGGCCCGTACGCGCGCGCGATGATCCGCGTGTGCAAGGAAGAATCGTTCCACCAGCGCCAGGGCTTCGACGCGCTGCTGTCGATGATGAAGGGCACCGACGCGCAACGCGCGATGGTCCAGCAGGCCGTGAACCGCTGGTGGTGGCCGGTGCTGATGATGTTCGGCCCGAGCGACGCCGATTCGGTTCACAGCAACCAGTCCGCGAAATGGGGCATCAAGCGGATCTCGAACGACGATCTGCGGCAGAAGTTCGTCGACGCGACGGTCGACCAGGCGAAGGTGCTCGGCGTGACGCTGCCCGACCCCGACCTGAAGTGGAACGAGGCGCGCGGCCATCACGACTACGGCACGATCGACTGGGACGAATTCTGGCGCGTGGTCAACGGCGACGGCCCGTGCAACAAGGAACGCCTCGCGACCCGCGTGAAAGCGCACGAGGACGGCGCATGGGTGCGCGAAGCCGCACTCGCCCACGAAGCCAAGCGCCGCGCGCGCGCCGAACAGCACGCCGCCTGAGCGGCGGCACACCATCGAATTCAGGATTGAGGATTGAGGAGAAAGTGATGAACAAGGAATGGCCGATCTGGGAAGTGTTCGTGCGCAGCAAGCAGGGGCTCGATCACAAGCATTGCGGCAGCCTGCACGCCGCCGACGCGTCGATGGCGCTGCGCATGGCGCGCGACGTCTACACGCGCCGCCAGGAAGGCGTGAGCATCTGGGTGGTGCCGTCGTCGGCCATTACCGCGTCCGATCCGAACGAGAAGGCGGAGCTGTTCGAACCGGCGGGCGACAAGATCTACCGCCACCCGACGTTCTACACGCTGCCCGACGAAGTCAACCACATGTAACGCCCGCGCCATGACGATCACGCCCGAACACCTCTCCTACGTGCTGCGCCTCGCGGACAACACGCTGATCCTCGGTCAGCGCAACGCCGAATGGTGCGGCCACGGCCCGATCCTCGAGGAAGACATCGCGCTCACCAACATGAGCCTCGACCTCATCGGCCAGGCGCGCATGCTGTACACGCACGCGGCCGAACTCGAGCGCCAGCTGACCGGCGCGACGAAGACCGAGGACGACTACGCGTACTTCCGCACCGAGCGCGAGTTCGCAAACTTCACGCTCGCCGAGCTGCCGCACTACGGCCCGATCGCCGGCACCGCGCACGCCGACAACGACTATGCGGTCACGATCGTGCGCAACTTCCTGTACTCGGCGCTGATGCTGCACGTTTGGACCGCACTCGAAACGTCGACCGACACGCAGCTCGCCGCGATCGCCGCGAAATCGGTGAAGGAAACCCGCTATCACGTGCAGCACGCACGCGAGTGGCTGGTTCGCCTCGGTGACGGCACCGACGAATCGCACCGCCGCGCGCAGAACGCGCTCGACTACCTGACGCCGTACACGCGCGAATTCTTCGCTGCCGATGCAATCGACGACGCGGTCGCCGCCGAGGGCATCGCCCCCGCGCCGGCCACGCTCGAAGCAGCGTGGCGCGCGGACGTGGATGATGCGCTCGCGGAAGCGACGCTCACGCTGCCGGCACCCGTGCAGCATGTGACGACCGGCAAGCAGGGCGAGCACTCGGAGCACATGGGCTACCTGCTCGCCGAAATGCAGAGCCTCGCACGCCAGCATCCCGGCGCGAGCTGGTAACCGGCCGCCCCCACGCCCAACGGAGCCCGACGATGTCCGTCCAGACCGCCCCCGCCAACGCCGTGCCCATCGCGCGCCACGCCGACCCGCTGCTCGCCCGTGCATGGGACGTGCTCGAAGCCGTGCCCGACCCCGAGATCCCGGTCGTGTCGATCCGCGAGCTCGGCATCCTGCGCGACGTCCGCCGCGCGGACGACGGCCAGCTCGAGGTCGTGATCACGCCGACCTACTCGGGCTGCCCGGCCATGTCGCAGATCGCAGAGGACATCGCCGCCGCGCTGCAGGCCGCGGACCTTCCGGCGCACCGGATCGAGACCGTGCTCGCGCCCGCGTGGACGACCGACTGGATCACGCAGGAAGCGCGCGACAAGCTGCGCGCGTACGGCATCGCGCCGCCGGTCGGCCAGTGCGGCACCGCCGCGTCGCGGGAAAACGTCGTGCGCTTCGTGCCGCGACCGGTCGCGGCACCCGCGTGCCCGCGCTGCGGCTCCGCCCGTACCGAGCGTCTCGCGCAATTCGCGTCCACGGCCTGCAAGGCGCTGTATCGCTGCGTCGACTGCCGCGAACCCTTCGACTACTTCAAACCTTATTAATCGATATGGCGACCCCGCAATTTCATCCGCTGCGTATCCGCGACGTGCGGCCCGAGACCGCCGACGCCGTCTCCGTCTCCTTCGATGTGCCGCCCGAACTGCGCGACGCGTACCGCTTCACGCAGGGCCAGTTCGTCACGCTGAAGACCCACATCGACGGCGAGGAAACGCGCCGCTCGTATTCGATCTGCGTCGGCACGACGGACTACGACCGTGACGGCGAACTGCGCATCGGCATCAAGCGGGTGCGCGGCGGCCGCTTCTCGAACTTCGCGTTCGACTCGCTCGAGCCGGGTCATACGATCGACGTGATGACGCCGGACGGCCGTTTCTTCACGCACCTGAACGCCGATCACGGCAAGCAGTACGTCGCGTTTTCCGGCGGCTCCGGCATCACGCCGGTGCTCGCGATCGTGAAGACGACGCTCGAACTCGAGCCGCGCAGCACGTTCACGCTGATCTACGGCAACCGCAGCGTCGACGCGATCATGTTCGCGGAGGAGCTCGAGGACCTGAAGAACCGCTACATGAACCGCTTCGTCCTCTATCACGTGCTGTCGGACGACCAGCAGGACGTCGCGCTGTTCAACGGCGTGCTCGACCAGGCGAAATGCGCGGAATTCCTCGATACGCTGATGCCGGCCGACGCGATCGACGAGGCGTTCATCTGCGGCCCCGCGCCGATGATGGATGCGGCCGAGGCCGCGCTGAAGGCGGCCGGCGTGCCTCAGGCGAAGGTGCACGTCGAGCGCTTCGGCACGCCGCTGCCGCAAGCCGGTGCGCCGGTCGTCGAAATCACCGACCAGACCCCGGCCGCCGACCTGGAAATCGTGCTCGACGGCAAGAAGCGCAAGCTGCGCCTGCCGTACGAAGGCGTGAGCCTGCTCGATATCGGCCTGCGCGCGGGCCTCGCGCTGCCGTACGCGTGCAAGGGCGGCGTGTGCTGCACGTGCCGCGCGAAGGTGCTCGAGGGCGAAGTGCGGATGGAGAAGAACTACACGCTCGAAGAACATGAAGTGAAGGACGGCTTCGTGCTCACGTGCCAGTGTCACCCGATCAGCGACAAGGTCGTCGTGAGCTACGACGAGCGTTGAGCGACGTCGCGTCGCGGCGCCGGGCGGTTTCTCGCCGTCACACATCTCGCTTACACTAGGGGCCGCCGGCCGGCTGGACATCGCAACGTCCGCCCGGCCGGCGGTTTTCTTTTGTTGACGACAGGCCGATGAGTACCATTCATGTGATTCAGGGCGGCACCGCCGCCGCGTCGCTGCGCGAGGCACTCGCGCAAGCCGGACGCGACGAGCGCGTCGTCGGATTGCTCGACGATCTCGGCGTCGGGCCGCTCAAGGGCGCCGACGAGACGCCCGACACGCGCGCCGCCTTCTGGCAGCGCGTGCTCGGCGACCAGATTCCCGACTGGAACGCGGAGATCGAAGGCGAGTTCGCGCGCCTCGACCAGCTCGCGACGGATACCGGCCAGGTGGTGGTGTGGCATGCGCCGAGCGTCGGCGACAAGCTGCTGCTGCGCCGCGTCGCCTATCACCTGCGCAACGTCCCGCAACGCCTGAACGAAGTGCGGCTGTCGGCCGCCGATCTCGACTCGGCCCAGCGCGCAGCGCTGTCGCGCACCGACCAGGCGTGTGCGACCGGCATGTTCTCGCCGGCCGAGCTGGCGCGCAAGCGCCCGGTGGCCGCGCCGATCTCGGTGCTGCGCATCGGCCGCCTCGCACTCGAATGGCAGGAGGCGAAGCACCTGAACGCCGAGCTGCGCTACTGGGTCAGCAACACCATCAAGAGCGGCTACTATGAGGATCTCGACGCGTTGATCGTCGCGCGTGCGGAAGCCGACTGGCGGCCTGCGGCGCGCCTCGTCGGCAGCATCATGGCCGACGCCGACCGCGGCGGGCTGTTCGTCAGCGACTCGATCGCCTGGTGGCGCTGCCGCGAACTCGCGGCTGCCGGCCGGCTCGAACTGCAGGACGACGCGCCCGACGCCCTCTCTTCCACGCAGGTGCGCGCGGCCCGCACGGCCACCGCGCACCGCTAATCTTCCCCATTCGACCATGGCCCGTACCCGAGCGCCCGACCACGAATCCCAGCGCGAGCAGATCCTCGACCTGGCCGCCGAGAAATTCGCGCAGACGAGCTACCCGAGCACGTCGATGTCCGATCTCGCAACCGCGAGCGGCACGTCGAAGGCGCGCCTCTATCACTATTACGAGAGCAAGGAAGCGATCCTGTTCGACCTGCTCGACCGCTACACGAAACGGCTGATGTTGATCATCGCCGAGGTCGAAGGGGCGAGCCAGCGACGCGGGCTCAGCGAGCGCGACGCGTTCGCCGAGCTCGTGCGTGCGTTCCTCGCCGAGTACGAGACGTCGCACAGCCGGCACGTCGCGCTGCTCAACGACGTGAAGTATCTCGAGGACGCGCAGCGCGAAATCGTGCTCGACCGCCAGCGCGACATCGTCGCGGCGTTCACGCGACAGCTCGCACGCGCGTACCCGGACCGCATCTCGAAGGAAAACCAGACGTCCGTGACGATGATGGTGTTCGGGATGATCAACTGGACGTTCACATGGCTGAAGCCGGGCGGCCGCCTCGGCTACCGCGACTTCGCCGAGCAGGTGATCGACCTGATCGAACGCGGGCTGTCGACGGCCGCCTGATTGACGCGCAGCAGCATGCGTTGCGCGACGGGTACACTGCGGCTGCCCGCCGCTCATTTCATATGATGAATTTTAAATTCGCTTAAAATCAATAACTTACAGAGTGAACTAAGCGGTTTTAGAATTTCCCCTCGGCACAAATAACGTCAAATACGGGTTTTCCCCAACCTCGCTCGGGTAAAATGCTGTTGCATTGCACAACCCGCTTGTGCACCCACACTGAGGAACCCACGATGAACACGCAATTCAACGGCCCTGCCGAAGTTGTCGGCACGGTCGGCAGTGCGCCGGTTCTCGTCAGGGAACTGGCTTCCAAAGACCGTGAGCAGATGCTCACCCACTTTCTCTCGCTCGACGAAGAGGACCGCCTGCTGCGCTTCGGCCAGATGGTGCCCGACCACGTGATCGAGAATTATGTCCGCACGATCGACTTCGGCCGCGACACCGTGTTCGGCGTGTTCGACCACGACCTCGAACTGATCGGCGTCGGCCACCTGGCCTACCTGCCGGCCGAGGGCGACAAGCGCACGGCCGAATTCGGCGTGTCGGTGCTCGAAAGCGCACGCGGCCGCGGCGTCGGCTCGAAGCTGTTCGAGCGCGCGGCGATCCGCAGCCGCAACACGCACGTGACGATGCTGTACATGCACTGCCTGTCGCGTAACGCGACGATGATGCATATCGCGAAGAAATCCGGGATGCGGATCGAGTACGCGTACGGCGAAGCCGATGCGTACCTGTCGCTGCCGCCGGCCGACCACTCGACGATCATCGCCGAGATGCTGCAGGAACAGGCCGCGGTGTTCGACTATGCGATGAAGCGCCAGGCGCGCCGCACCACGAAGTTCATCGAATCGCTGATGCCCGCCGCGCTGACGGCGTAACTTCAGTCAGCCGGGCCGCGCCTGCCGCGCGCCCGGCTCCCCTCCCTTCCCCGCCGCGCACTAGCGCACCGAACGAATCGGCAACGCCGTCGTCTCCTTGAAGCATTCGAGCGAAAAGCTCGTCTTCACGTCGATCACCGACGGGTGATGCAGCAGATGCTCCTGCACGAAGCGGGAGAAATGCGCCATGTCCTCGACCTGCACGCGCAGCAGATAATCCATATCCCCCGTCATCGCGTGGCACGCGACCACTTCCGGCCAGGTCTGCACGGCCGCACGAAACAGCTCCGCATGGGTCGCGCCTGCCCGCGCCGACGTTTCGTCGGCCCGCACCGGGGCCAGGCCGCCGCGCTTCTCGAGCCGCACGCTCACGTACGCGAGCAGGTCGAGCCCGAGCTTCTGCGGATCCAGCAGCGCGACATAACCGGTGATCACGCCGATCTCCTCGAGCCGCCGGATCCGCCGCAGGCACGGGCTCGGCGACAGGTTCACGCGCTCGGCGATCTCCTGGTTCGACAGGCGCCCGTTCTCCTGAAGAATCGCGAGAATCCGCCGGTCGATGGCATCCAATTCGGCTTGCGCCATCTTCCGCCCTCCAATGAATGATTTGAGACTGGAAATTGCGCCATCGTAGGTTCCGGCAATTAAGTTCGCAAGTTTACGCTCGCGACTGCCCGCTACACTTTGTCGCACGTACCGATGCGTCGCGCACGCCACCGCGTGTGCCACGTTCGACATCGAACCAGGCCGGGCCTGCGCACGTCGCCCCGGCCGATCGCCCCCACAGGAGACACGCCATGCAGATCCCGAACTGGGACAACCCCGTCGGCACCGACGGCTTCGAATTCATCGAATACACGGCACCGGACCCGAAAGCGCTCGGACAACTGTTCGAACGGATGGGTTTCACCGCGATCGCGCGCCACCGCCACAAGGACGTGACGGTGTACCGCCAGGGCGACATCAACTTCATCATCAACGCCGAACCCGATTCGTTCGCGCAACGCTTCGCGCGCCTGCATGGCCCGTCGATCTGCGCGATCGCGTTCCGCGTGCAGGATGCCGCGAAGGCGTACCAGCACGCGCTGGAGCTCGGCGCATGGGGCTTCGACAACAAGACCGGCCCGATGGAGCTGAACATCCCGGCGATCAAGGGCATCGGCGATTCGCTGATCTACTTCGTCGACCGCTGGCGCGGCAAGAACGGCGCGCAACCGGGCGCCATCGGCGACATCAGCATCTATGACGTCGACTTCGAGCCGATCGCCGGCGCGAACCCGAACCCGGTCGGCCACGGCCTCACCTATATCGACCATCTGACGCACAACGTGCATCGCGGCCGCATGCAGGAATGGGCCGAGTTCTACGAACGCCTGTTCAACTTCCGCGAAGTGCGCTACTTCGACATCGAAGGCAAGGTGACGGGCGTGAAGTCGAAGGCGATGACGTCGCCGTGCGGCAAGATCCGCATCCCGATCAACGAGGAAGGCTCGGATACGGCCGGCCAGATCCAGGAATACCTCGACGCGTATCACGGCGAAGGCATCCAGCACATCGCGCTCGGCGCCACCGACATCTACCAGGCGGTCGATGGCCTGCGCAGCAAGGAAGTGAAGCTGCTCGACACGATCGACACGTATTACGAACTGGTCGACCGCCGCGTGCCGAACCACGGCGAATCGCTGGACGAACTGAAGAAGCGCAAGATCCTGATCGACGGCGCACGCGACGACCTGCTGCTGCAGATCTTCACCGAAAACCAGATCGGGCCGATCTTCTTCGAGATCATCCAGCGCAAGGGCAACCAGGGCTTCGGCGAAGGCAACTTCAAGGCGCTATTCGAATCGATCGAACTCGACCAGATCCGCCGCGGCGTCGTACAGGACAAGGCCTGACACATCCAGCGGGCGGCTGCTCGGGGCAACCCGGCGGCCCGCACGATCCGGCGGCGCAAAGAAAAAGGGCGGGAATCCGAGGATTCCCGCCCTTTTTACATTCCGGCGCGGCCCGCGGGCCGCGCGAGCGGATCAACGCGCGTTCGCCTTCGACTCGACGGCGCGCTCGGCCGACGGCTGCGCGACGGCGTCCTGGGCCGGCACGATCTGCTGCATCTGCGCGCCGGCTGCCGCCAGTGCGCTCGCGCCTCGCGCGTGCACCGGGCCGGTCATCGAGAAAAACGCGGCGGACACGATCAGGAAACTCTGGATATGACGTGTGTTCATTGCACCTCCTGTAAAACTGCCGGCGCCTCCCCGATTGCGTCGGAACAAGCCAACGCGGCCGGGCACCTCCGGCAGGCCGACAAGGTTAACGGCGTTTGCACGAAGATGGGGCCGGCTTTACATGCTTTTACATGATGTAACGCATGGTTCCGCCCTGTTTTTTTGACGCAGCGCCGCAATCCCCCGGCATTCCAACCGATGGGCGGCGGGTTTGCCCCAGTGCTACCATCGCTTAAAACCGGCCAATATGCCGGCCACTGCCGACGCGTCCACAAGACGCCCGAAGCAGTCGAGTTTTGGTGATCCCAAACTGGGTGGAGGAGACAGTTAATGAATGCCCCGCTAGACGCAGACCAACGCGCGTCGCTAGAAGCCGCGCTGAAGTCCGTCACGCTTGACGACAAATACACACTGGAGCGCGGCCGCGCGTACATGAGCGGCATCCAGGCCCTCGTGCGCCTGCCGATGCTGCAGCAGGAACGCGATCGCGCCGCCGGTCTCAATACCGCCGGCTTCATCTCCGGCTATCGTGGTTCGCCGCTCGGCGGCCTCGATCTGTCGCTCTGGAAAGCCAAGCAGCACCTGGCCGCCCACCAGATCGTCTTCCAGCCCGGCCTCAACGAAGATCTCGCCGCCACCGCCGTGTGGGGCTCGCAGCAGGTGAACCTGTACCCCGGCGCGAAGCACGACGGCGTGTTCGGCATGTGGTACGGCAAGGGCCCGGGCGTCGACCGCACGGGCGACGTATTCAAGCACGCGAACTCGGCCGGCTCGTCGCAGCACGGCGGCGTGCTGGTGCTCGCCGGCGACGACCACGCGGCGAAATCGTCGACGCTCGCGCACCAGTCCGAACACATCTTCAAGGCCTGCGGGCTGCCGGTGCTGTTCCCGTCCAACGTGCAGGAATATCTCGATTTCGGCTTGCACGGCTGGGCGATGAGCCGCTACTCGGGCCTGTGGGTCGCGCTCAAGTGCGTGACGGACGTCGTCGAATCGTCGGCATCGGTCGACATCGACCCGCATCGCACCGAGATCGTGCTGCCGACCGACTTCATCCTGCCGGAAGGCGGGCTGAACATCCGCTGGCCCGATCCGCCGCTCGTGCAGGAAGCGCGGCTGCTCGACTACAAGTGGTATGCGGCGCTCGCCTACGTGCGCGCGAACAAGCTCGACCGCATCGAGATCGATTCGCCGAGCGCGCGCTTCGGGATCATGACCGGCGGCAAGGCGTACCTCGACGTGCGCCAGGCGCTGACCGACCTCGGCCTCGACGACGAAACCTGCGCGCGGATCGGCATCCGGCTCTACAAGGTCGGCTGCGTGTGGCCGCTCGAAGCGCAGGGCGCGCAGGCGTTCGCGCGCGGGCTCGACGAAATCCTCGTCGTCGAGGAAAAGCGCCAGATCCTCGAATACGCGATCAAGGAAGAGCTGTACAACTGGCCCGACGGGCAACGGCCGCGCGTGTTCGGCAAGTTCGACGAGAAGGACGGCGCCGGCGGCGAATGGTCAGTGCCGATGGGCAACTGGCTGCTGCCCGCGCACTACGAGCTGTCGCCCGCGATCATCGCGAAGGCGATCGCGACGCGCCTCGAGAAGTTCGAGCTGCCGTCCGACGTGCGGGCACGCATCGCCGCGCGCCTCGCCGTGATCAACGCGAAGGAAATGGCGCTCGCGAAGCCGCACGTGCAGACCGAGCGCAAGCCGTGGTTCTGCTCGGGCTGCCCGCACAACACGTCGACCAACGTGCCGGAAGGCTCGCGCGCGATCGCCGGCATCGGCTGCCACTACATGACCGTGTGGATGGACCGCAGCACGAGCACCTTCAGCCAGATGGGCGGCGAAGGCGTGCCGTGGATCGGCCAGGCACCGTTCACGGACGAGAAGCACGTGTTCGCGAACCTCGGCGACGGCACCTATTTCCACTCGGGCCTGCTGGCCGTGCGCGCGGCGATCTCGTCGAAGGCGAACATCACCTACAAGATCCTCTACAACGACGCGGTCGCGATGACGGGCGGCCAGCCGGTCGACGGCGTGCTGACGGTGCCGCAGATCACGCACCAGCTCGCGTCCGAAGGCGCGAAGAAGATCGTGATCGTCACCGACGAGCCGGAGAAGTACGACAGCCAGAAGGCGTTGCTCGCGCCGGGCGTGACGATCCATCACCGCGACCAGCTCGACGACGTGCAGCGCGAGCTGCGCGAGATCGAAGGCACGACGATCCTGATCTACGACCAGACCTGCGCGACCGAGAAACGCCGCCGCCGCAAACGCGGCACGTATCCGGACCCGGCCAAGCGCGTCGTGATCAACGACGCGGTGTGCGAGGGCTGCGGCGACTGCTCGGTGCAGTCGAACTGCCTGTCGGTCGAGCCGCTGGAAACCGAATTCGGCACGAAGCGCCAGATCAACCAGTCGAGCTGCAACAAGGACTTCTCGTGCGTGAAGGGCTTCTGCCCGAGCTTCGTCACGGTCGAGGGCGGCCAGCTGAAGAAGCCGAAGGCCGTCTCGGTCGACGGCAACGCACTGCCGCCGATCCCCGAACCGACGCTGCCGGACATCGACCGCGCATACGGCGTGCTCGTCACCGGCGTCGGCGGCACGGGCGTCGTCACGATCGGCGCACTGCTCGGGATGGCCGCGCACCTGGAAAACAAGGGCGTGACCGTGCTCGACGTCACCGGCCTCGCGCAGAAGGGCGGCGCCGTGATGAGCCACGTGCAGATCTCGCACGCGCCGACCGACATCCACGCGACGCGGATCGCGATGGGCGAGGCCGACCTCGTGATCGGCTGCGACGCGATCGTCACGGCCGGCGACGAGTGCACGTCGCGCATGCGCCACGACACGACGCGCGTGGTCGTCAACAGCGCGCAGACGCCGACCGCCGAGTTCATCAAGAACCCGAACTGGGCGTTCCCGGGCCTGTCCGCCGAGAACGACATCCGCGCGGCGGCGGGCGAAGCCGTCGACTTCATCGACGCGAACCGCTTCGCGGTCGCGCTGCTCGGCGACGCGATCTACACGAACCCGTTCGTGCTCGGCTACGCGTGGCAAAAGGGCTGGCTGCCGTTGACGCTCGCGTCGCTGGTCCGCGCGATCGAGCTGAATGCGGTATCGGTCGAGAAGAACCGCGCGGCCTTCGACTGGGGCCGCCGCGCCGCGCACGACCTGGCGAGCGTGAAGCAGGCCGCGGCCGGCGATGCCCGCCCCGTGCAAGGCGCCACGGTGATTTCGCTGCACACGAAGAAGGCGGTCGACGCGCTGATCGCGAAGCGCGTGGAATTCCTCACCGCGTACCAGAATGCCGCGTACGCAGCACGCTATGCGGCGTTCGTCGACAAGGTGCGCGCGGCCGAGCGTGCGCTGGCGGACGGCGACACGGTGCAGGAGCAGCTGACCGAAGCGGTCGCGCGCAACCTGTTCAAGCTGATGGCGTACAAGGACGAATACGAGGTCGCGCGGCTGCAGTCCGATCCGGCATTCCTCGCGCGCCTGACCGCGCAGTTCGAAGGCGACTGGAAGCTGAAATTCCACCTCGCGCCGCCGCTGTTCGCGAAGACGGACGCCCACGGCCATCTCGTGAAGAAGGCGTACGGCCCGTGGATGATGTCGGCATTCCGGCTGCTTGCGAAAGCGAAGTTCCTGCGCGGCACGGGGCTCGACCCGTTCGGCCGTACCGACGAGCGTCGCACCGAACGCGCGCTGATCGGCGAGTACGAAGCGCTGATCGGCGAGGTGCTCGCCAAGCTGAACGCGGCCAACCGCCCGCTCGCCGTCGAGCTCGCGGCGCTGCCGGACGGCATTCGCGGCTATGGCCACGTGAAGGAGAACAACCTGCGCGCGGTACGTGTGAAATGGGACACGCTGCTCGCGAAGTGGCGTTCGCCGGCCGGCGGCCAGTCGCACCAGCAGGTCGCGTAACGACGCGCGGCGGGCATTCGCGGCCGGATGCCCGCCGGCGAGCGGCTATCCGCTCACGTCGCTTCACGAAAAAAAACGCCACGGAACGCAGGTTCCGTGGCGTTTTTCATTGCGCCGCGCGCGAAGCGCGGCACACGCGGGCGTGGACTTACTTCGTGTTCACGTTCGCGGCGGCAACGGCCGTCATGTTGATGATCCGGCGCACGGTCGCGGCCGGCGTCAGGATGTGGGCCGGCTTCGCCGCGCCGAGCAGGAACGGGCCAACCGTCACGCCTTCGCCGCCGACCATCTTCAGCAGGTTGTACGCGATGTTCGCCGCTTCGACGTTCGGCATGATCAGCAGGTTCGCTTCGCCCGACAGCGTCGTGCCGGGGAAGGCCTGCTTGCGGATCAGTTCCGACAGCGCCGCGTCGCCGTGCATTTCGCCGTCGACTTCCAGGTTCGGTGCGCGTTCGACGATCAGCTTGCGGGCTTCGCCCATCCGGCGCGACGACGCCGACGGCGCGCTGCCGAAGTTCGAGTTCGACAGCAGCGCAGCCTTCGGCACGATGCCGAAGCGCTCGATCTCGGCCGCGGCCTGGATCGTCATGTCGGCGAGCTGTTCGGCGCTCGGCAGCTCGTTCACGTACGTATCGCACACGAACAGGTTGCGGCCCGGCAGCATCAGCAGGTTCATCGCCGCGAAGTGCTCGGCGCCCTTCGCACGGCCCAGCACCTGCTCGATGAACTTCAGGTGGCTGTGGAACGTGTCGATCATCCCGCAGATCATCCCGTCCGCGTCGCCCAGGTGCACGAGCATCGCGCCGATCAGCGTATTGAACTTGCGCATCGCGGCCTTCGCGACTTCCGGCGTCACGCCGTCGCGCGCGCCGATCTCCTGATACGCCTGCCAGTAGCGGTGGTAGCGCGCATCGTCTTCCGGATCGACGATCTCGAAATCGGTGCCGGCCTTCAGCTTCGAGCCGATCTTCGCGAGACGCATGTCGATGACCGACGGACGGCCGACGAGGATCGGCTTCGCGATCTTTTCCTGCAGCACGAACTGCGCGGCACGCAGCACGCGCTCGTCTTCGCCCTCGGCGAACACGATGCGGGCCTGCTTCTGCTTCGCGGTGGCGAACACCGGACGCATCACCATGCCGGTGCGGTAGACGGTCGCGCCGAGCTGCTCGCGGTACGCGTCCATGTCCTGGATCGGGCGAGTGGCGACGCCCGAGTCCATCGCGGCTTGCGCGACGGCCGGCGCGATCTTGATGATCAGGCGCGGGTCGAACGGCTTCGGGATCAGGTAGTCCGGACCGAATTCGAGCGAGTGGCCTTCATACGCCTTCGCGACTTCCTCGCTCTGGTCGGTTTCCTGTGCCAGCTCGGCGATCGCGCGCACGCACGCGAGCTTCATTTCTTCCGTGATCGTCGTCGCGCCGACGTCGAGCGCGCCGCGGAAGATGAACGGGAAGCACAGCACGTTGTTGACCTGGTTCGGGTAGTCCGAACGGCCGGTCGCGACGATCGCGTCCGGGCGCACGGCCTTCGCGTCTTCCGGGCGGATTTCCGGTTCCGGGTTCGCGAGCGCCAGGATCAGCGGGCGGTCGCCCATCGTCTTGACCATGTCCTGCTTCAGCACGCCCGCGCTCGAGCAGCCGAGGAACACGTCCGCGCCGACGATCGCGTCGGCGAGCGTGCGTGCGTCGGTGGTCGCCGCATAGCGCTGCTTCGACGGATCGAGGTTGCCGCGCCCTTCGTAGATCACGCCCTTCGAATCGGCGACGAGGATGTTCGACTTCGTGAGGCCGAGGTTCACCAGCAGGTCCAGACACGCGATCGCGGCCGCGCCCGCGCCCGAGCACACGAGCTTCACGTCGGACAGCTTCTTGCCGACGACCTTCAGGCCGTTCAGGATCGCGGCCGACGCGATGATCGCGGTGCCGTGCTGGTCATCGTGGAAGACGGGGATCTTCATGCGCTCGCGCAGCTTCTGCTCGATGTAGAAGCATTCCGGCGCCTTGATGTCCTCGAGGTTGATGCCGCCGAGCGTCGGCTCGAGCATTGCGATCGCCTCGACGAGCTTGTCGGGGTCGGACTCCGACAGTTCGATGTCGAACACGTCGATGCCCGCGAATTTCTTGAAGAGGCAGCCCTTGCCTTCCATCACCGGCTTCGCGGCGAGCGGGCCGATGTTGCCGAGGCCGAGCACGGCGGTGCCGTTCGTGATGACGCCGACGAGGTTGCCGCGCGACGTGTACTTCTGCGCGTCGAGCGGATCGGCGTGGATCGCTTCGCACGCTGCAGCGACGCCCGGCGAATACGCGAGCGACAGATCGAGCTGGTTCGACAGCGGCTTGGTCGGGGTGACCGAAATCTTGCCGGGTTTCGGGTTCAGGTGATAAGCGAGTGCGGCCTGCTTCAGTTGTTCGTCCATGATTGACCTGCGAGAGACATGCGAAATATTGACGGTTCAGTACGCAGCACCTTCGGCCGCGTCTGCTTGAATCGAGGGGATGATCGACTGCGAGACGGCACGCGACGCGCCGGGTCGGCACGCCATCGAACCTTGGCGGGTGGCAAGAGGAAAGTACAAAGTACTGAACGATTTCTAAGGGCCGCCTAGTGTACACCCCCTAAATGACGCATGTTGGTGCAGCGCCGCATCCTCCGCATCAGCGCGCGAGCGATCCGGCCCCGCTTGTTTCGCCGGTGGTGAGCCGCGCGGCGAACCCGCGCGAATTCCGCCGAAAACCGGCCTGAATCGGGTAAAATAGCCGGCTACGCGCGCAGCGATGCGATTGGCCCTCCGATCGCGCCCCGGCCCCCTGGGCAGGTTCCCCTTGCTGCGCCACCGGGCCCGCGCCCGCTCTTCGCTCATCACCCAAGGAATGCCCATGACAGGCTACGATCGTCAGTCGATCTCGGATACGACCGCCAAAATCCTGCTCGAAGTACAGGCAGTGCACTTCAACGCAGAAAAACCGTTCATCTTCACGTCCGGCTGGGCAAGCCCCGTCTATATCGACTGCCGCAAGCTGATTTCGTATCCGCGCGTGCGCCGCGCGCTGATGGAAATGGCGGAAACGACGATCACGCGCGACATCGGCTTCGAGCAGATCGACGCGGTGGCGGGCGGCGAGACGGCCGGCATCCCGTTCGCGGCCTGGATCGCCGACCGGATGATGGTGCCGATGCAGTACGTGCGCAAAAAGCCGAAGGGTTTCGGCCGCAACGCGCAGATCGAAGGCCATCTGGAAGAAGGCTCGCGCGTGCTGCTGGTGGAAGACCTGACGACCGACAGCCGCAGCAAGATCAACTTCGTCAACGCGCTGCGCACCGCGGGCGCGACGGTGAACCACTGCTTCGTGCTGTTCCACTACAACATCTTCAAGGAAAGCGTGTCGGTCCTGAAGGACATCGACGTCGACCTGCACGCGCTCGCCACGTGGTGGGACGTGCTGCGCGTCGCGAAGGCCTCGGGCTACTTCGAGACGAAGACGCTCGACGAAGTCGAGAAATTCCTGCACGCACCGGCCGAGTGGTCGGCGGCGCACGGCGGCGCGACGTCCCCGAAGGACTGACGCCGCGCCGGCCCGCTGGCCGGCGTCCTCGCTGAACGAGCCGCCCGCTTCATCGCGGGCGGCTTTTTTTCGTCCGTCGATTTTGCGTCCGCCGATTCGCGCGGGAAACGATCGCGACCACGCGTCGCGGCGTGCATCGCTCATCGAACCCTAATGCTAGACTTGATCCATCGCTGCCATCAGCTGCGCAGGCAACGCACTACGCCAACAACGCCGGACGCATCGGTCCGGATCACGTGACGGGAGAAGCGCCATATGCGTGTGGATCGCCGGATCACTCCGCCTGCGCCATCGGGTCGCCCGTCGCCGTTCCTCGTCGCCCTCCTCTACGCCGCCGTCCTCTCCACCCTGCCCGCGCATGCGGAAGGCCCGTTCACCGTGACGAGCGACGACCTGACGCCGGGCGGGCGCGTCCGCGCCGCGAACGTGTTCGACCGCGGCGACTGCAAGGGCGGCAACCACTCGCCGCAGCTCACCTGGCACAACCCGCCGCCCGGCACGCGCGGCTATGCGGTCACGGTCTTCGATCCCGATGCGCCGGGGCACGGCTGGTGGCACTGGGCCGTGGCGGGCATTCCGGCGACGGTCACGAGCCTGCCGGCCGACGCGAGCGCGTCCGGGTTCCTGCGGCGCATCGGCGCGAGCGAGGCGCGCAACGACTTCGGGATCGACGGCTACGGCGGCCCGTGCCCGCCGCCGGGCAAGCCGCACCGCTACGTGATCACCGTCTATGCGCTCAAGGGCGACGACCTGCGCGTCGCGCAGGGCCGCCCCGCGCCGATGTTCGAGCACGAGATCGGCACGCTGGCGATCGGCACCGCGCAACTCACGGTCAACTACGGGCAGTAACGGGCGGCGGGCGTGACGCGCCGCCGCACTGCGATTGCCGCCGCCGCGAAATGCCGTCCTCCGCACTCATGTGCTTTCCCGTCATTTCGGCTTGCTAGACTCGTCGTCACCGGTCGCGGCGCCATGCCGCGCATCCGTCGCGCCGCCCACCGGCGACGCGTGACGCGGCGAGCCTGCGGTCCGCCGTTCCCGTTCCTTTCCGGAGAACGCTTCATGTCGAATATCGTCATCGTCTATCACAGCGGCTACGGTCACACGCAGAAACTGGCCGAGGCCGTGCACGCGGGCGCGCAGGAAGCCGGCGCTACCGTGCGCCTGCTCGCCGTCGGCGACGTCGACGACGCGGGCTGGGCCGCGCTCGACGCGGCCGACGCGATCGTCTTCGGCGCGCCGACCTACATGGGCGGCCCGTCGGCGCAGTTCAAGCAGTTTGCCGACGCGACGTCGAAAGCGTGGTTCACGCAGAAATGGAAGGACAAGATCGCCGCGGGCTTCACGAACTCCGCGACGATGAACGGCGACAAGTTCTCGACGATTCAATATTTCGTCACGCTGTCGATGCAGCATGGGATGGTGTGGGTCGGCACGAGCCTGATGCCGGCCAACTCGAAGGCGGCCACGCGCAACGACATCAACTACCTGGGCGGCTCGACGGGCCTGCTCGCGCAGTCGCCGGCCGATTCGACGCCCGACGAAGGCCCGCTGCCGGGCGACCTCGAGACCGGCAAGGCATTCGGCCGGCGGGTTGCCGAAGCGACCGCCCGGTGGGTCGCCGGCCGCGGCTGAGCACGCTCCGGCGGGCGACAAAGGGACACAAGACGGCCCGCCGGCCGTCTTTTTTTCGCCCCGCGCGGTGCAGGCCCGCCGGATGACGTCTTAAAATGTCGGATTCAGGGCGCGGGCCCCCGTTTCATTCAGTGAGAGCGAAATGAGCACCAAAGTTTTTGTCGACGGCCAGGAAGGCACGACCGGCCTCAAGATCTTCGAATACCTGTCGGCACGCAGCGACATCGAGATCCTGCGCATCGATGAAGCGAAGCGCAAGGACGTCGAAGAGCGCCGCCGCCTGATCAACGCGTCGGACGTCACGTTCCTGTGCCTGCCGGACGTCGCATCGCGCGAATCGGCGTCGCTCGTCGAGAACCCGAACACGACGCTGATCGACGCGAGCACCGCGTTCCGCACCAGCGCCGACTGGGCGTACGGCCTGCCGGAACTGACCCGCGCGCAGCGCGAGAAGATTCGCACGTCGAAGCGCATCGCCGTGCCGGGCTGCCACGCGTCGGCCTTCGTGCTCGCGATGCGTCCGCTCGTCGATGCAGGCATCGTCGCACCGACGTTCGCCGCGCACAGCTACTCGATCACCGGCTACAGCGGCGGCGGCAAGTCGATGATCGCCGACTACGAAAACGCCACGCCGGGCGGCAAGCTCGCGAGCCCGCGCCCGTATGCGCTCGGCCTCACGCACAAGCACCTGCCGGAAATGGCCGCGCACACGGGCCTCGCGAACCCGCCGATCTTCACGCCGATCGTCGGGCCGTTCCTGAAGGGTCTCGCGGTGACGACCTACTTCACGCCCGAGCAGCTCGCGAAGCGCACGACGCCGCAGGACGTGCAGCGCGTGTTCGCCGAGTACTACGCGGACGAAGCATTCGTGCGCGTCGCGCCGTTCGATGCGGACGCGAACCTCGACGGCGGCTTCTTCGACGTGCAGGCGAACAACGACACGAACCGGGTCGACCTGTTCGTGTTCGGCAACGCGGAGCGCTTCGTCACGGTCGCGCGCCTCGACAACCTCGGCAAGGGCGCATCGGGCGCCGCGATCCAGTGCATGAACCTGAGCATCGGCGCGGCCGAGGACGCAGGTCTCAAACGCTGATTCAGCCTCGCATGCAATGCAAAGCCGGCCACTGGCCGGCTTTTTATTTACCCCTGCCGGGCAATATATAAAAAATTCCGGATCGCGCATTTACAAATATTTACAAGCTTTCCATTGCGCGATTACCAGTGAATTAATCCCACCCCCTCTTTATCCAGTCAATCCCGAATAGGGATAAACCGGATACCGCCGCTTTAAACGCTGCCGTTATACGCAGGAAGGCTCTGCGCCGGCCTGTCCGGCGTCGCACATCCCCCACTCCAGCCGCTTTCGGCAGCCCGTCTCACGTTTTAATTCTTACCGAATGCCGTGTCGGACAAGGATTCAATACGTGACATCCGTTTCAATCGCCTTTTTTAGACGGGTTCATCAATTGACAGCAAAAATCAAGGCGGCGACATTAGCTCGCACAATTAAACGATTGGAGACAGCGGCATGTCGCACACCTTATCGAAGGGGGTGGCAACGGCCTTTGCCATTGCCCCTTTCCTGGTTGCATGTGGTGGGGGGGACGGCGGCGCACCCGCGCCGATCAATGCGCCCCAATGTTCCGGATCCAGCTGCGGCACGCAAGGGCCGCCGCCGTCGCAGCCCATCAACGGTGCGCTGTGCCCGGCCAACGCCGACATCGTGAAGAGCACGTACCTCGGCGGCGCCGGTAGCGGCGAGATCGTCAGCGTCAACATCGACGCGGTGGCGATGACCTACACGCTCAAGTGGCTCGAATCGCCGATTCCGCTCGCGACCGGCACGGTCACGCCGAGCCGCGTCGGCACGACGATCACCGGCGCAGTCATGCACCCGCCGACCGGCGTGCTGCCGACCGCGGAACAGACGCGCTGCGCGTTCATCCTGACGCCCGGCACGGGCAAGGCGCCGAGCGGCGCCACGTACTCGACGGCCGCCGACTTCAACCAGGCGAACCCGCCGATGCTGCTGGTCGGCATGGGTGTCGCGGGCGGCGGCATTCCGGGCGCGACGATCCAGTACGACGGGCTGACGATCATCCCGGGCGTGCTCCAGAACATCGGCCAGGTGCCGAAGCGACACTTCGACTTCTATCCGTTCCTCGGCTTCGCGAACACGACGACGGATATCTCGAAGCTGCCGGGCACGTACAACGCGCTGCTCTACCACCTCGTGCCGTCGAGCAACTACGCGACGAAGGGTTCGAACTCGAGCGAGACGTTCGACGCGAACGGCGCGTGCACGTCGAGCGGCTCAGGCGGCTGCCAGACGACCGGTGACCCGTGGAAGGCGAGCGCGAACGGCGGCTACTTCGACAGCACGAAGGCCCCGCAGATACTGCCCCAGACGCAGCTGCCGACCGGCGCGACCGGCAAGTCGGCGACCGCGCACATGGTGATCGGCCAGCTCAACGGCGCGACGGTGCCGGTGATCGTACGCACGGGCAACGTGAACCTCGGCACGCCGCCGCTGCACCTCGATGCGCAGGTCGACGACGAGTCGGGCATCGCGGTGCTCGGCGCGGCGACGGCCATCACGTCGGGCGCGATCGACGGCGGTTACGCGGGCGCGGATTCGAACTTCAAGTACACGGCCGCGCTGATCCGCGGCAGCAACGCGTCGTTCATCAACCCGAGCACGCAGGCCGAGGAAGACGGCTTCACGCTCGACTACGGCCAGGCGACGCCGGGCCTGCTGAACGCGACGACGATTCCGAAGAGCGGCTCGGCCGCATCGGGCGTGGTAATCGCGACGGGCGGCCTGTATGCGGCGCTGATCCAGGGCACGGTGAACGGCGGCGTCACGCCGACGTCGGCGAATTCGACGACATCGTCGACCCCGTACTTCGGCGTGGGCGCGCAGATCAGCAAGTAGCGACGAGGGCGCGGCGGCGGCCTGCCGCTGCCGCGCGACGCAGGGAAGGCACGAAGGCGCTCGGCACGGCGCAAGCAGGACGAGCACGACCAACAGAAGCGGCCGAC
Source organism: Burkholderia sp. AU31652 (assembly GCF_002223155.1). Classification (NCBI taxonomy): domain Bacteria; kingdom Pseudomonadati; phylum Pseudomonadota; class Betaproteobacteria; order Burkholderiales; family Burkholderiaceae; genus Burkholderia; species Burkholderia sp. AU31652. Next base: position 271,935 of record NZ_NKFG01000001.1, on the reverse strand, counting down.
AGGGAGCTGGCCGCCGCACAAGACAAATCTGGAGGAGCAACATGAAGCGCAACCTCATTCTGGCGGCGGCCTTTGCCGCCCCCCTTCTTTCCGCCTGCGGCGGCAGCGGCAGCGGCGGCGACAACCCGCCCCCGCTCGTCGAAGACCGGCTCTGCCCCGCCACGCTCGACTACAACACCGTGTTCACGGGCGGCGCGGGCAGCGGCGAGCTCGCGAAAGTCCAGCTCGACACGACCAAGATGACCTGGCAGGTCACCTACGTCGAATCGGCCGTCCCGCAAAAGACCGGCACCGTCACGCCGACCCGCGCCGGCACCGTCGACAGCGGCACGCTCACGCAGGAAACGCTGCTGCCGACCAACAAGCTGAACCAGTGCGCGTTCCGGCTGAACGGCGCGAGCCTCGATGCGTCGCGTCCGGCACGCATCTTCGTCGGCTTCGGCGTCGCGGGCGGCACGATCCCCGGCAAGGAAATCCAGTTCGACGGCGTGCTCGGCCAGGCCGCGGTGCCTGATACGAAGTTCCCGTACTACCCGTTCATCGGCTTCTCGTCGATCGAAACCGACATCACGAAGGTCGCGGGCACGTACAGCCACGTCGGCTTCGGCGAAGTGCCGTCGCAGAAGTTCGCGCCTGCGTCGATCGACGCGAAGGTGACGATCAACGCGGACGGCACGTGGACCAAGTGCGACACGACCGGCCAGTTCGCCGGTGGCGCCTGCGCGCAGCAGGGCACGAACTTCGTGCAGTCGGCCGACGGCAGCGGCGCGTTCCAGTCGAACAACTACGCGAGCCAGCTGAAGCCGACGCTGTCGGCGACGCCGCAGGGCAAGGGCTTCATGATCGTCGGCAAGCTGCGCAACCAGCTCGTGCCGATCCTCGTGCGCACGGGCGTCGCGAACCCGAACCCGACGCCCGACGCCAACGGCGTGCCGGGCCTCACCGCCGACGACGAATCGAGCATCTCGATCCTCGCGCCGCAGACGGCGATCGCGCTCGGCTCGCAGAACGGCGAGTACATCGGCGTCGACAGCCAGTTCGACTACCGCACCACCGCGCTGATCGACAAGCAGGCCACGCTGCTCGATCCGTTCAACGCGTCGCAGGCCTCGCTCGCGACCGCGCTCGATCTCGACTACACGCAGAAGGTGCCGGGCACGGTCACGACGATTCACACGGGCTCGGGCAGCACGTCGCCGACCGGCAAGTTCATCTTCACGGGTGGCGTGTTCGGTTTCCTCGACAACGCGGGATCGACGCCGTATTTCACGATCGGCGCATTCGTCCAGTAAGCGGAGGGAAGAGCCGTGATGAAGAAGACCCTTCTCTGCGCGGCGGCCGGCGCCGCCGCCGTGGCGCCGCTCGCGGCGCACGCGCAGAGCGCCGGCAGCAACGTCGTGACGCTGGGCTGGTTCCACATCATGCCGCAGCAGAGCAGCACGCCGATGACGACCAACGTCGCGCCGACGCCGATCAACACGCCGCTGCGGCTGCCGCCGTCGTTCACGTCGCCGGGCACCGGACTGCACACGAGCGGCGCCGACACCGTCGGCCTGACGGTCAGCCACTTCCTGACCGACCATATCGCGGTGACATCGGTGGCCGGCGTGCCGCCGGTGTTCAAGGTCTCGGGCCAGGGCACGATCAAGCCGCCGGGCCCGGCCGGCGCGCTCGGCACGCAGAACATCGGGCTGGGCTCGGTCAACCCGATCGTGAAGAGCGTGCGGCAGTGGAGCCCGGCGGCGATCCTGCAGTACTACTTCGGGGCCGCGAACGCGAAGTTCCGGCCGTTCCTCGGCCTCGGCGTGTCGTACAACTGGTTCAGCGACCTGCAGCTCAACACGAACTTCATCAAGCAGACGCAGGACAATCTCGGCGCGGTTCTCGCGGCGGGCGCGGGCAAGCCGGGTACGACATCGGTAGAGGCGAAGGCGTCGTCGTCATGGCAGCCGGTGTTCAACGCGGGCCTGCAGTACAACATGACGGAGCATTTCGGGCTGATCGCGTCGGTCACGTACATCCCGCTGAAGACGACGTCGACGGTGACGATCAAGGCGGCCGACGGCACGGTGCTCTCGGAGTCGAAATCGGACCTGAAGGCCGACCCGATCATCAGCTACGTCGGGATGACGTACAAGTTCTGAGCGCAGCGACGGACGACGAATGGACGGCCGCGACAAAATCGCAGGCAAAAAAAAGCCCGCCTAAGAGGCGGGCTGAATCCATATCAGAGGAGACATGGAGGAGACAGGTGCAACTATAGCGAAACAGTTTCCGCAATGCAACATTTCCGTAGAGAAAATAAGGATTTTCCCTCGAATGTCGCCTCTAGACCGCCTTTACCGCATCTGACCCCGCCTTGTTTACCCGGTCGAGCACTTCGCCCAGCGCATCGCGCAGCAGCGCGACGGGCCGCACGAGCCGACCCGGCAGCGCGCCGTGCACGATCCACACGTTGATCCGCGTCTCCAGCCCCACCGTTTCCACCACCCTCAGCGCATCGCGATGCGCGCTGCGCGCCAGCGCGTTCGGCGCCGCGATGCCGATGCCCGCGCCGCGCGCGACGAGCGACAACTGCAGCTCCGAGCCGAACGCCTCGACCGCGACGTCGAACGGCAGCCCGGCCGCGCCGAGCATGCGGCTCAGCGCCGAACGCATCCCGCAGCCGTCCTGGCTCAGCACCCACGGAAAACCCGACAGCGTGTCGATCGACAGCGGACCGTCCGGCAGCGGGTAGTCGCGCGCGGCAACGAGCACCGTCGGCTGCGTGCCGATCAGCGTCGACGTGAACGTGTCGGGCAGCGTCGAACTGGCCGGCACCATCACGGCCGCGACGTCGAGCGTGCCCCGCTCGACGCCTTGCATCAACGCCGGCGACCAGCCGGCCGTCACCCGCAGCGTGAGGCGCGGAAACGCGTCACGCAGCCGGTCGATCGGCTGCTCGAGCGCCAGCTCGGACAGGAACGGCGGCACGCCGATGCGCAGCTCGCCCGACGGCTCGCTGTCCGGCGCGCCCGCCGCCATCAGCTCGTCGACCGCGCCGAGCACGTTGCGCGCGAGCGCGTAGACGTCGCGCCCGGCGGCGGTCGGCTTCAGCGGCTTGCTTTGCCGCTCCAGCAGCGGCATGCCGAGCAGCGTTTCGAGGTTCTGCACCCGCCGTGTCAGGCCCGGCTGCGTCAGGTGGAGCTTCGCGGCCGCGGCGACCATCGACCCGCTGTCGACCACCGCGACGAATGCCTGGAGATCACGCGTATTCAAAACAAACTCGCATAATCATGTTAGAGATATTTCAATTGTCGCATAAACATCGGGCGCCTACGATGGGGACTTCTTCGACCCACTCGCCAGGCTTCCGATGAACTGCCCTGCCAACCCTTGCCCCGCCACCGCGCGCCCGCCCGTCAGCGCGCCGGCCGGCACGCCGCCCGCGCTGAGCGCCGGCATGACGCTGTTCTTCGCCGCGACGGTCGGCGTGATCGTGATGGACCTGTTCGCCGCGCAGCCGCTGACGGGCCCGATCAGCGCCGACCTGCACCTGCCGCCCGGCCTGGCCGGCCTCGTCGCGATGCTGCCGCAGCTCGGCTACGCGGCCGGGCTCGTGCTGCTCGTCCCGCTCGTCGACCTGCTCGAGAACCGCCGCCTGATCGTCACGACGCTGGCCGCGTGCGCGGCCGCGCTCGCGCTGCCGGCGTTCACGCGGTCGGGCACCGTATTCCTGCTGGCGACGCTCGTGGCCGGCGCCGCGTCGAGCGTGATCCAGATGCTCGTGCCGATGGCCGCGTCGATGGCGCCCGAGGCGCAGCGCGGTCGCGCGGTCGGCAACGTGATGAGCGGGCTGATGCTCGGCATCCTGCTGTCGCGGCCGCTCGCGAGCCTGATCGCGGGCTCGGCCGGCTGGCGCGGGTTCTATGTGCTGGCCGCGCTCGCGAATGCCGCGATCGCCGTGGTGCTCGCGCTGCGCCTGCCGTCGCGCACACCGTCGATCTCGGCCGGCTACCGCACGCTGCTTGCGTCGATGGGCCGCCTGCTGGCCGACGAGCCGGTGCTGCGCCGGCATGCGCTGTCGGCCGCGCTCGCGATGGCCGCGTTCAGCGCATTCTGGACCGCCGTCGGGCTGCGGCTCGCGCAGCCGCCGTTCGGCCTCGACCTGCACGGCATTGCGCTGTTCGCGTTCGCCGGCGCGAGCGGCGCGATCGTCACGCCGCTCGCGGGCCGTGCCGGCGACCATGGGCATGGCCCGGCCGCGCAGCGGATCGCGCACGTCACGATGCTCGTGGCGCTCGTCTTGCTCGGCATCGCGGGCGCCGGCTGGTTCGGCTTCGACGCACACCTGCATCGCGGCCTCGCGCTCGCGCTGCTGGCCGGCGGTGCGGCGCTGCTCGACGCGGGCGTCATCGTCGACCAGACGATCGGCCGCCGCGCGATCAACCTGCTGAACCCGGCCGCGCGCGGCCGCCTGAACGGACTGTTCGTCGGGCTGTTCTTCATCGGCGGCGCGCTCGGCGCGGCGCTCGCAGGCAGCGCGTGGGCCTCGGGCGGGTGGAGCACGGTGTGCGGCGTGGGGTTTGCGTTCGCCGGCGCGGCCGCCGTCTTCGGGCTCACGGCCGGACGCGGCGCCGGCGCGGCGGCATGGACGCGCCCGCGTGCTTAAGCAAGCGAGTGACGGAGGCCCGAAAAGCAGAACGCCCCGCCCTCTTGAGAGGAACGGGGCGTTCGGTACGCCGGTGTCAGTGCGAAATCAGTGACGGACCAGCGCCATCATCGCGCCGAAGCCGACGAACAACCCGCCCGTCAGCCGGTTGAAGATCTTCGCCACGCTCTGGCTCTTCAGCGTCGCGCCGATGCGCGTGCCGAACGACGCGTAGACGAGATACCAGCTCACCTCGATCACCGCGAACGTGACGACGAGAATGCCGAACTGCGGCAGCGTCGGCTCGGCCGCGTTGATGAACTGCGGCAGCAGCGCAGCCGCGAACAGGATCGCCTTCGGGTTGCTGCCCGCGACCAGAAAGCCGTTGCGGAACAGCGTCCCGCGCGATGCCGGCGCGGCCTGGCGCGACACGGTGTCGACGTCGGCGGCCGGCTGCTCGTCGTCGACGCGTGCGCGCCAGGCCTTCACGCCGAGGTAGATCAGGTAGGCCGCGCCCGCGAAGCGCAACGTGTTGAACATCGCCGGCCACGCTTCGAGCACCGCACCGAGGCCCGCCGCCGACACCGACAGCATCAGCACCAGCGCGGTGAGGCAGCCGGCCATCGTCCACGTCGAACGCCGCAACCCGTGCCGCGCGCCGTGCGTCATCACCAGCAGCATGTTCGGGCCCGGAATCGCCGACACGACGAACACCGTCGCCACGAAAAGCCACCACGTATGCAAGTTCATGCCCGCCTCTGCGTCGATGCAAGGAAAAAGGAAACGTCGATTATGCCGGTGCGCCGGACTTCTGTCGCGCGACGGCTCAGCGGCCCGCTCGGCGCAGCGCGACTTCGCCGAGCACCGCGAAATCCTGCTCGCCGCCGCCGTGCGCCAGCGCGTCGAGCAGGTTGTCGCGCACAACGCTCGCCACCGGCAGCGGCACCGACACGGCGTCGCCCGCTTCCAGCGCAAGGCGAACGTCCTTCAGCCCGAGGCGCGCCTTGAAGCGCGCGGGCTCGTAGCGCCGCTCGGCGATCATCGAGCCGTAGCCTTCGTAGACGGGGCCCGGAAACACGCTGCCGGTGATCACGTCGAGGAAGTCGCGCATCGCGACGCCGTGCGCGCCCAGCAAGGCAGACGCTTCGCCGAGCGTCTCGATCGCCGACGCGAGCGTGAAGTTCGCGGCGATCTTCGCGACGTTCGCGTGCTGCGGCAACGACCCGAACCGCCAGGTCTTCTGGCCGATCGCGTCGAACAGCGGCTGCACGCGGTCAATCGCCTCGGCCGGGCCGCCCGCCATGATCGTCAGGCGCGCGGCGGCCGCGACGTCCGGCCGGCCCATCACCGGCGCGGCGACGTAATGGATGCCACGCGACGCATGCGCATGCGCGAGCGATTCGGCCAGCGCGACCGACACCGTCGCCATGTTCACGTGGATCAGGCCGCGCGGCGCCTGGGCGAGCAGTGCGTCGTCGAAGATCGCGCGCGCCGCGGCGTCGTCGGCCAGCATCGAGAACACCGCGTCGCCGCGAAACGCGTCGGCCGGCGTGTCGACGATCTGCGCGCCGACGGCCGCGAGCGGCTCGGCGCGCTCGCGCGACCGGTTCCAGACGCGCACCGTGTGCCCGGCCTTCAGCAGGTTCGTCGCGATTGCCTGCCCCATTTCACCCAGCCCGATAAATCCGAGATCCATTTCCCGCTCCTTCGCTCCGTGAAGCGGGGAGTTAAACACAGATGCGTGGCGCCTGCAGGGCACGCGGCCGGCCAGGCGCGGTGCCATACTGCCCGCATGGCGACCGCGACCTTCCGCTTCCACGACGAACTGAACGCCTTTCTCCCGCGCGCCCAGCGCGACCGCGCGTTCGGGCACGCATGTGCGCGCGACGCGACGGTGAAGCACGCGATCGAGGCGCTCGGCGTCCCGCATACCGAAATCGGCCGGCTGTGCGTGAACGATGCGCCGGCCGCGCTCGACCGGCCGCTCGACGACGGCGACCGGGTCGAGGCTTTTCCGGAACGCGCACAGCCGGCTGCCGTGAACGGGGCCACCGCGCCGCCCGCGCAATGGCGCTTCGTCGCCGACGCGCATCTCGGCGGCCTCGCGCAACTGCTGCGCCTCGCGGGCTTCGACACCTGCTATGACAACCACTACCGCGACGACGAGCTCGCGGCGCTCGCCGCGCGGGAGGGCCGGATCGTGCTGACCCGCGACCGCGAGCTGCTCAAGCGGCGCGCGGTCGCGCGCGGCTGCTACCTGCACGCGCTGCAGCCGGCCGACCAGCTGCGCGAACTGTTCGAACGGCTCGATCTCGCGCCGCACATGCGGCCATTCCGGCTGTGCCTGCGCTGCAATGCGCCGCTGCATCCGCTCGACGCGGCCGCTGCCGCGCCACGCGTGCCGGCCGGCGTCCGGCTGCGGCACCGGCGCTTCGCCGCGTGCGACGTGTGCCGGCGCGTGTTCTGGGAAGGCTCGCACTGGCGGCGCATGCGCACGGTGGTCGACGCGATGCGCGCGCCGCCGCCGCCGCCGGCCGATGAACACGAGGCCTGAAAAAAACAAAACCCCGCATGCGTGAACATGCGGGGTCTCGCGACTGGCGGCCGGCGGTGCCGGCCGCAGCGCAACGCGCTTCTTAGTTCTGCGCGCCTGCGTCGTTCGTGCCGGCTGCCGATGCAGCTTCGGCCTTCGCCTTGCCCTTGGCCGAACCGTGGCGCTTCAGCTGGTGCTTCGGCTTGCTGTGATCCTTCTTGGCCGGTGCCGGAGCGGCTGCCGACGTGTCGGCTGCCGGCGCGGACGCCTGTGCGAATGCCGAAACCGATGCGAGTGCGAATGCTGCGGCGATGATCGAAGCGAGCGTCTTCTTCATTGTTCTTCCTTTAGCGGAGAAAAAATCAAACGTACCGGTCAGTAAAGATGCGAGGCATTCGCATCGGAGCCCCAGGCCGCAAGGCCGGCTTGCGCCGTGCCGTCGCGACAAAACCTGACGCACTGGTTCCATAACGCACCGTGTTCGCGGCAAGTTGACACGTTGCTTGCGCCCCTCGGGTTTCCCCGGGGGAGCACGCGTATCCCCGGGGCGGCGCCCCGTCCGGCGGCCGCCGCGGCGACGCTGCAATCCGGCTCGCGCACCGTCGGGGCGACGCTTATACTGGCGTCCATCCGTCCCTTTCCCCGGAAACCGGATCGCGGCCGGTCGCCAGACCGCCGCCGTCTCGAGGCGCTCAAATTGCCCGATCACAATCTGGACAAACTGAAAATCGACCGGCGTCCGCTCGCACCGGCGCCCCGCCGTCGCCGGTGGCTCCGCTACGCGGTGGCCGCCGCGCTCGTCATCGGCGCGATTGCCGCCGGCCTCGCGCTCACCGGCCGGCCGGCCGTCGAAACCACCGCCGTCACGTCCGCCTACCCGTACCAGAACGACACGCAGCTCAATGCGACCGGCTACGTCGTGCCGCAGCGCAAGGCCGCGGTCGCGTCGAAGGGCCAGGGGCGCGTCGAATGGCTCGGCGTGCTCGAAGGCACGCGCGTGAAGCAGGACGAGATCATCGCGCGGCTCGAAAGCAACGACGTGCGCGCATCGCTCGCGCAGGCGCGCGCGCAGGTGCAGGTGTCCCGCGCGAACCTCGGCGTCGCGCAGGCGGAACTGAAGGATGCGGAGATCGCGTTGCGCCGCACGTCCGCGCTCGCGCCCAAGGGCGCCGTGCCGGCCGCGCAGCTCGACACCGACACGGCCCGTGTGAACAAGGCGCGCGCGACGCTCAACAGCGACCAGGCCGCGATCGCATCGGCCGAGGCCAACGCACAGGCCGCGCAGGTGGCAGTCGACCAGACGGTGATCCGCGCGCCGTTCGACGGCATCGTGCTCGCGAAGCACGCGAACGTCGGCGACAACATCACGCCGTTCTCGTCCGCGTCGGACAGCAAGGGCGCGGTCGTGACGATCGCCGACATGGACACGCTCGAGGTCGAGGCCGACGTCGCCGAATCGAACATCGCGAAGATCCGCGCCGAGCAGCCGTGCGAGGTCCAGCTCGACGCGCTGCCCGACATGCGGTTCGCGGGCCGCGTGTCGCGCATCGTGCCGACCGTCGACCGCTCGAAGGCCACCGTGCTCGTGAAGGTGCGCTTCGTCGACCGCGACGACCGCGTGCTGCCCGACATGAGCGCGAAGATCGCGTTCCTGTCGAAGCCCGTGTCGGCACAGGACCGGCAGCCCGTGACGGCCGTGCAGGCCAGCGCGGTCGTGGAGCGCGACGGGCGGCCGGTCGTGTTCGTCGTGAAGGACGATGTGGTGCGCGCCGTGCCCGTGACGCGCGGCATGCGGATCGGCGAACTCGTCGCGCTCACCGGCGTGAAGCCCGGCGACACGGTCGTGCTCGCGCCGGATGCGAAGCTAAAGGACGGCGCGAAAGTGACCGTCGCGAAGAAGTAGCGCACGCGTGAACGACGCCCAGCCGCCCCTCGTCGAGCTTAGCCACGTCGCGAAGTCGTACCGGCGCGGCAACCAGATCGTGCCCGTGCTGACCGACATCACGCTCGACATCGGCGAAGGCGACTTCGTCGCACTGATGGGGCCGTCCGGCTCCGGCAAGAGCACGCTGCTGAACCTGGTGGCCGGCATCGACCGGCCCGACAGCGGCGAGCTGCGCGTGGGCGGGCTCGACATCTCGCTGCTCGCGGAGGCGCAACTGGCCGAATGGCGCGCGGCGAACGTCGGCTTCATCTTCCAGTTCTACAACCTGATGCCGGTGCTCACCGCGTTCGAGAACGTCGAGCTGCCGCTGATGCTCACGCACCTGTCGCGCCGCGAGCGGCGCGAACGGGTCGAGCTCGTGCTCGACATGGTGAACCTCGGCGACCGGACGAGCCATTACCCGTCCGAGCTGTCGGGCGGCCAGCAGCAGCGTGTCGCGATCGCGCGCGCGCTGATCACCGATCCGGTGCTGATTGTCGCCGACGAGCCGACCGGCGACCTCGACCGCACGTCGGCCACCGACGTGCTCGAGATGCTGCAGCGGATGAACGCCGAGCTCGGCAAGACGATCATCATGGTGACCCACGACGCGCATGCGGCCGGCGCCGCGCGCTCGCTCGTGCATCTGGAAAAAGGGGAGCTGATCGATGGGCACGCCGGCTGACCGGCTGCGGGAGCGCGCGCAATGTACGTGCTGAAGCTGATCGCGCGCAATGCGATGCGGCACCGGCTGCGCACGCTGCTGACCGTGCTCGGGCTCACCATCGCCGTGCTCGCGTTCGGGCTGCTGCACACCGTGGTCGACGCGTGGTACGCGGGCGCGGCCGCTGCCTCCAGCGGGCGGCTCGTCACGCGCAACGCGATCTCGCTCGTGTTTCCGCTGCCTGTCAGCTACGAGAACCGGATCCGCGGCGTCGAAGGCGTGACGGCCGTGGTCCGCTCGAACTGGTTCGGCGGCATCTACCGCGACCCGAAGAACTTCTTCGCGAGCTTCGCCGTATCGGACAACTATCTCGACCTGTACCCGGAATTCATCATCCCGGCGCAGCAGCGCGCCGACTACGATCGCGACCGCCGCGGCTGCCTCGTCGGTCGCCAGCTCGCGACGCAATTCGGCTTCAAGATCGGCGACGTGATCCCGCTGAAGGGCACGATCTACCCGGGCACGTGGGATTTCGTCGTGCGCGGCATCCTGGACGGCCGTGACGACTCGACGATCACGCGGCAGCTGGTGTTCCACTGGGAATACCTGAACGAGACGGTGCGCCAGCGCACGCCGAAGCAGGCCGACCAGGTCGGCGTATTCGTGCTCGGCGTCGCGAACCCCGACGACGGCGCGTCGATCGCGCGCCACGTCGACGCGGTGTTCAAGAACTCGCTCGCCGAGACGCTGACCGAAACCGAGCAGGCGTTCCAGCTCGGCTTCGTCGCGATGTCGAACCAGATCATCGCGGCGATCCGCCTCGTGTCGTATGTGGTGATCCTGATCATCATGGCCGTGATGGCCAACGCGATGGCGATGAGCGCGCGCGAGCGCACAGCCGAATACGCGACGCTGAAGGCGCTCGGCTTCGGCCCCGGCTTCCTCGCGCTGATCGTGTTCGGCGAATCGGTCGTGATCGCGGTGGCCGGCGGCGGGCTCGGGATCCTCGCGACGCCGCCCGCCGCGAGTCTCTTCAAGCAGGCGGCCGGCGGCATCTTCCCGGTGTTCAAGGTGTCCACCGAGACGGTCGTGCTGCAGGCCGCGTGCTCGGTCGCGGTCGGCTTCGCGGCGGCGATCGTGCCGGCGTGGCAGGCGGCGCGCGTGCGCGTCGTCGAAGGCCTCCGGGCAATCGGTTAGGTTGGCCCATGGCGATCCCGCTCAACTACATCGCTCGCAACCTGTGGACCCGACGGCTCACCACCGCGCTGACCGCCGGCGGGATGGCGCTCGTGATCTTCGTGTTCGCGACCGTGCAGATGCTCGACGCGGGGCTCACGCAGACGCTCGTGTCGACCGGCGAACCCGACAACGCGGTGGTGATCCGCAAGGGCGCCGAAACCGAGATCCAGAGCTCGATCGACCACCAGCAGGCCAATGCGCTCGAAATGCATCCGGCCGTCGCGCTCGGCCCCGACGGCCGGCCGCTCGTGTCGAAGGAAGCGGTCGTGCTGATCTCGCTGGTGAAGACCTCGACCGGCAAGCCGTCGAACGTCGTGATCCGCGGCGTGTCGCCGTCCGGCCTCGCGCTGCGCCCGCACGTGAAGCTCGTCGCCGGCCGCATGTTCGCGCCCGGCTCGTCGGAAATCATCGTCGGCAGCGCGATCGCGAAGGGCTTCAGCGGCACGCAGCTCGGTGACAGCCTGCATTTCGCGCAGCGCGACTGGACCATCGTCGGCATCTTCGACGCGGGCGGCAGCGGCTTCGATTCGGAGATCTGGGGCGACGTCGACCAGCTGATGCAGTCGTTCCGGCGCACCAGCTATTCGTCGATGGTGCTGCGCATCCCGAGTGCCGACGGCTTCGCGCGCTTCAAGGCCGACATCGACGTCGACCCGCGCCTCACCGACGAGGCGAAACGCGAACAGACCTTCTACGGCGATCAGTCGAGGGCGCTGTCGACGTTCATCAACATCCTCGGCATCACGCTGTCGACGATCTTCTCGATCGCCGCGATGATCGGCGCGATGATCACGATGTATGCGTCGGTCGCGAACCGCGTCGCCGAGATCGGCACGCTGCGCGCGCTCGGCTTCAAGCGCACGAACGTGCTCGCCGCGTTCCTGCTGGAAGCGCTGCTGCTCGGCTTCGTCGGCGGTGTGGCGGGGCTCGCGTGCGCGTCGCTGATGCAGTTCGCGTCGTTCTCGACGACCAACTTTCAAACCTTCGCCGACCTGTCGTTCCGCTTCGTGCTGACGCCCGCGATCGTCGTGAAGACGCTGCTGTTCTCACTGGTGATGGGGCTCGTCGGCGGGTTCCTGCCGGCGATGCGCGCCGCGCGGCTGAAAATCGTCGACGCGCTGCGCGCGCAGTGACGCGCGCCGCCGCTCACGTTCAACGTTCGCGCGGCACCCACGCGCCGTGGAACCCGGCCGGCACGCGGCGCGGCAGGTGCACGGTGGCGACCGGCCCCGCGTCGATCGCGCGCGCATCGAGAATCACGACGTCACTCGTATCGGTCGCCGCGCGGTAGACCATCACCAGCAGCGAGCCGTCGTCCTCGTTCGCGCCGCCCGGGCGCGGCACGAACACCGGCTCGCTGTTCTGGTCGCCGGGCGGCACCGCGTAGTGCGTCGTCGTGCCGCTCGCGTGGTCGAAGCGCATCACGCCGCGCATTTCCACAGGATTCGGCTGCTCGACCGCATACAGGTAGCGGTAGCGGCGCCCCGTCCGGCTTTCGTTGATGCGCGGCATCTCGATGCCGCCGTCGGCGAGCGGCCCTTCGTCGATCAGCCCGTTCGCCGTATCGATCACGTAGCGCCACAGCTCGCCGACCGGGTTGTCAGCGAAGCGGCCTTTGCCCGCGTCGAGCCGCAGGAACGACGGATAGCGCACCGCATCGAGCACGATGCACGACGCGTCGCAGTCGTACGCGTTCACGACATGCAAGATGAAGCACGGCTCGACGTCGAACCAGCGCACCGCGCCGCCGTGGCGCGGGAGCACGCCGATGCGCGCGGGCCGGTCGTCGTGCCAGCGCAGCGGCATCCGGTGGCCCTGCTTCAGCAGCGAGAAGTCGTAGCCGACGTTCAGGTCGAGCAGCAGGCTGCGGGTTTCGGTGATCGCGAGGTCGTGCATCATCGATGGCGCGTTCAGCGCGATCTCGAGATCGACGCGCTGCACGCCCTGCGCATCGGCGACACCGTAGCGCAGCCACGGTGCGCGCCAGTCCGCGCGGAACGCAATCAGCTCGCCGGTCGCCGGATCGACCTTCGGATGCGCGGTCATCCCGCCGCCGAGGCCCGCGTGCCGCGCCGGCACACCGAGCGAATCGAGCGCGGCCGTGATCGCGAACGGCGCGCCGCCCTCCGCCAGCGCGAGCAATTCGCCGGCATGCTGCAGCACGTTCACGTTCGGGTTGGTGTCGGGCAGCTGCGATGCCGCTTCAGGCGCATGCACGGCGGCCCAGCGCTGCGTGCGCGCCCAGCGGTTCCGGTAGCCGGTCGCGCGGCCGCCTTCGAACGCGATCGCGTGCAGCATCGCGGCTTCCGGCCACCACGACAGCATGTCGTTTCCTTCGAAACGGCCGCCCGGCGGATTCGGGCCGTTGCGCAGCAACGTGCCGGCGAGTTCGTGCGGGATCGTGCCGGTCACGCGCAGCTCGACGAGATCGACCTCGTCGGCAACCGGCGCGATCGCGCCGCGATTCAGATCGAATGCGGTCATGGCGTCCGATGCTCCTGTCGGCAGTCTTCGGTGGACGGCGGCAGTTCGCCGCGTGCCAGCGCGAGCGCATGGTCGCGCACGTCGTCCGGCCAGCCGGCGATCAGCTCGGCGACGCGTGTCAGGTCGTTCGCATACAGCGCGCGCGCGGCCTCCTCGAAACCGGGCAGGTCGCCCGCCATCGCCGACATGAAGTGGTAGGCGCGCGCCTGCGCGTCGCGTCGCCGGTCGGCTTCCGCATGGGTGCGCCGTGCGTCCTCGACAAGCTTGCGCAACGCGACCGACGCGCCGCCGGGCTGCGTGGCCAGCCATTCCCAGTGACGCGGCAGCAGCGTGACCTCGCGCGACACGACGCCGAGCTTCGGCCGGCCGCGGCCGCGCTGTTCGCCCGCGCCGGCCGGCTCGCCTGAGCCGGCCGATGCATCGCCCTGCGGAGGCGCATAGCGCGCGCGGATCTCGTCCGCCGTGCCGCGCAGGTCGAGGTCGATCGAACGGCCGGTCGCGTCGTCGAAGATCAGGATCGTGGCGGACATCGCATCGCCGGCAGCCTGGCGAACCGCGAGCGCGACGGTCGCGAGCGGGCCCGACGCAAGGCGTCGGTGGCCGTCGAACGCCGTGTAGGAAGGAAGCAGTGTGGTGATAGTCATCGTGGTCGCCCGCAGGCCGGAATCGGAATGACGCTATTTTTATCCGGGTATAAATTGGATGTCAATATTATCCGGGTAAAAAAATAGCATCCACGCGTTCCATCCCTTCGGGCGATCACGACGCCGGTCAGATCGTGCGGGCTGGAATCGCGATGTCGCGTGCGCTTGCCAGTGCATCGTCGACCGATACATGCCCTTCGAACGCCGACGATGCCGGCAGCGGCAGGTTTTCCTCGATCGCATGCGCGAATTGCACGCCTGCATCGTCGGCGAGCCGCGCACGCAGTGCGGCGACGCGCGGGAATGCTTCGGGCTCGAACACCGCGTGATAGTCGGCCCAGCGCGCGATCCCGGCGAAGTACGCGTCGGCCAGCGTGCGCCGTGCGCCCAGCAGCCACGGGCCTTCGCCGCGTTCGAGCATCGCCTCGAGCTGCCGGTGCGCCTTCAGCACCTTGCCGCGGCCGTACGCCTGCAACGCCGCTTTCTCGGCGCTTTCGGTGTCGTGTTCGTACACGTACCAGAGCGCACCGAACGCGTTGAAGAACGTCGTGTTCAACCATGCCTGCATCCGGTTCAGCCGGTCGAAATCCGCGCTGCCCTGGCGGAACGCAAGGCCGCTGTCGAGCGCCTGCGCGCCGATATGGCCGAGGATCGCGAGGCTTTCGGTCAGCACGTCGCCGTTCGCGGTCACGAACGCCGGCGTCTCCGCGACGGGGTTCAGCGCGAGGAACGCATCGCTCGTCACGAGGCCCGGCATCGTGATGCGCGACAGCCGGTACGGGCGGCCGGTCCATTCGAGCGCAACGATCGAGCCGAACGAGCAGCCGGCGGGAATGCCGTAGAGAAGAATGGGAGACATCGGGGGATTCCGCAGAAGTTGAACGAACAGTCATGCTCCCATGACGAACGATGGCGCAGTAGCCGCTAAAATTGAAACCCGTCGTTTCTCCATGTGGACGCTGGAAGTGAACCTGAACGATCTCTACCTGTTCGTGCAGGCGGTCGACGCCGGCAGCATGTCGGCCGCCGCGCGCCGGCTCGACCTGCCGAAATCGACGGTCAGCAAACGCGTGGCCGAGCTCGAGCGCACGCTTGGCGCGCGGCTCGTGCATCGCACGTCGCGCAGCTTCCGGCTCACGCCGGTCGGCGCCGAATTCTTCGAACATGCCCGCGCGGCCGTGATCGAGGCCGAAAGCGCGCGCGACGCGGTGCTGCGGCAAGCCGCCGAGCCGGCCGGCGTCGTGCGGATCACGAGCTCGGTGCCGGTCGCGCAGCACATCCTCGCGCCGTGCCTGCCCGCGCTGGCGGTCGCGCACCCGAAGCTGCTGCTGCAGATTCACGCGAGCGACCGCCTCGTCGACATCGCGCAGGAAGGCTTCGACATCGCCGTGCGCAGCCATTTCGCGCCGCTGCCCGATTCCGCGCTCGTGCAACGGCCGCTCGCGGCATCACCGATCGTCGCCGTGGCGTCACCGGCCTATCTCGCGCGTGCCGGCACACCGGACACGCCCGCCGATCTCGCGCAGCATGACGGGCTGCAACCGGCCCAGCAGCCGTGGCGGCTGCAACGCGGCGGGGACACCGTCGACGTGACGCCGCGCCTGCGCCTGCAGGCCGACGAATCGACGCTGCTGCTGCAGGCGGCGACCGCCGGCCTCGGCATCGCATGCCTGCCCGACTGGATCGCCGGCGCGGCGCTCGCGTCCGGTGCCCTCGTGCGCGTGTTGCCCGGCTGGCGCGCCGGCACCGTCACGACGACGCTGCTGATGCCGCACCGGCGCGGCCAGTTGCCCGGCGTGCGCGCCGCCGTCGAGTTTCTCGCGCAGCACGTGGCGCGCCATCACGGCGCCGCCGCGGACGACGCGCGTGTCTGAGCGGTCGCCAGGCCGATCGATTCAAATCGTGAATCGATCAAGTCAGCAATTGGCATGAAGGCGCAAATTTCGCCATGACAGAATGGCCCGGACGCCCTGCCCTGCGGTAGCGGCGTCCGGCCTCCGGCCGGCAGCCCCCATACGAATGGCGCGCATCGACGCGCCTGCCGCACGACGGCACCTTCCGCCCTTCGGAGGAGACAGTCATGAATCCGCTTCAAGCGCTGCCGGCGTCCGCGTCGGCAACGGCCCGGCGCACGCGCGTGCGCTGGCTGGTGCTGGCCGTCCTGTTCGCGGTCACGACGATCAACTACGCGGATCGCGCGGCGATCGCGATCGCCGGCCCGAGCCTCGCCCGCGCGCTGCACCTGAGCCACGTGCAGATGGGCTTCATCTTTTCCGCGTTCGGCTGGTCGTACGTGGTCGCGCAACTGCCGGGCGGCTGGCTGCTCGACCGCTACGGGTCGCGCATCGTCTATGCGTTCAGCATCTTCTTCTGGTCGCTGTTCACGCTGCTGCAAGGCGGGATCGGCTTCTTCGGCGGCACGGCCGCGTTCGCGCTGCTGTTCGGGCTGCGCTTCCTGGTCGGCGCGGCCGAGGCGCCGTCGTTCCCGGCCAACAGCCGGATCGTGTCCGCGTGGTTCCCTGCGCCCGAGCGCGGCACCGCGTCGGCGATCTTCAACGCCGCGCAGTACGCGGCGACCGTCGTGTTCGCGCCGCTGATGGGCTGGCTCGTGCACGCGTTCGGCTGGCAGTCGGTGTTCGCGGTGATGGGCGTGCTCGGCTTCGCGTTCGTCCTGGTGTGGAACCGCACGATGTACGACCCGAAGGACCACCCGACCATCAACCGCGCGGAGCTCGACTACCTCGCCGAAGGCGGCGCGCTCGTCAACATCGACCAGGCGACCGGCGGCCGCGACGGCGGCCCGTCGATGCGCCACGTGAAGGCGCTGCTGAAGAGCCGGATGCTGATCGGCGTGTACGTCGCGCAGTACTGCATCAACGCGCTCACCTATTTCTTCATCACGTGGTTTCCCGTCTATCTCGTGCAGGCGCGCGGGATGTCGATCCTCAACGCGGGGCTCGTCGCGTCGATCCCGGCCGTGTGCGGGTTCCTCGGCGGGATTCTCGGCGGCGTCGTGTCCGACGGGCTGCTCAAGCAGGGCCGCTCGCTGTCGGTCGCGCGCAAGGTGCCGATCGTGGTCGGCATGCTGCTGTCGATGTCGATGATCGTCTGCAACTACACCGATTCGCACGTGCTCGTCGTGCTGTTCATGGCGCTGTCGTTCTTCGGCAAGGGGCTCGGCGCGCTCGGCTGGGCCGTCAACGCCGACACCGCGCCGCGCCAGATCGCGGGCTTGAGCGGCGCGCTGCTCAACACGTGCGGCAACCTCTCCAGCATCACGACGCCGATCGCGATCGGCTACATCGTCGACCGCAGCGGCTCGTTCAACGGCGCGCTCGTCTATGTCGTCGCGCACGCGCTCGTCGCCGTGATCTGCTACCTGTTCGTCGTCGGCGAGATCCGCCGCGTCGAGCTTCAATGAACGGCGCGGGCCGCGCCGGCGCAGCCGGCGGCCCGTGCATCACCGGAACCAGGAGCGAACCGATGTCCGAATCCCGCCGTGCCGGCACCCCGCGCGTCACGCGCATGCAGGTGATTCCCGTCGCCGGCCGCGACAGCATGCTGCTCAACCTGTGCGGCGCGCACGCACCGTACTTCACGCGCAACCTCGTGATCCTCGACGACAGCAGCGGACACACGGGCGTCGGCGAAGTGCCGGGCGGCGAAGGCATCCGCCACGCGCTCGAGCGCATGACGGATCTCGTGGTCGGCCAGTCGATCGGACGCTACCAGGCGACGCTCAACGCGGTGCGCGCGGCACTGTCCGGCGCGGGCGCGGGTGCGGGCCGCACGATCCGGCACGAGGTGACGTCGGCCGGCGAAGCCGCGGTGCTGCGCCAGCCGCACGAGATCAACCTGCGGCTCGACAACGTGATCACCGCGATCGAGGCCGCGCTGCTCGACCTGCTCGGCCAGCATCTCGACGTGCCGGTCGCGGCGCTGCTCGGTGAAGGGCAGCAGCGCGATGCGGTGCCGATGCTCGCGTACCTGTTCTATCTCGGTGATCGCGGCCGCACCGACCTGCCGTATCGCGACGAGGCGCAGGCGTCGGATGCATGGTTCCGGCTGCGCAACGAGGAAGCGCTCACGCCGGCCGCGATCGCGCGGCAGGCCGAGGCCGCGGTCGATCGCTACGGCTTCGCCGATTTCAAGCTGAAGGGCGGCGTGATGGCCGGCGCCGACGAGATGGAAGCGATCGCCGCGATCAAGACGCGCTTCCCCGACGCCCGCACGACGCTCGACCCGAACGGCGCGTGGTCGCTCGACGAGGCCGTCGCGCTGTGCCGCGGACAAGGCCACCTGCTCGCGTATGCGGAAGATCCGTGCGGGCCGGAAGGCGGCTATTCGGGCCGCGAGGTGATGGCCGAATTCCGCCGCGCGACGGGAATCCCGACCGCGACCAACATGATCGCGACCGACTGGCGGCAGATGGATCATGCGGTGCGGCTGCAGGCGGTCGACATCCCGCTCGCCGACCCGCATTTCTGGACGATGCAGGGCTCGGTGCGGCTCGCGCAGCTGTGCCGCGACTGGGGGCTCACGTGGGGTTCGCACTCGAACAACCACTTCGACGTGTCGCTCGCGATGTTCACGCATGCGGCGGCGGCCGCGCCCGGCACGATCACCGCGATCGACACGCACTGGATCTGGCAGGAAGGCGATGCGCGGCTCACGCGCGAGCCGCTGAAGATCGTCGGGGGCCAGGTGGCCGTGCCGGAGCGGCCGGGGCTCGGGATCGAGCTCGACATGGCGCAGGTCGAGGCCGCGCATGCGCTTTATCGGCAAGTCGGCGGCACGGCGCGCGACGACGCGGTCGCGATGCGCTATCTCGTGCCGGGGTGGACGTACGATCCGAAGCGGCCGAGTTTCGGGCGGGGGTGAAGGCGGCGGCGGGCAGCGGCGGGTGGTTGCCAAACATCGGAAACGCCCGCATCCTGCTGGCTGCCTGAACCTGCCCGCGTGGCGACCGGTTCGGCGGCCCGTCCACCCGAATAAGAACCATCCGTCATGACGTCTTCCGATCCGACACCGCGACAGCTGGTCGTCTACATCCTGTATTCGGTGCTGGGCCTGCCCGCGAGCATGACCGCCGCCGGTTACGGCGCGACGCTGATGACGCGGAACGTATCGAACTTCGAAGGCGGCGCCGGCTACGCGGCGCTCTGGTGGATCATCCTGCTGACCTGCGCGTTCTATGCGCTGTCGTTCGTCATCTTCGCGCTGCTGCGGAAGAGAACAGTGATTCTCGCGGTCATGACGGTGGCGTTCGCCGCGTTGGCGGTGCCGACGTTCAGGCTCGCGCACGAACTGCTGACCTGACTGACCGGCCACCGGTCGACCCACTCCGCCACGTCGAGTACGGTGCCTGGCCCGGCCTGCCATCGCGGACCCACACAAACAAAAAGGCCCGATCTTGCGATCGAGCCCTTCGAATTCCGTTGGTGGAGCGGAGGAGGATCGAACTCCCGACCTTCGCATTGCGAACGCGACGCTCTCCCAGCTGAGCTACCGCCCCAACAGTCAACCATCATACACACGCATTTCCGCGCTTGGCAATAGGGGTTGAATCGCCCCTGACACCTTACTTTGACGGCGCGCCAGCCAGCACCCATTCGACCACCGAACGCACGTCGGCGTCGCTCATGCGCGGGTGCGCGGGCATCGGAATGGCGCCCCAGACGCCCGAGCCGCCCTCCTTCACCTTCTTCGACAGCTTGGCCACGGCCTGCGGATCGGCCTTGTAGCGGGCGGCGATATCCTTGAACGACGGGCCGACGAGCTTGCGGTCGATCGCGTGGCAGCCCATGCAGGCGTTGCCGCGCGCGACCTTCAGGCCGTCACCGACATCCGCATGCGCGACGCCCAGCGCGCCAATCGCGAGCGCCGCGGCCGCGACGCCCTGCACCATCCACTGTTTCATCTGCTTCATCTGCCTGTTCTTCATTGCGCCGGGGCCTTCGGGTTGCCCGGGTGCACGTTCGACGAATTCGAGATCGGCGCGGGCGGCTGCAGCGGCGCGGACTGCACCGACGCGTCGGGCACGGCGCCCACCGTCGCGGTATCCGCCGGCGCGGCGGCAGCCTGCGCGCCGGATGCGCCGCTCGCGGGCGACGCGTTCTGCAGCGCCTGCGCGTCCTGCTGCTTCACGTACTGGAACACCTTCACGACCTTCTCGACGCCCGGCACCTGGCTGGCGGCTTCCGCGCCGCGATTGCCCTCGTCGACCGTCACGAGCCCCATCAGGTAAAGGTTGCCGCGTTCGCTGACGACCTTGTAGTAGTTCGACGAGATGCCCTTCGTCGCGATCAGCTCGGACTTCACGCGCCCTTCGAGGTACGAGTCGTTCGCACGCGACGACAGCGACGACGCCGGCTCGACCGACAGCTCGTTGACGATGCCGTTCACGTTGTTGATGCCGCGCACGATTTCCTCGGCGCGCTGCTTCGATGCATCGTTCGGCACTTCGCCCGTCAGCAGCACGCGGCGGTTGAACACCGTCACGTTCACGTGCGACTGATCGGGCAGCCCGTTGTTGATCTGCGTGAGCGACTTGACCTGGATCTCGCGATCTTCCGTCTGCGCACCGAGCGTACGGCGATCGGTCGCGATCAGCGCGCCGCCGCCGGCCGCTGCGCCCACGACCCCGAGCACACAACCTTGCAGCGACACGGCGAGACCCGCCGTCAGCGCAGCGAGCAGCGTGGTTCTGACGAGCGTCTGTTTGACGCGGCTTTGATTCATCGACGGCTCTCCTTCGTTCAATCCTCACCCAGCAGCATCGCGTCGATGCCGTCGCACAGGCAGTGGATGGTCAGCAGATGGACTTCGTGGATGCGCGCCGCGCGAACGGCGGGCACGCTGATCGGAATATCGGTATCGGACAGCGCGGCGGCGACCGCATGGCCGTCGCCGCCCGTCAGCGCGACGACGGTCATCTCGCGCTCGTGCGCTTCGTCGATCGCCGCCAGCACGCGCGGCGATGCGCCGGTCGGATCGAGCACCAGCAGGATGTCGCCGGTCTGGCCGAGCACGCGCACCTGCTGCGCGAACAGCTGATCGGCGGACACCGCGCCCGCGAGGCCGCCCTGCGACGCATCGGTGGCCAGCGCGATCGCGGGCAGGCCCGGGCGCTCGCGCTCGAAGCCGCCGACGAGTGACACGGCGAGGTAATGCGCGGCGGCGGCCGAAGGGCCGTCACCGCACGCGACGATCTTGTTGCCGTTCGCCAGCGCGGCGAACATCGCATCGACCGCGGCTGCGATCGGCAGCGGCAGCGCGTCGGCCGCTTCGGCGTGAAGCGCGGCGCTGTCGCGGAAATGTTGCTGAATACGTTCGACTGACATCGATTCCTGGTGAACTGGGCGCGTGGCACGCATCGCGCGACATCGTGGGTGCGGCGAGTTTACCGTACTCCGGCACCCTCTCCGGCGGTCCGGCAAGAACTCTTTACATCTCGTCACAGCTCGCCGCTACGCATCGTCGGCACGAAATGCGTCGCGCAGCCACGCGAGCCGGCCGGCCTCGAACGCGACGACGTCGAAGCGGCACGCGGCGCCGGCGCCGTGCCGCACCCAGAACTGGAGCGCGGCCGCCACCAGGCGACGCCGCTTGCGCCAGCCGACGCTCGCGGCCGCGCCGCCATGCCGGACGCTGCGCCGCGCGCGCACCTCGACGAACACGAGCATGCCGTCAGGCTCGCGCATCACGAGATCGAGCTCGCCACCGCGCATCGTCACGTTCGCCGCGACGAACCCGAGGCCGCGGCGTTCGAGAAACTGCCGCGCGCGCAGCTCGAATGCCGCGCCGACCGGTTTGGATCGCGCCGCATCCGAAAAGTTGTCGCCGGCGCGCACCAAACCGCGCCCGTCGCCCGGCCGGGCCGGCGCCGCGTGGCACAATGCCGTCCTTGTTCCGCTTGCGCCGCGATTGCGCGCATTGCCTGCCATGACTGCCCTCCTCGAACTCGCGCACACGCAGCACTACCCGGACGCCGCGCTCTACGTGGTCGCCACGCCGATCGGCAACACCGCCGACATCACGCTGCGCGCGCTGCACGTGCTCGGCCTCGCCGACCGCATCGCGGCCGAAGACACCCGCAACACGGGCCAGCTGCTCGCCCGCTACGGGATCTCGAAACCGCTCGTCGCCGTGCACGAGCACAACGAACGCGAAGCCGCGCAACGCGTGATCGAACTGCTGCGCGGCGGCGAGCGCGTGGCCTATGTATCGGACGCCGGCACGCCCGGCATCTCGGATCCCGGCGCGCGGCTCGTCGACGCGGTGCGCGCCGCCGGCTTCGCGGTGATTCCGCTGCCGGGCGCGAGCGCGGCCGTGACCGCGCTGAGCGTGGCCGGCGACTGGGCCGGCGCGTTCACGTTCGCGGGCTTCCTGCCGCCGAAGACGAAGCAGCGCGCGACCGCGCTGCAGGCGCTGGTATCGCACCCGTATGCACTGGTGTTCTACGAGGCCCCGCACCGGATCGCCGAAACCGTCGCCGCACTCGCCGACGCATTCGGCCCCGCGCGCCGGCTGCTGATCGCGCGCGAGCTCACCAAGCTACACGAGCAGTTGTTCCAGGGCACCCTGGCCGAAGGACAGACCTGGCTCGCCGGCGATGCGAACCGGCAGCGCGGCGAGTTCGTGCTGGTGGTCGAAGGCGCACCGGCGACGAGCGGCGAAGCCGACGACACCGCGCACGACGCGCTGCTCAAGCTGCTGCTGGAAGAGGTGCCGGTGAAGAGCGCGGCCAAGCTCGCGGCCGCGCTGACGGGCGCGTCGCGCAACACGCTGTATGCGCGTGCGCTGGCGCTGAAGGACGAAAGCTGACACGCGAGGCGGCCGGCACCGGGAAGCCGGCGCCGGCATCGCGCCGCGCAGGAAAGACAAAGGGCTGCCCGCGGGCAGCCCTTTTGCATGAGCGGTCGAGCCGCTGCGTTACTTCGCCGAGACCGACGCGAACATTTCGTCGCGTGCCTCGCGCGCTTCCTGCGGCGACAGCCCTTCGATCTTCACGCGGCCCGTGCCGGCGTGCACGAGGCCGATCATCTTGGCGGCCGCATACGACAGGTCGAGCACACGACCGCGCTTGAACGGCCCGCGATCGTTGACCTTCACGACGACCCACTTGCCGGTCGACGCGTTCGTCACCTTGATGTACGACGACAGCGGCAGCGTGCGGTGTGCGGCGGTGAGTGCATTCATGTTGAAGCGCTCGCCGTTCGCGGTGCGGCGGCCGTGGAAGTCCCGCCCGTACCACGATGCGCGGCCCGTCTGGCGGAAATCGGACACATCCTTGCCGTCGATCGGCTCGGCGTCCGCCAGCGACGACTTCTTCGCGTCCTTGCTGTCGGCAGCCGGCATCGATGCCAGCGCGGAATCAAAGTTCAGCTGCTTGTCGCTATCCGCCTTCGCGGCGGCGGCCGTCTTGTCGACGGCGTTCTTCTGGTTCGCGCTACCGGTGGTCTGGCTGGGTGGCACCGCGCAGCCCGTCAGCGCAAAAAACAATGCAATGGTCCCGAATCGACTCGGAAAACGTAAATTCATCGACGTGTCGCCTTCTGGTTCGGGCCGCGCCTTCATCACGCCGATTCACGGCGCGGATATGCGGCCCGGACGGCAAATGCGTGCACGCCCCGCTCGGATGCGAGCAGGCGGCTAGCATGGGCGCGGCTTTCGTCTAGGCCGCAACCGTCCTGATTAGCTTTCACGTCTGGCGCAACCTGTCCCCAACAGCCTGACCAGACCCCACATGCCGCCATCGAACATGGCTTCACGTTCGCGCGCGTCGAAACGACCGACTCACAGGAACGGCGGCACAGGCCCCATCCGGCGGCGCGGCAGCAGGGCCGCAGGCGGGCGCGCAGCACCCGGCCGGACAAGACGTGAGCACCGAATATTCGGTGCTGGATACACCGCCGGACTCCCCGGCGGCTGATGCTTGACGGTGCCTCCGACGCCCCTTTTTTAACGGGGCCGAAACACCAGCGAATTGCGTGAAATTCACGTGCAATGGGGCGCATTATACATAAACCAAAAGGTTGTCTCGAAAAGCGCCCGTCGGGGACCATTGATTCTCACTATGGCCGTAACAATCGACATGCTCCGGGAATGCCCGGAGGCGTCCGCCGCGACGCGCGTCGCGCGACCGGCAGGCGGCACGCGCGACCGGTACAATCGCTCCTTTTAGCCGCCGGTGCCTCCATGAAAGTCACGCTCATTCCGGTCACGCCGTTCCAGCAGAACTGCTCGCTGCTCGTCTGCGAGAAAACGGGCCGCGCCGCCGTCGTCGATCCGGGCGGCGATCTCGACCGGATCGAACAGGAAGTCGCGCGGCAGAACGTGCAGGTCGAGAAGGTGCTGCTCACGCACGGGCACATCGATCACTGCGCGGGCGCGAAGACGCTCGCGACGCATTACGGCGTGCCGATCGAGGGGCCGCAGGAAGAAGAGCGCTTCTGGATCGAGAAGCTGCCGATGCAGAGCGAGCGCTTCGGCTTTCCGGCCGCCGAAACCTTCGAGCCGGATCACTGGCTGAACGACGGCGACACCGTGCAGTTCGGCGACGAGACGCTCGAGGTCTATCACTGCCCGGGCCACACGCCCGGCCACGTCGTGTTCTTCAGCCGCGCGCATCGCGTCGCGATCGTCGGCGACGTGCTGTTCGCGGGCTCGATCGGCCGCACCGATTTTCCGCGCGGCAATCACGAGGATCTCGTCCGGTCGATCAAGGAGAAGCTGTGGCCGCTCGGCGACGACGTGACGTTCGTGCCGGGCCACGGCCCGGTGTCGACGTTCGGCGACGAGCGCCGCACCAACCCGTTCGTGTCCGACAAGGTATTCGGATGAACCAGACCGCCATCCCGGAAATCTACGTCAGCACCGACGTCGAGGCCGACGGCCCGATTCCCGGCCCGCACTCGATGCTGAGCTTCGCGTCGGCCGCCTATACCGAGGACAAGCAGCTGATCGCGACGTTCTCGGCCAATCTCGACACGCTGCCCGGCGCGCAGGCGCACCCGGTGCAGGAAGCGTGGTGGAAGACCGAGCCCGAAGCATGGGCCGCGTGCCGGAAGGATCTGCAGGCACCCGAAGCGGCGCTGCTCGCGTACGTCGACTGGGTCGAGGCGCTGCCCGGCAAGCCGGTGTTCGTCGCGATGCCGGCGGGCTTCGATTTCACGTTCATGTTCTGGTACATGATGCGCTTCGCGGGCCGCTGCCCGTTCTCGTGGTCGGCGCTCGACATCAAGACGCTCGCGTTCGCGATGACGGGCCTGCCGTACCGAAAGGCGATCAAGCCGCGCTTTCCGAAGCACTGGTTCGACGACCATCCGCACACGCACGTCGCGCTCGACGACGCGATCGAGCAAGGCGCGCTGTTCTGCAACATGCTGGCCGACCTGCGCCGCCAGCAGGCCGCGCTCGCGGGCCTCGCGGTGTCGGACACCGATCGGTCGGAAAACGCAGGCGCGGGACAAAATCCCACGGATCCGCGAGCAAATTAGCGAATCTCGCTCAACAACGCGACGCCAGATTGCCTTTCCTTTCCCGGCCCTCTAACATTCAGCGTGTTGTAGCTGCCGCATGGAGGCGCAGGTGACGCTCGATTCCTTTTCGCAAAAAATCCTTCGCCTGTTGCAGCTCGACGCGCGCCGCTCGGTCCAGGAAATCTCGGACCAGGTCGGCCTGTCGAGCACGCCGTGCTGGCGCCGCATCAAGGACATGGAACAGTCGGGCGTGATCCAGCGCTACACGGCGCTGCTCGATCGCGAGAAGCTCGGCCTGCACGTCTGCGCGCTCGCGCACGTGCACCTGACCCGCCACAACGAAGGCGGCGTCGAGCAGTTCGAGCGCGAGATCTCGACCTGCCCGGAAGTCACCGAGTGCTACAGCACGACCGGCGAAGCCGACTACATCCTCAAGATCGTCGCGCCGGACATCAAGGCCTACGACGTGTTCCTGCACGAACGCATCTTCAAGATCCCCGCCGTGTCGCAGGTGCGCACGAGCGTCGTGCTGCGCGAGATCAAGTTCGACACGCAACTGCCGCTGTAACGCGCCAGCACGCGCCGGCGGCCTTCTATCCCGTGTGCCCGCGGCGGGTCACGCATGCGCGGGCATCGTGCGCGTGAAGCCGATCCGGCGCGCGCCGAACTCGCGCTTCAGCGCGTCGGCGTCGAGCCTTCCAGCCAGCGCCGCGTCGGTGTCGTGCGGATCGCAGGCAAGCGTCACGTCGATCTCGAGCCCCGTACTCAGGTAATGCAGGTTGATGGCCGCCGCATGCAGCCCGCGCTGCGCGAGCGCGGCCTCGAGCCGTGCCACGATCTCGCCGCGCGGCGGCAGCGCGAGCGCCGGACGGCGCGCCGCGTCGTTCTCGGGATCGACATGGATCAGCGCATCGAGCACGCGCGCGTCGGTCAGCACGCGCGCACGCGCGGTCTCGGCGATGTAGTGCCCTTCGGAGACGGAGATTTTCGGATCGACGAGGATGTGCGCGTCGACGAGCGCGGCATCGCCCATCTTGCGCGTGCGCAGGTCGTGCACGTCGCGCACGCCCGGCGTCGCCGCGAGCAGCGCGCGGATCTCGGCCGTATCGGTCGTATCGAGCGCGCGGTCGGAGAGGTCCTGCAACGCGTCATAGCCGAACGTCCAGCCCATGCGCGCAACCATGAAGCCGACGATCGCCGCCGCGATCGGGTCGAGCAGCCGCACGCCGGCCAGGCTGCCGACGATGCCGATCGCGACGACGAGCGACGACGCGGCATCCGAACGCGCATGCCATGCATTCGCGACGAGCATCGCCGAACGGACGCGCCGCGCTTCGCGCAACATGTAGCGAAACAGCGCCTCTTTCGACACGAGCACCGTCAGCGCGACGAGCAGCGCGGAAAAATGTACCGCCGGAATGTTTTCGAGATTAACGAGGCGGTCGCCGGCCCGCCAGAGCATGCCGACGCCAACCGCAATCAGGATCGCGCCGAGAAACAGCGAGGCGACGGTCTCGTAGCGGCTGTGGCCGTAATTGTGGTCGGCATCCGGCGATGCGCCGCTATGCCGATTCGCAACCAGCACGACAAAATCCGAGATCAAATCGGAAATCGAATGCACCCCGTCAGCAATCAATGCCTGCGAATGGGCAATCACGCCGACGACGATCTGAAATGTCGCAAGCACGACATTCAGCACAATACTGACGAACGTGCTCTTGCGTGCAACCGCGTGCTTATCTGCGCTCTGCGCGTCGCCGGAAAACGTGGACATGAAATATGAGATATCGGTGAGCGATACCCGATTCTATCAAGGGCGCCCCGTGAACCCCGCCAATACCCACAAATTTCTTATTTAAATCAACCGCTTATGCGAACGGGTCGTATTTTCATTCACGCCCCATTATTACATTTCCATGACAACGCCATGTGCGCGGCGAGCGCAGAAAACAAAAAAGCCGCGCTCCTTAACGGACACGCGGCTCTTTTGAAGAGCAGGCTATTTAAACGGACGTTTAAATCGCAAACTGTTCGCGGTTCTTGCCTGCGATCCAGCGCGGCGGCTTGCCGCGGCCCGACCACGTCGCGCCCGTTTCCGGATCGCGGTATTTCGCGGCAACGCCTGCGCGCGGACGGCCAACCTTACCTGCCTTCGCGCGGCTGAGACCGAGTTCGGCGAGCGAAAAGCCGTAGTCGGCAATTTTCTGCTTCACGTCATTCAGCACTTCAGCGTATTCACGCGACTTTGCTTCTTCGATTTGCTTCTCCAGCTTCTCCCGCTGGGCCAGCAGGTCCTTGTAAGAAGACATAGTTTCCCTTTCTATCTGACCAATGGCGCCGGTCTGCAGCCAGCTCACCATTCATGAAATATATGTGCCTCGGATTTTCGAAGGCAGAGATTAGCACAAAAAAGATTTGATAGAAGCGGGATTCATGAAAATCCCGAGATCAATTGGAATTCACACGTGTCATTTTGACCGGCCACGGCCTTTTCTCAAATTTTTACGTTCCTACACAGAGATTAGGACATTAGCGATTGGCTATTAGGTCTATCAACATACGCAATTACCCTGCATTTGAAAAATAGAAGCTTTCATCGGACGACAGTTTTACGAAAATCGGATGGCGCGCCTCGCTAAACGGGCAAAGCGCGGAGCCGCCGGTATCCGCGACGTCACGTCACATCCCGCGCGCACGCCATCAGCCGCTCGCGCCATTCGCCCGCATCGGCCTCGGCCAATGGCGTATCGAACGGCGTACGCACGCGGCGGCCGTCATGTCGCCAGTCGGCGCCGTGGCGATCGACGCCGAGCAATTCGAGCCCGTCGCGGCGCGCCGCGCCGGCATCGTACGCGTCCCATAACGCCTGCTCCTCGTCGAACGCGAGCGGCGGCAGCGCATCGAGATGCGTGCCGTCGACCCAGCCCATGCGCCCGAACCCGCCGATATAGCGCAGCCGCTCGACGTCGAGTGCCCAGAACGTGAAATCGCCCAGCGCGAGATAGCGCGCGGCATCCGGCTCATAACGACAGTAGCGCGCGGTGACGTGCGGATCGTCGCCGAGCGGCACGAACCGGCCGAGCAGCGTCGCGCGCTCGGCGTTCAGCACGTCGCCGTCGGGCGCATCGACGACGAGGAAGCCCGCGCGCGGATCGGCGGCCAGATTGCGCGTGTGCTCCGCAAGGCCGCTCACGAGGATCACGGGACGATGGCTTGCATCGGGTGCAAACGGGACGACCGTCGGATACGGGAAACCCTGCGGATCGCGCGAATGGGTGGCGAGCGTGCCGAGCGCGCAGCGGTGCAGCAAATGCACGGCGAGAGCGGGATCGATGTTCAAGAGGACTCCTGCGGTCGAAGGGGGGCGCACCGGGCACGCCATGCGCTCCGATGTTACCCGCGGGCGCGGCGCGCCGTGCATCGGTCGAACGGCCAGGGCAGTCGATGCGGCCGAACGCGGGTCACTGACTAATCGCCGGATCATCGGCCGAACGGCCAACGCCCGGCACGATCGTAAGCGGTTCGATAGAATCGGACGAATCCGACGGGCGCCGCGTGCGTCCGTGCATTTCCTTTGATGAGCGTCATCGTGTCCGAATCCTCCTCCCCCGAATCGTCGTCCCCGTTCGCCGCGCCCCCCGACGCGCATCGCGTGCTGTCGCTGCCGGCCCGCCAGCGGGCCCGCGCGGCATCGATGGCGCTGTTCTTCGTCGCCGGCATGATGTTCGCGTCGTGGGGCGTGCACGTGCCGACCGTGCGCGACAAGTTCGCGCTGAGCCCCGGGCTGCTGTCGATCGCGCTGTTCGCGGTCGCCGTCGGGTCGATCGCCGCGATGCTGACCATCGCGCGCTGGATCGCGCGCGTCGGCTCGCGCACCGCGTGCCTCGCGGGCGGGCTCGTGATGTCGGCCTGCGCGGCGCTGATCCTCGTCGTGCCCGACTACCCGTTGCTGCTAGCGGTGCTCGCGCTGTTCGGCTTCTCGATGGCGACGCTCGACGTGGCGATGAACGCCGAGGCCAGCGCGGTCGAAATCGCGATCGGCAGGCCGATCATGTCGTCGCTGCACGGCATGTTCAGCATCGGCGGGATGGCCGGCGCGGCCGCCGGCGGCGCGCTGCTGTCGGCCGGCATGGCGCCGGCCGTGCATCTCGCGCTCGCGGCCGCGACCAGCGCGACGGTGCTCGTGGTCGCCAGCCCGGCCGTGCTCCCGCATGTGCCGCATCACGAACACGCGCACGGCGGCGGCAACCGCTGGCGCTCGCCGGCGTTGTGGATGCTCGGCGGCATCGCGCTCGTCGCGCTGATCGCCGAAGGCGCGATGTACGACTGGGCGACGGTCTACATGCGCGACGTCGTCGTGGCGAGCCCCGCGCTCGCCAGCGCCGCCTATGCCGCGTTCTCGGGCGGGATGGCCATCGCGCGCTTCGCGGGCGACGCCGTGCGCGCCCGCTTCGGCGCGCCGCAGCTCGTGTTCGCGAGCGCGTCGCTCGCCTGCGCGGGGATGATCGGCGCGCTGCTGCTGCCGTATTCGGCCACGGTGCTGACCGGCTTCACGCTGATAGGCCTCGGCCTCGCGAACATGATGCCGGTGCTGTTCGCGGCCGCCGCGCGCGTGAAAGGCATCCATGCGGCCGAAGGGCTCGCGCACGTGGCCGGCCTCGCGTATTTCGGCATGCTGTTCGGTCCGGTCGTGATCGGCGCCGTCGCGCAGGCGTCGAACCTGACGATCGGCCTGTCCGTCGTCGCGCTGTGCGCGGCGCTCGTCGCGGCCGTCGCGCCGAAGGTGCTCGCGCGGCTGAAGATCTGACGGGGCGCGGCACGACGCGCCGGCCCAAAAAGAAAGCGCGCATGCGTTGCCGCATGCGCGCTTTCACCCCTTCTGTTGACCGCTTGTATCGTTACATCTTCACTTCATCGAGCAGCGACTTCTTGCCGCCCTTGTAGTTGTACAGCGAGATCACGCCGTGCTGCAGGTCGCCCTTCGAGTCGAAGGTCGTCGTGCCGATCACGCCCGAGTAGTTCGTCGCCGGCATCGCGGCGAGGATCTTCGCCGGATCCGCCGAGTTCGAGCGCTTCATCGCATCGACGATGATGTACACGGCGTCATACGTGAACGGTGCGTAGATCTGGATCGGCTGGCCGAAGCGCTTCTCGTACTTCGCCTTGAACGCCGCGCCGCCCGACATCTTCTCGAGCGAAGCACCGGCTTCCGAGCACACCACGTTGTCGGTCGCGTCGCCGGCCAGGTCGGCCAGCTTTTCCGTGCACACGCCGTCGCCCGCGAAGATCTTCGCGCGCAGGCCGAGCTGCTTCGCCTGCTTCGCGAACGGGCCGCCCGTTGCGTCCATGCCGCCGTACATGATCGCGTCCGGATTCTCGCCCTTGATCTTGGTCAGAATCGCGCGGAAGTCGACCGCCTTGTCGTTCGTCGCGTCGTGCGACATCACCTTCAGGCCGAGCGCCTTGGCCTTCTTCTCGAACTCGTTCGCGAGACCCTGGCCGTACGCGGTCGAATCGTCGACCACGGCCACGCTCTTGATGCCCTTCGAGTGCGCGTAGTTCGCGAGTGCCGGACCCTGCTGCGCATCGGTGGCCACCACGCGGTACGTGGTCTTGAAGCCCTGCTGCGTGTAGGCCGGGTTGGTCGCCGACGGCGAGATCTGCACGATGCCCGCATCGCTGTAGATCTTCGAGGCCGGGATCGACGTGCCCGAGTTCAGGTGGCCGACCACCGCGACGACCTTGTCGTCGACGAGCTTCTGCGCAACCTGCGTGGCCTGCCGCGGGTCGGCCGCGTCGTCCTGCGGGTCGAGTTGCAGCGTGATTTTCTGGCCGCCGACCGTGAGACCCTTGGCGTTGATCTCTTCAACCGCGAGACGTGCGCCGTTTTCGTTGTCCTTGCCCAGGTGTGCAATGCCGCCCGTCAAGGGCGCGACGTGGCCGATCTTGACGACTTGATCGGCCGCTGCGTTGCCCGCAGCTGCAGCGCACAGCATCGCGGCCGCGGTGATCGGCAACAGCTTTTGCATCTTGATATTCATGTAAGTCTCCAGTTTCGGTCCCAATAAAACGCCATCGCCCGGTGCCCCGCTGCCATCCCTGTGTTTGCAATCACTGGACGATTCGCCGGTTGCATCGTTCATGCACTTGGCCTCAAGCACGTGGAAACCGCCGCTTTTAGCAGCCGCCCGTCCGTACTTGCGCGCAAGTGTAGGTGATCAAATTAATTTGTGGGACTTTTTTGGGGTAGTGGTAACACTACCGATATGCACGCTCTGGAATGACGACTCGAATATCGCCGCAAGCCCCGCCGGATAAGGGTTTCCGCTAATTTCAGGTGGCTTTCTGAAAGGTCGTTTTAAAACAATCCGGGGGCATTTCGATTCGGTATTTTGTGCCCGTGATCATTGAATGAAACGCGCGTGACAACGCGCGTTTCGTCGTCCGACATGAACGCATCAGGCAGCCGCCGCACGCCATTCGGCATCGAGCGCGGCGACGAGCTGCGACGTCGTCAGCGCATCGCCGCGCCGCCGCGCGAGCGGCGCGCCCTGCCCGGCCCACAGCGACAGGTAGTCGCCGTCGTTCGCGCGCGCGGCGGCCTGGCGCAGCGGCTGGGTCAGCGCGTTCTGCACCGGGTACGGCGCGGCGTCGGCCACGCGTTCGCCGAGCCGGGCCATCAGCGTGTTGCGCAGCCCGCGCGCGTGGCGGCCGGTGATCGCGCGCGTGACCTGCGTCGACGTGTCGGTGCTCGCGAGCAGGCGCGCCTTCCAGTCCGCCGCGATCGCGCTTTCCGTGCAGGTGAGGAACGCGGTGCCGAGCTGTGCGCCCTGCGCGCCGAGCGCGAGCGCGGCCGCGATCCCGCGGCCGTCCATGATGCCGCCCGCGGCGAGCACGGGCAGGCCGGTCGCGTCGACCAGTTGCGGCACGAGCGCGAGCGTACCGATCAGCGCATCGTCGGCGGAACCGATGAACGTGCCGCGATGGCCGCCCGCCTCGGCGCCCTGCGCGGACAGCGCGTCGGCGCCGGCCGCCTGCCAGGCGAGGCCCTCGGCCACGTGCGTCGCCGTGCCGATCACGTAGGTGCCGGCCGCCTTCAGGCGCGCGACGTCGGCCGCATCGAGCACGCCGAACGTGAAGCTCGCAACGGGCACGCGCAGCGCCACGAGCGCATCGAGCTGTGCGCGGAAGTCGGGCGCATAGCGCGCGGGGACGGTGCCCGGCGGCAACCCGAGCACCGCGTTCAGCGGGTCGATCGCGGCGAGCGCGCGGGCGACGGTCGCCGCGTCGGGCGTCGCGTCCGGCAGCACGAACAGGTTGATCGCGAACGGGCGATCGGTCGCCGCGCGGATGGCTTCGACTTCGGTCGCGAGGCGCTCGGGCGCGAACGCGGCGGCGCCGAGACTGCCGAGCGCGCCGGCATTCGACGCGGCGGCGACCATCGCGGTCGTAGTCGCGCCGACCATCGGCGCCTGCACGAGCGGCAGGCGCAGGCCGAAGCGTTCGGAAAAGGGCGTGGAAAACAGACGGGCAGACATGGCGAATCCTTCGATGACGATGCGCGAAAGCGCTTTGTAAAGGCCGGCACATCGACTCTATCGAAGCGGCGCAGCGCCGAAAAATGAATAATCGAGATCGAAACGATCGCTGCGCGAGAAGCGGGCGCATGCGCTGCACCGTCACACGATCGATGGCACACTAGGCCGCCCTCTTCCACCCCGGGGCGCGCATCGCGCACCCCGTTCGCCAGGAGTTCAGAACGTGACTGCCCAATGGATCGACATCCCCGCCGGTAACGACAGCTTCGGCGGCTATCTCGCGCTGCCCAAGCGCGGCAAAGGCCCTGCCGTCATCATCATCCAGGAGATCTTCGGCGTGAACGCGCACATCCGCGCGGTGGCCGACCAGTACGCGTCCGACGGCTTCGTCGCGCTCGCGCCGGACGTGTTCTGGCGCACGCAGCCGCGCGTCGAGCTCACCTACGAAGGCGCGGATCGCGACAAGGGCATCGAGCTGATGAAAAAGACCGACGTGGGCCTCGCGGTCGCGGACATCGGCGCGGCCGCCGATGCGTTGCGCGCGCGCCCGGAAGTGGCCGGCAAGGTTGCCGCGATCGGCTACTGCTTCGGCGGCCAGCTCGCGTACCGCGCGGCCGCGACCGGCAAGATCGACGCGGCCGTGGCCTACTACGGCGGCGGTATCCAGAACGCGCTCGATCTGGCCGGCCAGATCAAGCAGCCGATCCTGTTCCACTACGCGGGACACGACCACGCGATCCCGCCCGAGGCCGTCGACCAGGTGAAGGCCGCTTTCGCCGGCCACGGCCACGCGTCGTTCCACGACTATCCGGGCGCCGAGCACGGCTTCAACTGCACGGACCGCGCGTCGTACAACCAGCGCGCGTCGGCGCTCGCGCACGGCCGCACGCTGACCTTCCTCGCCGAGCACCTCTAAAAACGGCCGGCCGCGGGCCCCGCGCACCGGGCCCGCGTTATGCTGCTGTCATCGCCACGAACCACAACGGGGATGACAGCGATGCACTCGGACTATCTCGCGCATGACGCGATCGGCCTCGCCACACTGGTACGTGAACGCAAGGCGAGCCCGCGCGAACTGCTCGACGCCGCGATCGGCCAGGCCGAAGCGGTCAACGGCGCGATCAACGCGATCGTGCTGCAGGACTACGAAGCCGCACGCCAGCGCGCGGCCGCCACACCCGACGGCGGCACCGACGCGCCGTTCGCCGGCGTTCCCTATCTCGTGAAGGATCTCGGCGCGGCGGTCGCCGGGCTGCCGCTGTCGATGGGCAGCCGGCACTACCGGTATTTCGTGCCCGCCGACGATTCGCCGGTGATCGCGCGCAGCCGCGCGGCCGGTCTCAACGTGTTCGGCAAGACCAACACGTCGGAGATCGGCCAGATGCCGTACACGGAACCCGAACTGTTCGGCGCGTGCCGCAACCCGTGGAATCTCGATCACACGCCCGGCGGCTCGAGCGGCGGTGCGGCGGCGGCCGTCGCGGCCGGCATCGTGCCGCTCGCGCATGCTTCCGACGGCGGCGGCTCGATCCGCATTCCGGCGTCGTGCTGCGGGCTGTTCGGCCTGAAGCCGAGCCGCAACCCGGTACTCGTCGACCTGCCGTCGAACGGCGAGCTGGTCGTCCAGCATGCGGTCACGCGCAGCGTGCGCGACAGCGCGCTGCTGCTCGACGTGACGACCGGCCAGACCTTGCCACCGGGCGCGCCCGGCACATTCCTCGGCGAACTCGACACGCCGCCCGGCCCGCTGCGGATCGGCCTCGTGCTCGACCCGATGCTCGCGCCGGCACTCGCCGACGACACGCGCGCGGCGCTCGACGACGCGGCCGCACTGCTCGAATCGCTCGGCCACCATGTCGAGCCGGCGACGCTGCACGTCAACTACGCGCGCGCGGCCGAAACCTTCCTCACGCTATGGGCGACGATCGCCGAGGAGATGGTGCTCGGCGCGCGCGCACTGACCGGCCGCACGCCGAAGCGCGGCGAATTCGAGGCCGCGACGTGGGCGATGGCCGTGATCGGCCGGCGCCTCGCGCGCACGCGCCTGCCGGACGTGCTCGAATGGCAGCGCCAGCTCACCGTGCAGGTGGCCGGCCTCGTGTCGCGCTACGACGC
Source organism: Burkholderia sp. AU31652 (assembly GCF_002223155.1). Classification (NCBI taxonomy): domain Bacteria; kingdom Pseudomonadati; phylum Pseudomonadota; class Betaproteobacteria; order Burkholderiales; family Burkholderiaceae; genus Burkholderia; species Burkholderia sp. AU31652. Next base: position 236,681 of record NZ_NKFG01000001.1, on the reverse strand, counting down.
AATCCTGTGCGCGTCGCTCGCGGGCCCGCCGGTGAAGATCGGCGAATTGCAGCCGACGCCGCTCGAAGCGGCGCAGATGAAGGTGCTCGCCGCGCTGCCGGTGAAGCCGCTGCTGAAGGAGATGCTCGCGAGGTCGTCGGAAAAGGCGTTCACGTGGGCCGGCTGCACCGAGCTGTTCAACCTGACCGGCCAGCCGGCGATGTCGGTGCCGCTCTACTGGAACGCGCGCGGGCTGCCGATCGGCGTGCAGTTCGCCGCGCGTCATGCCGACGACGCGCTGCTGCTCCGGCTCGCCCGCCAGCTCGAACAGGCGCGGCCGTGGTTCGAGCGCCGCCCGCCGCTGATGCAGGCGCAGCGCTGACGCACGCGGCCGCGCGCCGCCGACATCCCAAAAAAAGCCCCGCCGGCACAACCGGCGGGGCTTTGACGCATGCAATCGCGTGAGCGCGCTTACATGACGAGCCGTTCACAGATCGTCCGCGTCGCGGCCGCCGTGTTCAGCGTATAGAAATGCAGACCCGGCACGCCCGCGTCGACCAGACGCTGGCACAGGCTCGTGACGACGTCCGCGCCGAACGCGCGGATCGACTCGCGATCGTCGCCGAAGCTCTCGAGCCGGCGCGCGACCCAGCGCGGCACTTCGGCGCCGCACATCTCGGAGAAGCGCATCAGCTGCGAGAAGTTCGTGATCGGCATGATGCCCGGCACGATCGGCACCTCCACGCCCAGCTTGCGCGCATCGTCGACGAAGCGGAAATACGCATCGGCGTTGAAGAAGTACTGCGTGATCGCGGAATTCGCGCCGGCTTTCACCTTGCGCGCGAAATTCTCGAGATCGGCCTTCGGCGAGCGCGCCTGCGGGTGGTACTCCGGATAGCCGGCCACCTCGATGTGGAACCAGTCGCCGTGTTCGGCACGGATGAAGCTGACGAGCTCCGACGCATAGCGCAGTTCGCCGACTTCGCCCATCCCCGACGGCAGGTCGCCCCGCAGCGCGACGATGTGGCGGATGCCGTACGAGCGGTACTGGTCGAGGATCGCGCGCAGGCTGTCGCGCGACGAACCGATGCACGACAGGTGCGGCGCGGCCTCGAGGCCGTCCTTCTGCATGTCGAGCACCGTATCGAGCGTGCCCTGCTGCGTCGAACCGCCGGCGCCGAACGTGCAGGACACGAATTTCGGCTTCAGCGGCAGCAGCTGCGCACGCGTGGCGCGCAGCTTCTCGACGCCTTCCGCCGTCTTCGGCGGGAAGAATTCAAACGAGAGTTCGATCGGTTTCATGATTCTGAGGGAACAGGCCCTGGGGCGTCAGCCGATGTCGCGCTGACCGAAGATCAGGGCGGACAGCAGCCACGACACGATGCTGTACAGGATCGAACCGAAGAATGCGGACCAGAAGCCCGACACCTCGAAGCCCTTCAGCAGCGACGACGCGAACCAGAAGCACAACGCGTTCACGACGAGGATGAACACCCCGAGCGTGACGATCGTGACGGGCAGCGTCAGCAGGATCAGCACCGGACGGATCACCGTGTTGATCAGGCCGAGCACGACCGCGATGATCAGCGCCGTGCCGAAGCTCTTGATGTGGATCGACGGCACGAGGTAGGTGATGATCAGCAGCGCGAGCGCGTTGATGACCCAGGTGAGGATGACGCTCATGGAGTGCTCCGGTTCGGTTGTCGATCGGTACGATCAGTGGCCGCCGCCGGCTGCCGCGGGGGCCCGAAGGCGCACCGCGGCAGCCGGCGATCCCGCGCCGTGCCGCCGTACCGGGTGCGCGCGGGTGACGCGCGAACGGCACCGCGGCAGCGGCACATCGGATCAGTAGCGGTAGTGGTTCGGCTTGAACGGGCCGTCCTTCTGCACGCCGATGTACGAAGCCTGCTCGTCCGACAGCACGGACAGGTTCGCGCCGATGCGCGCGAGGTGCAGGCGCGCAACCTTTTCATCGAGGTGCTTCGGCAGCACGTACACCTTGTTCTCGTACTCGTTGCCGCGCACGAACAGCTCGATCTGCGCGAGCGTCTGGTTCGCGAACGAGTTCGACATCACGAACGACGGGTGGCCGGTCGCGCAGCCGAGGTTCACGAGGCGGCCTTCCGCCAGCAGGATCACGCGCTTGCCGTCCGGGAAGATGATGTGGTCGACCTGCGGCTTGATGTTTTCCCACTGGTACTGGCGGGTCGACGCAACGTCGATTTCCGAGTCGAAGTGGCCGATGTTGCAGACGATCGCGTTGTGGCGCATCGCCTTCATGTGATCGTGGTTGATCACGTGGTAGTTGCCGGTGGCCGTCACGAAGATGTCGGCCTTGTCGGCCGCGTATTCCATCGTCACGACGCGGTAGCCTTCCATCGCCGCCTGCAGTGCGCAGATCGGGTCGATTTCGGTGACCCACACGGTCGCGCCCAGGCCGCGCAGCGACTGCGCGCAGCCCTTGCCCACGTCGCCGTAGCCCGCGACGACCGCGACCTTGCCCGCGATCATCACGTCGGTCGCGCGCTTGATGCCGTCGACCAGCGATTCACGGCAGCCGTACAGGTTGTCGAACTTCGACTTGGTGACCGAATCGTTCACGTTGAACGCCGGGAACGGCAGGCGGCCGTCCTTTTCCATCTGGTACAGGCGGTGCACGCCGGTCGTGGTTTCTTCGGTCACGCCCTTGATGTGCGCGAGGCGCGTCGAGTACCAGGTCGGATCCGCATCGAGGTGCTGCGCGATCGACTTGTACAGCGCGACTTCTTCCTCGTTGGTCGGCTTCGCGATCACCGAACGGTCCTTCTCGGCCTTCGCGCCGAGGATCAGCAGCAGCGTTGCGTCGCCGCCGTCGTCCAGGATCATGTTCGCGAACTCGCCGTTCGGCCATTCGAAGATGCGGTGCGAGAACTCCCAGTATTCGTCGAGCGATTCGCCCTTGAACGCGAACACCGGCGTGCCGGCTTCGACGATCGCGGCAGCGGCGTGGTCCTGCGTCGAGAAGATGTTGCACGAGGCCCAGCGGACGTCCGCGCCGAGCGCCTTCAGCGTCTCGATCAGCACGCCCGTCTGGATCGTCATGTGCAGCGAACCGGCAATGCGCGCGCCCTTCAGCGGCTGCTGCGCCTTGTATTCGTCACGGATCTGCACGAGGCCCGGCATTTCGGTCTCGGCGATGTTCAGTTCCTTGCGGCCCCAGCCGGCCAGCGCCATGTCGGCGACGACGTAATCGTTGGAAGCTTTGGAATCGATAATGGCGTTCATCACGCCCTCCTTTCTAAAAAGTTTCTAGATTGGTGACGTGAGCGCCGTTCAGGAAGCGGGGCCGACGCGGTTGTGCCGCACGACTGCTTGGTGAAGCCTTCCGAGCCTGGCGGACGCAGGGTGGTCCGTCGCAACGCTCCTCGGAAAGCGGAGAGGATTGTAGCAAATCGGCGCGCAGAATGCGCAAGCCTGCACATACACGACGCGCACCCGGCACACGCGCGCGGCGTCGGCGCGCGCGGCCGTCAGTAAAGGGTCAGGACTCCGCGCCGACCCACGCCTGTTCGCGCAGCCGGGCACGCAGGCGCGCGACCGCCTGGCTGTGCAGCTGGCACACCCGCGATTCGCTCACTTCGAGCACCGCGCCGATCTCGCGCAGATTCAGACCCCGTTCGTAGTACAGCGACATCAGCAGCTTCTCGCGCTCCGGCAGCCGCTCGATCGCCTCGACGAGCGCTTCGCGCAGGTGCTCGTCGAGCAGCGCCGACAGCGGATCGGCGTGATCGACGCGGTAGCGGTCGAGGAACGGCTCGTCGTCGGCCGCGCGGTCGAAATCCTCGTAGTAGATCAGCTGGCTGCCGTGCAGGTCCTGCAGCATCCCCTGGTATTCGTCGAGCGGCATGTTCAGGTGCTGCGCGATCTCGGTCTCGCTCGCCGAGCGGCCGAGATGCTGCTCGACCTGGTGCACCGCGTGCTCGACCTCGCGCGACGTCTTGCGCAGGCTGCGCGGCAGCCAGTCGTTGCTGCGCAGCTCGTCGAGCATCGCGCCGCGGATACGCTGCGTCGCGTAGGTCTCGAACTGCGCGCCCTGGTCTTCCTTGTAGCGGCCGGCCGCGTCCATCAGGCCGATCATGCCGGCCTGGATCAGGTCGTCGAGGTCGACGCTCGCCGGCATCTTCGCGACGAGCTGCAGCCCGAGGCGTCGCACGAGCGGCGCATATTGCGCGAGCACGTCGGCCTGGGACATCTTTCCTTGAGCGTTGTACATCATGGCTCTCTCCTTCCGGTGGCGCTCACGCGGCGTGTGCCGCGCCCGCCTCATACGACGGCTTGCCGCCCGCGTGCACGGCACGGCCCGCACCCGAGCGCGGGCGCATCGGCCAGTACAGCAGGTCGGCGGCAATCTGCCGGTAGTCGCGCGCGGCGGGCGACGACGGGAACGCGTCGACCGCGGCACGCGTCAGCTCGCGCGCATGCTCGACGAGCGGATCGGCGCTCACGCAGCCCGCGTCGGCGATCGACACCGTCAGGTAGCGGCTCGCGACGCCCGCGAGGTTGTCGAACGCCGTCTTCGCGTCCGCGTGGCTGCCGACGTGATTAGTCAGCACGCGGAACTGCGCGAACGCATGCGCGAAATGCAGCCGCTTCATGCACGCATACGCCTCGGTGATCGCCTGCGCGGCGACCCGCGTGACGACCAGCACGTCGTGCGCTTCGCGGGCGAGCGCCGAGAACGAACCGTCGGCGCCGAGCTGCGCGTCGACGAGGACGATGTCGGCCGGGCCGTCGATGAAATCGCTCAGCTGCGCGTCGGTGTAGCCGGTGCGCGCGAGCCGCGCCGCGGCGCACAGGCCGAAGCCGGCCGCGACCCGCGTGCGCTCGCCGTCGCGCAGCCACGCGCCCGCCAGCGTCGCGCTGGCCGAATGCACGTCGGCACGCTCGTCGACGACGAGCACATCCTTGCCGAGCGACGCGAGCGCCGCCGCCAGGTTCACGACGGTGGACGTGCAGCCGACCCCCGCCGGCCCGCCCGCCACCGCGACGATGCGTGACGCGCGCCCGGCCAGCAGGCGCCGCAGCCCTTCGGCCTGGTCGATGATTCGTTTATCCAAATCGCACCTCGTGAAGCTCGGCGGTGGAACGTGCGGTCAGTGCGGAAAGCAGCGTCGGCATGTCCTCGTCTTGCGGCACGAAGGGCGAGCCGTCACGCGGTACACAGAACGCGCTCTTCAGCAGGAATTTGGTCGACGCGACGTACAGGTTCTCCGGCACTTTCTGGCCGGTCGACACGTAATGGATCGGCAGCTTGTAGCGGATCACCGTGTCGAGCACGCCGCCGAGGTGGGTCGCCTCGTCGAGCTTCGTGAGGATGCAGCCGGCCAGGTCCGGATGCTCGCCCGCGCTGCGGTACGCCTGCACGACTTCGTTGAGCGTGTCGCCGTGGCTGGTCGCGTTGAGCAGCAGCAGGCGCTGCACCGGCGCGTTCGCCCCGTGCAGCATCGCGATCTGGTCGGATACCGCGCGGTCGCGCTGGCTCATGCCGATCGTGTCGATCAGCACGATGTGCTTGTTGCGCAGCTCGGACAGCGCGAGCGCGAGGTCGCCCGCATCCTTCACCGCGTGCACGGGCACGCCGAGGATCTTGCCGAAGATGCGCAGCTGCTCGTGGCCGCCGATCCGGTAGCTGTCGGTGGTCAGCAGCGCGACCTTGCTCGCGCCGAAGCGCATCACGCAGCGCGCGGCCAGCTTCGCGGTGGTGGTCGTCTTGCCGACGCCCGTCGGCCCCATCAGCGCGAACACGCCGCCGCGCTCCATCAGCGCATCTTCGCTTTCGAGCACCGGCAGGTTCGACGCGAGCACCGATTGCGCCCATTCGGCGGCCTGTTCGAAGGTCTGCGCGCCGTCGCCGGCCGGCATGTTGTCGACCAGCATCCGCACGAGCTGCGCGGAGAAGCCGGCCGCGAACAGGTGCTTCGTCAGCGCGCCATGCACGGCGCTGCGACGCTGGCGGTCGTGCCACATCAGGCTGTCGAACTGCTCTGCCATCATCCCGCGCAGTTCGCCGAGCTCCTGCATCACCGTATCGTTGACGATCCGCTCGATGCGCGACTTCACGGCATCGGCCACCGCGGCGGCCGCGTCGGCGGACAGGCGCGTGCGCTCGGCCGCCTTCGCGGCATGCGCCGCGCTCGTGTTCGTGTCGGGGGCGCGGGGGGCGGCGGCCGGCATCCGGCGTTCGGCCTCGCGCACGATGTCGCGCGCCCAGTTGGGCGGCGTCGCGCTCGCGGCGGCCTGCGGGGCAGGCGCGCTCGCTTGCGGCGCGGCGGGCGTCGCCTGCGCGCGCGCCATCAGCGCGTCGCGCTGCTGCGTCAGGCGCTTCGCGTGCTCGACGAGCCACGGCGCGGGTTCAGAGGTGGCGGCCGGTGCGGGGGCGGCGGAGGACGGCGCTGCCGCGGCCGGCGCTTCGTCATCGGGCGCCGAAGGTTGCGCCGTCGCCTCGTCCGCGTCGGCGCTTGCACCGAACATCGACGAGAACACGTCCGGCAACCCGCCTTCGCCTGCCGCATACGGATTGACCGTCGGGCGGGCCAGCGGCGTGCCCGGGCGCGACACGATGCCCGGCACGGCGGCAGCCGGCACCGATTCCGGCGGGCGCGACGCGGCGATGCGCGGGCGTGCCGCGGCCGGCGGGGTCACGGCGGCCAGGTCCGAATCTGCCAGGGCGACGATTTCCACGCTGCCGTCATCGAGCGTGCGGTTCGACAGCACGACCGCGTCGGCGCCGAGCGCCTCGCGCACCAGACGAAGTGCGTCGCGGCTCGTTGCGCCGGTGAATTTGCGAATGTTCAAGCGGAACCCCCGATGACGTTAACGACTTTGATCGTGCGTGTGTCCGGCACTTCGGCATACGACAGCACTTTCAATTGCGGCAGGCTGCGGCGCAGGAAACGCGCGAGCATCGCGCGCAGCGCGTGCTGCACCAGCAGCACGGGCGGCAGCCCGAGATTCTGTTGACGCAGCATCGCCTGTTGCGTGCCGGTCAGAAGGTTGTGCGCGAGGCCGGGTTCGAGGCCCGGGTTCGCGCCGGTGGCGAGCGCCTGCGACAGCACGCGCTCCAGATTCGAGTCGAGGCCCATCACCTGCATCTCGCCGGCACCCGGATACCACTGCTGCGTGATCGCGCGGCCGAGCGACAGCCGCACGGCGGCCGTGATCTCGAACGCGTCGCCGCGGCCCGCGTGTTCGGACACGGCTTCGAGAATCGTGCGCATGTCGCGGATCGGCACGCCTTCCTCGAGCAGGTTCTGCAGCACCTTCTGCAGCGTCGTCAGCGAGATCGTCTTCGGCACGAGGTCCTCGACGAGCGACGGCGCATCCTTGCCGGTGCGCTCGATGAGCGACTGCACTTCCTGGCGGCCGAGCAGCTCGGCCGCGTGCTGGACGACCAGATGGTTCAGGTGCGTCGCGACGACCGTGCTCGCGTCGACCACCGTGTAGCCGTACACCTGTGCCTGTTCGCGCATCGCGACGTCGATCCACACGGCCGGCAGCCCGAACGCGGGATCCTGCGTGACGGCGCCCGGCAGCGCGGCCGTCACCTGGCCGGGGTTGATCGCGAGCCACTGGCCCGGGAACACTTCGCCGACACCGATCTCGACGCCCTTCAGCGCGATCCGGTACGCGTTCGGCCGCAGCTCGAGGTTGTCGCGGATATGGATCACCGGCGGCAGGAAGCCGATTTCCTGCGCGAATTTCTTGCGGATGCTCTTGATGCGCTTGAGCAGTTCGCCGTCGCTGTTCTTGTCGACGAGCGGGATCAGGCGGTAACCGACTTCGAGGCCGAGCGGGTCGATCAGCTGCACGTCGTCCCAGGTCGCCTCGTGGCTGTCCGACGGCAGCACCGCGGGCGGCGCGATGTCGGTCAGGTCGCCGGCCGCCTTGCGGGCCGCCGCGCGCTTGGTCTGCGTGCGGGCCAGCCAGATCGCGCCGCCGCCGAGGGCGAGGAACGCGAAGTGCGGCATGCCCGGGATCAGCCCCATCAGCACGATGATCGCGCCGGTGATGTTCAGCACGCGCGGGTTCGTGAACAGCTGGCCGGTGATCTGCGTGCCGATGTCCTCGTCGGTCGCGACGCGCGACACGATCACGCCGGCCGCGGTGGAGATCACCAGCGACGGGATCTGCGCGACGAGGCCGTCGCCGATCGTCAGCAGCGTGTAGTTCGTGCCGGCAGCCGCGAACGTCATGTCGTGCTGGACCATCCCGACGATCAGCCCGCCGATCACGTTGATCGCCATGATGATCAGGCCGGCGATCGCGTCGCCGCGCACGAACTTCGACGCGCCGTCCATCGACCCGTAGAACTCGGCTTCCTGCGACACGGCCAGGCGGCGCTTGCGCGCCTGCTCTTCGTTGATGAGGCCCGCGTTCAGGTCGGCGTCGATCGCCATCTGCTTGCCGGGCATCGCGTCGAGCGTGAAGCGCGCGGACACTTCGGCGATCCGCCCCGCGCCCTTCGTGATCACCATGAAGTTGATGATCATCAGGATCACGAACACGACGATGCCGACCGCGAAGTTGCCGCCGACCAGGAAGTGGCCGAACGCCTCGATCACCTGGCCGGCCGCGTCCGGGCCCGTGTGGCCTTCGAGCAGCACGACGCGCGTCGAGGCGACGTTCAGCGACAGGCGCAGGAGCGTGGAGAACAGCAGCACGCTCGGGAACGCCGCGAAGTCGAGCGGCTTCATCGTGTACATGCTGACGAGCAGCACCATCACGGACAGCGCGATGTTGAACGTGAACAGCAGATCCAGCAGCATCGGCGGCAGCGGCAGGATCATCATCCCCAAAATCATGCAGATGAGGATCGGGCCCGCGAGTGCGCGCAGGTTCGTGCTCGCGAACGGGTTCGGGCGCTTCGCGAACAGGCCGGTTGGGGTGCTCATGCCGTACCTCCCTTGCCGAGCGCGTCTTCCTGCTCTTCGCGTTCATCGTCGGCGGACACCGACGCGCCCTTGTCGAGGTCGGCCGGCACCTCCAGATCGACCGGCATCGCCGGGAACGCGCCGCCTTCCGAACGGAAGCGCTTGAGCTGGTAGACCCACGCGAGCACTTCGGCGACGGCCGAGTACAGCGAGCCGGGAATCTCGCGTTCGAGTTCGACGTTGTGATACAGCGCACGCGCGAGCGGCGGCGCTTCGAGCAGCGGCACGTTGTGTTCGGCCGCGAGTTCGCGGATGCGCGCGGCGACGAGGTTCACGCCCTTCGCGACGACCTTCGGCGCGCGCATCTCGCCGTCCGTGTATTGCAGCGCGACGGCGAAGTGCGTCGGGTTCGTCACGACCACGTCGGCCTTCGGCACGGCCGCCATCATCCGGCGGCGCGCGATCGCACGCTGCTGCTGGCGGATCCGCCCCTTCACGTGCGGATCGCCTTCGTTCTCGCGATGCTCGCGCTTCACTTCTTCCTTCGTCATGCGCAACTTCTTGTTGTACTGCCAGATTTGGTAAGGCACATCGAGTGCGGCGACCACCAGCATCCCGGCGACCGTCGTGCCGCAGCACACGGCGATCAGGTGCAGCGCATCGGGCAGCGCCACGCGCAGCGGCTGCGTCGCGAGGGCGAGCAGCTCGTCCTTGCTGCGCCAGATCGCGATGCCGCCGATGCCGCCGACGACCAGCGTCTTCGCGAACGACATCCCGAGCTGGATCGGCCCCTGGATCGAGAAGATCCGGCCGAGGCCCGAGATCGGGTTCAGGCGGTCGAACTTCAGCTCGAACGTCTTCGACGAGATCAGCCAGCCGCCAAGCGCCATCGGCGCGAGCAGCGCGGCAACGCCGGTGAGCGCGAGGATCGGCAGCAGCGCGGCGAAGCCTTCGAGGCTCGCGCTGCCGGCCGCCGACAGCATCCGGCTCGTGTCGAACGCGGTCGCGCGATCGAACGTGAACGCGCCGCGCAGCATCGCCTGCAGATGCCCGCCCGACGGGCCCGCGAGCAGCCACGTGCCGTAGAACCCGGCCGCGAGCAACGCGAACGAAGCCAGCTCGCGCGAACGCGCGACCTGCCCCTCCTCACGCGCCTTCTCGAGGCGCCTGGGAGTGGCGGCTTCGGTCTTGTCGAGATCGCTCTCGTCTGCCACGGGGCCTCCAGTCGGGTACGGCGGAATGCCGCTTTCCAGTGACACCGATTATTCATGGAGGCGTCAAACGCCGATCGGTCGAGCAAAGCCGGGAAAGGGGGGTATTTCGGGGAATCGGGCGAGCCGGTGCGAACGGGGACGGACGGGGGGACGGAGCGGGGTGCGGCGCGGCGGTAAAACGTGCCGGCGGGGGCGATGGCGGGTGTCGGCGCCGGGCGGAGCGGCGACGGCGTGAAGCGGGGAAGAAGCAGTGAAGCAGTGAAGCAGTGAAGCGGTCAGCGGTCAGCGGTCAGCGGTCAGCGGTCAGCGGATGCGACGCGAAATCGGGCCCCGACGCGGCGTCGCGCGTCGGGGCAGGCGTCGGTCAGGCCGCCACGATCGGGTCCGCGCCGAAGCGGTTCGGACCTTCGGTGCCGCGCGTGCACGTCCATACCAGCAGCAGGATGCCGCCGACGACCGGAATCAGCGCGAGCAGCAAGAACCAGCCCGAGCGGCCCGTATCGTGCAGGCGGCGGACGCTGACCGCGAGGCCCGGAATGATCAGCGCCAGCGAAACCAGGGCGAGTACGGCGAGCAGCAGCAGCGTGATCAGGCCGCCGTCGCGGCCGGCCGCGCCGATGATCTGCGCGGCGATCGACAGCACCGTGGTCAACAGCACGAAATACCAGTATTCGGCACGACGCGCACGGCCTTCGAATGTCGCGTATTTATTGAGTACGGCACGAACGGCTTCGGAAAAATTCATTTTATTACCCTCCTGTTTTATATAGACGACCCCGGAAACAACGCCGGCATTATATGTTTGAATTTAGACGGACTCCATCTCTTTTCACATACCGGTAGTGCGCGCACCGGCCGTCTTGCCGGCCCGCACGGTGCGGGAATGGCTGCAATAGCGGAATCCGGCGCCATCGGCTTGCATGCCGCGTCATTTTAATAATCTTGAAGACCTGACAGAAACGACAGCCCCCGGATAATCCAGCATTTGATTACATCCGAATGAAATCGAGTGCGATCGATAATCGGCCGCGAGTGTGCCGCATTCGATTAACCGGCCGGCATTACGCGGGCGTGCAAAGCGCGCTACGCTTCGCCATGATTTGCCGATTCCGGTCGAACCGCACCATGCTCGGTCATCCGCTCGTTCCGTTGCTGTCGCTTGCCTGCGCGCTGGCCGCCGGATGCGCGGGCACGCCGGCCCTGCCGCCCGGCGCGCAGGCGCCTGATGCGCCGCATCCCGGCACGATCGCCCTGCGCGATGCATGGAACGGATCGACGCAACCCCTGCGCGCGCAGGATTTCCCCGCGAGCTTCATCTTCCGCTGCGTCGACACGCGCGGCGAGCCGGCGGAACGCGCCCGCGCGGCCTGGTGCGTGCCGGTCGTCGAGATCGAATCGGTGCCGGTCGATGCCGCCGGGCGCCCGGTCGCGCCGGCCGACGCCGTCCGGATCGAAAGCACCGCGTACGGGCCCGACCACCGCTTCCTCGACCACACGCGCCTGATGCGCGACGGCCGGCCGCCGGCCTAGCGCCCATTCCGGCCGCCCACGGGGCTTGCGCGGCCCGCCGGTTCGCCGGTTCACGCCTGCACCCCGCCACCCGGCCCCCTAACCCGCCGCCGCCCGCTGCAACGCGTCGAGATCGAGCTTCTTCATCGTCATCACCTGCGCCATCACGCGCTCCGCGCGCGCCGGATCGCCCGTCATCAGCTCGCTCATCTGCGCCGGCACGACCTGCCACGACACGCCGAAGCGGTCGCGCAGCCAGCCGCACTGCTGCGCACGCTCGTCGCCGCCTTCCGACAGGCGCGCCCAGTAGCGGTCGATTTCGTCCTGGTCCCGGCAGTTGACGACGAACGACACGGCCGGCGTGATCTGGAACACGGGGCCGCCGTTCAGCGCGACGAAGGCCTGCCCGTCGAGCTCGAACGCGACGGTCATCACCGCACCCTCCGCGCTGCCGGACGCATGCGCGCCGGCCTTGCCGTAGCGCGCGACATGCACGATGCGCGCGTTGTCGAACACCGATACGTAGAAACCGGCGGCCGCCTCGGCGTCGCGGTCGAACCACAGGAACGGCGTGATGCGTTGTATGCGCGGGTTCATGGCGCTGCCTCCTCGATGTCGTGCCGGCATGGGTGCCGGTATTACATCGTAGGCGCTGTGCCCGCGCGCGGCGGCGCGCCGGTCGGACCCGTCGTGCCGCGCACGGCCGTCGAATAAAAAAGGGGGCGATCGCTCGCCCCCTGGTCCTGCGTGTCGCCGTGCCGCGTCAGAACGCGACGAAAGGCGCCGCGCCGCCGCTCGCGGTCTTGTCCATCCCGAAGTAGATCGTCCGGTTGTAGAAGTGCGGCATGCCGATGTCGAGCCAGCTGGACGAACCAAACGGGCCCGCGATGTCGTTGAACGCGAACGTCGACGGGTTCGAGAACAGCGAATCCGCGTTCACGACGGGCATTGTCACCGTGCCGCTCACGCCGTTCTGGCCGGTCAGCGTCGCCGAATTGCTGGTCGTCGTCGACGGGCAGTAGAACTGCGTATTCTTCGGGCAGGCCGGCAACGTGCCCGACGTATCGTTGAAGAAGTACGCATTCGAACCCGTATCGAAGAACGCGGTCACGTTGCGCCCCTGGAACGTCGCGCTGACGTCGCCCGTCGTGGTCGACGTCATCACGGTCTTCCCGGTCAGGTCGGGCAGGCCGAACGTCAGCGTGCCGGTTGCGCTGGCCTGCCCGCTGTCCGAAATTTTCGGCATGCTCACGCTCACCCCGCTGCTGTCGGCGAAGCGATGCACCGGGTTGGCGACCTGCTGCGCCACCGGCACGAGCGCGACCGTGCAGTTCGCGTTGTTGCCGTTCGGGCACGCGTAATAGTTGTTGTTCGTCGACGTCGACGTCGCGCAGGTCGTGCCGCAGTCGACCGGCGCCGGCCCGATGCCGAGGATCCCGTTCGCGCCGAGCGCGCTTGCCGAGTTGGCCGACGCGCCGCCGTTCGTGCACGAGCTCGGCACGTTGGTCGTGCCGAGGTCGCCGATGATCTGCACGGGCAGCGAACTCGCCTGCTCGGAGCCGATCGACAGGTCGACCGTGCGCACCGACCCCCACGTATAGCTCGACACGAACTTGCCGCACTCGGCGACCGGCGCGCCGCCGCTCGTCACCTGCGGGAGGCTGCCGAGCACGCCCGACACGGCGCTGCCGACGAGCCGCAGCCCGTAGGACGCGGTATCGACGAGCACGTTGTTGACCACCTGGCAGTTCGACGTGCCCGGCGCGCAGACCTTCAGGCTGACGGTCGGGATGTTGATCACGTTCGCGACGCCGGCATTGACGGTGATGACGGCCGTGTTCCCGGAATTGCCGTCCGAGCCGCCGTTACCGTTGTTGCCGCCGTTGCCGTTGTTGCCCGAGCTGCTGCCGCCGCCGTCTCCGCCGCCGCATGCCGTCACGAGGACGGCCGTTGCCGCCGCAAGGCCCAGCACGCCGAGCCAGCGCTTGAATGTACGAGGAATTCTCAAGATCGCTCTCCCGCTGTCACTGGATGTCGGTGCCGGTCAGGCCGGCAGGCAGCGCCGCCGGCAGCCACGCCTGGCCCGAGAAGGCGCCCATGTGGCCGCCTGTCCGGATCACGAGGCCGCTGGTGTCGACGGACACGGGCGCGCGCCAGCCGCGCGCCTGGTGCGCCGCCTGGACGCCTGCGGTGTACTGCGGGAAATAGCTGCCGAGCAGCGACGCGAGATCCGGCATCGTCGGCCCTTGCCATGCGAGGCCGAACACGCTGCCGGCGGCCGACGTGTATTCGTGGATGACGGTGCCCGATCCGAGCGTGATCTCGCGGACGGTATAGGCGGCCGTGCTCGTCTGCATGCCGTCTGCCGAACGCATCGCGCGCTGCAGTGCGCGCACGGTTGCGGCCCGATCGTCCGCCGGCGGCGACATCGGCGCGCCGCCCAGTTCAGCGTATGCGTGGACACTCCACAGCACACCCATTGCAGCCGTCGCGTGCGCGACGGCCCAGCCCAAGCGTTTCAGCTTCACGTTCCCCCCCAAGGGACTGGCTTCGTCGACGGCGGTGCGGCCATCGCACCCGCGCCACCAGCCAACATATGAAATCGTACGATTGACGCTACGTTGCTGCTGACGCGTAGTATGCCTGCTGAGTGTGTCGAAGTGTCAATTTGACGCAGGATCGCGCTGCGCCACGCGGGGGCCGCGTGCGCGGTGAAGGAGTGCGGGGGACGGTGTGACGCGGGCATCGGGCGCCGCTGCGAGACGCGGCGCGCCGATGCCCGCGGCAGGGTCAGAAGCCCAGGCTGGCGAGCAGGTCGTCCACCTGCCCCTGGTCCTGGACCACGTCGGTCTTGCCTTCCGGCGCGATCTGCGGGCCGTTCAGCAGCGACTCGGGGCTGCCGGTCGGGCTGATCTGCTCGGCCGCGAGCAAAGCCGCGGTGGCCGCGAACTGCTCGCGCCGCTCGGGCGCGATGTTCTCGACGAGCACCGTGAGGAGCTGCTGCTCGATCAGGTAGACCATGTCCATGATCTTCTTGATCACCTGCCCGGTCAGGTCCTGGAAATCCTGCGCGAGCATGATCTCGAGCAGTTGCGCGCGGGTGGCCGAAGCCGACTCGGGCAGCGTGCGCAGGAACGTGCGCGTATCGTCCATCAGCTCGCGCACTTCCGCGTGCTCGATCGGTGCCGCATACCACTGGGCCCAGCGCGCGTCGAGCGCCTCGGCCTCGTTCTGGATGCGCTCCTGCATCGGCTTCGCGACCTCGATCGCGTTCAGCACGCGCACGGCGGCCTGCTCGGTCATCGTCGCGACGTAGCGCAGCCGGTCGCGCGCATCGGGCACGGCTTCCGCCGCCCGCTCGACATGCTTGTCGAGCCCGAGCTCGCGCATCGAATCGCGCAGCGTGCGCGTGACATGGCCGATGCGCGCGAGGATGCGGTCGCTCGCGAAATCGGCGCCTTCGGCCTGGCCGTCGGCGCTGAACCCGGCGCCGGTCAGCGCGGCATGGATCGGCTCGTTCACGTCAGCTCCCGGTCTTCGCCATCTTGTCGATGATCTTGTTCAGCTTCTCGTCGAGCGTCGCGGCCGTGAACGGTTTCACGACGTAGCCGCTCGCGCCGGCCTGCGCGGCCGCGATGATGTTCTCCTTCTTCGACTCGGCCGTGACCATCAGCACCGGCAGGTGCGTGAGCGTCGCGTCCGCGCGGATTTCCTTCAGCATCGCGAGGCCGTCGAGGTTCGGCATGTTCCAGTCGGAGATCACGAAGTCGAAACCGCCGCCGCGCAGCCGCGCCAGGCCGGCCGCGCCGTCCTCGGCCTCGTCGACGTTCGAATAGCCCAGTTCCTTGAGCAGGTTGCGGACGATCCGGCGCATCGTCGGGAAATCGTCCACCACCAGGATTTTCATGCTCTTGTCCATCGTCGTTCCTTTCCAGATTCGTTTCCGTCGGGACGCGTATCGTGGCACGCGCCCCGTGACATTCCATTCAAACGCGCTGCACGCGGTCGCCCATCGTCGCCAGGCGCGCCATCACGCGACGGCTCATCTCGGCGAGCGGCACGATCTCGTCCGCGCCGCCGAGCGCGATCGCCTCGCGCGGCATTCCGAACACGATGCAGCTTGCTTCATCCTGCGCGAACGTGTGAGCGCCCGCGCGTTTCATTTCCAGCAGGCCGGCCGCGCCGTCGCGACCCATCCCGGTCAGGATCACCCCGAGCGCGTTCTTGCCCGCGTGCGTCGCCGCCGAGCGGAACAGCACGTCGACCGACGGGCGGTGCCGGTTCACCGGCGGCTCGTCCGACAGTTGCGCAATATAGTTCGCCCCGCTTCTCGCAAGCAACAGGTGCGCGTGGCCCGGCGCAATATATGCGTGGCCCGGCAGCACGCGCTCGCCGTGCTCGGCTTCCTTCACCGCGATCCGGCACAGGCCGTTCAGCCGCTGCGCGAACGACTTCGTGAAGCCCGGCGGCATGTGCTGCGCGATCAGCACGGCCGGCGCATCCGGCGGCAGCGGCGTCAGCACTTCGCGGATCGCCTCGGTGCCGCCCGTCGACGCGCCGATGATGATCAGCTTCTCGGTACTGACGAGCGGGTTGTTGATCATCGGCGCGGCCGGGTGGCTGTCCGTCGCGCGCGCGGCGGCCTGCGGCTGCGGCGCCTGGCGCACGCGCGCCCGCGACGCCGCGCGGATCTTGTCGGCGAGCTTTTCCGCGTAGTCGAGCATGCCATCGCGAATCCCGACGCGCGGCTTCGTGACGAAATCGACCGCGCCGAGTTCGAGCGCACGCAGCGTGATTTCCGAGCCGCGCTCGGTCAGCGACGACACCATCACGACCGGCATCGGCCGCAGGCGCATCAGCTTCTCGAGGAAGTCGAGCCCGTCCATGCGCGGCATTTCGACGTCGAGCGTGAGCACGTCGGGGTTGTGCTGCTTGATGAGCTCGCGCGCGACGAGCGGATCGGGCGCGGTCGCGCACACCGTCATGTCGGGCTGGCTGTTGATGATCTCGGTCATCAGGCTGCGGATCAGCGCCGAATCGTCGACGCACAACACTTTGATCTTCTGCACTGCGGTCATGCCTCCTGCTTTCTTGATAGGTTCGCCGCCCGCACGCCGCCGGCCGGCGCCGCGCTGCGCGCGCCGAACAGCTCGATGCGCGGGCGCACCGGTTGCGGCGGGGCTGGACGCTTGGCCGCGAACAGCTCGACCTGCGGACGCGGCCGTGCGGCGCGGGCGCGATCGGCCTCGCGGGCGAGCGCGGCTTCGCGCTCGGTGACGCCCGGCACCTGCAGCCGCAGCTTCTTCACCGCCGCGCGCCCCGTGGCCGCCATGAACGCGACCTTGCGCGGGTGCACGCCCTGCAGGTCTTCCGCCGTGATGCGGATGCGTTCGAGCGCGAGGTAGCGGCGCACGAAATCCGCGTTGCGGTCGCCGATGTTGATCGTCGTCATCCCGGCCAGCACGGCGGCGCCCCCGAACACCTTCGCCTCGAAGCGTTCGCGGCGCCCGCCGGCCTTGATCATCTCGTTGATCAGCACTTCCATCGCATACGCGCCGTAGCGCATCGATTCCGACGCGGCCGCGCCCGGATCGGCGCCGTCGTCGGGCAGCATGAAGTGGTTCATCCCGCCGATGCCCGCGTACGGATCGTGCAGGCACGCGGCGACGCACGAGCCGAGCACGGTCATCAGCACCATGTCCTCGGACGTCGTGTAGAACTCGTTCGGCAGCAGCTTCACGCCGGGACGGCCGAAGTGGTTGTCGAAGTAGCGATTGGTGGCGATCGGCAGGGCGCTCATCCGCGCTCTCCCAGAGCGGATGCGGCGCCCGCGGCATGCATGCGCGCGGGAGACGGCATCGCGGACGCCTGCGCGCCCCGCGGCCGCGCGCCCTGGGCGGCGTCGCGGGTCAGTTCGTACACCGTCTGCCCGCGCAGCCGGAACGCCTGCGTGACATACGTGAAGTTCTCCGAATGGCCGGCGAACAGCAGCCCGCCCGGCTTCACGAGCGGCTCGAAGCGCGACAGCACCTGCCCCTGCGTCGGCTTGTCGAAATAGATCATCACGTTGCGGCAGAAGATCGCGTCGAACGGCTTCGCGATCCCGTAATCCGCATCGGTCAGGTTCAGCTGCTCGAAGCGGATCATCGCGCGCAGCTCGGGGCGCACCTTCACGCGGCCGGCCTGCGCGCCCGTGCCCTTCAGGAAGAAGCGCTTCAGCCGCTCCGGCGCCAGGTGCTTGACCTGGTCGTACGTGTAGATGCCGGCCTCCGCCTTCGCGAGCACCTGCGTGTCGAGGTCGGTCGCGAGGATCGACGCGCCGCGCGCGGCCGATTCGCCGAGCGCCTCGATCAGCGTGATCGCGATCGAGTAAGGCTCTTCGCCCGTCGACGCCGCCGAGCACCAGACCGAGACCGGCGCCGGCCGCCCTTTCACGAAATCCGACAGGATCGGGAAATGGTGAGCCTCGCGGAAGAACGCGGTCAGGTTCGTCGTCAGCGCATTGGTGAACGCTTCCCACTCGAGCGGATCGTCTTCCTGCTCGAGCAGGTCGAGGTAGTCGCGGAACGTGTCGAGGCCGCGTGCCCGCAAGCGGCGCGCGAGACGGCTGTACGCCATGTCGCGCTTGTGCTCGGACAGCGAGATCCCCGCGCGTTGATGGATCAGCGCGCGAATGCGTGCGAAATCCGCGCTGGTGAACGCGAAATCGCGCCCCGGCTCGCCCGCGCGAGGCGAGGCATCCGGTGCATCGGGTCGAAACGGCGCGCGCGCATGCGGCATGGTTTAGAAGGTCTCCCAATCGTCGTCGGACGTGCCGGCCGTGGCCGCCGCCGGCTTCTCGCCGTTCAGCGCCGGGCGCACGAGCGCGGGCTTCGCGGCCGGCTTGTCGGCCGGTGCGGCGGTTTTCGCCAGACGCGGCCCGTAGCCGCCCGCGGCCGTGCCGCGGGAAGCCGGTGCATCCTTGTGCGCGTGCGCGCCCGTATCGGCTGCACGCTTCGTTTCATGGCCCGCACCCGATGCAGCCGCGGCGGCGGCACGCGGCGCCGGCGCGGCGCGCCGTGCCGGTTGTGCGGCAGCCTGCGGAGCCGGCAGCGCGGCGACCGGCGCCGCGTCGAAACGCGGCTCCGACGTCAGCGCCGGCGCGGGCTCGTGTGCGACCGGCCGCGCGACACCACGCGACGGCGCGAGCACGATGCCGCCCATCACGCGCCAGCCCGACACGATCGCCTTCATCTGGCGCGTCTGCTCCTCGAGCGACGCCGCCGCGGCGGCCGCCTGCTCGACGAGCGCGGCGTTCTGCTGCGTGACCGAATCCATCTGGCCGACCGCGCGGTTGACCTGCTCGATGCCGGTCGACTGCTCGTCCGACGCGGCGCTGATCTCGCCCATGATGTCGGTCACGCGGCGCACGGCCTGCACGATCTCGTCCATCGTCGTGCCGGCGCGCAACACGAGCGCCGACCCGCTTTCGACCTTCTCGGCCGAATCGCCGATCAGCTGCTTGATTTCCTTCGCGGCGCTCGCGCTGCGCTGCGCGAGCGAGCGCACCTCGCCGGCGACCACCGCGAAGCCGCGGCCCTGCTCGCCCGCACGCGCGGCTTCGACCGCCGCGTTCAGCGCGAGGATGTTGGTCTGGAATGCGATGCCTTCGATCGTGCCGATGATGTCGACGACCTTGCCCGAGCTCGCCGCGATGTCCTGCATCGTCGACACGACCTGGCCGACCACTTCGCCGCCCTGCGTCGCGATGTCCGATGCGTTCACCGCGAGCTGGCTGGCCTGCCGCGCGTTTTCCGCGTTCTGCCGCACAGTGCCCGTCAGCTGCTCCATGCTCGACGCGGTTTCCTGCAGCGATGCGGCCTGCTCCTCGGTGCGCTGCGACAGGTCGGTGTTGCCGGTCGAGATCTCGCGCGCGCCGACGTCGATCGACTCGGTACCGCGATGCACGGCCTGCACCATCGTCGTGACGGCGTCCTGCATCCGCTTGATGCCGCCGAACAGGCGGCCGATCTCGTTGGTGCTGAACACGTTGACCGGCTGCGTGAGGTCGCCGCCGGCGATGCGCTCGAAGTGCGCGATCGCGTCTTCCAGCGGCTGCACGATCAGCCCGCGCAGCGCGAAGCGGATCGCGATCACGACGACGAACGCGATCGCGATGCCCGCCGCGATCAACCCGATCATCAGCGAGATCTGCGATTGCGTCGTGGCCTGGCGATCTTCCGCGCGCTTCTGCAGCGACGCAACCACGGCCGCCGCGGCCTGGTCGTACGCGACGAACATCGGGCTGATCTTGGTATCGGCGACCGCGTGGTACGCGGCCATGTCGCCCGCGCGCGCGGCCGCGAACTCGGGCTCGACGCCTTCCTTCACGATCGTCGCGTAGCGGGCGGCCAGGTCGTCGACGAGCGCCTGCTCGATACCGAGCTTCGGCGTCGCCTGGAACGCCTGCCAGTTCTGGTTCGACTTTGCGTACAGCTCCTGCGCGCGGTCGAGCACCTTGGCCGCTTCGGCCGTGTTGCCGGCTTCCGTCAACGAGCGGAAGCGGTCGAGCGACACGCGTGCGCGCAGCAGGTACGACGACGTATCGTCGAGCGAGTGGATCGCCGGCAGGTCGACGTGCGCGATCGCGTCGAGCGAGCGGCTCGCGTGATTCAGCGCGACCAGGCCGAGCCCGCCGACGGCTGCGGCCAGCGCCACGAGGATGAGTCCGACCGCCGTGAGCGTCGTGCGGATCGACCAGTTTTGCAACATTGCAGATTCTCCCGAAATTCCTGCGCGCGCGGCGCGCTTACCCGCCGAGCGTCTCGATCAGCGCCATTTCACGGCTCGACATCAGCTTCTCGATGTCCATCAGGATCAGCATGCGGCCGTCGACCGTGCCGAGGCCCGTCAGGTACTCGGTCGTCAGCGTCGCGCCGAATTCCGGCGCCGGCATGATCTGGTCGGTCTGCAGCGTCAGCACGTCCGACACGCCGTCGACCACCATCCCGACCACGCGATGCGCGACGTTCAGGATGATCACGACGGTCTGGTGGTCGTACTCGACGCGGCCGAGATGGAACTTGATCCGCATGTCGACGATCGGCACGATGATCCCGCGCAGGTTGATCACGCCCTTGATGAACTCCGGCGCGTTCGCGATGCGCGTGACGCTGTCGTAGCCGCGGATTTCCTGCACCTTCAGGATGTCGATCCCGTATTCCTCGTCGCCGAGCGTGAACACGAGGAATTCCTGGCCCGTCGCGTCGCCTTGTTCCGCGTCGCGGCGGCTCGTCGCCGCGTTCGCCGCGGCCGGATTGATCATTTGGACTTCAGCAGACACGTTTGCCCCCAATCGGTTGAATGGCGAGTGACATCAGAACATCGCGAGCTCGGCGCCGGCACGGGCGCCGTGCATCGCACGGGTTTCGCGGTTCAGCGCCGCGACGTCGACGATCAGCGCGACGCTGCCGTCGCCGAGGATGGTCGCCGCCGAGATGCCGTGCACCTTGCGGTAATTGGTTTCGAGGTTCTTCACGACCACCTGCTGCTGGCCGACCAGCTCGTCGATCAGCATCGCGAAGCGGCGCCCCTCGGTTTCCATGATCGTGACGATCCCTTGCGTCGGGTCGGTGCGCGCGTCGTCGACCGAGAACACCTCGTGCAGCGCGACCAGCGGCAGGTATTCGCCGCGCACGCGCACCACGCGCTCGCCGTTGCCGACCGTGTAGATGTCGTCGTTCGACGGCTGCAGCGACTCCATCACGAAGTTCAGCGGCAGGATGAAGATCTCGTTGCCGACCTTCACCGACATCCCGTCGAGGATCGCGAGCGTCAGCGGCAGCACGATCCGCGTGGTCGTGCCGCGGCCGGCCACCGACGTGATTTCCACGTGGCCGCCCATCGACTGGATGTTGCGCTTCACGACGTCCATACCGACGCCGCGGCCCGACACGTCGGTCACCGTCTCGGCGGTCGAGAAGCCCGGCGCGAAGATCAGCTGCCAGACTTCGTCGTCGCTGATGTTGTCGGACACCTGCATGCCCTGTTTCGCGGCCTTCGCGAGGATCCGCTCGCGGTTCAGGCCCGCGCCGTCGTCGCTCACCTCGATCACGATGTTGCCGCCGTGATGCGCGGCCGACAGCACCAGCTGGCCCACGGCGTCCTTGCCGGCGGCCACGCGCTTGTCGACCGTCTCGATCCCGTGGTCGAGGCTGTTGCGCACGAGGTGGGTCAGCGGATCGATGATCCGTTCGATCAGGCTCTTGTCGAGCTCGGTCGCCTGGCCGAACGTGACGAGCTCGACCTGCTTGCCGAGCTTGCCGGCGAGGTCGCGCACGAGACGCGGGAAGCGGCTGAACACGTAGTCCATCGGCATCATGCGGATCGACATCACCGCTTCCTGCAGGTCGCGCGCATTGCGCTCGAGCTGCGCCATCCCGTTGAACAGGCGGTCGTGCAGCGCCGGATCGAACGCGCTCGCGGTTTCCGCGAGCATCGCCTGCGTGATCACGAGCTCGCCGACCAGGTTGATCAGCTGGTCGACCTTCTCGACACCGACGCGGATCGAGCTGCCTTCGGCGCCCGATGCCGCGGCGGCTGCCGGGCGGGCGCGCTTGTCGTCGTGATGCGCGGCGGCCTGCGGCGCGTGGTCGGCGTGCGCCGCCGGCTGGGCCGGCTGCGGCGCTTGCGCGGCGGCGGCGGCCGGCTCGGCGGGCGCCGCCGGTGCCGATGCCGCCGGTTGCGGTGCCGCGGCCTGCGGCGCGAATACCTCGGCGCGCGCCGGTTGCGCGGCGGCGGCCGGCGCCGCGGCGTCCTGCGCGGCCGCCGGTGCGGCCGGCGCTGTGCCGCGCCCGACGCGGATCTGGCTTTCGTCGATCACGAAGCAGCACACGGCGACGATGTCGTCCGACGGCACGTCCGATTCGACCCACAGCGTCAGGTCGGCGCCCACTTCCTCGCGGCCGACGATCCGGCCGAGGTTGCCGAGTTCTTCGGTGAGCAGTTCGCGATCCTTTGCATCGACGCCCACGAGCGTGATCTTCAGGTGCGGGCCGCCTTCGCCTGCGTCGCCCGCCGGATGCGCAGCCGCGACGGCCTGCTCGATCACGTGGTCGGGCACACGATCGTCGGCGGCAGCCGGTTCCATGGCCGGCGCAGCCGGTGCGACGACAGCCGCGACCGGCGCCACGGCGGCGGCAGCCGGCGCAGCCGCGCCGCTCTCGGCCTTCAGCCGTTCGAGCTTCGCGCAGATCGTCGCGGCGGCGGCCGCGTCCGGTTCGGCGCTCGCGCGGTAGTCGACGAGCTGGTCGGACAGCACGTCCTTGGTCTCCAGGAACGCGTCGACCATTTCCTTGGTCAGCGTCAGCTCATGGTTGCGGGCGCGGTCGAGCAGCGATTCGAGGATGTGCGTCGTATCGGTCAGCGCGGAAAAGCCGAACGTCGCCGCGCCGCCCTTGATCGAATGCGCGGCGCGGAAGATCGCGGCCAGATCCTCGGGGTCGGGCGAACCGACGTCGAGGTTCAGCAGCAGCTGCTCCATCTGTGCGAGCAGCTCGTCCGCTTCGTCGAAAAATGTCTGGTAGAACTGAGTGATGTCGAGAGTCATGCCCGGTCCCGGGTTGAATGCGTCGCGTGAATGTCAGGAGGCGGCCGGCTCGGACAGCGTCGCGACCAGGTCGACCAGCACGGCGGGGTCGATCGGCTTCTCGATCCAGCCGGTCGCGCCCGCGTCGCGTGCGGCGTCCTTGAACGCGTCGCTGCCTTCGGTCGTCAGCACGAGGATCGGCGTTTCCGTATAGGCGGTCAGCTTGCGCAGCGCGGCGATCACTTCCAGCCCGCTCTTGCGCGGCATGTTCTGGTCGGTCAGCACCAGGTCGTACGGCACGGTGGCCGCCAGGTCGAAGCCGGCCTCGCCGTCCGGCGCCACCGTCACGTCGTAGCCGGCCTGCATCAGCGTTGCCTGCAGCAGCGCACGCATGGTCGCGGAGTCGTCGATGGCGAGAATGGTTCGGATCATGTCTGTCTCGGAATCTCGTAAACGTCAGGGTTTCGGCACGGCGACGGCGGACGCCGCGAGCGCCGGGCGCACGGCCGGCGCCGGGGCCAGCTGCTGCGCGAGCTGCTGCGAGCCGGCCGCATCGGCCGACAGCGTCGTGGTCGTCGCATCGTCGCGCATCAGCGCCTCTTCGGATTTGCGGTTCAGCACGATCACGCTGATCCGGCGGTTTTCCGGATCGAGCGGGTCGGCCTTGTTCAGGTTCTGGGTCGACGCGAGGCCGAGCACGCGCAGCACTTTCGCCTCGCCCATGCCGCCCGCGATCAGCTCGCGGCGCGACGCGTTCGCGCGGTCGGCCGACAGCTCCCAGTTGCTGTAGCCGCCCTCGCCGCCCGCGTACGGCACGGCGTCGGTGTGGCCCTGGACGATGATCCGGTTCGGCACGTCGTTCAGCGTCTTGCCGATCTCGCGCAGGATGTCGCGCATGTACGGCTCGACGTGATCGCTCGACATCGCGAACATCGGCCGCTTCTGCGAATCGACGATCTCGATGCGC
Source organism: Burkholderia sp. AU31652 (assembly GCF_002223155.1). Lineage (NCBI taxonomy): Bacteria > Pseudomonadati > Pseudomonadota > Betaproteobacteria > Burkholderiales > Burkholderiaceae > Burkholderia > Burkholderia sp. AU31652. The sequence goes on along the minus strand of NZ_NKFG01000001.1, from coordinate 212,537 downwards.
AGCCCCATCAGCGTGGAATCGATGCGGATCTGCTGCTTGAACTGGCGCAGCGTCGGGTTGGCCTCGATCGCGGCCATCAGCTTGATCTGCAGGTCGTGCAGGCGCGCCTGCTCGAGCCGGTCCTGCGCGGCCTGCGCGTTCTGCGCCTGCGAGCGGGAATGCTCGTCGCCCATCTTCGCGAGACGTTCGGCGAGCTGCGTGGTGCCGTCGGTGCGGCGCAGCGTGCCGGCGTCGACGCTCGACAGGTCGCGGCCGCCGCCGTTGATGATGCTGGAATCCTGCGAGCTGCGGTCGCCGCTGCCGAACAGCGCGGCCTTCAGCGGCGTGTTGAAGTATTCGGCGATCCCCTTCAGCTGCACCGGCGTGACCGAGCTCAGCAGCCACATCAGCAGGAAGAACGCCATCATCGCGGTCATGAAGTCCGCGTACGCGAGCTTCCATGCGCCGCCGTGGTGGCCCTTCTTCGCCGGGGCCACCCGCTTGACGACGATTGCGCGATCCTTGCTCTTGCTCATTGGGCGCTCCGCGTCACTTCGCCTTCACGCGGCGCACATGTTCTTCGAGTTCGGAGAACGACGGGCGCTCGGTCGAGAACAGCACCTTGCGGCCGAACTCGACCGCAATCGCCGGCGCATAGCCGTTCAGCGTCGCGAGGATCGTCACCTTGATGCACTGGAACATCTTGGTCGACTCGGCGACGCGCTGCTCCGCGAGGCTCGCGAGCGGCCCGATCAGCCCGTACGACAGCAGGATCCCGAGGAACGTGCCGACCAGCGCCTGCGCGATCATCGCGCCGAGCACCGCGGGCGGCTTGTCGGCCGACGCCATCGTGTGCACGACGCCCATCACGGCCGCGACGATACCGAATGCCGGCATCGCGTCGCCGACACGCATCAGCGCATGCGCGGGGCCTTCGCCTTCCGCGTGGTGCGTCTCGATCTCCTCGTCCATCAGGCTCTCGATCTCGAACGCGTTCATGTTGCCGCCCACCATCAGGCGCAGGTAGTCGGTCAGGAATTCGACGATGTGATGATCGGCGAGGATCTTCGGGTATTGCGTGAAGATCGGGCTCTTTTCCGGATCGTCGATGTCGGCCTCGAGCGTGAGCGTGCCTTCCTTGCGTGCCTTCGCGAGCAGCACGTAAAGAAGCGCCATCAGCTCCATGTAGACATCCTTCGTGTATTTCGAGCCCTTGAAGAGCGTCGGCAGCACGCGCAGCGTGGCCTTGATGGTCTTGCCGCCGTTGCCGAGGATGAACGCGCCGACGCCGGCGCCCACGATCATCAGGATCTCGACCGGCTGGATCAAGGCGCCCAGATGCCCGCCTGCCAGCGCATAACCGCCGAAGACGGACAACAGCGTCACGAGTGTTCCCACGATAATCAGCACTGCCTGTCCCTCACGAATGACCGGCGGGGAGACCGCCGTTAATCAGGTTTACGGCAGTCGGCAGGAAAACTTTCGCGGGCGGCCAGGCGGCGGCCCGACGGTGTTTACCAGCAATTCGCAGACGATTCGCGCCATCCGGCGCGGCCTGAGCGCCCCGCCCGGCGCTGCTCAGGCCGCGGCAGCGGCCAGTTCGGCGCGCGCGGCGGCGGCCTTGCGGGTCTTGCCCGCGCGCGACGGCGGCTGGCAGAGGCCGCAGACGAAACCTTGATGCGGATCATGCGCATGCGCGACGAAGTGGCCGCCGCAGCGCGTGCACGGGGTCATCTGCAGCATCCCCGAATCGAAGAAGCGCACGAGCGTCCACGCGCGCGTGAGGCTCAGCGCGGCCTCGTCGCCGGACAGGTTCACGTGCTCCTGATAGAGCCGGTACGCCTTCACGATCGACTGGATCGGCTCGCAGCGGCCGTGGTCCTGCATGAACCGGTAGATGTTGTAGAACAGCGACGAGTGGATGTTCGGCTGCCACGTCATGAACCAGTCGGTCGAGAACGGCAGCATCCCCTTCGGCGGCGACACGCCCTTCAGTTCCTTGTACAGCTTGATCAGACGGTCCCGCGACAGGCTCGTCTCCGCTTCCAGCAGCTGCAGCCGGGCGCCCAGTTCGATCAGTTCGATGGCGAGGGTGATTTCCTTCACCTCGATCACGACGCTTTTGCTTGCCATGGTGATAACCGTCCGCTTGACGTTATTCGGATGGATGGCCAATACGCTGCCCACCGGCGCGGCACGCCGGGACAAACGCAAGGCGGGATGGATCAGCGGACGCCTTCGACCTGCTGCCCGGCCATCAGGATGGCCGAGTGGGCGTGCGCGACGACATCGCTGCGGCCCTTGTCGGCGAGCGACGAGAGCAGCGCGTGATCATCGAAGCGGAAGCGGCACAGCATCTGGTTCGACGCAGCCAGCTTCACGGTCTGTGCGAGCGTGAGGCTGGCGAGCACGTCGGCGAGTTCCTGGGAAATGCCCATGCGGAACATGCCCATCGCTTTGTCTTCCCGCAGCAGGCGTTGCGCGAGGAGGAGGTACGACAGGTTGACCTCTTTGATCTCACTGAGCATTTCGCTGGTAGCGCTCATGATTCCCCCGTTAAAGAGCTTTGCTTTGGCCATTCGTGTTATGAAAACGTTTGCTCGATCAGGGCGCTCTTGGCGCTCAGTCGGCTCGTTTATAGTCTTACAGGGCGAATTTTGGCCAAACGGCATGTGCGCCGGTATCAGCGAAGTGGCGTATGCCGCGCAGGATTTGTCTGTAAACCGTGTAGGAATTTTTCCGACAAAGCGAATTGAAAGACTCAATCGGGGAAGCGGCTGGCAGCGCGGATTCGGCTGTGATGTGTCCGATGGCCTCCGTGCAGTCCTGGAAGGCTTGCCGGCAAGGCTGCCAGCAATCGGATCGGTAAAAATTATAGTGCTTTTTCACGAAGACGCAACAATAGTTGCGTCTATCTCTATTTCTGTTTCCGCACCCTTTTTATCGGGGTTTTCGCGTATTTCATCGTGTAACAAGCCTTAAGTGTTTGAAAAAACACTCGAACCCCTCAGGGCGATATCGATAATGGACTCCAATGGGCGGCGGCGCGAGCCGTGCCGGCCCGCCCCGCAGCTTGCCGTCCGAAGCCCCGCGCACCCCGCCCAGGGCACGGCCACGTACCGCCAACCGCGTACGCCGGCGAGTTCCGCAACGTTGCACGGGACCCGCGTCGGCGCCACCGCGCCCCGGGTCGAAACAGGAGAACATCCATGCGAATTGCCCAGATCGCGCCGCTTTACGAAGCCGTTCCGCCGAAACTCTACGGCGGCACCGAGCGTGTCGTGTCCTACCTCACCGAGGCGCTCGTCGATCTCGGCCATGACGTGACCCTGTTTGCCAGCGGCGACTCCGTCACGTCGGCCCGACTCGAGGCGGCCTGGCCGCGCGCACTGCGGCTCGACCCGTCGATCCGCGATTCGATGGCGCCCCATATGCGGCTCCTCGAAAAGGTCGCCCGGGTCGCGCACGAATTCGACGTGCTGCACTTCCACCTCGACTACCTGCCGTTCCCGCTGATGTCGCGCCTCGACACGCCGTACGTGACGACGCTGCACGGCCGCCTCGACCTGCCGGAACTGCAGCCCGTGTTCGATGCGTTCCCGGACGCGCCGGTTGTGTCGATCTCGAACAACCAGCGCAAGCCGCTGCCGCAGGCCGCGTGGGCCGGCACCGTGTATCACGGGCTGCCCGACACGCTGCTCACGCCGCAACCGGGCGTGAAGCCCGAATACCTCGCGTTCCTCGGCCGGATCTGCCCGGAAAAGCGCGTCGACACCGCGATCCGGATCGCCGCGCAAAGCGGGCTGCCGCTGAAGATCGCCGCGAAGGTCGACAAGGCCGACGCCGACTACTTCAAGGAAGTGATCGAGCCGCTGCTCGACCAGGCGCACGTCGAATTCATCGGCGAGATCAACGAGGCGCAGAAGCCCGCGTTCCTGTCCGGCGCGAAGGCGCTGCTGTTCCCGATCGACTGGCCGGAGCCGTTCGGCCTGGTGATGATCGAGGCGATGGCCTGCGGCACGCCGGTCGTCGCGTTCAACCGCGGCTCGGTGCCCGAAGTGATCGAGGACGGCGTGACCGGCTTCATCGTCGAGGACGTGCAGGGCGCGGTCGGCGCGCTGCACCGGATCGACAGCCTGTCGCGCACCGCCATCCGCGAACGTTTCGATACGCGCTTCAGCTCGAAGGCGATGGCGCAGCGATACGTCGAAACTTACGAATCGCTTTGCACGGGAGCCCGTCAACCGGCATTGCGCCGGGTCGCCGGCGCCTGACACGGAATGCCGCAAGGAAATATGCCGTAATCCAATCCGCGCCGAAATTGGCGCGGATAACAAAAGAGCCGCATCTCGATGCGGCTCTTTTGTTTGGGCTTTCGGTCATTCGATGAGGAAACGATCGCGGTTTTTACCGACGATCCAATTCGGCGGCTTGCCACGCCCGCTCCAGGTCGCGCCCGACTTCGGATCGCGGTATTTCGGGGGCAGCGGCGCCTTCTTCGGCGGACGCCCGCGCTTCGCTCGCTCCGCGAAGCCCAGATCCTGGGCAGTCAGCCCATATTCGGCAATCTTTTGCTGGACTTCCGCAATCACCGCCGCCACTTCCTGGCGGCGCACATCGTCCGCCTGGGCCTGCAGATCGGCGATCTGCGCCTTGAGCTTCGCGTATTGAGACATTTTTTGACTCCCCTTTTCGATGATGCGGCCCCGGCGAATCCGGCCGGGACACCAACATCCGTTACGCCATCCGCACTGCCGCCCTGCCCTTTGAAATGAATGCTGTCATCTTTAACCGATTCGACTATATCGAGAATGCGGACTTATTCTAATAAAAGGCATTCGTCAGCTATTCAAATTTAACAATCGTTGACCCTCCCCGACCCGATTCATTTCCTATAATCCAGACCAATTCCGGGTGACGGTTTAAATCCGTCGCGTCGTCCGGTTGTCTTCAATCCACTTGAACGAGGTCCTTACATGAATCTTTCTCAGCGTCTCGCTGCAGAGGTATTCGGCACGTTCTGGCTGGTGCTCGGCGGGTGCGGAAGCGCCGTGCTGGCCGCCGCCTTTCCGGGCCTCGGCATCGGCTTTGCCGGCGTCGCACTTGCCTTCGGCCTGACCGTGCTGACGATGGCATTCGCAATTGGCCACATTTCGGGCTGCCACCTGAATCCGGCGGTGAGCGTCGGCCTGACGGTCGCCGGCCGCTTCCCCGCACGCGATCTCGTGCCGTACATCGTCGCGCAGGTGGTCGGCGCGACGCTCGGCGCGTTCGTGCTGTACCTGATCGCGACCGGCAAGCCGGGCTTCGATGTCGTCGGCAGCGGCTTCGCGACGAACGGCTTCGGCGAACGCTCGCCCGGCCACTACGCACTCAGTTCGGCGTTCATTTGCGAAGTCGTGATGACGGGCTTCTTCCTGTTCGTGATCCTGGGCGCCACCGACAAGCGCGGCGTGCCGGCCGGCTTTGCGCCGATCGCGATCGGCCTGTGCCTGACGCTGATCCACCTGATCTCGATCCCGGTCACCAACACGTCGGTGAACCCGGCCCGCTCGACCGGCCCCGCGCTGTTCGTGGGCGGCGATGCGATCGGTCAGCTCTGGCTGTTCTGGGTGGCACCGATCATCGGCGCGGTACTCGCCGGGATCATCTATCCGCTGGTCGCGGGGCGTGACGACGCCGTCGACCTGCTGCCGGCATCGGCTCGCACAAGCGAATAAAACACTACGGGGTCAAGCGAGCAGAGCAGCGAGCCTCACGCTGTCGAAGAAGATCGAGGCAGGTCATTTCGACGGGCGCCACTGGCGCCCGTTTTTCATTTCCGCGCCGGCAGCGCGCTCAGGAGGCGGCGACGTTGTCTTCGAGCGAGAACAGCGTGCGCAGGTGACGGGCGACGCCCGAATCGAAGTTGTTGCCGATCCGCGGGATGTGCGGGAGCCGCGCGATCAGGTCGGGATTCGCGTTGTTCATCATGAACGCGTGGCCGGCGGTTTCGAGCAGGTCGATATCGTTCATGTTGTCGCCGAACGCGATGCAGTGGCCGGTGTCGACGCCGAGCCGTGCGAGCACCGAGCGCAGCGCGCGGCCCTTCGACACGTTCGCGGTCATCACCTCGAGGCAATCGGGCAGCGAGTACGTGACGTACAGCGCATCGCCGAAGCGCACGCGCATCTGCTCGGCGACGACCGCCAGATCCGCCGGATCGCCGATGTACAGCACTTTCGCGATATCCGCGCCGTCATGCGCGGGCATGTCGATCACGTCGTAGCGGAAGCCCGAATCCTGGTGGAATTCGAGCAGGTGCGGCGCATCGCGGTCGATCAGCCAGCCCTGGTCGGTGAACAGGTTGACGATCACGCGGCCATGCGCGCCGACGACATCCGGCTGCACGAGGCCGCGGACGATCGCCGGATCGATGTCCTGCGCGTGGATCGTCGTGTCGTCCGGTGCATGCACACGCGCGCCGTTCGACGTGATCAGGTACGGCCGGATGCCGAGCACGTCGCGAATGCCGGCGACGTCCGCGTAATGGCGCCCGGTGGCGATCACGAACTGCAGGCCGTCGCGGTCGAGCCGGCGGACGGTGTCGATCGTGTACGGATCGAGCTGGTGGTCGCTGTTCAGCAGGGTACCGTCGAGATCGGTGGCGATGACTTTGTACATGGGACGGAAGAATGGCGCTCAGGGCTCTGCGGAACGGCCATTCTAACGTCGTGCCCGGTTGCCCGCCGGACGGTTCCCGGTCGATTGCCGCCAGCGGCGCGGTTGCGGTGCGCCTCCATCCCCCCGAAACGCCGTCAGCCCCCTTCCGCCGCCCGCAACGCCTGCAGCGCGAGCCGCAGCGCGCCGTGCGCGGAATCGTCGAGCGGCGCGCGCAGCCGGACGGCATGGCGTGCCGGCACGGCCGGAGCGAGGGCGTCCGCCAATCCACCGCACAGCGCAACCGGCAGCGCCCGCTGCGGATCGAGCGCGTCGATCATCTTGCCGATCTCGTCGCCCGCCTGCGCGATCAGCGCGGCCGCGACCGGATGCGCACGATGCGCGAACACGATCGGCGCAAGCCGCGCGTAGATCGTCTGGTTCGCATCGCACGACCACTGGACGAGCGCGTCGCGATCCTGCGCGCCCGTTTCCGCGAGCAGCGCGGTGGCGAACGCATCGCGCGGCACGCGGCCGTCGAGCGCCTGCTGCGCATACGCGAGCGCGCGCACGCCGAGCCATGCGCCGCTCGCCTCGTCGCCGGACGGGAAGCCGAAGCCGCCCGCGATGCGGCACGCGCCGGCCGCATCGAGCGCCGCGGCGATGCTGCCGGTGCCGAGCGCGACGATCAGCCCCGGCGCGCCGCCGTGCGCGCCGACGACGGTCGTATACGCGTCGCTCTCGACCGCGAGCGCGCCGAGCGGTGCCTGCGCGCGGAACGCGGCCAGCCACGCCGCATTGTTGACGCCCGCGAGCCCGCAGCCGAGCGCGCACTGCGACCAGTCGAATGCATGACCGGCCTGGGTGAATGCATCCGCGCAGGCTGCGCCGATCGACGCCCACGCGCGCTCGATGCCGAGCCCGAGCCCTGACGGGCCGCCGCGCCCCTGCGCGAGCTCGCGCCCGTGCCGGTCGGCCAGCACCGCGCGCGTGCCCGTGCCGCCGCCGTCGATGCCGATCGCAAAAAGTAATGCCGCCATGCCTTCATCCCGCTGATTCGAACAGGCGCCAAGCTTAACCGGATCGGCGCCGCGCGCCCATCTGCCGTTCGGCCGGCTGTTCCGTGAAAAGGGCTTCCGCTATGCTGACGCGATCGAATCGATACGAAATGCGAGGCAGACGATGTCGCAGCGGTGCAACTGGGTGAAGACGGAAGCGGATGCTCACTATCACGATACCGAGTGGGGCGTGCCGTCGCACGACGATCGCCACCTGTTCGAAATGCTGATCCTGGAAGGCGCGCAGGCCGGGTTGTCGTGGTCGACGATCCTGAACAAGCGCGCGGGCTATCGCGAAGCCTTTGCGGATTTCGACGTCGATGCCGTCGCGCGCTTCACGCCGAAACGCATCGAGAAGCTGCTGGAGAATCCCGGCATCGTGCGCAACCGCGCGAAGGTCGAATCGGCGGTCACCAATGCGCGCGCCGTGCAGCGCATCCGCGAAGAGCACGGGTCGCTCGCCGCGTTCCTGTGGTCGTTCGTCGGCGATACGCCGGTCCAGAACGCGTGGCAGTCGTACCGCGACGCGCCCGCGTCGACCGAACAGTCCGACGCGCTCAGCAAGGCGCTGAAGGCGTATGGCTGCAAGTTCGTCGGTTCGACCATCTGCTATGCGCTGATGCAGGCCACCGGCATGGTCAACGATCACGAAGTTGGCTGCCCGTGCCACGCACAATGCGCGGCGCTCGGCGGCAAGCCGGCCGCACGCCGGCGCAAGGCGGGCTGACGGCACGAGGCGGGCCGACGGCGCGGGCAGCTGCCGACCGACCGCCGGTCCCCGCGGCCCAACGCGGGTTACGCCGCCCGCTCACCGCTCACGAAGCGCGGCGCGGCGCGCCACCCCTCACCTTGCGACGCGCGACGACGCCGGCGCAACCGAGCGCGTGCTGCGCGCGGCCCGCACGCGGGCGCTGCGCTTCTTCACCCAGATGCAGATGCCCGTCACGCTCAGCATCGCGATGACGATGCCGAGCGCGCTCACCGCGGCACGCCCCGCGACGCCGGCGATCCGCCCCGAGTGCAGCGGAAACTGCGCCTGCATGAACAGGTCGCCGGCCGAACCGCGGCCCGGCACCTGGGCGGCAACGGGCTTGCCGGTCACCGCATCCCAATAGAGCCACGCATTGCCGAGCCCGACGTCGCCGTGATCGTTGCCGGGCGTGAAGAACCCGACCGCATAGGCATTCATCGCCGGCGCGAACAGCAGCGCGCCGGGCGGTGCGGCGAAACCCGCGTCGCGCCCGGCCGCACGCGCGATCTCGACGATCCGCTCGCGCGGCAGGATCGTGCTGCCCGGCGCGGCGGGCGGGAAGTGTTCGGGATTCGTGTACGGCGTCTCGGCCAGCGGCGACACCAGCGATACCAGCGGCCGCACGACGGGCACGGCGAGGTTCATCGAGATCGACGTGACCGCGACGACCAGCAGCAGCCCCCACACCCACACGCCGCCCGAGCGGTGCAGGTCGAACACCAGCGGATAGCCGCCGCGGCGCACGCGGAACGCAAACGACTTGCGCCAGCTCTTCGGGTTCGGAAACGCGAGCACGAGCGCGATCAGGCAGTCGATCGCCCACACGATGCCGACGACGCCCATCACCCAGAACCCGAAGTTGATCCCGCCGTACACGGGCAGGAACAGCGAATAGTGCAGCCGGTAGATGAACGGCATCAGGTCGAGCCGCGCGACCGACAGCGCGCCCCATTCGCGGCGGCCCTGCACCGCACCGGTCGCGGGATCGACGGCGATCTGGCTGAAGCCGAGCGCGTACGGCTGGCCCGTTGCCGGGTCGGTGCGCGGCATCACGCCCGCCTGCAGTGTGTGGCCCGGCTCGATCGCGAGCGGCAGATAGGTCACCTGCACGCGCGGGTCGGCGGCCTCGATGCGCGTCGCGAGCGCGAGCGGATCAAGCGGCGCCGCATCGCTGCGGGCGGTGTAGAAGTCCGGGTTCAGTGCCGCGTCGAGCTCGTGATCCCACGCGATCAGCGCGCCGGTAAGGCCCGCGACGAACAGGAACAGCGCGATCGCGAGGCCGAACCAGCGATGCAGGCGGACGAGAAACGGTCGCAGGAACGCGTTCATCGCGCGCCCTGGGAAGGGAAAGCGGGCCGGCACGAGCGGCCCCGGTTCAACGGGATGCAGATCATTTGCGGTCAGGCGCCGCGCCCGAGCCGGCCGGCCGCCGCTGGCGAGGCCGGATGCCCTTGCACGCGGCATGGAATTGTTGCGCGTTCGACGGGTTTTGATACGATGCGCAACATTTTATCGCAATGCGAATGATTCTTACTTGCATTTTTACTTACCCGTCATGACCGTCAGCCTCGCCCGTCCTCCTGTCCGCCCACGTCGTGTGGCCGCCGCCCTTGCCTGCCTTGCCGCGTCGCTCGCGCACGCGGACGATTCGCCCGGCGGCGCCACGGCGCTGCCGGCCATCAACGTCACCGCTGCGCATGACTCGCCGCAGCACCTGACCGACACGCTCTCCACCGGTGCGCTCGGCACGCGCCGCCAGCTCGACACGCCGTTCTCGACGACGATCGTCACGTCGGAGGAGCTCGAGGCACGCCAGCCGTACAAGCTCGGCGACGTGTTCGCGAACGACGCCTCGGTGTCCGACAACAGCGGCGCGTACAGCGCATGGGCCAGCTACATGACCGTGCGCGGCATGCAGCTCGACTGGCAGAACGGCTACAAGATCGACGGGCTGCCGTTCGTCACGTACGGGATCACGATGCCGTACGAACAGCTCGACCGCGTCGAGCTGCTGAAAGGGCTCGGCGGGTTCCTGTACGGCTTCGTGACGCCCGGCGGCGTCGTCAACTACGTGACGAAGCAGCCGGGCGTCGAGCCCGTGCGCAGCGTCGACGTCGGCTACCGGAGTACCAACGTGTGGACCGAGCACGTCGATCTCGGCCAGCGCTTCGGGCCGAACGGCATGTTCGGCGCGCGGCTGAACGCGACGCACGAGGAAGGCAAGACGTACAACGACGGCAACATCCGCCGCGACAGCGTCTCGCTCGCGCTGCAGGCGAACCTGACGCGCGACCTGTCGGTGACGTTCGGCGCGCTGTACCAGGACCGCCGCACGACGGGTCAGACGCCGTCGATCTTCACCGGCAGCTACCCGGGCGGCGCGCTGCCCGCGACGATCAGCGGCGGCACGACGAACCTCGGCGGCAAGGACCAGTACCTGAACACGAACCTGCAGCTCTACACGGCCGGGCTGCAATACCAGCTCGCACCCGACTGGCAGCTCGACGTCGCGTACAGCTACAGCAAGGCGACGCGCCGCCGCAACGAAAGCACGCTGTACCTGCAGGACGCGGCCGGCAACTACACCGACAGCCGCTACGTCGGGATGGAGGATCACCGCTTCAGCCAGTGGCGCGCGATGGTCGAGGGCAAGGTGCGCACGGGCCCGTTCAGCCACCAGATCGTGCTCGGCGCGTCGTGGCAGAAGCAGGCGAACGACTATTCGGCGAACAGCGTGTTCGTGCCGCTCGGCGCCGGCAACCTGTATGCGCCGAACCCATACCGCTACGACAGCCCGCATGGCTTCATCCAGTACCGCACGAGCGAGATCGTGCAGAAATCGCTGTTCGCGAGCGACACCGTGCAGCTCACCGAGCGGTGGTCGGTACTCGCCGGCGTGCGCTACATGAACTACGAGCAGCGCTCGTTCCAGGCGAGCGGCGTCGAGGATCCCGGCTACCGCCAGAACGGCGTGGTCACGCCGACGTTCGCGGTGATGTTCAAGCTCGCGCCGACCACCACCGCGTACGCGAGCTACGCCGAATCGCTCGAGCCCGGCAGCCGCGTGAACGACGTCTACGCGAACGCCGGCCAAGTGCTCAAGCCGCTGCGCAGCAAGCAATACGAGCTGGGGATCAAGAGCGAGCACGCGCGCTGGAGCGCGACGGCCGCGCTGTTCCGCATCCAGCGCAGCGCCGAATATGCGAACGCCGCGAACGTCTACGTGCAGGACGGCGAATCGATCATCCAGGGGATCGAGTTCGGTGCGCGCGCGAAATTCGGCGCACGCTGGAACGCAGGCGTCGACGCGATGCTGCTCGACGCGTGGTACGCGAACGGGATCGGCAACAACGGCAACCGTGTCGCGGGCGCGCCACGTTTCGTGCTCGCCGGCGACCTCGGCTATGCGGTGCCGGGCGTGCCGGGGCTGACGCTCGGCGTCGACGCGAAATTCACCGGCGCGACGCCGCTGCGCGCGGCCGGCGGCCTCGACGCGCCGGGCTTTCTGGTCGTCAACGCGGGCGCGCGCTACCTGACGCGGGTCGGCCGCCACGACGTGACGCTGCGCGCGTCGATCGACAACGTGCTGAACCGCCGTTACTGGGAATACCAGTACGCGGACTACGTAAAGCCGGGCGACCCGCGCACGGTGAGCCTGAGCGCGAAGATCGACTTCTGAACGGCGAGCCGGCGGCCGCAAACCGCGGCCGCCGGCCGCCAGCCATTGGCCGGAACGGCCGCCCCGCCACAGCATCGGGAGTTTCCCGGCCCCCAAAAGCAAAACGGCGGAGCGGCTTCTTTCGAAGCACGCTCCGCCGTTTCGCGGCGAACCGTAAGACGCTCTTAGTGGAGCTTCTTCGGCAGCATCTGGCTGCGCAGGCGCTTGTGCAGGCGCTTGACGGCTGCTGCCTTCTTGCGCTTGCGGACTGCGGTCGGCTTTTCGTAGGACTGGCGTTCGCGCAGTTCAGCGATCAGGCCATTTTTTTCGATAGCACGGCGAAAGCGGCGAATCGCCACTTCGAACGGCTCGTTTTCTTTCAGAAGAATCGTCGTCATGTCGTTCCTAAATTGCTTAAACGGTCAAAAACGTAGCGGCCAAGCGCCACGCACCGGCCATCCGAGCGTCCCCACAAACAGGCGAAACGAGCGGAAATACGGCCTCGGAGGCCGGAAAAGAGAGGCGGAAAGCACCGCGAGTACGCTTCACAACCGCGTGCAGCGCCGCGTTTGACTGCCAGCAGACATGCCGAAAACGGCAGAGGCGTGACAGAAATCTCAATTCAGCCCGCCATCATAGCAGAGAATCACAGACAAAACTACCCTTTTGCATCCCCCGGTTCGCCGCTCCGCGTCGCGCGGTCGCTCACCCCGTCGAACGGGGCCGGGTGCCGCGCCTGCCCGCGGCCCGGCCGGCCAAGCCGGGCGGGCCTTTCGGCCGACAGCCATCCTTCCGTCCCGAATTTACCCAAACATCCCTCTAAAGTTTTCGCCGGGTGCCGCCGTCAACCAGGAAAGGCGGGGCAGCGCCAGTCGCGATAAAGCGCAACGCCGAAATCAGAACCTGTCTGTATCCCAGCCATTTTCCAAAACGAGGAAGCAAATGCTGAACATCAACACCAACATCCTTTCGCTGACGACGCAGACGAATCTGTCGGGCTCGCAGAGCGCACTGTCGCAAGCAATCAACCGCCTGTCGTCGGGCAAGCGCATCAACACCGCTGCTGACGATGCAGCCGGCCTGGCGATCTCGACGTCGCAAACGGCGGCAATCAACGCGCTGACGCAAGGTGTTGCAAACGCGAACAACGGCATCTCGATGATCCAGACCGCCAACGGCGCGCTGCAATCGACGGTCGACAACCTGCAGCGTATCCGTACGCTGGCGCAACAAGCCGGCGACGGCTCGCTGGATTCGAGCGCTCGCGCGAACCTGCAAGCTGAAGTGACGACGCGTCTCGGCGAAATCGACCGTGTCGCATCGCAAACGACGTTCAACAGCCAGACCATCCTGGGCGGCACCGGCAGCGTCACGTTCCAGATCGGCGCAGCAGCGAACCAGGTCGTCACCGTCGACTTCGGCACGGCGAACTGGAACAGCACGGGCATGAGCGTGAACACCCTGAGCGTCGCCACCCAGTCGGGCGCGCAATCGGCGATCACGGCGATCGACGCGGCACTGAAGCAAGTCAACACGTTCCAGGCAACGCTGGGCGCAGCACAGAACACGTTCCAGGCTGCGATCTCGACGACGCAAACCCAGGCAACCAACATGACCGCCGCTCGCTCGCAGATCACCGACGCGGACTTCGCGACGGAAACGGCGAACCTGAGCAAGGCGCAAGTGCTGCAACAAGCGGGTATCTCGGTTCTGGCGCAAGCGAACTCGCTGCCGCAGCAAGTCCTGAAGCTCCTCGGCTAATCGAGCAGCACCCGCGGCGGGCCACGCGCCCGCCCGCCTCCGGGCCGGCGGCGTCGCCATGCGATGCATCGCGACGCCGCCGACACCGCCCGGATCAGAATTCTCCAGGGAGGCACGCCTCCCTCTTTGCATTGAACCGCGGCGCCCCGCCGCATCGCGCACGTTGGTTGCGCGGACGACCGGAGCAACGGCATGGCCACCACGACCCCCGTCAGCAGCACGGACATCAGCAGCATCCTGGCGAATGCAGGTCAATCGATCATCAGCGGCGCGACCAATTCGTCGCTCGACGTCAATACGCTCGTCACGACGCTGGTGAACGCGAAGACGGCCGGGCAATTGCAGACCCTGCAGACCCGCCAGACGAACGACAATACGCAGTTGTCCGCGATCGGCCAGCTGAAGGGTGCGCTGTCCGCGCTGCAGACCGCGCTCACCGGCCTCTCGGACGGCACCGCGCTCGGCAGCCTGGCCGCGACAGCGAGCGGCACGGGCATCGCGACGACGATCAAGAGCGGCAGCGGCGCGGTGGCCGGTTCGTATTCGGTCAATGTCACGCAGCTCGCGACCGCCAACAAGCTGTCGTCGGCCGGCGTGACGTCGGCGGACACGATCTCGGCCGGCTCGCTGAGCATCACCTTCGGCAGCAACCCGGCGTTCAACGTCAACGTGGCGGCCGGCGCGTCGCTGTCCGACATCGCGTCGTCGATCAACTCCGCGTCCGGCAATGCCGGCGTCACCGCGTCGGTCATCACCGGTTCGGACGGCCAGCATCTCGTGATGCAGTCGAACGCCACCGGCGCGGCCAACACGATCTCGATCACGGGCACGGGCGTCAACTCGAAACTGACGTCGGGGTACACGACGGTCACGCCGGCCGCCGACGCGAAGCTGACGATCGACGGCACGCCGGTGTCGAGCGCGTCGAACAACGTGTCGGGCGCGCTGACGGGCGTCACGCTGGCGCTGTCGCAGGCCGCTGTCGGCACGACGCAAACCGTCACGCTGTCGCAGGACACGGCCGCGGCGACGACCGCGATCAACAATTTCGCGACCGCGTATACCAACTTCGTGAATACCGCGAAATCGCTGACGAGCTACGACCCGACGGCGAAGACCGCCGGCCCGCTGCTCGGCGACGCGATGATGAACACGATCAGGAACACACTCGCGACGACGCTCAGCAGCGGCGTCACGACGGGCGGCACGACCTATGCGCTCGGCAGCATCGGCATCAACGTGGACTCGACCGGCGCGATGTCGGTCGACACCGCCGCGCTGACCACCGCGCTCAAGTCGAACAGTTCCGCGGTGACGGCGATCTTCAACCAGACGAACGGCATCGCCCAGGCGCTCAATGCGAACATCAACACGTACACGCAGACGTCCGGCCTGATCGACCAGCGCACCAACGCAATCAACGCCGATCTGAAGAGCGTGCAGAGTCAGGCGACGCAGCTGCAGACCTACTCGGACCAGTTGACCAAGCAATACAATGCGCAGTTCACCGCGCTGAACACGCTGATGGCGACGATGGCGAACAACACCCGCTACCTGACCCAGCTGTTCGGCGGCCAGAACAGCGCCGGCGCGATGGCCAACAACAAGTAAGCCTTCGCCACACCGCCCCTTCGGAGCCGAACCATGACGAACGACACCCTGTCCCGCGCCTTCGACCTGACCCGTGCCATGCAGTCGGCGGCCGACGCACGCGACTGGGTGCGCGTCGCGGCCCTCGTCGACGAACGCTCGCCGCTGCTGATGAACCTGTCCGGCGAGCAGACCCCGGACGTGCTGGACCAGGTGCGGCAGATCATGGCGATCGACGCGTCGATCACGGAGCATGCGCAGACGGACCGTGACCGCCTGGCTGCGGAATTTGCGCAGTCCCAGGAGCGGATCAAGGCCGCGAGCCAGTACCAGAAGGCCGGCTTGCTGTGACCGGCCGGGCGTCTCGCCCGCCGCGCAGGTCGAATTAAAAGACGCCGCCAGTCGAGCGGACCGTTGTCGCCGTACCATCGAGCCGCTTCAATGCGGCTTTTTTTTCGCCGGCGGGCGGGAGCGCGAGCCGGATCGCGCCGGCTACGCCCGCATCGCCCGCGTCGCCCGCTCGACGGCCGCGTCGATCATCTCGGGCGGCCGGCCCGACGATGCGCGAGCGCGGCTTCCAGCCGTGACGCTATCCTGCTCGTCACGCGTCCGGGGTCGCCGTCTCGCCGGACGCGTAGCAGGCCCACATACCGTGCAGCGCGTTTTCCAGGTTGCGCGCGAAGCGCGACGCGTCGCACAGCGGCGACGCGAGCAATTGCGCGCGCAGCGTTGCCCGCAACGTCGCCAGCCGGTCACGATCGCGTGCGAACGCGACGGCCTTCGTCAGGTACGCCTCCTCGTCCGTCGCGATCCAGTCGCCCATGCCCGCCGCGTGCAGCACGCTTTCGCAAATGTGCGTGACGAACCGGCCGCCCTTCATCCCGAGCACCGGCACGCCCATCCACAGCGCTTCGGCCGTGGTCGTGCCGCCCGGGTACGGAAACGGGCTCAGTGCGACGTCGATGCGGTTATACGCGGCAAAGTATTCCGCACGCGGCGACCCGCCTTCGAGAATCAGCCGATCCGCGCCGATGCCGTGCCGCGCGAAGCGGTCGAGCGTCGCCTGGTTCACGTCGTCGGCGCCGAGCTCATGAGCCTTCAGCAGCAGGCGCGCGTCCGGCAGCGCGTGCAGGATGCGCGACCACAGCGCGACGACCTCGTCGCTGATCTTGACCAGCTTGCCGAAGCAGCCGAACGTGACGCCGCCATGAGCCACCATCGGCAGCGGGCCGACCGCGACATCGTACGGTGGCGGCGTGAAGCACAGGTAGCTGTCCGGCAGCCGCCACGGCCGCTCGGTGAAGTGATGCGCCTCGTCGGCGGGTAGCGTATGCGCATCGCCGATGAAATAGTCGATCGCGCGGCAACCGGTCGTCGCGAAGAAACCGAGCCAGCTCGCCTGCACCGGTGCGGGCTTGTGTCCGAAGATCGGCAGGCCGCTCCAGTCGGTATGGCCTGCCATGTCGATCAGGATGTCGATGCCGTCGTCGCGAATCAGTTTCGCGGCCTCCTCGCGGCCCAGGCTGACCACCTTCTTCCAGCTCGCGAAGTTCGGCTTGAGCCTCGCGGTCACGTCGTCCTCGCCGATGAACGTCACATAGGCATGTGGCTCGATGCGCGACCGGTCGATCCGCGCCAGCACGCTTTCCAGAAAAATGCCGACCGGATGCTGGCGCAGGTCGCCCGACACGAAGCCGACGCGCAGCGGCCGCCCCTGCGCCTGCGCGACGCGCTGCGCGCGGTCGTGCTCGAACGGAAGCGCATCGCGCTCGAGATGTTCGCCGTAGCGGCGCGCTTCAGCGACCCACTCCTGCGGCTCGAACGCGGGCGAACTCGACATGTTGAACAGCATCCGCGAGTACGCGCGATGCAGGTCGTAGCGGATTGCCGTGCGGAATGCGTCCAGCGCGCCGGCGAGATCGCCTTTCGCCCACAGGATGTCGCCGAGCGTCATCTGGAGCTTCAGCGGATCGATGCCGAGTTCCCGCGCGATCTCCGTGTGCTTCATCGCCTCGTCGAGCTTCTCGAGCCGCAACAGCGCGGCGGCGAGGTTCTGATGGGCGTCGGCATCGTCGGGGTTCAGGTCGATCGCGTGCCGGTAGCTAAGTTCCGCCGCCGCCAGCCGGTTGAGGTTGTGATACGCGTAGCCGAGGAAATTGTACGCATCGGCCAGTTCGGGATCGAGCTCGATCGCGTGCCGGCACGCCTGCACAGCCTGCCCGTATTCGCCCTGCTGGTTGCGCAGGTCGCCGAGCCAGGCCCATGCCCGCGCATGCGCGGGATCGATCGCGATCGCCCGCTCGAGCAGTTCGACCGCCTTGCCGAACTCGCTCATGCGCTGCAGCAGCCTGGCCAGTACGCAGTGCGCGTCCGCGTCTTCCGGATCGAGCCCCTCGCGCGCATGGTCGACCGCACCCCGCAGATCACCTGCCGCGCGCAGCGTCTCGCTCAGCCCCTGGTGCGCGACACGGAAGCCCGGTTGCAGCGCGATGGCGCGACGATAGGCCTCCGCGGCATCGTCGAATTTCTCCTGCGCATGCAGCGCGTTGCCGAGATTGCAGTACGCATCCGCGTATTGCGGCTGGTGCGCGACCGCCTTGGCGTAGCTCGCCGCCGCCGCCTCGTGCTCGCCCAGATCCTGCAGCGCGTTGCCGAGGTTGTTGTATGCCTGCGCGTAACCGGGCCGCAGCTCGATCGCGCGCGCGCAGCTCTCCATCGCAGCCGCCGGCTCGCGCGCGTCGCGCAACGCGTTGCCGAGGTTGTTGTGCGCCTCCGGATAGTCCGGCCGCAGCCCCACCGCGCGACGGTAGTGCGCGATCGCGTCGTCGAGCCGGCCGCTTTCGCGCAGCATGTTGCCGAGGTTGTTGAAGTACGACGCGTCCGGCCGCTCGACGAGCGATTGCTCCATCAGCGCGATGCCCGCGTCGTACTGCTTCAGCTGGCACGCCAGCAGCCCGAGAAAATGCAGCGCGTCCGGCTGGCCCGGCTGCGCGGTGAGGATCGCGTCGTACAGCGTCTTCGCTTCCGCGAGACGCCCCGCCTGGTGATGCGCCAGCGCGGACTGCAGCGTGTCGTGAATATCGTTCATGCTTCGTGTTCCGAGTTCGTATAGCGTTGCCACATGCCGATGAACGCCGCTTCGAGATGCGCCGCGAACCGGCGCGCGTCGCACAGCGGCGACGCGAGCAGCTGCGCGCGCAGCCCGGCGCGCAGCGTCGCGAGCCGCTCGCGGTCGCGCACCGCCGCGATCGCCTTCGCGACGTAGGCGTCCTCGCCGTCAGCGACCCATTCGCCCATGCCCGCCGCGTGCAGCACGCTTTCGCAGATGTGCGTGACGAACCGGCTGCCCTTCATGCCGAGCACCGGCACGCCCATCCACAGCGCTTCCGCGGTGGTCGTGCCGCCCGGGTACGGGAACGGGCTCAGCGCGACGTCGATGCGGTGATAGGCGCCGAAGTATTCCGCGCGCGGCGAACCGCCCTCGAGGATCAGCCGGTCCGCACCGATGCCATGCCGCGCGAAGCGCGCGACGGTCGCGTCGCGCACGCCCTCGCGGCCGAGCTCGTGCGCCTTGAGCAGCAGCCGCGCGTCCGGCAGCGTGTGCAGGATGCGCGACCATGCGCGCACGACGTCGTCGCCGATCTTCACGAGCTGGCCGAAGCAACCGAACGTCGGATGGCCGCGCGCCGCCATCGGCAGCGGGCCGACCTCGACGTCGCAGGCCGGCGGCGTGAAGCACAGGAAGCTGTCCGGCAGCCGCCACGGCTGCTCGACGAAGTGATGCGCTTCGGCGTCCGGCAGCGTGTAGCGGTCGCCGATGAAGTAGTCGATCGCGTCGCAGCCGGTCGACGCGAAAAAGCCCAGCCAGCTCGCCTGCACCGGCGCGGGTTTCCAGCCGAACACGGCCAGCCCGCTCGACTGCGTATGGCCCGCGAGGTCGACGAGGACGTCGATTTCGTCGTCGTGAATCATCCGCGCGGCCGCCTCCGGACCCAGCGCGGCGATCGAGCGCCAGTTGCTCGCGTGCGGCTTCAGTTTCGCGGTGATCGCGTCCTCCTCGTCCGTGGTCACGTACACGCGCAGGTCGATGCGCGTGCGCTCGAGGTGCGCGAGCACGCTTTCCAGGAAGATGCCGACCGGATGCAGGCGCAGGTCGCCGGACACGAAACCGACACGCAGTGGTCGCCCCTGCGCGCGCGCGGCCCGCTCGCGCGGATCGTGCGCATGGCGCGTCGAACGCGCGGCCAGGTGCCGGCCGTAGCGCCGCGCGTCGGCCAGGTAGTCGGCGGGGGTCACGCAGGCGGACGCCGCCGCGCTGAACAGCAGCCGGTTCAGCACGGTCGCCGCGACGTCGTCGGCGTCGTCGCGCACCAGCGCAAGCGCGTCGCGATACGCGTGGACCGCGGCATCGACGTTGCCCTGCGCGCGCAGGATGTCGCCGAGATTGACGTGCATCAACACGGCCGGCGGGCCGGCCTGCAACGCCTGCCGGCAATACACGAGCGCCTCGTCGAGCCGCTGCAGCTTCAGCAGCACGACGGACAGGTTGTGGCACGCGCCGGCGTCCGCCGGATTCAGCGTGACGGCCGTGCGATGGCTGGCCTGCGCCGCGTCGAGCCGGTCCAGTCCGTGATACGCGTTGCCCGCGTGGTTGTGCGCTTCGGCGAGGGTCGGCGCGAGCCGGATCGCGTCCTGCGCATGCTCGAGCGCTTCCGCGCAGCGCAGCTGCTTGTGACGCACGGCGCTCAGGTTCGCGTGGGCCATCGCCATCGACGGGTCCAGCTCGATCGCGCGGCCATAGTGCGTGGCGGCGCCGTCGAGGTCGCCCAGATCCTGCAGCGCGTTGCCGAGGTTGTTGTATGCCTGCGCGTAACCGGGCCGCAGCTCGATCGCGCGCGCGCAACTCTCCATCGCAGCCGCCGGCTCGCGCGCGTCGCGCAACGCGTTGCCGAGGTTGTTGTGCGCCTCCGGATAGTCCGGTCGCAGCCCCACCGCGCGCCGATAGTGCGCGATCGCGTCGTCGAGCCGGCCGTTTTCGCGCAGCATGTTGCCCAGGTTGTTGAAGTACGACGCGTCCGGCCGCTCGACGAGCGATTGCTCCATCAGCGCGATGCCCGCGTCGTACTGCTTCAGCTGGCACGCCAGCAGCCCGAGAAAATGCAGCGCGTCCGGCTGGCCCGGCTGCGCGGTGAGGATCGTGTCGTACAGCGTCTTCGCTTCCGCGAGACGCCCCGCCTGGTGATGCGCGAGCGCCGTCTGCAATGCCTGTCCTGTTCCGTCCATCTCGTCTGCTCTGCTCAATAGCGATGCGGTTCGCGTCCGAAGTCGATCAGCCTGCGGCCGTGCCCGATCATCACGGCCGACGCCGCCATCCCGTCGCGTGCCATCCCGACGACGGTGTCGCGCACGCGCCACCGGCCGGAATGACGATCACACCGGCCGGCGCGGCGTTCAGCGCGCGGGGCACCATGTTGCGCTTGCCGCCGGCGTGGAAATGCCCGCGCACGTCACGTCGTGAGCGGCCTCACACGGTTGCGCCCGACGCGGCTTCGACGTGCTGCGCCCACATGCCGTGCAGTGCGTCCTCGAAGTGGCGCGCGAAGCGGGGCGCGTCGCACAGCGGCGACGCGAGCACCTGCGCGCGCAGCGTCGTGCGCAGCGCCGCCAGCTCGGCGGGCTGGCCGACCTGCGCGACGGCCTTCGCGACATACGCGTCGTCGTCGTCCGCGATCCACTCGGGCAGCCGCGCCGAATGCAGCAGGCTCTCGGCGATGTGCGACAGGAAGCGCTCGCCGCGCCGGCACAGAACGGGTACGCCCATCCACAGCGCTTCGGCGGTCGTCGTGCCGCCCGGATACGGGAACGGGCTCAGCATCAGGTCGACGCGCCGGTACGCGGCCAGGTATTCGGCGCGCGGCGAGCGGCCTTCGAGGATCAGGCGCCGTGCGTCGATGCCGTGCGCCGCGAAGCGCGCGGCAAGCGCCTGCTGCTCGCGCGGATCGTCGAGATGCTCCGCCTTCACGAACAGCTTCGCGCCCGCGACCGATTGCAGCACGCGCGACCAGACCGCGACGACGTGCTCGGTGATCTTCGCGAGCTTGCCGAAATAGCCGAAGGTCGGATGGCCGTTCGCGAGCATCGGCAGCGCGCCGACGTCGACAGGCTCGGCCGGCGGCGTGAAGCACAGATAGCTGTCCGGCAGATGCCACGGCCGCTCGGTGAAATGCGCGGCCTCGGCGGGCGGCAGCACGTGACGGTCGCCGATCACGTAGTCGATCGCCCGCACGCCGGTGCTCGCGAAATAACCGGGCCAGCTCGCCTGCAGCGGCGCCGGCTTCCACGCGAACAGGGGCAGGCGGTTGTAGACCGTGTGGCCCGCCGCGTCGAGCAGCACGTCGATGCGGTCCGCGCGAACACGCGCGGCCGCCGCTTCGTCGCTCAGGCCGGCAATGCAGGTCCACGTCGCGAAGGCCGGCTTGAGGCGGGCGGTCACGTCGTCCTCGACGTCGCGCGTCGGGTACGCATGCATCTCGATCCGGTTCGGGTCGAGATGCTTCAGCATGCTCTCGATGAAATAGCCGACCGGATGCGCCTTCAGGTCGCCCGACACGATGCCGACCTTGAGCGGCCGCCCGGCGCAGGCGGTCAGGTCGACGAGCCAGTCCGTCCACGGCGTCGCGCACCGCGTGACGACTGCGTCGTAGCGCGCGGCCTCGGCGAGATAGGCGTCGTGGTCGAACGCCTCGCTGCAGTGGCTCGCGAACAGCAGGTTGCTGCGCGGCTCCGGCAGTTCGGGGCGCAGCGCGACCGCGTGCCGGTACGCCTCGAGCGCGGCCGGAATCTCATTCAGGTCGAACAGCGCATTCGCAAGGTTGTTGTAGGCCTGGCCGTTGTCCGGCTTCAGCGCGATGGCCTGGCAGAACGCATCGACGGCCGCGCGGGCGTCGCCGGCGAGCCGCAGCGCGTTGCCGAGGTTGTTGTACGCATCGACGTAGTCGGGTCGCAGCTCGATGGCGAGACGAAAGCACTCGGCGGCGGCGGCGTGACGGTTGTCCGCCTGCATCACGTTGCCGAGGTTGTAGTAGTACATCGCGTCCGGCCTGATCTCGATCGCCGCCATGATCAGGTCGGATGCCTCCCGATAGCGCCCGTGCTGATGACCGATCAGGCCGAGGAGGTGAAGCGCGTCCGCGTGCCGGGGATCGGTGTCGAGGATCTGCCGGTACAGCGTCTCGGCCTCGTCGAACCGTTCGGCCTGATGGTGCGCCAGCGCCTGTTCGATCGTGGCGGCGGCGGGGGAGGTGGGCATCATGAGCTAAGTCGTCCTGGTAGCCAATACGGGATTCGAATCGCGGCCGGCACCCCTGCGCCGGCGCACGCCTTCGCCCGCGGACGCACGCACCGACGGTCTCCGACGTGTCCGAATTCTCCTCGCGCACGCCGCGTTCCAATCCGGCGAGCAGGTGCTGGAATTGGTCGCTATTCCCGCGACTGCAAGCCGCACCCGCGGGCGCGCCGAATGCGCGCCGGACACCCGCGCATCCATCGAAATGCGGGGTGAAACCACCCGCTAATCCGACATTCGATCCTGGCGACGCTCGCTAGACTTGATCGTAGAAAGATGTCCGACCTGCGACGTTCGGACGGTTGCGCATTCCGATGCCACCGCGCCGACACGCGCTCGTCCGGCCACACCCTTTGTGCCTGGAGCCCTGTGTATGCACGAATCAGCGATCATCACCAACGCAGATGGCGATCAGCTCGCGGCGCGCCGCGAACTGTTCGACCTGATGCAGACCTACCCCGCGACGCGCGAGGAACTGGAACGGTCGCTCGGCCTGTTCGTGCGCGGCTCGCTCCTCGCACGCATTCTCGCGACCTTCGAGATTTATCAAAAAATCGTGCCGCTGCCGGGCGCGATCCTCGATCTCGGCACGTGGCGCGGGCAGACCGCCGTGCTGTGCGAGAACTTCCGCGCGATTCTCGAACCGCTGAACTTCCAGCGCCGCATCCACGCATTCGATACGTTCACGGGCTACACGGGCTTCGCCGAGCACGACACGCGCGACCGCAAGCTGTTCTCAGACGGCACGTACTCGCTGTCCGGCGAGTACGCCGACCTGCTGCGCAAGCTGCTGAACCTGCACGAGCGCAGCAACGCGATGGGGCACGTGCATGACAAGCACCACGTGTGGGAAGGCGATTGCCGCGACACGCTGGCGGCATTCGGCGAAGCGCATCCCGGCGAGATGGTCGCGCTCGCGTGGTTCGACCTGAACGTGATCGAGCCGACCCGGCACGCGTTCGACGCGGTGATGGAGCGGCTGGTGCCCGGCGGCATCGTCGCGTTCTGGCAGCTCACCCGCGGCGGCCAGCTGCCCGCGGAAGGCGTCCATTACCTGCGCGACCTGCTCGGCAACCGTCCGCACCAGATCCACAAGGCGGCGGCCTATCCGTCGCTGTGCTACCTGTCGTTCCCCGAGGGTGGAGGCACACGCAAATGAAAATCGCGATCCTCGGCAACGGCATTCTCGGCCTGATGACGGCCCGCGCATGGCAGCGGGCGGACCCGGGCGTCGAGCTCGTGATCGTGGGCCACGCGCATCGGCCCGGCTCGGCCACGCGCGCCGCGGCGGCGATGCTCAATTCGTTCACCGAGCTGGAAGGCGATTCGCTCGGCACGCCGATCGACCGCTTCAAGTTCGAGCTGAGCCGCGGCGCGACGGCGGCCTGGCCCGCCGTATTCGCTGAAATCTGCACGCCGGCGCGCGCGATCGCGCACGGCTTCGGCACCTTCGTGCTGAACAACGCGGCGACCGACGCGCTCGACGACGAGAACTTCGCGGCCATGCAGCGGTTCTGCCGCGAATTCGAGGAGCCCTGCGAGGCGGTCGATCCGTCAGGGATCCCGAACTATCATCCGGACCCGCGCTATCGCGCGCTGAAGGCGGTCTTCCTGAAACGCGAAGGCTGGGTCAATCCGAAACAGTTTCTCGACGCGCTGACCGAGTCGGTCGCGCAAGCCGCCAACGTGCGCTTCATCGACGCCGAGGTCGAGCGGCTCGACACCGCGGCCGGACGCGTCACCGGGGCACGCCTGTCCGATGGCAGCGTGCTCGGCGCGGACCGCTTCATCCTCTGCAACGGCGCCAACGTGACGCGCGTGCTGCAGGCGAGCCTGCCCGAGCTGCCGGTGCAGCGGATGTTCTACGGCGTCGGCATGTCGATCGAACTGCAGAGCGCGGAGAACGTGCACACGCACTGCGTGCGCACGACCAACCGCGGCCTCGCGTGCGGCGTGTATTCGGCGCCGCACGGGCCTGACCGGACCCTCGTCGGCGCCAGCAACTACATCAGCCCGGTGCCGCACGAGCACGGCCACGCCGGCAGCGCGTACACGCTGCTGAAGTCGGCGATGGACCAGATCAACACCCGCTTCTCGCGCGCGAGCCTGGTCAACGTCAACGTCGGCTGGCGGCCGACGACGTCCGACCTGTATCCGCTGTTCGGCGAAACCAGCGTGCGCGACCTGTGGATTCTCGGCGGCACCAAGCGCGACGGCTTCCACCTGTCGCCGGTGCTGAGCCGCGATCTCGTCGCGGCGATGCGCGGCGAGCCGATCGACCCGCGCTACGCGGAACTCGCGCCCGAACGCAAGCTGATCCGCAACATGACGCGCGAGGCCGCGATCGCGAAGACGGTACGCCATCAGATCAATGCCGCGTACCAGCACGACTTCGTGCCGGCGCGCAACCGCATGGTCGAACAGCTCCAGAACGCGATCCGCGCGGACCTGGAGGCGCTGCACGACAAGCTGGGCGCGACGGACTGGGGCATTCCGCCCGAGCTCGTCGACATGTACCGGTACGGCCACATTCCGGCATGAGCGGTGCGACCATGAACCGCGACGCGAAGCGGGTGGCGATCGTCCAGTCCAACTACATTCCGTGGAAGGGCTACTTCGACCTGATCGCCGCCAGCGACGAGTTCATCCTCTACGACGACGCGCAGTACACGCGCCGCGACTGGCGCAACCGCAACCAGATCAAGACGCCGCAGGGCGTGCAATGGCTGAGCGTGCCGGTGAAGGTGAAGGGCAAGTATCACCAGTCGATCCGCGAAACCGAGATCGACGGCGCCGACTGGGCGCCGCTGCACTGGAAGGCCCTGCAGCAGAACTACGCACGCGCGCCGCACTTCGCGCGCTATGCGGACGAGCTCGAAGCGCTCTACACCGGCCGAACCTACGGGATGCTGAGCGAGCTGAATGCCGCGATGCTGACGTGGGTCCTCCGGCAACTGGAGATCGGCACGCGCGTGTCGTCGACGTCGGACTATGCGCTGCACGGCGACCGCACCGAGAAGCTGCTGAACCTGTGCGTGCAGGCGGGCGCGACCGAGTACCTGTCCGGCCCGGCCGCGCGCAGCTACCTCGACGAGAACCTGTTCGCCGATGCCGGCGTCGCGGTGCGCTGGTTCGACTATCCGGCCTATCCCGAGTATCCGCAGCAGTGGGGCGACTTCGTCCACGGCGTGACGGTGCTCGACGTGCTGTTCAACTGCGGTCCCGAAGCGCGCCGGTACGCGCTGACCTCGAAAGACTGAGGTGATGCCCATGAGCGAATCCCGGCATGCGAGCCTGCTGGAAGAAGTGGCCGCGTACTACAGCGCGCGGCTGGCGGAGCACGGCGCGACCGCGCGCGGCGTCGACTGGAACGGCGAAACCGGCCAGTTCCTGCGCTTCGAACAACTGACGAAGATCCTGCCCGCGTCCGGCGGCCACTCGGTGAACGACATCGGCTGCGGCTACGGCGCGCTGGTCGATTTCCTGAAGGCGCGCGCGCTGCCCGACGGTTTCGCGTATGCAGGCTACGACATCTCGTCCGACATGGTCGACGCCGCGCGGCAGCGCTACCGCGACGACGCGAACGTCGCGTTTCATGTCGGCGCGGTGCCGCAGGTCGCGTCGGACTACGGGATCGCCTCCGGCATCTTCAACGTCAGGCGCGGTCACGACGACGACGCGTGGCTCGACTACATCCACGCGACGCTCGACACGCTGCACGCGACGAGCCGACTGGGCTTCTCGTTCAACTGCCTGACGTCGTATTCCGATCCGCCGTTCATGCGCCCGGACCTCCTGTACTACGCGGACCCGTGCGCGCTGTTCGATCGCTGCAAGCGCCGCTATTCGCGCCACGTCGCGCTGCTGCACGACTACGGCCTGTACGAATTCACGATTCTCGTCCGCAAGGACACCTGAGTGGCGCCGCGCGCGAGCCGCGCGGCCGGACGTCCCACCCCTTGACGCGGAGCCTGACCATGTTCGGCCCACCCAACCTCGACTGCATTCCGTTCGGCCGCCCGTTCGTGGTCGGCAAGGAGCTCTACTACATCGCGAAAGCGGTCGAGCAGGGCGGCCTCGCCGGCGACCAGGCGTTCACGAAGCTCTGCCACCGCTGGCTGGAAGCACGCATCGGCTGCCAGCGCGCGCTGCTCACGCACTCGTGCACGGCCGCGCTCGAGATGGCCGCGCTCCTCGCCGACGTGCAGCCCGGCGACGAAGTGATCATGCCGTCCTACACGTTCGTGTCGACCGCCAACGCGTTCGTGCTGCGCGGCGCGACGCCGGTGTTCGTCGACATCCGCCGCGACACGCTGAACCTTGACGAGACGCAGATCGCCGCCGCGATCACCAAGCGCACGCGCGCGATCGTGCCGGTGCACTACGCGGGCGTCGCCTGCGACATGGACGTGATCGGGCAGCTCGCGGCGGACCACGACCTGTGGGTGATCGAGGACGCCGCCCAGGCACTGCAGTCGACGTGGAACGGCAAGCCGCTCGGCAGCCTCGGCCACCTCGCGTGCCTCAGCTTCCACGAGACCAAGAACGTGATCTCGGGCGAAGGCGGCGCGCTGCTGGTCAACGACCCGCGCCTCGTCGAGCGCGCGGAGATCATCCGCGAGAAGGGCACCAACCGCAGCCAGTTCTTCCGCGGGCAGGTGGACAAGTACACCTGGGTCGACGTCGGCTCGTCGTTCCTGCCGGGCGAGCTGATCGCGGCGTTCCTGTACGCGCAGTTCGAGCACGCGGACGTGATCACCGCGCAGCGGCGCGCGACCGTGCAGCGCTACCAGGACGCGCTGCAGCCGCTGCACGCGGACGGGCTGATCGAGCTGCCCGCGATTTCGCTCGCCGAGCGCGGCAACGGCCACATGTTCTATTTCCTCGCACGCGACCTCGCCGAACGCACCGCGCTGCTGCAGCAGATCCGCGCGGTGGGCGTGAACGCGGTGTTCCACTACGTGCCGCTGCACAGTTCGCCGGCCGGCCAGCGCTACGGGCGCTGCGGCTCCGGCATGGCGGTGACGGACCTCGTCGCCGACCGGCTCGTCCGGCTGCCGCTGTACCACGACATGACCGAAGCCGAACAGGATCGCATCCTCGACGTGGTCTTCGATTTCTACCGCACCCGATAACGATGACGACTCCCACACCTGGCATGGCGCACGGCGGTTCGCGCATCTTTACGCGACTCGACCACCCGTACTACATCCTCGCGCCGAATTTCCGGCAAACCTCCGGCGGGATCCGCGCGATGCACTACCTGTGCCACGTGCTGAACCTGCTCGGCCACGAAGCGTACGTCTGCACGGCGGTCGTGCATCCCGAGCTGCGCACGCCGCCGCTGACCAACGACATCGCGCAGGCGCACGCCCGCGCGAATCGCAGCCCGATCGTCGTCTACCCGGACGTCGTCACCGGCAATCCGTTCAACGCGCGCTGCGTCGTGCGCTACCTGCTGGCCGAGCCCGGCCGCATCAACGGCGAACCGATCAGCCTGCAGCCGAACGACCTCATCTTCACGTTCGGGCCGTCGCTGGTGCCCGAGGAATGGCAGGCGGACCTGCTGCGCATACCGCTGGTCGACACGCGCATCTTCAACAGCGACGGGGTCGACGACGCCCGCCGCAACGGCACGGCCGTCTTCATCAATCGCCACCTGCGGCGCGGCGGCACGCTGCACCCGGTCACCGCCGAGTCGATCGAAATCTCGACCCGCGTGCCGGAACGTTCGGCGCACGAACTCGCGGCGCTGTTCCGGCAGGTCGAGTGCGTGTACATGTACGAATGGTCCACCGCCGTGTTCGAAGCGCTGCTGTGCGGCTGCCCGGTCGTGTGCATCATGAATGACGCGTCGCTGTCGGAGCCGACCCGGTGGGTGATGGACGGCAAGGGCATCGCGTGGGGGCTCGACGAACACGAGATCGCCCACGCGAAGGCCACCGTTCACGAAGCGCGCGGCGTCTACCTGAAGGAAGAGGAGACGTTCTGGCAGCAGTTGCAGCACTTCGTCGAGCGGACCCAGGCCCACGCGGACACGCTGGATGCGCAGGCCGTCGCGACGGGCGCCGCCGCCCACGGACAGCCCGCGTCCGCGCCGCGCTCGTGCATCGCGGTCGTCACCGCCGAACCGGCCGACCACGCGCGCACCAGCCTGCGCTTCGCGCAGCCGTTCGCGCGGCTGGACCGCGAATGGGCGCTGACGTTCCCGGTCACGCCAGCCGGCATCGATCCCGACGCGCTGCAGCGCGCGGACCTGATCGTGCTGCAGGGCGACACGCCGGGCCTGCTGTCCGCCGCCACGCTGGAACACCTGTTCTCGCTCGGCAAGCCGGTCGTCCTCGACATCGACGTGCCGCTCGATACGCTGCTCGCCGACCTCCCCGGCGCGGCCGACAACGCGCGCCGCAAGGCGGGCATCCGCAGCGCCGTGCAGCGCGCGCATGCGATCGTCGTGCCGTCGGAAACGCTGGTGCGGGAGTACCGTCATGTCAACGCCTCGGTGCACGCGCTGCCGACCGGCGTCGATCTCGAGCGTCTGCACCGCGCGGCGCCCGGCGTGCGCGACCACGTGAACCTCGCGGTTTCCGGCACCGGGCTCGACGGCGTGCGTCTCGAGCAGGTCCGCCAGGCGCTGGCCGAGCTCCGCCGCCGGTTTCCGGGGAAGCTCCGGGTGTCGTTCGTCGGCGCGGCGCTGCCGGCCGGCTGGGATCGCGAACCGGACGTCACGCCGATCGCGGAGCCTGCCCCTTACGACCGCTACGCCGACGCGCTGAAGCGCGCGGACCTCGACATCGCGCTGGTCGCGGCGCCCGTCACGTTGCGCGACGATGCGCCGCCGCGCGCATGGCTCGAATGCTCGGCGGCCGGCGCGGCCACGGTGCTCGTCGCCACGCCGGCGCAAGGCGGCCCGGTTGTCCACGGCAGCACGGCCTGGCTCGTCGCCGACACCGCCGACGCGTGGGTCGACGCGATCGCGCACCTGATCGAGCATCCGCACACCCGCGCGCAGCTCGCCGCGGCCGCGCAGGATGCGATCCGCGCGCAGCACGACATCGGCCGCAACGCCGCGCGCCACGGTGCGCTGTACGCGCGGCTGCTGGCGGAGAACCGGACGCTGGCGCCCGTCGCCGCGACTGCGGACGCCGCACCGCGCGGCAAGCGCCTGGTCGTGTATTCGATCGATCCGGACGCATGCGCGTCGTCGCGAATTCGCCTCACGCTGCCGTTCGGTCTGCTGAACGATGAATGGGAACTCGTCCCGGGCTTCCGGGACGGCCAGCTCGACAGCAGCGTGCTGGCCACGGCCGACGCCATCCTGCTGCACCGGCTGGCGCCCGGCATGCTGACGGGCAACGACCTGTATACGATCTTCAAGCATGAAAAGCCGGTGATCTACGAGACCGACGACCTGCTGACCGACCTGCCGGCCGCGCATCCGCTCGCCGCGCAAGGCGGGATGGCCCGCGCGGGGATCGAGCTCGTGCTGCGCAACGCGGACGCCGTGATCGTATCCACGCCGTTCATCGCCAGCCGCTACCGGCTGTCGCATCCGCGCGTTCACGTGCTGCCCGACAGCGTGGACTTCGACCGGTTCTACCGCCCCGTGACGGCGCGCGGCGACGACTGCGTGACGATCGGCATCGCCGGCGCGTCGCTGCGCGCCGACAACTTCGCGCTCGTCGACGCGGCGCTGCAGGCGATCTGCGCGC
The DNA here is from genome assembly GCF_002223155.1 of Burkholderia sp. AU31652. NCBI lineage: Bacteria > Pseudomonadati > Pseudomonadota > Betaproteobacteria > Burkholderiales > Burkholderiaceae > Burkholderia > Burkholderia sp. AU31652. The sequence goes on along the minus strand of NZ_NKFG01000001.1, from coordinate 182,044 downwards.
GCCATCCCGGCAAGGTCCGGGTGAGTTTCGTCGGCGCGGACGTCCCGCCGGGCTGGGCCGGCCACCCGGCCGCCGGGTGCGAGCCCGAGCTTCACGACTACGACGCGCACGCGCAACGCCTGCCGGAACGGCGCTGGGACATCGCGCTGCTGCCGCTCGCCGACCACGACTACAACGCCGGCACGAGCACGATCCAGTGGCAGGAATACGCGGCGGCCGGCATCGCGTCGATCGTCAGCGACCGGCCCGCCTATCGCTTCGCGCTGCACGACGGCTGCGACGGCCTGCTGGTTCCGGATGCGCCGCAGGCCTGGGTCGACGCGCTCGAGCGGCTGATCGCGAACCCGGCGCTGCGCCGCGGGCTCGCGCGCACGGCGCAGGCGAAGGTCCGCAAGCATCACGCGCTGCAGCAGGCGCTGCCGCGCTATCGCCACGTGTATCAGCAGTGCATCGACAAAGGCGCGATCGGCAACCCGCCCGGCCACCCCGATGCGCCGATCCCCGGCGCGCTGATCCTGGACGCCGAGGGCGACCTCGACCAGGTCCGGCTGAGCCTGCAGGACATCGCACGGCGGCCGGAGCAGGATCTGCTGGCGGTCGTGGTGACCACGTCGCAGGCGCCGCTGCCCGAATGGACCGACAAGGTGCGCTACCTGCACGCGCCCGCGCACGAGTACACGGCCACCGTCGAGCAACTCTGCGCACTGCCGGCGTTCGACTGGACGCTGATCGTCGAGGCGGGCGACGGGCGTGCCGCGCAGGCACGCACGCACGCCGATGCCGCGCTCGCGTAAGTCTGTGCGCGTCGTGCCGCCTGCCTGACGCTGGCGGCGCGGCGCGCTATCCCGGCAGCGCGCGCTGTGCTCAGGTGCTCGAACAGCCGCCGCAACTGCTCGAGCTGCATGAGCTCGACGAACTGCACGAACTCGAACTGCTGCTGTCTCCGGCGCCCGAGTCGAACGAACCGCTCGACCCGCCGGTTTGCACGGCAACGGGCGGCGGCGCCATCAGCACGTTCGAATGCGCGGCCCACACGGTGCCGGCGAGCGCGCCGGCGCCGAACAGCGCGGCCGTCCACAAGAGCCCGTCCGGCGTCGCGCGGTCGCCCCGGCGTTGCTCGCGGTGCGCGTCGAGCGCCGCCTCGCCGCCGCGCGTCATGCCGCCGCGCCCGACGCCGGGCAGGCGTTCGACCATGAAGTGGTACGCGACCATGAACGCCGCCATGACCATCATCAGCAGCAGCACGGGCCGGCCACGGCTCAGGCCGACCGCGAGCTTCGCCGCGCCCGCGCCGAACACGAGCAGCAGGATCGCGCGCGCGGCCATCCGCGTCGCCCGCATCTCGCCCGGCGCCCAGAGCCAGCCTTTGCGCTGCAACGCCGCGGCGCAGTCGGCTTCGCGCCACGCGAGACGCTGACGAAACGCGTGGCAGCTCGTCTCGCCGCCGGGTTGCCGCCGCAGCCATTCCCAGTCGGCGCCATACACGCCTGCGTGTCGCGGATCGTCGATCCGCACCCGCGCGTCGTGACCCTTGCTCATCCGCAGCTCGATCGCACCGGCATGCGCGAGCGACAGCATCACGACCTGCGCCATCCGCGCACCGCCGCCCGCGAGATACGCCGCTTCCTCCGCGCTCAGGTCAGGCGACGATTCGGGGGCGCGCGTTCCCCACACCCGGTGGCGGTATTCGATCCACTGCAGGCCGGCGATCAGCAGCAGCGCGGCGGTGCAGAGCGGCACGTAGAACAACCCGAGAAAGTCCGGCCCCGAGAAGTCCAGCACATTGAAATCGCTCGCGCTCGCGCAGGTCGCCGCGACGCTGATCGCCGCCGTCGGCCACGCGAACTTCGCGATGCGCCGCCAACGTCGCGGGCGCGCGGCGGGCGCGCTCGACGGGCCGTCGCGCCGTTCCGCGCGCTGCACCGGGGCGTCGGCGGGCACGGCCTCGGCGACGGGGCGCGGCCAGATCGCTTCGGGCGGCTCGCAGCCGAACAGCCTGCGATAGCTGTCGAGCGTGTCGCGATAGCGCTGCACGTACACGGCGGCTTCGTCCGGCGCGCCCGTGCCGGGCATGTGATGCAGCCGCGCGCGCAGCACGCCGGCGCAGAAGACGTCCCAGTATTCGAGCGTGTACTGCAGGTGGAAATGCCACGCGGCATCGACCGCGACCGACGGCGTGACCGGATGGCCGGCCGCCTGCGCGAGGAACGCGAAGCGCTTGTATTCGTCGATCACGGCCAGCGCATGCGCATGCGACCAGCCTTCGGCTTCGGCAAGGCGCCGGCTGTACGGCAGGGGCGCGGTCGGATCGTCGGGGGAATAGGCGTGCAGACGCGCGAGCAATGCCTGCTGCGCATCGGTCAGCGCGCGGGCATCGACTGCGGTCGGGGTAGACAGGATGGCAGCCATCGGGAGTCGGCGCGATGCGCGGACGGCCGCCGCGATCGTCGCTTGGAGTGGTCGTTGCAGGGGATTCTCGCATGACGGTGCGGCGGCAGGCGCACGCCGTGCATCGGCAACCCCTGCCTTCGGAGTTTTACCTACGTTCCCCCCGCCCTTGCCCGGCAAGGGCTCGACACGCGTCGCACAGCGCAAAACCAAGGCTGCACAAGGTCAATCAAGGCCGCCCCGGCTCACGCCAGCTGCAATCCGGCTGCACGGCTCGCGCCGCATCCGCCCGTGACGTGCCCGTCGAGCGCCCATCAAGCCCCCCACGGAAAGCGTAAGGCCCGATGCACGTCGCGACACGCGCCGCGCTGCGTCTCCGCACAGGCGACGCATGCGTGTCGTTGAACGCCGCCCGGCGAAGCTCGACCATGGGAACCCTCTCCACTGCCTCACTGCCCGGGACCTCGCCATGGCAAGCAGCACGACATCGACAAGCCTCCACCCCGCGCCGGCCGGCGACTGCGACGCGCTCCCGCATCGGGAGCGCCGGCCATGATCGTACGCACCTTGCAGGGCGACACCGTCGACGCGCTGTGCTGGCGCCACTATGGCCGCACGGACGGCACCGTCGAAACGGTGCTCGAAGCCAACACCGGGCTCGCCGGCCTCGGCGTCGTGCTGCCGGCCGGCACGCCCGTCCATTTGCCGCCGCTCGACACCGCCACGCGCGCCCGGCCGTTGCTGCAACTGTTTGACTGACCCTGGAATCGCCCGCATGGCCGAACCGAACCTCACCACCGCCGCGATGCTGTCCGCCGCGATCGGCGTCGCCGGGCTCGCGCCCGGCATCGACGGCAACGCGCTGATCGGCGCGTTCACGGGCGCCGCGCTCGTGGTCGTCACGTCGAAGGAAATCGGCGTCGCACGGCGCGCCGCGTACTTGCTGATCTCGCTCGTGATGGGCTATCTCGCCGCACCGGAAATCGTCGGCGCCACGCCGATCCATTCGACGGGCGTCGCCGCGTTCTTCGCGGCCGCGCTCGTCATCGCCGTCACGCTGCAACTCATCGAACGGGTCAAGACGCTGGACCTGCTCGCGCTGTTCCGCAAGGGGGGATGACATGCCGCTCCCGCTCGTGCTGATCGCGCTCTGCGCCCACGTCGCCGTGCTCGTGCGCGTGCTCACCTACCGGCGCAACGGCGCGCGGCACCGGCATCGCGCGTCCTGGTTCGCCTGGATCGTCGTGGCGGTCGCCGGCGGCGCATCGATCGAATTGCTGCTGCATGCCGGCTCCGTCGGCTTCTTCGAAACGGCGACCGCCGTCCTGCTGGCGATGTCCGTCTGCGGCACGCGCGGCAACGTCGCCCGCCTGCTCAGGAGTGAATGAATCATGAAGACCCGCCGCCTCGGCGACCACGGCGACGACGTCGGCCTGCTGCAACGCCGGCTGATCCGCGCCGGCTATCCGGTGCAGGTCACGCACCTCTACGACGCGGCGACCGAAGCCGCCGTGATCGCGCTGCAACGAAACACCGGCCTCGTCGACGACGGTATCGCCGGCCCGAAGACCTGCGCCGCGCTGGCCACCGGCCGGCGCGATCCGACCCACCTCGCGCTCGCCGATCTCGAACGCGCCGCACGCACGCTCGACGTGCCGCTCGCGTGCATTCGCGCGGTCAACGAAGTCGAGTCGCGCGGCGCCGGGTTCCTGCCCGACGGCCGGCCCGTGATCCTGTTCGAACGCCACGTGTTCTGGAAGCGGCTGCAGGCACGCGGCATCGATCCCGCACCGTTCGCGGCGCGCCAGCCGGACATCGTGTCGCGCACGCGCGGCGGCTATCGCGGCGGCGCCGCGGAATACACGCGCCTCGCGACGGCCGAGTCGATCGATGCCGGCGCCGCGTGGGAATCCGCGAGCTGGGGCGCGTTCCAGGTGATGGGCTATCACTGGGCGCGTCTCGGCTATCCCGGCATCGACGAATTCGTCGCGTGCATGGAAAGCGGCGAAGCCCGGCATCTCGACGCCTTCGTCCGTTACATCGCGGCCGACGACGCGCTGCGCCGCACGCTCCGCGACCGCCAGTGGGCCGCATTCGCACGCGCGTACAACGGCCCCGACTACGCGGCGAACCTCTACGACGTGAAGCTCGCGCGCGCCTATGACCGCTATGCGTCGCAACCGGCCGCGTCGACGCCGGGCGGATCCGCATCGACCGGCGCCCCGTCCGCCGCATGAACGGGCTCGCCGCGAAATTCGCCGCCTGCGTCGCCGCGCTTGCCGCGTGCGCCGTCGCGGCGCTGGTCGTGCATGCGCTGCGCGCCGACCTGGGCGCCACGCGGCAGCAACTCGTCGAGGCACGACAGGCGCTCGCCGGGCGCGACGACGTCATCGCGCGCATGCGGCAGGACACCGCCGAGCGCGCCCGACAGCAGGCCCGGCTCGACCGCTCGCAGGCCGCGATCGCGTCGAAGCTCGACGCCACCCGACTTGAAAACCGGAGATTGACCGATGAAAACGCCGCGCTTCGCGCCTGGGCTGGTACTCGTCTGCCTGACGACGTTGTCCGCATGCAAGCCAATCCCGCTCTCACCGGCGCCGACGCTTACGTCGAATACGTGCCAGGCGGTGAACCCCTGCACGCTGCCGATGCTCGCGCCCGGCACCAACGGTGAGCTCGATGCCGCGCTCACGCTCGCGAAGGCGGCCTGGGCAACCTGCGCGGCGCAAGTCGACATGATCGCGGCATGCCAGGCCGGCACGCCCGCAACCCGCCACGGAGCGCATCCGCATGATTAAGCCAGACAGCCTGCGGCGGGCGCTCGTCGCCGCCATCCCGTCACTCGGAACCGAACCGGGCGCGCTGACCGTGCTCGTCGAGCAAGGATCGATTGCGACCACCGGCACGCTGACGCCGTCGTTCGAATACCGGTACACGGCCCACGTGCTCGCGACGAATTTCTCCGGCGATACGGATCCGGTGTTCGTCGCGGTCGTCGAATGGGTCCGCAAGAACCAGCCGGATCTCGTGACGAATCCCGCCGCACGCACGAGCGGCATCACCTTCGAGGTCGGCGTTCGCGACCCGGCGGCAATTGACCTGTCGATCCGGCTGGCGCTGACGGAAAGCGTCAACGTCGCAACTGGGCCGGACGGCCGGCACGTGATCACCCACGTCGACGACACGCTGGTCGATCCGGCCAACACGCTCACCTGGGTCGCGCTGCCGCAGATCAGGTAAGCCCAGCGGGCGGCAGCTCGTCTTCCTGCACGCAGCATCGATGCCGCGTGCTATCGAACGACCGCCGTGCACCGTGCGTGCACAGTGTTCTGCAGCGTTCATTCACCAGGTAAGCCCGGCGGGCGGCCGCCCGTCTTCCTGCATGTGGCATCGCCGCCGCGCGCTATCGAACGAACACCGTGCGTGCGCAGTGTTCCGCCGCGTTCACTGCCGCAACGGCTGCGCGTCGCTACCGGACATCTCGTCTCGCCCTCTTCGTTTCGCGCGCCGTGGCGAACTTGCATGTCGCGATCGCAACGCCGATCGCCTGCTCGTGCATCGCCCTCGAATCGACCGGCATCGGCGACGCGCGCCGCGTCGACGTCGTCGCCCGTGGCAACACCTCCATGCGCGCCCCATCCTCGTGTCCCGCCGCACAACACCCCTCTGCATCTCGTCGCCACGCAACCCGTCGCACCTCCGCCCAGCCGCCGCTGCGCCGTCGATCCGCTCACGCATTCCAGCCCCGCAACCCCATCGCCAGGGCGCACGACGCCATCCTCACGCCAACCGGTGATGCGATTCTCGACGCGCGCGTTCGTGCCGGCATCCGGTGCGCGCTGTCCTCGTCGCGACGACACAGGCCATCGCTCGCGCCGTGGCTGCCCGACCGTCACCATGGCTGCATGGACGCAAATGAAATTCAACGGCAGGCACGCAACGCGGTGCGCAAGGGAACGATCCTCGCGGTCGACCATGCGGCCGCGTTGTGCCGCGTCTCGGTCGGCGACGCCGACTCCGACGGCAGCGGCCTGCAGACCAACTGGATTCCGTGGGTCGCCGGCACCGCCGGCGGCACGCGCGACTGGCTGCCGCCGACGCCGGGCGAACAGGTCGTGCTGCTCTGCCCGATGGGCGATCCGGCGCAGGGCGTCGCGCTGCGCGGCGTGTATTCGAATGCCGCGCCGGCCCCTGCCTCGAGCCCGGACACCCACGCGCGCGTCTACCCCGACGGCGCGAGCATCACGTACGACCACGCCGCGCATGCGCTCACGGCCGAGCTGCCCGCCGGCGCGACCGTGCGCATCGTCGCGCCGGGCTCGGTCGTCGTGCAGACCCGCGACGCCACGGTGAAGGCCGAGCGCATCACGTTCGACGCGCCACAGACGACCTGCACCGGCGCGATGACGGTCAAGGGCCCGTTCGCATTCGAATCGGGCATGACCGGCACCGGCGGCGCCGGCGGCGGCGCCACGATGCAGATCGACGGCGCGGCCACCTTCACCCGCGAAGTGACATCCCAGGGCATCAGCCTCCCGCATCACACGCATCGCGAACAAGGCGATGGACAACTCGTGAGCGCACCGCAATGAAAGGCATGAACGCGAACACCGGCCGCTCGATCTCGGGCCTGGACCACTTCTACCAGTCGATCGGCAGGATCGTGACGACGCCGCTCGCGTCGTGCGTGAAACGCCGCACGTTCGGCTCCGAGCTGCCCGACCTGATCGACGCACCCGGCAACGGCACCGTGCGCACCCGGCTGTACGCGGCCGTCGCGACGGCGCTCATGCGCTGGGAGCCGCGCCTGACGCTCACGCGCGTCGTGCTCGCCGCCGACGACGCGAATGCGGCCGCCGGGTCGGTCTATCTCGACATCGAAGGCTGGACCGGCGAGAACGGCACGATCGTGTCGACCCGCGTGCCGATGACGAACGGGAGCCCCGCATGAGCGTGACGCCGATCGACCTCTCGCAGCTGCCGTCACCCGACGTCGTCGAAACGATCGACTACGAAACCCTGCTTGCCGCGCGCAAGGCCCGCTTCGTGTCGCTCTACCCGGCCGACGAGCAGGCCGAAATCGCCGCGACGCTCGCGCTCGAATCGGAGCCGGTCGTGAAGCTGCTCCAGGAGAACGCGTACCGCGAGATCGTGCTGCGGCAGCGCGTGAACGACGCCGCGCGTGCCGTGATGCTCGCCTACGCGGTCGGCACGGACCTCGATCATCTCGCCGCGCTGTTCGGCATCCGGCGCCTGACGATCACGCCCGCCGATCCGGAACACGACGTCGCGGCGGTCATGGAAAGTGATACCGACCTGCGCGCCCGCACGCAGCTCGCGCCGCAGAGCCTGTCCGTCGCCGGCCCCGAAGGCGCGTACGTTTCGCACGCACGCAACGCGGACGGCCGCGTGCTCGATGCGTCGGCCGTCAGCCCGGCCCCGTGCGAAGTCCTCGTCTCGGTGCTGGCGCGCGATGGCGACGGCACGGCGGATCCGGCGCTGATCGCCGCGGTGGCGGCCGCGCTGCAGGCCGACGACGTGCGGCCGCTGACCGACAAGGTCACGGTGCGCGGCGCGGAAATCCTGCGCTACCAGGTGCGCGCGCGGCTCGTGTTCTTTGCCGGCCCGGATCGTGCGGTGGCGCTCGCGGAAGCCAACCGCGCGATGAAGAAATACACCGAATCCATGCACCGCCTCGGGATGGAGGTCACGCTCGACGGGATCTACGCGGCCGCCCGCGCGGCCGGCGTGCAGAAGGTGATCCTCGAAAGCCCGTCCGCCGGCCTGCCGGCGACGAAGCAGCAGGCGCCGTATTGCACCGGAATCGAGCTGATCGACGGCGGGGTGTACAGCAATGAATGACGTCCTCCCGCCGAACGCGACGCGGCTCGAACGCCGGCTCGCCGCGACGAACGCGCGCATCGACGACGTGCCGACGCCGCTCGCGACGCTGATGAATCCGGACGCGATCCGGTCCGACCTGCTGCCGTGGCTCGCATGGCACCTCGGCGTCGATGCGTGGAAGGACTACTGGCCCGAGTACGTGAAGCGCGCCCGGGTCGGCCAGGCGATTCCGATCGCGCGCCGCAAGGGCACCGCCGCCGCGGTGCGCGAAGTCGTCGCGGCCTTCGGCGGAAACATCGTCCTGCGTGAATGGTTCGAGCAGCGCCCGCCGGGCCAACCCGGCACGTTCGACCTCGTGATGACGGTCAGCGGCCAGGAAGGCCAGCCGCCGACCGCCGAATACGTCGCCGACATCCTCGCGGAAATCGACCGGACCAAGCCGGTACGGGCGCACTACACGTTCACGCAGGGCTTCGAGATGCGGGGCCGACAACCGGTCGGCGCCGCCGCGCGCGTGGCGGCCTATCGCCGCCTGAACCTCACCGACTACTGATCGCACATGGCAACCCAGATCATCATCACCGACGCCGGCCGTGCCGCGCTCGTCGCCGCCGGCAACGGCGGCACGAATGCCCACCAGGTCGTGGAAATCGGCCTGGCGAACGCGCCGTTCGTCGCCGACAAGGGGCTCACGAAGCTGCCGAACGAGCTGAAGCGGATCCAGTCCTTCGGCGGCGCCAACGTCGCGCCGGACACGATTCATACGACGCTCAAGGACGACACCGCGGACCAGTACTCGCTGTACGGGTTCGGCCTCTATCTCGAGAACGGCGTGCTGCTGGCCAGCTACGGCCAGGCGACGCCGATCATGGAGAAGTCGCCGGCCGCGATGCTGCTGCTGTCGTCCGACCTGCAGTTCGCGACGATCGACGCGACGCAACTCGTGTTCGGCGACGCGTCGTTCCTCAATCCGCCGGCGACCACCGAGCGGCAAGGCGTGGTCGAGCTGGCGACCCAGGCGGAAGTCAACGCCGGTGCGGACGATACGCGTGCAGTGACGCCGAAAACCGCGGCGTCGCGTTACGCGGCGTTGACCGGGGCGAAGTTCACCGGGCCGGTCGTCACTGAGTTCGATGCGGGGCCGGATACGGCGCATGTCACGGTGCGTCCGCCGACCGGCAAGAACGGGCGGGAAAGCCGCGTGCGCCTGCATGGCACGTTCGGCGGCAACATCGCCGATACCGGGACGCGCTTGATCGCGACGGTGCGGGCAGGCTTCGACAATGGCGCGTGGGGGCGCGAGTACGTCGATCTGTGGGTCAACAAGACCGGCAACGACGCAGAGACCGACGCGAACCAGGCACGCGCCGTGCGGGTCGCATACGGCGGCCGCGTGCTCGTGGGCGACGTCACGAATGACGACGGGAACTCGCGGCTGCAGGTCGACGGCAACTCTCGCACGTATGGCATGAGCATTTCGGGGGGGGCAAACACCGTCAAGGCCTGGGTTGCTGCCGACGAGGTGAATGGCTACTTCCGCACGGCGGGCAACGCAACCATCGGTTCGGATAACGCCAACGGCTCCTGCGACATCGTCGCGGGCAATGCGGCTCGCGTTCGCGTAATGCCGTCTGGTCGCATGTTGGTTGGGACGTCTGTTGACGACGGCCGCAACGTAATCCAGGCCGCCGGAAGCGCCACGTTCAAGGGCTCGGTGACTTCGCGCGACATGGACGCTAACGGTGCGCATTTCCGAATGGTCTACGGCGACTACGGCGCCTTTTTGCGTAACGACGGTACAAACGTTTACTTGTTGTCGACCAAGAAAGGCGATCTGGACGGCCAGTGGAATGATTTCCGCCCGTTCGCCTGGTCGCTCGCCGACGGAACGGTCCGGATCAATGGCAGCGGGGAAATGACCTACATCGGCGGCGAACTTTCCGTCGGGATGGGCAATGCCGAAGCGCATATCAGGCTCGGCTCCGCTGCCGGATATATCTACGGCAACGCCGGATCGGTTGGCTGGTGGGGAGGTAATGCTGGCGCATTCCAGTATTTCTCGGAGGACCGAACTTTCCGGGTAGACAGCAAACCGGTATGGCACACCGGCAACCTCCCCAATCCGATCCAGTCGACCGGCTTCGCGATGTCGGCCGGCGCTCAGATTCTCGCAGCCGAAGGCACGCCATCCGCGCCCGGCATTACGTTCATCAACGACGGCAAACCAGACACGGGCCTATACCACGTCAACGACGGCTCGTTCGGCGTGACGTGCAACTCGATCCCGCAGGTTTCGTTCACGCCGGGTGGCACCGTCTTCCAGACCCCCGTGCAGGGCCCGACACCCGCAACGGGCGATCGTTCGAAGGCGCTCGCCACGACCGAATGGGTGCTGGCCGCCCTCTCGACGGCGACGGTCGGCCAGATCGTATTCGAGCCGCGCACGCTGCCGCGCGCCGGGTTCCTGAAAGCGAACGGCGTGCTCGTCAATCGTGCCGACTACCCCGCCCTTTGGACCTATGCGCAGGCCAGCGGCACGCTCGTCTCGGACGACGAATGGCGCAACGGACGCTGGGGCTGCTTCTCCACTGGCGACGGATCGACGACGTTCCGCCTCCCGGAGCTGCGCGGCGAGTTCATCCGGTGCTGGGACGACGCCCGCAGTATCGACAAAGATCGCACGATCGGCTCATGGCAGGACAGCACGAACCGATTGCACGGCCACGGCGCGAGCGCGAGCGAAGTCGGGGATCACGTGCACTCGGCATGGACCGACGCGCAGGGCTGGCACGGTCACGGCGTCAGCGATCCCGGGCATAGCCACGGCGTCAACGACCCAGGGCACTCGCACGGTACGGACGTGCCCCACGGCGGTGGCGGGGGAAATCAACGCTCAGTAGTTGGCCCCTTTGGTATTGACGGCTTCTACAACACATACGGCTCGGGAACAGGAATTTGGCTGAGCGGCTCCGGAACCGGAATTGGCATCAACGGCGACGGCAACCACGGCCACAACGTCGGTATCGGCGGCGCCGGCCGCCACAGCCACGCCATCACCGTCAACGGTGACGGCGGCAACGAAGCGCGGCCGCGCAACGTCGCGCTACTCGCCATGATCCGCGCCTACTAACCTGGATAACGAAACATGCTGATCCATCATTACAGCCAATCAAACGGCGAATACCTGAGCAGCGGCCAGCCCGACGCCGATCCGCGCAACCCCGAACGCTGGCTCGTGCCGTCATGGGCGACGTTCGACGAGCCGCCGGCGCGCACGCCGACGACGTGGCCGTTCTATCGCGACAACGCGTGGACGCTGTTGCCGGACTTCCGCGGCCGCCTCTGCTATCGCACCGACACGGGCGAACCGGTCGAAATCGCGACTGCCGGCAAGACGCCCGACGAACTCGGCCTCACGACCGAACCGCAACCGTCGCCTCGCCATGCATGGATCAACGGCGCGTGGGCCATTCCGGCCGCGCTGCTCGAACGCGAGAAACGCGACGCCGCGATGGCCGAGTTCGAGCGACGCCTCGAAGCCGCACGCAAGGCCAACGCCGGCAAGGCCGATGCCTACGCCGCGGGTCTGCTCGACGACGAAGGCGTCTATTACTTCAAGGCCTGGTCGGCCTACCAGATGGCACTCGTTTCGGTCGTCCAGTCCGACACGTTCCCTGATGCGGTGACGTGGCCGACTACGCCGGCGCCGTACGTACCGCCTCCGCCTTCGCAGCCGGAACCGCAACCGCAACCGCAACCGGAACCGGAACCGGAACCGGAATCGAAGCCCCAGCCCGACGAACCCAGCGCACCTGCAGCTCCGGTCGCGGACCCCGCGGCCTGATCCGCACGGGATTTCTCCCGTTCTCTTTCATCTGATCTGCACACACAGGAGCCACACACCATGCCGCAGGATTACCACCACGGCGTACGCGTCATCGAAATCAACGAGGGCTCGCGCCCGATCCGCACCGTGTCGACGGCCGTCGTCGGCATCGTCTGCACCGCGTCCGACGCCGATGCCACCGCCTTCCCGCTCGACACGCCCGTCCTGCTGACCAACGTCGTCGCCGCGCTCGGCAAGGCCGGCACCCAAGGCACGCTGCGCCGCACGCTCGACGCGATCGGCCGGCAGACCAAGCCCGTCACGATCGTCGTGCGCGTCGCCGAAGGCAAGGACGCCGCCGAGACGGCGACCAACGTGATCGGCACCGTCACCGCCGACGGCAAGTACACCGGCATGAAGGCGCTGCTCGGCGCGCAAGCGCGCTTCGGCGTGAAGCCGCGCATCCTCGCGACGCCGGGCCTCGACACGCAACCCGTCGCCGCGGCGCTCGCGTCGATCGCGCAGTCGCTGCGCGCGTTCGCGTATGTCTCGGCCAACGGCTGCAAGACGAAGGAAGAAGCCGTCGCCTATCGCAAGCAGTTCAGCCAGCGCGAACTGATGGTCGTCTGGCCGGACTTCCTCGCGTGGGACGACACGACCAGCAAGACGATCGTCGTGCCGGCCACCGCGTATGCGGCCGGCTTGCGCGCGAAGATCGACAACGACACGGGCTGGCACAAGACGCTGTCGAACGTCGGCGTGAACGGCGTCACCGGCATCAGCGCCGACGTGTCGTGGGACCTGCAGGATCCGGCGACGGACGCGGGCTTCCTCAACGAGCAGGACGTGACGACGCTCGTGAACCGCAACGGCTTCCGCTTCTGGGGTTCGCGCACGTGCTCGGACGATCCGCTGTTCGCGTTCGAGAACTACACGCGCACCGCGCAGGTCATCGCCGATTCGATCGCCGAAGCACAGATGGCCATCATCGACGGCCCGCTCAACCCGTCGCTGCCGCGCGACATCATCGAAACGATCAACGCCAAGTTCCGCGAATGGATCTCGCAGGGCTACCTGATCGGCGGCTCGGCCTGGTACGACCCGGAGCCGAACACGACCGACGTGCTGAAGTCCGGCAAGGCGTATCTCGACTACGAATACACGCCGGTTCCGCCGCTCGAAAACCTGATGCTGCGCCAGCGCATCACCGACCGTTACCTCGCCGATTTCGCCGCGCGCGTCAGCGCGTAACGACCGGCCTCACCAGGAGTCAAACACGATGGGTATGCCTCGCAAACTCAAGGGATTCAACCTGTTCCAGAACGGCGAGAACTTCGTCGGCCAGGTTGTCGAAGTCACGCTGCCGAAGCTCACGCGCAAGATGGAGGACTACCAGGGCGGCGGCATGAGCGGCCCGATCAAGGTCGACTTCGGGCAGGAAGGGATCCAGCTCGAATGGACCTGCGGCGGCTTCATGCGCTCCGTGCTCGGCCAATACGCGATCACGAAGCACGACGGCGTGCTGCTGCGCTTCGCCGGCGGCTACCAGTCCGAGGATTCGACCAACGTCGACGCGATCGAGATCGTCATCCGCGGCCGCCACAGCGAAATCGACCCGGGCACCGCGAAGTCGAAGGAAGACACCGCGTTCAAGGTCACGACCGTCGCCAGCTACTACAAGCTGTCCGTGAACGGCCAGGACGTGATCGAGATCGACTTCGTCAACATGATCGAGAAGGTCAACGGCAACGACCTGTTCGCGGCGCTGCGCAACGCGATCGGCCTGTAATCCGCCGCCCGGCCGGTTACGCCGGCCGGGCCCTTCCTCGCCCTTCCCCCGCTTGATCACCGACAGGACCACCATGAATCCGATGCAACCCGACCCGGCCGCGAACGACTCGCAGGCCGATGCGTCCACCGTCGCCGTCGTCGCCGCGCCCGACCAGGACGATCCGGCCACGCACACGCTCGACACCCCGCTCGTGCGCGGCAACCAGACGATCACGTCGATCACGCTGCGCAAGCCGAAATCGGGCGAACTGCGCGGCGTATCGCTGTCCGACCTCGTCAGCCTCGACGTCGTCGCGCTGTCGAAAGTACTGCCGCGCATCAGCTCGCCGATGCTGACCGAAGCCGACGTCGCCGGCATCGACCCCGCCGACCTCGTGCAGCTGGGAGGCATCTTCGCCGGTTTTTTGATGCCGAAGGCCGTGAAATCCCGACTGGCCTCCCAGACCGCGTAGAAGACCCGATGGCAGACATCGCGACGGTGTTCGGCTGGACACCGCCCGTGATGGATGCCTTCAGCCTGGCCGAGCTGATGGACTGGCGCGAGCGCGCCCGAGTACGCGCCGGCGCCCAATGAGCGAAACGATCGACGATGGACAACACCACGAAACTGCGCGTCATGTTCGACATGGTCGACAACATGACGAAGCCCCTGCAAATGATGCTGACCGGCAACAAGGGGCTGGCCGATTCGCTGCGGGCGACCCGCCGCGAGCTGGACGACATGGCGAAGACGCAGAAGCGCATCGGCGAGTTTCGCGAGATGCGCAAGGGCCTCGCCAATACGGCATCGGAGCTCTCGGCGGCACGCGCACGCGTCGACACGCTCGCCCAGTCGCTGCGCGCGACCCGCTCGCCGTCGCAACAGATGATCAGCGACTTCAACAAGGCGCAACGCGCGGCCGAGAATCTGGCGTCCGCGCACCACTACCAGGCCGGCCGCGTACAAGCCATGCGCACCCAGCTCGCCGGCGCGGGCATCGACACGCGCAACCTGTCGCGGGACGAGCGCAACCTCCGCGCGACGATGGCGTCGCGTGCGTCGATGATCGACGCGGGGGTGCGCGGGTACGACACCCGGCGCCAGCAGCAAGCCGACGCCCGGCGCGCCAGGATCGACGCACTGCGCGGCGTCGGCGAGAAGTGGGCGAAGCGCGGCGAGACGGTCAGGGGCGCCGGCAAGAACATGCTCGGCATGCTGTCCGATCCGCTCGACGCCGCGAAGCAGGCCGAAAGCGAAACGCTGCGCATGCGTGCGGCGGGTGCGTCGGCCGACGCGGTGAAGTTCGCGCGCGCGCAGCAGGCCCCGGGGCTGTCGACCATCGACAACCTGGCGCTGATGCGCGAATCGCTGACCGAGTTCGGCGGCGACGAACAGCATGCGCGGGTCGCGCTGCCGTTGCTGTCCTCGATGAAATTCGCGAACGAGGCGCTGTACGGCAAGGAAGATGCGAAAAAGAACGTCGACCAGTTCATGAGCATGCTGAAGGTGATCGACCTGCGCGGCGGCACGAAGAGCGAAGCGGCGTTCGGCGCCGAAGCGAACATCGTGCAGAAGATGCAGACCGCGACCGGCGGCAAGGTCAGCGGCGACGAGTGGAACAACTTCGCCGAATCGGGAGGCAACGCGGCCAAGAAGTTGCGCACGGACGCGTTCTATTACCAGATGCAGCCGCTCATCGAAAAGCTGGGCGGCAAGTCGGCCGGCGCAGGCCTGGCCGCCCTGTCCGGCAGCGCGCTCGAGGGCAAGGCGTCCGCACTCGCCGCGCGACGGCTGGCGGCGCTCGGCCTCGTCGATCCGAAAGGGCTCACCCACCGGAAGAACGGTGCGATCGCCGGGCTCAAGCCGGGCGCGCTGGCAGGCAGCGACATGCTGCAGGCGTCGCCGTTCGAATGGCTCGAAAAGGTGCTGCTGCCGAAGCTCGCCGCCAAGGGCATCACGAGCCCTGACAAGGTCAAGGCCGAGTTGGCGAAACTGTTCCCCGACAAAGCCGCCGGAAGCCTGCTCACCACGATGTATGACCAGCGCGAGCAGATCCACGACACCGAGCGGCAGAGCGCCGCCGCCGACGGCGTCACCGGCATGCGGGCGAAGGCCGCGGATTCGACCGCGGGCCGCGAGCTCGTCGTCCTCGCGCGGTTGCGTGACCTGAAGCTCGAGATCGGCGAGAAGATCACGCCGATGTACAACGCGGCGCTGGACGTCACGGCCACCGTGCTCGAGAAGATCGTGAAGTTCGTGCGCGAACACGGCACGGCCACCCGCATCCTCGCCACGGCTTTCGCCGGGCTGGGCGGCGTACTCACGGTCGTCGGCACGCTGGCGAGCGTCTTCGGCAACGTGCTCGGATCGGTGAACGTGCTCCGCTTCGCGACGTCGATGGTCAGCGCGTTCAGGCTCGTCGGGCAGGCGTTCATGGTGCTTGGCCGGCTCGCGCTGGCGAATCCGGTGATCGCCGTGATCAGCCTGATTGCAGCGGCCGCCATCTACGTCTGGCAGAACTGGGACACGCTCGGCCCGAAGTTCATCGCGCTGTGGGAAACCATCAAGGGCGCGTTCGGCGCGGCCGGCGACTGGATCACCGCGAAATGGGACGCCACCGTCGAGTGGGTGAAGACCGCGATCGGCGGCATCGGCGACTGGTTCGGCGACATCGGCACACGCTTCCAGGAAATCGGCGCCAGCCTGGTGTCGGGGCTCGTCGACGGCATCAAGAGCCGCTTCGTCGCGGTGAAGGAGACGGTCGGCGGCCTGGGCAGTTCGATGCGCGACTGGGCCAAGGAGAAACTCGGCATAAAGGCGTCGACCACGCCCGACGACGCCACGGCCGGCGCCCCGTCGCTCATGGCCCGCACCGCCGCCGCCCTCACGACCACCGCCGCGCTGGTCGGCCCGCCCGCGTTCGCCGCGAGCCCCGCGATCGCCGCCGCCGCCCCGCTCGAGCGCTACAACCTGTCGCTCGACTACCGTGCACCGCTCACGGCGCCGGCCGTCGCTGCCGCCAGCGCCGCGCCCGCGAGCGGCCCCGTCACCATCAACATCGCGCCGCCGCCCGGCGCCGATGCGGCGGAGATCGCCCGCATGGTGCGCGCCGAGCTCGAACGCGCCGAACGCGCGAAGGCGTCGCGCGCCGGCTCGCGCCTGTCCGATTGATCGTTCGTTGAAGGAAACCCGCCCATGATGATGTCGCTCGACCAGTTCGTTTTCAGCCTGGCGACCACGCCGTACCAGGAGCTCCAGCGCCAGCGCAACTGGAAGCACCGCACCAGCTCGCGCATCGGCGTGCGCGATGCGAGCCAGTTCACCGGCGCCGGCGACGACACGATCACCCTGTCCGGTATCGTCGCCCCCGACAACGGCATCGGCGAGATCGCGTCGATCGAGGCGCTCGCCCGGATGGGCGACGCCGGCGATGCCTACGTGCTCGTCGACGGGAACGGCAACGTGTACGGCGCGTACGTGATCGACAGCCTCAACGAGACGGCCACGTATCACACGAAGGAAGGCATCGCGCGCAAGATCGCGTTCACGCTGACGCTCAAGCGCGTGGACGACGGCGTGCTGGCCGAGCCGCAGCAGGACGACGAAAGCGGAGCGGACGAGCAATGAGCACGCTGGAACGCAAGCCGGGCGACGCGCAGGCCCGCGCGGGCCGCGTGCAGCCGCAGGCCGACTATCGGATCACGCTCGACGGCCGCGACCTGTCGCGCCTGATCGCGCCCAACCTCATCAGCCTGTCGCTGTCGGAGTCGCGCGCGGACGAGGCCGACATGCTCGACCTGGTGCTCGACGACGCGCGCGGCACGTTCGCGATTCCGAAGCGCGGCGCGAGCATCAAGCTGTCGATCGGCTGGGTCGGCGAGCCGCTCGTCGACAAGGGCGCGTTCACGGTCGACGAGGTCGAGCACGGCGGCGCACCGGACGTCATCACGATCCGCGCGCGCTCGGCATCGATGACGAAGGGCATGCACGAGCGCCGCGAGAAAAGCTGGCACCGGCAGACGATCGGCGCGATCGTGCGCACCATCGCGACGCGCCACGGGCTCACGGCCGCCGTCGACGCCACGCTCGCCGCGACGCGGATCGACCATGTCGACCAGACGCAGGAATCCGACATGTCGTTCCTGACGCGCCTCGCCAGGCGCTACGACGCGGTGATGACCGTGAAGGACAAGCGCCTGCTGTTCACGCCGATCGGCAGCGGCAAGACCGTCACCGGCAAGCCGCTCGACGTGCTGGCCCTCACCCGCGCGAGCGGCGACCAGCATCGCTACCACATCGCGCAGCGCGACGATTACACGTCGGTGCGCGCGCACTATCACTCGAACGGTAGCGCGCGGCGCCTGTCGGTGGTCGTCGGCGACGCAAAAGGCAAGAACGTCAAGGTGCTGCCCGAGGATTACGCGACGGAAGCCGAGGCCCGGGCGGCCGCGCAAGCCGACTATGCGCGCACGCAGCGCGGCCAGTCGACGCTGAGCTACACGCTCGCACTGGGCCGGCCCGAACTGTTTCCCGAAATGCCCGTCACCGTGACAGGGTTCAAGCCGGAAATCGACGAGACGCCGTGGCTCGTGAAGAAGGCCACGCATACGATCGGCGACGGCGGGTTCACGACCGCGCTCGAGCTCGAGGTACGCGATGCGCCGAAGCAGTCGGGTCGAACCGACAAGCGCTGACGGGTGAAGTAACGGCCAGGGCCGCGATGCCCGGCACGCGATCGCGTGCCGGCGATCGCGGTGGCGAACTCAGGATCCCGGTGGGCGGGGCGAGGCAATGCGCGGGGTGCGCGGCTCGGATTCGATGCAGCGGCCGGAGCGAATGCCGGCCGGCGGGAAGGCGTGGTGGCGGTTCAGCTCGATTGCTGACGCCCGCCGAGCGTCATGCGCGTGTCGCGCGCGTCGCCGCATTGCTGCAACGTGGCACGCGCATCGCGCAAATTGGCCATCGCCTGCAGCGCGGCCTCGAGCACCTGCCCGACCGACAGCATCGCGCTGTCGATCTTTGCGTGCGCGTCGGCCCGTTCGTCTTCGGTCAGGTCCGGACGATATCGCGGCGGGCCCATCGTCGATCCGCGCGGATCCGCGCGATGGTCGGCGCGCGCCGACGCGCCGATCGTCCCGATGTCGTGCTTCCTGTTGGTGTCCATTTTTCCGGTCTCCGCAAACTCAGTCATCCACCGGGGGCCGCCTGACACGACGGGTCGCCTCGGAACGCCCCGCCGCCAGCTCACCGGCTTTCAGAATGCTAAACCAATACTGTATGGATATACAGTGATTCGTCCGATTTTATCCGATGCGCTTGCGCGGCGCGCTCGGCACACCGCCGTGGAATCGGGGAAACGGAAAGGGGATGGGCCGCCCGCGCCGCCGCATGCGCTGCGGCCCGGATCGGGCGGCGCGTGGCCGCATGCAGCGCGCTGCCGGCATGCGCGGCAGCGCGTGCGCCGGGCCGCGCGGCCCCTTACTTCTTCGGTTGCTTCGCCGCGCGCTCGGACTTCAGCCGTTCGACCTCGGCCATCGCGCGCTCGACGTTTTCCGCCGTGCGCTGATCGAGTGCCGCACGGCGATTCTCCGGCAGGCGCTTCGCGCGTCGCGCCGGCGTCGCCTGCACCATCGCGCCCGTGCTGATGCAGCTGGCGAGAAACGCGTGCAGCGATGCCTTGCCTGCGTCGTTGAGCTGCCGGTACATCGCCAGCACGTCGGCTTCGTCCGCGTCGCGGCCGCCGGCCTCCGACGCCGGTTCGCCTGCCGTGGACCGTTCGCCGGTCAGCACGTAGCCGATATCGACACCGATCTCGCGAACGGCCAGCAGATAGGACGCGTCGGGAGAGCGCTCATCCGACTCGTACGCCGACTGCGAGCGCCTCGCGACACCGCCCACGGTCGCAAACTCATCCTGGCTGAGCCCGATCCGCAAGCGCTCGTCCCGCAAGCGACTCCCGATTTGTGTCATAAATTACCCATTAACAATTGACGCGCTGTTTTTTGCTCATTACACTGGCCTTACCGTAACGCAAGACTATCTCGACAAAGTATACCGACCATGACTACTCCCAAAGGCCCGCGCCGTTCGCCGCGCGGCACGATGTCGGACAAACCCGTCTACGTGGGGCTGACGCCGGTCGAACGCGGCGAGCTCGAGCAGCTCGCCGCGCAGCGCAACCGCTCGATCTCCAGCATGGCGCGCGAACTGATCCGCATCGGCGCGAGCCACCTGCGCTCAATCGCGGCGCCGCGCTCGCGCACCGCCGGCCGTTGAACCGGGCGCCGTCATGTTCCGCACCGTCGAACGCGCCCGACCGTCCGTGCCCGCAACGTCGATTGTGAACCGCGCGCACGCCCGCAACCATCCGCCGATCGGCCAGCGATGCAGCCGGATCGCCCGCGCAGCCCGCTGCCCGTCCGGCCCTGCGCAGACTCTCGCCCGGAGCACGACCCCATGCGAATCCTGAACCGTTGCCCGCACTGCCGCACCCGCGCCACCGCGCGCAGCAGCCGCGAAATGTCACTGACGTTCCGCGAAATCACTTTCCAGTGCGCGAATCCGGAGTGCGGCCACACGTACGTCGTCAACATGGAATTCGCCCGCACGCTGTCGCCGTCCGCCGTCCCGAACCTCGCGTTGCAGCTGCCGCTTTCGCCGCACGTCCGCGAACGCCTCGCCGCGCAACTCGAGCTGCCGGTCTGACGCCCTAACTCCTCGTTCCCGCGTTTCCCTCGCATCGTGCCTGAACGGCGCGAGGGATCGCCTTTTCCATTGAAAAGGACACCTCATGATCCCGATCCAAGCGGGCCGCGCCGTCCAATGCCCCGCCGGCCCGGCGATGGTCCGCCACCCCGCGCGATGCGCACCGGTCGATTACCAGGAGGCGCGCCCATGAACCGCTACGCCACCGAACCCGCGCCGCACGACGCCGCGCTGCGCGCCGCCATCGCGGCGGCCGCCGACACGCTGAGCTTCGACGCCCCGCCGGACAGCCCCGAGCGGCAACGCACGCTCGGCCGCTTCGTGTCGGCGCTCGCCGATCGCCTCGCGCTCGGCTTCCCGCAATCCGCCGCCGCGCTGCGCGCGCTCGCCCATTCACCGGCCGCGACGGGCCATCCCGCGCCGCCCGCATCACCGCAACCCGAACGGCAGCAATGACGAAGATATGGCCTCGATCGACGAACTGAAACGACACATCGACCTGCATGACCTCGCCGGCCGCCTCGGCCTGAAGCGCGGCCGCGGCGGCGACCGCGCGCTCTATCACTCGCCGCAGCACGCGGACCGGAGCCCGTCGCTGTCGATCTATGCGAATCACCCGAAGTACGGCACCGGCTGGCGCGATCACAGCGCCGACGCCGGCGGCTCGTGCATCGACCTCGTGATCCACGCGCGCGGCGGCACGGTGGCCGACGCCGTCCGCTATCTCCACGACGCGTATGGCCTCCCGTCCGAGCGCCCGGCGCCCGCCGAGCGCCGCGAGAAATCCACCGTCGAGTACATCGCCGACCGCTGCACGGCCGAACGCGATCGCGTGCGCGACTACCTCGGCGGCCGCGGCATCTCCGCCGCGGCGCTCGACGCGGCGTTCGCGGCGCGCACGCTCGGCTTCAATTCGTGGACGAGCCCGAAGATCGCCGCCGGCGACGTCGGCCACGGCGGCCCCGCCGCCGCGTTCGTGGTGCGTGCGCCGGGCGATGCGCGCGTCGTCGCGGTCGACATGCGCTACGTCGACCCCGCGCTCAACGGCGGCGTCAAGACGCAGACCCAGGGCGACAAGGCCGGCTACGGCTGGACCGCCGACGCGCGCCGGCTCGAGCGCGCGAAACGCGTGATCATCGTCGAAAGCGCGATCAACGCGCTGTCGATCGACACCTGCGCGCTGCCCGGCACGGCCGCGCTGGCGCTGCGCGGCCTCGCGAACGTCGAGCGCATCGACTTCGCGTTCCTGCGCGGCAAGCAGGTCACGATCTGCCTGGACAACGACGAGCCGTTCGCGGAAGGCCACCCGCGCGCCGGGCAGCGCCCCGGCCCCGAGGCCGCGTGGGCGCTCCATGAACGGCTGACCGCGCTCGACATCAGTGCGGTGCTGGTCGACCAGTCGGACTGGCTGGCGGATCTGGCGGACGGCGACGCCAAGCGCACGCCGATCAACGACGTGAACGACTACCTGCAGCTGCGCGGCCCGGCCGACCTCGCGCGCGCGCTCGACCAGCTCGAGCCGTGGCTCGTCGCCGGCCTGCCGGGCGACGCCTCGCGCCGCGGCCGGCCGCGCATCTTCCTGCCGGCGCACGATTTCGCGCAGTACTGGCGGTTTCGCGTGCGGCCCGACTTCACGAACTACATCACCAAGATGGATCGCAACGAGGAATCCGGCGTCGAGACGCCCGTGATGACCGACCTGTGCGGCTTCCGCATCGCCGGCATCAGCCGCGTGGCCGTCGCGAGCGCGACGTCGACGATGACGGGCGACGCCGACCAGGCGCCCACCGTCTACTTCGCCGTGTCGGTGCAGGCGCCGCGGCACGGTGCGCAGCTGATCCGCCGCGTGATGCTCGACGACCAGCTGCACAACGTCGACCAGTGGAGCAAGTTCGGCCCGATCTGGGCGCCGGCGCCGTTCAAGCGGATGGTGAACATCCTCGAGCGCGGCGCCGATCTCGGCGCGCGCCGGGCCGCGAACTTCGTCGGGCTCGCGTGGCGCGACGGGCGGCTGATCGTCAACGAAGGCCCCGACTGCTACTTCACCGAAGCGGACAAGCAGTGCCCGTATCACAACCTCACGTTCCCGGGCGGCCCGGTGAGCGACGCGCGCCGCGTGATCGCCGCCTACCAGACGACGTTCCGGCAGAACGCCGCGACGATCCCGCTCGTGTGGGCGCTCGGCGGCCACCTGAAGGCGCTGCTCGGCTTCTGGCCGCATCTGACGGTCCAGGCGAACAAGGGCGCGGGCAAGTCGACGCTCATCAAGCGGCTCGAGCGCTCGCTCGCGTTCACGATGTTCTCGGGGCAGTCGCTGCAGACCGAATTCCGCCTCCTGACCAGCATCAGTCACACGAGCCACCCGGTCGGCTGGGAAGAGCTGTCGGCACGGCGGCAGGACGTGATCGACAAGGCGGTCGGGCTGCTGCAGGAGAACTACCAGTACACGGTGACGCGGCGCGGCACCGACATGACTGAATACCTGCTGTGCGCGCCGGTGATGCTCGCCGGCGAGGACGTGCCGGTGCGCAGCCTGCTCGGCAAGCTCGTGCGCACGACGCTGACCGGCAAGCGCGGGCCGCTGCTGCCCGACGACCTGCCGCGTTTCCCGGTCCGCCAATGGCTCGAGTTCCTGACCGGCCTCGACCGGCGCACCGCGCTCGACCAGTACGCGACGCTGCGCGACCAGGCACTCGCCGGCTGCCGCGCGAGCGGCGAGGACGACGGCGCACGGCGCATGGCCGGCAACTACGCGGCGATCGGGCTCGCGTGGCGCTACCTGTGCGAATTCGCCGGCATGGACCCGAGCGAAGGCGAGTTCCCGCGCGACCTGATCGCCGAGATGAACGGCCACGTCGCCGAAACCAGCGCCGACCGCGAGCCGTGGGTCTGGATCATGGAAACGGTGCTGTCGGAAATCGACGGCGGCAACTACAAGCATCCGTACACGTTCGACACCGTCGACGGCGAATTCTGCCTGCTGCTGCGCACCGGGCACGTGATGGATCACCTCGCGCACACGAGCGCGCTGCGCGACAAGTGGAACGGCCTGCCGGTGAAGTCCGACCGCGTGTTCAAGGCGCAGCTCAAGCACGCCGGCGTCGTGGTCGGCGAGAAGGAGGTCGAGCGCCGCATCTACATGCGCCGCGTGCCGTACCTGACGCCGGTGTCGCTCGAGCGCCTGGCCGCATTCGGCCTGCACGTGTCGGTGCGGGAGGACCTGGCGACCGACGCGCTGCAGGGAGGCCGCGCATGAGCCGCGCCCTGTCCGGCCAACCACCGCACGGCGGAACCCGCCGGGAGTGGGCAGGCAGCGCACGCGAGTCGTGGTTGTCGCGGGTGACGGCTCGCAAGTCCTTGATTCCTGAGGAAACTGCCGCCCTGCCTCACGCCGGGTTCGCCACGTGTCATGCCGCTTTTGCCATGAGTCCGGCGAGCGCGCCGGTGGCGGCCCCTTCTTCTTTCTCTCTCTTCAACTCATTGAAGAAAAAGAAGAAAGAGAACCGGGAAGCCACGGCCACGAGCCGCTATCGCGCACCACGAGTCGGCTCCGCATTGCCATCGGTCGCCGGCGATGCAGCGAGTTCGCGCCACGGGTTCCCCGCGGCCGCCACGCCTGAATGATGGCAACCGATGGCCAACAAAACGCTTGAACATCAACGTGTTATGCACTCTTCACACGCGAACCATCCTTCCACGAGTTGCGCTGCGTGCCCGCCCGGCGCGCGGCCTGCCGACAGCGCGCATCCGGCCACCGTCGACCTGGCCGGCGCCGCGGCGCTGCTCGGCGCCCATCCCGAAACGGTGCGCCTGAAGGCCAGGGCCGGCGCGCTGCCCGGCCGCAAGGTCGGCAAGCGCTGGATCTTTTCCGTCGCCGCCCTGCAGCGCTACCTCGCCGGCGAATGGCTCCCGCCCGTCGCCCATCACGATCAGCAAGAGGAAACCCGCCCATGTCGCTCTACAAGCGCAAGACCAGCCCGAACTGGCAATACAAGCTGTACCCCCCTGGCGGCGGACCGCCGGTACAGGGAAGCACTGGCACCCGCGACAAAGCGCAGGCCCAGGAATTCCACGACCGGCTGAAGGTCGACCTGTGGAACCAGGCGCGGCTCGGCACGAAGCCGCGCCATTCGTGGAACGACGCGGTCGTGCGCTACGTCGGCGAACGCGCGGGCCTCGCCAGCCTGGAAACGTCGAAGATTCACCTGCGCTGGCTCGACCGGCACCTGTCCGGCGTCGCGCTCGCCGATATCGACCGCAACCGCGTCGACGCGATCGCGCTCGCGAAGCGCCAGGAGCCGCGCACGGTGCGCACCCGGCACGGCATCGTCGAGACCGACCGGGCCGTCAGCGACGGCACCGTGCGTCGCGTGATCGGCGTGCTGAAGTCGGTGTTGAATGCGGCGGTCGAATGGGAATGGCTGGAGCGCGCGCCGGTCACGAAACGCGCGAAGATCGTCTCGAAACGCATCCGCTGGCTGACCCCGGCCGAAGCGGAACGGCTGCTCGCCGAACTGCCCGCGCATCTCGCCGACATGGCGCGTTTCAGTCTGGAGACCGGCCTGCGCCGCGCCAACGTGACGGGGCTGCGGTGGTCGCAAGTCGACCTCGCGCGGCGCGTCGCGTGGATCCACCCGGATCAGGCGAAGGCCCGCAAGGCCATCACGGTGCCGCTTTCGGAAACCGCGATCGCCGTGCTGCGCCGCCAGCACGCGAACCCGCGGGCGCCGGAGTGCGCGGACAGCGTGTTCACCTATCGCGGCAGGCCGGTCTACCAGACGGCGACGGCCGCCTGGGCCAAGGCGCTGCAGCGTGCCGGCCTGAGCGATTTCCGCTGGCACGACCTGCGTCATACGTGGGCGAGCTGGCACGTGCAGCGCGGCACGCCGCTGCAGGTGCTCAAAGAGCTGGGCGGATGGGAGACGATGGAAATGGTGCAGCGGTACGCGCACCTGTCGGCCGATCACCTCGCGCAATGGGTCACGCCGCTGACGGCCGAGCCCGTGCCGGTGCCAGCTGCAATTCAGCTGCAACGAGACAGTGCGACGAACGGAGAAAACCGCTGAGAGCCTGACTAGGCTTGGCGCGCCCGGCTGGGATCGAACCAGCAACCCCTGCCTTCGGAGGGCAGTACTCTATCCATTGAGCTACGGGCGCCTGTGACAGTGAAGCGACCCCAATATACAGGCCGCCCACGATTGGCAAGACGGCAAGGATACCCGGTTTCCCATGACGCGTCCACCTTGCCCGACGAATCCCCGCCGGGCCGGGCCGCGTGCGGGTAAACACGCGCCATCGCACCGCTCGCCGTGATGTAAACGTTCCGTCTATAATCGACCGGGCTTCATTGGACTGCCATTTGCCGTTGCACCGCGCTCACAATTCCTAATCACGGAGACGAGGCAAGCATGAGCGAAGCACCCCACGAATCTCCCGTCAAAACCCCCGGGCAGCTGATTGCCGTCATCATCGCGTCGTTCGCGATTCCGATCATCCTGATCGTCCTGTTCGCCAACTATGCGAACCATGCGTTCCGTGCCGGCGCCGGCACGGACGCGCTATCCGACGAACAGGTCGCCGCACGTGTCGCCCCGCTCGCGAAGGTCGACGTGAAGGACGCCAACGCGCCCCGCACGTACAAGACCGGCGAGGAAGTCTACAAGGCCGTCTGCGTGACCTGCCACGGCACGGGCGCCGCCGGCGCGCCGAAGTTCGGCAACAAGGACGACTGGGCGCCGCGCATCTCGCAAGGCTTCGACACGCTGCTGAAGACGGCGCTGGCCGGCAAGGGCGCGATGCCGCCGCGCGGCGGCACGAGCCCCGACGACGTCAGCGACTATGAAATCGCCCGTGCGATCGTCTACATGGCGAACAACGACGGCGCGAACTTCCCCGAACCGGCCGCGCCGGCCGCCAACGCGGCGCAATCCGCCAGCGGCGCCGCAGCCGCGTCGGGCACGGCGGACGCCGCCAGCGCGCAAATCGCCGCGGCCCAGGCGGCAATCGCCGCGCTCCCGAAGGCCGGTGAAGCGCCCGCGGCAGCGGCCGCCCCGGCCGGCGCCGACGCCGGCAAGGCGCTGTACACGTCGACCTGCCAGGCCTGCCACGCGGCGGGCGTGCTCGGCGCGCCGAAGTTCGGCAGCAAGGAAGACTGGGCGCCGCGCCTGAAGGACTCGATGGACACGGTCTACAACTACGCGCTGCACGGCAAGGGCGCGATGCCGCCGAAGGGCGGGTCGAACGCGTCGGACGCCGACGTGAAGGCCGCCGTCGACTACATGGTCAACGCGTCGAAGTAATCCCAACCGGCCATCAGTAAAAAACCCCCGCGATGCGTGTGCGTCGCGGGGGTTTTGTTTTGCGGGCGAACCTCTGGAGCGCCGGAGCGCCATGCGCCCGGCGCCGCCGCGTCACTTCTGCAGCAACGCCTTCAGGCTCGCGAGCCGGTCCTTCGGCGACATCGGCGCCTCTTCCGGCGTCGGCGGCGGCGCGTCGTCGAGCCCCATCTCCGGGATGAAGCGCGACGGTTCGCACACGACCGTCTCGCGCGCCCGCTTGCGCTTCTTGCACCAGTTCAGGTGCAGGCTGCGCTGCGCGCGCGTGATCGCGACGTACATCAGCCGGCGCTCCTCCTCGATCCGCTCGTTGTCGATCGGGCCGTCGTCCTCGGAGCCGCCGCGGTGCGGCATGATGCCTTCCTCGACGCCGACCAGGAACACGTGCGGATACTCGAGCCCCTTCGACGCATGGACCGTCGACAGCCGCACCGCATCCGGATCCTCGTCCTTGCCCTCGAGCATCGACATCAGCGCGACGGTCTGGATCAGGCCGAGCAGGTTCTTGCCGGTATCGGCGAGCCCGTCCGCGTTGTGGAAGCCTTCCGCCTCGCCATCGACCGCTTCCGTCTCGGGCTTGGTGCCCTTGCGCTTCAGCCATTCGAGGAATTCGAGCACGTTCTGCCACTTCGACTGCGCCTGCCGTTCGTCGAACGCGTCGTACAGGTACGCCTCGTAGTGGATCGCCTCCATCATGTCGTCGAGCACGGCGGTGGCGGGATCCTTGTCCGCACGCTCGGTCAGGCGCTGGATGAAGTCGCAGAACATCCGCAGCGGCTCGACCTGGCGCGCGGACAGCCGCGCCTCGATCCCGCCCATGTACACGGCCTCGAACAGCGACACCTTCGCCTGGCCCGCGAACGAGCCGAGCGCTTCGAGCGTCGTGTTGCCGATCCCGCGGCGCGGCGTGGTGACGGCGCGGATGAACGCGGGATCGTCGTCGGCGTTCGCGATCAGCCGCAAGTATGCGCACAGATCCTTGATCTCGGCCTTGTCGAAGAACGACTGGCCGCCCGACAGCACGTACGGAATCCGCTCGCGGCGCAGCACCTGCTCGAAGATCCGCGCCTGGAAGTTGCCGCGATACAGGATCGCGTAGTCGCGGAACTGCGCGCGCCGCTCGAACCTGTGCGCGGACAGCCGGAACACGACCGATTCGGCTTCATGCTCCTCGTCGTTGCACGGCGTGACGGTGATCGAGTCGCCCATCCCGTGCTCGGACCACAGCTTCTTCTCGAACAGCTTCGGGTTGTTCGCGATCACGTTGTTCGCGGCGGTCAGGATGCGCACCGTCGACCGGTAGTTCTGCTCGAGCTTGACCAGGTGCAGCTTCGGGAAATCCTTGCCGAGCTGCGCGAGGTTCTCGAGCGTCGCGCCGCGCCAGCCGTAGATCGCCTGGTCGTCGTCGCCCACCGCCGTGAACGCCGCGCGCGGGCCGGCGAGCAGCTTCAGCAGCTCGTACTGGCACGCGTTGGTGTCCTGGTATTCGTCGATCAGCAGATAGCGCAGCTTGTTCTGCCAGCGATCGCGCACCTGCTCGTTCTTCGCGAACAGTTCGGCGGGCAGGCGGATCAGGTCGTCGAAGTCGACCGCCTGGTACGCATGCAGCGTCGCGACGTAGTTGCGGTAGACCAGCGCGGCCTGGTGCTCGTCCTCGTTGGCCGCGATCGTCATCGCTTCCTCGGGCATGATCAGGCCGTTCTTCCACAGCGAGATGGTGCTCTGGATCTTGCGGATCAGGCCCTTGTCGGTCGTGCCGATCTGCTCCTGGATCATCCCGAAGCAGTCGTCCGAATCCATGATCGAGAACTGCGGCTTCAGGCCGACGTGCTCGGCCTCCTGGCGCAGGATCTGCACGCCCAGCGAGTGGAACGTGCAGACGGTGAGCTGGTTGACGGGCACCTTGCGGCCTTCCTTGCCGGGCGTGGTGAGCGTCTTGCCCTCGAGCAGCTTCGACACGCGCTCGCGCATTTCGGCGGCCGCCTTGTTCGTGAACGTGACGGCGGCGATGTGGCGCGGCTCGAAGCCTTTCGCTTCGATCAGGTGCGCGATCTTCTGCGTGATCACGCGGGTCTTGCCGCTGCCCGCGCCGGCGAGCACGAGACAGGGACCGTCGAGGTAGCGCACCGCTTCGTTCTGGGCGGGATTCAGGCCTGCGGACATGATGGCGGATGGTGTTGCGGTTGACGGCGGAACGCCGGGAGGATGCCGTGCGCGGCGGGCTGGCGAAGCAGGCGGACACGCGGGCAGGACGCGCATGTTAACACGTCGGCGGCGTGCTTTTCGGGAGCGCCGCCGGGCGGGGCTGCGCGGGCCGACCGGCCGGGCACCCCCTGTCCGTTCGGCCAATCCGGCCCCGTTCGCGCACCGATCGGCCACAATATGGCCACTTCGGCGCCGCCCCCGCGCCGGCCCGTTTGCGTCACCCTTACCGCCACCGGATCGACTTCATGGGATACCCGTTCGTCACCGCCGCCCTCGGCCCGCTGCTGTTCGCACAGGGGCGCTACGTGCGCCGCGTCACGCCGCGGCTGCCCGAGGCCGCCGGCCCGCGCGACGGCGTGGCGGGCGACGGCCCGCCGCTGCGCGTGCTGGTGGTCGGCGATTCGGCCGCCGCGGGCGTCGGCGTCGCGACGCAGCGCGACGCGCTGTCCGGGCAGCTGGCGAGCGCGCTCGCGGCCACCCATCGCGTGAGCTGGAAGCTGCTCGCGCGCACCGGCCTGACCACGCGGGAGCTGGTCGACTGGCTCGCCGCCGAGCCGGCCGAGCCGTTCGACGTGGCCGTCACGTCGCTCGGCGTCAACGACGTGACGGGCGGCGTGCCGCCGGGCCGCTGGCAGGCGCAGCAGGCCGAGCTCGTCCGGTTGCTCGCCGCGCGCTTCCGGGTTGGGCACGCGATCCTGTCGGCGGTGCCGCCAATGGAGCGCTTTCCGGCGCTGCCGCAGCCGCTCGCGTGGTATCTCGGGCTGCGCGCGAAGCGGCTCAACACGGCGCTCGCCGGGTGGGCCGCCACGCAGCCGCACTGCACGTTCCTGCGCGTCGAGCTGCCGCTCGAGCGCCACCTGATGGCCACCGACGGCTTCCACCCCGGCGCAACCGCCTGCGCGGTGTGGGCCGCGCAGGTCGCTGCCGCCGTGCTGCGGCGGGCAACCGTATGACGCCAGGCGGCGCCCCCGCGGCAGCCGTTCATTGCACGGGCGTAGGCGGGCAAACCCCGCTCGCGCGGCCCCCCGGCCCGCGCAAATTGCCGGCTTTCCTTGCGCAAGCGCCGCATCGCATCGCGCATTTCGCCCGAACGCGCCGGTGCAAGCGGCGGCGCCATGCCAAAATAGCCGGTCGTCTTCGCGCCGTCCCGGCGCGCCATCCTTTAATTTCCTTCGCAGCCAGGAATTGCCATGTCGTCATTGCTCAGGATTGGTTTGATGGGTTTCGGTTTCGCCGGCGCGACGTTCCACGCGCCCGTGATCGCCACGAGCGGCCGCACTGAAGTCGCCGCGATCGCGACGGGTCAGCCCGATCGCGCGCAGGCGGCGTATCCGGGCGCGCGCGTCGTCCCCGATCTCGACACGCTGCTCGGCCTCGACGATATCGAATGCGTGGTGATCGCCACGCCGAACGACACGCACTTCGCGCTCGCGCGCCAGGTGCTCGAAGCGGGCCGCCACGTGGTCGTCGACAAGCCCGTGACGCTCACCGCCGACGAGGCGCTCGCGCTCGCGCGGCTCGCGAACGCGCGCAGCCGGCTGTTCGCGCCGTTCCACAACCGCCGCTGGGACGGCGATTTCCTCACCGTGCGCGACATCGTCAAATCGGGCGAGCTCGGCCGCATCACCAGTTTCGAGTCGCACTTCGACCGCTTTCGCCCGACGCCGCGCACGCGCTGGCGCGAGGAGCCGGCTCGCGGCGGCGGCCTGCTGCTCGACCTCGGCCCGCACCTGATCGACCAGGCGCTCGCGCTGTTCGGCCTGCCGGAAACGGTGAGCGCGACCGTCAAGACGCGCCGCGACAACGGCACGGCGCCCGATTTCGTGCACCTGCAGCTCGGCTATCCGGACAAGGACGTCGCGCTGCATGCGAGCGCGCTGTCGGCGATCGAACCCGCGCGCTTCACGCTGCACGGCACGCGCGGCAGCTACCAGAAGTTCGGGCTCGACACGCAGGAAGACCAGCTCAAGGCCGGCCTCACCGCCGACGACGTCGAATTCGGCGGCGGCAACCCGCCCGGCCTGCTGCGCGTGCTCGACGGCGAAGTCGAGGTCGAGCGCCCGGTGCCGACGCTCGATGGCCAGTACGCGGAGTTCTACCGCGCGCTCGCCGCGTCGATCCGCGACGGCGCGCCATTCCCCGTCACCGCGCAGGACGCCGTCGACGTGATGACGATCATCGAGCTCGCCGCGCAGAGCGAGCACGACGGCCGCCGGCTGCCGTTCGTGCGCCGCACGATCTGACACCGCGCGCCGGCCGGTCGCGGCCGGCCGGCGCCGGTGCAGCGGGATCAGCCGGAACATTCGGTTACAAATGCCGGGGGAACGAAAGTCAGCGGCAGACTGGTCTGATGCGTTTCTCGAAAAAGTCGATCCGACACCAATCCGTCAGGAGAATGTTGATGCAACGGTTGATTCGCGCAGCAGCGTGCTGCGTCCTGGTTTCCTCGCTTGCGGCCTGTATCGTGCAGCCGCAGCAGCCGGTCCGCCCGGCGCCCCCGCCGCGGCCGAATCCGCAGGTCGTCGCGAACGAGCGGATGCAGCAGATCCAGGGCCGGATCGACAATCTGCACCGCCGCATCGATGCGCGCGTGAACGGCGGCTACTACCCGCCGCCGTACGGCGCGCAGCTTCATCATCGCCTCGACGTGATCCGCCAGGAATCGAACGACATGTCCGCGCAGCACAGCGGCGGCCTGTCAGGCGACGAGCAGCGCGTGCTGAACCAGGAACTCGACACGGCCGCGCGCGCGATCGGCGAGTAACGCACCGGCCGGCGCCCGCCGGAGCGGAAAAAGCGGCGGCACCGGCTGCCGCCGCTTGTCGCGAAGCGACATTCTTTTGCTCAAATTGACAAGGCCCACCCGCTCGCGTACAGTCGCCCGCACGCGTCGGGAGAGCGTGTAACCGAGCTGTTTCAGCCGGTTGCGCCGCCGAAGGGGCACACCCGCAAACTCTCAGGCAAAAGGACCGACCGCGTCGGGGAATCCCGTCCGCGCATTGCGCGGGCCACACTCTCCCCGCACTCTGGAGAGCGGCAGTAGCCCGCAGCGCATCCGCTGCGCGGGCAAGCTGCCCACCGAAGGGGCGCGCGTTCGCCAGGCCTGGCCGGCAGCGCAATCTCTCAGGTATCGAGGACAGAGGGGCATGTACCGGATCGCTCGCAGGCCATCGGCCGCGGTGGTCGGCACATGGCCGTTCTGATCCGCGCGCAAGCGCCTTGCCTGAGGCCTCGATGACTGCACTGAATCACACCCCGCTCAACGCCGCGCACCGCGCGCTCAATGCCCGCATGGTCGACTTCGGCGGCTGGGACATGCCCGTCAACTACGGCTCGCAGATCGAAGAACATGAAGCCGTGCGCACCGACGCCGGCATGTTCGACGTGTCGCACATGTGCGTCGTCGATTTCACCGGCAGCCGCGTGCGCGCGTTCTTCGAGCATGCGATCGCGAACAACGTCGGCAAGCTCAAGACGCCCGGCAAGGCCCTCTACTCGTGCCTGCTCAATCCGCAGGGCGGCGTCATCGACGACCTGATCGTCTACTACTTCACCGAAGAATTCTTCCGCGTCGTCGTCAACGCCGGCACGGCCGAGAAAGACATCGCGTGGTTCAACCAGCTGAACGAGCAAGGCGGCTTCGGCGTCACGATCGCGCCGCGCCGCGATTTCGCGATCATCGCCGTTCAGGGCCCGAACGCCCGCGAAAAGACCTGGGCGACCGTGCCCGCCGCGCGCGCCGCCACCAGTGAGCTGAAGCCGTTCAACGCCGCGCAGGTCGCCGGCACGCCGTTCGGCGATCTCACCGTCGCGCGCACCGGCTACACCGGTGAAGACGGTTTCGAAGTGATCGTCCCGGCCGTGCACGTCGAAGCGCTGTGGAACGCGCTGCAGCAAAACGGCGTGCGCCCGTGCGGGCTCGGCGCGCGCGACACGCTGCGCCTCGAGGCCGGCATGAACCTGTACGGCCAGGACATGGACGACACCGTGTCGCCGCTCGACGCGGGCCTCGCGTGGACGGTCGACCTCTCCGCGCCGCGCGACTTCGTCGGTCGTGCCGCCCTGGAAGCCAACGGCACCCGCGCCGCGTTCGTCGGCCTGATCCTGCAGAAGGAAAACGGCAAGGCCGGCGGCGTGCTGCGCGCGCACCAGAAGGTCGTCACGCCGCACGGCGAAGGCGAGATCACGAGCGGCACGTTCTCGCCGTCGATGCAGGAATCGATCGCGTTCGCGCGCGTGCCGGCGGCCGTCCAGATCGGCGACCTCGTCCAGGTGCAAATTCGCGACAAGAATCTTCCCGCGCGCGTGGTAAAACTGCCGTTCGTGCGCAACGGCAAGGTCCTCGCTGCGTAACGGCCGGGAGGCCCGCCTCCCGGGAAGCCGGGAGATGGCGCCCGGCGCAATACCATACCCGGCGCGCCCCGGCGGCGCGCCAGCAAAACGAACACACCCTTTTACCAGGAGCATCCGATGAGCAACGTCCCGGCCGATCTGAAATACACCGACGAACACGAATGGATCCGCACCGAGGCGGACGGCACGCTGACGGTCGGCATCACCGATCACGCGCAGAGCACGCTCGGCGACATCGTCTTCCTCGAACTGCCGCAAGTCGGCAAGTCGGTGACGGCGGGCGACGCCGTCGGCGTCGTCGAATCGGTGAAGGCCGCATCCGACATCTACTCGCCGGTATCCGGCGAGGTCGTCGCGATCAACGAAGATGCCGCCAATTCGCCGGAAGAAGTGAACAGCGACGCGTACGGCGTGTGGCTGTTCAAGATCAAGCTCGCGGCCGGCGCGTCGACCGACAAGCTGATCGACGCTGACGCGTACAGCAAGCTGATCGACTAATTTCCCTGAATCGCGCGGGACGGGTCAGCCACCCTGCCCCGCGCGGAACCCGGGCCGGCGTCAACGCGCCGCCCCGGGTCGACCGCAAAGCATGGGGCCCGGGCGAACGCTGCATCGCTCGCCCGGGCCGACCAAGGAACGCCATGAAGCTCGAACACCCGGACCGCCTGATGAACCGCACGCCCCTCTCGCTCGCCGCGCTCGAAACGCACGACGCGTTCGCCGAACGCCACATCGGCCCCGACGCCGCCAGCCAGCAGGCCATGCTCGACACGCTCGGCTTCCCGACGCGCGCCGCCCTGATCGACGCCGTGATCCCGGCCTCGATCCGCCGCGCCGAAACGCTGCCGCTCGGCCCGTTCGCGCAGCCGAAGAGCGAAGCCGAAGCCCTCGCCGCGCTGCGGGTTCTCGCGGACAAGAACCAGGTGTTCCGCTCGTATATCGGTCAG
Organism: Burkholderia sp. AU31652; assembly: GCF_002223155.1. Lineage (NCBI taxonomy): Bacteria > Pseudomonadati > Pseudomonadota > Betaproteobacteria > Burkholderiales > Burkholderiaceae > Burkholderia > Burkholderia sp. AU31652. The sequence goes on along the minus strand of NZ_NKFG01000001.1, from coordinate 147,670 downwards.
GGTTACCACGACACGCACACGCCGGCCGTCATCCTGCGCAACGTGCTCGAAAACCCGGCGTGGTACACGGCCTACACGCCGTACCAGCCCGAAATTTCCCAGGGTCGCCTCGAGGCGCTCCTGAACTTCCAGCAGATGGTCGCCGACCTCACCGGCCTCGCGATCTCGAACGCGTCGCTGCTCGACGAAGCCACCGCCGCCGCCGAAGCGATGACGCTGCTGCAGCGCACCGGCAAGCCGACGTCGAACGTGTTCTACGTCGCCGACGACGTGCTGCCGCAAACGCTCGAAGTGATCCGCACGCGTGCGCTGCCGGTCGGCATCGAGGTCAAGACCGGCCCGGCCGCCGACGCCGCGCAAGCGAATGCGTTCGGCGTGCTGCTGCAATACCCGGGCGTGAACGGCGACGTGCGCGACTACCGCGCGCTCACCGAAGCGATCCACGCGGCCGGCGGCCACGTGGTCGTCGCGGCCGACCTGCTCGCGCTGACCGTGCTCACGCCGCCGGGCGACTGGGGTGCGGACGTCGCGATCGGCAACACGCAGCGCTTCGGCGTGCCGATGGGTTTCGGCGGCCCGCACGCCGCGTATCTCGCGGTGCGTGACGAATTCAAGCGCCAGATGCCGGGCCGCCTCGTCGGCGTGACGGTCGACGCGCAGGGCAAGCCCGCGCTGCGCCTCGCGCTGCAGACGCGCGAACAGCACATCCGCCGCGAGAAGGCGACGTCGAACGTGTGTACCGCGCAGGCGCTGCTCGCGATCATGGCCAGCATGTACGCGGTCTACCACGGCCCGCACGGCCTGAAGACGATCGCGCTGCGCGTGAACCGCATCGCGGCGCTGCTCGCCGCCGGCGTGAAGCAGCTCGGCTTCGCGACCGTCAACGACACGTTCTTCGACACGCTGACGATCGACACCGGCGCGCGCACCGCACAGGTCCACGAATTCGCGAAGGCGAAGCGCATCAACCTGCGCCGCGTGAGCGACACGCAAGTCGGCGTATCGGTCGACGAAACGACGACGCGCGACGACCTCGCCGATCTCCTCGCCGTGTTCGCGCAAGCCGCGGGCGGCACCGCACCGGCCGTCGACGCGCTGGACGCGGGCGCAGCCGGCGTCCCCGCGCTGCCGGCCGGCCTCGAGCGCACGAGCGCGTACCTGACGCACCACGTGTTCAACCGCCACCATTCCGAAACCGAAATGCTGCGCTACCTGCGCAGCCTGTCGGACAAGGATCTCGCGCTCGACCGCTCGATGATCCCGCTCGGCTCGTGCACGATGAAGCTGAACGCGACGTCGGAAATGCTGCCCGTCACGTGGCCCGAGTTCGGCCGGATCCACCCGTTCGCGCCGGCCGACCAGACCGTCGGCTACCGCGAGATGATCGACCAGCTCGAGCAGATGCTCGTGGCGGCCACCGGCTACGCGGCCGTGTCGCTGCAGCCGAACGCGGGCTCGCAGGGCGAGTACGCGGGCCTGCTGATCATTCACGCCTACCACGCATCGCGCGGCGAAGCCCATCGCGACGTGTGCCTGATCCCGGCGTCCGCCCACGGCACGAACCCGGCATCCGCGCACATGGCCGGCATGAAGGTCGTGGTCGTTGCATGCGATGCACAGGGCAACGTCGACATCGCCGATCTGAAGGCGAAGGCCGACGCGCACGCGAAGGACCTCGCTGCAATCATGATCACGTACCCGTCGACGCACGGCGTGTTCGAGCAGAACGTCCGCGAGATCTGCGAGATCGTCCATGCTCACGGCGGCCAGGTGTACGTCGACGGCGCGAACATGAACGCGATGGTCGGCCTGACCGCGCCGGGCCAGTTCGGCGGCGACGTGTCGCACCTGAACCTGCACAAGACCTTCTGCATCCCGCACGGCGGTGGCGGCCCGGGCGTCGGTCCGGTCGCGGTCGGCGCGCACCTCGCGAAGTTCCTGCCGAACCAGCGTTCGACCGGCTACACGCGTGAGGAAGACGGCATCGGCGCGGTATCGGCCGCGCCGTACGGCTCGGCGTCGATCCTGCCGATCTCGTGGATGTACATCGCGATGATGGGTGCGAAGAACCTGACCGCCGCGACGGAAACCGCGATCCTCAACGCGAACTACATCGCGAAGCGCCTCGCGCCGCACTACCCGGTGCTGTATTCGGGCCCGGGCGGGCTGGTCGCGCACGAGTGCATTCTCGACCTGCGTCCGATCAAGGAATCGAGCGGCATCACCGTCGACGACGTCGCGAAGCGCCTGATGGACTACGGCTTCCACGCGCCGACGATGAGCTTCCCGGTGCCGGGCACGCTGATGGTCGAGCCGACCGAATCGGAATCGCAGGAAGAACTCGACCGCTTCATCGCCGCGATGATCGCGATCCGCGACGAAATCCGCGCGGTCGAGGAAGGCCGCGCCGACCGCGAGGACAACCCGCTGCGTCACGCACCGCACACCGCGGCCGTCGTCACCGCGAACGAATGGCCGCACGCGTACTCGCGCGAGCAGGCTGCGTACCCGGTGGCGTCGCTGGGCACGAACAAGTACTGGCCGCCGGTCGGCCGCGCGGACAACGTCTACGGCGACCGCAACCTGTTCTGCTCGTGCGTGCCGATGTCGGACTACGCATAACGCGCGCCAGGCCAGGAGCCGCCCGATGGTGACCGCACCGCACGCAACCCGGAGTTGCGTGCGGTTTTTTTGTTCGCCGCTCGAACCGGTTCACGTTCGTCCGCCAATCCGGCTAACATCACACGCGATCCAGCCAATGAAGGAGTTCCGCATGGTGCGTCCGATGTTTCCGGGCCATGGTGCAATGCAAGGGCGGCCGCGCGCGCGCCGCGTCGTGCCGATGCTCGTCGCGTCGCTGTCGTTTGCCGCCGCCGGTCTCGGCGCGTCCGGCAGCGCGCGCGCGGCGATGAATTTCTGCGCGGCGCCGGCACTGCAGGCGAGCGAGACGACACAGGCCGAGCCGGGCATCCAGGCGCTGATCCGCAGCGTCGACGCGCGCATCGGCGAGCAGCCGAAGGCGATGGCGCGCGTGCACACCGAGGGCACGCTGCCGCATGAAGGCATCTACGACCAGAGTGCCGCCGCGCTGAAGGATCTCGACCTGATGCGCGATGCCGCGCTCGCGTGGCGCGTGACGAACGCGCCGCGCTACCTGCAGCTCGTCGACCGCTTCCTGTCCGCGTGGGTCGCGACCTACCAGCCGAGCTTCAACCCGATCGACGAGACGCGCTTCGACAGCCTGATCGTCGCGTACGACATGACCGCGAGCGCGCTGCCGGTGAAGACCCGCAACGCGACGGCCGCGTTCATCGCGAAGCTCGGCGCCGGCTACGTCGCGCAGATCGACGCGCAGAAGCGTCCGCTCACGGGCACCTGGCGCAACAACTGGCAGAGCCACCGGATCAAGCTGATCGCGCTGTCCGCGTTCACGCTCGGCGACCGCAAGATGATGAACGCCGCGCAGCGGCTGTTCGTCGAGCATCTCGCCGACAACATCGGCCCGGACGGCAAGACCTGGGACTTCGAGGAACGCGATGCGCTGCATTACGCGGTCTACGACCTGCAGCCGCTGGTGACGGCCGCGCTCGCCGCGCGCCGCTTCAACCGCAACTGGCTGCGCGAGCGGGGCGCGAACGGCGCGACGCTCGCGGCCGCGCTCGACTGGCTCGTGCCGTACGCGCTCGGCGAAAAAACGCACGAGGAATTCGTGAATTCGCCGGTGCCGTTCGATGCGAAGCGCCGCGAGGCCGGCCTGCCGGGCTACACGGGGCAGTGGGACCCGAAAAACGCTACCGAACTCTTTCATCTGGCCGCGCGGCTCGACGGGCGCTACGCCCGCGTCGCGCAGCAGCTTTCCCCAACGCCGCCCGCATGGCTCGCCGCGTGCCTGCCATTGCAGGCGCGCTAGCATTATTCTTAAAGCAAGGCAGAAATCACTATGGCAGTCAGCGTCTTTGACCTTTTCAAGATCGGCATCGGTCCGTCCAGTTCGCATACGGTCGGGCCGATGCGCGCGGCGCTGATGTTCGTCCAGGGACTCGAGCGTGACGGGCAACTCGCGGCGACGGCCCACGTGAAGGTCGAGCTGTACGGCTCACTCGGCGCAACCGGCAAGGGCCACGGCACCGATCGCGGCGTGATGCTCGGCCTGCTCGGCGATGCGCCCGACACCGTCGATCCCGACACGATCGACGCGCGGCTGGAAGACGTCCGACAATCGAAGCAGCTCGCGCTGCTGGGCACGCATCCGGTGCCGTTCGTGCTGAAGGAGAACATCGCGTTCTACCGTCAGGCGCTGCCCGAGCACCCGAACGGGATGAAACTGCGCGCGTCCGACGCGAGCGGCAACGTGCTGGTCGAGCGCACCTACCTGTCGGTCGGCGGCGGCTTCGTCGTGACGGCCGGCGCGCCCAACACGAAGGTGCTGAGCGCGGCCGAGCAGATGACCCACCCGTTCCGCACCGGCGCCGAGCTGCTCGCGCTGACCGAGTCGACCGGCAAGTCGATCGCGCAGCTGATGTGGGAAAACGAGCGCGCGTGGCACACCGAGGAAGAGACGCGCGACGGCCTGCTGAAGATCTGGGCCGTGATGCAGTCGTGCGTGTCGCGCGGCTGCGGGATCGGCAACCCGGAAGCCGACGGCAACCTGCCCGGCCCGTTCCAGGTCAAGCGCCGCGCGCCGCAGCTGTACCGCACGCTGACGGGCAGCCCCGAGCGCGCGCTGCAGGATCCGCTGTCGATGATCGACTGGATCAACCTGTACGCGATCGCGGTCAATGAGGAAAACGCGGCCGGCGGCCGCGTCGTCACCGCGCCGACCAACGGCGCGGCCGGCATCATCCCGGCCGTGCTGCACTACTACACGCGCTTCACGCCCGGTGCGAACGAACAGGGCGTGATCGACTTCCTGCTGACGGCCGCCGCGATCGGCATTCTTTACAAGCTGAATGCGTCGATCTCCGGCGCGGAAGTCGGTTGCCAGGGCGAAGTGGGCGTGGCGTGCTCGATGGCGGCCGGCGCGCTCGCGGCCGTACTCGGCGGCACGCCGCAGCAGGTCGAGAACGCGGCCGAGATCGGGATGGAACACAACCTCGGCCTCACCTGCGACCCGGTCGGCGGGATGGTGCAGATCCCGTGCATCGAGCGCAACGCGATGGCGTCGGTGAAGGCGGTCAACGCGGCGCGCATGGCGCTGCGCGGCGACGGCTCGCACTACGTGTCGCTCGACTCGGTGATCAAGACGATGCGCGAGACGGGCGCCGACATGAAGACGAAGTACAAGGAAACGTCGCGCGGCGGGCTGGCGGTGAATATCGTCGAGTGCTGAGCGCGGCGCGTCACGGCCACTGCCGGCGCGCATGCAGTACACGGAGAATCTCCACGATGCCGTCGGCTGGCCGAATGCGATACACCAGTACATAATTCGGCGCGATCACCAGTTCGCGCGTGTCCGGCACGCGCCCCAGTCGATACAGCTCCGCGCGCGCCGGCAGCGACGCGGCCTTTGCCTCCAGCAGTTCGTCCAGTTCCAGCGCGGCCAGTGGATTGTCATGACCGATATAGTCGAGGATCGCAACGCGATCCTCGTACGCCTTCGGATGCCAGTGCAGTACGAGGGTCAAGAAGCATCACCCTGCTTGCCGGCAATCCTCCGACGCAGCGCATCGCGACGTGCCTCGAACCCGGCCCTGACTTCTGCGTCGGGAATCGAGGGGCGCGGGTCGTCCAGCGCCTGCTGCACCTGCTCGCGAAACCAGCGATCGTGAGCGGCCGCTTCGTGGGCCACTTTCAGCGCCTCGGCACGATCGGGCCGGGTCGTCCGGCCGGGCGCCTCCGGATCGAAGCCGGCCGCATCGACATCGAACCGGCTGATGCCGATGTCGCGCAAAAAGCCGACCAGCGTTTCAAAGCGACGGAACACGCGCACATCGCCGCGTTTGGCCGACAGGAAGCGTTCGTTCGCACCACAGCGGGCCGACAGCGCCCAGCCGTTGCCGCAGCCGACCACTCGCGCCGCACGTACGGCGCCCGCTTCGACGAGCTGGGTGAGCGTCTTCTGGTCGATCGTCTCGGTTGTCATGCCGTTCCTTGATTTCGTCAGTCGTTTCGACGGAAATTTTACTATTGAATGAGTTCCCATTTTATTGTTAATTGGGCGACATATTCGCGGAGGGTGAAACGGAAATTTGGCTGGATCCTTGTTGCCCCCAACTTTCCATCATCGGGCTATCGCCCACAAGCCGGCCTTTTGGCCATCGCGCACCACCAGCGATCCAGCATGCCTTCCCTTCTCCACGGCCGCCCGATCTATTCCCCCTTGTTCCGACACTTTTCAGCAGCCGGCGTACCGGCGCCCCGCCAACGGGCGTAAGCTGTACGTCCCGCTACCCAGGGAGACGGCAGCCCATGTCGCATTCCAAGGATCTCGAGCAGCCCGCCACCACCGGCGCGCGACTGCTCGTCGATGCGTTGCTCGCCAATCACGTCGAACGCGTGTTCTGCGTGCCGGGCGAGAGTTTCCTCGCCGTACTCGATGCGCTGGCGGACGACACCGCGCGCATTCAGACGGTCGTCTGCCGCCACGAGGCGGCCGCCGCGAACATGGCCGAGGCCGTCGGCAAGCTCACCGGCCGCCCCGGCATCGCGTTCGTCACACGCGGCCCCGGCGCGACCCATGCGTCGATCGGCGTGCACACCGCGTTCCAGGATTCGACGCCGATGATCCTCTTCGTCGGCCAGTGCGCACGCGAGCACCTCGACCGCGAAGCCTTCCAGGAAATCGACTACCGGCGGATGTTCGGCCAGATGGCGAAATGGGTCGCGCAGATCGACGACCCGCGTCGTATCCCCGAATACCTGAGCCATGCGTTCCACGTCGCGACGTCCGGGCGCCCCGGCCCGGTCGTGCTCGCGCTGCCGGAAGACGTGCTGTCCGAAGCGTGCGTGCCGCAGCCGGTCGTGCCGGCCGCGAAACGCGTCGCGGCCGCGCCGTCGGCCGCGCAGCTCGACGAGCTGCGCGAGCGGCTCGCGCGCGCCGAGCGGCCGTTCGCGATCGTCGGCGGCAGCGGCTGGACACCCGACGCATGCGCGAACCTGCGCACCTTCGTCGAGCGCTGGCAGCTGCCGGTGGCCTGCGCGTTCCGCTACCAGGACACGATCGACAACGCGCACCCGAACTACGCGGGCGACGTCGGGCTCGGGATCAACCCCGCGCTCGCGAAGCGCATCCGCGACGCCGACCTGCTGCTCGTGATCGGGCCGCGCCTCGGCGAAGCGACGACCGGCGGCTACACGCTGCTCGACATCCCGAAGACGCGCCAGACGCTGATTCACGTGCATCAAGGTGCGGACGAGCTTGGCCGCGTGTATGCGGCCGACCTGCCGATCGTGTCGGGCATGCCCGAAATCGCCGCGCCGCTCGCCGCGCTCGAGCCGCCCGAGCACCCGGCGTGGGCCGGCACCGCTGCCGATGCGCATCGTGCGTATCGCGAATGGCATGCGCCGCTGCCGATGCCCGGCGACGTCCAGCTCGGCGACGTGATGGTGCAGCTGCGCGAGCGCCTGCCGCATGACGCGATCCTCACCAACGGCGCCGGCAACTATGCGATCTGGCTGCATCGCCACTTCGCGTACCGGCACTTCCGCTCGCAGCTCGCGCCGACCAGCGGCGCGATGGGCTACGGCGTGCCGGCCGCGCTTGCCGCGAAGTCGCTGTACCCGTCGCGCGCCGTCGTCGCGCTCGCGGGCGACGGCTGCTTCATGATGGCCGGCAATGAGCTCGCGACCGCGATGCAGTACGGGCTGAACATCGTCGTGATCGTCGTCAACAACGGGCATTTCGGCACGATCCGCATGCATCAGGAGCGTAACTACCCGGGGCGCGTGCATGGCACGGGGCTCACGAATCCCGATTTCGCCGCGTATGCGCGTGCGTTCGGCGCACATGGCGAGACCGTCGAGCGCACCGCCGATTTCGCGCCCGCGCTCGGGCGCGCACTGACCTGCGGGCTGCCCGCGCTGATCGAGATCCGCATCCCGCAGGACGCCAGCACGCCGGCCGCGACACTCGAACAGATCCGCGAACAGGGCCGCCGCGCACGCGGTGGGTGACGGGGACATGCACGCCGCGCCGCACGCCGTCGCGCTGTCGCACGACGCCGCACTCACGTACCCCGGCACGCTGCTCGCGCCGGACGGCACGCTCGTCGCGCCTTACGATCTGGAGCACGGCGGTGCGCGTGCCGTCGGCCACGTGCCTGCCGCGCCCCGACGCGGCCTGCTGCACGCCGCGCACCGGCCGTTCCGGCTCGACTACGACCGTGCACGGCACGTACACGTGATCAACGGGATGGGTGTCACGCTCGGCGATTCGGTGATCGGGCTCACGGCACTCGCCGCGTTGCGCGCCGCGCACCCGGGCCTGCACTTCACGCTGTATCGACCGGCCTGCGCGCCGGGTTATGTCGAGGCGCTGTATGCGCTCGCGGCCGACAGCGTCGCGCCGTCGCGCGCACTGCCGTACCCCGCCGGCGCGCTGCCGGCGGACGCGCCGCGCATCGACGTCGGCAATCACCTGTACTGGCCCGCGTTCGCGCGGCTGCCGATGATCGATTTCTTCCTCGACGCGCTCGGCGTGGAGCCCGCGTCGGTGCCGGCGTCGGCCAAGCGCAACCGCTGGCTCGCGCAGTTGCCGCTGCCTGCGTTGCCTGCGCAATGGCAACGCCCGTACGTGCTGTTCTGCGCGACCGCGAGCACCGCGTTGCGCAGCGTGCCGCCGGCACTGCAGGCGACGATCGTCGAGCAGCTCGTGCAGCGCTACGGGTTGCCGGTAGCCGGGTTCTGGCCCGTCGCGCATCCCGCCTATGTCGACGTGAGCGCCGATGCGGCCGACGGTACGGCCCGGTTCATGGCATGGATCAAGGGTGCCAGCGTGCTGTTCGCGCCCGACACGGCAGCGCTCCATCTCGCCGACGGTTTCGACGTGCCGACGCTCGCGTGCTTCACGACGATCGGGCCGACGCTGCGCGTGCGCGACTATCCGCATTGCGTGCCGGTCGCGCTCGACGTGCCCGCTGAATTGCGCGGGATGCATCGCAGCGAACGGCCGGCCGATCTCGTGGCGGTCGAGGCCGCCTATCGCGCGATCGACTGGGATGCGCTGGCGTGGCCCGCGCCGCGCGAAACGGCGGCTACGGCCGAATAGGGACACAAGGTGCGGCGGCCAGTTGCGAGGCCGAAAGCGTCGCCGCCTGAGCCTGAGCCTGAGCCTGAGCCTGAGCCTGAGCCGGTGCCTGAACCTGAGCAGGTGCCGAAGGCGGCGTCTAAACCAAAACCACTTCGACTACCACCCCGCGCTCACCCCACCGCCACCATCACCGCGCGCTCGCGCAGCGTCTCCGACGGCCGCTTGCCGAACAGCCGCCGGTAATCCGTCGCGAACTGGCTGAGATGCCAGAAGCCCCACGCCTCCGCCACGTCCTGCACCGAGCCGGCCGCGCGGCCGCACAAGTCACGCCGCGCGCCGTTCAGCCGCAGCGTGCGCAGATAGGTGGCGGGCGCCATGCCGAGCACGTCCTGGAAGCAGTACTGCAGCGTGCGCCGGCTCACGTGCAACTGCTCGCACAGCTCGGGTACGCCGACCGGGCGCGTGCGGTGGGCGAGCACGTAGTCGCGCGCCTGTTCGACGATCCAGCGGCGCATCGACGGCGCACGGCCCGAATCGTCGTCGGCCGGCTGCGCGCACGCGTCGAACAGCGCGGCCAGCACCTCGCCCTGCAGGTCGTCGCGCTGCGCATCGGCCAGCGGGCCGGCCATCGCCATCGCGCCGTCGAGCCGTCGGCCGAGCAGCGCGCACAGGCGCGCGAGCCGCGCATCGCCAACCTGCATCACGCGCTGCGTGAACAGCCGCTCGTCGAGCGCACAGTGCTCGACCTCTTCCGCGTAGCGGCGCAGCACGTCGCCGCGCACGACGACACCGTAGATCGAGAACTGCGCGGGCGTCACCAGTTCGAATTCGACGTTGCCGGGCCGGAACGCGAGCGCACCCGGCCCGATGCGGCACGCATCGACGCGCGCGGTGCCGTCGCTCACGAGCGGAATGCCGAACCAGTACGCATCGCCGCGCACCTCACACGCCTGGCGCAGCAGGTGGCTCGTCGATTCGCGAAACAGCTTCATCGTGTCGAGCGGCAGCTCGGTCAATGTGCCGACGAATCGGCCGGCCGCGAGCTGGTCGTAGGTCTGCCGCCAGCCGATCAGGTTGCGCGCCTGCTCGTCGGCGTCATGCGCGACGCTGACGACCGCCTGCCCGGCCAGCGCGTCGTCGCCCTGCGCGTTGCGCCGGGTGTCTTCGGCCGTCGGTTCTTCGCTGCACGCCACGTATTGGTCCATCGTGTCCTCCCTCACCTGCCCGGAACCGCACCTGCCACGCAAGTCCCGTGCCGAACAGCGCGCGCCCCGCGCAAAGTCCGTCATTCGACGCTGCGCGGCACGGACGCGCCATGCGGGCATGCCCGAACGCCTTGTCGCACGCACCCCGTCGGTGCGGCACGCGCCGCGCCGGCGCATCCGGTACGCGCCGCGCGCCCGGCAATGCGCGACGGCCGGCTAGCCACCGTTCGCGGGCCGCAACCGCACGACGCGCGTGCCGCAATTGCCGTACGCCTGCGCGACCGCCAACTCGACGATCGCGCTGCCGGCCGGCCACGGCGCCGCGTCCGCCTCGGACAGATCCGTCCGCAGCGTCGCGCGCCCGTTGATCCGGTAACGGATACCGCGCACGAAGTCGACGAACAGCAACCCGACGCCGCTGCCGTTACACCGCGCCGCGTCAATCCGGCCACCGTCGCTCTCGCCGTACACCGGCAACACGAAGCGCAGCGTCTTCGTATCGATCACGCGCACGACCGGCAGCAGGTCGCCGTTCGCGTCGCGCCGGCTCTGCACGATGTCGCAGCTCACGCCCGCCTGCCCGCCGCACGCCGTGCCGACGAACATGAATGGCTGCGTCTCGATGAACTGACGCACGCCCATGCTCAGCCGCGTCGTCACGACGTCGCTCATCCGCTCGGCCTCGTCGGCGACGCCGAAGCGGTGATGCGCGTCGAGTTCACCGGCGTGGAACACGGGATGGCGCGGATAGGATCGGGGCGGTTCTGACATGGAGTTTTACGTCCGGTGCGCCGGCTCGACTTGCCGCCGCGAGCAAACGACCATCGGTATCGTTTCCGGCGAAGACCGCGACAATGCGCGGCCGGAACCAGATTGCAAATGCGAACGGGCGGAAACGGTCAATCTCCGGATCGCCGGTCGGCCGCGCGGCACGCATCCGCGCACCGGTCGTCGGCCAGGCAGCCACCGCCGCCCGGCGCGACACGCGTTCGACGACCCTCCGGTATCCGAAGCTTTACCGCTCGAGACGGCGCCCCGACCGGCCGACGCATACCGCGCCGCCGGCCGGCCAGGACGCCCACACTCGGATCAGAAGAACCCGAGCGCCTCGGCCTGGTAGCTCACCAGCAGGCACTTCGTCTGCTGGTAATTCGACAGCGCCATCTTGTGCGTCTCGCGGCCGATCCCCGACTGCTTGTAGCCCCCGAACGCCGCATGCGCGGGATACAGGTGGTAGCAGTTGGTCCACACGCGGCCGGCTTCGACCTCGCGGCCCATCCGGTACGCGCGCGTGCCGTTGCGCGTCCACACGCCCGCGCCGAGCCCGTAGAACGTGTCGTTCGCGAGTTCGATCGCGTCCTGCTCGTCCTTGAACGTCATCACCGACGCGACCGGCCCGAAGATCTCTTCCTGGAACACGCGCATCTTGTTGTTGCCGAGCAGCATCGTCGGCTTCACGTAATAGCCCGTGCCGAGCTCCGCCGCCGGCGCCGTGCGCTCGCCGCCGGTCAGGCATTGCGCGCCTTCGCCGCGACCGATGTCGATGTACGACAGGATCTTGTCGAGCTGCTGCTGCGAAGCCTGCGCGCCGATCATCGTCTGCAGGTCGAGCGGATGGCCGGCCTTGATGCGCTCGACCCGCGCGACCGCCTTCTCGATGAACTTCTCGTAGATCGATTCCTGGATCAGGATCCGCGACGGGCACGTGCACACTTCGCCCTGGTTCAGCGCGAACATCGCGAGCCCTTCGAGCGCCTTGTCGAGGAACGCGTCGTCCTGGTCGAGCACGTCGGCGAAGAAGATGTTCGGGCTCTTGCCGCCCAGTTCGACCGTCGACGGGATCAGGCTGTCGGCCGCCGCGCGCAGGATGTGCTTGCCGACCGGCGTCGAGCCGGTGAACGCGATCTTCGCGATGCGCTTGCTGGTCGCGAGCGCTTCGCCCGCTTCCTTGCCGAAGCCGTTCACGATGTTGATCGTGCCGGCCGGGAACAGGTCGCCGATCAGCTCCATCAGCACCAGCACCGACGCGGGCGTCTGCTCGGCCGGCTTCATCACCACGCAGCAGCCGGCCGCGAGCGCCGGCGCGAGCTTCCATGCGGCCATCAGCAGCGGGAAGTTCCACGGGATGATCTGGCCGACGACGCCGAGCGGCTCGTGGAAGTGGTACGCGACGGTGTTGTCGTCGATTTCGGAGATGCCGCCTTCCTGCGCGCGGATGCAGCCCGCGAAATAGCGGAAGTGGTCGATCGCGAGCGGCAGGTCGGCCGCCATCGTCTCGCGCAGCGGCTTGCCGTTGTCGATGGTCTCGGCCACGGCCAGCAGCTTCAGGTTCTTTTCCATCCGGTCGGCGGCGGCGAGCAGCAGGTTCGCGCGCTCGGCAACCGACGTCTTGCCCCACTTGCGGCGTGCGGCATGCGCGGCGTCGAGCGCGAGCTCGATGTCGTCGGCGCCCGAGCGCGGGATGCGACAGAACGGCTGGCCGTTGATCGGCGATACGTTCTCGAAGTACTCACCTTTCACCGGCGGAACCCACTTGCCGCCGATGTAGTTGTCGTATTGCTGACGGTACGGGTATTCGACGTCGAGGCCCAGTTGCTTCAGGTCAAACGGGTTCATACATGTCTCCTGTTCATCGTGCTTGTGTGAGTACAGCGCCGGTTGGAATTGCGCTGCACTCGTTTACGCAACATGCGTGCCAAACAGGACCGAAGCACGGCAACCGCGGCCGGCCCGCGTGCGCACCGTGCCGTGTTCACCGACGCAGCATGGCGGGTGTGCCGATTCTGAACAGCATGGTTGCGCAGCGCGCCGGGGCGGTGTTCGAAATTTCAACAGTGCGCGAGCGCAGCTGCGCGCGGAGGCAGGCCGCGCCGCGTGGCATGTCGCTTGCGTGCGCCCTGTGCATTCCTACGCAACGGCATGTGCGCCGAACCACACCATGAACGACCGCGGCCCCCTGACCGACGACGCCATCGCGTTCATCCGCGAGCAGGCGTTCCTGATCGTCGCGACCGCCGACGCGGCCGGCAACAGCGACTGCTCGTACCGCGGCCGCCAGCCGCGCGCGGACGGCTCGTTCGAGCCGCTCGTCGACCTGCCCGACCGCCGCACGCTCGTGCTGCCCGACTTCGCGGGCAACCACCTGTTCAACACGATCGGCAACCTGCTGGTGAATCCGGCCATCGCGCTGCTGTTCGTCGACTTCGTGCGGCAGACGACCTGGCTCGTGCAGGGCCATGCGACGATCGACGAGGAGGCAGGAAGCCGTGCGCATCTGTGGCCCGATGCGCGGCGCTATGTGGTGGTTGAAGTGGCGCATGCCCAGGCACGGGCGGATGCGACGCTGCCGCCGCTGGTGCTGGCTTGAGGGGCAAGGCGGATCGTCAGCGTGCGAATGCGGCGATGACGAAATCGATGACGAAATAGGACGACGCTCCGGCCGCCGTGGCCGGAGCCGCCCGTGCGCGACGACGCGTGGCTCAACGCGCGTGCGTCTCCGCACAAGCCGGTTCGATCCGGTTGCGCACCGGCACGTCGGCATGCGCGTGCTCGTCGGTATCGTCGCCCGTTTCGGTAGCCGCCGGTCGCCCACCAAGAAACGCAAACACCACCCCCGCACACAGCACCGTCACGACCGCCAGCCCGATCAACAACCGATCGAACGCATGCGTGTAACTCGCGAGCAGCGCCGCATGCCCGACACCCGGCAGCGCAACCGCCGCACCCGCAAGATCACCGGTCGCGAGCCGCGCCGCCGCACGCAGCGTCGCGTCGGGCGTGCCGGCGGCACCCGCCGCCTGCGTCAGCCCCGTCCGCGCGAGCCCAGCCAGCACCGCACCCACGATCGCGAGCGCGATCCCCTCGCCGGCCACCCGCGTCGTGCTGAAGATCCCCGTCGCCATCCCCGCGCGCTCCTTCGGCACGACGCTCACCGACAGCCCGTCCATCAGCCCCCACGGCATCCCGGCGCCGACGCCGATCGTCACCATCGGCGCGATCGCCGCGGCCCCCGCGCCGCCGCGCAGCGCGATGCCCAGCCACACGAGCCCGGCCGCCGCGATCAGGAGCCCGAACCCCGAGATCACGCCGGCCGACAGCCAGCGCGTGAGCGTCGCCGCGATGAACGGCACGATCAGCATCGGCGAGGAAATCGCGAGCATCAGCCAGCCGGCGTCAATCTCGCTGAAGCCGTCGATGCCGATGAAGCGCAGCGGCAGCACGACGAGCAGCACGATGTAGCAGCAGCAGGTCGACACCGGCAGCACCTGCACGCCGACGAAGCGCGCGATCCGGAACAGCGACAGATCGAGCATCGGCCGCGCGACGCGCGTCTCGATCGCGACGAACGCGCCCGCGCCGAGCGCCGCGCCTGCCAGCAGCGCGATCACCAGCGGGCTCGACCAGCCGCGCGCGGGCGCCTCGATCACGCCGAACGTGAACAGCGTCAGCGCGGTGGTGAACGCGGCCGTGCCGGGCCAGTCGAGCCCCGTCGCATGCGGGTCGCGCGACTCGTGCATGCGCGGCAGCCCGAATACGAGCGACAGCCCGCCGGCCACCGCGCTCGTCACGAAGATCGCGCGCCAGCCGTAATGCCCGATCAGCGCGCCGGCGAGCACCGGCCCGAACGCGAGCCCGATGCCGAAGGTCGTGCCGAGCAGGCTGAATGCGCGCGTGCGCGCCGCGCCGTCGAACTCCTGCGCGAGCGCGGCCGTGCCGCCCGCGAGCGCCGCGGCCGCCGCGAGCCCTTGCGCGGCGCGCAGCAGGTCGACCGCGAGCATCGACGGCGCGAACGCGAGCGCGACCGACATCAGCGTGAAGCCGCCGACGCCGACCGCGAACAGGCGCTTGCGGCCGAACTGGTCGGCCAGCGCGCCGGCCGCCATCAGGAAACTGCCGAACGCGAGCATGAACGCGTTGGTGATCCAGTTCATCGCGACCGTCCCGCCGTGCAGGTCGCGGCCGATCGCGGGCGTCGCGACGGCGCCGCCCGAAAACGACAGCGGCAGCGCGACGGCGGCCAGGCAGACGGCGGCCAGCACCCATGCGCGCCGGCGTGCCGACGGGTCCGAAGCGGCTGAAAAAGGGTGATCCATCATCGCTCCTCGAAAAGCCGGCGCGGATGCGCCGTCAGAGCGACAGAAGATAAATCCGATTCAATCGGCGAAAAACCACGCAAAGCTCCGTATATAACGGACTAAAATTCCGCAATTGACCCGCTCGCGTGCGTCGCCGCACGTCCTTCGATTCGATGGAAAACCTCACCGGCATCGTCGCCTTCGTCCGCACCGCCGAAGCCTTGAGCTTCGTCGCGGCCGGCCGCGCGCTCGGCATCTCGGCGTCGGCGGTCGGCAAGACGATCGCGAAACTCGAGCAGTCGCTCGGCGTGCGCCTGTTCAACCGCACGACGCGGCGCGTCACGCTCACCGAAGAAGGGCGGCACTTCTATGAACGCTGCCAGCGGATCCTCGAGGATTTCCGCGACGCGGAAGCGACCGTGACGGCCTCCGCGCAGCGCCCGCGCGGCAAGCTGCGCGTGAGCCTGCCGGTGATCGGCTACCGCTTCCTGCTGCCGGTGCTGCCCGAATTCCGGCAGCGCTACCCGGACGTCGAGCTCGATCTCGATTTCAACGACCGGATGGTGGATGTCGTCGAAGGCGGCTTCGACGCGGTGATCCGCAGCGGCCCGCTGTCGGATTCGAGCCTGATGTCGCGGCGGCTCGGCCCGTTCGCGTTCGTGCTGTGCGCGACGCCCGCGTATCTCGCGCAGGCCGGCACGCCGCGCACGCCGCGCGATCTCGAAGCGCACGAATGCGTGCGCTACTGCTTCCCGACCACCGGCAAGCTGCAGGACTGGGCGCTCGCGGCCGACGACGGCACGCCGCTGAAGCTGCGCACCGCGCTGACCTGCAACAACATGGAGGCATTGCGCGGTACCGTGCTCGCAGGGCTCGGCATCGGCTACATGCCCGACTTCCTCGCGCGCGATGCGCTTGAGCAGGGCGCACTCGTCACCGTGCTCGACGACTACCGGATCGCGCCGGGGCAATTCTCGATCGTGTGGCCGTCGAGCCGGCAGTTGTCACCGAAGCTGCGCGTGTTCGTCGATTTTCTGTGCGAGCGGCTGTTCAGATAGCCGCCCGTCAGGCCGCTCGAACGGCTCGAACACCACCACGCGGCGGCCAGCGCATGGCCCTTTTCAGTCCGCCCCGATCCGCTCCGCCTCCGCCTTCGGCAGCAACGCATCACTGTCGTCCTTCAACCCGACGCCCGTCAGCCCGAGCCGTCGCGCGTGCGTCATCAGGTAATGCAGCTTGTGCGCGGCCCCCGCGTACGGCAGCCCTTCAGGCCGCACGTTCGAGATGCAGTTGCGCAATGCGTCGTGGCAGCCGACCTTCGGCGCCCACGTCAGGTACACGCCGAGGCTGTCCGGCGAGCTGAGCCCCGGCCGTTCGCCGATCAGCATCGCGACCACCTTCGCGCGCAGCAATTCGCCGATCTCGTCGCCGAGCGCGACGCGCGCCTGCGTCGCGACAACCACCGGGCCGATCCGCCAGCCATCGGCATCGAGCCGCGGCCGCACGGCCTGCAGCAACGGCAGCGCCTGCTTCGCGGCTGCAAACGCCGACAGCCCGTCGCCGACCACGAACACGACGTCGGGCCCGTCGCCCGTCACCGCGTCGCCGTGCGCCGCCAGCAGCGCGCGCCCGTCATCCGACAGCTTGCGGCCGAGGTCGGGCCGGCGCAGGTAATGCTGGCGATCGGGCGCGGCACTCTGCACGCCGAGCGTCGCGAAGCCGGCCGCGTCGAGCTCGCGCCGCAGCGCGTCCGCGTCGAGCGGCTGGTGCACCGCGTCGCGCGCCTGCGCATGCGACAGGTTGAACGCAAGCAGCGGCGCGGTCGGCAGGCTGTTGCCGGCGCGGCCGAGCGCGATCCGCGCGTTGGTGAACGACTTCAGCTGCGCCCACGGGTTCTTTTCGACGGCGTCGCTCATGCCGAAATCCCCATCCAGTCGTTCGCGCCCGCGAGCAGCGGCACGCGCGACGTCGCCGCGCGCAACGCACCGTGCGCGTCGGCGATCTCCATCGTCTCCAGCCACTCCTCGAATTCCGGCGCGCGGCGCAGGCCGAGCACCTCGCGCACGTACAGCTGGTCGTGGAACGACGTGCTCTGGTAGTTCAGCATCACGTCGTCCGCGCCCGGAATTCCCATGATGAAGTTGATGCCGGCCGCACCGAGCAGCGTCAGCAGCGTATCCATGTCGTCCGAGTCGGCTTCCGCGTGGTTCGTGTAGCAGATGTCGCAGCCCATCGGCACGCCGAGCAGCTTCCCGCAGAAGTGATCCTCGAGCCCCGCACGGATGATCTGCTTGCCGTCGTACAGGTATTCCGGCCCGATGAAGCCGACCACCGTGTTCACGAGGAACGGCTCGAACTTGCGCGCCACCGCATACGCGCGCACTTCGCAGGTCTGCTGATCGACGCCGAAATGCGCGTTCGCCGACAGCGCACTGCCTTGCCCCGTCTCGAAGTACATCAGGTTGTTGCCGACGGTGCCGCGCTTGAGCGACAACGCGGCCTCGCGCGCCTCGCCGAGCAGCGCGAGCGAGATCCCGAAGCTCGCGTTCGCCTTCTCGGTGCCCGCGATCGACTGGAACACGAGATCGACCGGCGCGCCCTTCTCGACCGCCGCGATCGTGTTGGTCACGTGCGTGAGCACGCACGACTGCGTCGGCACGCCGTAGCGTTCGCGGAAGCCGTCGATCATCGCGAGCAGCTTCACGATCGCCGCGAGGCTGTCGGTGGCCGGGTTGATGCCGATCATCGCGTCGCCGCAGCCGTACATCAGCCCGTCGAGCATCGAGGCGGCGATGCCCTTCACGTCGTCGGTCGGGTGGTTCGGCTGCAGCCGCACCGACATCCGGCCCGGCAGCCCGACCGTGTTGCGAAAGCGCGTGACCACGCGGCGCTTCCGCGCCGCCGCGATCAGGTCCTGGTTGCGCATCAGCTTCGACACCGCCGCGACCATCTCGGGCGTGAGGCCCGGCGCGACCCGTTCGAGCGCCGCGCCGTCGGCGGCCGGCGACAGCAGCCAGTTGCGAAACTCGCCGACGGTGAGGTGCGAGATTTCCGCGAAGGCCGCCGCATCGTGATCGTCGACGATGAGGCGCGTGACCTCGTCGTCTTCATACGGGATCACCGCTTCGTTCAGGAATGCCTTCAGCGGCACGCCCGCGAGCGCGATCTTCGCGGCGACGCGCTCCTCCTCGCTCGCCGCCGCGACACCGGCGAGCTGGTCGCCGGAACGCAGCGGGCTCGCCTTCGCGAGCAGCGTCTTCAGGTCCGCGAAACGGTACGTGCGCGAACCGATCGTCTCCGTATAGGACATCTGCGAATCTCCTTGCCAAAAGCCGACGGCGCGCCCGTTCGACGGGGCGCGCCGGATGCCGTCAGGAACGGCCGTTCACCTGCACCTGCTCACTCCTCCAGCAGCACGTCGCCCGGCGCACTCGCACGCTGCGAACGCGTCGCGAGGAAGTACGCGTAGCCGAACGCGAGGAAGCCGAGGAACACCAGCGCGACCAGCCCGTTGAAGTACACCATCGTACCGAGACAGACGAGCGCGGCCAGGATCGCGAACGCCGGGAAGATCGGGTACAGCGGCGCGCGGAACGGCCGCGCCATGTTCGGCTGCGAGCGGCGCAGCTTGAACAGCGACGCCATGCTCACGATATACATCACGATCGCACCGAATACCGACATCGTCACGATATTCGCGGTCAGCGTCTGCCCGCCGAACTGGATCAGCTCGTCGCTGTAGATCGCCGCGATGCCGACCACGCCGCCCGCGAGAATCGCGCGATGGGGCGTCTTGAAGCGCGGATGCACCTTCCCGAGCCATTCCGGCAGGTAGCCTTCGCGGGCCAGCGCGAAGATCTGGCGCGAATAGCCGAGGATGATCCCGTGGAACGACGCGACCAGCCCGAACAACCCGAGCCACACGAGCATGTGCATCCAGCCGCTGTTCGCGCCGACGATGTACTTCATGGCCTGCGGCAGCGGATCGTTGATGTTCGCGAGCTTGGTCCAGTCGCCCGCGCCGCCGGCGAACACCATCACGCCGATCGCCAGTGCAACGAGGGTCAGGATCCCGGCCACGTACGCGATCGGGATCGAGCGCTTCGGGTTCTTCGCTTCCTCGGCGGCCATCGCGACGCCTTCGATCGCGAGGAAGAACCAGATCGCGAACGGGATCGCCGCGAACATCCCGTGGAACGCGCCCACGCTGAAATGATCGGCGCCCGACCAGCCGCCTTTCATGAAGTTGCTCCACGCGAAGCCCGGCGACACGACGCCCATGAACACCAGCAGCTCGAAGATCGCGAGCAGCGTGACGACCAGCTCGAAGGTCGCCGCGATCTGCACGCCGACGATGTTCAGCGCCATGAACACGAGATACGCGCCCATTGCCGCATGCTTGGGCTCGAGGCCGGGGAACTGCACGTGCAGGTACGCGCCGATCGCGAGTGCGATCGCGGGCGGTGCAAACACGAACTCGACGAGTGTCGCCGCACCGGCGAGATAGCCGCCGGTCGGGCCGAACGCCCGGCGCGCATACGCGAACGGGCCGCCCGCATGCGGGATCGACGTCGTCAGCTCGGTGAAACTGAAAATGAAGGTGGTGTACATCGCCGCGACGAACAGCGCGGTGACGACGAAGCCCAGCGTGCCGGCGCTCGCCCAGCCGTAGCTCCAGCCGAAGTACTCGCCGGAAATCACGAGGCCGACCGCGATGCCCCACAGTTGCCAGGTCCCGAGCGTCTGCTGCAGCGCGGGCTGGCCGGACGACTTGGCGCCGGCGGCGGGCCGGCCATTCGACTCTGCTTTCATCGGACTCTCTCCTCAAAGGCGCCGTGCCTGCCGGCCTGCGCGACTGAGAATCGATGCTAGAGAGTCATTAAACGACGTGTTATCGAAATTCGGCAAAGATCGCGGCTGACATTTCGCTTGCGGAAATGCCGACACGGAACGCGTGACGAAGCCGACACGCCGCAGGCGGCACAGCGACAGCCTTCGCCGAACGCCGACAGCCGGGCGCTGGCGGCGCCGCCCGAGCGGACGCTGTCGCGTGGCGTTCCCGCCCGACCGGATACATACGCGGCCGCAGCGCCGTCCGGCCATGCAGCGCGGCCGGACAGAGGCGCGACGGTGGCGTTACTGGCCGCCGCCGCGCTGGTTGAACCAGCGGTCGAGCAGCTTGCCGGCCGCTTCGCGGCCGCCGAGGCCGAACGACAGCGCCACCGCCACCGCGATCGCGCCGAGCACGAGGCCAAAGGCGAGCTGGACGATCTCGTTCGCGATGCCCATCGCGCGCAGCCCCATCGCGAACACGAGGCCCAGGATCGCGAACTGCGCGATGCGCGCGAACAGCACGCTGTGCTCGCGGTCGGCCTGCTCGATCACGCGGCGCGCGAGGCCCGCGAGCCACACACCGATCACGAGGATCACGCCGCCCATCAGCACGTGGCCGCCGAATTCGATGAACAGCGTGACGACGTCGCGCACCTGCGAGAAGCCGAGCCGGTTCGCGGCTTCGACCGACGCGAACAGCATCGCGAAGAACACGATCAGCCGCGCGACCAGCACCGACGGCTGCAGGATCCCCGAGAACACGCGCTCGACGCCGAGCACGGCCGGCAGCCCGTCGGCGCCCGCGGCCTCCAGCAGCTTCTGCGCGAGCGACGCGACGAAGCGCGCGAAGTAGAACGTCACGAGCACGATCACGATCGCCGCGACGATGTCCGGCACCGCGCCGAGGAACTGGTTCAGCATGTTGGTGGCCGGCACCGAGATCGCGTCGATCTTCAGCGCGTCGAGCGCGGAGATCAGTGTCGGCACGAACACGAACACGTAGACGATCGTGCCGATCAGGCTCGACACGCGCACGGGCGTCGGGCTGTCGAGGCGCTGCGTGAGGCGGTCGGCGCCGGCGGCGACGAGCAGGTTCGTCACGAGGCCGCGCAGCACGCGCGCGACGATCCAGCCGACGATGCCGATCACCGCGGCCGCGAAAATGTTCGGCACGATCGCGAGCAGCTTGTCGACCATCCCCTGCACCGGCGACAGCAGCCCCGACAGCGCGAACGACGCGAGGATCGCCGGCAGGAACATCAGGATCACGAGCCAGAACAGCACGTCGCCGAGATAGCCGGTCATCGGCTGCATGCCGGCGCCTTCGGACAGCTTGTCGTCGATCTTGCTCGCCTTCAGCGCGCGGTTCGCGAGGCTGCGCAGCAGCGACGCGATGAGCCACGCGATCAGCGTCAGCGCCGCGCCGCCGATCAGGTTCGGCAGGTAGTTGACGATGTGGGTGACGAGCAGCGAGAACGGGTTGGAGACCGCATACAGGTTGAGCACGTTGAAGATGCCCACCGCGGTGACGAGCAGCACGAGCCAGAACAGGCCGCCCGCGATGATGCGCTCGACGCAGGCGCCCTGGCCGGTGCTTTCGTTGATCCGCTGATCGACCTTCAGCGCACTGAGCAGGCGCATCGCGCCGGCCCGCACGACGACGGCGATCAGCCAGCCGATCACCAGGATGCCGATCGCGCCGGCGATCTTTGGCAGATACCCCCCTAGCGTGGTCTGCAGCGACGTGATGAAGCTGGAAGCATCCATTTCTTCTTCTCCCGAAAACGTGGTGTTGCGATTGAACATCGACGAACTACCTGCGTACTTCGAAAAACGTGCTGCCCCGACGGAGCAACTTACCCGAGAAAAATGACGCGATCACCCGATTTCACCGTCTTTAACTTTAGTCATAGATCGCAGGGGGGCAAGACCCCATTTCGCCAAAATAAAATGGGGCTCGACTCGTTGGCCTCCTACGCATTTCCGCAAGATTTATCAAATCGGGCCGTGCTACCGTGACGTCGGTTCCTGCCCTGACACGCCGATGACCATCGAAACGAAACCCGACCCGCCCGCCTGGCTTCGCTATGCGGCGAGCGTGGCGCGCGTGCACGAGTACATCCGCGCACACCTCGACGGCCCGCTCGACCTGAACCGGCTCGCCGAAGTTGCGTGCCTGTCGCCGTATCACTGGCAGCGTGTCTATCGCGCGCTGTATGGCGAGTCGATCGTGCTGACGGTGCGGCGGATGCGGATCGTGCGCGCGTCCGAGGATCTCGTGTGCACGGCGCGGCCGATCGACGAAATCGCGCGGCGCGCGGGCTACGGTTCGACGCATGCGTTCGCGCGGGCGTTTCGCGACGCCTACGGCGTGCCGCCCGTGCAGCACCGTCGCACGGGCAGCCACCGGCCCATCTATCCGTTACAGCGAGGAGAAGCAGACATGTTCAAGCATGAAGTCGAGATTCGGCGGCTACCGGAATTACACGGCTATGCGGTGGCGCACACCGGGTCGTACTTGAAGGTCGGCGACGCGTTCGCCCGGATCGGTGCGTGGGCCGGTCCGCGTGGGCTGATCGGCCCGGGCGCGAAGATGATCGGGATTTTTTACGACGATCCGGACACGACGCCCGAAGCGCAGTTGCGCGCAAAAGCGTGCTTCATGCCGGCCGACGGTGCGCCTGACATCGAACCCGCGCCGCCGGTGGAGCGTGCGACGGTCGCGGGCGGCGAATACGCGGTGCTGCTGCATACGGGGCCGTATGCAGACCTGAAGACGGCCTACCAGTGGCTCTACGGCGACTGGCTGCGTCACTCGGGCCGTGAAGCCGCCGACGCGCCGCCGTTCGAGCTGTACCTCAATACGCCGATGGATGCCGCGCCGGCCGACCTGCGCACCGAGATCTACCTGCCGCTGCGCTGATCGAACGGCCTGCGCGGCGGCCCTGAAACGAAGCGCGCCGGCTGGCGTTCACACACCGCCGGCGCGAATGCGCGGACCAACCGGCTTACGCAGCCTGCGTCCCGCACCCGGGGCAAAACCGCGCGTCGTCCGCCAGCGCCGAGTGGCAGCGGCTGCAGGACTTGCCGCGTTGCGCGGCACCGCACTGCGCGCAGAAGCGCGCATCCGCCGCATTGAGTGCGCCGCAGCCCGCACAGGCGAGCTGAGTCAGCGGCACGTTGCCGCCGGCCTGCCCGCTTCGACTGTCGGCCGGCGCCTGCCAGCCCCAGCCGTGGCGATCGCGGCCGCGCGCATCGTGGCCGCCGTGCCCGTCCCGGCGCTGCCCGCCGTGATGCCCGCCACCGTGGCCGCTATTGTTGCCGTGCCCGCCGCCATGGCCACCGCCATGGCCGACCAGGATTCGTTTCAGAAAACTCATCGCCCGCTCCTCAACGCTTGGCCTGCGCGCCGCCAAACGCCCCAGAGGACGACAGCAGCCGCAAACCGTTGGCCACGACGATCAGGCTTGCGCCCGCGTCGGCGAAGACCGCCATCCACATCGTGCCGAGCCCCGCGACCGTGAGGCCGAGGAACACGATCTTCACGCCGAGCGCGAAGCCGATGTTCTGCACCAGTACACGATGCGTCGCACGCGACAGCCGCACGAACGCGGGGATCTTGCGCAGGTCGTCGTCCATCAGCGCGACGTCGGCCGTCTCGATCGCCGTGTCGGTGCCCATCGCGCCCATCGCGAAGCCGATGTCGGCGCGCGCGAGCGCCGGCGCGTCGTTGATCCCGTCGCCGACCATCCCGACCGCGCCCGCGCCGCCGGCCGACAGCTCCTCGACCGCCGCGAGCTTGTCTTCCGGCAACTGGTTGCCGCGTGCGTCGTCGATGCCGGCCTGCTGCGCGATCGCCTGCGCGGTATGCGGGTTGTCGCCGGTCAGCATCGCGGTGCGGATGCCGAGCGCATGCAGATCCGCGATCGCTTCACGGCTCGTCTCCTTGATCGTGTCGGCCACCGCGAAGATGCCGAGCACACGCGCTTCGTCGACCAGCACCACGACGCTCTTGCCCTGCCGCTCGAGCGCATCGAGCTTCGCTTCGAGGGCCGTCGAGCAGCGCTCGAGTTCCTCGACGAGCCGGTGGTTGCCGAGCCAGTAGCGCGTGCCGTCGATCGTGCCGCGCACGCCGCGCCCGACGATCGCTTCGAAGTCCTGTACATCGGCGAATGCCGTCGTGCCGCCGTCGCGGGCAGCCGTTGCGATCGCCTGCGACACCGGGTGATCGGAGCGCGCCGCGAGGCTCGCGCCGAGGTGCCGCACGCGTGCCTCGTCGGCGTCGGTCGCGTGCAGGTCGAAGTCGGTCTGCACCGGCTTGCCGTGCGTGATCGTGCCGGTCTTGTCGAGCGCGAGCCACGCGAGCTTGCGCCCTTCTTCCAGGTACACGCCGCCCTTCACGAGAATCCCGCGTCGTGCGGCGGCCGCGAGCCCCGACACGATCGTCACCGGCGTCGAGATCACCAGTGCGCACGGGCATGCGATCACGAGCAGCACCAGCGCGCGGTAGATCCAGTCGTGCCACGCACCGCCCATCACGAGCGGCGGCGCCACTGCGACCAGCAGCGCGACCGCGAACACGATCGGCGTGTAGACGCGTGCGAACTGGTCGACGAAGCGCTGCGTCGGCGCCTTCGCGCCTTGCGCTTCTTCAACTGCGTGGATGATCCGCGCGAGCGTCGAGTTGGCCGCGACGGCCGTCACGCGATAGTCGAACGAACCCGATTCGTTGATCGTGCCCGCGTACACGGCGTCGCCGGTCGTCTTTTCGACGGGCAGGCTCTCGCCGGTGATCGGCGCCTGGTTCACCGTCGAGCGGCCCGCGACGACTTCGCCGTCCAGCCCGATCCGCTCGCCCGGCTTCACGCGCACGACTGCGCCGAGTGCCACCTGCGCGGCCTCGATCGTGCGCCACGACCCGTCGGCGTCCTGCACGGTCGCGGTGTCCGGCGCGAGCTGCATCAGGCCCTGGATCGCATTGCGTGCCCGGTCGAGCGACTTCGCTTCGATCAGCTCGGCGATCGTGAAGAGCACCATCACCATCGCGGCTTCCGGCCACTGACCGATCGCCATCGCCCCCGTCACCGCGATGCTCATCAGCGCGTTGATGTTCAGGTTGCCGTTGCGGATCGCGATCCAGCCCTTCTTGTACGTGGTGAGCCCGCACGCGAGCACCGCCGCGAGCGCAAGCGCCGCCGCGAGCCACACGGGCAGGCCTGCCCAGGTCGCGCCTTCGGACGCGATCGCGGCGACACCGGCGAGCGCCAGCGGCCACCACGGCTTCGGGGGTGCGTCAGCGACGCGCGCGGCCGGTGCGCCGGGCGCTGCCGCCTCGGGCGTCATCCCGAGCGAGCGGATCGCGCTTTCGATCGCCGGCTGGGCGTCCGGCACGTGCTCGACCGTCAGCATCCGCTGCATCAGGTTGAATTCGAGCGCCGACACTTCGCTCATCCCGCCGAGCTTCTTGCGGATCAGCGTTTCCTCGGTCGGGCAGTCCATTTGCATGATCCGGAATGCGGAGCGCACGTGACCCGACGCGGTCGCCTGCGCGACCGGCAGCGGCGCGAGCGTCAGCGCGGCGGGCGCGCAGCAATCGCCGGCCGCGTGGTCGTGGTCGTGGTCGTGGTCGTGGTCGTGACCGGCATGGTCGTGCGCGGCGCTGCCGTGTGCACAGGCGGCGCCATGGACATGCCCGTCGCCGTGCTCGTGTGCATGCTCAGGACCGTGGTCGTGGTCATGTTCCTCGCCGCTGCCGTGGCTGCAACCGGCGCCGTGGACGTGACCCTCTTCACGACCCGCGTGCCCGTGATCATGTTCAAGATCGTGGCTGCGCGCATGCGGCTGCGCGCCGCGCGCTGCAGCGACCTCACCGTGCGCGTGCTCGCCGGCCACCGGCGCCGCATCGGCGACGGTGGCCGTATCCGTATCGTGCGCGTCGGCGCAGCACGGGGCGGCGCCGCCGGCATGACGGTGTCGTGGGTCGTGGGTACGCTGGGCGTCGGTCATGACAACCTCCTCAATGGCTAACGGTGTAGAGTTAACACCCTGAAGCCACTACAAGGTCAACCCTTGCACGGGAGAAAGGTATGAAGATCGGCGAACTGGCCAAAGCGGCCCGCTGCACACCCGAGACGATCCGTTTCTACGAGAAAGAGGGTCTGATGCCGGATGCGGAGCGCACCGACTCGAACTACCGCAACTACACCGACGTGCACGTCGAACGGCTGCGCTTCATCCGCAACTGCCGCGCGCTCGACATGGCGCACGACGAAATCCGCGCGCTGCTGCAGCTCACCGACACGCCGGCCGATCCTTGCGATTCGATCAACTCACTGCTCGACGAGCACATCGGGCACGTCGATGCGCGCCTCGCGGAACTTACACATCTACGCGACCAGCTCACCGAATTGCGCCGCCAGTGCGTCGGCGAGCATTCGGTCGAAGATTGCGGCATCGTGCACGGTCTCGCGACGATGGAAACCGTCGCCCCGGCCGCGAAGCGCTCGCACCTCGGCTGAAACCCTTGTGAAATATGATAGTCTGGTTGAGAATAGTTATATTCTTACTAGATATTGAATAACTATTCATGTCCACCAGTCGCCCGTCCCCGCTCGCGCTGGCCGTCCTCGCGACGCTCACCGAAACGCCGATGCATCCCTACGGGATGCTGCAGCAACTGAAGGCACGCGGATACGACGAAGTCGTCAACGTGCGCCAGCGCACCAGCCTCTACCAGACGATCGACCGGCTGCTGCGCGACGGGCTGATCGCCGTGCATGACACCGAGCGCGACGGCGCGTTTCCGGAGCGCACGCTGTATGCGCTGACCGAGGCCGGCCACACGGCGGGGCAGGCGTGGCTGCATGCGCTGCTCGCGGAACCCGCGCGTGAATTCCCGGCGTTCGGCGCCGGTCTCGCGTTCCTGCCGCTGCTCGATGCCGAAGACGCCCGCCACCAGCTCGAGCTTCGGATCACACGGCTCGACGCGGAGCGCGAACGCCTCGAAACGCTGCGCGCCACTGCGCAGGCCGACCAGGTGCCGCGCCTGTTCCTGCTGCAGAACGAGCATGCGCTCGTCCTGCTCAATGCCGAACTCGACTGGGCGCGCAGCGTCGTCGAGCACCTGAAGATCGGTGCGCTGCGTTGGGTGGACGGCTGACGCGTCACGCAGGCCGATTCGCGCCGGCAACGTGCGTCGCCCCGATCAAAGCACCTTGCCGGGATTCAGGATGCCGAGCGGATCCAGCGCGGCCTTCAGGCGTCGCATCAATCCGATTTCCGCGTCGCTGCGCGTATGCGCGAGATAGGGGCGCTTGAGCACGCCGATCCCGTGCTCGGCCGACACCGAGCCGCCCATGTCCCGCACCACCGCGTACACGCAATGATCGAGCGCATCGAGGTCCGTGTCGGTCATCCCGGCCAGCGACACGCCGATATGCACGTTGCCGTCGCCGACATGACCGAAGAACAGGCACGTGACGTCCGGCCAGCGCGCCCGCAACGCCGCCTCGCAGCGCTCGGCGAACGCGCCGAGTTCGCCCGTCGGCAGGCTCACGTCGAAGTTGACGAGTTGCGGCAGCGCGTCGATCGCGAGTCCTTCGCGCAGCGTCCACAAGTCGCGCGCCTGCCGCTCCGACGTCGCGAGCACCGCATCCTCCACGAGCCCTGCATCGAACCCCGCCGCGAGGCCGGTTTCCAGCGCCTGGTGCGCATCGCCGCCCGGCGCGCTCGTCGCGCATTCGATCAGGATCGCGAAGCCGTCGTCGCCGACGAACGGCGCCGAAACACCCGGCGTATGACGCGCGACGTAGTCGTAGAACGCCGGCCACATCGCCTCGAAACTGACGACCTCCGGCAACATGCGCACGCGGTTCCACAGCGCGACCACCGCGTCGTAGTCGCGCACGCAGCAAAGCGCCGTGGCCGGCGCGGCCAGCAGCGGATGCAGCCGCAGCACCGCGCGCGTGACGACGCCGAGCGTCCCTTCGCTGCCGATGAACAGCTGCTTGAGGTCGTAGCCCGCATTGTTCTTCAGCATCCGGTTCATCGACGACACGACCGTGCCGTCCGCGAGCACCGCCTCGAGCCCGAGCACCTGCTCGCGCATCATCCCGTAGCGGATCGCGCGCGTGCCGCCCGCGTTGGTCGCGAGCATGCCGCCGATCTGGCATGAGCCGCGTGCGCCGAGATCGACGCCGAACGTGAAACCCGCCGCTTCCGCAGCTTCCTGCACCGTCTGCAGCGGCGTTCCGGCGTGTACCGTCATCGTGCCGGCGGCCGCGTCGAGCGCCTCGATGCCCGCGAAGCGCTCCATCGACAGCACCACCTCGCCGCCGAGCGCGACCGCGCCGCGCGCGAGTCCCGTCAAACCGCCCTGCGGCACGACCGGCTGGCCGAGCCGCGCGCACAGCGCGAGCGTGCGCGACACGTCGTCGACACTGCGCGGTCGCACCAGCGCGCGCGGCCGCACGCCGGCCGGCTCGTTGTACGCGGTGAAGTAACGCGGATCGATGTCCGCCGAGCGCGTGACGAGCGCATCGCCCAGTTCGGCGACGAGCACGGCTTCGACCGCATCACCCGGCAACGATGCGCCGCCCTGTTCGCCACCCGCGGCGGCCGTGTTCCGGTTCTGCATCGCGCGCGGCTCCGCTTACTTCGCCGAGATGTCGATATCGCCGAAATACTTCAGGCCGAGCGACTTCACCGTGCCGTCCGCCTTCAGCTTGTCGATCGCCGCATCGAGTTTCGCCTTCAGCGCGCTGTCGCCTTTACGCAGCCCGAATGCGATGCCATTGCCGAGAATCTTGTCGTCGCGCACGGGCTGGCCGACGAACGAGAAGCCCTTGCCGTCCGGACGCGACAGGAAGCCGCGCTGGCCGGACGGTGCGAGCACGAGCGTCGCATCGAGACGGCCGGCCACGAGGTCCGCGTACGCCTGGTTCTGGTCCTGGTACGCGACGACCGCGACGCCCGCCGGCTCCCAGTGCGCCTTCGCGAAGGTTTCCTGGATCGACGCCTGCAGCACGCCGACGCGCTTGCCCTTCAGCGATTCCGGCGTCGGCAGCAGGCCGCTGCCGGTGCGGGCGATCAGCTGGGTCGGCACGCGATAGATGATCGTCGTGAAATCGATCGCCTGGCGCCGCTGCTCGGTCGCGTTCATCGCCGAGTTGATCGCGTCGAACTTGCGGCCCTGCAGCGCGGGAATCAGGCCGTCGAACGACGTCTCGACCCATTTGCACGACAGCTTCGCCGTCTGGCAGACGGCATTGCCGACGTCGATGTCGAAGCCCTGCAGGTCGCCGTTCGGCGCTTTCGATTCGAACGGCGGGTATTGCGCTTCGAGGCCGAAGCGCAGCGTCTGCGCATCGGCAAGCGCCGCGCCCGAGCCGATGGCGCACGCGAGTGCGAACGCGAGTTTCAGGGTGGCCGTGTGCTTCATCGTGATCTCCTGTGTCTGGTCGGTGCGACGCTCCCGTCGCCGGTTGACGTACGGGCCTTACAGCGAACGCAGCCGCCGCGCGCCTTCGACCAGCGTCGCGTCGTCCTTCGAAAAACTGAGCCGGATCACGCCGGCGTCGGTGCCGTCGGTATAGAACGCCGACAGCGGAATCGTCGCGACGCGTGCATCGCGGATCAGGCGCAGCACGAAATCGCTGTCGCTTTCGTCCGAGAAGTGCCGGAAGCGCGCGAGCATGAAGAACGAGCCTTCGCTCGGCAGCAGCTCGAAACGCGAATCGGCCAGCTCGCGCGCGAGCAGGTCGCGCTTGGCCTGGTAGAACGCCGACAGGCCAAGATAGCTGTCCGGCCGCGCGAGGATCTCCGCGAACGCGACCTGCATCGGCGTGTCGGCCGCGAACACCATGAACTGGTGCACCTTGCGGATCTCGTCCATCAGCTCGGCCGGCGCGAGGCAATAGCCGACCCGCCAGCCCGTCACGTGGAACGACTTGCCGAACGACGACACGATCACGCTGCGCTCGGCCAGCTCGCGATGGCGCGCCATGCTCTGATGCTGCGCGCCGTCGAACACGACGTGCTCATAAACTTCGTCGGACAGGATCACGATGCCGGTATCGCGCGTGAGCTGCGTGAGCCGTTCGAGATCGTCGGCCGAAAACACCGTCGCGGTCGGGTTGTGCGGCGTGTTGACGATGATCATCCGCGTGCGCGGGTTGATCGCCGCGGCGACTTCGTCCCAGTTCACGCGGAAATGCTCGGGCGACAGCTTGATCGCCACCGGCGTCGCGCCCTGCAGCCGCACGATCGGCGCATAGCTGTCGAACGACGGCTCGAAGTAGATCACCTCGTCGCCCGGATGCACGAGCGCGCTGATGGCCGCGTAGAGCCCTTCGCTCGCGCTGGCGATCACCGTAATCTCGGTGGCCGGGTCGTAGTGTGGGCCGTACAGCGCCTCGGTCTTCTCGGCGAGCCGCTCGCGCAGCGCCATGACGCCGGACATCGGCGCGTACTGGTTGTGCCCGTCGCGCATCGCGCGCGCAACGCCTTCGACGAGCGCCGGATCGGGCGCGAAATTCGGCGCCCCCTGCGACAGGTTCAACGCATCGTGCCGGGCAGCCAGTTGGCCGATCACCGTGAAGATCGTCGTCCCGACGTCGGGCAGTTTCGAACGGGGCGCGGTCGCGCTTCGCATGACTCCTCCTTCTGATGTCCTTCGGGCGGCCGCGCGCGACACGCGCGGCCTGCATCTGTCGCACGATTTAGCCCGAGCCAATATCGGTGGACAATCGAAAGTTCGTCATGGCGGCCATGCATTTTTCTCATGGCCCGTGGGAAGGGGTACGCAGCGGCAAGGCTAGCCTGCCGGGGCGACATGCGAATCAGGCATTTCCCCTAGGGCCTGTTACCGGCCGGCCGCCGCCAGGTAGGCGAGCAGCACGGCCCGCAGTTCACTGCGCAGCGCGGCGATGTCGAACGCGGGCCCGAGCGTCAGCAACGCCTGCGAAAGGCCGCCGTAGCAGATCGTGTGCGCCATCCGCGCGAGCCCATCGAGCCGCGCGGCCGGCGGCGGATCGGCCGCGTGCGCGAGCGCGTCACGCCACAGCGCGACATACGCGTCGTAATGCCGGCGGTAGGCGGTGAGCGGCGACACTTGCCGCTCCAGCGCGAAGAGTGCGCCCCACAGCGCCGCGTCGGCGCCGATCGCGTCGACCTGCAGGTCGACGAGCGCGGCGGCGAGTTCGGCCCGCGGCGCGCCGTGCAACCGCGCGATGGCATCGCGCAGCCGGTCGGCCATCGCCTGTACGTGCCGGTGGATGCAGAGCGCCGCGAGGCTCTGCTTGTCGCCGAAGTATTCGTAGAAGGTGCCGATGCTCACACCCGCGACCGACGCGATCTCGCGGATCGTCGCCTTCGCGTAGCCGCGTTCGAGCAAAAGCTGAACGAACGCCTGCTGCAGCGCGTCGGAACTCGCCTGTGCGCGCGACTGGCGCGGCCGGCGGCGCAAGGCGGGCGCGGGTTGCGCCGCCGGCTGGCCGGGCGGCGCCGGAACCTGAACATGTCGCGGCGGCATATTTGCTACTCTGGGAATCAGCAGGGAATGCGTTTTACCGGGGGCCGGAGCCGGCGCCGAAGCGTCATCCGTGCGGCATGACGCCGGCCGCCCGCGCAGCATGAGACCGGAGACACCTCGATGACCGAATCGACTCACGCCGTCACGAACCAGTTCGACGAACTGGTCGACTATAACCTCTTCGCGACGGACATCGCGCTGCGCGACGCGCTCGCCCGCGCGGGCGCCGACTGGGCCGTGCCGCAGCTCTACGCCTACGGCGCGCGGCTCGGCAGCGCCGACACCGCGCGCCTCGCCGACGAAGCGAACCACCACACGCCGGAACTGCACACCTTCGACCGGCGCGGCCGGCGCATCGACCGCGTCGACTTCCACCCGGCGTGGCACACGCTGCTCGGCCAGTACCGCCACGAAGGCTTCGTGTCGCTCGCGTTCCGCGACACGCGTCGCGGCCGCTGGGCCGCGACCGCGGCCGGCTTCTACCTGCATGGCCAGATCGAGGCCGGCACGCTGTGCCCGGCGACGATGACGCAGGCCGCGATTCCCGTGCTGCAGAAGGAGCCCGCGCTGTGGGACCTGCTGCGCGACAAGCTCTACAGCAACGACTACGATCCGCGCGACGTGCCGGTCGCCGACAAGCGTTCGATCTGGTTCGGCATGGGCATGACCGAGAAACAGGGCGGCTCCGACGTGCGCGCGAACACGACGCTCGCGACCGCCGTCGGCGCGGGCGGCCGCGGCGGCGAATACCGGCTGCGCGGCCACAAGTGGTTTTTCTCGGCGCCGATGTGCGACGCGCACCTCGTCGTCGCGCGCACCGAAGCCGGCAGCCCGTCGTGCTTCTACGTGCCGCGCTGGCGGCCGGACGGCACGAAGAACGCGGTCGAGATCCAGCGGCTGAAGGACAAGGTCGGCAACCGCAGCAACTCGAGCAGCGAGATCGAGCTGAACGACGCGTGGGGCATCATGCTCGGCGACGAAGGCCGCGGCATTCCGACCATCATCGAGATGGCCACCACCACGCGGCTGAACTGCGTGCTCGGCAGCGCGGCGATGCTGCGTCAGGGCGTCGTGCAGGCGATCGCGTACACGCGCCAGCGCCATGCGTTCGGCCGCGCGCTCGCCGAGCAGCCGCTGATGCGCACCGTGCTCGCCGATCTCGCGCTCGAGAGCGAAGCCGCGCTGTCGCTGTCGATGCGTCTCGCCGACGCGTTCGAGCGCGACGACTCGCCGCGCGAACGCGCATGGAAGCGCATCGTCACGCCCGCGGCGAAATTCTGGGTGTGCAAGCGCGCGGTCGAGTTGACCGGCGAGGTGATGGAAGTGTTCGGCGGCAACGGCTACGTCGACGACGGCCCGATCGCGCGGCTGTTCCGCGAGGCGCCCGTCAACTCGATCTGGGAAGGCTCGGGCAACGTGATGTGCCTCGACGTGCTGCGCGCGATATCGCGCGAGCCCGACGCAGCCGCCGCGCTGTTCGCCGAACTCGCCGATCTCGGCGCGGGCGAACCGCGCATCCGCACGGCGCTCGATGCGCTACGCGCGATGCTCGCGGCGCCGGCCGACACGCTCGAGGCGTCGGGCCGCGTGTTCGCGCAGCGGCTCGCGGTGGTCGCGCAGGCGTGCCTGCTGCGCCGCGATGCGCCGGCGGCCGTGGCCGACGCATTCGTCGCGACGCGGCTCGCCGCGCCCGACTGGGGCCGCATCGCGGGCGGCTTCGATCCGCACGCGATCGACGTCGCCGCGCTGCTGCAGCGCGCGTACCCGGCCTGATGCCCTTTGGATAGCTTGGTAAGGCCCAGCGCCTTCGTTCGCCCGCCCGGAGTCACGATGAACCTCGTCGCCGCCCTCGACCGCGCCGCCCGTGCGACGCCCGACCAGCCGTTCCTCGTCAGCGAATCCGCGACGATCACCTATGCCGCCGCGCGCGAGCGCTCGCACCGCGCGGCAGCCGTGCTGAGCGCGCTCGGCGTCGCGGCCGGCGACCGCGTCGCCGCGATGTGCTTCAACACACCGTCTTTCGTCGACCTGATGTTCGGCGCGTGGCGGCTCGGCGCGACGTTCGTGCCGGTCAACCACAAGCTGCAGGCGCCGGAAGTCGACTACGTGCTCGAACACAGCCGCAGCAAGGCGCTGCTGTTCGACGTGGCGCTCGCGCCGGTGGTCGAACGCCTCGTGCATCCCGCGCGGCGGCTCGTGACCGAAGGCGAACTCGACGGCGTGCCGTGCTTCGACACGCTGTGCGCGACGATGGACGGCCTCGCGGGCATCGAGCCCGCCGACGGCGACATCGCGCAGATCCTCTATACGTCCGGCACGACCGGCCACCCGAAAGGCTGCGTGCACAGCCACCGCACCGTGACGCTCGCGGCGATGCAGGCGGCGCTCGCGACCGGCATCGGCCGCCACGAGCGCACGTTGATGGCGATGCCGATCTGGCATTCGTCGCCGCTCAACAACTGGTTCGGCGGCACGCTATACGCGGGCGGCACCGTCGTGCTGCTGCGCGAATACCATCCGCTGCGGTTCCTGCAGGCCGTCGAGCGCGAGCGCGTGACGCTGTATTTCGGCGCGCCGGTGTCGTACCTGCTGCCGCTCGACACGATCGACGGCTTCGCGGCGTTCGACCTGTCGAGCGTGCGCGCGTGGCTGTACGGCGGCGGCCCGATCGGCCCCGCGCAGGCCGAACGTCTCACGCGCGCGTATCGCAGCAACGCGTTCTTCCAGGTGTACGGCATGACGGAAGCCGGCCCGGCCGGCACCACGCTGTATCCGGACGAGCAGATCGCGAAGGCCGGTTCGATCGGCCGCACCGGCGGCCCGGGCGTCGACCTGCGCGTCGTGCGGATGGACGGCCTCGACGCGCAGCCGGGCGAGACCGGCGAGATCTGGCTGAAGACCGACAGCATGATGCTCGGCTATCTCGACGATGCGGCCGCGACGCGCGCCGCGTTCGCGCCGGACGGCTGGTATCGCACCGGCGACATCGCGCGGATCGATCAGGACGGCTACCTGTTCATCGTCGACCGGCTGAAGGACATGATCGTGACGGGCGGCGAGAACGTCTATTCGAAGGAAGTGGAGGACGTGCTCGGCGCGCATCCGGACATCGCCGAGGCGGCCGTCGTCGGCGTCCCGCATCCCGACTGGGGCGAGACGGTCGTCGCGCACGTGGTGCTGCGCGCGGGCAGCGTGCCTGACGCGGATGCACTGCGCGCGTTCTGCGGCGAGCGGCTGGCCGCGTACAAGATCCCGCGCGAATTCACGTTCGCGCAGGCGCTGCCGCGCACGCCCACGGGCAAGCTGCAGAAGTTCCTGCTGCGGGTGCGCAGGGACTGAGTATCCGCGATTGAGCTAGCGGATTCGCGCACGCGCGGTCAATGCAACAGGCAGAACGGAACAAGTAATAGAAGTTACCAGCTCTGAATCATATTCGTCCGATTGATCGACGTTTCTTATCTGGAATAGCGTCTCTAGGCAGCCATTCCATTTACTGAGACAGGGAAGCCGGATGAAAAACGAACCCAAAGGACCGACCCATCTTTTCGCCACCGTTGGCGCACTCACGGAACGCGGTGGACGCGTCACCACCGCAACCAGCGGCCTGACATTGGCCGGATTGGAAGTCGCCTGCGTCGGCGATGTAGTGACCTACGACGACGGTAGCGAGGCCGCGATTATCGACGGCGCGGGAAACAACCATAGCGGAGGCAAGCCATTCGCGTTAGTGGGCAGCCGGTTGAGCAACGGCGACCGCATTACCGAAACGCTGCGCACTTCGTGGGGCATTCACGCAGGGGATGGGCGATGCGTTTCGGGCCTGTTCGATCCGACCTATGTGCCGCCACCCGCACCGCCTGCCTACAGACTGGCGGTACGTGGCGCGACAACAGCGCGCGGCGGTGCATTACGCGAACCGTCCGGCACATGGGAAGTAGCGCCGCACTTGGGCAAAGCTGCCACGGTGGGCGACCTGATCCTCTATCCCGACGGCTCCACCGCGCGCGTTACGACCGGTCTGGGTTTGGCCGACCGGGCCGACTTCGCGCCGCTCGCCTTCGTTGGCAGCGAACTCGATAACGGCGACACGATCACCGATAGTCCCGAGCGACAAGGCGTGGCGTCGTCCGTTGTATTTGGCATCGTCACCCGCTCGTCCATGCCCCGCTGAGGTAGCGCTCATGATCCGCTACTTTCTTGCCAAAGGCGACCGCGCCGGGGAAGCGGTCATTGTCGAAGGCCTCGACCGCGTGACCTGTTCCAATCCGCCGCCGATGGTTCATATCGCCACGCTGGATATGAAGACCTACTGTTCGGCCTGTAAGCGTGAAGGGTATATCGCACCGCAAGGGCCGCGCTGGCCAGGCACCGGCCCGAACGGCAAACAGTGGGCATTGAGCGGGGATATCAATGTCTGCGGATGCAACCCACCGCCGATCTTCTACGCTGAGCGCGGCATGCGGATGACTTTTACTGCGGGCGAAATTTTGACGCTGGATGGGCGCAAACCTGGTGCAGCCCATCTGCCGTTTGCCTCATCGGATGCCGTACATGACGAGCAATTTACCTTGCTCGATGATGCACACCGCCCGCTCGCCAACGTTCGCTATCGAATCATCACCGACACCGGGCAGATCTTCGCAGGCATCACGGACGCGGCCGGGCAAACAGATCGAATTGCCACCGACGCCGCAGCATCTCTGAAAATCTATACGAAGGGGCATTGACGCGATGAGCGGTTTTTCGGGAAATAAATACGACTTCGAAGCTCAGGAAAACGAAGAATGGGTCCTCGTCCATTCGGGGGCCGTCACCAACACCAATCCGGGGTCCATGGTCTATATATCAATCAACACGATGCCAATTTGCCCCAACATGAGTAACAAGGCGTTCAGATCCCTAATAATGCGACTACGGGACACCGCGGTGATCTTAATTGAGGAACGCATATCGGATCTGGCACGATGGGATAAAATTGCCCGAGATAGAGTGCAATTCTGGTTTGGCCGAAGCGACGAAGCGATACGTCAAAAACTCTGTTTCGGCCTCCCCAGGCTCGCTGCGGCTATGTGCGAACTACAGCCCGAGAAGATCATCAGATGGGACGAACAAAGCCAGCGGCAACTTACATGCTCAGTGGCCCCTGATACTGGCGCAAATGACGCGGCTGTATGCAAGCCCGATTCGGCACGTCGAATAATCGCGATTTACCCGCATTTCTGCACTGTCGAGGATGTTTACGTTGCTGGAAACTGCAAATTGAAAATTCTCATTCACGAATGTTCCCATTACATTGACACATTCGATGCGGACGACGTCAACTATGGGTTTGCTCGAGGGATCGGGTATTGGGCACAAGCCCATCCAGAAGGTGCACATAGGAATGCAGACAGCATTGCATGCTACATCGCGCACTTTGATGACATAAGTGAATTCTTAAAAAAGAATATTTGGTGATTGAATGATAAAATTTCTGATTCCCGTTGCCGCGCTTGCTAGTACCGTTTTTATTCAACACGCAAGCGCTTGTACGATATCGGAACACATGCTCGAAAGCGTGCCTCTGAATTATCCCGGCATTCCAAATACATATCGAATAAAGATAGTCGATATGGTTTTGGCTGCGCGGCAATGGCCCGATGTTGAAGTGCAGGCGCAAATCATCGCCAGCGCATATGTCGGCGAACGCAACTCCTTGAATCTGGCAAAGTCAAGAGGTGACCAGCTGAAAGACTTCCTGATACAGCTTGGCATCAAGCCTCAATATATCTATGTTGACACGCACGTCAATCGAATTACATACCCAATCGATAGCACCGGCCATGGAGGATACTTGCAGCTCGGCGTGAGTCTTCTGCCTTTCTGCAAAAATGGATGTGGAAATTTATGCGATGCTCCGGCGTCTCGCCGACAACAAAACTCACCAAATAATAAACTATGAAATTAATTGCTGGCCTATGCGTCGTCGCGTCTAGCCATGCATCTGCGTGTGTCCCAAGCGAAAATTTCGATATCCATTTTCCGAAAAACAGTTCATATGTATCGAATTCTGAAATCGTCCGCACTGCAAACTGGACAGCAAACCAGAAAATCGCCTACGCACGTCACGTAACCAAGGAAACAACGCTGATTAGCGGCCATGCCGAGGAAAGCGAACAGAGCGCACTGCCCCTTGCACAATCGCGAACGCAAACCGCGTATGCGCTGCTGAAGCAATTCGGTTTTCTACGCGGAACCATTAAGACGAGCGCCCGCGTCTATTCGCATGGGGACGTGGATAATGGGCGGCGTGTGGAAATTTCCTTCCTGCCCGATTGCCCCAACAAGTGCTGTGAAGATAAGTAACCTCGCACTGCCGCCAGTCGCATCGATGAGGCATTGACGTACACACGCGGCGCCCCCCTCGGAACATACCCAAACCGTTGAATCATCGCCGGCAAGAGCCGTATGTACTACCTGGCCGTGCACCGCCAAAGAAAAAGCCACCCGGCCCGACGGCCAGGTGGCTTTTTCGCATGATCGACGGGACGGCGACATGCGCCGCCGCCCGTTCGTCACGTCAAAGGCTGCTTACTTCCCGCCGATGCTCTTCAGCGGCTTCCACTCGCCCTTCTCGACCTTGTACATCGTGATGCCGCCGTTCTTCAGGTCGCCCTTCGCGTCATACGCGACGTGCGTCGACGTCACGCCGGCCATGTCGGTCTTCGCGAGCAGCGGCAGGTACTTCGCCGGATCGGTCGAATCGGCCTTCTTCATCGCGTTGAACAGCGCCATCGCGCCGTCGTACGCGTACGGCGAGTACGTCTGCACGTCTTCGCCGAAGCGCTTCTTGTACTTGTCGGCGTACGTCTTGCCGCCCGGCATTTCTTCCAGCGGGAGACCCGCCAGCGAAGCGATCGTGCCGTCGGCCGCGTTGCCCGCGATCTTCAGGAACGTCGGCGTCTTCACCATTTCGCCGCTCATCAGCGGGGCGGTGATGCCGAGCGCCTTCATCTGCTTGACCATCGGTGCCGCCTGCGAATCCGCGCCGCCGTAGTAGACGAGATCCGGCTTCGCCGCCTTCAGCTTGGTCAGGATCGCCTTGAAGTCGACCGCCTTGTCGTTCGTGAATTCACGGTCGACGATCGATGCGCCGCCGGCCTTCGCGGCCTTCTCGAACTGGTCGGCGAGACCCTGGCCGTAGGCCGTGCGGTCGTCGACGATTGCGATCTTCTTCATGCCGAGATCCTTCGACGCGAACGTGCCGGCCACCGAGCCCTGCTGCGTGTCGGACGTCATCATGCGGAAGGTCGTCTTGTAGCCCTGCTGCGTGTATTCCGGTGCGGTCGCCATCGCGATCTGCGGAATGCCCGCGTTCGCGTAGATGCGCGAAGCCGGAATCGTCGTGCCCGAGTTGAAGTGGCCGAGCATGCCCTTGATGCCGTCGTCGACGAGCTTCTGCGCGACCGTCGTGCCGGTGCGCGGGTCAGCCTGGTCGTCCTGCGTGTCGAGCACGAACTTCACCGGCTTGCCGCCGATCTTCGGGCTCGTCGCGTTGAAATCCTCGATCGCGAGCGCGATCCCGTTCTGCATATCCTTGCCGTAGTGCGCCTGCGCGCCCGTCATCGGCCCTGCGTAACCGATCTTCACGTCATCCGCATGGGCCGTCCCCGCCAGCGACATGACCGCGACAAACGTCGCGCCTGCCAGCTTTTTCATCGTGTGTTGCATAGCATCTCCTTGGTACCAGGGTAAATGGAGCGGCTTCGGGATCGCCTTGCCGCTTCCTATGTTTGATCCGAACGGCAAGGATGATCAGCCGATCGTCATCAAATTCGCATTGCCACCCGCCGCGGCCGTGTTCACGCTCACCGAGCGCTCCGTCAGCAGCCGCTCCAGCGCGTAATCTTCCGCATCGCCGTTCTCGAACGCGCCCACCGACACGCCCTGCACCGACACGATCGGGCCCGGCCGCTGCGCGACGTCCTTCACGAGCGTCTGCAGTTCGTCGCTGTCGCCTTCGAACAGCACCGCGTCGAACGGCGCGTCGGCCTGCTTGCGCACGGTCGCGTGCGCCTTCAGCGATGCCGGCAGCGCGGCCACCAGCGCCTCGCCAGCGGCACCCGCGAACAGCGCGCGGTTACCGGTCGCCAGCACCGCCGCGAACTGCGCGCGCGCACCGCCCGGCGTCGCCGCGACACACAACACCGTGCCGCGCGGGCCGAGTGTATACGTGTTTCGCTCGCCCGTCGGACCGGTCAGCACCGCGGTCGCACCGGCCGGCACCTGAGCCAGATAGCCGTCGCAACGCGCAGCCAGCGCCGGCTCGCGCTGCTCGATCAGCCAGTCGCGCAGCGTCGTGAGCGCCGCCGCCGGGTTGCCGCGTGCGTCGCCTTCCACCGCGCCGTCCGCGATCAGCGCCTGCGCGAGCGAACGCGGCAGGCCCGACGGACGCGTCGCGAGCAGGCGCTGCAGGTACAGCGCGCCGCCGGCCTTCGGGCCCGTGCCCGACAGCCCTTCGCCGCCGAACGGCTGCACGCCGACCACCGCGCCGATCACGTTGCGGTTCACGTAGATGTTGCCGACGTGCGCATTCGAGATCACGTGCGCGATCGTCTCGTCGATCCGCGTGTGGATGCCGAGCGTCAGGCCGTAGCCGGTCGCACGGATCTGTTCCAGCAGCTTGTCGAGCTGGCTGCGGCGATAACGCACGACGTGCAGCACCGGGCCGAACACCTCGCGCTTCAGCTCGTCGATGCTGCCGATCTCGATCAGCGTCGGCGGCACGAACGTGCCGTGCGCGCAGGCCTCGGGCATCGGCAGCTGCGTGACGCCGTGGCCCTTGTCCTTCATCGCCGCGACGTGCGTGTCGATCGTCTGCTTCGCTTCGGCGTCGATCACCGGGCCGACGTCGGTCGACAGCCGGTCGGGGTTGCCGAGCGCCAGCTCGTGCATCGCGCCCTTGAGCATCGTCAGCGTGCGGTCCGCAACGTCGTCCTGCAGACACAGAACGCGCAACGCCGAACACCGTTGACCGGCCGAGTCGAACGACGACTGCATCACGTCCGCGACGACCTGCTCCGCGAGCGCCGACGAGTCGACGATCATCGCGTTCTGGCCGCCCGTTTCGGCGATCAGCGGAATCGGCTTGCCGTCCGGGTCGAGGCGCGCGGACAGCGTCTTGTTGATCAGGCGCGCGACTTCGGTCGAGCCGGTGAACATCACCGCACGCGTACGCGCGTCGGCCACCAGCGCGGCGCCGACGGTTTCGCCCGTGCCCGGCAGCAGTTGCACCGCACCGGCCGGCACGCCGGCCTCGCGCAGCAGGCGCACGGCCTGCGCAGCGATCAGCGGCGTCTGCTCGGCCGGCTTCGCGAGCACCGTGTTGCCGGCGGCGAGTGCCGCGGCGACCTGGCCCATGAAGATCGCGAG
Source organism: Burkholderia sp. AU31652 (assembly GCF_002223155.1). Taxonomy (NCBI): domain Bacteria; kingdom Pseudomonadati; phylum Pseudomonadota; class Betaproteobacteria; order Burkholderiales; family Burkholderiaceae; genus Burkholderia; species Burkholderia sp. AU31652. The sequence goes on along the minus strand of NZ_NKFG01000001.1, from coordinate 106,429 downwards.
CGGGAAGTTCCACGGGCTGATACAGACCACGGGGCCCAGCGGGCGGTGCGTGTCGTTCGAGAATTCGTCGCGGATCTGCGCGGCGTAGTAGCGCAGGAAGTCGACCGCCTCACGAATCTCGGCGATCGCGTTCGGCAGCGACTTGCCGGCTTCGCGCACGATCAGGCCCATCAGCGTGTGCATCTGCGCTTCGAGCAGGTCGGCCGCGCGCACCAGGCAATCGGCACGCGCATCGACCGGCGTCGCCTGCCAGATCGGCGCGGCGGCCACCGCGTGCGCGAGCGCCGCGCTCACGTGTTCGGCCGTCGCTTCGCTGACCGTGCCGACCAGGTCGCGCTGGTCGGCCGGGTTGCGCACGTCGCGGGCCGGCGCGTCGGCGAGCGTGTCGTCGGCGAGCATCGGCGCCGCGCGCCACGGGAAATGCGCACTCGCGAGCAGCGCGGACGACAGCGACGCGAGACGGTGTTCGTTCGACAGGTCGAGGCCCATCGAGTTGGGACGCTCGTCGCCGTACAGGTTGCGCGGCAGCGGGATCTTCGTATGCGGCGCGCCGAGCGGCACGACCTTCGATGCCTCGTCGACCGGATCGGCGACCAGCTCCTTCACCGACACGGTCTTATCCGCGATGCGGTTCACGAACGACGTGTTCGCGCCGTTCTCGAGCAGGCGGCGCACCAGGTACGCGAGCAGCGTCTCGTGCGTGCCGACCGGCGCGTACACGCGGCACGGCCGGTTCAGCTTGTCGCGGCCGGTGACTTCCTCGTACAGCGGCTCGCCCATCCCGTGCAGGCATTGGAATTCGTACTGGCCCGGGTAATAGTTCTGGCCCGCGAGCTGGTAGATCGCGGCCAGCGTGTACGCGTTGTGCGTCGCGAACTGCGGGTACACGGCATCCGGCGCCGCGAGCAGCTTCTTCGCGCACGCGAGGTACGACACGTCCGTGTAGATCTTGCGCGTATAGACCGGATAGCCTTCGAGGCCGTCGACCTGCGCCCGCTTGATCTCGGTATCCCAGTAAGCACCCTTCACGAGGCGGATCATCAGGCGGTGACGGCTGCGGCGCGCGAGATCGATCAGGTAGTCGATCACGAACGGGCAGCGCTTCTGGTAGCCCTGCACGACGAAGCCGATGCCGTTCCAGCCCGCGAGATCCGGATCGAAGCACAGCGCCTCGAGCAGGTCGAGCGACAGTTCGAGGCGGTCGGCCTCTTCGGCGTCGATGTTCAGGCCGATGTCGTAGCGGCGGGCGAGCAGCGCGAGCGCGCGCACGCGCGGCAGCAGCTCGCTCATCGTGCGGTCCTGCTGCGAGCGCGAGTAGCGTGCGTGCAGCGCGGACAGCTTGATCGAGATGCCCGGGCCTTCGTAGATGCCGCGGCCGCCGGCCGCCTTGCCGATCGCGTGGATCGCCTGTTCGTACGACGCGTAGTAGCGCTGCGCGTCCTCTTCGGTCGTCGCCGCTTCGCCGAGCATGTCGTACGAGTAGCGAAAGCCGCGCGCTTCGTACTTGCGGCTGTTCGCCAGTGCTTCGGAAATCGTTTCGCCGGTGACGAACTGCTCGCCCATCAGGCGCATCGCCATGTCGACGCCCTTGCGGATCAGCGGCTCGCCGCCGCGGCCGATCAGGCGCGTCAGCGCCGACGACAGCCCGGCTTCGCTGTTGGTCGTCACGAGCTTGCCGGTGATCATCAGCCCCCACGTGGCCGCGTTCACGAACAGCGACGGCGCGTGGCCGACGTGCGAGCGCCAGTCGCCCTTGCTGATCTTGTCGCGGATCAGCGCATCGCGGGTCGCGCGATCGGGAATGCGCAGCAGCGCTTCGGCGAGGCACATCAGCGCGACGCCTTCCTGGCTCGACAGCGAGAACTCGTGGATCAGCCCTTCGACGCCGCCGCCCGAGCTCTTCTCGCGTAGCGCCTCGACGAGCTTCGTCGCGAGCGCCTGCACGTCCGCCTGCAGGTTCGCGGGCAGGCGCGCCTGGCCGAGCAGGAACGGCACGCATTCCGGCTCGGGGCGGCGGTACGCCGCCGTGATCGCCGCGCGCAGCACCGATTGCGGTTGCACGTTCTGCGCGAACTCGAGGAACGGATGCGGCGAGTTGTCGTCGTCGCCGTCCGTGGATTGACCGTCGGCGAGCTCCGTCACGCCGCTGTGGCCCGACAGCTCGGGCGGCAACTGGCCGTGCTCGATCCGCTCGAGATACGCGAAGATCGCCTGCTTGATCAGCCAGTGGGGAGTGCGCTCGAGACGCGCGGCGGCGTCCTTGAGGCGCGAGCGGAGAAGGTCGTCGACTTTGACGCCGAGAGTCGTGCTTGCCATGGTGGGTTCGTGCGCCGGTGCGAGCCCGGCAATGTGGTGTGAGAGGATGCGCGAAATCCTACGGCACGCAATAAAAAGGTGCAACCAAATTACGAGACAGGTTGCACCCAGAGGTTACTCAATATAATCAGCCACTTATGCGGTTGCAACCTAGGAGTTGCCCGTGGTCGGAGGATCGGTGTTTTCCCTGAGCGGGCCGGTTTGACGGGCGTGCGCAACCTTCCGCGCGGGTCGCGGCGGACGAAAACGGGTTGCACTGGGTGCGGCGGAAGGCGGGACGCCCGGGCGCGGCCGGGCGGCAAGAGACGATTCAGGGGTACCCGGCCCGGTGGCCGGGGGTGCAACGCAGCGGTACGCGGCCCGGCAGCCGCATGCCGCGCCGCTCAGATATCCAGCGGATCGACCTCGACGCTCCACCGCAACACGCCTTTCAACGCGCGCAGCTCCGGCTGCCATGCGCGCAGCGCATGCTGCAGCGCCGCCCGCGATGCGCTTTCGAGCAGCAACTGCGCGCGATGCACGTTCGCGACCTTGACGATCGTCATCGGCACCGCGTCGTAGACGGTCACGCGATCGGCGCCCGGCAGCCCCGGCAACGCGGCCGCGGCTTGCAGCAGGAACGCGAGCGCGGCGTCCAGCGTGCGCCCTTCGGCGCGCAGCAGCGCCTGGTAGACGAACGGCGGCAGGTGCGCGTCGCGGCGCTCGCCGAGCGTCGAATTCGCGAAGCCGACGTAGTCCTGCCGCCCGAGCGCGTGGTACAGCGCGTGGCGCGGGTAACGCGTCTGCACGAGTACTTCGCCCGGCAGCCCGGCGCGGCCCGCGCGGCCGCTCACCTGCATCAGCTGCGCGAACAGCCGTTCGCTCGCGCGGAAGTCGTGCGAGAACAGCGCGGTATCGGCATTGAGCACGCCGACGAGCGACACGCGCTGGAAGTCGTGCCCCTTCGCGATCATCTGCGTGCCGACGAGGATATCGACCTCACCCGCGTGCACATCGGAAAAGAGCGCCTGTGCGCTGCCCTTGCGGCGCGTGCTGTCCGCGTCGATCCGCAGCACGCGCGCGCCCGGCACGGCCTCGGCGAGCGCCTCCTCGATGCGCTGCGTGCCGCGCCCGAGCGGCGCGATGTCCACGTTCCCGCACTCGGGACACGACCGCGGAATGCGCGATTCCCAGCCGCAGTGATGGCAGCGCAACGCGTGCTCGGGCTTGTGCAGCACGACGTACGCGCTGCAGCGCGGGCAGCCGGCGACCCAGCCGCAGGCGTCGCACGCGAGCTGCGGCGCATAACCGCGCCGGTTCAGGAACACGAGGCTCTGTTCGCCGCGCTCGAGCCGCGCCTTCAGCGCCGCGACGAGCGGCCCGGACAGCCCGCCCATCGACGCGCGCCCGCGCCGCCGTTCCTCTTCGAGATCGATCAGCCGCACGGTCGGCAGCGTCGCGTCGGCCACCGCGCGGCGCGACAGCGTGAGCCGCGTGTAACGGCCCTGCTCGGCCTGCCACCAGCTTTCGAGCGACGGCGTCGCCGAGCCGAGCACGACCGTGATGCCGAGCTGCTTCGCCCGCCATACGGCGAGGTCGCGCGCCGAATAGCGCAGCCCTTCCTGCTGCTTGTACGCGGGCTCGTGCTCTTCATCGACGACGATCAGCGCGAGCGTCGGCATCGACGCGAGCACCGCGAGGCGCGTACCGAGCACGATCCGCGCGCGGCCCGTATGCGCGGCGAGCCAGTTGCGCGCACGCTCGCCCTCGGCGAGCCCGCTGTGCAGCGTGACGATCGCGTCGTCGGCGAGCGCCCCCGCGAAGCGCGCGCGAAACGCGGCCTCGAACTGCGGCGTCAGGTTGATTTCGGGAACGAGCACGAGCGCCTGCGCATCCGGTCGCGCGTCGAGCAACGACGCGAGCGCATGCAGATAGACCTCGGTCTTGCCGCTGCCCGTCACGCCGTGCAGCAGGAACGGCGCGAAGCCCTGCGCGGCGCGGATCGCGTCGAGCGCCTCGGCCTGCTGGTCCGTGAGCGCCGGCGGCACAGTTCGTCCACCGGCTGCCAACAGGTTATCCACAGCTTTGGGCACAGGCGCATCGGCCCAGCCGATCTCCTCGACGTCGACCCAGCCGCGCGCCGCCCAGTCGTCAAGCGTGGCCGCCGCCTTCGGGTGCAGTGCGCGCGCCTCGGGCAGCGCCAGCGAGCCGCTGTCGACCAGCGCCTGCGCGAGCCGACGCAGCGCGGCGCCGCGCGCGGGCAATGCATCGGGCAGCGCCGCGCGGCCCGCTTCCGTCGGCCGGTAACGCACCTCGGGCGCGAGCAGCCGCCCCCAGCGCCCGGCATCGCGCAGCGCCTGCGGCAGCGCCGGCAACGCGACCTCGCCACGCCCGCGCTGGTAATAATCCGCGGCGAACGACACGAGCGCGAGCCAGTCCGGCGACAACGGCGGCAGGTCGGTGCAGATTGCGTCGACCGCACGCAGCCGCGACGGCGGCACGTCAGTGTGAGTCGTCACTTCGCAGACGAGCCCGACGGCCTGCCGCTTGCCGAACGGCACCTGCACGAGCGTGCCGGGCCCGGGCGCCGGTTGCGCGTCGCAGCGGTAATCGAACAGGGTGGCGAGCGGATGGTCGAGCGCGACGCGCAGATAGGTGCCGCTCATCCCGGCGCTCCGGTGGCGGGATGCGCCGCATGGGCATGGACGGCCGACATCCGCGCCCGCCTCGGGGCAGCGAACTTAAAGTAAAACTTCAGTTTCGGCGCTAAGTTTTGGATTCGCATTAGGAATCGCCGTATACCCTGCCCAGCCTGTGGATAACTTTGTTGAGAACTCGCCGCTCAATGGCCGCAACGCGCGCGGGGCCGCGCTTTCCGCTGATTTTCACCGCTTGCCACGGTGCCCCGCGGAGCCTTATGCCATAAGGCTGCTATTCAAATTACCGAACCATAGCGAGACAGATTGACCGATACAGGGCTCTACCGCGCTGCAACGTGGAAAATGTGTATAAGTCAAGTCTTGACAAGCACTGAATCGGCAACCGGTGCGGGGTTGCGCCCTGTTTAGTGCCAATAGCGAAACGCTGTCACGCCGCAGTGCAGCATGACAGCGCTTGCGTTCAGCCGGCGGCTCCGCTACGGATCGCGCGGCTGTGGCGATGCACTTCGTCGACGAGTTCGGCGACGTGATCGGGCGACGTGAATTGCGAAATGCCGTGCCCGAGGTTGAATACGTGGCCCGGATGGTTGCCATAGCTGTCGAGCACCGCACGCGCCTGCTCGCGCACCGCGGCCGGCGGCGCAAACAGGATCGTCGGGTCGAGGTTGCCCTGCAGCGCGACCTTGCCCGCAACGCGCTCGCGCGCCTGGCCGAGGTTGACCGTCCAGTCGAGCCCCACCGCGTCGACGCCGGTCGCCGCGATCTCCTCGAGCCACAGCCCGCCGCCCTTCGTGAACGTGATCACCGGCACGCGTTCGCCGTCGTGCTCGCGCTTGAGCTGCGACACCACGCGGCGGATGTAGTCCAGCGAGAAGCGCTGGTACGCGCCGTCCGCCAGCGCACCGCCCCACGTATCGAAGATCATCACGGCCTGCGCGCCCGCTTCGATCTGCGCGTTCAGGTACGCGGCCACCGCCTGCGCGTTCACGTCGAGGATCCGGTGCATCAGGTCGGGGCGCGAATACGCCATCGACTTTACCGTGCGGAAGTCGTCCGACCCGCCGCCTTCGACCATGTAGCACGCGAGCGTCCACGGGCTGCCCGAAAAACCGATCAGCGGCACACGCTGGCGGCCCTGGCCGTCGGTCAGCGCGCGACGGATCTCGCGCACGGCGCCCGTCACGTAGCCGAGCGTTTCCTCGATGTCCGGCACCGCGAGCTTCGCGACGTCGGCCTCGGTACGCACCGGATGCGCGAACTTCGGCCCTTCGCCCACCTGGAAGTCGAGGCCGAGCCCCATCGCGTCCGGAATCGTCAGGATGTCCGAGAACAGGATCGCGGCGTCGAGCGGAAAGCGCTCGAGCGGCTGCAGCGTCACTTCGGTCGCGTAGTCGGGATGCTTCGCGAGACCGAGGAAGCTGCCGGCGCGGGCGCGCGTCGCGTTGTATTCGGGCAGGTAGCGGCCGGCCTGGCGCATCAGCCAGATCGGCGTGTAGTCGGTCGGCTCGCGCAGAAGCGCACGCAGGAAGGTGTCGTTGAGCAGGGTATGGGCCACGGTAGGAGCGACGATGCGAGGGCAAAGCGGCATTTTACCGGACAGCCGCCCTCACGCTGCGCATGCCGACGCGATGGCGGCCATATGACGCGCGCGATGGCTCCGTTATGATCGGACGCTCATATCGAACGAAACGAAGGAGGAGACCGATGAAGACATTCGCCACGCTCGCCTCGGCCGCGCTGCTTTGCTGCGCCGCCGCGCACGCGCAGACCGGCGCGCTCGCCGCTGCCGCCGCACCGGGCGCCGGCTCGCGGCTCGACGACGTGCTCGCACGCGGCACGCTGCGCGTGTGCACGACGGGCGACTACAAGCCGTATTCGTACTACCGCGCGGACGGCCGCTTCGAGGGCATCGACATCGACATGGCCGAATCGCTCGCGAAGTCGCTCGGCGTGAAGACCGACTACATGAAGACGAGCTGGCCGAACCTGACCGGCGACTTCGTCGCGAAATGCGACATCGCGGTGGGTGGCATGTCGACCACGCTCGAGCGCCAGAAGCGCGTGTTCTTCACGCAGCCGTACGTGGTCGACGGCAAGACGCCGATCGTGCGCTGCGCGGACGTCGACAAATACCAGACCGTCGCGCTGATCGACCGGCCGGAAACGCGCGTGATCGTGAACCCGGGCGGCACCAACGAGCGTTTCGCGAAGCAGTATTTCACGCACGCGAACCTCACCGTCTATCCGGACAACGTAACGATCTTCAAGCAGATCCTCGCCGGCAAGGCGGACGTGATGGTGACGGATGCATCCGAGACGCAGCTGCAGCAAAAGCTGAATCCCGGCCTGTGCTCGGTGCATCCGGACAAGCCGTTCCAGTTCGGCGAGAAGGCGTACATGGTGCCGCGCGGCGACGTCGCGTTCCAGCAGTACGTCGATCAGTGGCTGCATCTCGCGCTGTCGACCGGCGAATACCAGGCGATTTCGGATAAATGGCTGAAGTAAGCAAGCTCGTGCGTGGCGGCCGATAGCGGGCACCGACCGCGCATCAGCCGCCTGCAAAAGTCGCTGCGCGGCGGTGGCCCCATCATCGCCGTTACACTTCGCTGCAGCGTGCCGACGCCCGGAAAATCGGCGCGAAGCCACCGAATTGGCCGAACGGCCGACTTCCGCGCCTGCCAATCACGTTTCAAAATCTTTCTGACGAATGAATCGTCATGCGCGGTATCGGCCGGACGGCGCATTTTCTCGCGTGCAAATCGGCAATTCGTCGCGCCTGATACGCATGAAAAACGCATCGTGCGCATGTGCTGAAAACGCTGCGGAAAATATGGGTAAAAATGACCTTTTTCGACCCCTCAAAAACAGCAAAAAATCCCGGAAAGCCTTATCTGGCGGGCGTTACAACCTGAAACACTTTGTTACCGCGACGGGTCATTAATTCGCCCACAATGGCCTCAACGGTTTCAACACGGATGCGGTCTCGTGTGCCAAGTGTGAGCGGACGCGAAGCGCTGCGAGCCAGTCGGTCACGTACCGAAGCCCTTCCGAGGGGCATCCCTGTTGGAGTCGTTTCCGGCCCCCCGCCGGACTCGGTTTCATCTTTGGTCTCCTCGCGCTAACCCCGTAGCGTGTGGTTTTTAGCGGGCTAATAAGCCCGCTTTTTTTCGTCCATCGAAAACGCAACGGCCCGCAGGCCGCCGCGTTTTTCCCGCCGTCATGCCGCGCTAGGCGGTCTTCTGCACGTCGAGCTTCAGCTCCTCGATCATCCGGTCGCGCATCACGAACTTCTGCACCTTGCCCGTGACCGTCATCGGCAGCTCGTCGACGAAGCGAATGTAGCGCGGGATCTTGTAGTGCGCGATCTGCCCGTTGCAGAACGCACGCACGTCGTCCTCCGTCATCTGCTCGTCCGCGCGCAGCACGATCCACGCGCACAGCTCCTCGCCGTACTTCGCATCGGGCACGCCGAATACCTGCGCGCTCTGAATCTTCGGATGCCGAAACAGGAATTCCTCGATCTCGCGCGGATAGACGTTCTCGCCGCCGCGAATCACCATGTCCTTCAGCCGGCCGACAATGTTGCAGTAGCCGTCCGCATCGAGCGTCGCGAGGTCGCCCGTATGCATCCACCCGTCCACCAGCACCTCGCGCGTCTTGGCGTCGTCGTCCCAGTAGCCGAGCATCACCGAATAGCCCTTCGTGCACAGCTCGCCCGTCACGCCGACCGGCACTATGGCGCCGCTCGGATCGACGATCTTCACTTCCAGATGCGGCTGGATGCGTCCGACCGTCGTCGTGCGCTTCTCGAGCGGATCGTCGGTCGAGCTCTGGAACGACACGGGGCTCGTTTCCGTCATCCCGTACGCGATCGTGATCTCCGACAGGTGCATCTGCGACACGACGCGCTTCATCGTCTCGATCGGGCACGGCGAGCCGGCCATGATCCCGGTGCGCAGCGTCGACAGGTCGAATTTCGCGAACTCGGGGTGATCGAGCTCGGCGATGAACATCGTCGGCACGCCGTGCAGCGCGGTGCAACGCTCGTCGGCCACCGCCGCGAGCGTCGCGACCGGGTCGAACGCTTCGCCGGGGAACACCATCGTTGCGCCCTTCGACACGCATGCGAGCACCGCGAGCACCATCCCGAAGCAGTGATACAGCGGCACCGGGATGCACAGCGTGTCCTGCTCGGTGAAACGCATCGCTGTCGCGATCGAGCGCCCGTTGTTGACGACGTTGCGGTGGGTGAGCGTCGCGCCCTTCGGGCTGCCGGTCGTGCCGCTGGTGAACTGGATGTTGATCGGCTCGCCGGCCGAGAGCGTCGCGCCGATCGCATCGAGCAATGCGGGATCGACGGCCTGGCGGCCGCGCGCCATCAGGTCCGCGAAGCGGAACATGCCGGCCGGCGCGACGTCGCCCATCGACACGACCGTGCGCAGGCTCGGCACGCGCGCTGCATGGAGATCGCCCGGCGTCGCGGTCGCGAGCTCCGGCGCGATGGTCTGCAGCATCTCGACGTACGCGGACGTCTTGAAGCGCTCGGCGGCGATCACGGCCTTGCAGCCGACCTTGTTCAGCGCGTATTCGAGCTCCGACAGCCGGTAGGCCGGATTGATGTTGACGAGCACCGCGCCGATCCGCGCGGTCGCGAACTGCGTGAGCAGCCATTCGCTGCGGTTCGGCGACCAGATGCCGACGCGATCGCCCTTCACGATGCCGAGCGCGGCCAGGCCCGCGGCCAGCACGTCGACCTCGTTCGCGAACTCGCGCCAGGTCCAGCGCACCTGCTGCTCGCGGAACACGACGGCCGGACGATCGGGAAAGCGCCCGGCCGTGTCGAGCAGGAACCGGCCGATCGTCGCTTCGGAGAGCGGCACATCGGTCGTGCCGCGCACATACGACAAGCCGTTTTCGGGCGCGATCAGCGCGCCCACGCCAAGGTCTGCTGCCATGAATGTCTCCGTCCTTTTTGTCTGATCGGCCTGCGCGCTTCCTGCGCCCGCCTCCGCCGCGCACTCGCGACGAATGGCCTCAACCCGGATGATGACGCGCGCGGCTGACGATACTCTGACAGCAAATCACGGCGAACGGATGAAATAGCACGACCGGACGGAATGATCCGGCCCGCAAAAATCAGACGAACACGACGGACGAAAAAAAGCAGCCCGAAGGCTGCTTTCTTTCGCGGGATACGCGGCGCGGCTCAGTGCCGGCTGCGAATCTTCGCCAGACGCTGGATCGCCTCGAGCTGCGCCATCGCGGTCGCGAGCTCGGATTGCGCCTTCGCGAGGTCGAGATCCGACTTCGCGTTCTGCAGCGTTTCCTCGGCACGCTTGCGTGCTTCCTCGGCTTTCGCCGCGTCGAGGTCCTTGCCGCGGATCGCGGTATCGGCGAGCACCGTCACGGCGCCCGGCTGCACTTCGAGAATGCCGCCCGCGACGAACACGAATTCGTCGTTGCCGCCCTCGACTTCGATGCGCACCGCACCCGGACGAATCCGCGTGATCAGCGGCGTGTGGCCCGGCAGAATGCCCAGCTCACCCGTTTCGCCCGGCAGCGCGACGAATTTCGCCTCGCCCGAGAAGATCTGCTCTTCCGCGCTGACGACGTCTACTTTGATGGTTGCCATATCGACTCCTGTCGATCGGAGCGGGCGCTAAAACGCCCACTTCGATCCCATGCACGGCGGATTGAGCATATTGCGTGGGTGCCGTGTCCCCTATCGCCAGTGCTATAGGAGAATCAACCGCCAACGGCACCCGCTGCGTTACGCCCGACCCTTACGAGATCTTCTTGGCCTTTTCGAAGGCTTCGTCGATCGTGCCGACCATGTAGAACGCCTGTTCCGGCAGGTGGTCGCACTCGCCGTCGACGATCATCTTGAAGCCGCGGATCGTTTCCTTCAGCGGCACGTACTTGCCCGGCGAGCCCGTGAACACTTCAGCAACGTGGAACGGCTGCGACAGGAAACGCTGGATCTTACGCGCGCGCGCGACCGACAGCTTGTCTTCCGGCGACAGTTCGTCCATGCCCAGAATCGCGATGATGTCGCGCAGTTCCTTGTAGCGCTGCAGCGTCTGCTGAACGCGACGGGTGATCGAGTAGTGCTCTTCACCGATCACGTTCGGGTCGATCTGGCGCGACGTCGAGTCGAGCGGGTCGACCGCCGGGTAGATACCCAGCGAAGCGATGTCACGCGACAGAACGACGGTTGCGTCCAGGTGGCCGAAGGTCGTAGCCGGCGACGGGTCGGTCAAGTCATCCGCAGGGACGTACACGGCCTGGACCGACGTAATCGAGCCCTTCTTGGTCGACGTGATGCGCTCTTGCAGCTTGCCCATTTCTTCAGCCAGCGTCGGCTGATAGCCCACTGCCGACGGCATACGGCCGAGCAGTGCCGACACTTCGGTACCGGCCAGCGTGAAACGGTAGATGTTGTCGACGAAGAACAGCACGTCGAGGCCTTCGTCACGGAAGTGCTCGGCCATCGTCAGGCCGGTCAGCGCGACGCGCAGACGGTTGCCCGGCGGCTCGTTCATCTGGCCGTACACCAGCGCGACCTTGTCGAGAACGTTCGAGTCCTTCATTTCGTGGTAGAAGTCGTTCCCTTCACGGGTACGCTCGCCCACGCCCGCGAACACGGAGTAACCGCCGTGCTCCTTCGCGATGTTGTTGATGAGCTCCATCATGTTGACGGTCTTGCCCACGCCAGCACCGCCGAACAGGCCAACCTTGCCGCCCTTTGCGAACGGGCAGATCAGGTCGATGACCTTGATACCCGTTTCGAGCAGTTCGGTCGACGGCGACAGTTCGTCGAACGCCGGAGCCTTCTGGTGGATCGAACGCGTCACGTCGCTTTCGATCGGGCCGGCTTCGTCGATCGGACGGCCAAGCACGTCCATGATTCGGCCGAGGGTCGGCTTGCCGACCGGCACCGAGATCGGCTTTGCCGTGTTCTTCACGGTCAGGCCGCGGCGCAGGCCGTCGGATGCACCCAGACAGATGGTACGGACAACGCCGTCGCCCAGCTGCTGCTGGACTTCGAGCGTCAGTTCCGAGCCATCGAGAATGAGCGCGTCGTAGATCTTCGGCATGCTGTCGCGCGGGAATTCCACGTCGATAACGGCGCCGATGCACTGTACGATCTTGCCTTCTACCAAAGCAGCAGTACTCATCGCTTTTCCTTTAAATACCTGATTCTTTACTCGCGCAAAGGCGCAGTTGTCGTCCCGGGCGCGCGCTTAAACAGCGGCTGCGCCGCCGACGATCTCCGACAGTTCTTTCGTGATCGCGGCCTGACGGCTCTTGTTGTATACGAGCTGCAGTTCGCTGATCACCGTCTTCGCGTTGTCGGACGCGGCCTTCATCGCGACCATGCGCGCCGATTGCTCGGACGCCATGTTTTCCGCGACGGCCTGGTACACCAGCGCCTCGACGTAACGCACGAGCAGTTCGTCGACGACTGCCTGCGCGTCCGGCTCGTAGATGTAGTCCCACGACGTGGCCGGCGTACCATCATCGGCTTCGAAGTGTTCCGACGACAGCGGCAGCAGCTGCTCGATCACGGCTTCCTGCTTCATCGTGTTGACGAAGCGCGTGTAAGCGATATAAACCGCCGACAGCTTGCCTTCCGAGTACAGGTCGAGCTGCGTCTTCACGGCGCCGATCAGCTTGTCCAGATGCGGGGTGTCGCCGAGGTGCACGACCTGCGACATCACCTTCGCGCCGAAGCGGTTCAGGAACCCGAGGCCCTTGCTACCGATCGCGGTGGCTTCGACCTTCTGGCCCTTCTCTTCCAGCTCCTTGAACTTCTGCACCGTCGCACGCAGCACGTTGGTGTTCAGACCGCCGCACAGACCCTTGTCCGTCGTGACAAGGATGATGCCGGCCGTCTGCGCGCCTTCGTTCGCCACCATGAACGGGTGGCGGTACTCCGGGTTCGCGCGGCTCATGTGCGCGGCGATGGCACGGACCTTGTCCGCATACGGACGAGCGGCGCGCATGCGTTCCTGCGCGCGGCGCATCTTCGATGCGGCCACCATTTCCATCGCCTTCGTGATCTTGCGCGTGTTCTGCACGCTCTTGATCTTGCCGCGAATTTCCTTCATTCCAGCCATAGCTTGCTCCTTGACCGAAGCGGCGCGGGCGCATCAGCACCCGCGCGGCCTCAGTGTGTCACTCGCGGATCAATAGGCACCGGACTTCTTGAAGGATTCGATCGCCGAGCGCAGTGCGCCTTCGTCGTCCTTCGAGAGATCCTTGGTGTCTTCGATGCGCTTGATGAGGTCAGCGTGGCTGGTCTTCAGGTTTTCGCGCAGGCCCTTCTCGAACGACAGCACTTGCTTGACGTCGAGGTCGTCGAGGTAGCCGTTGTTTGCGGCGTACAGCGACACGGCCAGTTCCCACACCTGCAGCGGCTGGTACTGCGGCTGCTTCAGCAGTTCCGTCACGCGGCGGCCGCGCTCGAGCTGCTTGCGGGTCGCTTCGTCGAGGTCCGATGCGAACTGGGCGAATGCCGCCAGTTCACGATACTGCGCGAGGTCGGTACGGATACCGCCCGACAGCTTCTTCACGACCTTCGTCTGAGCGGCGCCACCGACTCGCGACACCGACACGCCGGCGTTGATTGCCGGGCGGATGCCTGCGTTGAACAGGTCAGTTTCCAGGAAGATCTGGCCGTCGGTAATCGAGATCACGTTCGTCGGAACGAACGCGGTCACGTCGCCAGCCTGCGTTTCGATGACCGGCAGTGCCGTCAGCGAGCCGCTCTTGCCCTTCACTTCGCCGTTCGTGAACTTCTCGACGTACTCTTCCGACACGCGAGCAGCACGCTCGAGCAGACGCGAGTGGAGATAGAACACGTCGCCCGGGTACGCTTCACGGCCCGGCGGGCGGCGCAGCAGCAGCGAGATCTGACGGTATGCCCAAGCCTGCTTGGTCAAGTCGTCATAGATGATCAGCGCATCTTGGCCACGGTCGCGGAAGTATTCGCCCATCGTGCAGCCGGCGTACGGTGCGAGGTACTGCATCGCTGCCGAATCCGAAGCCGAAGCGGCGACGACGATCGTGTATTCCATCGCGCCCGTTTCTTCGAGCTTGCGAACCACGTTCATGATCGACGAAGCCTTCTGGCCGATCGCGACGTAGATACAGATCAGGTCCTTGCCCTTCTGGTTGATGATCGCGTCGAGCGCCACCGCGGTCTTGCCGCACTGACGGTCGCCGATGATCAGCTCACGCTGGCCACGGCCGATCGGCACCATTGCGTCGATCGACTTGATGCCCGTCTGCACCGGCTGCGACACCGACTTACGCCAGATCACGCCCGGGGCGATCTTTTCGATCGCGTCGGTCAGCTTGGCGTTGACCGGGCCCTTGCCGTCGATCGGGTTGCCGAGCGCATCGACCACGCGGCCGACGAGTTCCGGACCAACCGGGACTTCGAGAATGCGGCCCGTCGTCTTGACGATGTCGCCTTCCGAGATGTGTTCGTATTCGCCGAGAATCACCGCGCCGACCGAGTCGCGCTCGAGGTTCAGCGCGAGGCCGAACGTGTTGCCCGGAAACTCGAGCATTTCGCCCTGCATCACGTCCGACAGGCCGTGGATACGCACGATACCGTCGGTCACGGAGATCACGGTGCCCTGGTTGCGAACGTCTGCGCTCGCTTCAAGGCCCTGGATCCGGCTCTTGATCAGCTCGCTGATCTCAGAGGGATTGAGTTGCATTATTCGCTCCTGATAGTCAATTCTGTTGCGTGCCGGCGTGGCGCTCAGGCGGTCAACGCAGCCTGCATCGATGCGAGGCGCGCGCGAACCGAGGTGTCGAGCACTTCGTCGCCGACCGTCACGCGCACGCCGCCAATCAGCGACGAATCGACTGCGACCGTCGGTTTCAGCTTGCGCTTGAACTTGCGTTCGAGGCCCGAGACGAGACTCTCGAGATCCGCGCCGTTCAGCGGGAACGCGCTCACGATCTCGGCGTCGGCTGCACCTTCACGTTCGTTCTTGAGCGCCTCGAACTGCTCGGCGATTTCCGGCAGCAGCGCGATGCGATGATTGTCGACCAGCATCTGCACGAAGTTCTTCGCTTCGGCGCCAGCTCCGAGCGGCGACTTCACCGCAGCAAGCAGCAACTCGGCTACTTGCGTGCGCGTCACCTTCGGGCTCGACGCGACCGACAAGACTTCCGGCAGACGCGCAACCTGGGCCAGCTCTTGCACGAGCGTGGACCAGGCGGCGATGTCACCGCCCTCGGCCACGCGGAACAGCGCTTCTGCGTAAGGGCGGGCGATGGTTGCAAGTTCGGCCATGATCAGAGCTCGGCTTTCAGTTGATTCAGCAGTTGGGCGTGGGCCGTTTGATCGACTTCGCGCTTCAGGATCTGCTCGGCGCCCTTCACGGCCAGCGTAGCGACTTCACCACGCAGCGCTTCGCGCGCCTTCACGATTTGCTGTTCTGCTTCCGCCTTCGCCTGGGCGATGATGCGGGCGGCTTCAGCCTGGGCGTTGGCCTTGATTTCCTCGGCGACCGCCTGGGCACGCTTTTCAGCGTCGGCGATGCGCTGCTGGCCGTCATTGCGGGCCTGCGCGAGTTCCTGGTCCACGCGCTTGTGCGCTGCGTCGAGTTCTGCCTTGCCCTTCTCGGCGGCGGCGAGGCCGTCGGCGATCTTCTTCGAACGTTCGTCGAGGGCGTTGATCAACGGCGGCCACACGAATTTCATCGTGAACCACGCGAGGACCAGGAACACGACCATTTGCGCAAACAGAGTTGCGTTGAGATTCACGGTGTTTCCTTATCTGCTATTCCGGAAAAATGAAACGGTAAGGCGCTCATCGAGTTGCATTCGATCAGCGCCCCAAGTCTCCGTTCCGCCCTGCGCCGGCTTGCGCCGGACGCATATTTCCGAGGAACCTTAGCCTGCGAGCTTCGACAGGAGCGGGTTCGCGAACGCGAACAGCATTGCAACACCCACGCCGATCAGGAATGCCGCGTCGATCAGACCAGCCAGCAGGAACATCTTCGTTTGCAGCGGGTTGATGAGTTCCGGCTGACGTGCGCAGGCTTCGATGTACTTACCACCCATCAGCGCGATACCGATACAGGCGCCGATTGCACCCAGGCCGATGATGATGCCGATACCGATGGCGGTCAGACCCTGGATGTTGGCGATGTAAGCTTGCATGATCACTCCTTTGTGAAAAGACTTGGAACTGAGATTTAAAAAACTAAAACGGAAACTCTTTCTTGCACGCCGCGCTTAGTGCTTGTCGTGCGCCTGGCCGAGATACACCAGCGTCAGCATCATGAAAATGAATGCCTGCAACAGAACAATCAGGATGTGGAAGATTGCCCAGACGCTACCCGCGATCACATGGCCAACGAAGCCGAGGAACGTTGCGTCGCCACCGAAGCTCCACATGCTGCCGAGCAGGGCGATCAACAGGAACAACAGCTCACCCGCGTACATGTTGCCGAACAGCCGCATACCGAGAGAGACGGTCTTCGCGAGATATTCGACGATGTTGAGCGCGAGGTTCGGGATCCACAGCAGCGGGTGGGCGCCAAACGGTGCCGACAGCAGCTCATGCACAAAGCCGCCCGCGCCCTTGATCTTGATGCTGTAGTAGATCATCAGGACGAACACGCCGAGCGCGATGCCGAGCGTGCCGTTCAGGTCGGCCGTCGGGACGATGCGATGGTGGGAAATCACGTCCGACAGACCGAGCAGGCCGATCACGCGGCCCGGCAGGTCGACCGGGAGGAAGTCGAGGGAGTTCATCAGCGCGACCCACACGAACACCGTGAGCGCGAGCGGAGCGATGAAGGTACGATTGCCGTGAACGATGGCCTTCGATTGGTCTTCGACCATCTCGACGAGCATCTCGATCGCGCACTGGAAACGGCCCGGCACGCCCGACGTCGCCTTGCGGGCGGCCAGACGCAGCAGGAGGATCGTCACGATGCCGCAAACGATCGACCAGAACAGCGTGTCGAGATTCCAGACGTGGATGTCGAAAATCGACGTCTGATGCGAGGTGGAGAAATTCTGCAAGTGGTGCGCAATGTACTCGGACGGATCCGGACCGCGCGTGCCTTCGCTAGCTGCCATATCGTTAATGCCACCCAAATTGTCGAAAATCGTTTTGCCCGTTCCGCAACACGCTATTGCGGGAACGGGCTGGTGCGGTTCGTTGTCGAAACCGCACGCTGCTTGTTCCTTACCGCCAGGCCAGCGCGATCCAGTACGTCTTCAGCACGACGAGGTACGTGACGAGGAACGGCACCCAGTGCACGCCGGACCAGCCGAACGCCACTGCAGTGAACATCCCGATCGTCAGAGCGAGCTTCAGGGCTTCGCCCATCACCCAGCTCATCACGGTGGCCGAGCCACCTGCCTTCAGTCGTGCCACGAATACCGCACTGGGCACCCAGCCGATCGCTCCGCCCAGAAACGCGGATTGCGCAGCGGCGCCCGGCGACTTTGAAAACAGCCACCACGCCAGCGTTGCAACCAGGGACAGAACCACTTGCGCGAATACCACCTTATAGGGGGTCACGCGCGAGGGCTTGCTCACGTTCGGGCCGAACAGCTTTTCGGCGTCTGCCCGCGTGAGCGGAACGATGTTGTTATCTTGTTGCTCGGCGTCCCAGTCATCGTCGAATTCGCGCCGCTCGCCGGCCGCTGAAGCGGTGCGTTGCGTGCGCTGATCATCGTGCCTGCCGTCCGGCGCCTGACCCGCCATCGCAATCTTCCGCAAAATCCTTGAACCCGGCCCCAAGCTTTCTGAAAGCTTTCAGGGGTGCCTAGCTAACAAATCCGGGCGATTGTAAGCGATAGTTGCAAGTGATTCAAGGCTTTAGACGCGACAAAAACCTGCGTAAAACGACGCCTCATCATGTGAAAAAACGGGCGATTCGACGACGTACGATGACAGTTGTAAGGTCGCTTTTTTGCACCGGTATTTCTTGCTCGAAAAAATCCGGCGACGAGGAAATGGCGAGGAAACGATGCCCGGCGCGGGTGCCGTCGGGGCGGCACGATCACCACCTGGAGCCCGCGCTGTGACGCGGCTCCGGGCCCGAGCTCAGCACGAAACCCCGAACAGACGAAACACTGTGATCACCCGGCCGCGCCGGATGCGCGAAATCCAGACTGATGCTGACGCAACGAATTATCCAATCAGTTGTCATGCCACCACAGTCGATCGACGGTGGATTGCGGCACTTATCAACAACCCGCACCAGCGCGAATGCTGTGCACCCTCCCCGCCGCCCGAATGGCACGCCTGTGCCACACGCACCACATCGTTCAACCATGAACGAGCAGCCACGCACCGAGTGCCGCGCTGGCGAGCGCGAACGGAATCGAGACCAGGTGGAACGGCAGCCACATGCGCGGCTCCTTCGCGAGACGCACCGCGATCAGGTTCGCAAGCGAGCCGATCGCGAAACCGAATCCGCCGACCGATACGCCGAACGCGAGCGCGCGCCAATCATGCGTGAACTCGGACAGCAGGATCGCGGCCGGCACGTTGCTGATGCCCTGTGACAGCACGGCACCGGCCGCAAAGATGCGCAGCGGTGAATCGAGATTCGCATGCGCAATCGTGTCATGGATGACGGGCAGCGCAGCCGCGCTGCGCAGCACGACGAACATCAGCACGAAGATCAGCAGCAACAGCCAGTCGATCTTCAGGACTGCGTCACGTTTGGCGACGAGCAGCACGATCGAGACGGCAAGCAGGCCCGGCAGCGGATGGTGCGCATCAGCGAGCAGCACGAAGGCCGCGAACAGCACTGCGGCGATCAGCGCGTGCAGGCGTTGTACGGGAATGGCGACGACGTCGCCGGACAGGTCGAGCGGTTTCGCACGAAACGCGCACGCGGTCAGCACGAGCAGCAGCGCCATCAGCGCGATCGCGAGCGGCCCGAGCGTGACCACGAAGCGGCCGAACGACACGCCGCTCAATTGCCACAGGAAAAGATTCTGGGGATTGCCGAGCGGCGTCGCGACGGACCCTGCGTTGACGGCCAGCGCGACGACGATCACGAGCCGCCGGAACGGCAGTGGCGTCAGCGCACGCAGCGACACCATCAGCGGCACGACGACGAACAGCGCGACGTCGTTGGTGAGCCACATCGACAGCAACGCGGCGAACCCGACGAGCAGCATCGCGAGCCCGCGTTCGGAGTGCACATGATGCACGATGCGGTGTGCGAGCCACATCAGGCAGCCGGACAACTCGAGCGCCTTGGTCAGCATCAGCAGGCCCGCGAGCGTCGCGACCGTCTGCCAGTCGACCCGATCGGCCAACACGGAAAATGGTTGCGGACGCACCCATTGCAGCACGATCAGCCCAAGCACAAGCACCGATAGCACGGGCTCCTGCGCAAGCCACCCCAACCACCGGCGCGGCGCCGGTGCGTCCGTCTCCGCCATGCGCCGCCCTTTACTCTTCGGTTGCGACGTTGCCGCGCAGTCGCACGAGAATGCCCTCGAGCGCGTCGAGGTTGCCGAAGTCGATCGTCACCTGCCCTCGCCCGCGGCGGCCAAGCTTGATCTTCACCGTCGACGCGAGCAGGTCGGACAACTCCTCCTCGAGACGGCGCGTATCGCGACCGCCATCGTCCTTCGCGCGCGCCTTCACCGCCGGCGCTTCCTTCGTCGTGTGCGTGACGAGCTTTTCGGTCTCGCGCACCGACATGCGCTTGTTGACGACCTGATGGGCAAGCGTGATCTGCGTGGCCGCATCGACGGCGAGCAGCGCGCGCGCATGCCCCATGTCGAGATCACCGGCCAGCAGCATCGTCTGCACCGGCGAAGCCAGGTTCAGCAGGCGCAGCAGGTTCGATACCGCGCTGCGCGAGCGGCCGACCGATTCGGCCGCCTGTTCGTGCGTGAAACCGAACTCGTCGAGCAGGCGCTGGATGCCGTGCGCTTCTTCAAGCGGGTTCAGATCCTCGCGCTGGATGTTCTCGATCAGCGCCATCGCCGCGGCGGCCTGATCCGATACGTCCTTCACGAGCACCGGCACTTCATCGAGACCCGCCAGGCGCGCCGCACGGAAACGGCGCTCACCCGCGATGATCTCGTATTTGTCTGATGAAATAGGCCGTACCAGGATCGGCTGCATCACGCCCTGCGCGCGGATGCTTGCCGCGAGCTCCTGCAGGCTGCCTTCGTCCATCCGCGTACGCGGCTGGTACTTGCCGGCCTGCAGCTTGCCGAGCGCGAGCGTGTTCGGTGCCCCTTCGATCTTCACCGCTTCGGTGATATCGGCACTGCCGCCGAGCAGCGCTTCGAGGCCACGTCCCAAGCCCTTCTTCTTTGGTACCGCGTTCATGTCTTTCTTCCTCGCTTCGCTCATGTCCGGATCACGACACCTCGAACGCGCGAACGCGGTCGATCATTTCGGCACCGAACTGGAGATACGCTTGCGCACCACGCGAGCTGCGGTCGAACACGACGCCCGGCAGCCCATAACTCGGCGCTTCCGCCAGGCGCACGTTACGCGGAATCACCGCGTCGAACACCTTGTCGCCGAAGTGCGCTTTCAGTTGATCGGAGACTTGCTGCTGCAGCGTGATGCGCGGATCGAACATCACGCGCAGCAAGCCGATGATCTTCAGGTCGCGGTTCATGTTCGCGTGAACCTGCTTGATCGTGTTGACGAGGTCCGACAACCCTTCCAGTGCGAAGTACTCGCACTGCATCGGAATCACGACGCCGTGCGCCGCGCACAGCCCGTTCAGCGTCAGCAGCGACAGCGTCGGCGGACAGTCGATCAGCACGAAGTCGTAGTCGTCGGACACGCGCTCGAGCGCAGCCTTCAGCCGGCGCTCGCGGTTGTCGATGCTGATCAGTTCGATCTCGGCACCGGACAGCTCGCGATTCGCGGGCAGCACGTCGTAGGTGACGCCGTCCGGACGGATGCGCGCATCGGTCACCGACACGCCGTCGACCAGCACCTCGTACACGGTCGCTTCGCAAGCAGCCTTGTCGATCCCGCTGCCCATCGTCGCGTTACCCTGCGGGTCGAGATCGATCAGCAGGACTCGTTGCTCCTGCGCTGCAAGGCTTGCGGCGAGATTGACCGATGTCGTCGTCTTGCCGACGCCCCCCTTCTGGTTCGCAACGCAGAAGATCTTTGCCATCGTTGGTGTGTTCCCTTTACCTTCAAACAAACGGCGCGCTACTGCGCGCCTGCCCTTCAATTCGCTTCGTCGACGGCCACTTCGATCAGATGCCGTTCGGCATCGAGCATCGGCACCGCCAGCCGTATCGTCTGCTTCACGCGGCTGCCTTCCGGCAATCGCGCAATCTCGTCGTCCGGATGGACGCCCTTCATCGCCCAGATCGATCCGCCCGGCGCGACCAGATGTCGAGCAAGTTTAACGAAGTCGGACAGATCCGCGAAAGCGCGGGATACGATCATGTCGAATTTTTCCGGCACTTCGACACCCGGCTGCAGCGATTCGACCCGACCGGTGACCACCGACAGGTTCGCGAGCTTCAGCTCCGCGCGCATCTGAGTCTGGAAGGCAGACTTCTTCTGCACGATATCGTTCAGCGTGACCTGCCAATCCGGCTCGACGATCGCCAGCACGATACCGGGCAACCCGCCGCCCGAACCGACGTCGAGCACGCGGGCCGATGCACGGCCGCGCAGATGCGGGACGATGGAAAGCGAATCGAGGATGTGCTGGATCAGCATCTGCTTCGGGTCGCGGATCGCGGTCAGGTTGTAGACCGCGTTCCACTTGCCGAGCAGCGCGACGTAGTCGAGCAGCTGGTTGAGTTGCGCATCCGTCAGGGTGAGGTCGAGCGCCGTCGTGCCTTCGACGAGCATCTGCTCCAGTACGTCCCGATTAACCGCCGGCGCGCGACGCGCCGTCATTGTTGCGTCGGGACGGCGCCGCCCCCCTGCTCCGTTGCCTCTGCGGCACTGCCATTACGGCGCCCGAGGCCGCGGCGCTTCAGGTGCACCATCAGCAGCGAGATCGCTGCCGGCGTGACACCCGAGATGCGCGATGCCTGCCCGATCGTCTCCGGCCGGAACTCGTTGAGCTTCTGGCTCACCTCGAACGACAGGCCGCGGACTTCGCGGTAATCGATACCGTCCGGCAGGCGCGTGTTCTCGTTCGCGTCGTTGCGTTCGATCTCGGAGGCCTGGCGCTCGATATAGCCCTGATACTTGATACCGATCTCGACCTGCTCCTTGATCTGCTCGAGCATCACCGGATCGTCGGCCAGCGGCTCTGCGGGGCCGCACTCGCCGCCCTTCAGTCCACACACGCCGTCGTAGCTGATACCCGGGCGGCGCAGCAGCTCGGCGAGGCTGTATTCGTGATCGATCGCCTTGCCGAGGAGCGCGGTCGCCTCTTCCGCCGGCAACGTCTTCGGCGTGACCCACGTCGACTTCAGGCGTTCGGTTTCACGTGAAACAGCGTCGCGCTTCCGGCTGAATGCGTCCCAGCGCACGTCGTCGACGAGGCCCAGTTCGCGGCCGATCTCGGTCAGGCGCATGTCGGCATTGTCTTCACGCAGGCTGAGGCGATACTCGGCGCGGCTCGTGAACATCCGGTACGGCTCGGCCACGCCGCGCGTCACGAGATCGTCCACCAGCACGCCGAGGTAGGCCTGGTCACGGCGCGGGCACCATGCGTCCTTCTCCTGCACGTAACGGCCCGCATTGAGGCCGGCCAGCAGGCCCTGCGCGGCCGCTTCTTCATAGCCAGTCGTGCCGTTGATCTGGCCCGCGAAGAACAGTCCGTTGATCGCCTTCGTCTCGAGCGATGCCTTCAGCGCGCGCGGATCGAAGTAGTCGTACTCGATCGCGTAGCCGGGGCGCAGGATATGCGCGTTCTCGAGGCCGCGCATCGAATGCACGAGCTCGAGCTGGACATCGAACGGCAGGCTCGTCGAGATCCCGTTCGGGTAGAACTCGTTGGTCGTCAGCCCTTCCGGCTCCAGGAAGATCTGGTGCGATTCCTTCGACGCGAACCGGTGAATCTTGTCCTCGATCGACGGGCAATAGCGCGGCCCGACGCCCTCGATCACGCCTGTATACATAGGCGAACGGTCGAGACCGCCACGAATGATGTCGTGCGTGCGCTCGTTCGTGTGCGTGACCCAGCACGGCAGTTGCTGCGGATGCTGCTCCGCGCGGCCCAGGAACGAGAAGACGGGGATCGGATCGAGATCGCCCGGCTGCTCGGTCAGCTGCGAGAAATCGATCGAGCGGCCATCGATACGCGGCGGCGTACCGGTCTTCAGGCGGCCCTGCGGCAGCTTCAGCTCCTTCAGGCGCGACGACAGCGACACGGCCGCCGGATCGCCCGCGCGGCCGCCCGTGTAGTTGTTCAGGCCGACGTGGATCTTGCCGTCAAGGAACGTCCCGGCGGTCAGCACGACCGCGCGAGCGCGGAAGCGGATGCCGATCTGTGTGACGGCACCCACCACACGGTCGCCTTCGACCATCAGGTCGTCGACGGCCTGCTGGAA
Source organism: Burkholderia sp. AU31652 (assembly GCF_002223155.1). Lineage (NCBI taxonomy): Bacteria > Pseudomonadati > Pseudomonadota > Betaproteobacteria > Burkholderiales > Burkholderiaceae > Burkholderia > Burkholderia sp. AU31652. Next base: position 82,964 of record NZ_NKFG01000001.1, on the reverse strand, counting down.
CAGCCAGAGGTTCGGCTGGTTCTCGAGCCGATGGCGGATCGCGGCCTTGTACAGGATACGGTCGGCCTGCGCACGCGTCGCGCGCACGGCCGGCCCTTTCGACGAATTGAGGATCCGGAACTGGATACCACTCTCGTCCGTCGCGGCTGCCATTGCGCCGCCCAGCGCATCGACTTCCTTGACCAGATGGCCCTTGCCAATGCCGCCGATCGACGGATTGCAGCTCATCTGCCCAAGCGTTTCGATGTTGTGGGTCAGCAGCAGTGTCTTTGCGCCCATGCGGGCGGACGCCAGCGCGGCTTCGGTGCCGGCATGACCGCCACCGACGACGATGACGTCAAATTCTGTGGGAAAAAGCATGGTGGATTCCGCACGCAGGGCTGCGCACGAACCTATCAGAGAAATGTATGGGGCGAATTATAGCGGGTTCGCTTTTCACCCGAATGCCGTCCGAATGGTAGGGTCTGTGCATTTCGACGATTTTTCGGCGTTGGACCGATGAATCTGTGGTTCCGCGCCTACGCCTGCGAATAATCCGGCCCGCCCGCCGCACATCGTTACGCCTGTGCAGGGATCAATGGGTCGAGAAATTTCACGTGGAACATATAACCCGTTCGAGGCCTGTGTCCCGCCCAATACCTAGGCGGAACACCCTGTGCCCCCTTCCTCACAGAATTTCCGTCGGTACGCTCGACACTTATCCCCTGTGACCCGGCACATCATCATTCTGTGGAACGAGTGGCAGCCAACTCCGATCGACAAACCGGATCGCCATTTGCGCTTGAGATACCTCCCCCACCGCCACTGCACAGAGCTTTTGATTGTTCCTCCGGTACTTATCCCCTGGCTGTTAACCGCCGATGCATGGGAGTCAGACCTCCACCCAAAAACAAAAGCGGCGTGTTTCACGTGAAACACGCCGCCCGTTCCCCACCCACCGCGCCTCCGATCAAGCCGTTTTCTTCGCTAACCCGAGGTAGGTTTCGATCACACGTGGATTCTGCGCGAGTTCCGCCGCCGGCCCTTCCAGCGCAAACTCGCCCGTCTCCAGCACGTAGCCGTAGTCCGAGATCTGCAGCGCAGCCCGCGCATTCTGCTCGATCAGCAGCGTCGCCACGCCCGTCCCGCGCAACGCGCTGATGATATGAAAGATCTCCTTCACGATCAGCGGCGCCAGCCCGAGGCTCGGCTCGTCGAGCATCAGCAGGTCGGGCTTGCCCATCAGCGCGCGGCCAACCGCGAGCATCTGCCGCTCGCCGCCGGACAGCGTGCCGGCCGCCTGCTTGCGCCGCTCCTTCAAACGCGGAAACAGCGCGAACACGTGATCGAGCTGGTCGAGGAAGTTCGCTTCACCCGCCAGCTTGCGTCGATACGCGCCCAGCACGAGGTTGTCCTCAACCGTCATCGTGCTGAACAGCTCGCGCTTTTCCGGCACGAGGCACATCCCGCGTGCGACGCGCTGCTCGACCGGCAATGCACCGACATCGTGACCGCGATACACGACCGCGCCCGACGCATGCCCGGTCACCGGCAGCGCGCCCATGATCGCGTTCAGCAGCGTCGATTTTCCGGCCCCGTTCGGCCCAATCACGCTGACGATCTGTCCCGCACCAACCTTGATCGCCGCGCCGTGCAGCGCCTCCACCTTCCCGTACCGGACCGCCAGCCCGCGCACGTCGAGAATCGGCATCGTCGTGTCCGTCATCACTCCACCCCGCCCAGATACGCTTCGAGCACCGCCGGATCCTGCTGCACGTCTTGCGGCAGCCCTTCCGCGATCCGCGTGCCGAATTCCATCACCACCAGCCGGTCGGTGAGATTCATCACGAAATCCATGTCGTGTTCCACGAGCAACACGCTCATGCCTTCCGCCTTCAGCCGCCGCAGCAGGTCGGCGAGTTGCTGCTTCTCCTGGTAACGCAGCCCGGCGGCCGGCTCGTCGAGCAGCAGCAGCGTCGGGTCGCAGCACAGCGCCCGCGCGATTTCGAGAATCCGTTGCTGGCCCAGCGCGAGGCTGCCCGCTTCGTCGTACATGTGCTTTTCGAGCCCGACGCGGCGGATCTGCTGTGCAGCCTCGGCCAGCAACTGCGCTTCCTCGTGGGCATTGAGCCGCACGACGCTGCGCCACACGCCCGTATGGCCGCGCAGGTGCGCACCGATCGCGACGTTCTCGAGCACCGTCATCGCCGGCAACAGCTTCACGTGCTGGAACGTCCGGCCAATGCCGCGGCGGACGATCTGGCGCGACGTGAGCCCGTCGATGCGCTCGCCACGGAACGTGATCGTGCCGCCCGTCGGCTTCAGCACGCCCGTCACGAGGTTGAACGTGGTCGACTTGCCGGCGCCGTTCGGGCCGATCAGCCCGATGATCTGCCCCGCTTTCACGTCGAAGCTGACGTCGTTGACGGCCACGAGGCCGCCGAACTGCTTGCGCGCGTTGTCGACGACGAGCAGCGGCTCGCCGGCCGCGGGCTTCGCGCGTTGCGGCAACGGGTCGGCGTGCTCGGGTACATGCGCACGCGGCCCGCGCGGGAACAGCCTGGCGACGAACGGCCATACGCCCTGGCGGGCGTACTGCAGCAGCAGCACCATCAGCACGCCGAACACGATGATCTCGAAGTTGCCTTCCGAACCGAGCAGCTTCGGCAACAGCGTCTGCAGGTAGTCCTGCAGCACGGTCAGGATCGCCGCGCCGAGCACGGCGCCCCACACGTGCGACACGCCGCCGACCACGGCCATGAACAGGAACTCGATCCCGTGGTTCAGCCCGAACGGTGTCGGGTTCACCGCACGCTGCAGGTGTGCGTACAGGAAGCCCGAGATGGCCGCGAGCACGGCCGCATAGACGAAGATCACGACGCGCATCCACGCGGTGTTCACGCCCATCGCCTCGGCCATCACGCCGCCGCCGCGCAGCGCACGGATCGCGCGACCCGGGCGGCTGTTCAGCAGGTTCTGCACCGACACGATCGCGGCCAGCACGACGGCCCAGATCAGGAAATACAGGCTGCGGCCGCTGTCGAGCGTGATGCCGAACAGGTTCAGCGCCGGAATCCCGTTGATCCCGTCGTACTTGCCGAGCAGTTCGAGATTGCCGAACAGGTAGAACAGCGCGAGGCCCCACGCGATCGTGCCGAGCGGCAGGAAGTGGCCGGACAGCCGCATCGTGACCGCGCCAAGCACGAGCGCGACGAGCGCCGTCAGCACGACACCGACGATCAGTGCAAGCCACGGTGACACGCCGTAGCGCGTCGTCAGGAGCGCGGTCGCATACGCGCCGATGCCGACGAACGCGGCCTGCCCGAAGCTCGTCATCCCGCCGACGCCCGTGAGCAGCACGAGCCCGATCGCGACGATCGCGTAGAGGCCGATGTAGTTCAGCAGCGTGATCCAGTATTCCGGCACCTGCAGCGCGCCGGGCAGCACCGGCAGCGCGAACAGCACCACGAGAAACACCCAGAAGGTCTTGTTGCGTACCATCGTCTTCATCGTGTCACTCCTCTTCCTCTTCCGCGTGCGGCGTGGCGAAGCTCCGCCACAGCAGCACCGGAATGATCAGCGTGAACACGATCACCTCCTTGTACGCGCTCGCCCAGAACGACGAATACGATTCGAGCACGCCGACGAGCAGCGAGCCGGCGGCCGCGAGCGGATAGCTGACGAGCCCGCCGATGATCGCGCCGACGAAACCCTTCAGGCCGATCAGGAAGCCCGAGTCGTAGTAGATCGTCGTCAGCGGGCCGACGAGGATCCCGGACAGCACGCCGAGCCCCGCCGCGAACGTGAACGCGAGCCGCCCGGCCTCGGTCGTGCCGATGCCGACGAGCCGCGCGCCGAGCCGGTTCACCGACGTCGCGCGCAGCGCCTTGCCGGCGATCGTGCGGCCGAAGTACACGTAGAGCGCGCCGATCAGCACGAGCGCCGTCACGACGACCAGGATGCTCTGCACCGACACGGTCATGCTGCCGATCGACAGCGACGCATCCGAGAAGCCGTTGGTGCGCGAGCCTTCCGCGCCGAACATCACGAGCCCCAGGCCGACCATCGCGAAGTGGACGGCGACCGACACGATCAGCAGCAGCAGCGTCGTGCCTTCCGCGATCGGCTGGTAGACGAGCCGGTAGACGAACGGCCCCATCGGCACGACGATCGCGAGCGTCAGTGCGATCTGCGCGAGCATCGGCAGCGGCTGCACGGCGAAGCTGCGCGTGATCGCGAACACGGCGAGCGGCAGCAGGATGTAGCGGCTGCCGAGTGTCGCGAGCGTGCGGCCGAGCTGATGGCGCCGTTCGCGATGCCGGATCAGGCCGCCGACTTCGAGCAGGAAGCACGCGATGCCCATCACGAACAGCAGCCAGCAGGTGGCGGGGAATTTCTGCGCCTGCAACGCGGCAAGCGTCAGCGCACCGTAGGCGACGAATTCGCCCTGGGGAATGAAGATCACCCGCGTGACGGAAAACACCAGTACGAGCGCCAGCGACAGCAATGCATATATGGCGCCGGTCGTGATGCCGTCTTGCGCGAGGATCGCTGCAATCGAGAGATCCATACGTTTCGTGTATCGAGAATGCTGCGGTGAAACGAAAGACAGGAACGGCCGGGGCGCACGAGCCGCAAGATCGACACGTCAGGCGCCATGCAGCGAGCCCCTGCGGTTCCACACGACATGGGCATGGTCGCGGCCCGTCGGGCCCGGCGCCCTGCCGACGGCATGCACGGCGCCATTCGCGCCGCGCACGCCGGTTTCACGTGATGCTTACTCGGCCTGCAGCTTCCACTTGCCGTCGACGATCTGCACCATCACACGCGCACGCGTGTCGAAGCCGTTGTGGTCGGTCGGCGTCATGTTGATCACGCCGTGCGACACCGGCAGGTCCTTCACGTTCTCGATCGACGCGCGCAGCGCCTCGCGGAACGCCTCGGTGCCCGGCTGGCCCTTCTTCAACGCTTCCGGAATCGCACGCTGCAGCAGCAGCCCGGCATCCCACGCATGGCCGCCGAACGTCGCGAGCGAGCCCGCGCCGTACGCCTTCTCGTACGCGGCCTTGTAGCCGAGCGCCGGCTTCTTCACCGGGTTCGAATCGGGCAGCTGGTCGGTCACGAGCACCGGGCCGGCGGGCAGGATCTCGCCTTCGCAATCCTTGCCGCACACGCGCAGGAAGTCGTTGTTCGCGACGCCGTGTGTCTGGTACACCTTGCCCTTGTAGCCGCGCTCCTTCAGCGTCTTCGCCGGCAGCGCCGCCGGCGTGCCCGAGCCGGCGATCAGCACCGCATCCGGATTCGAGCCCATCAGCTTCAGCACCTGCCCCATCACCGACGCGTCGGTGCGGTTGTAGCGCTCGTTCGATACAACCTTCAGCCCGTTCTTCGCGGCCGCCGCGTCGAACGTCTTGTACCAGCTGTCGCCGTACGCATCGGCGAAACCGATGAAGCCGACCGTCTTCACGCCGTGCTTCGCCATGTAGCCGGCGATCGCGTCGGCCATCAGCTGGTCGTTCTGCGGCACCTTGAACATCCATGCGCGTTTCGCGTCCATCGGCGAGATGATCTGGGCGCTCGCCGCGAGCGAGATCGTCGGCGTCTTGCCCTGCGACACGGGGTCGAGCATTGCCAGCGAGTTCGGCGTGACCGACGAGCCGATGATCGCGTCGACGTGATCTTCATCGATCAGCTTGCGCACGTTCTGCACCGCGCGGCTCGTGTCGGATGCGTCGTCGAGCACGATGTACTGCACGCTCTTGCCGGCGATTTCCTTCGGCAGCAGCGCGATCGTGTTCTTTTCCGGAATCCCGAGCGACGCGGCCGGCCCGGTGGCCGACAGCGTCACGCCGATCTTCACCTGCGCCGACGCCGTTGCCGCCGCGCACACGAGGCCCGCGGCGAGCGCGGCCTCCATCCATCGATTCATCTTCATTTACGTTGTCTCCAAACGCTGCTCGAAAAAGCCTCGGGTCGCTCGGGCGGCTCCCGGTCCCCAAACAAGTTAATAAATTAACTATCTCGCCATACCGCGTCTACGCTCGTTTTCCCGTGAAACACCCCATCTTCAACGGCACCCGGACGGCACCACGCGCGGACGCACCGGCCGGCGGTCGAAACGGTCGTTCGACCGTCACGATGCGCAGCGGCGGTGTCGTCTGGATGAAGAAAGCGGAGAAAGGCGGAATCGTGTGCGCAATCGATGTATGCGCAACAATCAAGGAAAAGCACGTCGATCCGGCCTGACGCGGCCAGGCTCGCGAGCGGCGCACGATCGGGAAGCCGGCCGCTCATGCGAATGCGGATGCGAATATCGACACGGATGCGCACGCAACGACCGGCGATGACGCCGGAACGCGCCTACAGGCCGCAGAACGGCTCGGGAAGGCCGCGGCGACAGCAGCCCAACCCCACGACGAACGAACGGCACCCGCCGCCCTTCCTGCCCCGATCCATCGTCCTGCGCTGCTCATCCAACCGTACTCCCTCTTCTGCATTCTGCTTGTAGGAGAACTGCCGACCGATTTTCCCGACCGCGCGGTCGGCGAAAGCTGAGTGTAACGGACGCGTTTTGCGCACGCCAACCGGGTTAGCCCGAACGGCCGGCGCACGGCTGCGCATCGTTGGCGAACGAATCGTGGGAAAGCGGAAATCTGGAAAACGGGGGACGCGGCGAAGCGCGGAAGAAGCGCGGTGCGAACGCAAGCGCGGAATACGGCCACCGCGCAGGCCGCTGCACCAACAGCGCAAATCCGTGCACGCAAATGAAAAAGCGCTGTTGGATTCCGTCCAACAGCGCTTTGGGGTCCGGGCACTTTGTGCCTCGATTGTCTCCTCGTTCTCCACCTGCAAATTCGTTTCGCGGTGCATCAGAACTAGGGTGAATCTTAAAGAGGCTTAAGCACCACGACAACTTAGCATTTACCCCTATGGTGCATCGCCGCACGAAAATGGGGCACTAGTCTGCCGCACGGCACCGGCCCGAGCCCGCTCCTGCGCCCTTCCGGAGCATGCCGGATGGTGCTTCGCATCAACGCCCGGTGACGCGCGCCGCACGCATTCAGGACGCCCTGAGCGGCTTGATCCGCGCGACCATTTCACCGACGATGCCGCGCCGGAATGCGAGCACGCATGCGATGAAGATCAGTCCGGTGACGATCGTCGCCGATTCGCCGAGCGAATGGAACCACCCGACGCCCGTCGTCGACGCGAGCCATTCGCCGATGTCGCCGAGCCGGTCTTCCAGCGCGACGATCAGCGCCGCGCCCAGCAGCGGCCCGAACAGCGTGCCCATCCCGCCGACGAGCGTCATCAGCACGACGAGGCCCGACATCGTCCAGTAGGCGTCCGACAGCGTCTCGAAGCCGAGCACGAGCACCTTCAGCGAGCCGGCCAGCCCCGCGATGCCCGCCGACAGGATGAACGCGAGCAGCTTGAAGCGGTCGGTGTCGTAGCCGAGCGAGATCGCGCGCGCTTCGTTCTCCTTGATCGCGACGAGCACCTGGCCGAACGGCGAATGCACGACCCGCACGATGAACGCGCACGCGGCGACCACCACGGCCAGCACGACGTAGTACAGCGCGACGTCGTTCGACAGGTCGAGCAGCCCGAACAGGCGGCCGCGCGGCACGCCCTGCAGCCCGTCCTCGCCGTGCGTGAACGGCGCCTGCAGGTAGATGAAGTAGACCATCTGCGCGAACGCGAGCGTGATCATCGCGAAGTAGATCCCCTGCCGCCGGATCGCGAACAGCCCGACGACGAGCCCGAGCAGCGTCGCGGCAACGGTGCCGACCAGCACGCCGAGCTCCGGCGTGAAACCGAGCGTCTGCATCGAATAACCGGTCGCATAGCCGGCGGTCGCGAGGAACATCGCATGGCCGAACGACAGCAGCCCCGTATAGCCGATCAGCAGGTTGAACGCGGCCGCGAACAGCGCGAACGTGAGCACCTTCATCACGAACACCGGATACGCGCCGATGAACGGCGCGGCGAGCAGTGCGGCGAGCAGCACGCCGTAGAGCACTTTTCTCTGCATCATTTTTCCTTGCCGAAGAGGCCCGCCGGGCGGAACAGCAGCACGATCGCCATGATCACGAACACGACCGTGGCCGACGCTTCGGGGTAGAACACGCGTGTGAAGCCCTCGATCACGCCGAGCAGCAGGCCCGTGACGATCGAGCCGAGGATCGAGCCCATCCCGCCGATCACGACCACCGCGAACACGGTGATGATCATCGGCTGGCCCATCAGCGGCGACACCTGGATCACCGGCGCGGCCAGCACGCCCGCGAACGCGGCGAGCGCGACGCCGAAGCCGTAGGTGAGCGTGATCATCATCGGCACGTTCACGCCGAATGCCTCGACGAGCTTCGGGTTCTCGGTGCCCGCCCGCAGATACGCGCCGAGGCGCGTCTTCTCGATCACGAACCACGTCGCGAGACATACCGCGAGCGACGCGACCACCACCCACGCGCGGTAGTTCGGCAGGAACATGAAGCCGAGGTTGGTGGCGCCCGACAGCTGCGACGGCACGTCGTACGGCTGGCCGGACGAACCGTAGATCGACCGGAACACGCCTTCGACGACCAGCGTGAGCCCGAACGTGAGCAGCAGCCCGTACAGGTGATCGAGCTTGTACAGCCAGCGCAGCATCGAGCGCTCGATCAGGATCCCGAACGCACCGACCAGCAGCGGCGCGATCACGAGCATCGCCCAGTACGGCAGCCCGAAATACGACAGGCCCATCCACGCGAGCATCGCGCCCAGCATGAACAGCGCGCCGTGCGCGAAGTTGATCACGTTGAGCAGCCCGAAGATCACCGCGAGCCCGAGGCTCAGGATCGCGTAGAACGAGCCGTTGACGAGCCCGAGCAGCAACTGGCTCAGCATCGCCGGCAACGGAATGCCAAAGATTTCCATCGACTTAGCCGTCAGAATGAGTTTCGTTGCGCGCGCAACCTTCATGCAGCGCGTGCGCGGGCGGCGCAGCGGGCACATCGCTGCGGCCGCCACCGAGCGGCGCGCCCGCGCGCGCCGCTACGCCCTGCCTACTTCCACAACGCGCAGCGCGTTTCCTGCTTGGTCCCGAACGCCTGCTCGCCCGGAATCGTCGCGAGCACCTTGTAGTAATCCCACGGCTCCTTCGATTCCGCCGGCTTCTTCACTTCCATCAGGTACATGTCGTGGATCATGCTGCCGTCCGTGCGGATATAGCCCTTTGCGTAGAAGTCGTTGATCTTGATCTTCTTCAGCTCGGCCATCACCTTGTCGGAGTCGGTCGTACCGGCGGCCTGGACTGCCTTCAGGTAGGTCGTCACCGACGAGTAATCGGCCGCCTGCAGGCTCGACGGCATCTTCTTCATCTTGCCGAAGTAGCGCTGCGCCCACTGGCGCGACGCCGCATCGCGGTTCCAGTACCAGCTGTCGGTCAGCACCAGGCCCTGCGTCGTCTCGAGGCCGAGGCTGTGCACGTCGTCGATGAACATCAGCAGCGCGGCGAGCTTCATCGTCTTCGTGATGCCGAATTCCTTCGCGGCCTTGATCGAGTTGATCGTGTCGCCGCCCGCGTTCGCGAGGCCGAGGATCTGCGCCTTCGACGATTGCGCCTGCAGCAGGAACGACGAGAAATCCGATGCCGACAGCGGGTGGCGCACCGCGCCGAGCACCTGGCCGCCGTTCGCCTTCACGACGTCCGACGTGTTCTTCTCGAGCGCCTTGCCGAATGCATAGTCGGCGGTCAGGAAGAACCACGACTTGCCGCCCTGCTTCACCACCGCCGAACCGGTGCCCTTCGCGAGCGCCATCGTGTCGTACGCGTAGTGGACCGTGTACGGCGTGCACTGCTCGTTGGTCAGCGTGTCGGCGCCCGCGCCGATGTTGATGTAGACCTTCTTCTTCTCGGCCGCGACCTGGTTCATCGACAGCGCGGTGGCCGAGTTCGTGCCGCCGACCAGCAGGTCGAGCCCGCCGCGGTCCATCCATTCGCGCGCCTTCGACGCGGCGATGTCGGCCTTGTTCTGGTGATCGGCATAGACGACCTCGATCGGCTTGCCGAGCACCTTGCCGCCGAAGTCGGCCACTGCCATGCGGATCGCCTCGAGGCCGCCCTGCCCGTCGATATCCGCGTAAAGCCCCGACATGTCGGTGATGAAGCCGATCTTCACGGTATCCGCCGCGTGTGCGGCGCCGGCGGTGAGCGCGGCGGTCGCGAGTGCGAGACAGGCCTGTGCGAGGGTCTTCATTTTCATTGACGTCTCCTGTTGTTCTGATGCGTTGTGGTTGTTCGAGGGCCGCCACGGCTAGCGGCAAGGGAAACGGGGCGGCGTCACACCCCGAGCAGGTCGTGCAGGGTCGGCATCTTGCTTTCCAGTTCGGCCGCCTGGAAATGCTCGACGATGCTGCCGTGCTCCATCACGTAGAACCGGTCGGCGAGCGGCGCGGCGAACCGGAAATTCTGTTCGACCATCACGATCGTGTAGCCGCGCGCCTTCAGCGCGACGATCATCCGCGCGAGCGCCTGCACGATCACCGGTGCGAGGCCTTCGGAGATCTCGTCGAGCAGCAGCAGGTTCGCGCCGGTGCGCAGGATCCGCGCGACCGCGAGCATCTGCTGCTCGCCGCCGGACAGACGCGTGCCCTGGCTCTGCCGGCGCGACGCGAGGTTCGGGAACATCGCGTAGATCTCGTCGATCGGCATCGCGTGCTCGCGCGGCCCGATCAGCGGCGGCAGCAGCAGGTTCTCCTCGCACGACAGGCTCGAGAAGATCCCGCGCTCCTCCGGGCAGTAGCCGATGCCGTAATGCGCGATGCGGTGCGTCGCGAGGCCGATCGTCTCGTTGCCCGCGACCTTGATCGACCCGCTGCGGCGGCCCGTGAGGCCCATGATCGCGCGCAGCGTCGTCGTGCGGCCCGCGCCGTTGCGGCCGAGCAGCGTGACGACTTCACCGCGATGCACCGTCAGGTCGACACCGTGCAATATGTGGGATTCCCCGTACCAGGCCTCCAGGCCCGTGATCTCCAGCGCGGGCGTACCGCTTTCGACGCCGCTCAATTCGCGTTCCTCCCGTTCGCTGTGCTTCATGCGTGCGCCCCCGCGAGCGCCGCGTCGGCGCTGCCCATGTAGGCCTCGATGACGAGCGGATTCTTCGACACTTCCGCATACGAGCCTTCGGCCAGCACCTCGCCGCGTTGCAGGACGGTGATCGTGTCGGAGATGCCCGCGATCACGTTCATGTTGTGCTCGACCATCAGGATCGTGCGGCCGCTCGCGACCTTCTTGATCAGCGCGGTCACGCGATCGACGTCCTCGTGGCCCATCCCCTGCGTGGGCTCGTCGAGCAGCATCAGTTCGGGCTCCATCGCGAGCGTGGTCGCGATCTCCAGCGCGCGCTTGCGGCCGTACGCGAGCTCGACGGTCGGCACCTGCGCGAAATCGGTGAGGCCGACCTGCGTGAGCAGGTCCATCGCGCGGTCGTCGAGCCGCTTCAGCGTGCGTTCGCTGCGCCAGAAATGGAATTCGGTGCCGAGCGCGCGCTGCAGGCCGATGCGCACGTTCTGCAGCGCGGTCAGGTGCGGAAAGACGGCCGAGATCTGGAACGAGCGGATGATGCCGCGCCGCGCGACCTGCGCGGGCCGCTCGTCGGTGATGTCGATGCCGTTGAAGACGATCTGGCCGGCCGTCGGCGTCAGGAATTTGGTGAGGAGGTTGAAGCAGGTGGTCTTGCCCGCGCCGTTCGGTCCGATCAGCGCATGGATCGCACCGCGACGCACACGCAGGTTCACGCCGTTGACGGCCGTGAAACCCCTGAATTCCTTGGTCAGTCCGCGTGTTTCCAGAATCGTGTCGCCGAGAATCATGTTCCCTTCCGTACGAAGTCAGGCGAAGCACCGGGAAGATTCGCGAGAAGCGTCCGCGAAACAGGTCAGCGGATGAGCGGGCTGCCCCGGGCGCCGTGTTACGCCTCGAGGGTGGTCTCCCGCGCCGACGCGTATGCACACTGCGCCACATTGTCTCGCCGTTGGTGCAGTGCAATCATCGGGATTTGCACTTATAGGGCTGGCCGCCCTGTCGCACGCGGCTGTGCACGGTTTTGCACGCTGTTTTTTTGACACGTGCATCATCGTGCGTTGACCATCCGCACGGCCCGGCTCGCATGCAACAAAAAAGCCGTGCGGCTGCACGGCTTGCATGGATCTTGCGGGACGAACCGACGGTATTCGCTGCTATCGGCACCCTCGCACCGCTGCTGCAACAGCAGTTTGTTTCGCATATCGAATCAGCGGGCGTCATCATGACAGCCCGCTGTCGTGCGTGTCAGCGTTCCGTCACGCGGCTGTCACCGCCTGCTCCGTGCGCACCGGTGTCGCTTCGCGCGCCGCGCGGCGATCGGCACGAATCATGTCGCTCGCGCGCTCGGCGATCATCAGCGTCGGCGAATTAGTGTTGCCCGACGTAATGAACGGCATCACCGATGCATCGACGATTCGCAGCCCGGCGACGCCACGTACGCGCAGCCGGCTGTCGACCACCGCGCGCTCATCGTCGGCACGCCCCATCCGGCAGGTGCCGACCGGATGGAAGATCGTCGTGCCGACGGCGCCGGCCGCCTCGATCAGCTCGGCTTCGCTTCGATACTGCAGGCCCGGCAGGATTTCCGCCGGCCGATAGCGCGCGAGCGCCGGCGCGGACGCGATCCGGCGCGTGAGCCGCAGCGCGTTCGCGGCGACGTGGCGATCGTGATCGGTCGACAGATAGTTCGGTGCGATCGCGGGTGCCGCGCCCGGATCGGCGCTCGCGATATGCACGCTGCCGCGCGACGTCGGCCGCAGATGGCACACGGACGCCGTAAACGCGTTGAAGCTGTGCAGCGGCTCGCCGAAGCGCTCGAGCGACAACGGCTGCACGTGGTATTCGAGATCGGGGCGCGTGAGCGCGGGATCGTCGGGATCGGATTTTGCGAACGCGCCGAGCTGCGACGGCGCCATCGACATCGGCCCGCGCTGCAGCAACGCATATTCGGCGCCGATCATCAGCTTGCCCCACCAGTGCGCGGACAGCGTGTTGAGCGTGCGCACGCCTTCGACGCGAAACGCCATCCGCAATTGCAGGTGATCCTGCAGGTTTTCGCCGACGCCCGGCAGATCCTGCACGACGTCGATGCCGAGCGCCTGCAGCCGCCGGCCATCGCCGACACCCGACAGTTCGAGCAGCTGCGGCGAATTCACCGCGCCGGACGTCAACAGCACCTCCGAACGCGCCCGCGCGACGTAATCCGTGCCGCCGCCGTGGTATTCGACGCCGACCGCGCGCCGCCCGTCGAAGATCACGCGCTGCGCCTGCGCGCCGGTGATCACGGTCAGGTTCGGGCGCGCCATCGCGGGCCGCAGGAACGCCTTCGACGTATTCCAGCGCACGCCGCGCTTCTGGTTCACCTCGAAATAGCCGACCCCGGCATTGTCGCCGCGGTTGAAATCGTCGGTTGCCGGGATGCCCGTCTGCTGCGCGGCCTGCGCGAACGATTCGAGGATCTCCCAGCGCAGCCGCTGCTTCTCGACACGCCAGTAGCCGCCCGCGCCGTGCGCGTCGCTCGCGCCCGCATGGTGATCCTCGCTGCGCTTGAAGATCGGCAGCACGCTGTCCCACGACCAGCCGGCGTCGCCGGTTTCCTGCGCCCAGCTGTCGTAATCCTCGCGCTGGCCGCGCATGTAGATCATTCCGTTGATCGACGAGCAGCCGCCGAGCACCCGGCCGCGCGGATACGACAACGCCCGCCCGTTGAGCGCGGCTTCGGGTTGCGTCTTGTACAGCCAGTCGGTGCGCGGATTGCCGATGCAATACAGATAGCCGACCGGGATGTGGATCCAGTGATAGTCGTCCTTGCCGCCCGCTTCGAGCAGCAGCACGTGGATGTCGGGATCCTCGGTCAGGCGGTTCGCGAGCACGCAGCCCGCGGTGCCCGCGCCGACGATCACGTAATCGAATTCGCCTTCTAGCGTGCGTTGGGTAGTCACGGTTTGTCTCCTGTCACGCGGGGCAACGCCGCGCGTCATTTTCAGCATAGTGCGCCGCGAGCCGCGCTTGCGGCCCCGCGCCACGACCGATGAAGCGTACTCCGGCCGCCGGCCGCCGATCCAATGAGTTATGCTGAACTGCGTTATAAGCTGCGCTCATATCACGACGATGGATCTCACCCTGCTCCGCGCGTTCGCGACGGTCGCGCGCGAAGGCAACCTGACGCGCGCCGCCGCGCAGCTGCACCTGACGCAGCCGGCGGTCAGCCTGCAGATCAAGCATCTGCAGGAAACGCTCGGCGTCACGTTGTTTACGCGCACATCGCGCGGCCTCGCGCTCACGCGCGACGGCCAGACGCTGCTGCCGCATGCGGAACGTGCGCTCGCCGCGGCCGCCGACGTGCAGCGCGCCGCTGCTGCGCTGCGGCACGAGGTGCGCGGCCGGCTGCGGATCGGCACGATCCTCGACCCGGGCTTCCTGCGGCTCGGCGGCTTCCTGCGCGCGCTCGTCGAAACGCATCCGCAGATCGAGACGGCGCTGCGGCACGGGATGTCGGGCTGGGTGATCGAACAGGTGCGCACGCAGGCGCTCGACGTCGGCTACTACATCGGCCGGCCGGGCGAGGACGATCCGCTCGACGGCGCACTGTTCCACACCGTCACGCTCACGCATTTCCAGTACCGCGTACTCGCGCCGGCCGGCTGGAAGGAGCGCGTGCAGCGCGCACACGACTGGCGCGCGCTTGCCACGCTGCCGTGGATCTGGACGCCGCCGGCGTCCGCGCACCACCGGCTGCTGTCGCGGCGCTTCGCGGAGGCCGGCGCGCAGCCGCTCAAGGTGGCCGAGGTCGACCAGGAGCAATCGATGCTCGACCTCGTCAAATCGGGGATCGGATTGACCCTCGCGCGCGACTCGACCGCGCTGGCCGAAGCGCACGCGCATGCGCTGACGATCGTCGAGCCCGTGACGGTGCCGACCGAACTGACGTTCGTGACGCTCGCCGAGCGGCGCGACGAACCGGCGATCGCGGCGGCGCTGCGACTGATCGAAGCGCAGTGGGCGATATGAGTGCTGCTGATAGCGCTGCGGCTGGCCGCGCACCGGGCGTCAACACCCGACACATCGCTGGTCGGCAGCCGGCGACCGTGCAGGCCCTCACGCGTGCATGAATGGGGAAATCACGGGGGCCGAGCCTCCCGGCCGCGGCGTGTCGCCGCGTCCCGCCGGTCGTCACGCCACCTTCGCGGGCTTTTTGCTAGATTGTGCGTTCGCACACCGCGAGACCCCGATTGAAGGAGACCCGCATGGCCCGCAACATCGAGATCAAAGCCCGCGCCCGCGAATTCGACCAGCTGCGCGAACAGGCGGCCAGGCTCGCGACCGAAGCGCCGCTGTTCTATCGCCAGCAGGATTTCTTCTATGACGTGCCGCGCGGCCGGCTGAAGCTGCGCCGCTTCGAGGACGGCACGCCGGCCGAACTGATCTTCTACCAGCGCGACGACCGCGACGGCCCGAAGGCGTCGTACTACACGCGCAGCCCGGTGACGAACCCCGACGCGATGCACGCCCTGCTCGCCACCGCGCTGACCACGCGCGGGATCGTGACGAAGGAACGGCACGTGTACCTCGCGGGCCGCACGCGCATCCACCTCGACCGCGTCGACGGCCTCGGCGATTTCATCGAGCTGGAAGTCGTGCTCGGCCCCGATGACGACGAAGCCGGCGGCGAAGCCGAAGCGCACGACGTGTTCGCGAAGCTCGGCGTGTCGCAGGACGACCTCGTCGCCGTCGCGTACGTCGACCTGCTGAACGCCGACACGCCGCAAGAAGCGGCCTGATCCGGCCCTGCCCCGAGGCGGCGCAACCCGCGCCGCCTTAACCCTTGCCGCCGCGCGGTGGCCGCGTCAGGCGGCGCCGGGCGCCAGGTGCGCGAGCGGTAGCGCGCCGTTGCGCTTGAAGGTCGTCAGCACGATGTTCGAGCGCACGCTGTCGACACCCGGCACGCGCATCAGCTTCTTCATCACGAACTGCGACAGCGCGTTCAGGTCGGGCGCGACGATCCGCAGCAGGTAGTCGGCATCGCCCACCACCGCATGGCATTCGAGCACTTCGGGCAGCACGTCGATCTGCTGCTGGAACTGCTCGATGATCGAGTCGCCGTGGTGCTTGAGCTTGAGGCTCGTGAACGCGGTGACGCCGAGCCCGAGTTTTTCGGGGCGCAACATCACGCGGTAGCCTTCGATCACGCCGGCCGCCTCGAGCCGCTGCAGCCGCCGGCCGATCTGCGACGGCGACAGCGGCACCTCCTCGCCGAGCTGCTGATGCGTCGCGCGGCCGAAGCGCTGCAGCACGTCCAGCAGCGCGAGATCGAAGTGATCGAGTTCCAGCATGAGCATTCTCCGCATTGATTCGTGATTTGATGCGCGATTATCGCATCATCGAGCGAATCAACGCCAACTATGCGCCCATTCCGCGCGCAGCCCGCTCTACACTTGCATGGTTCCCAACCGCCACGTGCAGAGCCAGATCATGTCCACCGTCGTCACCGCGAAACTGCAGGAGCAGTTCGATGCGGGCCTCGAAACCCGCGCCGATTTCACCATCGACCAGCCGCTCGCGCGTTACGGCCAGGTCGACCACGCGGTGTGGAAGCAGCTCTATGCACGCCAGTCGGCGCTGCTGCGCGGGCGCGCCTGCGACGCATTCGTCGCGGGGCTCGGGAAGATCGACCTGCCGGCCGATCGCGTGCCGTCGTTCGCTGACGTGAACCGCCAGTTGAAGCCGGCAACGGGCTGGCAGATCGTCGCGGTGCCGGGCCTCGTGCCCGACCGCGTGTTCTTCGAGCATCTCGCGAACCGGCGCTTCCCCGTCACCTGGTGGATGCGCCGTCCCGACCAGCTCGACTACCTGCAGGAACCCGACTGCTTCCACGACCTGTTCGGCCACGTGCCGCTGCTGATCGACCCGGTGTTCGCCGACTACATGCAGGCGTACGGCCGCACCGCGCTCGCGGTCGCCGACGATGAAGCGGCGCTGGCGCGCCTCGCGCGACTCTACTGGTATACGGTGGAATTCGGGCTGATCCGCGATGCGCGGGGCACGAACGGGCTGTCGATCTATGGCGCCGGGATCGTGTCGAGCAAGGGCGAAAGCCTGTACAGCCTCGAAAGCGCGGCGCCGAACCGGCTCGGCTTCGACCTCGAGCGCGTGATGCGCACGAAGTACCGGATCGACACGTTCCAGAAGACCTATTTCGTGATCGACGATTTCGCGCAGCTGTTCGCGCTCGCCGACGTCGACGGCCGTGCGCTGGCTGACCGGCTGGCGGCACTGCCCGAGTTCGCGGCCGGCGCGGTGCTCGAGACCGATCGCGTGCTGCATCGCGGCACGGGCGACGGCTGGCCCGACGACGCGGACGCGTGACGCTCGAGGGGGCCGGAACCAGCCTCTGCCGGCCTCCCGATCGCCTTCCCCGGATACCCGTCGCCGGTCGCCCGTCCCCGGATGCCCGTCCCACAACTATGAAACAATGACCGATGCCGGCTTCGCCGCGCGGCGCAGCCGCGCGCGGGCGCCGTTACCGACCGAGAGGTGCAAGATGATCCACAAGCTCACATCAGAAGAACGCAAGACCCGGCTCGAAGGCCTGCCGCTCTGGACGGCCGTACCGGGCCGCGATGCGATCCAGCGCAGCCTGCGCTTCGCCGATTTCAACGAAGCATTCGGCTTCATGACGCGCGTCGCGATCAAGGCGCAGGAAATGAACCACCATCCGGAATGGTTCAACGTGTACAACCGCGTCGACATCACGCTGTCGACCCACGATGCCGACGGCCTGACCGATCGCGACATCGAACTGGCGCTGTTCATCGACCGTGCCGGCGCGCACGCGCAACCGGCCGCCTGAGGCCTTCCTCTACCGCCGCGCGTCTTTCGATGCGCGGCGCGTCAACTTTTCATTTCGATGAACGTTTTCTAGGATGTAGTCAGCGAAAGCCTTCAGCTTTCCAAGCCATCCTTAAGGCGCACGTAAGTCTCGTACGCATTCCGTGCCTTGGGGTCCAATCCTTCCAGTTGTAGCGCGCTTTCGCGCTGTACAATCAGCAGCGCATACGGCTTGGAGAGCGCGCTGGCCTCTTCGCAGAGTTTGAGTTCGTCGCCGCTCGACGGCGAGCGGGCGCGCCAGAAATTGATCGCGGCTTCTAGGTCGTTGATCGAAATATCGGACATGTTTGGATTTAATCGTTCGCTGGCCGCCATGCTTGATGTCAGGTGTTGCGGCGCCCCTGTGGAAACGGCGTCGTGCTGTCCGCGTGCCTGAACCGCCAACCCATTGTACTTGAGCGAACTTCATGCGACTCCTTCTGATCGAAGACGACCGCCCCATCGCACGCGGTATCCAGAGCAGCCTCGAGCAGGCTGGCTTCACCGTCGACATGGTGCATGACGGCATCTTTGCCGAACAGGCGCTGGCACAGAACCGCCACGAACTCGTGATCCTCGACCTCGGCCTGCCGGGCATCGACGGGATGACGCTGCTCACGCGCTTCCGCCAGACCAACCGCCACACGCCCGTCATCGTGCTGACCGCACGCGACGAGCTGAACGACCGGATCCAGGGCCTGAACTCCGGCGCCGACGACTACATGCTCAAGCCGTTCGAGCCGGCCGAGCTCGAAGCGCGCATCCGCGCGGTGATGCGCCGCAGCGGCCCGCACAGCGACATGCCGCGTCCGGAAGTGTCGCTCGGTGGCGTCCGCCTGTCGGGCGTCGACCGCCGCATCTTCAACGACGACAAGCCGCTCGAACTGTCGCCGCGTGAATTCGCGGTGCTCGAGATGCTGCTGCTGCGTCACGGCCGCGTCGTCAGCAAGGCCCAGCTGCAGGATCACCTCACGCACTTCGGCGGCGATCTCGGCGACACCGCGATCGAAGTCTACGTCCACCGCGTGCGCAAGAAACTCGAGCAGTGCCGTGTCGAAATCGTCACGGTGCGCGGCTTCGGCTACCTGCTGCAGGAAATCCGCCAGACGGCGAGCGTCTGAGCGGCACCGCACGCCGGGTGGCCGCGTGCCGCCCGCGTGTGCGCGCTGCTCCGCGTCGCCGCCCGGCGCACGACCGCGCCGCTCCTCGTGAGCGGCGCTTATCCATTTGCCCGTCCAAATGTCTCCTGATCCGGCTGTGACCACCAGCCTGCGCCGCTCGCTGCTTCGGCGCCTCGCCGCCCCGCTGTCGATGCTCGCGCTGATGAGCGGCCTGATCGCCTACTGGCTCGCGTGGCAATACACGCAGCACGTGATCGACCGCTCGCTCGCCGATCTCGCGACCGCCATCTCCAAACAGATCCAGATCGCCGGCCCCGACGCGCCGTTCACGGTGCCGCCGCTCGCGCAGGCGATGTTCTCCGATCCCGCCGAAGCACTGATCTACCGGATCAGCGACGGCGAACAGGAACTCGCTGGCGATCCGAAGCTGCCGCTGCAGGGGATCAACGTGCGCCGCATGCATCACGCGTACGTGTTCGAGGCCGAATACGACAACCGCGCGGTGCGGGTGGCGCAGGTGCGCGTCGACGACGTCGAAGGCGGCAAGCCGATGGTCGTCGAGGTCGCGCAGCCGGTGCGGCACCGCTACCGGATCGCGGCCGAATTCCTCGTCGCGATCATGATGCCGCTGCTGCTGCTGCTGCTCGCGGGCTGGGGCATCGTGTGGCGCGTCGTCAACCAGCAGCTCGGCCCGCTCACGCACCTGGCCGATTCGCTGAACCGGCAGACCCACACGTCGCTGGAACCGGTCGACGAAACCGAGGTGCCGCTGGAAATCCGGCCGCTGACGAGTGCGATGAACGCGCTGCTCGGCCGCCTGAAGACCGCGCTCGACGCGCAGCGCAAGTTCATCGCCGATGCCGCGCACCAGTTGCGCACGCCGCTCACGGCCGTGAAGCTGCACGCGGAGCAGGCAGCCGTCGCGCGCGACCCGCACCAGACCTTCGCCGCGGTGCGCGAACTGCGCGCGGCTGCCGACCGCGCGGTGCGGCTGTCCAACCAGTTGCTGTCACTCGCCCGGGCGGAGCCAGGCGAACAGGCCGCGCGATTCGTCGACGTCGACCTCGCGGCGATGGCGTTCGAGACGGGTGCCGAGTGGGTGCCGCGCGCGCTTGCGTCGCACGTCGACCTCGGCTTCCAGCGCACCGACGATCCGGGTGACGACGAGAAGCTGGTCGTGCGCGGCAACCCCGTGCTGTTGCGCGAGGTGATCGCAAACCTGCTCGACAATGCGCTGAAGTACGTGCCGCTCGCGCGGCCGGACGGCGCACGGATCACGGTGAACGTTGCGCGCGGCGCACTCGAGGACGGCCAGCCGGCCGCCGAGATCGTCGTCGAGGACAACGGCCCCGGCGTGCCCGCCAATCAGCAGGCCGACCTGTTCAAGCGCTTCTTCCGCGGCGACGCGCAAAGCGGCAACGGCGTCGAGACGGGCGCCGGGCTCGGCCTCGCGATCGTGCACGACATCATCGCGATGCACGGCGGCACCGTCTCGTACGAGGATGCATCGGAAGGCGGCTCGCGCTTCGTGGTGAGGGTGCCGCTGGTTGCGCACACCGAGAAGCCGGCCAGCGAAACACCGGCCGCCGCGTCGACGCACTAAGGATCTGAGGGACTCGCGGCGGGCGGCCGCCGAGCGGGCCGCACGCCGGATGAGGAAGGCGGAAAACACGGCTGCGCGACGCGCGCAGCCATCCGCTGAAACAACAACGGCAGCGCACGATGCGCCGCCGCCTGCGTCACTTCTTGCTTTTCTTGTCCTTCGACCGGGACTCGGACTTGCCGTCCTTCTTGTCCTTCTTCTTTTTCTTCTTGCCGCCCTCGTCGGACGTCGCGAGCAGCGTGCCGCGGCACGACGCCGCGCCGCAATGGCACGCGTACTCGCGCTTGAGCGTCTTCGTCAGCTTCGCGTCGATCACGAGGCCGTAGTCGTAGAACAGTTCCTCTTCCGGCCCGATGTCGCGCAGCGCGTGGATGTACACGCGGCCTTTGACTTCCTCGGCTTCGCAGTTCGGCGCGCACGAGTGATTGATCCAGCGCGCGCTGTTGCCGTCGATCTTGCCGTCGATCACCCCGCCCTCGTCCAGTGCGAAGTAGAACGTATGGTTCGGTTCGCTCGGGTCGTGCGGGTGGCGGCGCAGCGCCTCCTTCCACGAAATTCGTTCGCCCTTGTATTCCACTACGCGCTCGCCGGCCTTGATCGGCGCCACGGCGAACACGCCCTTGCCGTGTACTCCCGAGCGGCGCACCGCGATCCTGCGTGAACTCATCGAACGAATCCTTGTGAAGACGACTTGAATGGAAGACGGCCGTGGTCACGGCCTGGCGTCGCGCAAAACGAAAACGCGGCACCGGTGGGTGCCGCGTCGGGGCATGCGGCGAATCACCCGCATCCTACACGTTCACGATTGCTTCGTTCAACATCACACGCAATATTGCGCGCGCGGTGCTCAACGCTGGCCGAATGCGATGTCGCCGAACAACGCCTTGTGCTCGCGCGGCTGCGAGCGCCAGTATTGCGGCGGCGCCGTCACCTGCGCGCCGAGCTCGGCCGCCGCATGCCACGGCCAGCGCGGGTCGTACAGCATCGCACGCGCCATCGCGACGAAATCGGCATCGCCTGCCTCGATGAGCCGGTTCGCATGCGCGGGCTCGTTGATCAGGCCGACGGCGATCGTCGGCATGCCGACCGCGCGCTTCACCGCCTGCGCGAACGGCACCTGGTAGCCGGGCGACAGCGGAATCTTCTGCAGCGGCGACACGCCGCCGGACGACACGTCGATCCAGTCGCAGCCGCGACGCTTCAGTTCGTGCGCGAACGCGATCGTATCGTCGAGTTCCCAGCCGCCTTCGACCCAGTCGGTCGCGGACACGCGCACACCGACCGGCCGATCCTCTGGAAACGCCGCGCGCACGATCTCGAAGATCTCGAGCGGAAAGCGCATGCGGTTTTCGAGCGAGCCGCCGTATTCGTCGGTGCGCTGGTTCGCGAGTGGCGACAGGAACTGGTGCAGCAGGTAGCCGTGGGCCGCGTGCACCTCGATCGCGTCGATGCCGAGCCGTGCAGCCCGCTTCGCCGACGCCGCGAACGCTTCGCGGATCCGGTTCAGGCCCGCGGCATCCAGTGCGAGCGGCGGCGTCTCGCCATCCTTGTGCGGCACGGCCGACGGCGCATGCGGCAACCAGCCGCCGTCGGCGACGGACACGAGCTGACCGCCCTGCCACGGCACGTTGCTCGACGCCTTGCGCCCCGCATGCGACAACTGCATCGCGATGCGGATCGGCGAATGCTTGCGGATCGCGGCCAGCACCGGCTTCAGCGCGGCTTCGGCCGCGTCGTCCCAGAGGCCGAGGTCGCCATGCGTGATGCGCCCGTCGGGTTCCACCGCGGTCGCCTCGATGCAGAGCAGCCCCGCGCCCGACAGCGCGAGATGGCCGAGGTGAATCATGTGCCAGTCGGTCGCCTCGCCGCGTTCGGCTGAATACTGGCACATCGGGGAGATCACGATCCGGTTCGGAAGGGTCACGCCACGCAGCGTGAACGGGGAAAACAGCGCAGTCATGGAAGCCGCTCGCCAGGAAGGGAAAGAGCGAACGAGCGTAGCACGCAGGCGGCCAGCGTGCAGATGGCGCGTCCGGCAGTAAGCGGATGGTCAGGTACGGCACGCGGCAGGTGGCCGGCAATGGAGATAAGGCGGCGCATACGGCGATGCGCCGGCCTGCAACGCATGCGGGCCGGGCATCCTGTTCACGGCCAGCGGCGGCGCCGCTGGCGGCGTCAGAGTCCGACGCTGTCGAGCCACTCCGCGAACATGCGTCGCGCGGCCGCCTCGAGCGCCGGGCCGTGCTGCGCGGTATCGGCGCGCAACTGGCACGCGTCGATGCCGGGCGTCGCCGCGATTTCGCCGGCGTTCGCGATCAGCCACGGTTCGAAACGGTCGGTGCGGATTTCCGGATGGCATTGCAGCGCCAGCACGTGCTGGCCCCATGCGAATGCCTGGTGACGGCAGGCCGCGGTCGAGGCGAGATGAATCGCCCCGCCCGGCAGGTCGAACGTGTCGCCATGCCAGTGCAGCATCGACGTCGCCGCACCATCGAGATGGCGCAGCGGCGATGCGCGGCCGGCATCGGTGAGCGTCAGCGGCGTCCAGCCGAGTTCGTGCTGGGCAGCCGGATAGACACGCGCCCCGAGCGCCCGGGCGATGAACTGCGAACCGAGACAGATCCCGAGGATCGGCAACCCGGCGTCGATGCGCTTGCGCACGAGCGCCGCGAGCGGCGCGATCGTCGGATACTGCGCATCGTCGTACACGCTGAGCGGCCCGCCGAGCACGACGAGCAGCGACGGCTCGAGCACGTCGAGCACCTCGACCCGCGACGACCCGACGTCGACGTAGCGCACCCGCCGGCCCCGTTCGCCGAGCACCTGCTCGAAGCTCCCGAGATCCTCGAAATGCACGTGGCGGATCGCCACGACTTCAGCGTTCATCATCGGCCTCCCGGTCGATCGACGGACGTCAGCCTGCGAAAATCTTCCAGGTCTTCTTCTGCGTCGCCGCGTCGGCCTCTTCCTGCACCGAGCAGTCGAGACGCAGATCGCTGTCGGACATCGAGATGTCGAGCGCCGCGCAGTGATGCACGGTCTTCTTCGACAGCTTGCCCGGCTGGAAGTGAGCGCACGTCAGGCACATGCGCTGCGGCGGCGTCGCACCGGCCACCTGCAGTTCGCGCAGCGTCTTCAGCAGCGCGCGATACAGTGCGCCCTGCTCGTCCGCGCCGAGCTTGCCGACCGCTTTCGTCAGGAATTCAGGCCATTGCAGCGCCTTCTTCGCGGCCGTCCGGCCACGGGCCGACAGGCGCACGGCCAGCGCGCGGCCGTCGTCCAGCGCACGGCGCTTCTCGACGAGACCCTTCGTTTCGAGCGTGCTCACCGCATCGCTCGTGGTCGCCGCGGTCAGCTGCGTCTCGCGCGCGATCTCGCCGAGCCGCATCGGGCCCTTGCGCTGCAGCAGCAGCACGAGAATCTCGCCCTGCGTCGGCGTGAGGCCTGCGCCTTCCGCCCAATCCCATGCCTGGCTTCGCATGGCCGTACTCAACCGCAGCAGGCTGTGGGTCACACGTCCCGAAGCCTGATTCCCGTAAACGCCTTCGCTCATAGTCTTTTCGCTTTGCCGCCGCCCGGTTTGCCGAGCGGCCGTAGTGTGGAGATCGAATGTCTATCTCAAAACAGACATGCTCTTGCGAGTATGTCAGCACGGCCGTCGCGAGGGCACACGCGGCGGTCGCGTTCGCGGCGACCGGTAAGACACTCGACGTTCCGGTGTCCGCAAAGCCGACATTCTAAGCGAGAGCGGAAAATCGCACAGCTAAGTTATCCCCTTCATTCTGTGGAAAATCACTGGATAACCAAGATTTTTCGTTGTGCCAGCAATGTCGAACGACCGCCAAACGGTGCGCAACGGCATTTTCCTGTTCGGATCGGCCATCGGGCCCACCGCAATGATCCACCGGGTTATCCCGTGCACAGATCGTTGACTTTGCAGCGGAATATCCGGTTATCCACAGATTTTCGGGACAACCGGCAACGATTTCGGCGGCAATCGGGGCCGCCGGTCATTCAGTGAATCGCGACTCGGTCGACCCCGTAATCTGCAAAACATTTTTTCACTCGCGCCAACGTAAGCACTGCTGGCGGACCGTCTCATTGAGCGATTTTTCCTGTTTGAAAACGGTTCTCAACCACGATGCGTCGTTCACGCGCGCCTTCGCGAGCGCGCCGATCTCGTCGAGCGCCGCGCGCGAACCGAGCGCGGCCGCATGCGGCGCGATCCGGTCGAGCGTGTCGAGGATGTCTTCGGCGATCGTGCGGCGCTCACCCGTCTGAGGATTCACGCAGGTGCCCTCGAGCCCGAAGCGGCACGCCTCGAAACGGTTGAACGTGTACACGAGGTAGTCGTCCTCGGACAGCTTCAGCGGCCGGTCGGTCAGCAGGTAGCGCGCGAGCGTCTGGATGTAGCAGGCGATCGCCGCCGCGCGGTCGACCGACAGCGGCGTGTCCATCACGCGCACCTCGATCGTCCCGTAGCCGGGCTTCGGCCGGATGTCCCAGTAGAAGTCCTTCATCGAGTTGACGACGCCGGTGTTCACCATCTTCGTGAAGTACTCCTCGAAGCTGTCCCAGGTCAGCACGAACGGCGCGCGTCCCGACAGCGGGAACGCGAACACCGAATTCAGGCGTGCCGAATGGAAGCCGGTGTCGACGTTCTGCACGAACGGCGACGACGCGGACAGCGCGATGAAGTGCGGAATGAAGCGCGACATCGAGTGCAGCAGGAACAACGCGCTGTCGGGATCGGGGCAGCCGATGTGCACGTGCTGGCCGAACACGGTGAACTGCTTGGCGAGATAGCCGTACAGCTCGGAGATGTACTGGAAGCGCGGCGCATCGTAGATCTGCCGGTCGCTCCATTGCTGGAACGCATGCGTGCCGCCGCCGGCCAGCCCGACGTTGAGCTGGTCGGCCGCCTTCACCAGCACGTCGCGGATCGCATGCAGCTCGCTCACCGCCTGCTCGTGCGAATGGCAGATGCCGGTCGACAGCTCGATCATGCTCTCGGTGATTTCCGGCGTGATGTTGCCCGGGAAGGTCTCGCCCTGGATCAGGCGCATCAGGTCGGAGGCCGCTTTGGTCAGGTCGTAGTTGTGCGTGTTGACGACCTGGATCTCCAGTTCGACGCCGAACGTAAACGGCTCGGAATTGACGAAGGTTTCGAGTGCCATGGCAGGTTCCGGAATCAGTTGCCGTCGCTGCGTTCACCGACCGCCGACAGGCAGCGGTACACGATGAACGGGCTGACGAGCTGCAGGATCACGATCGTGCACATCACGATCGCGCGCAGGTGCGGGTCGAAATTCGGATAGAGCTGGTAGGTGTCATCGACGAGCAGGTACGACAGCGCGGACATCGGCGTGAGCGCGATGCCGAGCGCGACGCCCTGCTTCATGCCGATGCCGCTCGGCTTCGCGAACGCGACGACGCCGGCCAGCTTCGCAACGAGCCGCGTGACGATCAGCACGATCGCGAGCAGCCCGCCGAGCGCGATGTCGCCCCACGTGAACGACGTGAGCGTGAGCACGAACAGCGTCACCGTCAGCAGCCAGCCGGCCGTGCCGAAGTGCTCGGGCCACAGTTGCGGGCGCGCCTCGAGGTTCTTCACGATGATGCCGGCGAGCAGCAGCGTGAGCAGCGTCGACAGCTTCAGCGCCTGGGCGACGGCGATCGCGAGCATCACGAGCCCGAACAACGCGACGAACGAATGCTCGTCGCGCATCGTCGCGGTCATGTGGCGGAACAGGTAGTTGCACGAACGCGCGACGACATACGCGACGATGAACGAACCCGCGAGCAGGTAGAGCGGCTGCAGGATCGTCGCGAACACGTTGCCGTACGCTTCCTGGTGGAGCCAGCTCGTCACGAGCTTGGTCAGCACGATCGCATAGACGCTGTTGAGCGCGGTGAGCGTGATGAGGCGTTGCGACACCTGCCCTTCCGCGCGCAGTTCGGTCTTCAGCTGGATCACCATCGACGGCGACGTCGCGATCGCGATCGCCGACAGCACCAACGCGACCATCCCCGACACACCGAGCGCAAGCATCACGAACAGCACCAGCACGAACGTCAGCGTGGCTTCGGCGAGGCTCGACGCGACGAGCCACGGATTGCGCCGGATCCAGCGCAGGTCGAGACGGCTGCCGAGCTCGAACAGCAAGAGGCCGAGCGCGACGTCGATCAGCAACCGCGAAGTTTCGTCGGTGCTTGCATCGATCACGCCGAAGCCGAACGACCCGGCGATGAGACCGATCACCGCATAGCCGGTGATGCGAGGCAGACGCCATGCGCGATAGCAAAGCTCGCCACACAGGCCGGCCGCGAACAACGCGAGCCCGGCCCAGAACACGGCATCCGGCGTAAGCGGCCAGTTGGGCAGGAATGAGAACGCCGACTTCATCGTGGTGACTTCTCCTTTGGAAGCGACCGCCAGCGACACGGGGTCAAGCGTCAGAAATGGATGCGCGCCGGCTGGGTATCGCCCCGAATGTGATTGTTGTGTCGACGACGGCGGGACATGGGATCCGCCTTTTCCACCACAGGGCGGAAAGTCGTTCAGGTTGCCGATCTGGATTGTCGGCCTGGTGTGTGAACGGACTGCGCGGTCTCGATGATTCAGATTCGAAATCGTGCCGACCGTTCCATTGAAGCATGTCCGGCGCCTGGCCGGATGAACGCGAAGGAAACCGATTGTGCCACAGCTTTTTCGGTCTGGAACCCATTGAATCGACTCGCGGCGCTGTGCGGTACCGCAGGTCTTTGGTTTCAAAGGTTTACTTGTATATATACGTAGTAGAAGTTAACAAAGGGCGCACAGTTCTGTGGATAACTTCGGTTTACGTCGACAGATCAAGGCGTTGCAGAACCCATAACCCGTTGCACAGGCTGTTCGCGCACAGAGGTTTGAGTTGAGCAACTTTCGGGCCGCCTCACAGCTGTGCCGAGTTGCCCAGTTTACGTCCACTGTGATTACACACGAAGTGCGCGTGGATTTCGCGCGGTTATCCACAGCGTCGAGTGGATAACCTTGCGCGAAAAAATCGGGAAACTGTGAGCAGCTTGGGTGAACGGTCAGCCGGGCTGGCCGACGCGGCGCGCGCGCAACGCGCGGATCAGGAAGCGTGCAGGGTCGACGGCATCGGCAAGTTCGCGCTCGAGCGGCCAAGGCTCGCCTTCGAGTTGCGACGCGATCAATTCGGCGCCGAGCGCCGCCCATACGAGGCCGCGCGAGCCGAAGCCGAATGCGCCGTAGAGCCCGGGCATGCGCGGCAGGTCGCGTGCCTGCGCACCGCTCAGCGCGCGGGCATTGGCGATGGCGCCTGCTTCGTCCGCGAGCGGGCCGAGCAGCGGCAGGCGGTCGCCGACGACCCAGCGGAACGCAACGCGGCCGCGCAGTGTGTCGGGGTCCGGCAGGTCGCCGATCAGGCCCGGTAGCAGATGCCGTACGCGCTCGATGTTTTCGAGGTGGCCGGCCGCGCGCATCGCGGGATCGACGTCGTCGGGTTCGAACGTCGCGCCGATCAGCAGCGTGCCGTCGTCGAGCGGCACCGCGTAACCGTCGCCGATCGTCGGGCACGGCAGCGGTGCCGTGCTGCCGGCCGGCAGCAACGTGAGCTGGCCGCGCACCGGCTGCAACGCGACATGGTGCAGCCCGGCGAGCCGCGCGGCGTCGCCGGCATTCGCGAGCACGACGACGGGCGCTTCTGCCAGCGTGTTGCCCGCATCGTCGAGTGCATGCCATGCGTCGCCCCGCCGTTCGAGCTTGGCAACGCGGGTGGACGCGAGCAAGCGCACGCGCTCGCCGGCCGCCGCATATTGGGCCGCGCACAGGCCGGCCGGCCAGACGGCGCCGCCGTGCGGAAACAGCAGGCCGCCCTGCGCGACCGGCAGGTTCAGATGCGCACGCGCGGCCTCGACGTCGAGCAGCGAGACATAGTCGGACGGCGCACCGAACGCATCGAATGCTTCGCGCATCCGTTCGAAGTCGCCGGCCGATTCGGCGAGATGGATCATCCCGTGCGTGCTGCGCGCGAATGCGTGGCCTGCGCGTTCGAGTGCCTGCCAGCGTGCGAGCGCGTGCAGGAAGCCGCCGCGCGTGAGCCGGCTCGCGACGTTGTCGTCGCGTGTCATCAGCGGATGGAATACACCGGCCGGATTGCCCGACGCGTCGCTCGCGATCCGCTCGTGCCGCTCGATCAGCGTGACTTCCCAGCCGCGCGCGGCCAGGCGTTCGACGACCGCGCAGCCCGCCAGCCCCGCGCCGATCACGATCGCACGGCGCGTCGCAACGGGCAGTGCGAGCGGCGGCTCGTGCCGGCGCGCGCGCCAGCGCGGCGCATATTCGCCGACGAGCAGATCGTCGACCTCGCGATACGTGAAACCCGATTTGTCGAGGGCGTGTTTCAACGCGTCAGAACTCGCATGCGCTGCAAAGGTGGCGTGTTCCCCGGCGATTTTCGACAGCGCGCGGATCACGTTGGCCGATTGGAGATCCGCGTCGTTCGATGCCGCGAAGCGGTCGAGACAGAACGCGTCGGCGCGCGCGACGATCTTCCCCAGCATGTCGATCGCATCGCCGAACGCGAGCGTGAGCACCACGCGTCCTTCGTCGAATTCGAGCCGATGAAGGCCCGGCACGCGCATCGGCCACGCGTCGGCAAGGGCATCGACATCCGCCGATATGGTTGTGTCCGCAACGATATACGAAGCGGCGAGGCGCAGGTCGTCGCGTGAGAACGGATGCGGTTCGACTGCGACGAAATGCAGCCGCTCGCAGCGCGCGGGATCGTCGCGCCAGGCGGCCCAGGCCGCGAGAAAGCTGCCGCCCGCGCCGAATCCGGTCGCCACGATCGTGAACGTGCGGCGGCCCTGCCAGCGTGCCGGCAGCCCATTGCCCGCGACGAACACGCGATGCGCGAGCGCGCCTGATGCGCCGCGATGGAGATCGCCGAACTCGGGCGAGACGAGCGTGCCGTCGTCGCGGCGCGCGAGCGTGGCGGGAACAAGTCGGTCGGTCATGCGAAACAAAAAACGTGGCAGCCAAGCCTGGCAAGGGATTGCGCGGGGCCGTCCGACCGGTCGTTGGAAAAAGCCAACGGCGCGGCGCACGGGCGGACCGCGCTGCGTATCCTGTCCGGTTGGCGCTGGTCAAAAAACGGGCAGTCGGTGATTCATTCGGCGAAATACCGATGAAAATCTTTGAAACCCTTGTCGTTATTGGGTTTGCGCTGCGCTATCATAGCAACGCCGTACCGCGGGGTGGCCACCGGCTCACCGGAGGGCGCGTCGCGCGGGCCAGGATTCGGCGCTGTGTCGTCGGAGTCTGACTCTCGACGGCACGGTTCGCGCACGTATAATCGGCGCGTTCGCGCTGTTCGTGTCAACCTAACCTGATAAAGGAACCTTAATGAACAAACAGGAACTGATCGACGCCGTCGCCGCCCAAACGGGCGCCAGCAAGGCTCAAACCGGCGAAACGCTGGACACGCTGCTCGAAGTCATCAAGAAGGCCGTGTCGAAGGGTGATGCGGTTCAGCTGATCGGCTTCGGCAGCTTCGGTTCGGGCAAGCGCGCAGCACGTACGGGCCGCAACCCGAAGACCGGCGAAACCATCAAGATCCCGGCAGCCAAGACGGTCAAGTTCACGGCTGGCAAGGCGTTCAAGGACGCCGTCAACAAGCGTTAAACCAGCGCCTGTTCCAAGAAAAACCCGCCTTTCGGCGGGTTTTTTGTTGGGCGCGCGCAGCATTTTCGCCACAGTCCGCGCCCCTCTTGCAAGATTTAACGGTTGTTTTTACAACGCGTTACGCGTGCACGATCTGCGTGTCGCCGTGATCGTCGTCGTCGTGCGAATCGACATCCCACGCCGGGAACGGATCGTCGAACGCGTGCCATCCGGCCGCGCCGAGCGCGAATTCCGCATCGGTCAGCAGGCACGCATCGAGCTTCTCGCGCCATGCATCCGCGTCGAGCGCGATACCGATCAGCACGAGTTCCTGCCGCCGATCGCCCACTGTGCGATCGTCGATGTCGCCGTGCCATTCAGCGCGGATTTCACCGAGCAGCTCGTCGTCGTCCGGCCATTCGGCGCGATCCTGCGCCGCCCACCAAAGTCCCGCCGGGCCATGTCGGCATACGCCGCCCGCCTGCGACAGCGAACCCGCGATGTCGTTGCGCGTCGCGAGCCAGAAGAAGCCCTTGCTGCGCAGCACCCCCGGCCACTCCTGATGCAGCAGCGCCCAGAGTCGCGCCGGATGAAACGGCCGGCGCGCGCGATAGACAAAATTGCCGATCCCGAATTCGTCGGCTTCGCCGTGCACGTGCGCATGATGTTCGTCATGGCAGTCGGGGTCGTCGCAATGCGTGTGATCGTGATCGAGCGACGCGAGCCAGCCCGGCGCGTTCGCGGCCTCGTC
Source organism: Burkholderia sp. AU31652 (assembly GCF_002223155.1). NCBI lineage: Bacteria > Pseudomonadati > Pseudomonadota > Betaproteobacteria > Burkholderiales > Burkholderiaceae > Burkholderia > Burkholderia sp. AU31652. The sequence goes on along the minus strand of NZ_NKFG01000001.1, from coordinate 51,905 downwards.
GAAATCGAAGCGGCCCGTGTTCAGCACTTCGTCGAGCGGCACGTTGCCGAACGTCGACACGACCTGGTGCGCGCGCGGATTGAGTCGCGCGAGGATGTGCTGCAGGCGGGCAAGGTCGTCCGCGGCGACGAGGTCGGCCTTGTTGATCACCAGCACGTCGCAGAATTCGATCTGCTCGATCAGCAGCTCGACGAGCGTGCGGTCGTCCTCTTCCGATGCGGCGATGCCGCGCGTCGCGAGCGCATCGTCCGAGCCGTAGTCGCGCAGGAAGTTGTACGCGTCGACCACGGTGACGAGCGTGTCGAGCCGCGCGATGGTCGACAGCGACGTGCCGTCATCGTCGACGAACGTGAAGGTTTCGGCGATCGGCATCGGCTCCGCGATGCCGGTCGATTCGATCATGATCGCGTCGAAGCGGCCTTCCGATGCGAGCGTGCGGATCTCGACGAGCAGGTCGTCGCGCAGCGTGCAGCAGATGCAGCCGTTCGACATCTCGACGAGGCGTTCCTCGACGTGCGACAGTGCCTGCGCGTCGCGCACGAGCGACGCATCGATGTTGACCGCCGCGAGATCGTTGACGATCACGGCGACTTTCAGGCCCGCGCGGTTCGCGAGGACGTGATTGAGCAGCGTGGTCTTGCCGGCGCCGAGGAAGCCGGACAGCACGGTGACGGGCAACGGCTGGTTCATTGCCGGATTCATAGCGATATGCACCAACGGAAAAATTGAAAAAGCGGCCGCGACGCCCTTCCGGGGCGCGATCGTCCCGCGGACGGGCGAAATTGCGGCGTGAGATCCGCATTGTGCATCAAACGCGCGCCGGCCGGCCGGTACGGCATCAGGCCGCGCTGCGGCGCGGCGTCACTGCACGGGCGGCAGCAGCTTCCACTGCGTCAGGATGCCGGCGATCTGCCGTGCATACTTGTCGCGCAGCGACGGGGTTTCCGAATGATAGGCGCCGACCGCCTGCCACGTGTTGCCGTAACGGTTCATCTTCTGCTTGAGATGCCACGCAGCGATATAGACGTTCTTGCACGGCTCCATCAGCGTGTCGCGGCCGATTCCATAGCGCGACAGCGTGGGCAGGTGGATCGAATTGATCTGCATCAGGCCGTAGTCGACCGAGCCGTTCGTGTTCTTGTTCAGCGCGCCGGGCCGGTTGCGCGATTCCTGCCACGCGATCGCGCGCAGGATCAGCGGATTGACCTGCTGATATTTAGCGGCCTCGTCGAAACAGTCCGCGCGAGCGTTCGCGCTGGCGAAATACCCGCCGGCGGCGATCAACACGATCGAAACGAACCGTCTGTTCATGGTGCGAAATCGACAAGAAAATGCGTGAGGGTCGGGAAAACCCGTGCCTGTTATTCGTGCGACGAGAATCGTGCCGCCCGTATCATACCGACAGTCCGTCAGCTTGCGACAGTCAGGAATACGGCCGCCCGGTTATACCGCATTTCCGTGTCGGGTCATCGTGAAACGGGAGCGATGGCCGCATGCCGAGAATAATGCCGAATCTTACAGATTGCATACGGTTCGCCGGATACATGTCGTATGTGAGACAGTCCTCGGATCAATGTGATATTTCGGACATGAAAAACTGCTAATGTCGCCTCTTTCGGACTTGGATCCCAGCACTACCGCCGGAAGTGGCCTGAGCCGGCATCGACCCATTCATCCATGACAAGAAATCGCTTCGTTATGCGGCGTGTCGCCACGACCCTGATCGTCGCCGGCATCATCGTCTCGCAGGCCGCCTACGCTCAGGTCACGCTCAATTTCGTGAATGCGGATATCGACCAGGTCGCCAAGGCGATCGGCGCCGCAACCGGCAAGACCATCATCGTCGACCCTCGTGTGAAGGGGCAGCTCAACCTCGTGGCCGAACGGCCGGTGCCGGAAGACCAGGCGCTGAAGACGCTGCAGTCGGCGTTGCGCATGCAGGGCTTCGCACTCGTGCAGGACCACGGCGTGCTGAAGGTCGTGCCCGAGGCCGACGCGAAGCTGCAAGGCGTGCCGACCTACGTCGGCAATGCGCCGCAGGCGCGCGGCGACCAGGTGATCACGCAGGTGTTCGAGCTGCACAACGAATCGGCGAACAACCTGCTGCCCGTGCTGCGGCCGCTGATCTCGCCGAACAACACGGTTACCGCCTATCCGGCGAACAACACGATCGTCGTGACCGACTACGCGGACAACGTGCGGCGCATCGCGCAGATCATCGCCGGCGTGGACAGCGCCGCGGGCGCGCAGGTGCAGGTCGTTCCGCTGCGTAACGCGAACGCGATCGACCTCGCCGCGCAGCTGCAGAAAATGCTCGACCCGGGCGCGATCGGCAACAGCGACGCGACGCTGAAGGTGTCGGTCACGGCCGACCCGCGCACCAACTCGCTGATGCTGCGCGCGTCGAGCGCGTCGCGCCTCGCGGCCGCGAAGCGCCTCGTGCAGCAGCTCGATGCGCCGAGCGCGGTGCCCGGCAACATGCACGTCGTGCCGCTGCGCAACGCCGATGCGGTGAAGCTCGCGAAGACGCTGCGCGGGATGCTCGGCAAGGGCAGCGGTAGCGACAGCGGCTCGTCGGCGTCGTCCAACGATGCGAACAGCTTCAACCAGAACGGCGGCTCGTCGTCGAGCGGCAACTTCTCGACCGGCACGTCGGGCACCCCGCCGCTGCCGTCGGGCGGCCTCGGCGGCTCGTCTTCGTCGTCTTCGTACGGCGGCACGTCCAGCAGCGGCGGGCTCGGCGGCGGCGGCCTGCTTGGCGGCGACAAGGACAAGGGCGACGACAACCAGCCCGGCGGGATGATCCAGGCCGATGCGGCAACCAACTCGCTGATCATCACCGCATCGGATCCGGTTTACCGGAACCTGCGCTCGGTGATCGACCAGCTCGACGCGCGGCGCGCGCAGGTCTATATCGAGGCGCTGATCGTCGAGCTGAACTCGACGACGCAGGGCAACCTCGGCATCCAGTGGCAGGTGGCGAGCGGCCAGTTTCTCGGCGGCACGAACCTGAACCCCGGGCTGGGCCTGGGCAACAGCATCATCAACCTGACGGCGGGCGGCGTGACCAACGCCGCCGGCGGCATCACCGGCGGCGGGCTGGCCAACAATCTCGGGGCGCTGAGCCAGGGGCTCAACATCGGCTGGCTGCACAACATGTTCGGCGTGCAGGGGCTCGGTGCACTGCTGCAGTATTTCGCGGGCGTAAGCGACGCGAACGTGCTGTCGACACCGAACCTGATCACGCTCGACAACGAGGAAGCGAAGATCGTCGTCGGCCAGAACGTGCCGATCGCGACCGGTTCGTATTCGAACCTGACGAGCGGCAATACGAACAACGCGTTCAATACCTACGATCGCCGCGACGTCGGCCTGACGCTGCACGTGAAGCCGCAGATTACCGACGGCGGGATCCTGAAGCTGCAGCTCTACACCGAGGATTCGGCGGTCGTCGCGGGCACCACGAGCGCGCAGACCGGCCCGACCTTCACGAAGCGCTCGATCCAGTCGACGATCCTGGCCGATAACGGCGAGATCATCGTGCTCGGCGGCCTGATGCAGGACAACTATCAGGTGTCGAACAGCAAGGTGCCGCTGCTCGGCGACATCCCGTGGATCGGCCAGCTGTTCCGTTCCGAATCGAAGGTGCGCGCGAAAACCAACCTGATGGTGTTCCTGCGCCCGGTGATCATCTCCGATCGCAGTACCGCGCAGGAAGTCACGTCCAACCGCTACGACTACATCCAGGGCGTGACGGGCGCGTACAAGTCGGACAACAACGTGATCCGCGACAAGGACGATCCGGTCGTCCCGCCGATGCCGATCGGCCCGAGCCAGGGCGGCACGGCCGCGGGCAACCTGTTCGATCTCGACAAGATGCGTCGCCAGCAGCTGCAGCGCCAGGTGGCGCCGGTGCCGGCCCAGCCGTTGCCGGAAGCGACGCCCGCGCAGCCGCAGAGCGTGCCGCAGCAGGCCGTGCCGCAACAGCCGCTGACGGCCACGCCGGGAGCGTCGCAGTGAGCGACGTGCACGCCTCTTCCACCCACGACGGCGCGCCGGGCGAACGGCAGCCGCCGTCGCCGCTCGCCGCGCGACTGTTGCCGTACGGCTTCGCGAAGAGCGGCCAGGTGCTGATCGCGCACCAGCTCGACGACACGCTCGAGGTGTGGATCAGCGAACGCACGAGCGATGCGGCGCTCGCGGAAATCGCGCGCAACTTCGGCTCGATCTCCGTGCATCGCGTGCCGGCCGACGAGCTCGCGCAGGCGATCAACCATGCGTACGCACGCCAGGACGGCAGCGCCGCGCAGGTGGTCGGCGAAGTCGAGGGCGAAGTCGACCTGTCGCGGCTGATGCAGGACATCCCCGAAGTCGAGGATCTGCTCGAATCGGAAGACGATGCGCCGATCATCCGGATGATCAACGCGCTGCTCACGCAAGCGGCACGCGAACAGGCGTCGGACATCCACATCGAGCCGTTCGAGAACGCGTCGGTCGTGCGCTTTCGCGTCGACGGCACGCTGCGCGACGTCGTGCGGCCGAAGAAGGCGCTGCACGGCGCGCTGATCTCGCGGATCAAGATCATGGCGCAGCTCGACATCGCCGAGAAGCGCCTGCCGCAGGACGGCCGCATCACGCTGCGCGTCGGCGGCCGGCCGGTCGACGTGCGGGTGTCGACGCTGCCGACCGGGCACGGCGAGCGCGCGGTGCTGCGTCTGCTGGAAAAGGATGCGCAGCGCCTGAACCTCGAGGCGCTCGGAATGGGCCGCGACACGCTCGTGCAGTTCGACAAGCTGATCGCACGCCCGCACGGCATCGTGCTCGTCACGGGCCCGACGGGTTCGGGCAAGACGACCACGCTGTATGCGTCGATGTCGCGGCTCGAAACCGCGACGACGAACATCATGACCGTCGAGGACCCGATCGAATACGACCTCGGCGGCATCGGCCAGACGCAGGTGAACGAGCGGATCGGGATGACCTTTGCCCGTGCGCTGCGCTCGATCCTGCGTCAGGATCCGGACGTGATCATGATCGGCGAGATCCGCGACCTCGAAACCGCGCAGATCGCGGTGCAGGCATCGCTGACGGGCCACCTCGTGCTCGCGACGCTGCACACGAACGATGCGGCCTCGGCCGTCACGCGGCTGACCGACATGGGCGTCGAGCCCTACCTGCTCGCGTCGTCGCTGCTCGGCGTGCTCGCGCAGCGGCTGGTGCGGCAGCTCTGCCCCGTCTGCAAGGAAGAACGCCAGGAAGAAGGCCGCACCGTGTGGCATCCGGTCGGCTGCGACAAGTGCGGGCATTCGGGGTATTCGGGCCGGCGCGGCGTATACGAACTGCTGCTGGTCGACGAGTCGATCCGCTCGCTGATCCACCGCAACGCGGCCGATGCGGAGATTCTCGCCGCCGGCCGGGCGGAAGGGATGCGCACGCTGCGCGACGACGCCGAGCGCTGGCTCGCGTCCGGCGCGACGTCGCTCGAGGAAGTGCTGCGCGTCACGGGAGGCGCATAGCGCGATGCCGGCATTCCGTTTCGAAGCAATCGATTCGGCGGGACGCGCGCAAAAAGGCGTCATCGATGCCGACAGCGCACGTGCCGCGCGCGGGCAACTGCGTACGCAGGGGCTCACGCCGCTCGTCGTCGAGCCGGCCGCCAGCGCGACGCGCGGGGCGCGCTCGCAGCGGCTCGCGTTCGGCCGCAAGCTGTCGCAGCGCGAACAGGCGATCCTCACGCGCCAGCTCGCGAGCCTCCTGATCGCCGGGCTGCCGCTCGACGAGGCGCTCGGCGTGCTGACCGAGCAGGCCGAGCGCGACTACATCCGCGAACTGATGGCCGCGATCCGCGCCGAGGTGCTCGGCGGCCATTCGCTCGCGAATGCGCTGGGCCAGCATCCGCGCGACTTTCCGGAAATCTACCGCGCGCTCGTCGCGGCCGGCGAGCACACCGGCAAGCTCGGCATCGTGCTGTCGCGCCTGGCCGACTACATCGAGCAGAGCAACGCGCTGAAGCAGAAGATCCTGCTCGCGTTCACGTATCCGGGGATCGTCACGCTGATCGCATTCGGCATCGTCACGTTCCTGCTGAGCTACGTCGTGCCGCAGGTCGTCAACGTGTTCGCGAGCACGAAGCAGCAGCTGCCCGTGCTGACGATCGTGATGATGGCGCTGTCGGATTTCGTGCGCCACTGGTGGTGGGCGATCCTGATCGCCGTCGTGCTCGTCGTGTGGTTCGTGAAGGCGACGCTGTCGCGCGACGGGCCGCGCCTCGCATTCGACCGCTGGGTGCTCACCGCGCCGCTCGCGGGCAAGCTCGTGCGCGGCTACAACACGGTGCGCTTCGCGAGCACGCTCGGCATCCTCACCGCGGCGGGCGTGCCGATCCTGCGCGCGTTGCAGGCGGCCGGCGAGACGCTGTCGAACCGCGCGATGCGCGCGAACATCGACGACGCGATCGTGCGCGTGCGCGAAGGCTCCGCGCTGTCGCGCGCGCTGAACAACGTGAAGACGTTTCCGCCGGTGCTCGTGCACCTGATCCGTTCCGGTGAAGCGACGGGTGACGTGACGACGATGCTGGATCGCGCGGCCGAAGGCGAAGCGCGCGAGCTCGAGCGTCGCACGATGTTCCTGACGAGCCTGCTCGAGCCGCTGCTGATCCTCGCGATGGGCGGCATCGTGCTCGTGATCGTGCTGGCCGTGATGCTGCCGATCATCGAGCTGAACAACATGGTGCAGTGACGGCCTGACCGCGGGGCGGGCCGTCGCCTTCGGCTTCAGCGCACGTAGATCGCCGGGGACGGCGTGTTGGCGGGCAGCTGGACTTCGGTGCGGGCGCCGTTGCGCTCGACGATGATCGAGCGGGGGCGGACTTCGGCGAGCTTCGCGCCGGACGTGACGTCCGCGCCGAGCGACACGGCACGCGGCGGTTCGCCACCGACACCGATGATCGCGGCGCCGCCGTGGTCGAGCGCGAGGATGCCGAACAGGTGGATGTCCTGCACGGCATTCTTGTCGAGCTGACCGCCGAAGAGCGCCGCGGCGTCCTCGGTGCGGATCGGCAGCCGCGCGGCAGCGGCGGGCAGCGGCGCTTCGCGGGCGGACAGCGTGACGACCCAGTAGGTGGCCGTCGCGCACAAACCCGCGAAGAGGGCTAGGGAGAGGATCCGGATCGAGAGCGCGTTCATGCGCGCTATTGTACGGATGTATATGAAATTTGCGTTGGGTGAAAGCCCTCGGCAATGCGCGCCTTACAATGCGTGCTCCGCGCCCGCGGGTTCGGAAGGTTGCCGTCAGGCAATCGTCCGGTGCGCCGGGTGCGTCACCCGACCAACGACATTTTTTGGAAAGAGGTAGTCAGTCATGCAAACGTGGATCACTCGCCGCAACGCGGCCGTGCGTCGTCAGCGCGGTTTCACGCTGATCGAGATCATGGTGGTGGTCGCGATCCTCGGGATCCTGGCGGCGCTCATCGTGCCGAAGATCATGAGCCGCCCGGACGAGGCACGCCGCATCGCCGCGAAGCAGGACATCGGCACGATCATGCAGGCGCTCAAGCTGTACCGTCTCGACAACGGCCGCTACCCGACCCAGGATCAGGGCCTGAACGCGCTGATCCAGAAGCCGTCCACCGATCCGATCCCGAACAACTGGAAGGACGGCGGCTATCTCGAGCGCCTGCCGAACGATCCGTGGGGTAACGGCTACAAGTACCTGAACCCGGGCGTGCACGGCGAGATCGACGTGTTCAGCTACGGCGCCGACGGCAAGGAAGGCGGCGAAGGCAACGACACCGACATCGGTTCGTGGCAATAAGCGCTCACTGACCGGCCCGACGCTTCGTCCCCTTCTTCATGCTCGCCACTCGCACGACCTTCCGCTGCGGCCGCGATCGCCGTGTGCGTCGCGGCGCGGCTTCGTCCGCACCGGTGCGTGCCGACGGCGGACAGGCGTTGCATGAGGCGCGGCGCCACCGCGCGCGCGGCTTCACGCTGCTCGAAATGCTGGTCGTGCTCGTGATCGCGGGGCTGCTCGTGTCGCTCGCGTCGCTGTCGCTCACGCGCAATCCGCGCACCGACCTGCGCGAGGAGGCGCAGCGCATCGCGCTGCTGTTCGAGACGGCCGGCGACGAAGCGCAGGTGCGTGCCCGGCCGATCGCGTGGCAGCCGACCGCGCACGGCTTCCGTTTCGACGTGAGCTCGCCCGACGGCTGGCGCACGCTGCGCGACGACCTGCTGCGCCCGCGCGACTGGGACGGTGGCGTCACGGGCGCCGACATCGATTATCCGGGGTCCGACACGCATGCGAACCGCGTCGTGTTCGGCACCGAGAGCATCGACACGCCGGTGCGCGTGACGCTGCATTCGGCGGTCGGCAGCGCGACGATCGTCGGCACCGGCAACGGCCGCTACGAGGTGCAATGACGATGCGTCGTCGCCTGCCCTCTTCCGTTTCTTCATCGCGCGGTTTCACGATGATCGAGGTGCTGGTCGCGCTCGCGATCATCGCGGTCGCGCTCGCCGCATCGATCCGCGCGGTCGGCACGATGGCGACCAACGCGTCCGATCTTCATCGCCGCCTGCTCGCCGGCTGGAGCGCCGACAACGCGCTCGCGCAGATGCGGCTCACGCACGCGTGGCCGGAGATCGGCGAACAGAGTTTCGACTGCTCGCAAGGCAACGTGCAGCTCGTCTGCACGCAGCGCGTGAGCACCACGCCCAACCCGGTGTTCCGGCGCGTGCGGATTTCGGTGAGCATGCCCGGGCACACCGGCGTGCTCGCGCAAATGGTGACGGTGGTCGCGAATGAAACCAGCCGTCCGCTCTGACGCGCCGATGCGACGCCCGCTCGCCCGCCCCGCCCGCGGCTTCACGCTGATCGAGCTGATGATCGCGATCGCGATCCTCGCGGTGGTCGCGATCCTCGCGTGGCGCGGGCTCGACCAGATCATGCGCGGTCGCGACAAGGTCGCGGCCGCGATGGAAGACGAGCGCGTGTTCGCGCAGATGTTCGACCAGATGCGCATCGACGCGCGGCTCGCCGCGACCGACGACGAAGCCGGCCAGCCGGCGATCGGCGTGGCCGGCAATACGCTGCAGATCGTCCGCGAACTCGAGGTGCCGGGCGTGGCGCCGCGGCTGCAGGTGGTGCGCTACCGGATCGCCGGCGGGCGCGTCGTGCGCTATGCATCGCCGCCGATCGACGACGCGAACCGGCTGCGCAACATGCTGAAGGACAGCAGCGTCGAAGGCTGGAGCTGGGTCGCGCTGATGGGCGGCGTCGGCGCGATCGACGCGAAGCTGTACGTGCCGCGCGTGGGCTGGACCACCAACCTGCAGACGGCCAACGACGCGCTCGCGCAGAACAACGATGCGCTCAAGGTGCCGCAAATCGGCAACGCGCCGCCTGCGCGCGCGGTGACGGGGCTGCAGGTCAGCATCGGCGCGACGTCGCTGCGCGTGCCGGTCACGCGCATCTTCCTCGTCGGGGAATGACGATGCGCGCGCGCCCTCTCCGCTCATTATTGGTTGCCCGTGCCGCCGGTCGCGCACGGGCACGCGGCCGCCAGCGCGGCGCGGCGATCATCACCGCGCTGCTGGTCGTCGCGCTGTCGGCGATCCTCGTCTCGGGGATGCTGTGGCGCCAGCAGGTGCAGATCCGCCGGATCGAGAACCAGCGCGTGATCGCGCAGGCGCAGTGGGTCGCGCGCGGCGCGCTCGACTGGACCCGGATGATCCTGCGTTCCGAAGGCGATACGGCGCCCGGCATCACGTATCTCGGCGGCATCTGGGGCGTGCCGATCGCGAAGACGAAGCTGTCGGACTTCCTCGGCCGGATCGGTGCGCCCAACGACGCCGGCGGCGAAGACACCTATCTCTCCGGCTCGATCGAGGACGCGCAGGCGAAGTTCAACCTGCGCAACCTCGTGGCGTCGCCGGCGCCCGGCGTGCTGCAGTTGAACGTCACGCAGGTCCAGGCGTTCCAGCGCCTGCTGACGACGCTCGGCTACGACGGCGCGTTCGCGAAGCGCATCGCGCTGCAGGTGCGCGCGAGCCTGCTGAATTCGGCGACGCGTTTCCAGATGCCGACGCTGCCGGGTGGCGGTACGGCGCCGCCGGTCACCGCGCCGGTGACGACCGATCAGCAAGGCGGCGGCGGCTTCACCGACGATCCCGGCATGACGGGCGGCGATCGCGGGCCCGCGCCGCTGATGATGACGGGCGTCGACAGCCTGCTCGACGTCGACGGCGTGACGCCCGAGATGGTCGCGCGGTTGCGCCCGTTCGTCACCGTGCTGCCGACTACCACGCCCGTGAACATGAACACCGCGCCGGCCGAGGTGATCGCGGCGCTGATGCCGGGGATGAGCGTATCGTCCGCGCAGGCGCTCGTGTCGCGCCGCGAGACCGTGTTTTTCCGCAACGTCGGCGACGTGCAGCTCGCGCTGCGCGGCGCCGGTGCGCCGAACGTGACGCTCGACTCGAGCGTCATCGACGTCAATTCGAGCTATTTCATCGTGCATGGCCGGATCCAGCATGACCGGGCGGAGGTTGATCGCACCTCGCTCGTGTATCGTGATCCGACCACGCACTCGACACGGGTCGTGCGCATTCGCGACCAGCTATAACGACGCCAATCGGGAGAGGAGCTCTTGTGAGCACGTTGATTGTTTCTTTGCCGCCGCGCGAGCCTGCCGTGCCGTTGCAGGAATGGCAGTGGCCCGAGCTGCCGTTCACGCTCGTAGACAAGGCCGGCCACGTGCAGCGCGCCGGACGCGCCGCGCTTGCGTTGCTGCCGCGCGCGAATGCGACCGTGCTGATCGTCGCCGCGCGCGACGTGCTGCTGCTGGCCGCGACCGTGCCGCCGCTGAAGGGACCGAAGCTGCGCCAGGCGCTGCCCAACATCGTCGAGGATCAGCTGATTCAGGATCCGCTCGGCTGCCATATCGCGCTCGATCCGGACGCGCTGCCCGACGGGCGCCGCGTGCTGGCCGTCGTCGATCGCGCGTGGTTCCGCACGATCTGCGACGCGTTCACGGCGGCCGGCCACCGGCACCTGAGCGCGGTGCCCGCGACCCGCTGCCTGCCGGCGCCGCACGTCACCGCCGCGCCGGCCGACAGCGAAGTCGATGCCGCCGCGGTTGCTGCCGACGCCGTCGAGGCGCCGCCCGCCCGTCCGGCGACGGTGGCCGCGGTGCTCGGCCTCGCGGCAGCGGTCGAGCCGGTACTCGTCGAAGCCGGCGCGCTGCCGGCTGCGGCCGGTGCGCCGCGCCTCGAACTCGCGGTCGCGCGCGGTGCGCTCGGCGAAGGCTTCGCGGCGCCCGCGTCGCGTGCTGCCGGCACACTGGCTGCGCTGGCAGGCGGCGGCGACGTCGAACTGTACGAACTCGGCGAACCGGGCGCGGAGCCGCGCCTGGCATCGGTCGGACGCACCGACGGCGGCCCGCTGCTGCCGGGCGCCGCGCCGCTGTCGTTCGACGCGTTCGCGCGGCGCGCGCTGACCGAGAAGTTCGACCTGTGCCAGTTCGAATTCGAATCGCAGCCGTGGCGCTTCGACCGCGCGACGGTGAAGCGCCTGCGCGTGCCGCTCGCGCTCGTCGCGGCGACGCTCGGCGTGGCGGTGATCGGGATGAACCTGCACTGGTGGAAGCTGTCGCGCGAGCGCGATGCGCTGTCCGCGCAGATCACCGAGACGCTGCTGTCCGCATTCCCGAAAACGACGACGGTGCTCGATCCGCCCGCGCAGATGCAGCGCCAGCTCGACCAGTTGCGTCTCGCGGCCGGCGAACTGTCGCCGAACGATTTCCTCGCGCTGGCGAGCGGGCTGTCGCGCTCGATGGGCGCACTGCCGCTGAACGGCATCGCGTCGCTCGACTATCACGACCGGCGGCTCGACGTCGGCTTCAAGCCCGAGGTCAAGGTCGATCCCGATTTCACGCAGCGCCTCGCGCGTAACGGACTGTCCGGCGAAGTCGACAGCAACACGGGCAAATGGACGATCCGGAGCCGCTCATGAAGACGGAACAACTGAACCAGACGCTGGCCCAGTTCTGGGGCGAGCGCTCCCAGCGCGAAAAGATGCTGCTCGGCTGGGGCGGCGCCGTGCTGGCGGTCGCGATCGCGTATTCGGTGCTGTGGTCGCCCGCGCAGGAAGGCCGCGCGCGGATCCAGCGCGAGCTGCCGACGATGCGCCGCGAGCTGGCGCAGATGACCGCGCAGGCGAACGAGGCGAAGTCGCTGACGGCCGCCGCACAGGGCGTGGCGCCGACCGGCCTCGCGCTGAAGGACGCGCTGACCGCGTCGCTGTCCGATCACGGGCTGCAGGGCGCGCAGGTGCAGATCGTCGGCAACGGCGTGCAGATCCAGATGAAGAACGTGTCGTTCCCGGCGTGGACGCAGTGGCTCGACGATGCGCGCCGGCAGTTCAAGGTGCAGGTCGGCGAGGCGCATGCCACCGCGCTGAAGGACGATGGTCAGGTCGACCTGACGGCCGTGATGCAACCGTCTACGCAGAAATGACGCAGTTGGACGACGCAAGTGGCGGTCGGCCGATGAGGCCGGGGATCAAGCGGCTCGCCACCGCATTGCCGTGGGTACTGGCGGGCGGCCTGGCGACGGCGGTGACGCTCGTCGCACTTGCGCCGGCCGCGTGGATCGCGCCGCAGTTCGCGCGTGCGACCGGCGGGCACGTGAATCTCGTCGATCCCGACGGGTCGCTGTGGCACGGCTCGGGCACGCTGATGCTTGCGCCGGGGGCCGACCAGAGCGCGGCGACGCTGCTGCCCGGCCGGGTCGAATGGACCACGCGCTTCTGGCCGCTGCTGACCGGGCGCGTGCAGATGCGCATGCGGCAGACCGAGGCGATGCCCGACGCGGTCACGCTCGATGCGACGTGGCGCGGCGCGGTGCTGTCGGCGGGCACGATGGCCGTGCCCGCGTCGCTGCTCGCGGGGCTTGGCACACCGTTCAACACGCTCGACCTGCAGGGCGACGTGCGGCTCGGCTGGAGCGACTGGCGCCTGATCGGCAACAACGCGTTCGGCCAGCTGACGGTGACGATCGAGTCGATGAGTTCGCGCGTCTCGCGCGTGAAGCCGCTCGGTTCGTACCGCGCGGTGCTGCAGGCGAAGGGGGCCGCCGCCGATCTCGACCTGTCGACGACGCAGGGCCCGCTGTTCCTCGACGGCCACGGCACCTTCGGCCCGGGCCAGGGCTCGTTCCGCGGCACCGCGCACTCGGCGCCCGAGCAGCAGGCGAACCTCGCGGGGCTGCTGAACCTGCTCGGTCACCCGATCGGCAACAACGAGGTATCGCTGATCTTCGGCGACGCGCAGCGCTGACGCGCGCGTCGCCCTTCCCTTCCTACTTCTGCGCGAGCGGCGCGGCGACCGCCGGTGCGGTGGCCGCGGGCGCGGCCGCACCGGACGCCGGCACCGGTGCAGGCGCCGCAACGTCGCCGTTCTCGCGCGCCATCTCCGCGACGTTCCAGCCGCCGCCGAGCGCCTTCACGAGCCCGACCGACGACGTCATCCGCTGCCCGGCGATCGTCGCGAGCTTCTGCTGTGCGGTGAACGCGGTGGTCTGCGCGGTCAGCACGTTCAGGTAGGCGACCGTGCCGGCCTTGTACTGGTTCGTGACGATCGCGAGCGAATGCTCGGCGCTGTCGACGGCCTGCCGCTGCACGTCGATTTCCTGCGCGAGGATGCGCTGCGACGCGAGGTTGTCCTCGACGTCCTGGAACGCGGTGAGCACCGCGAGGCGGTACGCGGCGACGTCCTGGTCGTAGGTCGCACGCGCGGCGTCGGTCTGCGCGGCGCGCAGACCGGCGTCGAACAGCGTGGCCGCGAGCTGCGGGCCGACCGTCCAGAAGCGCGCCGGCAGCGTGAACAGCTGCGACCACACCGAGCTCTGGAAGCCACCGGTGGCCGACAGCGTGAGCGTCGGGAAGAACGCGGCGATCGCGACGCCGATCTGCTCGTTCGCGGCCGCCGCACGGCGCTCGGCCGCCGCGATGTCGGGCCGGCGCTCGAGGATCGCGGACGGCACGTCGACCGGCGTGATCGGCGGCTCGGCGGTGAGCGGATTCGGCGGCAGCGAGAAAGTGGACGCCGGTTCGCCGATCAGCGTCGCGATCGCATGCTCGTACTGCGCGCGGGCCACGCCGTTGTCGATCGATGCGGCCTGCGCGCTCTGCAGCTGCGTCTGCGCCTGGATCACGTCCGCACGTGCGGCAACGCCCTGCGCGTACTGGTTCTGCGTGAGCTTCAGCGACTGTTCGTACGACTTCACGGTGTCGTCGAGCAGCTTCTGCAGCGTATCGGACGTGCGCAGCTGGAAATAGGTCTGCGCGAGCAGCGCCTGCTGCGACAGCCGCGCGTTCGCGAGATCGGCCGCGGCGGCCGCTTCGCCGGCACGCTGCGCGCTGACGGTGCGACTCACCTTGCCCCACAGGTCCGGTTCCCAGCTCGCGTCGAGGCCGACGCTGTAGCTGTTGTTGATCGAGCCGGACGAACCGCTGCCGAAGCTCGACGACGAACCCGACGACACCGACGTGCGCGGCGTGCGGGCGCGCGAGCCCGACGCGGTCAGCCCGACGGTCGGGAAATACGCGGCCCGCGCCTCGGTGACGAGCGCGCGCGCCTGCCGGTACGCGGCCGCCGATTGCGCGATGGTCTGGTTCGACGCGTTGAGCCTGCCGATCAGCGCATCGAGCTGCGGATCGTTGTAGACCGTCCACCACGCGCCGCGGTCGGTGCGGTCGGCGGGCTGCGCGACCTTCCAGCCGGCCGGCGCTTCCTTGTAGGCGGCGGGGATCGACGTGTCGGGCCGGTGATAGTCGGGCCCGACGGCGCAGCCGGCGAGCAGCACGGCCGTCGCGACGGCGACGGCGGCGCTCAGCGGGCGAAGGGCGCGCGGGAGGGAGGCGTACGGCATGGTGGTTTTCCTGTCTGGGCGCGACGTCCGGCGAGCGGCGTCGCGCGATGCGGTCGTCGTGCCGCTGGCGGACAAATGGTAACTGACGGCGGGAAAGCTGCGCAGCCCCAAGGGTACGGTGCACAAGGACAGGAATGTGTTACCGGCGCGAGCGGCCGGTTTACCGGCCATTACGGCCAGTTGACGGGAAGACAGGGATGCGACGCCGGCCGTGCGGGGCGCGGCCGGCGCTCAGGCGGCGCAGTCAGGAAGGCGGGAGACGCACACGGTCAGCGGTCAGTGGCAGCGCGCGGGCAGCGGCAGCGGTTCGGCGGCGGACCGCCATGTCGACGGCTCCGTCGCGGCCGGCTGGCCCGTGCGGCGAGCGCCGTCTTTCGCGTTGCGCTGCCGGCGATGATCGAACCATGCGAACCCGAGCGCCGCGAGCGAGCCGCCCGGGACCACCAGCATCGTCACGTACAGCGCGATCTTCCAGCCGCGGTGCGGCCCGGAAAACGCATGATGAGCGGTATCGGTCAGGTTGCGGCGCAGCGCGCCGGCGGCATTTTTCAGGAACAGCATCGCGAACATCCTCGGGGTGCCCGCAGCGCGGGCGCATCGGTCAGAACATAGTCTCCGGCAGTGCAACATGCACGTCGTAACTGGTTGCCTCAAATAATATTGACTATGCAATCAATTTTCAAGATACTGGGCGCGTCCAAATCTGAAACGCACTATTGCTGCGTGCGCAATCGCATGACCGGCGGCCTCTACGATCCCGAGAACATCGCGCTGGAAACGAGCCTCGGCTATTACCTGTCGAAGGCGAAGCAGGCGCTCGTCGAGCGGATGGACCGTGCGCTCGAGCCGCTCGACCTCACCGCGCAGCAGATCGGCGTGATCCTGCTGCTGTCGCGTGGCTATGCGCGCACGCCGTTCGAGCTGTCCCGCAAGATGTCGTACGACAGCGGGTCGATGACGCGGATGCTCGACCGGCTCGAACGCAAGGGGCTGGTCGCGCGCTCGCGCAGCGAGCAGGACCGTCGGATGATCGAGCTGACGCTGACCGAACGCGGCGCCGAAGCCGCGCGTGCGCTGCCGTCGCTGATCGCGACCGCGCTCAACGCGCAGCTCGACGGCTTCTCGGCCGACGAGCTCGCGACGCTCACCGGTCTGTTGCAGCGCTTCATCGCCAACGGGCCCGGCTCGGCCGGGTGCCCGAAACCCGACGACGAAGCGGACAGCTGATGTGCGCGGAGGCCCTATGTCTAGGTTAAACACTCGCTTATTTATCTGTCTGGGCAGAAGATGACAGGGCACGCGCTCCCTTTTTCCGTTGATCCGTTCCACCCGGCCGGGTTGCGCTGCGGCGCACACCCGTGCGTTGTGCCGGCGCGTCGCGCGCGCCGCGTCTAGGAGATTCCGATGTCCGCCACCACGGTATCCGCCGCCCCCGCCGCCGAACCCGCGCCGTTGTCCGGCGGTGCGCTCGCGCTGCTCACCGTCGGGCTCGCGCTCGGCACCTTCATGGAAGTGCTCGACACGTCGATCGCGAACGTCGCGGTGCCGACCATTTCCGGCAGCCTCGGCGTCGCGACGAGCGAAGGCACCTGGGTGATCTCGTCGTACTCGGTGGCGTCCGCGATCGCGGTGCCGCTCACCGGCTGGCTCGCGCGGCGGGTCGGCGAGGTGCGGCTGTTCACGCTGTCGGTGCTCGCGTTCACGATCGCGTCGGCGCTGTGCGGCCTCGCGACCAACTTCGAGACGCTGATCGCGTTCCGGCTGCTGCAGGGCCTCGTGTCGGGGCCGATGGTGCCGCTGTCGCAGACGATCCTGATGCGCAGCTACCCGCCCGCGAAGCGCGGGCTCGCGCTCGGGCTATGGGCGATGACGGTGATCGTCGCACCGATCTTCGGCCCGTTGCTGGGCGGCTGGATCAGCGACAACTACACGTGGCCGTGGATCTTCTACATCAACCTGCCGATCGGCATCTTCTCGGCGACCTGCGCGTATTTCCTGCTGCGCGGGCGCGAGACGAAGACGTCGAAGCAGCGGATCGACGCGATCGGCCTGGCACTGCTCGTGATCGGCGTGTCGTGCCTGCAGATGATGCTCGACCTCGGCAAGGATCGCGACTGGTTCAACTCGACGTTCATCGTCGCGCTCGCGCTGATCGCGGTCGTGTCGCTCGCGTTCATGCTCGTGTGGGAGGCGACCGAGAAGGAGCCGGTGGTCGACCTGTCGCTGTTCAAGGACCGCAACTTCGCGCTCGGCGCGATGATCATCTCGTTCGGCTTCATGGCGTTCTTCGGCTCGGTCGTGATCTTCCCGCTGTGGCTGCAGACGGTGATGGGCTACACGGCCGGCAAGGCCGGCCTCGCGACCGCGCCGGTCGGGCTGCTCGCGCTCGTGCTGTCGCCGCTGATCGGCCGCAACATGCACCGGCTCGACCTGCGGATGGTCGCGAGCTTCGCGTTCATCGTGTTCGCCGGCGTGTCGATCTGGAACTCGACGTTTACGCTCGACGTGCCGTTCAACCACGTGATCCTGCCGCGGCTCGTGCAGGGGATCGGCGTCGCGTGCTTCTTCGTGCCGATGACGACGATCACGCTGTCGAGCATCTCCGACGACCGGCTCGCGAGCGCGTCGGGGCTGTCGAACTTCCTGCGCACGCTGTCCGGCGCGATCGGCACCGCGGCGAGCTCGACGTTCTGGGAGAACGACGCGATCTACCACCACGCGCGACTGTCGGAATCGGTGAGCGTGTATGCGCAGAACACGACCGACTACCAGGGCGCGCTGTCGCAGCTCGGCATCGTCGGCCAGACGGCCAATGCGCAGCTCAACCAGCTCGTCACGCAGCAGGGCTTCATGATGGCGACCAACGACTTCTTCCTGCTGTCCGCGTTCATGTTCGGCGCGCTCGCGGCGCTCGTGTGGGTCACCAAGCCGAGGAAGGGGGCGGGGCCGGCGATGGGGCATTGACCGCGCGGCGGGCGGCTGTTGCGCCCGCCTCGGCGGGCCTCACTCCCTTGCCCGCAACCCACCAAACGCCAGATCGTCACCCGGCGCGATCGGCAGCGTCGCCCGCGCCACGTCGAGCCACGCGCGCGCCGCGTGCGACAGATACCCCTTCTTCAGCCAGCCGAGCGCGATCGCCCACGTGATCTCCGGCTCGACGATCGGCCGGCACGTGAACTGGCCTGCGTCGAGCCGCCGGCAATACGGCTCGGGCAGCAGCGCGATGCCGACCCCCGCATGCACGAGCGCGGCCATGAAATCCCAGTGGCCGCTGCGGCTCACGATCGACGGCGTGAAGCCGGCCTGCCGGCACGCATCCAGCACCGCGTCGTGCAGCGCGAGGCTTTCCGCGTAGAACACGAACGACTCGCGCGCGAGATCCGCGAGCGGCACGGCCGCGTGATCCTCCCAGCGCGATTCGCGCGGCGCGACGAGCCACAGCGGCGCGCGCACCATCGGCAGCCGCTCGAAGGTGCCGGGATCGACCGGCTCCAGCAGCCCGCCGAGTTCCAGCTCACCCGACGTCAGCGCGGCCTCGATCATCCGCGCGCCCTGCTCGAACAGCTTCAGCTCGATGTTCGGGTAGCGCTGCTTGTACGCGGCGATGATCGGCGTGAACAGTGAGCCGCCGAGCGGCGGGATGCCGATCGTCAGCTCGCCGCGCCCGAGCGTGCCGAGATCGTTCAGCTCCGACTGCAGCTGCGCCTGCGCGGCGAGCACGTCCTGGCCGCGCTGGAACACGATCCGCCCCGCGTCGGTCAGCACCATCTGCCGGCCGTCGCGCAGCAGCAGCGGCGAGCCGATCTCGTCCTCGAGCGCCTTCACCATCTTGCTGATGGTCGGCTGGGTCACGAACAGCTTGTCGGCGGCCGCCGTGAAACTCTGCTGGCGAACCACCTCGACGAAGTACCGCAACGCGCGCAATTCCATCGATGACTCCCCAAAGTGGTGCGGCGATCAGAAAGCGAATTCCGAATTGGAATGACAAGGATAGAGACAAGTCATTTTATTTATGGTTAGGGGAAACCCTATACTCCCACCATCAACGGAATATCTGTAGGGAGCCCGCCATGACCAAGCCGACCGCCGCACTCGCCGCCCGCCCCGCCGCTTCGGGCAGCCTGGCCCGCACGGGCCGGATCGCGCTGCAGGCCGCCGCGCTCGGTGCGCTGTGGATGGCGGTCGACTGGGCCGTGCGCAAGATCGGGCTGCCGATTCCGTCCGGCGTGATCGGCCTCGCGGTGCTCCTCGTGCTGCTGTTCTCGGGCCGCGTCGCGCCCGCATGGGTGAAGGACGGCGCGAACTGGCTGCTGTCCGACATGCTGCTGTTCTTCGTGCCGGCCGCCGTCGCGGCCGTGCAGTACGGCGGGCTGTTTCGCGAGGACGGCTGGCGCATCGCGCTGGTGATGCTCGCCGGCACCGCGTTCGTGATGGTCGCGGTGGCCGTCGCGGTCGACCTCGCCGCGAAGCTCGAGCGCCGGCTCGCCGTGCAGCGCGTGTTCGCCGAACGCCGCCGCACGCGCCTCACCGCCGCGTCCGCCCACTGAGCCGGAGCCTGCCATGCTTGCCGCATTGTCGAACCTGTCCGCCGACCAGGCGAACACCGCGATCTCGTTCGGCTGCTTCGTGCTGACGGTCGTGCTGTATTTCGCGTCGAAGCGGCTCTACGCATACAAGAAGACGCTGCTGTTCTCGCCGCTCGTGTTCGTGCCGGGCGTGCTGGTGCTGCTCGTCCTGCTGACCGGCATCCCGTATTCGGTCTACTTCCACGACACGCGCTGGCTGATGTGGCTGCTCGGCCCGGCGACGATCGCGTTCGCGGTGCCGATCTACGACTATCGCGACCTGATCCGTCGCCACTGGCTGTCGCTGTCGGTCGGCGTCGCGGTCGGGATTTGTGCAGGCGTGTGCGGGTCGCTGCTGCTCGCGAAGCTGCTGCACCTGTCGCCCGAGCTGCAGCGCTCGCTGATGACGCGCTCGGTGTCGACGCCGTTCGCGCTCGCCGTGTCGGACAAGATCCACGCGCCGAAGGATCTCACCGCGCTGTTCGTGATCGCGACCGGCATCTGCGGGATGCTGCTCGGCGAGCTGGTGCTCGCGCTGGTGCCGATGCGCACGCGGCTCGCGCGCGGTGCGCTGTTCGGCGCGGCCGCCCACGGCGTGGGCACCGCGAAGGCGCGCGAGATCGGCAGCGAGGAAGGCGTCGTGTCGAGCCTGACGATGATGATCGCGGGCGTCGCGATGGTGCTGATCGCGCCGCTCCTGACGCTGCTGCCGATCTGACCGGGCGGCGGACGCCCGCCAGGCGCCGGCGCGGCAGGCGCCGAGCGGCGGGTACGGCGCTCACGCCCCACGCCACCCACCCCACCCACCCGCTTCAACCGCCCGCCCCGGCGGCCCTTTCCGCCCCCACTTACCCTGCATCGGGCCGACACCCGGCCGACAATCGGCTGAGATAGCCGCAAATCCCCCCTCTTTTCCGCCCATCGGGCTCGGCCCGGATGCCGAACAATGCATGCTACGAGACATCACGCACGCATTCACATGGCCTCCACGACCGCAAACCCGACCGCCGACAAGCCGGCTTCCTCCGGCAAGTTCAAGCGCATCGCGCTGATCGCCGTCATCGCGCTGGGCGCGGCAGCCGCCGCAGCCGGCGGCATGTACGTGTTCCTGAGCAAGGAAGGCGTCGGCCATGCGAGCAAGCCCGCCGAGCCGGCGCCGCTGGCCGCGCCGGTGTTCTTCCCGCTCGACCCGCTGACCGTGAACCTGCAGTCCGACGACGGCGCGCAGCACTACCTGCGCGTCGGCCTGTCGCTGAAGCTCACCGACTCGAAGGCGCAGGAGCAGCTGACCGCGCGGATGCCGGAGATCCGCAGCCGGATCCTGCTCGCGCTGTCGAACAAGCATCCCGAGGAACTCGCGACGCCGGACGGCAAACGTTCGCTCGCGAAGGAACTGCGGGAGCTGATCGAGCAGCCGACGCAGCCGGGCAACCAGCGCGCGAAGGTCGACGACGTGCTGTTCACCGAGTTCGTCGTCCAGTAACGCGGCCGCGAAAGGAGCGCGTATGGGTCACGAGGAGTTCATGTCCCAGGAGGAGGTCGATGCCCTCCTTAAGGGCGTCACAGGCGAAGCCGATTCAGTCGACGAACAGCGCGACACATCGGGCGTCCGCCCCTACAACATTGCGACGCAGGAGCGGATCGTCCGCGGCCGGATGCCCGGCCTCGAGATCATCAACGACCGTTTCGCGCGCCTGCTGCGGATCGGCATCTTCAACTTCATGCGGCGCACGGCGGAAATCTCCGTCAGCCAGGTGAAGGTGCAGAAGTACAGCGAGTTCACCCGCAACCTGCCGATCCCGACGAACCTGAACCTGGTGCACGTGAAGCCGCTGCGCGGCACGTCGCTGTTCGTGTTCGACCCGAACCTCGTGTTCTTCGTCGTCGACAACCTGTTCGGCGGCGACGGGCGCTTTCACACGCGCGTCGAGGGCCGCGACTTCACGGCCACCGAGCAGCGGATCATCGGCAAGCTGCTGAACCTCGTGTTCGAGCACTACACGACCGCCTGGAAGAGCGTGCGGCCGCTGCAGTTCGAGTTCGTGCGCTCGGAAATGCACACGCAGTTCGCGAACGTCGCGACGCCGAACGAGATCGTCATCGTCACGCAGTTCTCGATCGAGTTCGGGCCGACGGGCGGCACGCTGCACATCTGCATGCCGTACTCGATGGTCGAGCCGATCCGCGACGTGCTCGCGTCGCCGATCCAGGGCGAGGCGCTCGAAGTCGACCGCCGCTGGGTGCGCGTGCTGTCGCAGCAGGTGCAGTCCGCCGAGGTCGAGCTGACCGCGAACCTCGCCGAGATCTCGTCGAACTTCGAGAAGATCCTGAACCTGCGCGCGGGCGACGTGCTGCCGCTGGAAATCGAGGACACGATCACCGCGAAGGTCGACGGCGTGCCGGTGATGGAATGCGGCTACGGAATTTTCAATGGTCAATATGCGTTGCGCGTGCAGAAGATGATCAGCGCGGGCGATTCGATGAAGGAAGGTGGATATGAGTGAGCTGAACCAGACGCCCGAGGACGACGCACAAGCGATGGCCGACGCGGCCCTCGCGGCATCGGCCGCCGCCGCACAGGCGGCACCGGCCGCGGCGGAGGAAGATCCGGGCATGGACGACTGGGCGGCCGCGCTCGCCGAGCAGAACGAGCAGCCGGTGCCGGCCGGTGCGACAGGCGCCGGCGTGTTCCAGCCGCTGTCGAAGGCCGCGGCAAACACGACGCACAACGACATCGAGATGATTCTCGACATCCCGGTCAAGATGACCGTGGAGCTCGGCCGCACGAAGATCGCGATCCGCAACCTGCTGCAGCTCGCGCAGGGTTCGGTCGTCGAGCTGGACGGCATGGCCGGCGAGCCGATGGACGTGCTCGTGAACGGTTGCCTGATCGCGCAGGGCGAGGTCGTGGTGGTCAACGACAAGTTCGGCATCCGCCTGACCGACATCATCACGCCGGCCGAACGCATCCGGAAACTGAATCGATGAACGTAGTAAAGCCCGGCCGCCGCGTGCGCGTCGCAAGCGTGGCAGCGGCTGCCGCGGCCCTTGCGGCGTCGCTTGCCTGCGTACCGGCCGGCGCCGCCGACATGAACGCGGTGAACCACCCCGGGTCGATCGCATCGAGCGTGATGGTCGGCTCGGCCGCACCGTCGCTCGGCTTCGGCGCGGTGCTGCAGACGCTGGTCGGGCTCGCGGTCGTGATCGGTCTCGTGTTCGCGTGCGCGTGGCTCGCACGCCGCTTCGGCTTCCAGCATGCCCGCCGCGGCGGCCCGCTGAAGGTCGTGTCGAGCGTCGCGGTCGGCGCGAAGGAAAGCGCGACGATCGTCGAGATCGGCGACACCTGGCTCGTGCTCGGCGTCGCGCCGGGCAACGTGCGATTGCTGCACACGCTGCCGGCCGGTTCGGCGGCGGCCCCGGTTTCCGCTGACGCGCCCGCCGGCGCCGCCCCGTCCGACGGCGGCCTGCCCGGCACGTTCGGCTCGCGGTTTCGCGACGCGCTCGCGGGCGAAGCCGCGAAGCGCCTCGGTCGCGGCAAGGACCGCTGACATGGCGCCGCGCCCTCTTTCCGACCCCGCATTCCGATGAAACACGCCTTCCTGCATCGCGCGGCGCGCTTCGCGCCCGTGCTGATCCTCTGCCTCGCCCCCGCGCTCGCGTATGCGCAGGCGAACGGCCTGCCCGCGTTCAACGCGAGCCCGGGCCCGCACGGCGGCACCACGTATTCGCTGAGCGTGCAGACGATGCTGCTGCTCACGATGCTGTCGTTCCTGCCGGCGATGCTGCTGATGATGACGAGCTTCACGCGCATCATCATCGTGCTGTCGCTGCTGCGCCAGGCGCTCGGCACCGCGACGACGCCGCCGAACCAGGTGCTCGTCGGCCTCGCGATGTTCCTCACCTTCTTCGTGATGTCGCCGGTGCTCGACCGGGCGTACAACGACGGCTACAAGCCGTTCTCCGACGGCTCGATGCCGATGGAGCAGGCGGTGCAGCGCGGCGTCGCGCCGTTCAAGACCTTCATGCTGAAGCAGACCCGCGAGACCGATCTCGCGCTGTTCGCGAAGATCTCGAAGGCCGCGCCGATGCAGGGGCCCGAGGACGTGCCGCTGTCGCTGCTGGTGCCGGCGTTCGTCACGAGCGAGCTGAAGACCGGCTTCCAGATCGGCTTCACGGTGTTCATCCCGTTCCTGATCATCGACATGGTCGTCGCGAGCGTGCTGATGTCGATGGGGATGATGATGGTGTCGCCGTCCACCGTGTCGCTGCCGTTCAAGCTGATGCTGTTCGTGCTGGTCGACGGCTGGCAGCTGCTGATCGGCTCGCTCGCGCAGAGCTTTACGTAAGCCGCGGAGGAACACGCACGATGACGCCCGAACAAGTGATGACGCTCGCGCACCACGCGATGATGGTCGGCCTGCTGCTGGCCGCCCCGCTGCTGCTGGTCGCACTCGCGGTCGGCCTGGTCGTGAGCCTGTTCCAGGCCGCGACGCAGATCAACGAGGCGACGCTGTCGTTCATCCCGAAGCTGCTCGCGGTCGCCGCGACGCTCGTGATCGCCGGCCCGTGGATGATGACGACGATGCTCGACTACCTGCGGCAGACGCTGCTGCACGTCGCGACGCTCGGCGTCGGCTGAGCCGCGCGCACCACCCGGCGACGATGTTCTCGGTTACCTACGCGCAGCTCAACGGCTGGCTCACGGCGTTCCTGTGGCCGTTCGTGAGGATGCTCGCGCTCGTCGCGACCGCGCCCGT
Source organism: Burkholderia sp. AU31652 (assembly GCF_002223155.1). Lineage (NCBI taxonomy): Bacteria > Pseudomonadati > Pseudomonadota > Betaproteobacteria > Burkholderiales > Burkholderiaceae > Burkholderia > Burkholderia sp. AU31652. Next base: position 27,653 of record NZ_NKFG01000001.1, on the reverse strand, counting down.
CGTCGGCCATGCGGCGGTGCCCATCCGCGTGAAGATCGGCCTCGCCGCGTTCATGGCGCTGGTCGTCGCCCCCACGCTCGGCGCGATGCCGGACGTCACCGTGTTCTCCGCGCAGGGCATCTGGATCGTCGTCATGCAGTTCCTGATCGGCGTCGCGATGGGCTTCACGATGCAGATCGTGTTCGCGGCGGTCGGGGCGGCCGGCGACTTCATCGGGCTGTCGATGGGGCTCGGCTTCGCCACCTTCTTCGATCCGCACACGAGCGGCGCGACGCCCGCGATGGGCCGCTTCCTGAACGCGATCGCGATGCTCGCGTTCCTCGCGGTGGACGGTCACCTGCAGGTGTTCGCCGCGCTCACCGCGTCGTTCCAGTCGCTGCCGGTGTCGGCCGACCTGCTGCACGCGCCCGGCTGGCGCACGCTCGCGTCGTTCGGCACGACGGTGTTCGAGATGGGGCTGCTGCTCGCGCTGCCGGTGATCGCGGCGCTGCTGATCGCGAACCTCGCGCTCGGCATCCTGAACCGCGCGGCGCCGCAGATCGGCGTGTTCCAGGTCGGCTTTCCCGTCACGATGCTCGTCGGGCTGTTGCTCGTGCAACTGATGATCCCGAACCTCGTGCCGTTCGTGGCGCACCTGTTCGACATGGGGCTCGACGCGATGGGGCGGGTGCTGACGGGCTGGCGCTGAGCGCGGGTCATTCGTCCCGACGTACAGGCGTTGCCTCGACCGAGTCATCAAGATTTCGTGTGGGTTCAGGGGCCGTTCATCCGGCCAATTGGCGACGAATCTACGGATTGACCCGGGAACAATGCGTTCGCGTTAGATGAGGATACTTGCCAGCGTGTTGCGGGCGGCATGGGCGGTGGCGACGACCAAAAAGGGACGACCACCAGGGTAATCACGCAGCACGAAGACCGTTGCGAAAATCAGCCCGCCCCATAAAGCGACTGCCACGTACAGGATGCTGTAGCCGTGCGTTGCACCGAACACAAGAGTGGAAACACCGATCGCTGACCAAACGTTCCCTCCGAATGTGCGGCGAAGCAACCGAATGGGAAGCCACTGGAAGAGAAATGTTTCCACTATTGGTGCAGCGAGCGAGCCAACAAACAGGCGCATCAATAGGTCGTACTTCACTATCTCAGGCAGCGCACCGGAGGACGGGCTGAATGGTAATCCGAACACAAATTGGCCACCCCAGACAAAAACACCAGCGACGTATGTGAGAACGCAAGTCAGAAGCGCGGAAACGAGTACCGGGCTATGCGAGATAGTGCGAATCACGCTGTTATCAGGGCAGTCTTTAATAGTCGACGACGATGAGATCGACCGGGGAGCGAGTCAATGCGTCAATCAGCCCCTCCCCGCTATTGCAGCAATGCGAGATGAGGAAATCCGGTTCCCATTGAGGCAGACGCTTCAGCATTTCGATTACGACCGGATGGTCGTCGGCAATGGCGATGGTGGTTAGACTCATTGGATCGTCGAAATGAAATATCAAGTCAGAAAGCGAACCGAACAGATTATGAGAAATCAGAGGCGGCACGTTGCGCAACGCGATGCGTCCTCGTCGACCAAGGCTATTGTCGTGATGTCATGCTTCCGTAGTTGATCTGGGCGCAATGGATGATCCTCTTCGTGCTTGCCAAAGCGTAATGCCGAGAAATCAGCATAGATAGGCCTATTGCCATTCCAACCTCCGGCGCAATCCGGCTGGGGGGCGCTCTTCGAGCATTCGCGTCGGATTCGTGGAAAACCCCTAAAGGAACCGCCAACCCGCGAAAGGTTGCAGAAGGTTTCGCCTCCCTATACTCGTCGTGACGATGCATCAAGCATCGCGCCATACGAATACAACGAAGGAGACGATCCCGATGCGACCCATCCTGCGCACCCTCGCCATTGCAGCCAGCCTCAGCTGCGCGCTCGCCGCTCACCCCGCTTTCGCCGACGACGGCGGCAAGATCACGATCATGGTCGGCGGGATCGCGAAGCTGATCTACCTGCCCGCGCGGCTCACGCAGGAACTCGGCTACTTCAAGGCCGAAGGGCTCGACGTCGAGCTGCTGTCGCAGCCGGCCGGCGTCGACGCCGAGAACGAACTGCTGGCAGGCGCCGTGCAGGGCGTGGTCGGCTTCTACGACCACACGGTCGACCTGCAGAGCAAGGGCAAGGACGTGAAGGCGATCGCCGTGCTCTGCCAGGTGCCGGGCGAAGTCGAGATGGTGTCGACCAAGGCCGCGCCGACCTTCAAGTCGATGGCCGACGCGAAGGGCAAGACGCTCGGCGTGACGGGCCTCGGCTCGTCGACCAGCTTCCTCACCCAATACCTTGCGCTCCAGCACGGCGTGCAGTCGACCCAGTACACGATGCTGCCGGTCGGCGCCGACGCGAGCTTCATCGCAGCGATCAAGCAGGGCCGTATCGACGCCGGCATGACGACCGAGCCGACGGTGTCCGCGCTCGAGAAGATGGGCGACGCGAAGGTGCTGGTCGACCTGCGCACGCTCGAAGGCACGCGCGCCGCACTCGGCGGCACCTACCCGGCCGCGAGCCTGTACGTGCAGTCGGCGTGGGCCGATTCGCACAAGGATCAGGCGACCAAGCTCGCGCACGCGTTCGCGAAGACGATGCAGTTCATCCACACGCACAGCGCCGACGAGATCGCCGCGAAGATGCCGGCCGACTACCAGAAGGACAAGGCGCTGTACGTGAGCGCGCTGAAGGCGTCGCTGCCGATGTACACGGCCGACGGCAAGATGCCGGCCGATGGCCCGGCCACCGTGCTGAAGGTGCTGTCGGCGTTCAACCCGTCGGTGAAGGGCAAGCACATCGACCTGGCGCGCACCTACACGAACGATTTCGTGAACGCGAAGTAATCGAACTCGGCAGTCGCGCCGGCGGCGGCGATCCCGCCGCCGTGCGCGCCCCGTTCCGGCCCGGTTGACCGGCCCGGCGCCGCCACGCTGCGACGCTCTCCTCACCCGCAGGATCAATGCGATGAACCAGGCAGTCTCCCCGAGCACACCGGCGATCGAGTTTCGCAACGTGTCGTGCCGCTTCATTTCGCCGGAAGGCAAGGCCACCGTCGCGCTGCGCGACTTCAGCATGAGCGTCGCGCGCGGCGAGTTCATCGCGATCGTCGGCCCGACCGGCTGCGGCAAGTCGACGACGCTGAACCTGATCACCGGGCTGCTCAAGCCCGCAACGGGCGAAGTGCGCGTGATGGGCCGTCCGGTCGACGGGATCGACCCGCGCATCGGCTTCGTGTTCCAGGCCGACGCGGTATTCCCGTGGCGCAACGTGATCGACAACGTCGCGGCGGGCCCGCTGTTTCGCGGCCGCTCGAAGGACGTCGCGTACACGCAGGCCGAGGAATGGATCCGCAAGGTCGGCCTCGACAAGTTCACGAAGCACTACCCGCACCAGCTGTCCGGCGGGATGAGAAAGCGCGTCGCGCTCGCGCAGACCTTCATCAACCAGCCGGAAATCCTGCTGATGGACGAGCCGTTCTCCGCGCTCGACATGCAGACGCGCACGCTGATGCAGGACGAGCTGCTGCAGCTCTGGTCGGCGAACAAGGGCTCGGTGGTGTTCGTCACGCACGATCTCGAGGAGGCGATCGCGCTGGCCGACCGCGTGTTCGTGCTGACCGCGCGGCCCGCCACGCTCAAGCGCGTGTACGAGATCGACCTGCCGCGCCCGCGCGTCACGTCGGAGATCCGCTACGACACGCGCTTCATCGAAATTTCCAAGGACATCTGGCACGACCTGCGCGAAGAAGTGCAGATCGGCTGACGCATACGCTCAAGGCAAGGACCGCAAGGACAGGAGCATGACCGACATGACGCTTCCCCCCACCGCCATTCCGGCAACGACGCTCGAGGACGAGTCGCGCGCCGCTCAAACCCGCCTGCGCCGCCGCCGGCAACTGATCATCGGCCTGCGGATCGCCGTACTCGTGATCGTGCTCGGCGGGTGGGAACTCGCCGCACGGCTGAAGTGGATCGATCCGTTCTTCTTCTCGCAACCGACGCTGATCTTCGCGCAGATCCAGGACTGGTTCGTCAACGGCACGTCGCAGGGCCCGCTGCTCACGCAGGTGTGGGTCACGCTCGAGGAAACCGGCATCGGCTTCGTGATCGGCTCGGTGGCCGGCGTGATCTGCGGGATCGTGCTCGGCCGCAACAAGCTGATGGCCGACGTGTTCGGCCTGTACATCCAGATCGCGAACTCGATTCCGCGCGTCGTGCTCGGCTCGATCTTCGTGATCGCGCTGGGCCTCGGGATGGCGTCGAAGATCGCGCTGGCCGTCGTGATGGTGTTCTTCGTCGTGTTCGGCAACGCGTTCCAGGGCGTGCGCGAAGCCGACCGCTACCTGATCGCGAATGCGCAGATCCTCGGCGCGTCGCGCCGGCAGATCACCACGTCGGTCGTGATCCCGTCCGCGCTGAGCTGGATTCTCGCCAGCCTGCACGTGAGCTTCGGCTTCGCGCTGGTCGGGGCGGTCGTCGGCGAATTCCTGGGTTCCAAGCAGGGCATCGGCCTGCTAATCTCCACCGCCCAGGGCGCGTTCAACGCGAGCGGCGTGTTCGCGGCGATGATCGTGCTGGCGGTGGTTGCGCTGGCCGCCGACTACCTGCTGACGTGGCTCGAGAAGCGGCTGCTGAAGTGGCGCCCCGCGGCGTTCTGAACGCCGCAGACGGACGCCTGACATGACACCCCCGACCGCGCCGGCGCTCCCGGCGCGGTTCGGCATTTCGGAGAAGGAGCGCAACAGGATGGCGCACAGCCTGCGCGGACGGCTGCTGTGGTGGCTGCTGCTGCCGCTCGCGGTGTTCGTGCTGATCGCCGGCGCGATGTCGTACGACACCGCGCGGACCACGGCCGCGCTCGTGCAGGACAGCGCGCTCGTCGCGTCCGCGCGCACGATCGGCGAGGACGTCGAATGGCGCAACGGGCTGCCGGTCGCCGACGTGCCGCCGGCCGCGCTGGAGATCTTCGAATCGCCGTCGCGCGATTCGGTGTTCTACAAGGTGATCGACGGCCACGACCGCCTGCTCGCGGGCACGCCGGCGCTCGACGTGCCCGCGCGGCATGGCGTCGAGCCGACGCTGTACGACACGTCGCTCGACGGCGTGCCGTTGCGCGCGGTGGCCTACGATCGCCAGCTGTACGACGAGGGGCAGATCGAGACGGTGACGGTGGTCGTCGCGAAGACGACGCGTTCGCACGGCGCGATGGTCGCGACGATCTGGCGGCCGCAGCTGGTGCGCCTGTCGCTGATGCTGATGCTCGCGATGGGGCTCGTGTACCTCGGCCTCACCTTCGAGATGCGCCCGCTGATGCAGCTGAAGGACGACGTGGCCGACCGCGGGCCGATGGAGCTGGAGCCGATCCGCCCCGAGCGGCTGCAGCACGAACTGCGGCCGATCGTCGACGCGATCAACCAGTGCATCGCGCGGCTCAATACGCATACGGCCACGCAGCGCCGCTTCATCGCGGATGCCGCGCACCAGCTGCGCACGCCGATCGCGGTGCTCGACACGCAGATCCAGTACGCGCAGCGGCGCGGGCACGACGATCCCGAGCTCGCATCGGTGCTCGACAGCATGCAGCGCAGCAGCCGCAAGATGGCCGACGTGACCGACAAGCTGCTCCTGCTCGCGCATGCGGAGGCGACGCCGTCGACGCTGCTGACCCATCGCGTCGATCTCGCGGCCGTGGTGTCGAGCGTGCTCGAGGAAACGATCGTGCTCGCGCAGCGGCGCGATATCGATCTCGGGGCCGACCTCGGCGAACGGCTCGACGTCGCGGGCAGCGACAGCCTGCTGACCGCGCTGGTGATGAACCTCGTCGACAACGCGGTGCGCTACACGCAGCCCGGCGGCTGCGTGACGGTCTGCGGCCGCCGCGACGGCGACGCGATCGTGCTCGACGTGGTCGACAACGGCCCCGGCATCCCGGCCGAAGCGCGCCCGCACGTGTTCAAGCGGTTCTACCGCGTGTCGGCCGACACCGAAGGCTCGGGCCTCGGGCTCGCGATCGTCCGCGAAATCGCGCAGGCGCACGGCGGCAGCGTGTCGCTCGCGCCGGGGGCCGGCAATCGCGGTATCGTCGTGACTGTACGGCTGCCCGCCTACGAATGAAGAGAACGCCGTCATGAAACTCCTGCTGGTCGAAGACAACGCCGAACTCGCGCACTGGATCGTGAACCTGCTGCGCGGCGAGGATTTCGCGGTCGATTCCGTCGGCGACGGCGAGCGCGCCGACACGGTGCTGAAGACCGAACGCTACGACGCGGTGCTGCTCGACATGCGCCTGCCCGGCATCAGCGGCAAGGAGGTGCTTGCGCGGTTGCGGCGCCGCAACGACAACGTGCCGGTGCTGATGCTGACCGCGCACGGCTCGGTGGACGACAAGGTCGACTGCTTCGGCGCGGGCGCCGACGACTACGTCGTGAAGCCGTTCGAATCGCGCGAGCTGGTTGCGCGGATTCGCGCGCTGATCCGCCGGCAGGCCGGCGTCGGCACGACGCAGCTCGTGTGCGGCGATCTCGTCTACGCATTCGGCACGCGCGAATTCCGCTGCGGCGAAACGGTGCTCGCGCTGCGCCGCCGCGAGCACGCGATCCTCGAAACGCTGATGCTGCAGCAGAACAAGACGGTGTCGAAAGCGCGCCTGATGGACAGCGTGTTCGCGCTCGACGACGAACCGAGCGCCGACGCGATCGACATCTACATCCACCGGCTGCGCAAGCATCTCGCGGGCAGCACGGCCGAGATCATCACGCTGCGCGGGCTCGGTTACATCCTGCGCATGAAGAGCACGCAGGACTGACGGGCCGCGTAGCGAGCCCTGAATGCCGATTCGTAGCACGAAACGTCATCGATGCATGCCGGCGCCCCCGGCTTCCGCCTGCCTGCCCGATCCGTGATGGTTGCGCGTTCGGTGTTTTCACCGATCCGATTCTTTCCTCCGGGAAAGCGTCGTGAAGGATTGCCCCCTCTACGATGTTATGCGTCGGCCCTCTCGCTGTGGCCGGCAAGAGTCGGCATACATTGCGTACTGCCAACGACCAGATTCCAATGCGGCAGCTCGGAGGAGACGATCTTGAAACGAAAAACCCTTGCCCTTTCCATCGCGGCGGCTGGCCTGTGCGCCGGCACCCAGGCGCATGCGCAGTCGAGCGTGCAGCTCTACGGCCTGATGGACCTGAGCTTTCCGACCTACCGGACCCACGCCGACGCGAACGGCAAACACGTGATCGGCATGGGCAACGAAGGCGAACCGTGGTTCAGCGGCAGCCGCTGGGGCCTGCGCGGCGCTGAAGACATCGGCGGCGGCACGAAGATCATCTTCCGCCTCGAAAGCGAATTCGTGGTCGCGAACGGCCAGATGGAAGACGAAGGCCAGATCTTCGACCGCGACGCGTGGGTGGGCGTCGAGGACGAGCGCTTCGGCAAGCTGACGGCCGGCTTCCAGAACACGATCGCCCGCGATGCGGCCACGATCTACGGCGATGCGTACGGTTCCTCGAAGCTGACGACCGAGGAAGGCGGCTGGACCAACTCGAACAACTTCAAGCAGATGATCTTCTACGCGGCCGGCCCGACCGGCACGCGCTACAACAACGGCGTCGCGTGGAAGAAGCTGTTCAGCAACGGCATCTTCGCGAGCGCCGGCTACCAGTTCAGCAACTCGACCTCGTTCGCGACCGGCTCCGCGTATCAGGCCGCGCTCGGCTACAACGGCGGGCCGTTCAACGTGTCGGGCTTCTACAACCACGTGAACCACAACGGCTTCCGGAACCAGACGTTCTCGGTCGGCGGCAACTACACGTTCGACATCGTGCGCCTGAATGCCGGCTACTTCCGCTACAACGGCGACCAGGGCCCGCTCGGCCAGCGTCACGACGATTCGTGGACGGTGTCGATGAAGATCGCGCCGAAGGGCGCGCTCGACTACGAGCTCGGCTACCAGCAGATGCGCATCAAGAACGCCGCGAACAACGCGGACGGCTTCACGCCGAACGCCAACCTCGGCGCGTTCAGCCTGACCAACGGCGTCGCCAACGGCTTCAAGGAGACGATCTACGGGTCGGTGTTCTACCACCTGAGCAAGCGCACCGAGGTGTACCTGGCCGGCGACTACATGAAGCTGCATGGCGGCTACACGGTGTCGTCGACGTTCGGCGCGAAGAACCAGCTCGAACTGACGTCGGGCATCCGCACGCGCTTCTGACCTGAAACGGGGCCAGACGGGCCCCGCCGCACCTCCGTCCGGGATTCTCCATGCGGGCACGCCGGCGCTTGGCGCCGACCGTGCCCTTTTTTTGTCCTTTCCCGAGCGCGCCCGGGACGCCTGCCAGGCGCCCGCCCGTCGGCCATGCGACAACCGGCCCGAAGCCGCTGGCGGCCCGTCCGGCGGGCAATCGCGGCCGATGCCCGCACGCTCGCCCCACATCGGCGCTTGACCTCGGCCGGGTGACTCGATAGCGTTTCGGGTTTGCCCGGGTGGCCGTTGCCGCCGGGGCCGTGAGTGCGCCCGATGTCCTGGCGCGCGCGGCCGGGCTCCGATGGAAAAGACGATGCAGAAACTCGATGCGGCCAGCCCGCAGGCGATGTCGACGGATTTCACCGCCGACAACGTCGCGCGCCTGAAGGCGCTGTTCCCCGAACTCGTGACCGAAGGCCCGGACGGCGCGTCGGTCGACGTCGACGTGCTGAAGGCGCTGGTCGGCGACCGCACGGTCGGCGACGCCGACGAGCGCTACGGCTTCCACTGGCACGGCAAGCGCAGCGCGCGCCAGGCCGCGCTCACGCCGTCGACGGGCACGCTGCGGCCCTGCCCCGACGACAGCGTCGCGTGGGACGACACGCGCCATCTCGTGATCGAGGGCGACAACCTCGACGTGATGAAGCTGCTGCACAAGAGCTACGCGGGCAAGGTGAAGCTCGTCTACATCGACCCGCCGTACAACACCGGCAGCGATTTCGTCTATCCGGACGACTTCAGCGACAGCATCCGCCACTACCTGGCGATGACCGGGCAGACCCACGGCGGCGTGAAGCGCAGCACCAACACCGAAGCGAACGGCCGGTTCCACACCGACTGGCTGAACATGATGTATCCGCGCCTGAAGCTCGCGCACGCGCTGCTGTCCGACGAAGGGCTGATCGCCGTGCACATCGACGAGCATGAGGTGCACGCACTGGTGCTGATGCTGCGCGAGATCTTCGGCGAGGAGAACGAGCTGGGCGTGGCCGTGTGGGACAAGCGCAACCCGAAGGGCGACGCGCGCGGCGTCGCATACCAGCACGAATCGCTGGTGCTGTTCGCGCGCAACGCCGAGACACTGCTCGAACAGGCGCCGCTCAAGCGTCCGAAGCGCAATGCGCAGCGCATGCTCGACGCCGCGCACGACGCCGTCTACCGCAGCGGCAACGCGAAGGACGCGCAGAAGGCGTACCGCGCATGGATGAAGGCGCAGACCAACCTGTCCGGCGGCGAGGTGATGTACGACCGGCTGTCACCGGAAGGCCGCGTGTACCGCCTCGTGTCGATGGCCTGGCCGAACAAGAAGAAGGCGCCCGAAGAGTATTTCACGCCGCTGATCCACCCGGTCACCGGCAAGCCGTGCGCGATGCCGGCGCGCGGCTGGCGCAACCCGCCCGCGACGATGCAGGCGCTGATCGAGCGCGGCCAGATCGAATTCGGCGCGGATGAAACCACGCAGCCGCAGCGGATCTACTACCTCGACGAGAACATGTACGAGAACGTGCCGTCGGTGCTGCCGTTCGCCGGCTCCGACGACGCGTTGCTGAAGACGCTCGGCATCCCGTTCGACCTGCCGAAGCCGGTCGATTTCGCGGCCGCCGTGATCGGCTGGTGCACGCGCGGCGACGACATCGTGCTCGACTGCTTCGCCGGCTCCGGCTCGACCGGCCACGCGGTGATGCAGGTGAACGCGACCGACGGCGGCGCGCGCCGCTACATCCTCGTGCAGCTGCCCGAGGCGCTCGACCGCCGCGACAAGACGCAGACGGCGGCCGCCGACTTCTGCGCGAAGCTGAAGAAGCCGCTGACGCTCGCCGAAATCACGAAGGAACGCCTGCGCCGCGCCGCGCAGCAGGTCGCGCGCGACTATCCGGAAAGCTATGGCGACCTCGGCTTTCGCGTGTACCGGCTCGACACGACCAACGTGATCGAGTGGGACCCGCGCCGCGACGACTTCGACCACGCGCTCTTCGCGTCCGTCGAGCACGTGAAGACCGGCCGCACCGAGGACGACCTGCTCGCCGAGCTGACGCTGAAGCTCGGCCTCGACCTGTGCACGCCGGTCGAGCATCACCAGGTGGCGGGCAAGACCGTGCACCTGATCGGCCGCGCGATCGTCGCGTGCTTCGATGCGCGCATTTCGCGCGACGACGCGGGGCCGCTGGCCGACGGCATCGTCGACCTGCTCGATGCGACCGGCACGACGCACGACGTCACGTGCCTGTTCCGCGACAGCGGCTTCGTCGACGACGTCGCGAAGCTCAATCTCGCCGCGCTGCTCGAACAGCACGGCGTGAAGCGCGTGCGGAGCCTGTGATGCGGCTGCATTTCGAAGCGGATCTCGACTACCAGCGCGAGGCGATCGACGCCGTCTGCGACCTGTTTCGCGGCCAGGAATCGTATCGCGGCGACTTCAGCGTGCTCGCGAACGCCGCGCCCGGCACGACGGCCGCCGCGCAAGGCTCGCTCGGCTTCGCGGTGTCCGAGCAAGGCGTCGGCAACCGGCTGTCGCTGACCGACGACGCGCTCGCGCGCAACCTCGCCGACGTACAGCTGCGCGGCGGGCTGCCGCCGTCCGGCCTGCCCGGCTCGCGCGACTTCACCGTCGAGATGGAGACCGGCACCGGCAAGACCTACGTGTACCTGCGCACGATCTTCGAGCTGAACCGCCGCTACGGCTTCACGAAGTTCGTGATCGTCGTGCCGTCGATCGCGATCAAGGAAGGCGTGCACAAGACGCTCTCGATCACCGAGGATCATTTCCGCGCGCTGTACGCGGGCGTGCCGTACGACTACTTCCTGTACGACTCCGCAAAGCTCGGCCAGGTGCGCCACTTCGCGGCGAGCGCGGCGATCCAGATCATGGTGATGACGGTGGCCGCGATCAACAAGAAGGAAATCAACAACCTCTACAAGGACAGCGAGAAGACCGGCGGCGAGAAGCCGATCGACCTGATCCGCGCGACGCGGCCGATCGTGATCGTCGACGAGCCGCAAAGCGTCGACGGCGGGCTCGAAGGCCGCGGCCGCGAAGCGCTCGCCGCGATGGCGCCGCTCTGCACGCTGCGCTATTCGGCCACGCACGTCGACCGCCACCACATGGTGTACCGGCTCGACGCGGTCGACGCGTACGAGCGCAAGCTGGTCAAGCAGATCGAGATCGCGTCGGCGATCGTCGAGGATGCGCACAACAAGCCGTACGTGCGGCTCGTGGGCGTGTCGAACCGGCGCGGCGCGATCAGCGCGCGCATCGAGCTCGACGTCGCGACGACGGCCGGCGTGAAGCGCCAGATCGTGTCGGCCACCGACGGCGACGATCTCGAACGCCTGACCAAGCGCGCGCTGTACGCGGGGCTGCGGATCGGCGAAGTCCATGCGGTGAAGGGCGCCGAATACGTCGAGCTGCGCCATCCGGAAGGCGAGGCGTTCCTGTCGCTCGGCGAGGCGTTCGGCGACATCGACACGCTCGCCGTGCAGCGCGAGATGATCCGCCGCACGATCCGCGAGCATCTGGACAAGGAACTGCGCCTCGCCGAACGCGGCGTGAAGGTGCTGTCGCTGTTCTTCGTCGATTCGGTCGAGCGCTATCGCCGCTACGACGAAAACGGCATGCCCGCGAAGGGCGACTACGCGCTGATCTTCGAAGAGGAATACGCACGTGCGGCACGCGTGCCGGCCTACCGCGCGCTGTTCGACGGCGTCGACGTCGCGCTCGAAGTCGGCCGCGCGCACAACGGCTACTTCTCGATCGACCGCAAGGGCGGCTGGACCGACACGAGCGAAAGCAGCGCCGCGGCGCGCGAGAACGCAGAGCGTGCGTACGGCCTGATCATGCGCGAGAAGGAAGCGCTGCTGTCGTTCGACACGCCGCTGAAGTTCATCTTCTCGCACTCGGCGCTGAAGGAAGGCTGGGACAACCCGAACGTGTTCCAGATCTGCACGCTGCGCGACATCCAGACCGAGCGCGAGCGCCGCCAGACGCTCGGCCGCGGGCTGCGCCTTGCCGTCGACCAGGACGGCGAACGCGTGCGCGATCCGGGCGTGAACACGCTCACCGTGATCGCGACCGAACGCTACGAGTCGTTCGCGGAGAACCTGCAGAAGGAAATCGAGGCCGACACGGGCATCCGTTTCGGCATCGTCGAGGAACACCAGTTCGCGGCGCTGCCCGTGCAGGAAGGCGACGGGCCCGCGCATGCGCTCGGCGTCGAGCTGTCGCGCGTGCTGTGGAACCACCTGCACGAGCAAGGCTACGTCGACGCGCAAGGCAAGGTGCTCGACCGGCTGAAGGATGCGCTGCGCCAGAGCGCGCTGGTGCTGCCGGAGGCGTTCGAGGTGCTGCGCGCGCCAATCGTCGCGACGCTGCGCAAGCTGTCGGGCCGCTTCGCCGTGCGCAACGCGGACGAGCGCCGTGCGATCGCGCTGCGGCGCGATGCGTCGGGCAAGGCCGTCGTGTTCGGCGAGGATTTCCGCGCGTTGTGGGACCGCATCCGCCATCGCACCGTGTACCGCGTCGAGTTCGACAACGCGAAGCTCGTGCGTGACTGCGCGGCCGCGCTGCACGACGCGCCGGACATCGCCCGCGCACGGCTGCAGTGGCGCAAGGCCGAGATCGACATCGGCAAGGCCGGCATCGAGGCGATCGAGGTGGCCGGCGCCGGCACGGTGCTGCTCGACGAAGGCGAGCTGCCGCTGCCCGACCTGCTCACCGAACTGCAGGACCGCACGCAGCTCACGCGCCGTTCGCTGGCGACGATCCTGGCCGACAGCGGCCGGCTCGAGGATTTCCGCGTGAATCCGCAGCAGTTCATCGCGGTCGCGGCCGATGCGATCAACCGCTGCAAGCGGCTCGCGCTCGTCGCGGGCATCGCGTACCACAAGCTCGGCGAGCGCCATGTGCATGCGCTCGAATCGTTCGAGAGCGAGGCGCTGACCGGCTATCTGCGCAACCTGCGGCCCGATGCGCAGAAGTCGATCCACGAGGCAGTCGTATGCGAGACGGACGCGGAACGCGCGTTCGCCGATGCGCTCGAGGCGCACGACGGCGTGAAGCTGTACGCGAAGCTGCCTGCATGGTTCCGCGTGCAGACGCCGCTCGGCAGCTATCACCCGGACTGGGCCGTGCTCGCGGAACAGGACGGCGGCGAACGGCTGTACTTCGTCGTCGATACGCCGAATGCGGACGGCCACGTGCCGAGCGAGCACGAGCGGGCGAAGCTCGCGTGCGGCGAAGCGCACTTCCGGGCGCTGGTGGACGGCGACGGCGCGGCGCGCTTCGTGCGCGTGAGGCAGGCGGACGCTTTGTTTGAACCTGCAGTGCCCCTGGCGAGCGCCGGGCGCTGAAACGAAGGGCGGCGATGAGCCGCCCTTTTTTATCGGCTTTCTCGACGCGGCCCGGCGCGCTCGCCATGCGCGCGCCTTGCGCCGATTTCCGGTCTGTTACCCGCGTGTAAGCGATCCGTATTCGCGCCCGTTCGCGGCGCGGTTACGGCTGGTTGCAAATCGGGTCGGCACGATGTTTTCGCGCGACAGCCGCGTTGCAGTCCCGCCATGAAAAAAGGGCGCCGAAGCGCCCTTCCGTCACGATTGCGCGCCGCGCTTAAAGCGTGCGGCCCAATGCGTGGTGATGCGAATGATGCGTGGCCGTCGACGCGTGCGTCGTGTGGCCATGCGCGTGTGCGTGCGTGTGACCGCGGCCCGGCTGCGCGCCGGCGCGATCGGCGATCGTGTCGGAGCGGTCGGCCGCGCGCGACAGGCCCTTGTCGCGGTCGCCCGCGTGCATGCCGTTCGAGTTGCTCAGCGCATGGCCGCTCATGTGGCCGGCGGACATGCCGCCTGCATTGCCGCCCAGGCCGCCTGCACCGTGACCTCCGCCGCCACCACCGTTTCCACCGCCATTGCCGCCGGCTGCGGCATACGCGGACACCGTGCCGAGCGCGAGCAGCGCGGCCGTCAGTACGGACAGATATCGTTGCTGTTTCATCTTGTGCTCCCTGGAGCGCGTTCGTGTGACTGCATTTTATGAACGCGCCGGATTCGCGCCACGCGACGTTGTAAATGATCGTAACGAGGCGCGCGGCGCGCATTCGTCAGATCAATCCGGATCGTGCTTGAGCGGGGAACGAGGCAGGTGGGCGCGGCGCCGCAGCGCCGCCCCGGTGACGATGATGCTTACTGCGCCGGCTGCATGCCCTGCGCGGCGGCCCTGTGTTGCGCGGCCTGCTCCTGCGCCTGCTTCTTCGCCATGTGGTGGCCGACGATACAGCCGCCCACCGCGCCGACGACCGCGTGGTGCCCCGCATAGTGGCCGGCCACACCGCCGACCACCGCGCCCTTCATGCAGCCCGCCGCGTGCGCGCTGCCGATCGTGGCAAGCGCCACGATGGCCGCGGTGGCACCCAGCCTGATGTGTCGAATGGGCATCATGTTTTCATTCTCCTCGTGTGGAGATCAAGTCGAGCCGCTTCGCTCAATCCCAGCGGCCGCCACGCCAGCCGCCGCGATCGCGCCACTCGTGCTCGCGCCATTCACGGCGGCGCCACTCATGTTCGCGCCATTCGCGCTGACGCCAGCCGTCGCCACGCCAACCGTCGTCGCGATAGCCGACCGGCGCGTACATGACGGGCGGAGGCGGCGCCACGTAGACGGGCGCCGGCGCCGCATAGGCGGGTACGCCGATGCCGACCGACAGGTCGACGTGGGCCGAGGCGACGCCCGAAGCTGCCAGCGCCGCTACACCGAGAACTGCACCGAGAATGAGTTTCTTGTTCATCTCGCAACTCCCTGCACGTGTCGTGCGTCATGTGAATACGGTTCGGAGTCTAGGCACCGGACACAGACACAGGTGAAACGGGTATGCGAGACAGGTAACGGACGTTTACGGGTTCCCGAAAAGCCTTGCGGGACAAGGAAGAGGCCGCATTCCAAACACCGTTGCAGCGGTGCATCGGAGCGGTAAAAAAGGGATTTTCGGCACGAAACCGGGCGATCGGCACGCGCCGGCGAGCATTGGAAAGCGCCGAAAGCGAACCGCCCGCACCGCACGCGAGCGGTTCGCAAGCACGTGCATCACGCGCGAATATCGTCGACGCTGCGCAGCCAGTGCACGCTGAACAGGTTGTCCGCGTCGGTCCACACGGTATCGGGCACGAATCCAGCGCGGCGCGCGATCGCATGGAAACCGTCGATCGTGAACTTGTGCGAATTCTCCGTGTGGATGCGCTCGCCGGCGTCGAAGCGGAATGCGTGGCCGCGCACGTGCACGATCTGCGCGACGTCGCTGACGAGATGCATCTCGATGCGCTGCCGTGCGCTGTCGTAGAACGCGCAATGCGAGAACGCATCGACGTTGAAATCCGCACCGAGCTCGGTGTTCGCGCGCACCAGCAGGTTCAGGTTGAACTGCGCGGTCACGCGTTGCGCATCGTTGTACGCGTCGTGCAGCGTGCGCTCATCCTTCACGAGATCGGCGCCGACCAGCAGGCCGCCGCCACGCAGCAGCCGCGCGGCATCGCGCAGGAACGCATCGGCTTCTTCCGGCGCGAAGTTGCCGATCGTCGAGCCGGGAAAGAAGCCGATGCGCCGCGCCGGTGTCGCGGTCAGCTCGGCCAGTTGCTCGGCCTTCGTGTAGTCGGCGGCGATCGGCGCGACGTCGAGCCACGGATAGGCTGCCCGCAGCCGCGCGGCGGCGCCGTGCAGGTAGTCGGCCGAGATGTCGACCGGCA
The DNA here is from genome assembly GCF_002223155.1 of Burkholderia sp. AU31652. Classification (NCBI taxonomy): domain Bacteria; kingdom Pseudomonadati; phylum Pseudomonadota; class Betaproteobacteria; order Burkholderiales; family Burkholderiaceae; genus Burkholderia; species Burkholderia sp. AU31652. The sequence continues at coordinate 11,651 of NZ_NKFG01000001.1, read as the reverse complement.
CGTAGCGCGCCGGCGCGTTCGCATAGTTGCCCGCGAACGCGTCGAGCAGCACGCGGATCTTCTCGAGCGAGCCCGCGCCGAATTCGACGAGTTCCGCATGCGGGCCGACGCGCCGCACGATCTCGGCCGCGCGATCGCGCAGGATGCCGAGCTCGGTGCGGGTCGGGTAATACTCGGGCAACTCGCAGATGCGATCGAACAACGTGGAGCCGGCCGCATCGTAGAAGTATTTCGGCGGAATGCTGCGCGGCGTACGCGACAGTCCGTCGATCAGGTCGCGCTCGAACGCGCTCGGCCGCGAATCGCGGGCGGGTTGCTGGCCACCGCTCGTGGCCGTCTGGTCAGACGTCTCGCGCAAGTCGCACTCCCGTGAATTGCCAGCGCGCGGCCGGCGGAAAGAAATTGCGGTACGTCGGCCGTTCGTGCCCGGGCGGCGTCGCGATGCTGCTGCCGCGCAGGACCTGCTGGCCGACCATGAACTTGCCGTTGTATTCGGCCGCTACCCCGACGAGCGGCCGAAAGCCCGGATACGGCTCGTAGGACGAGCGCGTCCATTGCCACACGTGCCCGAGCATCTGCCGGATGCCTTCGGCGGGGAACGCGGCTTCCCATTCGAATTCGGTCGGCAGGCGCGCGCCGGCCCATTCCGCATACGCGGCCGCTTCGTAGAAGCTCACGTGGCACACCGGCGCGTCGGGTGCGAGCGGCTCGACGCCGTGCAGGCCGAACGTGCGCCGTACGCGCGTGGCGGCCGCATCGTCGTCGTCGGGCATCCAGTACGCGGGCCCTTGCCACCCTTCCCGCTGCACGGTGGCCCAGCCGTCCGACAGCCAGAACTCGGGGCGCGTATAGCCGCCGTCGGCGACGAACGCAGCGAATTCCGCATTCGTCACCAGGCGGCTCGCGATCTCGTACGGCCGCACGAGCGCCGTATGGCGCGGCCGTTCGTTGTCGAACGAGAACGCCTCGCCGTCGTGGCCGATCTCGACGAGCCCGCCCGGCTGATGCAGCCAGTGCTGCGCGCCGGCGTCGCCCGCGGCCATCGCGCCCGCGTCCGTCCCGTTGCGCGGCCGGAACGCCGGCTTCAGCGGGTTACACGAGAACGCGTGCAGCATGTCGGTGACGATCAGCTCCTGATGCTGCTGCTCGTGATGGAGCCCGAGCTCGACCTCGGGCGCGATCGTCTCGAGCAGCGCCGCGTCGGCGCTGGCCAGCGCGCGCAGCATCGCGTCGTCGACGTATTGCCGGTACGCATGCACCTCGTCGAGCGACGGGCGCGTGAGCAGCCCGCGTTGCGGCCGCGGATGGCGCGGGCCGAGCGCTTCGTAATAGGAATTGAAGAGGAACTGGAATGCCGCGTTGAACGGCGCGTAGCCGGGCACGCGTCGCATCAGCACGACGGTTTCGAAGAACCAGGTCGTATGCGCGAGGTGCCATTTCGTCGGACTGGCGTCGGGCATCGACTGCACGGCCTGGTCCTCGGCGGACAACGTCGCGGTCAACGCGACGCTATGGGCGCGCACGTCCTGGTAACGGCGCTGAAGCTGTGATGCAAGGAGGCTCATCGGTTTACCGTCCACGTCGCGATTCGCTGCGTTGCGTGTTGCCGGAAAAAGGAAAGCCTTGCGCGTGATGCGCGCGGCTGACGTGCGACCTGCTGCTGCGTCGTCGGGCAGCCGGCGCGCGCGCCGGGCCGCGGATGCGGCGTCACTTCATCTGCCCGTGCAGAACAGTATGGGCCAGAAATGTGAATGTTGCTGACCGAGATGCGGATGAAACGCCAGATAAATGTAAATGAAAGCAACCGATCAGTTGCCAATTGCTGACAACGGCGCGCATCGAGGGGCATGTGGAGGCCCGGGCGTCGGCCGTTGTGCTCGATTCATGCCGCGGGCGTTCGCGGCCGTGATCGTCTCCCTGATGTGAATGCGAAATCGTCTGACCAGCACTTGCGCGCGAAGCATGCTCGCCGCGTTTGTTGCATTCGACGAGCACCCTGCCCGCCCTTCCCCCGCGGCCTTCCACGCCGATCCGCTCACCGGCTTCAAAAAAAATTTCGCGTCGATGTCACATACGCGGGGGGCTCGCTCGTCATATCCCCGGAACCCACACCAAAGGAGAAGGACCATGACTGCGAAACTCAACCCGTTTGCCGCCGCGCCGGCCCTGATGAAGCACTGGATGACCGTCTCGGTCGCCGCCGCGCAGAGCCTCGAGCCGACGCTCATCGAGCTGGTCAAGATCCGCGCATCGCAGATCAACGCATGCGCGAACTGCATTAACATGCACGCGGCCGAAGCCCGCGAGCAAGGCGAGACCGAGCAGCGCATCTACCTGCTGTCCGCGTGGCGCGAAGCGCCCTGCTACACCGACCGCGAACGCGCGGCGCTCGGCTGGACCGACGCGCTCACGCGACTGTCGGAGGGCCACGCGGCGCACGAAGCGGCCTACGCGGCGCTGAACGACCACTTCAGCCAGGAGGAACAGGTGAAACTCACGCTGATGATCAACGTGATCAACGGCTGGAACCGGCTCGCGGTCGGCTTCGGGCTGTGGATCGAACCGGCCGATGCAAAGGCCGCCGCCGCGAAGATGGTGGCCTGATGCCGACCCTCGATCCGGCCAACGGCAGCGCCGAAACACGGGCCGATGCGGCGGCGAGCTTCGACCCGCTGCGCCGCACGCTGATCCGCGTCGCGTACCGGATGCTCGGTTCCGTCGCGGATGCCGAGGACATGGTGCAGGAGGCGTTCATCCGATGGATGGACGTCGACCGCACCGAGGTGCGCGTGCCTGAAGCGTTCCTGCGCCGCATGGTGATGCGCATGTGCCTCGACCAGCTGAAGTCCGCGCGGCACCAGCGCGAGACCTATGTCGGCCCGTGGCTGCCCGAGCCGGTCGTCGAGGAAGACGAACAGGAAGACGTCACGCTGCCGCTGCTGCTCGCGCTCGAACGGCTCTCGCCGCTCGAACGCGCGGCGTTCCTGCTGCACGACGTATTCGGCCTCGAGTTCGACGAAGTGGCCACGACGATCCAGCGTGACCCGGCCGCGTGCCGGCAGCTCGCCGCGCGGGCCCGCACGCACGTGCGCGAGGCGCGGCCGCGCTTCCATGTCGAGAAGCAGCGCGGGATCGAATTGGCGGAGGCGTTTTTTGCGGCGTCACGCAGCGGCGACATGCGCGCGCTCGGCGCGATGCTCGCCGAGGACGTGAGCCTGCACGCGGATGGCGGCGGCAAGCGCCCGGCCGCGGGCACGCCGGTGTTCGGCTTCGAGCGTGTGATGAAGGTGCACGCGTACCTGGCCGAGCTGTTCGCCACGCACGCGTCGACGTTCGTGCGTGCGGGGTTCATCAACGGGTTGCCGGGTTTCGTCACGCAGGAAGCGGACGGCGAGCTGCAGACCACGGCGCTCGAGATCGAGGACGGGAAAATCGTCGCGATCTATGTCGTGCGGAATCCTGACAAGTTGAAGCATCTGCATTGAGGGTGATGGGATCACGCGTCGGGTGCCGTGCGCATGCGCGGCCGCGATGCGCCCTTTTCTTCATCCTTCGCCCTGCGTTGCCGGCCGCCGGCTCCTGCGATCAATACGTTCCGGCCATGATGTAGATCAGGAAGCCGAGCAACGGCGTTGCAATCGCAAAACCGGCTGCTGCGAGCCAGTTCGTGCCGCCCTGCGCTTCCAGCAGCGCGAGCAACGATTCGCGGGACGTCGCGCTCGGGCGCAGCTTTTCGATCCTGCGTTCGACGTGCGTCCTGTAGAGGCTGTTCCCGCACCAGCCGAGCGTGACCGCGATCCCGATGGTGACCGGGTCGAGCATGCTCGATTCGAAGTAACTCGGGAAGTACAGCAGCTCGACCAGAGTAATCGCGAGCGTCGCGCCAAGGACGGCCGCCGCCTGCCAGTACATGCAGCGATACGCCATCCACACCGGGCCGAGGAAACAGGCTGCCCAGTTCCACGACTGCCGATTCTTTCGCGATGCGGCGATCTCCCACTTCCTTTCGAACCAGGCGGCTTTCTTTCCGACGTAAGCGGCGATCTCGTCGTTGCTCGCGGATGACGTGGCGGTCGTGACGTCGGACATGGTCGTGTGCTCTCAGTCGCGCGGATCGCGCGTCGTTGTTTTGATGTGCTGGAGGTCGGGCGACGGTCGGAACCGCTGCTTCGATGCGCACACGATTCTACGCGCAGCACAGTGGCCGTTGTATGGCGGATCGAGGTGTCGGTGAGGAAGGATGCGATGCCGCGGATCGCGCAACGCATCGGGGCGACATGCGTTGTTTCGGCCGGAAAAAGAAAAACGCCACGCGATGTTGCCGCGTGGCGTTTGTATGTTGACGAGCCGCATTGCCTGTAGGCAAGTTGTGCTGCCAGACCCCTTCATTTGTTCGTTGGTAGGCTCGATTGGATTCGAACCAACGACCCCCACCATGTCAAGGTGGTGCTCTAACCAACTGAGCTACGAGCCTAAGAAGCCGCGAATTATAGAGAGGGTTTTTGAGGAGCACAAGCCCCTTCGTGAAAATTTTTTGAATCAAGGTGCGCGGAGGCCGACGATCGATGTTGCGTGGCGATGCCGGGAACGTTGGCTTCACCTGTTTGCATCACAGCAAAACGCGTCGATGCGCTGTGGTGTTATCCACATAGCCCTCTGGATAACCCTCCGGCAAGCCTCTGGATTCACAGTGGAACGATTGAGGATATGTCGCCGCGGCTGTGAATCGACGAAAAGTTGTTCTGTGCTGCCGGGAGCTGTTCACGTCGCGCACCCAGGGTTATGCATTCTGCTTCCCGTCGAGAATTCATGGGGTTAGGGACGTTATCCACTGTGAGGCACCGGGTTTGTTAACTATCACTACGTATGTATACGAACTCTGTTAACACCTTTGGATAAGCACAGTCCGCCGACTGTGATCCGCGCAGGATATGCACTGCGTGCAGTGATCGGATGAACGAAGCGGCGAGCTATGAGGGCATCGGACGATGCGCGAGCCGCTGTGTCTGTAGAATCGCCGGCATTCAGGATGCGAAGGACTGGCGCACAGGTTCACGACAGATGAGTATTTCTTCGTTGGCCCGGCTAGACGCACTCGAGATCGATGCCGTCGTACGCCGGTTGCAACAACACCCGTGCGACATCGTGTTCGAGCAACGCGTGTCGATGCCGGAAGCCGATGTCCTGTGTTTCTGCTACAAAGGCGAGCGATTCAACGTGAAGTTCGATCTCGACTACAGGGAATGATGACGACCGACACGATGAAACCGAAGCAAGACTTGGGCAACGCGAGCGCTGCCCGCAACCGGAGCGGGTAATGGGCCCCATGCACTGCGGTCGGCACGGACGCGACAACGGCATCACGACATCGAAGGGCATCGCCGCGCGCATCCGGCAGCGCGGGCAGTTCATGTCGGGCGAGCTCGTGAAGGTTTCGCTCGACCGACGGAAATACAGCCTGGAAATGTGGATGCTGTGTGCTGAACTTGCCGAGCACGAGGTCGATGCGACCTTTATCGACGACGTTGCGCACGTGACGGCGTTTCCGAAGATCGCGGCGCTGGAGCGCTTGCGGGAGCGTCTGTGTTCGGCATGCCTGGACGAGCTGCTCGTGCGTTCCGGCGAGGTGCCCTATAAACCGACGACGAAAGAGCAGGCGTTCGACACGTCCGTCGTCGCGGCGAATGCGAATTGGCCCCGCGGCTTCGCGCGCTGCGAGTTGCACGGGTTGATCCGACCGACGCGAACCTCACCGGATATCGAGGCCGCTATCTTGTCGATCGACGTGATACGCGATTGTCACGTCGTGCGGGTGATCAATGCCAGCGTGGAGCATGGGGCCACGCATTGGTTCGACGAAGCGTTCTTGCGCAAGGTGCTCGGGCCGGACATCGACATCGTTGAATCGACGTTTCGCATCGGTGAGCGGGCGACGTTCGTGCAGATGTGGGACGCCGGTGAGCTCGTGTGTCCGGTGTGCCTGCGAGAGGTGCTGGAACGTAGCGGTCTGCGCAAGGACGACACGCGGACGTGAACGCAACAGGGCAATCGTGATGGGCATGATCGCGCAGTACGACATCGGCCCTAACCCGTGATATCCGGAGATCACCATGAGCAAACTGAATTTCGGCGTGGTCGATCGATGTTCCGTTCGGCTCAATACAGCGACGTTGCTCGGCCTGAAGTCCGCCTATGAGGATTTTGCGAAGACCGGTCAGGACCTGCGCAACTTCGAGATCTGCATCGAAGACGAAAGTGAAGCCACGGCGGATCCGACGCCTGAGGATCAGGTCATCAGCGTGACGTTCATGGCGAAGATGCCGCCGGGCATGCGCGGGCTCGGCAACGCGAGTCCGCTCGGGACGTCGATGAAGTACGTCGTTTCTCCGGAAACCGGCGAGATTCTCGGGGTTTATCTGACCAAGTGACTTCGGAGGTGATGAAGATCGTCAGCCTTCACGTGTGGACAACTGCGGCATAAAACGATGCGAAACGCTGTGCTTACACAAGGTGCGCGTTTGCCCGAATCACAAGCTGGGTGCGGATCTCGGTGAATGTTGACCTCGACAAGCCGATCAGAATGTTCGAGCACGCAACTGGACGGAGAGAAGCAAGCCCTGAGAGCGGGGTCCATGCGGAACGTGCAACGTGTTTGTGCGCTTGTCCACAGCGTGTATGTGGACAACTCACACACCCAACGAGTCGAATCGCTGTGCGTCAGACAGGTGAGCGCCATGCATTCGACCATGCGAATCAGCCCGAACGCCTTGTCCGACAGGGATTTTCCGGAATAGCGCAGGCGATGTGGAGCGTGCTCGTGCGATCCGTAGTGATGGAATGCCTTGTGGATATCGATCAGCCAACGCACTCGAAATCCTGTGCATTCAACGGGTGAGGGTACGCGAATTCGGCGAGGATGTTCGCGTTACCTCACGGGTCGTGGATATCGCACTTTCATACAACTCGACTCCACGATTCGCGGTGCGGTTCAGGCACCGACTCGGCGAGCGTCGCGAGAGAAGGCGGCATATGCCAGGACAAAGTCGCCCGGCGAGGATGACCGTTCGCTATGCTGCCGGTGACAACGCACCGATTCCCGCCGATACACATGAGCGCAACTGCACGGACCATTCTCAAGGCCATTCTGAGCATCCCCATTGCCTTTGGGCTCGCCTATCCCGTTGTCCATCCCTCCGAAGACGGAGGCGTTCTCGGCGAAATAGCGGTGCTTGGGGCGATCGGCAGCATCGTCGTCATCGCGGTTTTCCTGGCGCTGGTCTATGCCTACGCGAGCGACCTCAGGACGACCCTGAAATCGGTCAACCGAGGATCGCGTGCGGCCGAACCCAACAGCGTCTGGCTGATGTTCCTCTTGCCCTACAACTTCATCGAGGACTTCTTCATTATTTCCAACGTTGCGAAGTCCCTGGAAGCGGAGTCTCGTATCAATCCGGCTCTGTCGGGGTTGCGCTCGTTCGGCCGGATCAGCGGCATCGGGTGGTGTCTTGCCCAGGTTCTTTCGTTGATACCCAATACCATTGGCTCGATCGCTGGCGGCGTCGCGGTTTTCCTCTGGGTTTGGCACTGGGTGTTCGTGCGCCGGACGAACAAGATGCTTGCCGGCAGCCAGGTCTCGGTGACGACTCTATCTGGACGGACAGGATCGTAGCCCGCCTTGGAAACCAGATCGCTTACCGGTGATCGATGTGGATATCCTGTTCCGCGGCGACTCGAAACCCTGTGATTCCAAAGGTGAGGGCGCCGGCGTGGCCTCGGTGTGAATAACAGCCCGGGAAAGCCAGTCGAAACGCTGTGCAGGCGAATGGTGAGCGGGCGCCCGTTCAAGCCCGCCGGGCCGCCCCACTAAAGGCGCCGGCGGCTGCCACCAATCGCCAGCCGGGCGCGCATCCTGCCACTTCAAGTCTGCTGATCGAGCGCCTGCACGACCGCTTTCTCCGCGAGACTCCCGGCCGGCCCGACCACCGCATAGTTGAGCCCGTTCACCGATCCATATCGCGCGAGCAACGCACCATCTACGCGTTGCCCGGCCGGCAGCAGCCGATGTTTCGATTCCGCTGGCCGCATATAGAAGCTCAGCGTCCTTCCGGCCTCGTCCTCATAGAGCACCATTGCAGCCGTGGCGCCGCTATCGGTCGTGAACAACCGCCCGCCGACCGGCCTGAACCCCGCCGCGCTCAAATCCGGCAGCTTCGCCGAAGCCCCCACGCGCCGGGTGAGCCACCCCTGCAAATCTCCCGCACCGGTCGGCCGGTAATCGACCTTGGCCGTTTGATCGACCACCATCATCCGGTAAGCCTCGACCGCATCGCTCATCGGCGCGATGGGCGGCGGCGCGTTCCACCCGCGCGCCTGCCAGCCGCCGAACGTCCCGAGCCCGACGCAGAACACGAACGAAGCCGCCATCGCGAACCGCATCCGCGTGCGCTCCATGCGCCGTCCGCGAATCGCCGCCGGGTCGAGCGCGGGGTTATCCGCCGGCATCCGCACGCTCTCGAGCGCGGCCCGCAACCGCTGCGCATCCTGCTGCCATTGCCTGACCTGTTCCGCGCGCTCCGGATGCAGCGCGAGATAGCGCTCGACCGCGGCGCGCGCATCGTCGTCGAGCTGGCCGTCGACGTAGGCCTGGAGGTCGTGTTCGTTCGGAGGCGTGTTCATTTCTTCATCAACCGGAGAGAAGGAGCGGGAAGCTCGCCGTCGCTGAGCTGGCGCAGCGCCTGGCGCGCGCGGGAGAGCCGCGACATCACGGTGCCGATCGGCACGTCGAGCAGGTCGGCGACTTCCTGATAGGTGAAGCCCTCGACCGCGACGAGCAGCAGCAGGCTGCGCTGCTCGTCGGGGAGCCGGCCGAATGCTTCGAGCGTCGCGCGCGCCGCGAATTCGCGTTCGGCGGACGGCCAGTGCGCTTCGTCGTCGTCGCGGATGCGCCCAAGCAGCCACGCGTAGCGCTTCGCGCTGCGCTTGCCGTCGAGAAACTGCCGGTACAGGATCGTGAAGAGCCAACTGCGCAGCGACGCGTCGTCGCGGCGGCTCGACCAGCGCGACAGCGCACGCTCGAGCGTCGACTGGACGAGATCGTCGGCCGCGTGGACGTCACGCGCGAGCCAGAGCGCGAAGCGTCGCAGCCTGGGGATGAGTTCGCGCAGTGCTTCGTCGTCGAGGGCGGTGGAGGGCATGGCCGGGCCGGTTGCCGAATGGGTCGAGATGCCACGTAGGACGCCGGTGGGCGCCGCTTATTCCACCAGCATACGAAAAAACTTTTCGTGGAATAAAGCGGCGTGGGCGGCGTCCTACGCGGGTTCGACAATGACCTGATGGTCGGGAGTCTATATATGGAGCGATCTTCTTCCTCTTCTTCACCGCGGCGCGAGCCCGGGCGCGGGTGGTGGCGCTGGGCCGCGATCGGCGGCGCGGTGGCCGGCGTGGCCGTGGCGTTCGGGTATGTCGGCGGCTGGCTCGCGCCGGCGCGTCTGACTCCGCACCGGATCGTCGACGCGTTGCAGACGGCCGGCGGCGGCATTCACCCGGGCTTCCGGCGCAATCACGCGAAGGGCGTGTGCGTGACCGGTTACTTCGAAGGCAACGGTGCGGCGAGCGCGTATTCGGTCGCGCCGTTCTTCAAGGCGGTGCGCACGCCGGTGGTCGGGCGGTTCGCGTTGCCGGGCGGGAATCCGTATGCACCCGACAGCAGCGTGCCGATCCGCAGCCTCGCGCTGAGGCTCACCGCGCCGGACGGCGAGCAATGGCGCACCGGGATGAACGCGATGCCCGTGTTTCCGGTGGCGACGCCGCAGGCGTTCTACGCGCAATTGATGGCGACCCGGCCCGATCCGAAGACGGGCAAGCCCGACCCGGCGAAGGTGAAGGCGTTTTTCGGCGCGCATCCGGAGACGGCCGCGTTCCTGCAGTGGATCAAAGGTGCGAAGCCGAGCGCGAGTTACGTCACCGAGAGCTATTACGGGTTGAACGCGTTCTACTTCGTCGACGCGGCGGGCAAGCGCCAGGCGGTGCGATGGCGCGTCGTGCCGGAGCAGACGGCCGGCGCCGGCGACGTCGCGACGGCGGCGGACCCGAACGTGCTGCAGCAGGACGTGACGCAGCGGATCGCTGCCGGTCCGCAGAAGTGGAAGCTGCTGGTCACGCTGGCGGAGCCAGGCGACCCGGTGGACGACGCGACGAAGGTCTGGCCCGCGCAGCGCACGACGATCGATGCGGGCACGCTCGTGCTCGACCACGTGGAGGCGCAGGACAGCGGGCCGTGCCGCGACGTGAATTACGACCCGACGGTGCTGCCGCAGGGGATTCAGGTGTCGGGAGATCCGTTGCTGCCGGCGCGGTCGGCGGCTTACGCGGATTCGTATCTGCGCAGGACGAGTGAAGAGGCCGGGGTAGCGGGCGTGGCGCGATTGAGTGGGGAGGGACGGTGATGAAGGCTTCGACGACGTTTAGCTTGCCGGCGCGGGTGCTGCACTGGGTGATGGCCGCGATGATCATCGCGATGCTGTTCATCGGGGTGGGGATGGTGGCGTCTGTCTCTGAGCGGCATGCGCTTCTGGTGGCGATCCACAAGCCTCTGGGTATTGCCGTGCTCGTGCTGGTTTGCGTGCGGATCGTGGTGCGGATTCTGTCGAAGCCGCCGGCATTGCCCGAGGATCTGCCGTGGTGGCAGAAGGTTGCTGCGCACGGGTCGCATCTCGTGCTGTATGCGCTGATGCTCGCGATGCCGCTGATCGGATGGGCGATGCTGTCGGCGGGCGGGTATCCGGTGACGTTGGGCGGCGGTGTGCAGCTGCCGGCGCTGGTGTCGGCTGATCCGGTGACGTTTGCCTGGCTCCGGGTCGCGCACCGGGTGCTGGCATATCTGTTCTTCGCGACGTTCCTCGCGCACTTTGCCGCGGCGCTGTATCACGGGCTGATTCGACGGGACGGCGTGGTGAGGGCGATGGTAGGGCGGTGAGCGACGGTGGGTTGCGTTCGATGCGGCGGGGCTGTTCACGGGCAACCGGGGCGGCTCCTGCCGTGCCGCTTATATATGACTAATAGAGCCGTTCAGGGCCTCCGGCACCCCATGTCAAAATAATTTCACAAAAGGGGTTGCGGAGACTGGGGCGGGTGCTTAGAATCACGCCTCTTTCGCGCTAACGGAAACGCAGCGCGGGGGAAAAGAGAAGTGCTGCTGTTGATGTCGGTTTTAACAACTCCAGCGCAAATGGAATTAAACCGCAGTCGTCGCAACGAAGTAGTTAAAAAAGTTGTTGACGGATTTAAAAAAACGGTTGATAATCTCGCTTCTCTGCTGCTGAAAACGCAGCGCTGCTGGGAAACACGAAGTTCCTCGCAGAATGCTCTTTAAAAATTAACAGCCGATAAGTGTGGGCGCTTGATGAAAGCGAGCTGATCCTCGGATCAGATAGCGAAAGTATCAAGAGTCTCACACTAAAGTAAGTCAGGTTTATGAAGCAATTCATATTCCTGTCAGCTTTGAGTGAGCGACCGGTTCTTAACTGAACCGAAAACAGTAACAGGTTTAAACTGAAGAGTTTGATCCTGGCTCAGATTGAACGCTGGCGGCATGCCTTACACATGCAAGTCGAACGGCAGCACGGGTGCTTGCACCTGGTGGCGAGTGGCGA